>CAVUJY010000014.1:0-209292 GCA_963741935.1 uncultured Bacteroidales bacterium | reverse complement strand
AAATAAGTTGTTTCCTTCATACATTAATAATTACATTTACATTTATTTTAAGCATTGAACTTTAATATTCAATAATATCTGTATGGCTGAAAGTGAAAGGATCTCTTCAATTGATATCATGCGGGGACTAACCCTTGTATTGATGCTTTTTGTTAACGATCTGTATATGCCCGGAGTACCCGCGTGGCTTGGGCACAGAGCTGCCAGCTTCGACGGAATGGGTCTGGCCGACTGGGTGTTCCCCGGTTTCCTGTTCATGGTCGGAATGGCTATCCCCTATTCAATTGGCAAAAGAATTAAGAATGGTGAAGATCCCTATACTGTAATTCGTCATATTGTGATCCGGTCAGTAAGCCTCATCATCATTGGTGTCCTCATGCTTAATTCCGGAAGAGTGAATCCGGAATTTACCCATATCAGTAAGAACCTGTGGGCTATACTAATGTATGTCGGTGTATTTTTGATCTGGAACCAATATGAAGAAAATGATAAGAACTTCTTTACAATAGCCGGACTAAAACTTTTAGGAATTGCACTTCTTATATTTCTGATATTCAGATTCAGATCAGGTGAAATAGAAAACAACGGTTCATTAATTACCAGCTGGTGGGGTATTCTGGGACTTATAGGCTGGGG
Source organism: uncultured Bacteroidales bacterium (assembly GCA_963741935.1). Classification (GTDB taxonomy): domain Bacteria; phylum Bacteroidota; class Bacteroidia; order Bacteroidales; family VadinHA17; genus LD21. Next base: position 208,656 of record CAVUJY010000014.1, on the reverse strand, counting down.
TTATCTTGCCTCAGCACTGGTATACTATTTTGTAAGGGATAATATTATCGGGACAACAATCGCTTTGCTGTTTTTCCTTGCTCTGAATATTCTTTCAAAACTTGATATGCTGGGCTTTCTTGATCCTGCAAAACCAATCCTTGGTGTAATAATTGAAGGTAACGTACCCCTTATTGTCATCTCAGGAATGCTAATTGCCCTTATACTTAAAAAGTACTCAAAATCTGATCCTTCAAATTAATTGTAACAATTGTTACAATCGGAATTCTGAGTATAATAACCGGATTCGTTCTGCGGAAATGGTTCATTATATCAAAAATACAGGCTACTCCCAGCTGGGGTCTTATCTGCAACGGGATAAGCATGATACTGTTTACATTACTCTACTGGATAATTGATATAAAGAAACAGACTAAGTGGACCTTCTTTCTCAAACCTGCCGGTGAAAATTCACTTACTACCTACCTTGCTCCTGATATCATCTATTATCTTATCTGGAGTACCGGAATCCCTTTGCTTATTTACAAGCATTCAGGAATACCAATAGTAGTAATTGCCGGTTCACTGGCATGGGCCTTACTGATGGTAGGCCTCACAGCATTGCTGGTGAAATATAAGATAAAACTTAAATTATAAAGGAGATCCAGCTATTTTCTGCTCATTGAATACGGATAGCTCTCTTCATCTGTTCCTCTTTTCTTTTCAGGTACAGAGCCCATCCTGAATATTAACTTCCCTCCGTTTTGAAGCTCGGAATTGGTTATATAGTTCCTGTTTATTTTTTTACGGTTCAACTGAATATCCTGAACATAAACATTTTCCTTATTGTTGTCCTGAGCATCAATAACCAGTTTTTTCCCGTTTTCAAAATTCAAGGTCACTTTGCTGAAAAGCGGTGATCCGAAGACATATTCATCTGTTCCGGGAGTAACCGGATAAAAGCCAAGAGCAGAGAATACATACCATGCAGAAGTCTGGCCGTTGTCTTCATCGCCGCAATAACCATCAGGAGTATAGTTGTAAAGTTTGTCCATCACCTGCCTTACCCTGAACTGTGCCTTCCATGGTTCTCCTGCATAATTATAGAGATATATCATATGCTGAATTGGCTGATTACCATGAGCATAGTTACCCATATTTGCGATCTGCATCTCTCTTATCTCATGTATAACCTGTCCGTAATAGGAATAATCGAATATCGGTGGTACCTCGAACACTGAGTCAAGCTTTGCAATAAAATCCTCCCTGCCTCCCATCAGATTCACCAGTCCTGCAACATCCTGAAAAACACTCCATGTGTAATGCCAGCTGTTACCTTCAGTGAAGGCATCACCCCATTTATAAGGACTAAAAGGCGATTGAAATGTTCCATCCTGGTTTCGGCCCCTCATAAGCTTTCTTCCTTCATCAAATACATTCTTATAGTTCATTGCTCTTTTAGCATACAGATCGATCTCTTCCTGGGGTTTACCCAGCTCTTTTGCAAGCTGCCAGATACAGAAGTCAGCATAAGCATACTCAAGTGTGCGTGCTGCATTTTCATTTATACCTACGTTATATGGAACATAACCCAGATCATTATAATAATCTGCCCCTAACCTTCCAACAGATGAAACCGGGCCCGGACCTTTTGTATTTTTGATTATTGCATCATACAGGGTTTCAATATCATAACCTCTTATACCTTTATTATAGGCATCAGCAATAAGCGAAGCTGAGTTGGAACCAATCATACAATCACGATGACCGGGACTTGCCCACTCGGGCAACCAGCCGCTCTCTTTATAGGCATTTACAAGGCCCTCCATTATCTTCGAATCAACATCGGGGTACATGAGGGTGAAAAAGGGAAAGAGTGCCCTGAAGGTGTCCCAGAATCCGTTATCGGTGTACATATAACCAGGCAATACTTCTCCATTATAAGGACTATAATGCACAACTTCATTGTTTGCATTTAATTCAAAAAACTGCCTTGGAAATAACAGCATCCTGTAAAGACAGGAATAAAATGTCCTCTGCTGGTCAAGGGTACCTCCGGCAACCTCAATTCTGTTCAGTTGTTTATTCCATGCATCATGCCCTTCGTTCTTTACTATTTCAAAATCTTTCCCGGAAGTCTCCCTGTTAAGGTTAAGCATGGCTTGTTCAGGACTTATGAATGATGAAGCTATCCTGACATTAATTTTTTCACCTCTTTTTGTTTTAAACCCCAGCACAGCACCAACGTGATTACTTTCAGCCTCCAGACTGTTGGCAGTCAGTGTGTCTCCATGCCATGTGGCAGTTGAAGCTAAAATCTTTGTCAAAAATTGCAACAAAATAATTATGAAAATTCTCAGGCACACCTCCGCTGTTATTACGGCAATACCCTATCACCTTTCTTTCTGAGGGAATTATTTTTACCATTGATCCTTTATTAAATCCATCAAGTAAGAATATATGAGGAGTCATTTTCAGGAAATGTAAAGCGGAATATTGCAGCTCTTTCAGTCGGAGTTACCTCTGCAGTAACATCATAATCAGCAAGATATACACTATAATAATATGGACGTGCCTCTTCAGACTTGTGTGAGAACCATGATGCTCTTTCACTCTCCTTAAATCTGATTTTACCGGTTATCGGCATAAGAGAAAATGCTGCATAATCATTAATCCATGGACTTGGCTGATGGGTTTGCTTTATACCCATTATCTTATAATCATTGTAAGTATAAGCCCATCCGTTTCCCATATTACGGGTCTGGGGTGTCCAGAAATTCATTCCCCAGGGAAGAGCAATCGCAGGGTAGGTATTCCCGTTTGACAGCTTATACTCAGAATCTGTTCCCATAAGAGGATTAACAAGGTCCACAGGGTTTTTCTCATCAGGTTCAGATTTTTTCTGGAATAAAACGCCGAGTATCAAAATTGCAAATACCACTATACCGATAACAAATCTTCTTTTGGAGGTACCTGATGTAAATTTTCCTATACCCTTGTCTTTATTGTCCTCAAAGTTCATGATTATAATATTTTATGTTGATTTTATTGAGAATTTTGTCACAATACCAGTATTTGACGATTACCAGTGAATCAATTTTTTTATACACCATCTCTGGAGTCAGCCAGTTCATGCATGCAAAATCACCCCTTTTACATTCACCTTTGCCAAATACAGTACAAGGCCTGCAGGTCAGTTCCTCTACAGGAATCCTTATAGAATAATCCCCTGGCTGGTTCCATGCTCCGAAACCGTTTAATGGATCGGTCCCTCCCCAGATTGATATCACCTTAGTTCCGACAAGTGCTGCCATATGCATATTTGAGGAATCCATAGCTATCATAAAGTCAAGCTTGCTCATCAGCGCCAGTTCCTCATCAAGAGTCAACATTCCTGAGGTATTAACAGAATCGGGCACCAGCCCCTTAAATCTGGTCAGCCTTTCTGATTCATCAGTTCCCCCGAAAAGCCAGAATTTACACTTATGATGGTCGCTAATCATCTCAAGCAATCTCATCATATTATCTTCAGGCCACATTTTTAATTTATGTTTGGCATATGGCGCTACTCCGATATTTAAGACGCCCTTATGGGTTATCAGAAGATCAGCTTTATTGTAAGCCTCCGATAATGGATCAATCGTTATACCCTCATCAGGAATTACCGGAAATCCTGCACGGGCAAAAGTATCACAATACCTCTCTACCGAATGCTTGAGCTGTATCTTATTCCTACCCGTAATCACATCATTCTTTTCCTTCCTTCCCTTGTTTATGACCGAAACAGGTACTCCTGAAAGTCTGAAAAACATTGATAATATCTTCGATCTAAGGACATCGTGAAGATCAATCACATAATCAATTTTACCCTCAGTCCTTATATCATTGTAAAGTCTTATTAGTCCAATAACACCTTTATGTCTTCCCTTCAGATCGGGGAAAAAAAGCTGTAAACCCATTGATTGATGAGAAAAAGGGTTTAAAGATGCTTCGTGTAAGTAAGACCATCTCAATATCGGGGTACTGTTTCCTCATTCCTGTCAGAACAGGAACTGTTAAGGCAGCATCACCCATCGCAGAGGTTCTTATTACCAGAAGTCGCATTTCAGTATTTTTCGTAAGATTTTTCCTCAATCAATCCTGAGGAAGTTTTAATATTGATTTCCCTCTTGATTTCTGAGCGTCTGTCGTTTTTAAAATATACAGCACGTGCAGTATTGATGAAGTCCTCTCCAAAATCTTTATTGCGTTCAAGATCACGGATATGATCTTCAATATCCCAGAGCTCACAATTTACATCATATAATGCCTTATATAAAGGGTCTTTTGTGCTGATGATGGCATCGGAGGAGGCAGACAGCTCATCAAATTCTCTTTGCAGATTTGACAGCTTTGCCTTGTCTTTAATCCTTTCCAGCTTAATCTGAATTATCGTAGCTTATCAATAATCTCCCCGTTTGAAACTTCTATTTTCATTTTCAAATTTATTGTCTTCAAATTTAATATCTTTTTTGATACCGGTTACTCCCTTCCACTATTGCCTCTCCTTCTTCCGTTAAGCCATTGGGCCTTTTTCTTACCACGGTGAACACGAGGGAACACGGAGTTTCACGGTTTTCATCCTAATCTTGCAATTAATTACTTAATTACTCAGTTACTTATTTACTTAGTCGCTCCCTCAGTCTCCTCTTATTTCCGTTGTGCCGTTACGCCATTGCGCCGTTGTGTCTTTGCGCCCTTAATCAATACGGATCCACATCTACTGAAATCCTGAGCGATGATGCCCCTTTTTCTTTTTCAACTTTATCAATTGCATCCATTATAAGTTGTTTGGCTTTAGCAGGAGCTCTTTCTCTTTCAATTTTTATCAGGATAGTTTTTATATACCATTGCTGTACCTGTGAAATTACAGGTGATTCAGGGCCAAGAATTCTTTTCCCGAATATCAGTTTAAGCTCATTCCCAAGAATGTCGGAAAAATTATTCAGACTGGCCCGGTCCTTATGTTTAATGCTTATTTTGATCATTCTGCAAAAGGGAGGATAGTTAAAATCCCTGCGTTCCTCTGCCTGCATCTTAAACATTCCGATATAGTCATGACGCAATACCATTCTTATTATTTTGTTAGCCGGATCAGATGTTTGTATCACAACCTTTCCATGCTTTTGCCGGCGTCCTGCTCTTCCACTAACCTGTTCCATAAGCTGAAAGCTTCTTTCATGAGCACGGAAGTCAGGATAATTAAGAAGGTTATCAGCATTTAACACTCCCACAACAGTAAGATTTTCGAAATCGAGTCCTTTTGATATCATCTGGGTTCCGATAAGGATATCTATTTTCCTGTCCTCAAAAGCCCTGATTATTTTATTAAAAGAGTTTTTATTTCTTGTGGTATCCTGATCCATTCTGGCCACCCTGGCTGCAGGAAAAACTATTTTTATTTCATCCTCAATCTTTTCAGTACCAAAGCCTTTTGTCTCCATCCCTGTAGAATGGCAATTCCCACACTTGTGTGGCATTTCTGTGCTGTAACCACAATAATGGCAAACCAATTTCCCGATCGCTTTATGATAGGTCAGGTTTACTGCACAATTAATGCATACAGGTATCCATCCGCATTCGGAACACTCAATATATGGAGAAAAACCTCTTCTGTTCTGAAAAAGGATAATCTGTTCCTCCTTTCCCAGCGCATCATCCATTGCATAAAGCAGTTCAGGAGTAAAATGGGAAACCATCAGCTTCTTCCTGTATGCTTCACGAGTATTGGCAATAACTATTTCAGGCAGCTTTATAAGTCCGTATCTTTCCTTTAATACCGTTAGACCGTACTTCCCGGTAATAGCATTATTATAGCTCTCAACTGATGGAGAAGCAGAACCCAGTAATGTTTTAGCCTTATGAAGTGCAGCCAGCATTATTGCAGAATCGCGGGCATGATAGCGTGGAGCAGGATCATGTTGCTTATAAGACCCGTCATGTTCTTCATCAATTATTACAAGCCCAAGGTCGCTAAAAGGCAGAAATATTGAGGATCTTACTCCAAGAATTAACCTGTATCCCGTTGTAACGTCACTATCCGACACCTTGTTCCAGATCTCTACTCTTTCAGCATCACTGAACCGGGAATGATAAACACCTGTAACTGCTCCAAAATGTTTTTTAAGTCGTAATATTATCTGTGTGGTAAGAGCAATCTCCGGAAGCATATACAGTACCTGTTTCCCTTTCTTCAGCTGTTCATCAATAAGATGAATATATATCTCTGTCTTACCGCTGGAGGTGACTCCATGCAACAATACAATTTCTTTCTCAGCGAACTGTGAAGTAATTGAATTATATGCCTCCTTCTGTGCTTCACTTAAAGCCTTAACAGGTTCCGTGTAATTTTCCTTTTCGGAAATTCTTGATACTGTCACCGACCTGGATGTAAGAATTTTTTTTTGAATTAAGTGTCAATACTTCCTGCCGATGATCCGGATTCTGATAAAAGCATTGATTTACTGACCGGCAATATCTGTGAACCGGTCCTGTAATCAGTAAGTCTTCAGATATGCAGCAAGAAGCGAAAACTGTCGTGGAGCCTTATTCAGTTTATCAAGTATCACATTCAGTTCATCTTCAGTAAATCTGGCGGCAAGTTCAATGAAAGTTTCAAGACGTGGTTTATATGTACTGATACTCAATTCAGATGGCAATGCTGCCTTCATGACTTCACCCTCACTGCACAGATAATATTCGGATATCCAGTGCCACAACTTAAGAAGCTTCTCATTTACAACAGGGATGGTATCAAGAATCTCAATTACAGGCTTAACATTTTTAATTAAAGGAGGTATATCATGTACATTACTCACAATACCTGCATACAGATTCCTGCCACCGAACTGTACTCTTACTCTTACACCCGGCTTAATTTCAGATACAAATTCCTCAGGAATCATGTAGGTGAATCTCCCTCTCACTGCAAAGGGAAGAATAATATCGGCATACCATGTTTTCATAATACTGTAGCTGTATGCAAAGTAAGAATAAATTTCAGAGTAATGTTGAGTCTTCAGGATTCGCAGACTTCAAACCTGAATTATTGGCATTATTTAAAACACCGGCTGAATCAGGTTACGTCAGGTTGATTTCACAAAGCTTGACATTACCGTAAGGAGATGGTCTTTCCTGATTGGTTTAATAAGACATGCATCACATCCGGCTTCAAGAATAATATCTTTGTCATCTTCAAAAATAAAAGCAGTCTGGGCAATAATAGGAAGATTCTTGCGAATTTTCCTGATCTCTTTTGTTGCTTCAATACCATTCATTTCAGGCATTTGCATATCGAGAAGAACAACATCCATATCAGGTGTTTCTTTATGAGTTCTATTGCCTCATAGCCTGAACTGGCCATAAGTATTGTGACTCCGGTATCGAGCAATATTCTGTTCAGATAGATCAAAACATCCTTATTATCATCGACAAGAAGACATTTTTTGGAACTCCAGTTTATTGAAGACAACATATTCTCATCATTTAAAATCTTCACTTTATTCCTGGTTCTTCCTGCCGGACGGTATGGTATTGAAAAGCTGAATTCAGAACCTACTCCCTTTTCTGACTGAACAAAAATCTTCCCTCCCATTCTCTCTATTACCTCTTTTGCCAGAGTAAGACCAATACCCAGACCTTCAAAAGGACGGTGATGTCCATCAATTTCCTGACGGAATTCTTCGAAAATACGATTTAGATTCTCTTTGTTTATTCCAATGCCTGTATCCTTGATCTTAAAAACAATATGATCTTTTTCAAACAGATATGAGAATTCTATCGATCCTTCAAGAGTAAATTTAATTGCATTATCCATCAGGTGATTCAGTACTCTTTTCAACCATATCCTGTCAGTGAATATCAGGTCACCTTCTCTTCAAACTTATTTTTAACATTCAGTATTATAGACTTTTCGTTACGTCTTATAATCTGACTGGATTCTTCAATTATTTCATTTACTATTGAGTTGAGTGATGTTTCCTCATAAGTAATTTCAATCTGGGAGCTTTCAAGCCGTGACAGATCAATTATATCACCTATAATCTGAAGTAATTTTTCACTATTATGATTAATATGTTCAATATACTCTTCCTTTACTTCCCTGGGTAAATCATTTGCAAGGAAAAGATTTGAAAAACCAACCACACTATTTAAGGGAGTTCGTATCTCGTGAGAAATATTTGCCAGAAAACTCGTTTTAAGCCTGTTACTTGCCTCAGCTTCTATATTGGCTTTGATCAGGTCTTCATGAACCTGCTTCAATCTCGTTATATCGCGCGAGATCGTCAGAGCTCCAAGTACTTCATCATTATCATTCTTAACCGTAACCGATCTGGTTGACAAATTAATAAAATGACCTTCACTATGTTTAGACGGACCTCTGATTCAAAAAATCCATTGTCACAGTGCTTCTGATCTTTTCCTGATATATTCCTTATCTTCAGGATGTATAAGATCCAGTGGACTTACGAATCGTAAGATTAATGTCATATCCAATCATGGAATAAAAAGCCGGATTGGCATATATCAGATTCCAGTCTCTATCGTAGAAAGAAATTCCGTCATTGGCTGACTGAACAAGAATCCCATAAAACTTTTCTGTCTCCGAGTGTTCTTTGGTAATCAGTTCCTTCTGATTTGTAAGTTCCCCGTTAGTTCTTTGAAGATTTAGATTGATCTTAAGAATTTCATCATTCTTTTCCTTTAGTGCCTTGTTTACTTTCCTAAGCCTTAGCGCACAATATATAATTACAACAGATAATTACAGAGCTCCAAGTAAAATAAGTATAATATTTATTGTCTGGATAAACTGACAGTATATAAGCCAGCTATCCGGAATTGCCCGAAGGTGCAATACCAACAGAATATAATGACTTGTACAAGAGAAATGTATACGAACATAATAATAAAGAATATATCTGGTATAGTCTGAACGACATATTCCGACCTCCTAACCATAAAATAAAACATAATGAAATACAAATTTTACTTATACTCCAAATTAAAACTTCTGTAATTCTTAATTATCAATATTATCAGAAATTATTCCCATTTAAAAATGAACAAGAAATTTCATTCAATCTTTTCTAAGTAAGTGAATTTTACCAATTTAAAACATGATTAATAATAAAGTTATTCATTCATATAAGTCACCTTTCAGGATATTTTTAAAATTTGTTAAATTGCAGGCTGAAAATTTAACTTAGAGTTCTTTTGACAGAATTCAATAAAAAAAAATACAAACTACTTATCATTCTGTTATCTTAGATTGACTAAGATTTATTTTCACTTCAAACTTGATTGTGATGGAAAAAGATGATAAACAATTTTCAGGGGGAAGAAGATACAAGAACGATGAAATTACAGTTTATTGGAAACCATCGGCATGTGTTCATGCATCATATTGCTACAGGGAACTGATTGAAGTTTTTGATCCGGGCAGGAGACCTTGGGTTGATTTAGACAACTCTACAACCGAAAATATTATTGAAGTAGTAAATTTATGCCCACCGAAGCTTTCAGCTGGAAATGGAATGATGAATCTAAAAACAATTCTGTTGGTGATGACCAGTTGAATCATATTAAGTTCAGAAGGCCTGAACTTATGAAAAACGAAAATAGCTCCTGAAGAACATCCGGTTTCTGTTAAGGTTATGACTGATGGACCCATTATTATTAAAGGGAATTTTACTCTGACTACGACGGTAATAAGAAAGAGATAAGGACAGTATGATTTCTATTTGCAGGTGCGGAGTCAGTGACCATATGCCATTCTGCGACGGACAACACAGAAAAATAGGTTTTAATGGTTAATTCTTCACAATGGAAGAGAACAAAGAAAAAAAATCACAGGCAACTATAGAAGTAATTGAATTCGGACCTTTAAAAATTACAGGAAATTTTCTTTTAAAGGATCTTAAAAGAGGAACAGAAAATTCTCCTGGTGAAATTTTGCTTTGCAGATGCGGAAAATCTGCAAATAAACCATTTTGCGACGAATCACATAAAAAATAAGATGTAACCAAAATCGATACTGCAGAATTAATTTTACCTTGTACAGTATAGTTGCACAGGGCTCTGCTCGATTCCGAGTAGTTATAAATCCTGATTCTCTTAAGCACGAAATAAGCATTGCAAAACCAATATTAATGTCCTCTGATCCTTAACGGGTCAATTCAATACTTTTGTTACCAAAGCAGCAGCCTCTCTGAATGAAATTGCAGAAAATACTGCAAGTCCTGAATTATCAATTATCTCTTTTGCTTCCTCCGCATTTGTTCCCTGCAGTCTTACAATTACCGGTACCTTTATTTCACCAATTGATTTATATGCCTCAACCACACCATTTGCAACCCTGTCGCATCTTACTATACCTCCAAAAATATTTATTAGGATTGCTCTTACTGCAGGATCTTTAAGGATTATCCGGAATCCGGCTTCAACTGTTTTGGGATTGGCACCTCCACCAACATCAAGAAAATTAGCAGGTGATCCTCCTGATAGTTTAATTATATCCATTGTAGCCATTGCAAGTCCTGCTCCGTTTACCATGCAGCCTACATTTCCATCGAGTTTTACAAAATTCAGATTATGCTTACCTGCTTCAACTTCAACAGGATCCTCTTCATTGATATCCCTCATGCTGCAAGTCGGGATGCCTGTACAATGCATTATCGTCGAGCACCAGTTTGCAATCAACAGCAAGTATCCTGTTATCGCTTGTTTTTAAAACCGGGTTTATCTCAAGTAGCTGTGCATCACAACTGATGAATGTTTCATATATCCTGCAAAAACTTCAGCATATTTTTAAATGCAGTTCCTGATAATCCAAGATTAAAGGCAATATTTCGTGACTGAAATGCTGTAATCCGATTCCCGGATCAATTTCCTCAGTAAATATAAGCTCAGGTGTTTTTTCAGCAACTTCTTCAATTGACATTCCACCTTCAGGAGAATACATGAAAATATATCTGCCAGTATTTCTGTTAGAAAAAACTTATATAAAATTCTTTTGGTTCGATTCTCCTTTGTAATAAACATCCTGTGCAATAAGTACCCTGTTTACTCTTTTTCCTTCTGGTCCGGTCTGTGGAGTAATAAGCTGCATTCCCAGTATCTGCCTGCTATTTTGCCCGCTTCCTCAATAGATTTTGCCAGCTTTACACCTCCCCCTTTTCCTCTTCCTCCGGCATGTATCTGTGCTTTTACAACAAAAAACTGAGATCCGAATTTTTCCTTCAACTGCTTTGCTACAGTAACTGCCTGTTCCGGTGTTTCTGCTACAAATCCTTCCTGGATATCAACATTATAAGCCTTTAGTAATGATTTACCCTGAAATTCATGAATATTCATATCTTACTGTTATTTAAATTAAAAACTCTTAATCATATATTTCACTGATTACAAAATAACAATATTTACCAGATTAATTAATTATTTTCGTATAAAAAAGATGCGAAAACTTCTAAACAGGGAACTGGAAAGAAAAACAGTTGAACAATTCAGAATTTCAGAAAAATCTCCTTTTGTTATAATTCTCGACAATGTAAGAAGCCAAAGCAATGTAGGATCCGTATTCAGGACTGCAGATGCTTTTCTTACTGAAGCTATTTACCTATGCGGAATCACCGCCACTCCTCCTCACCGGGAAATTCATAAAACTGCTCTTGGAGCAACAGAATCGGTAGCTGGAAATATTTTCAGATTACAATTGAAGCTGTTAAAGAACTTAAAAACAAAAGGATATATACTTATTGGAATTGAACAGACTGAAGGATCTATTGAGCTGCAGAATATGGTAATTTCTGAAAAACAAAAAATATGCCCTTTTTTGGTCATGAAGTAAATGGGGTTGATCAGTATATTTTAATCATTTGTGATATGTGTGTTGAAATTCCGCAGTTCGGGACGAAACATTCCTTCAATATTGCAGTAAGTGCGGGAATAGTCTCTTTGGGAACTAAACAGAAAACTCATCATCAGCCGAAGAGGTCAAGTGAATGTACATGCTCCATGGGAGTTGAAGAAATAAAAAAAGGCCGCCTTTTCGAGGCAGCTTTTTAATATATTTAATTATTCTTACTGAACTATTGATTTGAATGTATCATCATTGAAGAACTTAGCAAATTCGAGGTCTGTTTTTGCATATGCTTTCCAGTCTGCATTGAATCCGATTGCTTCACGAAGACCTTTCAAGCATATAGTTTCTGTCATCGAGACGGGCACCGACAACTGCCTTCAGATATGATAGTTTCCGTTTTTGCCCAGGTCCTTCATACTATCAAGAGTTGTTTTTGCTCTGTTTACATCACCTTTCAGAATTGAGCAAGAGCAAGATTGAAACTGGCTCTGTTCCAAAGTTATTAACAGCCTTGTCATATTCACCTTTTGTAATTGCAATTATACCAAGTCCCCATTTTGATTCAGGAGTTGCAGCAGTCATTGAATTGAAATACTCTTCAGCTTTTGCCATGTCGCCCTTTACAAGGCAGCGAAGCCAAGATTATTTTTAACTACGTCATTATTCTGGATAGCTTTTGCCTTTTCAAATGCAGCGATTGCTTCATCTGTTTTGCCTAGACATATATGTGTAACCAATGTTATTTGCAGCACGGATACATTTGGGATAGTTTTCTGCTGTTGTCTGATAGAAATTAAGTTTCTCGATTCTGATCTTTTGTAAGTTAGCTGGCAGCATAAGCATTTCTTCAAGACTCAATGCTTAGGATCAGATCTCATCTGTGCAAGTATCTGCTCATCTGTACGACCGATCTTTCAACATTGACAGCCATTTTTGATCTTCTCAGTTTTGGAAGGATGTCTGTTTTTAGAACTTCAAATGCAGAAGTCATGTTCTTGATTTCTTTATCACGGACATCAGGATCAGAATACATTGAAAGAACACGGAGAATAAGATCTTTATCCTGAATTGAAGATTTTTCAACTTCTGTTTTAAAACCTTCCCAGTCTTCAGCAGTAGTTTTTTCATTAAAGAAATCCTTCAGCTTTTGCAGCTTCAACCTTTGCAAATTCTTTCTTTATGAATTTATCAGCAGTTCACCTCTTCTTTCTGATAGCTTCTCATTAATTTTCATTGTTCCATCAGGTGAAGCATATGAACTAACAACAGCTATTTTTAACTGACGATTAGGATCTGCTTCAACTGTTTTAATATATTCTTTCAGAAGAGCAATATCTTCAGCTTTAAGTTCTGAACTGCGGATATCAGCTCTGTTAATAAGATAATTAATATCTGCCATCTGTGTTTCAGGAGTAATCCTTACATAATTATCTTTCATCATAATCGGCTTTCGCTTCTTTCTCAACAAGAGTTGAAGTAGCAATTACACCATCAGCAAATTTAACAGGATCAAAATCAAGACTTTTTGATCCTCTGTAGCTTTTATTCTCAACACCAGTTCAGATATTTTCATGGCATCCTTGTAAGGAACAGAACCTGTATATGTAAAATCGCCACCACTATAATATTACCTTATTATTAGCCTGAACACTTTCACCCTGAACAACCTGAACTTTTTCAAAAGCAGTTTCGCCACCAGCATATGTAAGTACAGGAGTAGCTGTCAGTGTAGTTTTCTTATCAAAGTATTTTGCTGGGAAAGTACCTTTGATTGTTACAGTTACCATGCCTGCATGTGTTTCAAGTACTTTTGGAGTTACCTCATACTTAATCAAGTCCGAGTTTTTCTTCATCTTATTCAATCCACTGCAACTTGCATAAGAATAGCGGCCAGGATAAGGATAAAATAGCTTCTGAATTTTTTCATAGTTAAAAATGTTATTTGTTTATGATTAGTTGGTTTTTGTTTATTAAACAATTAATGATTTCTAATATTTGCACAAATTTACAATAAATTAGTCATAATTTAAGCAAATATGTAAAAATAATATTTGAGACTGTAAAAAGTAACAATTTTATAATTTGTAGTTAAACAGTTGTTTAACATTACGCTTTGAACATATATATGCTGAATGATATATTTGCACATTATACTATTCCTGAATTAATTCTTCTTACATTTTCAAAATTTATTTCGGAAAAGTTAAGAATGTCTTGAGTATAAAGTCTTACAAAATTCAGTTTAGTATTTATATAATTTACATATTTTCAGATGTCTCTGAATTAAAAGTATTACTGGTTTTCATCTTTTAACAATCTGAAACACAAATAATAAACTACAATATTACTTTATTTAGTCCAACCGGATAATCGTCAAAAAAAATTGCATCAATAACTCTGGTATAATCCTTTTCATTTGCAACAAAATCTATCTCATTAACATCATTACCAGATATTTGTTTTCCGGATTTTGTCTGAAAAACGAAAAATAGCTATCCTGTATTTTCTGAAGATATTCTCTTGTTATTGATTTCTCATAATTCCGTCCCCTTTTTTCAATATTTTGCAGTAACTTGTCAGGATTAAGATGAAGATATACATAAATATCGGGCTTTGGAAGTGAACCATAAATGATATAAAATATCTGCCTGTAAAGATTATATTCATCTCCTGTAAGCGTTGAGGCGGCAAATACCAGCGATTTCATGAAATAATAATCTGCAACAGTGAATGACTTAAACAGATCCTGTGGTACAAGCTCTTCCTTAAGTTGTTTATACCTGCTTGCCAGAAATGAAAGTTCAAGAGGAAATGAATACTTTTCAGGATCATTATAAAATTTTGGAAGAAATGGATTATCGGCAAAATGTTCAAGTATCAGATGTGCATTGAACTGATTGGCAATTTTTGTAGAGAGTGTGGTTTTACCTGCTCCGATATTTCCTTCAATGACTACATAATTATATTTAATCTTCATCCTTTAATGCACTAATTTATATTGTCTGGTAATAAATGTTACCTTAAACAAATTTAAAAATTGACAGAAAAATTGCAATAAAAAAGTCCCGCAAATGCGGGATTCTCTTAATTATTCTGATTCTGTTCAGGATTTCTTTTTTCATTCTCCGGTGTCGTGGAGGACGTGGCAGTAATTCTTTCCTTGACAATTTTATCTTTCCGCTTTTAGGATCAATATCAATTATCTTAACCTCAACCTCCTGTCCTTCTTTCAAGTACATCCTCAACCTTCTGAACTTTTCTCCACTCTATTTCTGATATATGGAGCAGTCCATCTTTATTCGGAAGTATCTCAACAAATGCTCCGAACTGAACAATTGTCTTAACTTTTCCTTTGTATACCTGTCCAATTTCAGGAACGGTGACAATTTTTTTCACCCAGTCAAGTGCAGCAGTTATAACTTCTTCATTTTCTACCAAATATATTTACATCTCCATGACCATCAATTTCTTCAACTATTATTGTAGCGCCTGTTGCACGCTGTATCTCCTGGATTACTTTTCCACCAGGACCAATCAGTGCTCCGATCATTTCTTTTGGTATGGTAAGCATTTCAATTCTTGGAGCATGAGGTTTAAGCTCAGGACGAGGTTCTGAAATTATCTCCTTCATTATATTCAGAATATGCAATCTTCCGGCTTTTGCCTGTAAGTGCTTTTGTAAGTATCTCAAAAGAAAGTCCTTCAACTTTTATATCCATTTGTGTTGCAGTGATCCCATCACGTGTTCCGGTTACCTTAAAATCCATATCACCAAGATGATCTTCATCACCAAGAATATCGGAAAGATATTGCATATTTATCTGTTTCTTTATCTGTTATAAGCCCCATGGCAATTCCTGAAACAGGCTTTTTAAGTTTTATACCTGCATCCATCAGAGCAAGTGTTCCGGCACATACTGTTGCCATTGATGATGAACCGTTTGATTCAAGAATATCTGAAACAACCCTTATTGCATATGGATTCTCTTCATCAGAAGGCATCATGTTCTTAAGTGCACGGTGAGCAAGATTTCCATGTCCGATTTCTCTTCTGCTAAGACCACGGGCAGGTTTTGCTTCACCTGTTGCAAAAGGAGGAAAATTATAATGCAGTGTGAATTTTTCAGTTCCTTTATTTAATACCTCATCAATTATCTTCTCATCAAGTTTTGTTCCGAGGGTAACAGTAGTAAGTGATTGTGTTTCACCTCTTGTAAATAGTGCTGATCCATGAGTTGCAGGCAAAGGATCTATTTCACATACAATTTGTCTGTATCTCATCAGGTTTTCTGCCATCGAGACGGATATTGTCATCAAGAACAAGCCTTCTTGATGCTTCTTTCAGTACATCGTGATAATATTTTTTTACAAGTGTTTCATTTACAGGATTTTCTTCAGTATACTGAGCTATGAAATCAGTTATAATTGCTTCAAATGCATCAATACTCTTATGTTTGTCGGCATGTTGATGATTTTGCAGCCTGGTAACATTTTGCATATGTTTCATCCCATACTTTCTTCCTAAGATCTTCATCATTCGCCTCATGACTATACTCTCTTTTTACTGTTGATCCAACCTCTTCTGCAAATTCCATCTGTGCCTTGCAATGAATTTTTATTGTATCATGAGCAATTTTAAGAGCTTCAAGCATCTCTTCTTCAGATACCTCTTTCATTTCACCTTCAACCATCAGGATATTATCATATGTAGCACCAACCATAAGATCAATATCAGCATCCTTTAGCTGTGTTGCAGTTGGATTAACAATAAATTTATTGTTAATTCTGGCAACTCTTACTTCTGACATTGGGCCGTTGAAAGGAATATCAGAAACAGCAAGTGCAGCTGATGCAGCCAAGTCCGGCAAGTGCATCAGGAATAATATCCATATCAGCCGAAATCAGGCTGATTGTTACAAATGTTTCTGCATGATAATCATCAGGGAAAAGAGGTCTGAATGCCCTGTCAACAAGTCTTGATATAAGTATTTCATAATCTGAAGGTCTTGCTTCTCTTTTCATAAATCCACCCGGGAAACGTCCGGATGAAGCATATTTTTCTTTATATTCAACTGAAAGTGGCATGAAATCAGTATCTTCTTTTGCCTCCTTTGCTGATACTACTGTTGCAAGCAACATTGTTTTTCCCATTTTTAACAAAACAGAACCATCAGCCTGTCTGGCCATTCTGCCTGTTTCAAGGGTTATTGTTCTCCCATCACCGAGATCAATAATCTTTTCTTTTATTTTAAACATTATATTATATGATTTGTTAATATTGAAATTACAAAATAATTAAATAATATGAAAAAAGGCAATTCAGAATTGCCTTTTTTACTCTTATTTACGTAATTTCAATGCTTTTATGATTTCGCGATACCGCTCGATATCTTTAATTTTCAAGTAATCCAGAAGTCTTCTCCTTTTCCCTACAAGCTTAATAAGAGCCTGCTGGGTACTGAAATCTTTCTTATTCTTCTTAAGATGCTCTGTAAGATGATTGATCCTGTACGAAAACAGCGCTATCTGGCCTTCTGCAGTTCCTGTATCGATCTCAGATGTTCCAAATGTCTTGAAAAACTCCTGCTTTTTTTCTGTTGTTAAATACATATCTCTAATTAAAATATTGTTTATCCATAAATATATCGAGTCTCCAATTTTGGAACGCAAAAATAAGGCTTTTTTATGTAAATAATCAAACAATTTACTTTTTTTTTTAAAAGTTCTTCAATATTTTATTTCCAGTAACAAATAAATCACTAAAATTATTGACTCCCATACAATAGTAAGACGGATTTTACTTCCAAAACGTTGCGTGGAAGAATGCTATCATTCAGCTATTTGTCACATGAAAAACGAACTTTCGTCAAAAGATTTAGATAAGGTTCGCAGAAAATTTATCTGCCAACAAAGAAAAAATCTGAAATCGATTTAGAAAAACCGAAATTATTTTCCTGATCATCTAACAATAAATTCCTCCAAATAATAACTTTCTTTCCTCATCCCCTTATGGCTCAAGCATAAGATCACTCTCTTCTATCAGTTTGGTTCCCATGCAGATAAGCCGGCTTCCGATATGGCATTGAAGACATCTTCTTCTTTTGCAGTACTCATTTCTCAATTGTAACAGAGCTTGTGAGGAGAATGCAGACTCAGCCTTAATTCCTGCTATTTTCCACTCTTCTGTTATGGAATTCTCTTCTGCCGGAATCTTATCAAGGAATTCAAGTGCTCTTTCACTCAGATCAGGTCGATACCTTAGCTTTCCATATAAAAACAGCACAGGTATCACAGCATTTATAAGCAGGATATCAGTGGCCTGAACACCTGTGTTCTTAGCAATCTCCCTGGTCTTCTTTCCAAAAACATAATGGCTGTCCCAATATTCTGATGCTTTCACTTCAAATAAATTATTTAACTGACTTACTTCAGTTGCTTCCAGTATATTGGAAAAAATCCTCCGGTTACGGATAGCATCGCTGCAAGCTGAGAAATTCTTATCGTAGGAAAATTTGCAGGTCGCAGACGGGAAAATTTCCATAGCCATCCATGCATAGGATGAAGTGAATATTTAGATGATAGCATCCTGTACTCTTTAATCAGATCTTTATAGTACTGATCAGATAGAGCTTCTTTGAAAAGTCCCTCCTCAAGCATTCCTGCCGTACCAAAAAGGAGTGCTTCGATCTGAAATCTGTTGTCTGCATGTTTTCTTATAATTTTAAACGGTAGTGTCCTGGCAAGCATCTCAAATGGTTCGGTATTGACCCTGAACCCAAAATACCTCGATAATAATCTGTAAAATGTCTCTTCCCAGTCAGTTGAGGTCTCAGCAAGAATATTCAGAATCATTTCTTCTTTCTTCGATAGGCGTTCAACAACCAGCGAACTTAACCAGTTGAATATAAATATGCTTTCTATCTTTTTTATTTCATCCTGGCAGGCAATTATATAAGGTGTATTTACCAGCTGCAGATATTTAGTATATAATTCGCTGTTGAAATCTTAATGCTACTGTCAGCAGTTCTTCCCCCCTGGAATTAAATACAATCTTATCATTTTCAGCTACAACATGCAGAATAACATTATTGTATGCCGGATCATTCTGATGACCATGGGATATCAAAATGTGATGACCTGATGTGTATTTCAATATTTCCGGCCCATTCTGTTCCGTCAATATTAATACGGGCATTAAAAAAATCCGGACCGGCATCACGGTTATACTCACCGGGATTGATCACAATGATTTTTGCTCCATCCGGATCAACCAGTTTTTCAGTATCATACAAGCGGTATTTCCACAGGTAATGAAGAAACTCCTCTTTCATTTTAGCACAATTTGAATGAGAAGCAGCAAGAATATAAATATATGAAAAAGGAGGAAAGGTGCAAGAAATTAATTGAATGAATGATCCGATGTGGAATTCGCTTTTCGTACGCACTGCAAGGACATCTCACGTGCACTCACAATGAGGTACTATGAACATATCGAGATTAACCATGAAAAGGTTCCAATAACTAAGTTCAAAGTGTGTGACGGGGTCATCCCGAGGAGTCACGCTCTCATTTACGATAAAGCAATCCTATGGATACAGATTCCAGGGATACAGAATTTTCGAATGTATATTGAAAAGATGTTGTAATTATCTTAAAAGGTAGCTTATTTAGAACAGGCCTCTTTCCGAGAGATATTTCTCCATTTCAAGCTGGATCTCCTCTGGCTTTTTCGCCGGCTACCTTATCAAAGTTTTCGCTGTTGTCAGCAAAGATTATTCCCCTTGATGAGTTTACCAGAAGACCACATTTATTATTCATCCCATATCTCACCACCTCTTCCAGACTGCCTCCCTGGGCACCTATTCCCGGAACCAGAAGAAAATGATCAGGAACAATCTTTCTGATATCTTTAAGCATCTCTGCACGGGTAGCCCCAACAACATACATCATATTATCTATGTTACCCCATTTTTGCGAAACAGTAAGGACTCTCTCAAAAAGTCTGGTTCCATTGTCAGTATGATACTGGAAATCATCAGCTCCGGTATTTGAGGTAAGTGCAAGAAGTACAACCCATTTTTCACTGTACGAAAGAAATGGTGTTACAGAATCATCACCCATGTAAGGAGCAACAGTAAGCGCATCGAAAGGCATATTCTCGAGAAATGCCTTAGCATACATTTTTGATGTATTTCCTATATCTCCCCGCTTTGCATCTGCTATTACAAACAGATCGGGATAATTGGCCTTTATATATTTAACAGTTGCTTCAAGCGATAACCAACCTTTGGCACCATGACATTCATAAAATGCTACATTAGGCTTATAAGCCACTGCATATTCATGAGTTGCATCAATAATTCTTTTATTGAACTCAAATAAAGGGTCCTTCTCTTTATGAAGAAATGCAGGAATTTTTTCGAGTTCAGAGTCAAGTCCAACGCAAAGGAAAGAACGTTTTCTGACTATGTTCTCAAATAATTTGGAATGATTCATTATCAATGGGTTTAGATATTGCTCTCTTTCAGCCTTTCAGCATTTTCAGCCATCTGTAATTTACTCAGAACCTCATCAAGGTTACCATCGAGGATAGAAGGAAGATTATAAACTGTATAATTAATCCTGTGATCCGTCATTCTTCCCTGTGGATAATTATAAGTACGAATTTTTGCAGAACGGTCGCCGGTTGAAACCATCGTCTTTCTGCGAAGAGCCACTCCATCAATATACTTCTGGTATTCAAGATTATATAGCCTTGTCCTTAGCTCTTTAAGTGCTTTATCGTAGTTCTTAAGCTGCGATTTTTCATCCTGGCATGTAACTACTATTCCTGATGGTATATGAGTAAGCCTTATTGCTGAATAAGTTGTATTTACCGATTGCCCTCCTGGTCCTGATGAACAATATGTATCCTTACGAATATCTTCAGTCCTGAGATCTATATCAAACTCATCAGCTTCAGGAAACACAACCACTGATGCCGCAGAGGTATGCACACGTCCCTGTGTCTCTGTCTGCGGCACTCTCTGAACACGATGAACCCCTGATTCATATTTCATTATGCCATATACACCTTCCCCTGTAATACTCAGAACTATCTCTTTATAACCTCCGGCAGTACCTTCCGACATATTTGTTACATCTGCCTTCCATCCCTTTGCCTCAAAAAACTTACTGTACATCCTGAAAAGATCGCCAGCAAAAATACTTGCTTCATCACCTCCTGTACCAGCCCTGATCTCCATAACAGCATTTTTATCATCCTCAGGATCAGTAGGTATAATTAACAACTTGAGCTCCTCTTCCATGTCAGGGATACCGTCATTCAGTTCATCAAGTTCGGCTTTTGCCATATCCCGCATCTCTTCATCTTTCTCAGTTGAGAGCAATTCCCTGGCATTGGCAATATTACTTAATGCCAGTTTATATCTTTCATACGACTCCACTATAGGCTGGAGATCTTTATATTCTTTAGTCAACCTGACATACTTCTTCATATCCGAGAGAATACCAGGCTGAGTAAGAAGCTCTCCTACCTCAACAAAGCGGGTTTTCACTCCCTCCAGTCTCTCAAGAATCATGTTGTTTGCCATAGTATAGTAAATTTTCAGCGTGCAAAGGTAATAAAAAAGCGGAAATAAAAATCGAATTTCATTTATACAGGTCGGTCCATTCTCCCTGTGTCAGGGGGAATTATGTATCTGAATCAGACTTTTTAAACAGATAAAGTAGTTGCATAAATGGGGTCATCAGAAGTCAGTATATAAAATTTTGAACCACGATTTTCTAAGTGAAGAAAACGACTCAGTTAAAATATGCCCTTAATATTGATGCTAATATTCAAAAGTGCCGTATTCAGAGCTTATTGTCAGTTTTCTGGAATCAGACATTTCACAATATCCTATCACCCTGGCTTCAAGATTAAACTCAGCTGCGATATCGATTATTGCAGAAGCATTTTTCTGATCAGTATAGATCTCAAACCTGTGGCCCATATTGAAAACCTTGTACATCTCCTTCCATGGTGTTCCTGATTGCTCGTTAATAATCCTGAATAATGGAGGCAGCGGAAACATATTATTCTTTACAACATGCAAATTATCAACAAAATGCATAATTTTTGTCTGACCACCTCCTGAACAATGTATCATACCATGAATCTCCGGCCTCATTGTCTGAAGAACCTTTTTTATTACCGGGGCATAGGTCCTGGTAGGAGAAAGAACCATTTTGCCGGCATCTATATCCAGTCCCTCAACAGGATCGGTAAGTCTGTATCTGCCTGAGTAAATAAGATCATAAGTAAGCGTTGTATCGAGACTTTCAGGGTATTTTGATGCAAGGTAAGGAGCAAAAATATCGTGACGTGCCGAAGTAAGGCCGTTACTTCCCATCCCGCTGTTATATTGCTTTTCGTAATTAGTCTTTCCTGAAGAAGATAATCCTATGATCACGTCGCCCGGCATGATGTTTTTATTAGAGATAATATCGCTTCTTTTAGTCCTTGCAGTTACCGTTGAATCAACAACGATTGTTCTTACCAGATCACCAAGATCAGCCGTTTCACCTCCTGTCGACCAGATTCCGATTCCCAGACTGCGAAGTTCTTCAAGAACTTCTTCAGTTCCATTTATTACGGCAGAAATAACTTCCCCGGGAATATGGTTTCTGTTTCGTCCTATTGTTGATGAAAGAAGTATATTATCGCAGACCCCAACGCATAAAAGATCATCCAGATTCATTACAATTGCATCCTGGGCAATGCCTTTCCATACCGACATATCGCCAGTCTCTTTCCAGTAAATATATGCCAGAGAAGACTTCGTTCCTGCTCCATCAGCATGCATAATATTACAATACTGATCATCGCCGCCGAGTAAGTCGGGAACAATTTTACAGAAAGCTCCGGGAAATATTCCTTTATCTAAATTTGCTATTGCCTTATGAACGTCTTCTTTTGATGAGGATGCTCCTCTTTTACTGTATTTGGATTCTTTGGACATATTGGTTAATTCAGTGGACAAATATAAATAAAAAGATAGAATGATAAAGTTGATCCTGGTAATCTGACAGATAATATATGAATAACCATCGAAAGCTTATATTGGTTGCATTTTCAATTAACCATATCGTCATTTACAGGATCGGATAATTGTTAAAAAACAGTAAAACAATTATCTGGCCTGAACAATATAAAACCAAGTTCATTATCTTACGCCATAAACCATAACCAGAACCCGGAATCTAAAAATTAGCTCAAATGAAGACTTTAAGATTTGCCTTTGCTTCTGTTACCATCATGTTTCTATGCATAACGGTTACAGGCCAGAATTCAACTCCACGCACCCTGTTACCCGATACAACCATCGATGAACTGATTGGTGAAGCATCGGGAGAAAGGGCAATGAATCATATATATGAAATGGCCGCATATATTCACGACAGGCCAGCATCTGAGTACTCAGGATATTTCTTTGAAACTCAATATATGCTGAATAAAATGAAGGAATACGGACTTGAAGGTGCTGTTGTAAATAAGTATCCGGGAGGAACTACATGGGATGGAATAGAAGGATCTGTCTGGGAAGTAAGTCCGGGAAGATCAAAAATAGCCGATTATAATGACCTGCCGGCAGTTCTTGCCTCAGGGAGCACTAATTCTGATGTTACAGCCGAATTGGTATGGGTTGGGGAAGGAAGATCAGAAGATATTGAAAAAGCCGGAGTGGAAGGCAAAATAGCAGTTACATCGGGAAATATATGCAATGGTCCACTCACTTGCCGTTGCTAAGGGTGCTCTTGGTGTTATCTCATACGACTCGCCGCGTCCCCTGCAGGTTCCTCTGGCAATTCCTATTTCCGGAATCGGAAGCAGAAGAGGCAGTAATACTGACCTTAAGTTCGGATTTTTCCTTTCTCCCCGCGATGGGATCATTCTTCGTGACAGACTTCTTGGAAGAGAAAAAATAGTTGTTCATGCTGTTGTGAAATCTCAGAATCTTGACTATGATCATGGAGGTTCCTTCGTGTATAATCAAGGGCAGAGATTCTGAAGCCGGAGAAGTAATATTCTCGGCACATCTGTTCGAAGGCTATGTAAAGATGGGGGCAAATGATGATCTTTCGGGCTGTGCGGCTATTCTGGAAATTGCCAGGATGCTTAATACAATGATTAATGAGGGCCGTATAGAACGACCACTACGCACTATCAGATTTATATGGGCTCCGGAGTTTTCCGGTACTGCACCCTGGGTTATTGAGAATAAAGAGATCATGAAGAAAACCCTTTGCGACATAAATCTTGATATGGTTGGATTATGGCTGCTTAAGAATCAGTCATTTCTGTGTATGCACAGAACAACTTACGGTAATCCTCACTATATCAATGATGTAATGGAAAACTACTATAACTTTGTGGGGCTGGGTAACAGAGCCGGCCTGGCTGTTTCAGGAAGAGGTGGTTTTGTCAAAAGAATTGTTGCTCCAACAGGTTCAGATGATCCATTTTACTTTGCCATTGATGACCATTACGGATCATCTGATCATGAAGTATTTAATGACTGGGGAGTACAGGTCCCGGGTATCATGATGATTACATGGCCGGATCTCTATTATCACACTTCGCAGGATATTGCAGATAAATGCGATCCTACTGAACTGAAAAGAGTATGTTTCATTGGCGCTGCAGCTGCTTATACCATTGCTAATGCAGAAGAATCTTCAGCATTAAAAATAGCTGCAGAAGTAACCGGCAATGCCAGTCAGCGAATAGGGAAACAGATGGAACGAGCTATAGCTGAACTGGACAAGGCAAAAAAAGATGATTTTGAGAGACTTTATAAAAGAACAAAAGGCTTTATCGAAGCATCCATAATAAATGAAAAATCAACACTTAATACAACGTCCGAGCTTGTCCCAAATTCAGATAATTTTAATGAATATCTTTCAAAACTGGGAAGCTCCATCGATGCTTCCGGAGATGCTTCAATAAAATCGTTCGATGCTTATGCAGTTACTAAAGCAAGATCGCTTGGATTAACCAGTGTATCCTTTAAACCAACAGCATTGGAGAATAAAGCAAAGACTATTATTGCAAAACCCGGAGCCCTGATTACTGAAAAGAGTTACAGGGGTTACACTGAGCTAATTGGCAAAATTGATCCAAAGGTAAAAGAGAAGTTTTCTTATAATAATCGTACTGTTAGATACCCAGGAACTTGGCAGGCTGTGTAATGGTAAAAATTCTGCTCTTGATATAAAGAAATTGCTTGACACACAGATGAAACAGGGAGAAACGGAACTTCAGGATGTTATAAATTATATTTATTTACTGAAAGAAGCCGGTCTGGTTACCCTTTAAAGTCACGTAACGCGATTTATTCTTAACCTGGCTTCACATTGTGCCGGCATATACCCATTCAATGGCCTGCTTCAGAATCTTTCTGAAATCAGGGTTCTCAAATGTTGGTGCATCGTGACCACTCTGCAGTGTTACAACCCTGGCCTTTCCGTATGTTTTAGTCCAGCCAATTACCATATTACTGCTTGGTTCATCGGTTGTAAGCAGAGGAATTACATCATCTTCAATATAATATCCTTTATATGTCTCATCAAATATATCAAAATCGGTTACTCCTTTTGTTACAGCATTCTCAGGATCAACAACTTTCACTTTAAAGTGCAGGTCATGAATATAGGAACAGGCAGGGTAAGTTATCCCATTAACCGTAGTAGGTTTATGAAAATATTTTCCGCCTATAATATTGAAATATTCTGGCCAGTCATCATAAGCACATATACTGTGATGTAATGCAACCAGAGGCTTTCCCTCTCTGATGCATGCAGACAAAACAACTGCCTGCTCTTCTGTTATTTCCTGCCACATATGATAGAATACCAGCACATCGTACTTGCTTCTGTTTTCGGGCAAAAACATTTTGTAAGCATCGGGCAGTTCTTCAATCTGATATGTTATATTCTCACCAAGGCTTGCCAGCATCTGATTAAATTGTTCAGTTTTATAATCATGCCCACCGGTTATGACCAGAATTCGTATTGTTGCGGATGTTAGGAACTGATGCAGAAACAATAAGTGTAGTAATGACACTTATTAAGATTAATAACAATCTTTTCTTCATCTCAGCTTTTTAACGTTGATTACTAGTAATGCTAATTTAACTGAAAAATAAATAAGTTTACTTCTTAGGTGAGACATAATCTGTTCTCAAAACTCTGAATTCGGTTCTTCTGTTTATCTGATGGGCAATCTCTTTGTGTTCCTCACTATCCAGTGAATTGATATATTGTTCGCTAAGTGTAGTTCCGATTTTCAGGAATGGATTCTGTGCAGCTATTGCGGCATCAACAACCTTTGGAGTTGATTCACCATATCCTTTTGCCATGAGTCGTTCAGGCTCAATTCCCTTATCAATAAGATATTGTACAACAACCTGGGCTCGTTTTTGTGAGAGTTCCTGGTTATATTCTTCAGTATCACGTGAATCAGTGTGCGACATAAGTTCGATGGTCACATTCTCGTTATCATTGAGAGTTTCAACAAGCTTATCGAGCGATACCATTGATTCAGGTCGAAGGTCCCATTTGCCAAAATCATAAAGAATATTCGGAAGCTCAATTGGCCTGTCAATAGGTGTAAGCAGAATCGTAACCATAAATTCCCTGCTCTTTTCCTGACCCTTTGGTGGTCTCTTTGTCTTTACCATTGAGATATCCCTTCTTTGAAGCAACAAAGATATAATCGACATCTGCTTTCAGGGCAAACTTAAATTCGCCGCTGTTACCTGATTCAGCCTGAAGGCTGTTACCATCGCTTGCAATCAGCTTAACAACAGATGAGCTTATTGCAGCACCTGTTTTTTCATCTTTAACCAATCCTGTTACATTAAATCTTAAAGGAGGCAATTCAAATGAGTATAGTTCGTCGTTACCTCTCCCTTTACGCGTTGAACTGAATATACCTTTCTCCTCGTCATTTTCAAATGTAATTCCAAAATCATCACTGTTACTGTTGATCGGGGGTTTCATATTCTGTACAATCCAGCTACCGTCGGGTTGTTGATTTGCTTTGAAAATATCAAGTCCGCCCATTCCGATAAGTCCATCAGATGAAAAATAGAGTGTTCCGTCTTTCCTGACATAAGGGAATAACTCATCACCCGGTGTATTAATGTCCGGTCCAAGATTTACGGGTTTCGACCATCCCTCACCGCCTTTGCCCCTGGTAGACTTCCAGATATCCTTCTTTCCAAAACCGCCCGCGATATCGGAAACAAAATATAATACGGAACCATCGGCTGAGATAGCAGGATGTGCTGCCACCACTGAATCAGGAAGTATACCAATATTCTTTGGAGCGCTCCATTTATCACCGGAACTTTTAGAATACATTATTTCACAACCTTTTTTCTCTCTTTTGCCGACTTCACAGCGAGTAAAATAGAGCTCTTTATAATCTTCAGTAAATGAAGGAGTCCCGTCCTCAAATTCGCTGTTTATGCCTTCAACAGGAACAGGAGTACTCCACTTGGATTTCTTATCGATACGACTTTCGAAAATATCAGTATAATTTTGGCCGGTTGCTCCATGAGTTTTGTTTCCTGCCGAACCATCACGTGAGGAAGTAAAATAGATAAGTCCGAAATCATCCCTTCCATATGCCGGGCTGAAATCAGATTGTCGTGAGTTTATATCCTTAAGTTCCTCAACTTTATATGCTTCCGGGTTTCTCATCCATTCTTCAGCAAGTTCACAGGAACGTATTTCCTGATCTGCTCTCGCATCGGAAGGTGCAACCTGTTTATACTTTTTGAATTCATCAATAGCCTGAGGATATTTACCGTTCTTTTTAAGTGATTCGGCAAGCCAGTACTGGGCATCAGGTTTTGAGTATGATGATCTAACCGCTAACTTATACCAGGTCTCTGAATTTTTCGGATCATTTATCAGCCTGTAACATTCGGCAATCATAAATACCAGTTCAGTCCTGGCACTCTTGTCAGATTTTTTTGTTTTGGAATAAGCATCCTTAAACAGGTCGATAGCATCATAATACTCTCCTGCACGATATGACGAATAGGCCCGGTCCGTTTTCCTTTTCTGCGCTATGCCTTCCAGGGAAAATAAAGTAAAAATCAGTATTAAAGAGCAATAAAATTCGTTTCATAATCCCACCATCATTTTGCCTATAAATGTAATCAATTTAAGTAAGTCTGATAAGAATAATTAACGCAGCTCTTTTAAATTTATTATAATTTACTAATTGAATCCTCAACCTTGAAGTGGTAACTGTAAGCTCCTCTTAAAAGTGATTCAGCAAATAGGTCCGTCATTATTCATTATTGGCGTTATAAAAAAAAAGGATCCCCTTTCAGGAATCCTTTTCAAAAAACATAAATATACTTACTATTTATCTGGTAAATAATAATTCCCTGTATTTAGGCAGAGGCCACATTTCATTATCAACAATCAGTTCAAGCTTATCAATATGAACCCTGATCTCATCGAGGTAAGGCTTAACCTTACTTTCATATGCTATAGCTTTTTTATATGAATCTTCAATTACATTAGCCTTTTTGCGTTCTTCTATCATTTCCTTGGTCAGTTTCTTGATAATCGAGATATGATCTGAAATAGTCACTATCACTTCTTTACGGGCTCCGGCAAGTCTTTCAAATTCGATGTCATTAAATACTTCCTTCAGTCCTTTTACATTTTCAATAAGAGATCGACATATACTTGATCCCTGTAGGAACAATGTGATTGATAGCCAGATCGCCAAGCACTCTGGCTTCAATCTGCACCTTCTTTGTGAATTTTTCATATTCAACCTCAACACGACTTTCCAGTTCTTTATCTGTGAATACTCCTGTTCCTATAAGAACATCTCTTGGATTCTTTTGTCAGATACCGGCTTACAGATTCAGGAACACTTGAAATATTTGAAAGTCCTCTTTTCTTTGCTTCCGCATGCCATTCCTTACTGTATCCATCACCTTCAAACAAAACCCTTTCCGACTCCAGAATATATTTCTTCAGTACCTGGAATATAGCCTCG
Source organism: uncultured Bacteroidales bacterium (assembly GCA_963741935.1). Taxonomy (GTDB): domain Bacteria; phylum Bacteroidota; class Bacteroidia; order Bacteroidales; family VadinHA17; genus LD21. Next base: position 179,704 of record CAVUJY010000014.1, on the reverse strand, counting down.
TCTTTATTTCTTCCTTTTTTAATTATCAGATCAACATCTTTTTTAAACTGTGTAAGCTGACTGGCAACCGCAGCATTAAGTACAATCATTGAAGCGCTGCAGTTTGCAGATGATCCTACTGCCCTGAATTCAAATCTGTTACCTGTAAATGCGAAAGGAGAAGTACGGTTTCTGTCGGTATTATCAAGTAAAATCTCAGGTATCTTACCAATTCCCAGCTTAAGTTCTGTTTTCTGTGCCGGAGTCATCTTCTTATCTGTCACTTTCCTGGCTATATTTTCAAGCATATCTGTAAGATAAGATACCAACAAACACAGAAATAATTGCCGGAGGAGCCTCATGACCACCCAGCCTGTACGAATTTGATTCATTCATTACTGATGCCCTGAGAATATCATTATGATCATTCACAGCTTTTATTACATTTACCAGGAAGGTGAGAAACTGAAGATTAGTCTTCGGATTTTTACCCGGTGATAAAAGGTTTACACCTGTATTTGTGGCCATTGACCAGTTATTATGTTTTCCTGATCCGTTAATTCCGGCAAATGGTTTCTCATGAAATAATACTCTGAATTTATGTTTTCTGCCAACTCGTTTCATCATATCCATCAGGATCTGATTATGATCAACTGCAAGGTTAACCTCTTCAAAAATAGGGGCACATTCGAACTGATTTGGAGCTACTTCATTATGACGTGTTTTGACAGGAATTCCAAGACGATAAGCTTCATACTCAAAATCTTCCATAAAAGCCATCACTCTTTCAGGGATTGATCCGAAATAATGGTCAGAAAGCTGCTGATCTTTTGACGACTGATGTCCCATAAGTGTCCTTTCTGCAAGAACTATGTCGGGTCTGGCATAATATAAGTGCTTCATCAATAAGAAAATATTCCTGTTCACAACCTAATGTCGCAATTACTTTGTTTACATCCTTATCAAAATACTGGCAAACATCAACTGCTGCTCTGTCTAATTCTGAAAGGGCTTTCAAAAGTGGAGCCTTATAATCAAGTGCTTCTCCTGTATATGAAACAAATATTGTTGGAATACAAAGAGTTGTACCTACAATGAAAACCGGTGATGACACATCCCAGGCAGTATATCCTCTTGCCTCAAAAGTATTTCGTATTCCTCCGCTGGGAAAACTTGATGCATCCGGTTCAGACTGAACCAGAACCTCACCTGAAAATTTTTCAACCACATGACCAAAATCGCCGATCTCAATGAATCCATCATGCTTTTCTGCTGTACCGTCAGTAAGAGGATGAAACCAGTGAGTGTAATGTGTAGCACCTCTTCCTATGGCCCATGCTTTCAGACCAGTAGCAACCATGTCGGCTTCCATGACGGGTTAGAGATTTACCCTCATTAATAGCACGTTTCACTACCTTATATGCTTCTTTGGAAAGGTAATGTTCCATTTTTGGAAGATCAAAAACATTCTCTCCGAAATATTCGGAAATAACCTTGGATGGTGGGGTAAAAGCAACAGGCTCCCTGTTGAATACCTCCCTTAATGCACTAAATCTCAGTTCTGCCATTTTTTTAAGTATTGTTTTGTGCAAAAATATGTCTTTTTTTAATATCAGCCCTATTTTTTTAGGAATATTTTTATTTTTTTATTCTTTTTTCCAGATATACCCCCTATTTTTTTAGGCTATTTTTATTTTTTTTGCATTTTAGTAGTAGCCGTACTAATATTTAACAAATTCTTTTGAATCAAAATTCTACTAAACTGATAAGCTAAATTTTTGGGATCCGATCATTTATGAGCTTTTAAGTATCATAATTGAAGTCATTCTCAAATAAATCCTGCCATATTACAATATTTAAACAAACATTATTATAAACAGTTCTCTTACTAATAATTACGGAACAGTCAACAATTTAATGGCAGGTCAGAGTTTTAATGAAAATTTGTTATATTTGTCGCCTGTATTAAAAAAGGTATATTACTATTAATTATTAAAGAAAATATTAAATGTCAGCACTTCAATTTTTACGCGAGAAAGCCGGTGTTTTAGTTGCAGGAGTTATTGGCCTTTCACTCTTCCTGTTTGTGGTTAGTGATTTCTTCGGTAAAGGAAGAGGCCAAAGGTTGAAGCAGAAAAAGTACTATGAAATCGGCCAGATAAGCGGCGAATACATTTCATATCAGGATTATGACGCAAGGTTACAGAATCTGCTTGAAATCTATAAACTCTCAGGAAGAACCAATATTGATGAAGCTACAAATGAATCGATCAGGGAGCAGACCTGGCAGCAAATGGTTCGGGAAAAAATTCTTGATTCGCAGTATAAAAAACTTGGAATCGGCGTAAGTACAGAAGAACTTGACGAATTAGTTCTGGGGAACAATCCTCATCAGATAGTCCAACAGCTTTTTACTGATCAGCAGACAGGAACATTTAATAAGTCATTTCTTGTTAACTTCCTTAAACAGACTGAGGTTGATGAGACAGCAAAAAAATACTGGCTGTTCTTTGAAAACGAGATTGTGAATGACAGAATGAACACCAAATATAATACCCTGGTTGCCAAAGGGCTCTATGTTACAACAAAACAGGCAGAATTCGAAAAGAATCTTACCGCTAATACTGTTGATTTCAGCTTTATACAGAAAAATTACTCACTGGTTCCTGATTCATCAGTAACAGTTTCTCAGAGTGATATCCAGTCTTATTATTCAAAACACAAGGAAAACTTTAAAACGACTGCTTCGAGGGATATAGAGTATGTTTCTTTTGATGTTGTTCCATCAGCAGAAGACAAGCAGCAGACCAAAGAATGGATGCTTAAAACCAAAGAGGATTTTGCCAATGCAACTGATCCTGCTCAATTCATTAATATGACCTCTGATTCACGTTATGTAGGATTTTTTATACCACTCAGCAGTGTACCGGATACTCTTAAGAATTTTGTTAAAAAAGACGATACAAAAGATGTATTCGGACCATATATTGAAGATGGATCCTACAAAATTGCCAGACTCCTGGCTGTTGCCAACAGGCCTGATTCAGTGCATGTTCGTCATATTCTTATAGCTACCGGGCAGACAAGATCACTTGAAGCAGCCAAAGAGAAAGCTGACAGCCTCGTTAAATTAATTAAAGCAGGAGCTAAATTTGAAACACTTGCAAAAGAGGATTCTGATGATCCGGGTTCTGCTCAGATCGGAGGTGATCTCGGCTGGTTCCAGGAGGGAACAATGGTATTACCTTTCAACAATGCATGTTTTTCAGGCAAGAAAGGCGACTTAGTGACTGCAGAGACTACCTTTGGAATTCACATTATCGAGATTCTTGCTCAGTCGAAGGATATAAGAAAATATAATATTGGATACATTGACAGGAAAATACTACCAGGGTCAGTTACAACACAGAAAGCTTACAGTGAAGCAAGTCAGTTTGCCGGGGAGAATGACACATATGAAAAATTTTCCAAGTCTGTTGCTGAAAAAGGTATTAATAAGATAGTTGCAAATGATATAACACCGCAACAAAAGACATTACCGGGACTTGATAATCCAAGATCGCTGATTATGGCTCTATTCCAGACAGGAAAAGACAAGATTATTCTGGATAACAGCCAACAGGCAGTTTTTGAAATAGGTGATAAATATGTTGTAGGATATTGCACCAAAGCTCAGGAAGACGGAATCGCACCTGAGAAAGATGTTGAAAACGATATCAGATTTGTACTTGTGAAAGACAAAAAGGCTGATGTTATTTCTGCTGAGTTTATTAAAAATAATGTATCAGGAACTACTCTTGATGCTATTGCCAGGATAATGGGACTTACAGTTCAGGAAGCCACCCAGATTAATTTCAGATCATACACAGTACCTGGTGCAGGTAATGAACCAGCTCTGATTGGTGCATCCACTGTATCTAAAGAGGGTGCTGTTACAGGTCCGGTAAAGGGAATTAACGGAGTATTTATGCTTACGGCCAACAATATTACAACCTCTGCAGGCGAGGACCTTAAGCAGATACAGGAAAGAATGACCACCACCTACCAGATGAGAGGCACTTATGAAGCTTATGAAGCCCTCCGTAAGGCAGCCAAGATCGTTGATATGAGATATAAATTCTACTAGTAGAAATTTAATAATATTTACAAAAGAAGGGATATGCGCGGCATATCCCTTTTTTTTTTTATGCTGATCTTTAATTGCTTCGCTGTCTCCTCTGGGATGATTTGACATAAGGAGATAAACCCCTCTGCCGCTGCGTGGCATCTCCCCTGGAAGGGGAGAAACTCAGACAGCTTACTGAATTTCAATTACATGCATATATTTCTCCCCCTCCGGGGGGAGTGGCCGAAGGCCGAGGAGGTTCATCGGTGATACAGCTATATACATGTTAGTTCCCCAAATGCTGTCAGCCTCTGCCAGAATATATACACCAATAAACCATACTTCCACCGGCAATGCGAGGAGTTTAGCGTCGCAGCATCTACCATGGGAAATTTGACATAAGAATATAAACCCCTCTGCCGCTGCGCGGCATCTCCCCTGAAGGGGAGAAAACTCAGACAATTATCTGAATTTCAGTTAATTCCTTGATTTCCTCCCCCTCCAGGGGGAGTGGCCGAAGGCCGAGGGGGTTCATCGGTGATGCAACAATCTCCAGTGGGGAGTGGCCGAAGGCCGAAGTGGGGAGGACACAATAAAAAAAGGGTTCAGCTTTTGGCTGAACCCTTAATTAAAGTCGGCGACGTCCTACTCTCCCACAAATGCAGTACCATCGGCGCTATCGGGCTTAACTTCTCTGTTCGGAATGGGAAGAGGTGGAACCCCGACGCTATAGTCACCTAAAGATCTTTTGAAGTCTGAAGTCTGAAGTCCGAAGTCCGAAGAATCTATCTTCCTGGCTTCCGTCTTCTCCACATTTATCATAGGTCTTCTGTCTTTTTCAATACTTATTGACATATCGGAAAAAAGTTAATAAAATCAACACCCCGAAAGTTTACGGGTAATTAGTATTGCTCGGCTTTGACGTTACCGCCTTTACACCTGCAACCTATCAACGTCGTAGTCTTCAACGACCCTTAAAGGAGATCTCATCTTGAGATGAGCTTCGTACTTAGATGCTTTCAGTGCTTATCTCTTCCAAACATAGCTACCCTGCGATGCAGCTGGCGCCACAACAGGTACACTAGAGGTCTGTCCAACACGGTCCTCTCGTACTAGTGTCAGGTTCTCTCAAATCTCCTACGCCCACAACAGATAGGGACCGAACTGTCTCACGACGTTCTGAACCCAGCTCGCGTGCCACTTTAATCGGCGAACAGCCGAACCCTTGGGACCTTCTCCAGCCCCAGGATGTGACGAGCCGACATCGAGGTGCCAAACCGCCGCGTCGATATGAGCTCTTGGCGGCGATCAGCCTGTTATCCCCGGAGTACCTTTTATCCTTTGAGCGATGGCCCTTCCATGCGGAACCACCGGATCACTATGCTCTACTTTCGTACCTGATCGACTTGTCGGTCTCACAGTCAAGCGCCCTTATGCCATTGCACTCTGCGCACGGTTACCAATCGTGCTGAGGGCACCTTGAGAAGCCTCCGTTACTCTTTTGGAGGCGACCACCCCAGTCAAACTACCCACCAAACAATGTCTCCCCTTGCGGGGGTTAGGTTCCAGATAAATAAAGGGTCGTATTTCAAGGATGACTCCACGATTCCTAGCGAAACCGCTTCGTAGTCTCCGACCTATCCTACACATTATTTACCCAGAATCAATGTTAAGCTATAGTAAAGGTTCACGGGGTCTTTCCGTCCCGTTGCGGGTACCCGGCATCTTCACCGGGACTACAATTTCACCGAGCTCGTGGCTGAGACAGTGCCCAGATCGTTACACCATTCGTGCAGGTCGGAACTTACCCGACAAGGAATTTCGCTACCTTAGGACCGTTATAGTTACGGCCGCCGTTTACTGGGGCTTCAATTCAGAGCTTCTCATCCCGAAGGACAATAACCCCCCCTCTTAACCTTCCAGCACCGGGCAGGTGTCAGGCCTTATACTTCATCTTTCGATTTCGCAAAGCCATGTGTTTTTGCTAAACAGTCGCCTGGGCCATTTATCTGCGTCCCGTCTTGCGACGGGAGACCTTTTTCCCGAAGTTACAGGTCTAATTTGCCTAGTTCCTTAGCCACGGATCACTCGAGCACCTTAGGATTCTCTCCTCGACTACCTGTGTCGGTTTGTGGTACGGGCACCATGTACCTGAAGCTTAGAGGTTTTTCTTGGAAGTCTGTTTAGGATCACTATCCACTTGCCCGAAGGCTCATGGTACTGTCAGGTTCATCATCACTATAGCTATTAACCATTGCGATATAACTACACCCTTTAACGTACTATTCCGTCAGTACGCGGATCTTTCACTACTCCGTCACCCCTTCGCAGTACACGGTGGTACTGGAATATTAACCAGTTGTCCATCGAGATCGCCGTTCGGCTTACCCTTAGGACCCGACTAACCCTGATCCGATTAGCGTTGATCAGGAAACCTTAGTCTTTCGGTGGACAGGTTTCTCACCTGTCTTATCGTTACTTATGCCTACATCTTCTTTTCCAGCCGCTCCAACATACCTTACGATACATCTTCTGCGCTGACTGGAATGCTCCCCTACCAATCATGACTTAAGTCATGCAGTCCATAGCTTCGGTAATATGCTTATGCCCGATTATTATCCACGCACAACCGCTCGACTAGTGAGCTGTTACGCACTCTTTAAATGAATGGCTGCTTCCAAGCCAACATCCTAGCTGTCAAAGCAGTCGCACCTCGTTAATTCAACTTAGCATATATTTTGGGACCTTAGCTGATGGTCTGGGTTCTTTCCCTTTTGTCCACGGACCTTAGCACCCGCAGGCTCACTCCCGTGTATATCTTGCAGCATTCGGAGTTTGTCAGGGGTTGATAGGCGGTGAAGCCCTCTAGCCCTATCAGTAGCTCTACCTCTGCAAGACTCACCACGAGGCTGCACCTAAATGCATTTCGGGGAGTACGAGCTATTTCTCAGTTTGATTAGCCTTTCACCCCTATCCTCAGTTCATCCAAAGACTTTTCAACGTCAACTAGTTCGGCCCTCCATCCCGTGTTACCGGAACTTCAGCCTGACCAAGGATAGATCACAAAGTTTCGCGTCTACCCCCACTAACTATACGCCCTATTCAGACTCGCTTTCGCTTCGGCTCCAACTCTTATAAGTCTTAACCTTGCTAGTGAGGTGTAACTCGTAGGCTCATTATGCAAAAGGCACGCCGTCATCCCGCCTAAGCGGGACTCCGACAGGTTGTAAGCGCACGGTTTCAGGTACTATTTCACTCCCCTGTTCGGGGTACTTTTCACCTTTCCCTCACGGTACTGGTTCACTATCGGTCTCTCAGAAGTATTTAGCCTTACCGGATGGTCCCGGCAGTTTCAATCAGGATTTCTCGTGTCCCGACCTACTCAGGATACCAATTATATAATTAATACTTACATGTACGGGACTTTCACCTCCTATGGTATGACTTTCCAGACATCTTCCATTTCATATTAATATATAATGTCACTGGTCCTTCAACCCCAATAACGCCAAAACGTCATTGGTTTGGGCTATTCCCCGTTCGATCGCCACTACTTAGGGAATCACTTTTGTTTTCTTTTCCTCCGGGTACTAAGATGTTTCAGTTCTCCGGGTTTGCCTCCATATTGCTATGGATACTACGTCTTCATCGTAGTGGGTTGCCCCATTCGGAAATCAACGGATATATCGGATATTTGCTCCTCCCCGTTGCTTATCGCAGCTTGTCACGTCCTTCATCGCCTCTGAGAGCCAAGGCATTCACCATGCGCTCTTATTTACTTTCTTGAGTTAATCAATTTTACTAACTTTCTTATTTCCAATATGTCAAAGAACTTTTCGAATCCGAAGTCGTGAAGTAAGAAGTTCTAGGAGTAATTAAACTCATGACCCTAAATCTCTGAGACTGAACTCTTAACCACATAGCCAAGCTTCAAGTGGTTTATAGTTATAATAATGAAGTAAAAACCAGACGGATATGTAACTATTTCCATTTCTATCGGGATATAGTTAACGTTTTGTTCTTCTCCAGAAAGGAGGTGTTCCAGCCGCACCTTCCGGTACGGCTACCTTGTTACGACTTAGCCCCAGTCACTAGTTTTACCCTAGGCCGCTCCTTACGGTTACGGACTTCAGGTACCCCCAACTTCCATGGCTTGACGGGCGGTGTGTACAAGGCCCGGGAACGTATTCACCGCGCCATGGCTGATGCGCGATTACTAGCGAATCCAGCTTCACGGAGTCGAGTTGCAGACTCCGATCCGAACTGAGACCGGCTTTTGAGATTCGCATCCTGTCTCCAGGTAGCTGCCCTCTGTACCGGCCATTGTAACACGTGTGTAGCCCTGGACATAAGGGCCGTGCTGATTTGACGTCATCCCCACCTTCCTCACGGTTTACACCGGCAGTTTCGTTAGAGTTCCCGGCATTACCCGCTGGCAACTAACGATAAGGGTTGCGCTCGTTATGGGACTTAACCCGACACCTCACGGCACGAGCTGACGACAACCATGCAGCACCTTGCAAAGAGTCCCGAAGGAAAGAAATGTTTCCACTTCATGCACTCTACATTTAAGCCCAGGTAAGGTTCCTCGCGTATCATCGAATTAAACCACATGTTCCTCCGCTTGTGCGGGCCCCCGTCAATTCCTTTGAGTTTCAGCCTTGCGGCCGTACTCCCCAGGTGGATCACTTAATGCTTTTGCTTAGCCGCTGACTGTGTATCGCCAACAGCGAGTGATCATCGTTTACGGCGTGGACTACCAGGGTATCTAATCCTGTTCGCTCCCCACGCTTTCGTGCCTCAGCGTCAGTAATGGCCCAGTAAGCTGCCTTCGCAATCGGTGTTCTGTGTAATATCTAAGCATTTCACCGCTACATTACACATTCCGCCTACCTTGACCGTACTCAAGACTAACAGTATCAATGGCAATTCTACAGTTAAGCTGCAGGTTTTCACCACTGACTTATTAATCCGCCTACGCACCCTTTAAACCCAATAAATCCGGATAACGCTTGCATCCTCCGTATTACCGCGGCTGCTGGCACGGAGTTAGCCGATGCTTATTCCCAGAGTACCGGCAAGCCGCTACACGTAGCAGGCTTTCTTCCTCTGGAAAAGCAGTTTACAACGCATAGCGCCTTCTTCCTGCACGCGGGATGGCTGGTTCAGGCTTGCGCCCATTGACCAATATTCCTCACTGCTGCCTCCCGTAGGAGTCTGGTCCGTGTCTCAGTACCAGTGTGGGGGATCACCCTCTCAGGACCCCTAAACATCGAAGCCTTGGTAGGCCGTTACCCTACCAACTAGCTAATGTTACGCATGCCCATCCCGTACCGCCGAAGCTTTAAATATTCAAAGATGCCTCTAAATATCTTTATGGGGTATTAATCCGAATTTCTCCGGGCTATCCCCCTGTACAGGGTAGGTTACATACGCGTTACTCACCCGTGCGCCGGTCGCCACCAAAGTATTGCTACCTCGTGCTGCCCCTCGACTTGCATGTGTTAAGCCTCCCGCTAGCGTTCATCCTGAGCCAGGATCAAACTCTTCATTGTAAAATTTATTCTTAAATCTCTTTCAGAAGACTATCCTGTGATACTCAATTCAAAAATACTAACAAGTTATTTTTAGCGAGATTTCCATATCTCGCCTGGTTGTTTACTTCATAATTTCAAAGAACAATTTCTTTTTGCTTTTGGGACGACAAAGTTAACATTCTTTTCTTCTTTCCAAACAAAAAATGAGATATTTTTTCCGGCTTTTTCCTTCCCTCTTTCCTTTCTTCACAAGCCGGAATCCTATCTCTTCTTACCCTTCAATCAACTCTTCGCCTTTAAGCGGGTGCAAATGTATGAAATGATTTTTACAATCCAAATTAATCATTACTTATTTTCATAAATATATCCTCTTTTTTTTCAAAAAAGAATCTTCAATTATAGTATCTTGTTAGATGCCAATTAATTATTTAAACCAGAGATTTTTCCCATCTTCCATAAATATTTCATGAAACTTATATAATACTCAAAATACCCATACCCCGACCTCAAGCCAAATCCTATAGTACTATTGAAAATTCATTTCTCAGGTATTCATTTTAGTGTCGGAATAAGAGGATATAAATTCAATAATACTTACAGATACTTCATCCACCTCAGAGTCATCTCTACTCCTTCTTTGAAAGGTAAGGAATGGTATCCAAGATCCCTCTCTGCTTTTTTGCTGCTGATACTCCAGTTGTTCATATATTTTCTGATCCAGGGCTCTGTAATCAATGGCGGAATATTGGTTATCCGGGCTTGCCACTCCATTAGCTCTGCAACAGTTGCCATTAATCGCATAGGCAAGTGAACAAGCCACCTTCTTTTCCCCGTGACTTCCTGAAGCACCTCAAAAAAACGGTTAAAGCTTAGATTGTCTCCTCCAAGAAGGTATCTCTCTCCTGCTTTACCTTTCAGTCCTGCCAGTATATGGCCATTAACAACATCATCAATATATACATAATTACCTGTATATATGCCGTTTCCAGGAATAACATGCCACCAGCCCTTATAATAAAGTTCAATAATTTTTGTAACACTATTACCTGGATTCCGCGGCCCGGGTCCAAACACCCTTGAAGGGTTTACAATTACTGTTTCCAAACCACTTTTCAGAAAAGTCTCCAACAAGCTTTTCCGCGGTATGCTTTGTCTCCTCATATTCATTAAAGAATGGCATTCTCCTGACATACATTTCGTCTATGGGTTCTTCACCGGGTGACGGACCTATAACAGCAGCTGAGGATGTGTAGACAAACTTACGGACACCCACATTCAGAGAAGCTTTCAGAATATTCTCCGTGCCCTTTACGTTAACCCTGAATGGCAAAGTCTTATCTTTAGACCATGGTTTTGCAATCGCTGCCAGGTGAAATACTATTTCACAATCCTTTGCCCCTTTTTCAAGTGCAGCCATATTATCCATATCACCAACTACGGCTGATACACCCTGCAAATGTGATAAATTCTCAAATTTCCCGGGTGCACGGACCAGACATCTGACCTGGTGACCTTCACCCGACAACCTCTTCGCCAGATGAAAGCCTATGAAACCGTTTGCGCCTGTTATAAAGCATTTCATAGAATATCCGATAATATCTCAAAAATACGCATAATCGATAAGGATTATCTTTTCAGACTGAGCATTTTATAAATTAAAGATTACGTTGCATATGATGGTGTCGTTAGGTTCTCTCTGTAAAACTCAGTGACTTCTCTGTGTAACTCAGTGACTTCTCAGTGATTCTCTGTGTAAGTTTTTTGTTATATGGAGAGATACGGAAAGGGCACGGATCTAAATCCGTAATAATCCGTGGCCTCCGTGGTGAATAATGGATTTATCAGGCAAACAAGAATAATAAAAAATTAACCACGGATTGCACGGAGAAGCACGGAAAGGTCGCGGATCTAAATCCGTGATAATCCGTGATCCTGGTGAAACAAGATAGAACTTACACGGAGTACCGATAACTGGAGCACAGAGATCACTGTGGAGGATGTATAAATAAAAAAGCCCCTCAGTTTCCTGAAGGGCTTTAATTAAAGTCGGCGACGACCTACTCTCCCACAATATGCAGTACCATCGGCGCTGGCGGGCTTAACTTCTCTGTTCGGAATGGGAAGAGGTGGAACCCCGCCGCTATAGTCACCTAAAGATCTTTGTCAATAATTATGACATATCGGAAAGAAAGTTAATAAAATCTGTACCCCGAAAGTTTACGGGTAATTAGTACTGCTCGGCTTTGACGTTACCGCCTTTACACCTGCAACCTATCAACGTCGTAGTCTTCAACGACCCTTAAAGGAGATCTCATCTTGAGACGAGCTTCGTACTTAGATGCTTTCAGTGCTTATCTCTTCCAAACATAGCTACCCTGCGATGCAGCTGGCGCCACAACAGGTACACTAGAGGTCTGTCCAACACGGTCCTCTCGTACTAGTGTCAGGTTCTCTCAAATCTCCTACGCCCACAACAGATAGGGACCGAACTGTCTCACGACGTTCTGAACCCAGCTCGCGTGCCACTTTAATCGGCGAACAGCCGAACCCTTGGGACCTTCTCCAGCCCCAGGATGTGACGAGCCGACATCGAGGTGCCAAACCGCCGCGTCGATATGAGCTCTTGGCGGCGATCAGCCTGTTATCCCCGGAGTACCTTTTATCCTTTGAGCGATGGCCCTTCCATGCGGAACCACCGGATCACTATGCTCTACTTTCGTACCTGATCGACTTGTCGGTCTCACAGTCAAGCGCCCTTATGCCATTGCACTCTGCGCACGGTTACCAATCGTGCTGAGGGCACCTTGAGAAGCCTCCGTTACTCTTTTGGAGGCGACCACCCCAGTCAAACTACCCACCAAACAATGTCTCCCCTTGCGGGGGTTAGGTTCCAGATAAATAAAGGGTCGTATTTCAAGGATGACTCCACGATTCCTAGCGAAACCGCTTCGTAGTCTCCGACCTATCCTACACATTATTTACCCAAAATCAATGTTAAGCTATAGTAAAGGTTCACGGGGTCTTTCCGTCCCGTTGCGGGTACCCGGCATCTTCACCGGGACTACAATTTCACCGAGCTCGTGGCTGAGACAGTGCCCAGATCGTTACACCATTCGTGCAGGTCGGAACTTACCCGACAAGGAATTTCGCTACCTTAGGACCGTTATAGTTACGGCCGCCGTTTACTGGGGCTTCAATTCAGAGCTTCTCATCCCGAAGGACAATAACCCCCCCTCTTAACCTTCCAGCACCGGGCAGGTGTCAGGCCTTATACTTCATCTTTCGATTTCGCAAAGCCATGTGTTTTTGCTAAACAGTCGCCTGGGCCATTTATCTGCGTCCGTCTTGCGACGGGAGACCTTTTTCCCGAAGTTACAGGTCTAATTTGCCTAGTTCCTTAGCCACGGATCACTCGAGCACCTTAGGATTCTCTCCTCGACTACCTGTGTCGGTTTGTGGTACGGGCACCATGTACCTGAAGCTTAGAGGTTTTTCTTGGAAGTCTGTTTAGGATCACTATCCACTTGCCCGAAGGCTCATGGTACTGTCAGGTTCATCATCACTATGCTATTAACATTGCGATATAACTACACCCTTTAACGTACTATTCCGTCAGTACGCGGATCTTTCACTACTCCGTCACCCCTTCGCAGTACACGGTGGTACTGGAATATTAACCAGTTGTCCATCGAGATCGCCGTTCGGCTTACCCTTAGGACCCGACTAACCCTGATCCGATTAGCGTTGATCAGGAAACCTTAGTCTTTCGGTGGACAGGTTTCTCACCTGTCTTATCGTTACTTATGCCTACATCTTCTTTTCCAGCCGCTCCAACATACCTTACGATACATCTTCTGCGCTGACTGGAATGCTCCCCTACCAATCACGCCCTAAAGTCGTCAGTCCATAGCTTCGGTAATATGCTTATGCCCGATTATTATCCACGCACAACCGCTCGACTAGTGAGCTGTTACGCACTCTTTAAATGAATGGCTGCTTCCAAGCCAACATCCTAGCTGTCAAAGCAGTCGCACCTCGTTAATTCAACTTAGCATATATTTTGGGACCTTAGCTGATGGTCTGGGTTCTTTCCCTTTCGTCCACGGACCTTAGCACCCGCAGGCTCACTCCCGTGTATATCTTGCAGCATTCGGAGTTTGTCAGGGGTTGATAGGCGGTGAAGCCCTCTAGCCCTATCAGTAGCTCTACCTCTGCAAGACTCACCACGAGGCTGCACCTAAATGCATTTCGGGGAGTACGAGCTATTTCTCAGTTTGATTAGCCTTTCACCCCTATCCTCAGTTCATCCAAAGACTTTTCAACGTCAACTAGTTCGGCCCTCCATCCCGTGTTACCGGAACTTCAGCCTGACCAAGGATAGATCACAAAGTTTCGCGTCTACCCCCTCTAACTATACGCCCTATTCAGACTCGCTTTCGCTTCGGCTCCAACTCTTAAAGTCTTAACCTTGCTAGAGAGGTGTAACTCGTAGGCTCATTATGCAAAAGGCACGCCGTCATCCCGCCTAAGTCGGGACTCCGACAGGTTGTAAGCGCACGGTTTCAGGTACTATTTCACTCCCCTGTTCGGGGTACTTTTCACCTTTCCCTCACGGTACTGGTTCACTATCGGTCTCTCAGAAGTATTTAGCCTTACCGGATGGTCCCGGCAGTTTCAATCAGGATTTCTCGTGTCCCGACCTACTCAGGATACCAATTATATATAACAAACTTACATGTACGGGACTTTCACCTCCTATGGTCTGACTTTCCAGAAATGTTCCATTTCATTTATTATATAATGTCACTGGTCCTTCAACCCCAAAAACGCCAAAACGTCTTTGGTTTGGGCTATTCCCCGTTCGATCGCCACTACTTAGGGAATCACTTTTGTTTTCTTTTCCTCCGGGTACTAAGATGTTTCAGTTCTCCGGGTTTGCCTCCATATTGCTATGGATACTACATCTTCATTGTAGTGGGTTGCCCCATTCGGAAATCAACGGATATATCGGATATTTGCTCCTCCCCGTTGCTTATCGCAGCTTGTCACGTCCTTCATCGCCTCTGAGAGCCAAGGCATTCACCATGCGCTCTTATTTACTTTCTTGAGTTAATCAATTTTACTAACTTTTTTTATTTCCAATATGTCAAAGAACTTTTATCCTCTGTAGCCTTGGCGAAGGAGGATTATTCCTCTCTTTGCTTTCATTTACTTTGGATAACCCTTCTTCGCTAAAGCTACGAAGGGCAATGGTGGAGAATAAGGGAGTCGAACCCTTGACCCCCTGCGTGCAAGGCAGGTGCTCTGGCCAACTGAGCTAATTCCCCGAAGTAGTCCCGCGCGGAGTTGAACCGCGGACCCCTACATTATCAGTGTAGTGCTCTAACCAACTGAGCTACGGGACTGAGTAGTACTTCCGTACACTTAGATTGGTTGTACATTCTCCTGTAAAACAAGTCGGAAGTCCGAAGACAGAAGTCGGAAGTATTAAACTTCGGGCTTCTGTCTTCAAGCTTCTGCCTTTTTATATAATAATGAAGTAAAAACCAGACGGATATGTAACTATTCCCATTTTCTATCGGGATACAGTTAACGTTTTGTTCTTCTCCAGAAAGGAGGTGTTCCAGCCGCACCTTCCGGTACGGCTACCTTGTTACGACTTAGCCCCAGTCACTAGTTTTACCCTAGGCCGCTCCTTACGGTTACGGACTTCAGGTACCCCCAACTTCCATGGCTTGACGGGCGGTGTGTACAAGGCCCGGGAACGTATTCACCGCGCCATGGCTGATGCGCGATTACTAGCGAATCCAGCTTCACGGAGTCGAGTTGCAGACTCCGATCCGAACTGAGACCGGCTTTTGAGATTCGCATCCTGTCTCCAGGTAGCTGCCCTCTGTACCGGCCATTGTAACACGTGTGTAGCCCTGGACATAAGGGCCGTGCTGATTTGACGTCATCCCCACCTTCCTCACGGTTTACACCGGCAGTTTCGTTAGAGTTCCCGGCATTACCCGCTGGCAACTAACGATAAGGGTTGCGCTCGTTATGGGACTTAACCCGACACCTCACGGCACGAGCTGACGACAACCATGCAGCACCTTGCAAAGAGTCCCGAAGGAAAGAAGTATTTCTACCTCATGCACTCTACATTTAAGCCCAGGTAAGGTTCCTCGCGTATCATCGAATTAAACCACATGTTCCTCCGCTTGTGCGGGCCCCCGTCAATTCCTTTGAGTTTCAGCCTTGCGGCCGTACTCCCCAGGTGGATCACTTAATGCTTTTGCTTAGCCGCTGACTGTGTATCGCCAACAGCGAGTGATCATCGTTTACGGCGTGGACTACCAGGGTATCTAATCCTGTTCGCTCCCCACGCTTTCGTGCCTCAGCGTCAGTAATGGCCCAGTAAGCTGCCTTCGCAATCGGTGTTCTGTGTAATATCTAAGCATTTCACCGCTACATTACACATTCCGCCTACCTTGACCGTACTCAAGACTAACAGTATCAATGGCAAGTCTCCAGTTAAGCTGAAGGTTTTCACCACTGACTTATTAATCCGCCTACGCACCCTTTAAACCCAATAAATCCGGATAACGCTTGCATCCTCCGTATTACCGCGGCTGCTGGCACGGAGTTAGCCGATGCTTATTCCCAGAGTACCGGCAAGCCACTACACGTAGCAGGTTTTCTTCCTCTGGAAAAGCAGTTTACAACGCATAGCGCCGTCTTCCTGCACGCGGGATGGCTGGTTCAGGCTTGCGCCCATTGACCAATATTCCTCACTGCTGCCTCCCGTAGGAGTCTGGTCCGTGTCTCAGTACCAGTGTGGGGGATCACCCTCTCAGGTCCCCTAAACATCGATGCCTTGGTAGGCCGTTACCCTACCAACTAGCTAATGTTGCGCATGCCCATCCTGTACCGTCGTAACTTTAAATATTCAAAGATGCCTTTAAATATTATTATGGGGTATTAATCCGAATTTCTCCGGGCTATCCCCCAGTACAGGGTAGGTTGCATACGTGTTACTCACCCGTACGCCGGTCGTCAGCAAGTATTGCTACCTCTGTTACCCCTCGACTTGCATGTGTTAAGCCTCCCGCTAGCGTTCATCCTGAGCCAGGATCAAACTCTTCATTGTAAAAATTTATTCTTAAATCTCTTTACAAAAAACAATCCGTGAACTCAATTCAAAAATACTAACAAGTTATCTTGACTTGATATTTCCATATCTCGTCTGGTTGTTTACTTCATAATTTCAAAGAACTGTTGACCTCCATAGCCTTGGCGAAGGAGGATCTTTTTATATCTACGTTATGTTTTAATCCACGAGATATTTTGCTTTTGGGACGACAAAGATAATGCTTCAAATTTTTCTTCCAAAGAATTTGATATTTATTTTTCAATGAATTTTATAAATAAACTTTAGTCTCTTGTTTGTGGTCAAAGGAAAAATACTATTTTCGTAAATATTTATCTGATATGTCGAACATTGTAATTATTCCTACCTATAAGGAAAAAGAAAATATAGAGGCTATAATAAAAGCTATTTCCTGTCTCAGCGTATCGTTCGACATACTTATAATTGACGATAACTCTCCTGATGGTACAGGAAATATCGTTAAGGACCTTAAGCAATCATATCAGAATCTCCATCTGATTGAAAGACCCGGCAAACTTGGTCTTGGCACTGCATATGTTACAGGTTTTAAATGGGCGCTTGAGAAGGGCTATGATTTTATATATGAGATGGATGCAGACTTTTCTCACGATCCACATGACCTTGTGAAACTGTTTAAAGCCTGCAGTGAAGATGGTGCTGATGTGGCCATTGGTTCAAGATATATAAGCGGTGTAAATGTGGTAAACTGGCCTCTGTCGCGGGTTCTTATGTCATATGTGGCTTCTATTTATGTCAGATTAATTACCGGAATGAAGATAATGGACACTACAGCAGGATTCAAATGCTATAGAAGAGAAGTCCTGGAGAATATCCGGCCTGATGAGATAAAATCTGTCGGCTATGGTTTCCAGATTGAAATGAAGTTTACTACCTGGAAACTGGGCTATAATATTGTTGAGATACCTATCATCTTCACAGACAGAAAACTTGGTGCATCAAAGATGTCAGGAGGTATATTCAACGAAGCACTTTGGGGAGTGCTTAGAATGAAACTGAGCAGTATCTTCACAAAATATCCCAGAAGATACGGATATATATTATAATAGTATCACTCCTTCTCATTAGTGAAGCTGCCGGCAAAACATGCTTATACTTATCTGATATTCAGTTTCTTAGCTTTTATGTGACTGATATGCCTACAATAAGAATTGGATAAAGGTTTACGCATATTATCTATAATGAATTAAATATGAGCAATATACTTATAAAAAATGCCACAATAATCAATGAGGGAAGATCTTATACCAGTAGTCTTCTTATCAGAGATGAATTAATCGCAGCTATTGGTTCAGATGAGGATATGACTATCCCTCCTGCTACAACGATTATTGATGCTACAGGAATGCTACTTATCCCGGGGGTAATAGATGAACATGTTCATTTCCGTGAACCCGGACTTACCCATAAGGCAGATATTAACAGTGAATCGAGGGCAGCTGTGGCCGGAGGTGTAACTTCATTCATGGATATGCCCAATACAGTTCCACAAACAGTCACTGTTGATACACTCAGGGAGAAATATAAAATTGCCTCTCAAAAGTCATTGATAAACTACTCCTTTTATATAGCGGCCACCAATACTAATCTCAACGAAGTTATGAATGCCGACCCAACTGAGGTTTGCGGAATTAAATTGTTTTTAGGCTCATCTACCGGTAATATGCTGGCCGATAACGAGTCATCTCTGAGAGAATTGTTTAAAAAAGCAGAAATGCCTGTTACAGCTCATTGTGAAGATGATGCTACAATAAGAAAAAGCATAGAGATATACAGGGCAAAATACGGTGAGGATGTGCCTGTAAGCATGCATCCGCTTATCAGAAGCAGGGAAGCATGTTATAAATCATCAGAATATGCCGTTAATCTGGCAAAGGAATACAATACCAGGCTCCATATTCTGCATCTTTCAACGGCAGATGAAATTAAACTTTTCAGCAATGACCTGCCTCTGAATGAAAAGAGAATAACCGCAGAAGCCTGTGTTCACCATCTTTGGTTTGAAGAATCTTCGTATGAAAAGCTTGGCAATCTGGTTAAATGGAATCCTGCAATAAAAACAAAATTCGACAGGGATGCACTGATAAATGCTGTAAACAACAATATTATTGACGTTGTTGCCACTGATCATTCTCCACATACACTGGATGAAAAAAGGAACAGCTACTTTAAGGCGCCTTCAGGAGGACCTCTGGTTCAACATTCCCTGACAATTATGCTTGAGCTATGGCATAATAAAAAATTCAGTTTAGAAAAAATCGTTGAAAAGATGTGTCATAATCCGGCTATCCTTTTTAAAATAAAGGACCGTGGATTTATAAGAGAAGGATATAAAGCCGATATCTGTCTTATTGATCCCGACAATCCCTGGAGTGTATCAAAAGACAATATCCTCTATAAATGCGGCTGGTCACCTTTTGAAGGAACCACCTTCAGATCGAAAGTAATCAAAACAATAGTAAATGGCACTATTGTTTATGACAATGGAGTGATTAATGAAGATTACAGGGGACAGAGGTTGCTGTTTGACAGATAACCCTTCGGCAAGCTCAGGGTAAGGCGCAAAGGCGTAAGGGCACAACGGCTTTTGCCATTATGCCGTTACGCCGTTAAGCCATTCAAGTCTTCCTTACCACAAACCTGACGGTACTCCTGGTCCTCTGTTCCAGGAGTATCTCACGTCCTTCTGTTATTTTTTTCACAGCATCGTGGTCGTAATGCCTGATTGAAAGCATCTCAACCTGATCGTTATAGACAATTGAAAATTCTTCTTTCATACTATTAATCAATGCTTCCACCTTTGGCCTGTCATCATCAACGCAGACATCCAGACTTATTGCACTAGCCTCAACAAGATTTACTTTAATTCCGTTAACCATGAATGAATGGAAAATAAGACTTAGTTTATCTCCCATTACAAATGAAAAATCCTTTGGCAGAATTGATATGAGAAACTGGTTCTCCTTTTTAATAAATACAGGTATCCCCTTTTTAATAACAGAATCAGCATTGATAATTGTCCCTGTATCGTCAGGTGAAATAAATGATTTCACATACAGTGGAATATTCTTGTTATGAAGAGGTTTGATCGTCTTTGGGTGAATTACTTTTGCTCCTGAAAATGACATTTCCAAAGCCTCCCTGTATGATATCTCTCCCAGCTTTTTAGTCTCATTAAGCCATTTTGGATCAGCATTAAGAATTCCCGGCACATCCTTCCACACAACCGCACTACTCAGCATCAAGAATATTTGCAAGCACTGCTGCAGTAAAATCAGAACCTTCCCTTCCCAGCGTTGTAATCTGGCCTGCAACAGTTCCTCCAATAAATCCCTGTGTTACATAAATCCTGGTATTTATAAAATTAAAAACTGCACTTATCCTCACAGTACTCTCATTCCATAAGTATATTAGCATCCCTGAATCTGTCATCAGTAAGAAGATTCTCCCTGATATCGATCCATTCAACATCACTAAAAACAGTTTTTAAGTATTCCGCTACTATAATTGTTGACCAGATCTCACCGTATGAAACAATCTGATCATACTCAAAATCATATTCTCCTCTCTTCTTTGCTAAAAGTTTTTCTTTCAGTCCCGCAAATGAGATATCAATTTTTGCCCTGACAGATTCTTTCCCGGGAAGTAATTCATCAATTAACAGATTGTGTTCATTACAGATATTATTGAGCAGGGATAAATAATTTTCATCATCTCTGAACCATGCACTCAGGACCTGTTCAAGTGCATTTGTTGTTTTTCCAAAAGCGGAAACTACAACCACCATCTTCCCTGGATCTTTTCGAATAATCGCAGTCAGATTCCTGATTCCTCCTGCATCTTTTACCGATGCTCCCCCAAATTTGTTTACCTTCATAATTCACAATTTGTGATAAAATTAAATCTTTCACCAAACAATGCAATTTCAGGAAATAAATCAATGAATATTATCATCATGGCGATATTTCTTAAATTTGTAGAAGTAAATGACAAACTTAATTAAATGGGAAACTATAATATCACAACACTTAATGATTTTATTATTCTTAAGCAGAAAGATTTTCCATATGCAAAAGGAGAATTAACCAGACTATTGCATCATATCGGAACTGCAGCCAAGCTTGTTAATAATAAAATAAATAAAGCTGGCCTTAATGATATACTGGGGAGCTCTGGTGGGGTAAACATACAGGGGGAGTACCAGCAGAAACTGGATATCTATGCTGATGATGTATTTATCAGCGCCCTGCAGGCCAGCGGCGAATGCTGTGGTGTTGCCACCGAGGAAAACAAGAATGAAATATTCTTCTCTGACACACTTGCATCGCAAGGGAACTATATCGTTTGCATTGATCCTGTCGATGGTTCATCAAACATCGATTATAATGTGTCAGTCGGAACAATATTTTCAATTTACAGAAGGATATCACAACGAGGCGGGCAGGCAGGAAAAGAAGAGTTTTTGCAAAAAGGATCCAAGCAGGTTGCCGCGGGTTATATTGTTTATGGATCATCAACAATGCTGGTCTATTCAACCGGATTCGGAGTTAATGGATTCACACTCGATCCATCAATAGGCGAGTTTTGTCTGTCGCATCCCGATATAAAAACACCTGAAGACGGCTATATTTACTCAGTAAATGAAGGAAATTATGTTCATTTCCCTGATGGGGTAAAAAAATATATCAAATATTGCCAGGAAAAAGATATTGCAACTGGCAGGCCATATACCTCACGATACATCGGTTCCCTGGTATCTGATTTTCACAGGAATCTTATAAAGGGAGGAATCTTTATGTATCCCGAGAATGAACTTGTACCAAACGGAAAGCTAAGAATAGTCTATGAATGTAACCCTATGTCATTCATTGCCGTTCAGGCCGGAGGCAGTGCTTCAAATGGTAAAAGTGATATACTTGAGTTAACTCCGTCTTCACTGCATGAACGTCTCCATTTTATGTAGGATCAAAAAATATGGTTAAAAAAATTGAAGAGTTTACTTAAATCAGAGAAGTAGCGGCTTTTAATCCTTAATATGTTTACTTTTTGAGAATAATTTCTTATTCTTTAGTAAATTCGCCGCCTCAGCCAATCAAATGAAGGAAAACAAAATAACCGATTACTTTAATACCCATCCGCTAATCCCCGGTCTGATAGATGCAATCAGTACAGACAAGATTAAAAGGATGAGAATTGAAGGTCTGTCCGGCTCTTCAAGGGCAATGCTTCTTTCAGCTGTTTTCAATAAGACACAAACAACTCACCTTGCTGTACTTCCGGAAAAAGAAGATGCGGCCTATTTCTATAATGATCTGGTATCGCTTACTTGGAGATGATTCAGTATACTTTTTCCCGTCAACATACAAACGATCA
The DNA here is from genome assembly GCA_963741935.1 of uncultured Bacteroidales bacterium. Taxonomy (GTDB): domain Bacteria; phylum Bacteroidota; class Bacteroidia; order Bacteroidales; family VadinHA17; genus LD21. Next base: position 157,536 of record CAVUJY010000014.1, on the reverse strand, counting down.
GTTCAGTATGAGCAGACAGAACCGGCAAATATAGTTCTCCGTACTGAGGTATTGAACCATCTTGCTTCAGGTAAAAGAAAAGGCATCATCGTTACCTATCCTGAATCAGTAATGGAAAAGGTGGTGAGCAGGAGAAATCTTAAGAAAAACACATTCAATATAAGCAAAGGGGATAAAATTTCGCTGGAATTTCTTGAGGAAATGCTTCATGAGTATAATTTCGTAAGGACCGATTTTGTATATGAGCCTGGTCAGTATTCAATCAGGGGAAGCATCGCCGATGTTTTTTCTTATTCGGCAGACCTCCCTTTCCGTATTGATTTTTTTGGTGAGGAGGTTGAAACTATAAGATCATTTAATACTGATGATCAGCTTTCTGTCAGTATACATAAACAGATTTCAATAATTCCAAATATACAGGATATCTCCATTGAAGAGATAAACGATTCATTTACAGATTTTTTACCCCCATCGTCTGTTGTATGGATTGAAGATGCCGGGTATATTAAAGAAAAGATAAATAATATTTTCTTCCAGACAACACAAAGGGAAGAATCAGGACAGATATCTGATAAGAAAGAGATTATAATGACAGGGAATAATTTCCTTGATCAGCTTATGAAGATTTCAGGACTCTTGAGTTTGGGAAAAACAGTATATCAGAACCTGAAATTATTTTTGAATTTCATACTGAACCTCAACCTGTTTTCAATAAAAATTTCGAGCTGCTTTCCGAAAAACTTCTTTCAAACGAATCTGAGAATTACAATACCTTTATTATATCAGAAAGTGAATCACAGATAGAAAGGTTAAGGGATATTTTTGCCGAGATAAATCCTAAAACGCATTTCAACTCCACTGCTTGCTTAATCTGCATAGCGGATTTACTGACCATGATCTGAAAATTTCGGTATATACTGATCATCAGATATTTGACAGGTATCATAAATTCAGGATAAAAGGGTATTTCACAAAAAAAGAAAGCATTTCGGTAAAAGAGCTGACAGGTCTTAATCCCGGAGACTATGTAGTGCATATTGATCATGGAATTGGCAAGTTTGGCGGTCTCGAAAAAATTGAAGTAAACGGGAAAATTCAGGAAGCGATAAAACTTGTTTACAGAGATAATGATATTCTTTATGTTGGAATACACTCGCTTCACAGGATATCGAAATATAAAGGCAAAGACAATGCTGAACCAAAAATTTATAAGCTGGGCTCCGGGGCATGGCAGAAATTAAAACTTGCTACAAAATCAAGAGTTAAGGATATTGCCAAAGACCTTATCCTGCTTTATGCAAAAAGGATGTCATCGCCCGGCTTTTCATTTTCACCTGATTCCTATCTTCAGCGGGAGCTGGAGGCCTCCTTTATTTATGAAGATACTCCTGACCAGCTGACAGCATCACTTGCCGTGAAGGAGGATATGGAAGCAGAGCATCCTATGGACCGGCTTATATGCGGTGATGTAGGCTTCGGGAAAACTGAAGTTGCCATCAGGGCAGCATTTAAATCAGCAACCGACAGCAAACAGACTGCAGTGCTGGTTCCTACGACTATCCTTGCTCTTCAGCACTATAAAACATTTTCTTCGAGGCTAAAGGGATTTCCCTGCAATATTGAATATATCAGCCGACACAGAAAAGCTGCTGACCAGAAAAAAATACTCAGTAAGCTTGCCGAAGGGAAAATTGACATAATAATAGGAACACATAAGCTTGTCGGACAGGATGTGAAATTCAAGGATCTTGGTCTTCTGATAATTGATGAGGAACAAAGGTTTGGGGTATCGGTAAAGGAAAAATTAAAAAAGATCAAAGCTAATGTTGACACGCTGACACTGACTGCAACTCCTATTCCACGTACGCTGCAGTTCTCGCTCATGGGAGCCCGCGATCTCTCCATTATCAATACTCCTCCTCCGAACAGGATGCCCATTGTAACCGAATTATATGGCTTTAACGAGGAAATTGTTAAAGAAGGAATTGAGTATGAGGTATCAAGAAATGGGCAGGTATTTTTTATACATAACAGGGTTGAAAATATTAAACAGATACAGGCACAGATAAACCGCATATGTCCTAATGTTAAAACAGCCATTGTACATGGACAGATGGATGGCCCTCATGTAGAAAACATAATGTACGATTTTATTCAGGGCGACTATGATGTGCTTATTGCAACAACCATTATTGAATCAGGACTGGACATTCCCAATGCAAATACCATTTTTATTAATGATGCACATCATTTCGGACTGTCAGAGCTGCATCAGTTAAGAGGAAGGGTAGGCCGGTCAAATAAAAAAGCCTTCTGCTATCTTCTTGCACCACCACTGAGTACACTGACTCATGAAGCCAGAAGAAGATTAAAAGCAATTGAAGAGTTTTCTGAGCTTGGGCAGCGGATTTAATATTGCGATGCAGGATCTCGACATCAGGGGATCAGGGAATCTTCTGGGAGGAGAACAGAGTGGATTTATTGCTGATGTGGGTTTTGAAACCTATCAAAGAATACTAAATGAAGCAATGATAGAATTGCGTGAAGCTGAGCACCTTGAACCAGTAGTTGAGAAGAAAGAAACCTCAAATTCACAAAAAGCAATCACAGCGAAACAATATGTCTCCGATTTTCAGATCGATACTGATCTTGAGATAATGTTTCCCGATGAATATGTCTCAAATATCTCAGAGAGGATAAGACTATACAAAGAGCTTAATGAAATAGAATCAGAAGAATCACTATTAAAGTTTGAGGGTAAACTGACTGACAGGTTTGGAATTATTCCTGCCCCTGCTGAAGCACTTCTTGGTATAGTAAGACTTAAATGGCTGGCTGTTAAATTAGGAATTGAAAAGATTTTACTCAAGAATGATTTGCTTATTGCAAACTTTGTTTCTGATTCTAATTCTCCGTTTTACAGAAGCAGGCTATTTATTTCAATCATGAATTATGTAAACAGTAAGTCCAGAAGAATGAGCATGAAACAAAAAGCTTCAAAGCTGAGTCTTACAGTTAATAATGTTAAGACTGTTAATTCGGCGATAAATGTTCTGAACGAGATCATTACAGATTATAATAAGAGTGCCTAGAGTTTGGAGTGCCTGGAGTTTGGTTCAAGAAATAACTTTAGTCACTCTAGTCACTTTAGTCACTTCTTCTCAACTTTAGTCACTTTTTCTTAACTTTGCCCGATGAATCTGATAGTTGACATAGGTAACACAAGTACGAAACTGGCTGTATACGATGGCCCGTTAAAATTATCAGCTTCACGCACAAATGAATTTACATGTCAGGATATTGAGAATGAGCTTAGGCGTTATAAAATAGACAAAGCCATCGTTTCTTCTGTCAGGGATTTACCTCCATTTATTACTGACCTGATTTCTGTAAATATCCCATTTGTACATATTCTTTCTTTTAAATCAAAGCTTCCCTTCAGGGTTGGCTATGAATCAGTTGAAACACTTGGAAGTGACAGAATAGCTGCGGTTGCCGGAGCTTTCAATATTTTTCCTCAATCTGAAGTTTTGATAATAGATGCCGGAAGCGCTATTACCTATGATTTCCTTTCCTCAGATCTTTACAACGGAGGAAATATATCTCCGGGGATAGAAATGAGATTCAAGGCATTAAATAAATTTACAGGCAAATTACCTCTCGTATCAATCTCTGAAAACTTCACTTTTCCTGGCCGAAATACAAGAGATGCAATATTAGCCGGAGTTATTACGGGGGTTACTTATGAAATAAATGAGTATATTCGCACGTTTGAGAAAAAGCATATTGACTTTAAAATTGTTTTAACAGGCGGCGACAGCGAATTTCTTAAAGACAAAATCAATCATCAAATCACTTATTTGCCTGATATAGTGCCTGATGGTTTAAATAATATTTTAGAATACAATGCGACATAAACTGAAAATTATCATTTTCATCTTTCTTATTTCGACAGTTGGCTATGTAGCTAATGGTCAGAAACAGATTAATTCTCCCTATTCAAGGTTTAATCTTGGTACTCTTGAACCCTCCGGTTCATTCAGAAGCCTCGGAATGGGTGGAGTTGGAACAGCAATAAGAGATAACAGCTCAATATATTTCACAAATCCTGCATCTTACAGCAGTCTGGATACGATATCATTTGTTTTTGACTTTGGTATTGATTACAGCATCCTCAACCTTACTGATGGTGTATCAAATTATACCTCAAAAGATATGAATTTTGACCATCTGCTTATGGGTTTCCCTATTGCTAAAGGCTTTGGTGTTGCCATAGGTCTTTTACCCATGAGCAATGGATATTACAATATGGGGGAGTCGGTTTCTGATCCTGTTATAGGCGATTATACAACATCACATACAGGAAGTGGCGGATTTAATACTTTTTTTCTGGGCACAGGCCTTAAACTGAATAAGAATTTTTCAGTTGGGGTAAACATGACAATGCTGCTGGGTAAAATCAGTCGCTTAAACCAAACCGCATTTACTGACGATTACTACAATGTTTTTCATAATAGTACTTCAGAAAATCTTGAGTTAAGCGGCATTGATTTCGATTATGGAGTTCAGTATACAGCAGCATTAAAAAATGATTATTTCTTTAATGCAGGTGTTTCATTCAATTCGGGGAAGGATTACAAATCAAACTTCAATCATCTCTCATATAAATACAATGCATATGGGTCGCGTGATACAATAATGCTTGTAGCAGACGATTCTACAAAAGCATTTATTCCAGGCACACTCAGGTTAGGAGTTGCATTTGGAAAAACAAATAAATTCACTGCCGGGATTGACTTTGTTACAACAAAATGGTCAAAGTCAAGAATCCCTGGATCAGCAGGTTATGCGGCTGATACAAAATCTTTACTTTTCGGAGTTGAATATATTCCTGATGCCTTTTCAAACTATAGTTTTTTGAAGAGAATCGAATACAGGTTAGGAGGTCACATAGATGATAATTATTTGATAATTAACGGCGAGCAGATTAAAGAGTACGGAGCTACCCTGGGTTTGGGATTTCATTTACGACATACAATGTCAAAGACAAATCTGTTTTTTGACTTCACAAGGAAAACAGGGTCATATACAAACAACCTTCACACTGAGAACTATTTTACCATGGGGATAAGTTTGAATCTCTATGATACCTGGTTCCTGAAACGCATGTATCAGTAACTCAAATTGCCGGTGACCATATCTGCCAAAAGAATCACAAGCTATTTTCCGAAGATGAAATTTTTAACTGATATACGCAGGTTCCCATTCGTGATCATATCGTTAATTATTCTGAACCTGATACTTGTATCGTGTGAAAATAAAATTGATTTCATCCCAAAGTCTGATTTTGTTACGCTTCCTTCTCTAACTGTTAAGGATTTTGAAACAATATATCTGGATTCCGGCAGACGTCAGATTGTGCTATCTGCACCTTTGTTGGAAAAATATGATAATAAGGATTTCCCTCACAGCGATTTCAGAAAGGGAATAAAAGTCTTGTACTATGAGGGTAAGTCGGAACCTGTAGCCTCAGCAACAGCCAAATATGCAAGGTATACCGATTCAAATAAGCTTTGGGAACTTAAGGACAGTGTGGTTGTTATAAATAAAGATAAGGACAAACTGGAAACTGAAGTTTTGTACTGGGATGAGAACAAAGGATCTTATTTATACTGACAGGTTTGTCAAAATCACAAGCACAGACCAGATCATTCAAGGGTTTGGTTTTGAGTCTGATGCAAGACTCACAAAACAAAAAATAAAAAAGGTTACTGCTACTATCACTATTGCTGCAAAATGAGGGGGAAATCAATTCTTATACTTGAAATTATCTGGATCGTCACCGGACTTTTATGCACAGGAGCGGCGATAAGAATTGCAGTTTCGGGAGGTGGAAGAGAAATTTTAATTTTTGTATTAATGGCTGTTATCTCATTTATGTTTGCATGGCTTAGACATAATCAGCGAAAAAAGAGATAACTTTGATTGATGAATGGAATTCTGATCATACTTCTGGCAATAGTTCTGTCTGCATTCTTTTCAGGAATGGAAATCGCTTTTGTCAGTTCCAACAGGCTTCGGATTGAACTTGATCGTAAACAAGGCGTATTCGGGTACAGAATCTTAAAGCTATTTACTGATAATCCGGGACAATATATTGCCACAATGCTGATAGGCAATAATATCTCACTTGTTATATACGGCTTAGTCTTTTCACGTATCCTGGGACCACTATTAACCCCAATATTCGATTCAGATATACTCGTCTTAATAATCAATACTTTTATTTCCACAGCAATTATCCTTGTGGTCGCTGAATTCCTTCCTAAAACTATATTTATCATTACGCCCAATTTTTTCCTTAAGTTCCTAAGTATCCCAACTTTCATTTTTTTTATCCTATTCTATCCTTTGAGTAAGTTTACTCTTGCCGTTTCCAATCTTTTCTTTCGCATATTTTTCGGAATTAAGTCAGGAGAAAAAAAGCAGGAAAATCTGGTTTTCAGCAAAGTAGATCTTGACCATTTTGTAAATATCAGTAAACAGAGTAATGAGGAATCAGAACCTTATCACCATAATATCAGGATTTTTCAGAATGCGCTTGATTTTTCGAATGTAAAACTCAGGGAATGCATGATTCCCAGAACAGAAATTGAGGCAATAGAGAGCTCCAGTCCGGTAGAGGTCTTAAAAGAAAAATTCATTGAGACAAGACTTTCCAGAATACTGGTATATCAAAAGACTATAGATAATATTATCGGGTATTTTGAATTAAAGGATATTTTTAAAAATCCTAAAGAGATTACACCGCTATTAAGAAAACTTGCTATTGTCCCCGAAACTATGCCTGCAAATAAGCTGCTTAAGCTTTTTGTGGATGAAAAGAAGAATATCGCCCTCGTGGTTGATGAATTTGGAGGTACATCGGGAATGGTAACCATAGAGGATGTTCTTGAAGAGATTGTAGGAGACATTGAAGATGAACATGACACTAACGATCTTATAGAGAAGGTAACAGGAAAGAACGAGTATATACTTTCAGGCAGAATTGAAATTGACTACCTAAACGAAAAGTATAATCTAAATCTGCCTGCAGAAGATGATTATGAAACACTTGCCGGGATGATACTCTTTTTCCATGGTGGTATTCCTGCCAATAATGAGGTGATCAGGATAAAAAACATGGTTATTAAAGTATTACGGGCAACAAGTACAAGACTGGAACTTGTCAATCTGAAGATAGAATAGCAAAAATACTCAAAAGGTAATGGACTACGGATTATATTTCATTCTGATGTATTTTGATATTGTATTATTATAGTTCATGAAATATTATATATTCCGGTAAGAAAAATCAATAATACAAAGCCTTTTAAAAAAAATATTGAGAGTCATTAAAAAGTATAACTGGAATTTAAAGATAAAAACTTTTTTGAACTCATTTGTGATATTAATGACCTGGAATAAATATTACGGTGCTCTGCACCTTTGGCTATATATTTCAAATGCATTACTACAAATATTATGCGGCTATGCCGCTTAAAATTAGCTCAGAATTCAATGTATCCAACAATTTCTTAGATGAATAGGTTTTTGATGTCGTTATAAACATTTATAAAGGCCGTAGGACTTTGATATTTTAACGTCGGGCTAAGCCCGACGCAGATCTTAAACATATGTTATCAAGCCCCGAAGCGGGCGAAATAAATCAAGAAATATTTTTTATTTCGCCCGCTTCGGGGCTAAAAAAGTGCTGTATCTTAATAAGCAGGGCGTTGCCCTGACTTAAAATATTATGCCCCTGCCGGGGCAAATCTCTGTAAAGCTGTGTGATATGTTTTATATGAATTATAATCGTGTTCTACAATCTTAAAGACTCTTTAATATAAGTGTCTTTAAATAAGCAATATGATTATGTTGGCATTAGTAGCGAATCCAGGTCGCGCACTTCAGAATATTTTATTATTAGAATAAATAGTCTAGGATCTCCGGATCTAAGCAAATATGCTCTTGAAATTAATATAGATATCCGTTCGAGGATGATAAATTCTTGAATGTTGTGGCGCTGGAAACCGATAGATTCCAGTGATTGGCCCGCAAAGTAAAACATAAAAAAAGCCGTCTCAGTTTCCCAAGACGGCTTTATAATATTAATTCCTTTTATTTATTTCCTTGTTGGTTTAGGAATTTTTGGGAATGGAAGACTTAAGCCTTTACCATGCAGGATTAGTAGTAATCACAGCTTCGAAATATGGTGTTGGCCAGTCTAATAGCAGTTCAGCAATACTCTCTCCTCCCTGGATGAAATCATAATGAATGGTCCAGACAGGGAATGCACCACTATTATCAATGGTTCCTGATCCCTGAATTGAATACTCAGGTTGCGCAGCACCGTTATAAGTTGTTTTGCAATATTTCTGCAAAGGAATTGTAATTGTAGTTGCTGTAGCAGTATAGGATAATGTACCACCTGAAGTGATAATTTCACCCCACTAGTCAAGCATCCAGCCAAAGCCTAATCCTGTCATGGTATTACCGGCACAGTTTAATGTAGTGGTAACTTCACTAGGATAATCAGCATCGGTACCATTCCATGTAGTAACTGCAGGAGTCATATAAGAAACAGCTTTTGCTATTGTATATGAGGTACCTGTTTTTGTAACAGTAGCAAGATAAGTACGGTACAGATCGCAAGGATTAGCATTTGTCATAACCTTTGGAAATGAAAGCGACTCATCGACAATACCAGCCTGAAAAAATGCCAGGTCAATATCAATGTCTATTGGCTTATTGAAGTCACCTGCATTAATAGTTGCATAAATGTCTGCAGCAATTAAATAATCACCATCAGGCAGAGAATTGAAATCGGTATATGACTCAAAGTCTGATCCATCTTCTACAGCAGCAAGTGATTTGTCTCCTGCTTTTACAATAAGTAATCTCATATCAACAGCATCTCTTGGATCAAGATCCAGACCGATAACTGTTTTCACATCAGTAGCCCATGACATGTCAATTGACATTTCAGCTGCAGGATCGATAACACTAAAACTCCATGTTTCGCTTCTTGCCGGGATACCATTTGGATCGATACCAATAACATTCCAGTAGTATTCAACTCCTGGTTCAACCTGGACAGTATAGGTTTGTGCTGTAACACCGGATACTACAAGCCCGGGTCTGTCAGATGTTCCAAAATAGACGTCCCACTTTTGTGGAAAAGCATCCCCGCTTGTTGATTCCCATGTAAGCTCAACAGATGTACCTGAAATGCTTACATAGCTGCCATTAGCCGGTGTTAAAACAGCAGGTGTGGTAAAGGATTCATAAACGGTGTATGAACCAGCTATCCTTCTTACAACTCTGCATTGAAAGCAAGCCGGTAATTGCCAACATTGTTACAAAAAATATAATTTTTCTTTTCATAATATCTTTTTTTTTCAGTTAAATTTTTGAATTCCTTCTTATCAGATTGATTAACAAATTATGGTCATATTCAACCTGAATTAAAGAATCAAATAAACCTAGATTCTTGTTAAGACTTCCCACATTATACGATTACCAGCACTACTCTCATAATAGCAGTTCAGATAGAAAGTCTTTGTAACAGGATTATAGTAGTTAATGGCAGTTCCGGGTACAGCAGGTGGAGGAGCCGTAGCAGCGTCACCTGACCAGCTATCAAACATTCCGCCAACATCAGCTCCAGTAGCAGGATCATAAGGTGTTGCAATAACTTTAAAGCAATCAGTACCTCCTACATTCATAATAACGCTGGTAACTTCTATTCTGATGCTATAAGATGAATAGTTACCAAAACCAACTTTAGAAACGGTTTTGCAATCAACTGTTGAAAACGTCTCGTCAGCAACAATTGGTTCAGTAGGATTACCCGGACGTATACGATAACCTACACAATGATAGGAACCTGAATACGGGTTAGCGATAGGTAAAGCCATAAGACGTGAACCCTGGTTCAGAGCATCAGCCACTATAACGCCACCGGTTGCAGACAAAATCGAAATAGGTGCGATAAAATTATCGCATGCATCTAATAAGTCAGCATTCCATACCTTAACATGGCAGTATGCATTCCTGGTTCCTGCTTCAATTGTAATGGTAGGATCAAGTATTTCAACATAAGGATACAGTTTATAGCTTGTACCTTTCGCATCATTGTACCTGGTAAGAGCATCTTCATTGATACCCATTGTCAGAGTGATAGCCTCTGTAGGAGGCTGATCTGTTGCAATGTTCACCAGAAATTTAAAGATAACCGGATCTGCAGTAGGCTGCAATGCTAATGCCTGAAAGCCTGCATTCCATACCTCTGCATACATTTTACCCTTAAGGGTAGAGGTCCAATCCTCTCCAATATCATCTTTAAGGCAAGAACTTACGAAAACCGCTACTGCCAGAAAGGATATTATTTTGAATATTTTGTTTCTCATATTCGTTTTTTTTAATTGTTAATAGTTTTTGGCAACTCCAAAGATTAACGGTTCTGCCAGAAAATTTTTGTGCTGAACAAATCAACAGTACCCTGTGCCAGAACATTATCATTGTTTGTACTTATTTCTGTCTGAGGATAATAAAGACGTATGGGAGGGGTAGCAAATTTGGTATCTGGATCTTCTGTCCAATGCAGAAAATCTGGGTAACCGCTTCTCCTGTAATCTGTCCAGATCGTCATTGGACTCACTCCGTTTAATGCAAGCCATTTCTGAGTAATGATAGCCATTATCGGATTTCCAGATGAAGCGTCAAAGCTTACATTTACTAATGGTTGAGCAAGATAATCTGCGGCACCAGCACTATTTCCTGAAGGTCCACCTTCATAAATAACTGACTGGGTTACTGCACTTTCATACAGAGCTTTTGCGCTACCTGACAAAAATCCACGCTGAACCGCCTCTGACTGAAGGAAGAGACTTTCAAAGTCAGTCAGTATTGGGGAATCCTGATCGAAGGCCTTAAGCATTCCGGGACCAAGTTTTGAAGTTGTTGGAACAGGTTCCAGTACCTTGGCACCAAAATAGTTACCTCTTATCTCGGTTCCTCCGGCTGTGAATGGCTGAAAGAATCTGAGTCTACGTGGGTCATTATTAGCAGTTAGGAAATCACAAGCATCCTGATTTGCTACGAAATAACCAAGTCCATCAGCCTGTTGGGTCCCAGCAGAAGTATAAAATGTTTCCCAAAATGGATTCATCTTATCATCAGATTTTACATAACCCGGGTTTAACATTGCTCCTTCTCCTATACCTATGTATCCATAAGATGCGGTAGCTGCAATATTTGAAGAAATATATGATTCCCTGGAATCCATACCAGACTGATTTATAAGTAACCTTAGTTTTAGTGTGTTTGCAAACTTAAGCCATAGATCCATGTCCCCATTATAAATGATATCATACACACCAACCTCCTCAGCATCTGCAGGAGTTGTAAGTATAAGATCCATAGCAGCATCGAGTTGAACGACCAGATCTTCATATATAGTCTGTTGATTATCATATTGAGGCTTAAGGATTCCATCAGCAGATTTAAGCCTCCGAGTATGGAACATTGCCATAAGTATCAACAAGGTTCTGATAAACCAGAACTTTCATGATCATCGCAATTGCCTTATATGATTGCAGATTGGGAGTACTTGAGCTTTTCTCAATATAATCATAGTTCTGAAGATTGAGGTAGCTGTTACTCCAGTTTCCCTGCCTTGTGCTGTTAAGAATATTATACTGAGTATAGGCTACAGGTTGGGAATAACCTCCGCTAACAGACATACAACCATACCAGAGATATATGAAATCATAGTTTCTTGGAAGGGTTATTATTCTTGAAGTAGTACTTAGGGCTGCAGGCAGAACAAGATTCGCCGGAACAGCGGATGCTGAATTGGGGTTAAATTCGTCAACTGAAAGAAAATCTTTCTTGCATGAGGTCCCCAAGACGAGCAATACAGTTAACAATATTAATAGTTTCTTCATATCTTTTCAATTTTTCTACTTAGAAAGTAAGTTTAACACTAAACCCGTATATTCTTGTAGGAGGTGTCTGGTTTTCAGTAGTATACCCTACAACGTTACTGTTACCACCCTGTGTGTTAAATTCAGGATCAGTCCATACGTTAGATCTTGGACGAAGCATTATCAGGTTCCTTCCGACAACACCCAACTGGGCTGCCTTGATTGCACCACCAAATAAATTCTGAACAGGTACATCCCATGAAAGAGATACTTCTCTTAATTTCCAGAAAGCAGCACTTGTAAGGTATGTACTTTGAACGTTGTGGTAGTCAGATGATACCCAGAGTGCACGTGATGCGTTACGGGTAATAATATTTGTATTCGGCGTATATTCAGGACTATCAGCTGTGCCTGAGTTATACACTGAATTAGGAATTACAAAATTCTGACGACCGTTCTGAGCTGAATGCCATGATGTTCCTGTAAAGTCAAGAGCATTACCTACAGCATTTTCAATTACGTTACCACCCCTGTAATCTGTTACAATATTAAGGTTTAGGCTCTTATAATTAAAGGTATTGACAAGGCCAAGAATATGATTTGGATTACCATGTCCCATCTGTTTTAGAGCAGGGTCTTTTATCGGATATCCTGTAAGAGGATCAACTATAATTCGGCCCTGATCATCTCTTTTTACATCAGTAACTTTTATTGCAGGGAACTGCTCGCCGACAATTGCATATGCAACGTCAGCAATCGGCAACTCATCCAAACCTTCTAGTATTGATAATACTTTGCTTGTGTTATAAGCATAACTTATAGTAACGTTCCAGTCGAAATCGCCCAGGTTGAGTAACGGGGTGATTTTGAAGTCAGTTTCAATTCCTGATGTCTCAAGTTCTCCAGCATTGATATAAGCACTGGCATAACCTGTTGCATAAGATATTGTAGCAGGAATAGTCTGATCTTTAGTTCTTGACTGGTAAGCGTTGATTGTTAAATGGAATCTGTTTCTAATCAGACTCATCTCAAACCCCGCTTCGATCTCTTGTGTTAGTTCAGGACGCAGTTTAGGATTACTTAAAGCAGTGCTTAATGAGAATCCAGCAGTTTTAAACGGAAATCCTGTAGCAGAGTTAAATGAAGGTAACGTGGCGTACCAGTTATTAACGAAATCTGACCGGTTCTTGACCAGCTTGCCCTGACTTTAAGGAAAGTCAGAACTGAATTATCTTTAAGAGCAGCAATAGCATCGGAAAGCACTAAACTTGCATCAACTCCGGGATAGAAAAATGATCTGTTTTCCTTTGTTAATCTTGAATCCCAGTCATTACGGGCAGAAGCGTGTAAGAATGCAAAATCTTTGTACCCAATAGTAAGATCACCAAAAACTCCGATTGAATTACGCTCAAGTACTTTTTCGCCAACACCAGGTTCTCCAAGACGGTTGGATATATTATAAAGATCCGGAATTACAAGAGAGTTATTTGAAACAGAAACACCTCTGTATTTATTTGAATACATTGAGTTACCAAGGATCATCTTACCTGTAAAATCACCGATTTTATGATTTAACTGAATAAGAAAGTCACCTGTAAGTATAAATCTGTTACGAATACCGTCATCAGATATACCTACAAAAGGAGATCCAGTTGCATTATGGCCTGCCTGCCATGGGTCAGTTGTCATATAGGTATTATAGGTAACCCCGTTTCTGTATGAGTAATCAGCCCTTGATTGATAAGTCAAACCGGCACGGTATGAAATATCAATCCATGGAGCCGGATTAACTGCCAACAGGACAGAACCAAGTACATTATCCTTACTAGTCTTGTTTCTTGAGTTATTCAGCTGCCAGTAAGGGTTTGGATAGTATGCGTTAAAATAACCATTATGATTGGCAAACTTATTATTTTCAATATCCTTATATAATGTAAGGTCAATTTCTGCAGGAGTATTTAATACGTTCCAATAAACTGGCCTATTTTGGAATGGCTCACCACCAGAGACGTCGGTGTTTGTTTTTGTGAAACCGATTGTATAGTCAGCATGGAAAATACCAGATGTTCTTGAACCTGCCATACGAACACCTGTCCTTCTGTTTTTATCCATTGGAATAGTACCGGTGGTATTTACATCCTGAGCTGACAGGTAGAAACTGTTTTTGTCATCTCCAACAGAATAAGAAATGTCGTTCTGCTGTGTAATACCTGTATCGAAGAAATTCCTTTTACCATTATGTACGGCACTGTAAGGTATCATCTGGTATGAACCGTCAACAAGCCTTCCACCTTTAATAACCATCTCACCATTATATTCAGGACCGTAGTTCTGGTTTTCATAAGATGTATAAGGATCGGTGTTACGATCTGGCCCAACCCAGAAAGTATATTCCGGTAATGCATTGGCTGTATCTTCACCTGAACCTGCACCAAAACGTTCCTGAAGTTTAGGCATGTATGAAATCTGCTCAAAAGTAGTGGTATTACTGATCTTAATAACCGGTTTATTACCGCTACCTCTTTTTGTGGTAACAACCAAAACACCGTTTGAGGCATCATTACCATAAAGTGCAGCAGCACTGGCACCTTTAAGAACGTTGACTTCACCGATGTCATTCGGGTTAATCGTGTTCAGGTAGTCAGCGCTAACCGGAACACCGTCGAGTACTATCAAAGCCTGGTTGCTGGCCAGAAAGTGACGGTTACCCCTAAGGGTGATCCTGGTTGAAGGATTAACACCATTGTTAACTGTGTTAATCTGTAAGCCGGATACCTTGGCGGTCAAACCGTTTACTACGTTACTAACACCTCCCTGGGTAAGCTCCTGATCGCTCACCTGAGCAGTAGCAACACCAAGTTCTTTAGCCTGCCTTTTAATTCCAAAGGCCGTTACAACAACTTCATTTAAACCCAGAAGATCGGGTTCCATCACAACATCAATTACTTTACGTCCGGCAATCTCAACTTCCTGTCTTTTCATCCCGATATAGGAGAAAACAAGAGTAGTTGCATTCTGTGGCGCTGTAAGTGAATAGTTTCCATCCACTCCTGTTATGGCACCAACAGTGGTACCTTTCACAGACACAGATACACCAGGAATTGCACCTTCTCCTTGAACCGAAGAGGTAACCGTACCTGTAATGACTATTGTTTGTGCCAATAAAGTGTAACCACTTATAAACACAAACAAAACAATCAGCAGAAATAGTTTCTTCATACGAATTAGTTTTAGGTTTTAATTTAACCTGCCAAATATATGGGTTATAGATTAAATATCCAAACTATAAAAATATATTTCAATTTTAGATACAGAAATGACCAATGTGACTTTTTTAACGTCAACTTAACTAAATTATTCTTCTGAGAGAAGCAGGCTGCCTGTCTCTGCTTAATACACACAATAATTCGTATCTTGCAATATTACTGATCATTAAAAGGTAATTAAAATCATCGATTTGTCTCAGGTCCTATTAAGAAACCCATAAACTGGAAATTTTAATCCGGAGAATTAATGACAACGGAATTAAACATAAGTACCGATTAATCCAATCTGATTATTGGAATACTTTCTCCTAAATATGTACACAAAAAGTGCCTTCATCTACAATAAACCTCATCTGTTATTGTTTAGGTTCATGATAAACAATTTAATTCAGCACTCTGCTTTATAATTTATGATTTTTAGACGGAGTCCAGAAATCACATATACTTGAAAAGGATTAGTTATCAATGAATTTTTTAATATACAGAGTATAGCCTATTGTCCAGAATATTCTCATAATCAATAAACCCGGACTTAAGTTGGGATTATTTGGCTGAGCATGATAATTGGGATTGGGTCCTTAATTCCTTCTTTATTCATACTTTCAAACAATCAAATTAAAAAAACCAGGTTCTTTGCCCACTAACAGCTAGCCGGCTATTGTGTCAAAAGAACCTGGTTTAACCTAACGTGACTAATTCAAAAGCAAACAGAAAAAATATATTATACTAAGTACTCTCACTGAATAATTTTACTCAATTTCTTGTAATGTTGAACAAAAACCTTCCGTAGCTTCCCTCAGTTGCTGAGATATCAAAATTCATTGTATAAGATCCGTCGCAGGAGTTATATGTTCCGCTGCCTGAATAAGTGATGTTGTGATCACCCCAGGTTGCCAGTGAAACAAGAACTGTTTTATCAGCAGTTACTGCAAAAGTAGACGGATCGATATGCATCACAAGTGGTCCCTTATCTTCATCTTGTCCTTCAAGAGCCTCCAACCCGGAAACATATACTGTATATGGGTCATTTACATCAGCAGTGATTGTAACGTTGCCGGCTGAATTCCAGTCAAGGGAAACCGAATGATAACTACCAACTGTTAAAGAATTTTCAAACGCACAGGCAACACTCACATTAACAACAGCATTGGAGCGTGTTGTTATGCCGTTTGCAGTTGTCACCAGTTCCATTGTAAATAAATCACCATTAACAACACTTGAAGGGACAATACCCAGTTTTTGTATAACATCTCCCGAGATAAGATTAACAGTTGCAGGAAAAGATGTTATCTCTGTTAGTTTGACCCTTGCCAGATTGTTGTTGTATGAACCTTCAACAACTGCATTGTCTGCTGTTGATCCGCTTTCAAGAGCAACATCGAACTGAACATATGAATTTACGAGATCCTTTGAATCAAAAATACCCGGATTAATATTTGAAATTACAGGTATAACAGCAACGTTACGCAGACCTGCAGGATCTTTAGCTTTTTCACAACCAAAAAGAATGACTATCAGTGTGATGATTAACCCGATTTTTCTTAGATTTTTCATATTTAATAATTATTAATTATGTAGTTAAGCATTAAACAGATGGTTACTCAACGGGTTCCGCCTGCCCACCAGACTTTTTCGGTATAAACATAAGTGCCATCACCATAAGCATCACGTACATTCTTATTTGTGGTAACGTCAGCAGCTCCATAAGTAAAACGCCATGGGAACTGTGTCGCATTCTTTGGATTTTCCAGTGTGATAACATTATTCCCCATGGCTACCAGACGACGGTAATCATTATATGCTTCCAAAGCTTCCTCCTCATAAAACCCAAGATATTTCTGATTCATAACTTCAGACAATGGATCAGCATTAAACTTGGCCCTTACTGTATTATTCATATAATTTAAAGCTTGAGCTGAACTAAGGCCAATATTTACTTTCCCGAAAGCAGCTGTAATGGCTTTACGCAACGAGGAATCAGCATTCTGCATATCATTTAGTCTGACATAGGCTTCTGCCTTCAGAAATTCAATTTCATGATAGCTAAGCAGGTAAGTAGGTGCTTTTATAGAGCTGATTGCGGAAATTGAATATTTGCCCTGCACCTGATCCGGATTACCGTTAGGAGCAAAAACCAATTCACTGCCTGTTCCGGGATAAGGTTTGAAGAAGACCGTATCACGAGGATCGCTTCTGGCTACGAGTTTATCGTGCAAACTCTGGCTTGCCCCGTAATAGTTACGATCAGTAAAGATCAGATAAAAGGGGCTTTGTGTACTAGAACCATTATAATTAAACTGGGCCTGTTCAGAGCTGGAAGTAAAAGATTGATTGGCATAAGTTATAACATCGTTATAAGCAGGCGTTTTGAAAGACAGACGCATCGTATAACGGGCTTTCAGCCCATAGGCAAACTTTTTCCAGAGATCATTGTTGCCTCCGTAAATAAGGTCCTGTGATCCAAGTGATGCAAATATTGATACACTATCCAGATTTGTTATTCCATCATCAAGAAATTTCATTATCACCTTATAGATATCTTCCTGTTTATCAATAACCGGAGTAAATATTACGCCGGGCTGAAGAGCTTCTGTCCAGGGAATATCCCCCATCACATCGGTAAGTGTGGCAAGGTTTAGAGCGGACAGTATCTGGGCAATACCGAGAGTCTGGTAATTTCCTGCTTCAGTACCCCCGGCAGAACACTTGTCTATAATTGTTTTAAGATCATAAAGATTCTGATATATGCTTCCCCAGGAATTATTATAAGTAGTTGAACTGGTTGGTTCACCACTTCTTATCTCAGCATTGTAAAACTGACCATAGATTCCTACGTTCTGTTCAATATACACTGATGCATAAAAAGCAAGGTCACTGCCTATTGCAGTAAAAGCAGTACTTGTCATTGCATCGGTAATAATCAATTTTGATTCAACATCTAACGGATCATTAACATCCCTGTTTATTTCATCCATAATATTTTCAGAGCATGACCAGAGAGCTGAAATCAAAATTGCACCAAAAAGGATATGTTTAAATTTTCTCATTGCATTAGTCATTAAAAAGTTATATTAAAACTTAAACCAGCACTACTTGTCTGCGGCATGGAAAATCTTTCGAATGATCCGCCCATATTATTATTTCCCTGACTGGATTCCGGATCGAAATTTTCGAGGGCAGTCCAGAGCAGGATATTACGGGCAAATACCGATACATTAAAATTTGCTGTGTTGAAGAACTTTTTTGCAGGCTGATACCTTAAAGAAAGTTCACGAAGTTTAACGAATGAATTATCATGAATATAGTATTCATCAATATTTGCAAGAACATTCGTGTACAAATCCTGCAGGGCTTCGGGATCGGAAGGGCCTCCACGTGCTATATCATTAGGTGTACCATCAGGCTTTACACCATCAAAGACAAATGTTGACACCCGATCTTCAGTTCTTGCAGACATACCGTAAAGGTCAAGTAATCCATTACTTCCTGAATACATTTTCCCTCCGCTTTTCCACTGTACCAATGCACTTAATGACCATTTCTTATAAGTAAATGTATTTGTGCCACTCAGGATAAAATCAGGTGACACAGATCCTATTACTGCAGGATCGCCGATTTTTGGCATTCCGTTATTCCATGCACCCGGGCTGTCTTCAACCACAATTTTACCATTTGCATCGCGAACAAATGACACACCATATAAAACAGGATAAGTACTTCCTATACCTGCTCTGACCTGAGGTGTAACAAAACCTCCGAGAAATATACTCTCAACACCCGGAGCAAGTTCATCGACCATATTATCAACTTTAGAGAAATTGAAATTAAGATCCCATCTGAAATTGGTTGTTACAACCGGGGCTATATAAAATATAATTTCATGACTTATGGTATGAACCTTTCCTCCGTTCATCAGAAGCTGAGAAGCGCCTGTTGAACCTGCGAGAGGAACAGTGAATATCTGACCCACTACATTCTGCCTGGAAAAAGTATAATCAATTCCAAGGCGGTTATTAAAAAATTTAAGGTCTGCACCAATTTCGTACGATTTTGTATTTTGGGGCCTCAGATTCGGATCATACTGAATATTATTAGGTATGTAGGAATTAGTACCTTCTATAGGATATGTTACCGGAACTCCTGACCAGAACCCTCCGCCATAAGCTGGTTTTGTATAATAATTTTGGAGATATGTTCCGGCCTGTCCAACCTCAGCATAAGAAAATCTAAGTTTGGAATATGAGATCCATTTGAGGTTTTTTATTGCATCTAATTCAGAACCGACAAATCCTAATGATACTGACGGGTAAAAGAAAGTCCTGTTATCTCTTGGCATTGAAGATACAACATCCTGTCTGCCGGTGGCGTTAAGATATACCATTGACTTCCAGTCCCAAGATAAGCTACCAAAAACACCAAGAGTCCGGTCACGAGATTTAGATTCATTAGCTGTAACTGTATTTGCATTTTGAATATGCGCCCATCCGCCGAAATTAAATGATTCGCCATGTTCGGAGTATGTCTTTATGCTACCCTGGTTAAATTCATTCCCGACTAAAGCGCTGAAGTTCATATTGTCCGAAATAGTCCACTTATAATTTGCTGTCAACAAGGAATTTACGGTCAGAGAGGTAACGCCGTAATTATCCATATAACCTGACTTGCCTGCATGACCATATTCAAATATATCCTGGTAATGTGTTGTATATGAATCTACACCTAATTGATAACGGACATCCAGAGTCATGTCTGGCTCCCAGGTTACCCAGATAATCCATGTAACCGTTTCCGAAAAAGCGATCAGTTTTTTCATTAAAGACGTTGTGCTTGGCAGCCCAGTAAGGATTGTCAAAAGTTAAAGACCTGTAATAGATCTGGGTATAAGGATCACTGGGCACAAAATAAGGATAGCCGCTTGAGATTATAACTTGACGGAGCCGAATAAGCCCCGGCCAGTGCTGCATCGTTGGCAGAAGATAGTTTATCGATTACTGTTGTTAAAAAGTTGGAATTAAACCCGACTTTAAAATTTTTGTTCAGGGTTTTATCACCTGATCCTTTGGCATTCCATCGGTACATACCTGTTGAAGGAGCTATACCTTTCTGTGAAGTTTCACTTACTCCCAAAGCATAAGTACCTGTCTTAGTGGCTTCACTAACTAATATGTTTGTAGTTGCACTGTATCCCGTTCTGAAATAGTCCTTCCAGTTATTGAAAACCTGCGGGGTAACCCATGGATCTGAAACATCTCCCTTAACAAGCTGGGGGACTTTAAATTTCCCCGGGTTCCCGTTTGCATTTCCTCCGTAAACCGGGTCATCAGGCAAATCAACAATTTTTGGACCCCATGAAAATGAAGTAGTTGGCACATAGCTCCATAACTTCCCTGTGCATAAGTAGTCTGGAAGTCAGGATTCCTGGAGACCTCAGAAAAGCTGCTGGTGTGAGAAAAACTAATAACAGGTTTCCCAATCTTATTTCCTTTGCCACTTTTTGTAGTTATAATAACAACTCCGTTTGAAGCACGTATACCATAAAGAGCAGCGGCAGCCTGTCCTTTCAGAATATTGATACTGGCAATATCTGAAGGATCAATATCTACAGAACGGTTGGAAATATCTGCTCCTGTAACACTGTTTCCTGTGGAAAAGTCAGATGTAGATGCAATTGGCATACCATCTACTACATATAGAGGTGTGTTATTACCGGTAAAGGAACGTGATCCCCTGATAATAATCTGCGATGATGCTCCGGGCATTCCGCTCGACGGCTTTATATCTATACCAGCAATCTTTCCCTGTAATGCTCCGGACAAATCAGCATTCCCTGTGCGTTCAATAACATCATTCTTTACATCCTGTACAGCATAACCCAGGGCCTTTTTTTCCCTCGATATGCCTAACGCAGTTACAACTACTTCATTTAAACCCACAGTTTCTGATTCCATGACGCAGTTAATAACTGACCTGCCTGCAATCTCGATCTCCTGGGTTTTCATCCCGATAAAGGAGAAAACCAGAGTGGTTGCACCCTTAGGGACTGAAAGTGTATATCTCCCATTTGCATCTGTTAATGCACCTATGGTGGTACCCTTAACTGATACAGCAGCACCTGGAATGGCTCCTTCTGATTTTACAGATGACGTTACCTCTCCGGTGATGACAGTAGTCTGTGCCAGTACTGTGTAACTTCCGGCAAACAAGACTATACAAATCAACACAAAGATTTTCTTCATAAAGATTTTATTTAAGGTTTACATTCGTGAAATATGCTTTAGGCTATTTTGATTCGAAATTATTCCTAAATTTTTCAATCAGGATTAAGAACAAATTAACAATATATTAAGGTTGGATTAATTTTTATTAAGATAGACTCCTGACTATCAAACACAATACAGGATATTCTCGTGTACGCAAGTCATTTTAGTGATCAGAAAAGCCAATATTTTCCGGTTAAAATATAAGACTGAGAATACCTGATAAAATTACTTAATCAGATTCCTTAAAAGTTTAGATGACTCTGATAAAATTATCATTCAGAAATTGAAAAGAAAAGCCAACTACTATAAATATTATGAGTATCGGGAATAATAAATAATTCCCAATACTCACAAATTACAATTATTTTAAGAATGATCCGGTTCTGCTAAAAATCAGAAATTCACACCTATTGCTTTAGTGAAGCAAAATATTTAAAGTATAAAGCTATGGTTTCTATCCCTTTAATAAAATTGGCAACCGGATAGTTCTCATTTGGTGAATGAATAGCATCTGAATTAAGTCCGAAACCTAATAATATTGATTTAATGCCAAGAATTTTCTCAAAAGTTGCCACAATTGGAATACTGCCTCCACTACGCACAGGGATTGGTTTTTTGTTCAATGCCTCCTCCACGGATTTAATTGCCGCCTGGTACTCGTATGTTTCTGTAGGACTGATATATGCCTCGCCACCGTGGAGATATTCTGCTTTTACTTTTACACCTTCCGGAGCAATTGATATAAAATGTGCTTCGAACAGCTCTGCAATTTTCTCTGCTTTCTGAAATGGAACAAGCCGCATTGAGATTTTTGCAAAAGCTTTTGAGGGAAGAATAGTCTTAGCTCCCTCCCCGGTATAACCACCCCAGATTCCATTAACATCAAGAGTAGGTCTGATTCCGATTCTCTCAAGATCAGAATATCCAGCTTCCCCTCCTAATTCGCTAACTCCCACTGACTTCATAAAATCATCACGATCAAAGGGTCTCTTTGCCATTTCATCTCTTTCATCTACTGGTAGCATTCTCTTACATCATCATAAAACCCGGGTATTGTAATTCTGTTATTCTCATCCTTCAATGAAGCAATCATCTCGCACAATACATTACATGGATTAATCACTGCTCCGCCAAACAGTCCGGAATGCAGATCATGATCGGGCCCGGTAACTTCAACCTGCATATATGATAATCCTCTTAATCCTGATGTAATTGAAGGCAAATCAAGAGAGATCATTGTTGTATCAGAAATAAGGATGACATCAGCTTTGAGCATCTCTTTATGATCAGTACAAAATTTCTCAAGGCTGACAGAACCTACCTCTTCTTCACCCTCAATCATAAATTTAATATTACAGGCCAGGGTATTGGTGTTAGTCATTAATTCAAGAGCCTTGACATGCATAAATAGCTGACCCTTGTCATCATCAGCTCCCCTGCCCCATATTTTACCGTCTCTGACCACAGGTTCAAAAGGAGAAGTTTTCCAAAGTCAATAGGTTCAGCCGGTTGAACATCATAATGACCGTAAACCAGAATTGTAGGTAAATCAGTTGATATGATCTTTTCACCATATAACACCGGATGACCGGATGTCGGATAAATCTCTGCCTTGTCTGCCCCTGCCTTTAACAATGAGTCCTTAAGGAAGTCTGCAGCCCTTAACATGTCACTTTTGTTTTCTTCCTTCGCACTTACCGAAGGAATTCGGATAAAATCAAACAGTTCCTCAAGAAACCGTTCTTTGTTTTTGTCAATATAAGATTTAACAGTAGCCATAAGTGATGTTAAAATTAAAGTATATCAATGAATATCATTGGTTGTTTCAAAAGTTGAAATCCTTCTACCGCAAAGAGCGCCAAGAATATGCAAAGTTCGCAAAGATATGAATAACTTGTATTCTGCTTTGTGCGCTTTGGTCATTCTTTTCGTACCAATAGCTATCGGTATTGGCTGATAATAGAACTTTTGAGACAAACTTTTATTTTTTCAATGTATTATCTTTCCTTAATTCAGTTGCTGCAATGCACAGCTCATTATACATTTTCTCTCCCAGAGCCCTTATCAGAGGCTCTTTCAGAAATTCATAAACATATAGACCCTCTTCTGTGCCACATTTTCTTGCAGAGGCACAAATTGTCAATTCCTCATAATTAACAGCCTTAAAATCAGAATAGTATTTTATTCTGGCAGGAAACAGATGACATGATAAAGGTTTTCTGAATGGAATTTTTCCTTCACTCCATGCTTTCTCAATACCACACATATAAATTCCATCTTTAATAATAGTATAGGCACACTCCTCGTTATTTATAAGTGGTGTAACCTTGTCATTTTCAAAGTCTGTTACACTTCTTCCGTTTTCTTCAATCGCTTTTATCCCTTCCTGACGAAGATATGGTTTTACGTCCTCCCATATATCATCAAGAATAAGTGTTTCTTTTACACTTAAAGGAGCTCCTGAATCGCCGTACCTGCAGCAATTACCATGGCAAACAGGCAGGTTGCACCTGAATTTCTTTTCAAGGATATCGAAACTGAATATTGTATCGTCGATTCTGAGCATAAACTAGTCTAATATATATTTACAAAATCCTCAGAGCGTATTTCATTGATATTATTTTTGTTACACAGAGTTGACACAGAGAAGATCACAGAGAGTCACAGAGATATTAAACCAAAACTTTACCGGTCATATCCTCAGGGATGTCAACACCCATTATTGTCAGCAGAGTAGGTGCAACATCGGCAAGTTTTCCCTCATTTATTTTCTTATAATCATCTGTAATAAGAATACTGGGTACGGGATTAAGTGAATGGGCAGTATTTGGGGACCCGTCTTCATTAATAACCTTGTCAGCATTGCCATGATCAGCCATTACGAGAACATCATAACCATGATCCCTGGCCGCTTTTATTACAGCACCCGCACACTCATCCACAGTTTTTACCGCTTTGACAATTGCATCATAAACTCCGGTATGACCAACCATATCTCCGTTAGCAAAGTTGAGACATATAAAATCAAATTTTTCTGTCTCAATAGCTTGTATAACAGCATCCCTGACACCATAAGCACTCATTTCAGGCTGGAGATCATAAGTAGCCACTTTTGGAGACGGTACCATAATTCTTTCTTCATTCAAAAACTTCTCCTCTCTTCCTCCGGAAAAGAAGAATGTTACATGCGCGTACTTTTCAGTTTCAGCAATTCTTAGCTGTGTTTTCCCGGCAGCAGACAGAACTTCACCAATTGTATTCTCAGCGTTGTCTTTGGGATAAATAATATGAAGTCCCTGAAAGGTAGCATCATACGGAGTCATAGTGCAATAATACAAAGGCATGGTCTTCATACCTGCTTCCGGCATATCTTTTTGTGTAAGAACAATTGTCAACTCTTTAGCTCTGTCGTTACGGAAGTTGAAGAAAACAATAACATCGCCTTCCTTAATTTTTCCAATAGCGGAACCATTTTTATCAGTAACAACAATTGGTTTTAAGAACTCATCTGTTACTCCGGCGTCATATGAATTCTGAATAGCCTCAAGGATATTCTGAGTTGGAGTTCCGATACCATTTACAAGAAGGTCGTATGCTTCTTTGATTCTCTCCCATCTTTTATCACGATCCATAGCATAAAATCTTCCAATAAATGATGCGATCTGACCATTTGATTTCCTTAGATGATCCAGAAGGTTTTTTGTATATCCAAGTCCGCTCCTCGGATCAGTATCCCTTCCATCTCCAAAGGCATGAATAAATACATTCTTCAGCCCGTAATCCATTGTCATATCACATAAAGAATACAGGTGCTTATCAAGTGAATGAACTCCTCCATCCGACATTAATCCCATAAAATGAACCTGCTTATTATTATCTCTCGCATAGGAAAAAGCATCGGTAAGTGTTTTATTTTTCTTTATCTCGCCTGTTTTGCATTCCTTATTAATCTTTACAAGATCCTGATAGATAACCCTTCCGGCACCGATATTCAAATGACCTACCTCGGAATTTCCCATCTGTCCATCAGGTAATCCAACATCTTCTCCCGATGCATGCAGCCTTGAATTAGGATAATTATTCTTATACCATGTAAGATTAGGTGTTGGCACACTGCTAATTACGTCTGCCTTTGAGCCATCTCCTATTCCCCAGCCATCAAGGATCATCAATAATGTCTTTTTATTCTTCATATTATAATAATGTAAAAATTTAAACCCAAATATTTTATACCCTCCCAGGGTATGATTTCCGGGTGCAAATTTAGTCAAAAATAAAATACAGTAATTCAATTATCTTTGGGTGTGAATATTCAATAAGTTACCGGGAGTATTATCAAAATTTACCCCTTATCGGAGTTCCGTTAAAATATTAGTAAAGACTGAATAAGAAGTCTTCAGACAGCAGGAAATTCTTCCGAACTGAAGCCTGATTTCATACAGTTGACTATAAGTGAAGATGCAAGTTCAACTTGTCCATTTTCAAAAAGCACCTGTGCGCTTTTTAATTTTTCTGCACAACTTACAGGTTCCTAAGATAAACCTGTAAGAAAGAGTAGCAGAAGCAGCAGAAGGGAAAAAAACTCCTGTGGTTATGGGCCCGAAACTGGATTTTCATTTTGGGTATATACTTTACTTTATGGGATTTACTTTAATATTATAACTCTTGTCAGGGCATGTTTTCTCAAGTTTAATATCTCTTCCGACATAAGTATTCCACTCGTCCTGCGTAAGATTTCTTGAAACGATATTGCATATATCCTTTACCAGATTATCGACATGGGTTGGGCGGCTGACAAGATTAGGTTCGCCTTCATAACCTCCCGAGACAATAATCTGACCATCCGGACTAAATCGGAGGACAAGCACAAACCCTTCATTATCATTAAAAGTAATAGGGGGCTCTGTAAGATCTGACGGATCCTGGATATTAAATATCTTTATAGTCTTATCTGTACTGGCTGTTGCCATCTGTTTCAGAGTAGGATTAAACTGAATATCATTCAGCTGGGCTGAATGAGCTTTCACTGTAGAAATCATTTTCCGGTTATAGATATCCCATAGTTCAACATTACCCGAGATATCCCCGATTGCCAGTATATTACTTTCAGGATTGAACCTGATTACTTGAATATTTTTTCCTGCAGTAGGCAGGCGGAAACTATCTGATTTATTATCAGGGTTCCACACAACAACATTTCCATCGTTGCTTATACCTGCAATATAATTACCCCGTGACGAGACATCAATAGAAGTGATCTGCATTGATCCGTCTGAAACATTTGTACTGGTCTTTGCTGCAATATCCCATTTAAGGACTTTACCATCAAGAGCCGCAGAATATAAATATTTACCATCATAAGAGAATATGAGAGATTTAATCATGCCTTTATGCCCGGTCAGGTCAAATCCTTTACTGTCACCCTTCAACGGGATCATTTTAACTGATGAGTTGCTACTGCCAAGAGCCAGCCATGAGTCATCAGGACTGACTGCGAGTACTTCAATTATATCTGTTCCGGAATAAACAACCTGAAGGGTCTGATCCTTATTGTCAAGCGACCACTTCAATACTTTCCCATCACTGCCGGAGGTATAAAATTCGTTTTTACCGGGGACAAAAGCCACGCTTTTTACCTCACCCGTATGTCCTTTAAAGGTCTTGTAATTTGTATTACCATAAAGACGTGCAACATTATACAAACCTGCATAAATATCAGCATCATTTTCATAACCGCTGTTATTTTTATTAAACAGATAAGCCTGGTAGGCAAGAAGTGTCTGAAGATCCTTTTGCCCTGATGCCTGCAACGATTTTATTGACATTGCCTTACCGATAGATAACATCCTCATACGTAAAGCCTCTTCTCTTTGCCTGTTAGCTTCAAGTGCATTTTCTATAGCCAGTTCCTTTGCCACTGTGGCAGAGTCTTTCTGCTCATTTGCAAGTATTTCATTTTCTTTTGCAAGGTTTTCATTGAGGACTGCTATTTGTCTTTGCTTTTCAGCATTTTCTTTCTGGATTCTGGCTTCTTCAGCTCTTTGATCCGCCAGGATTGCATTTGTTTGTGCCAGGGTCCTTTGTGTAGTTGCCACCACAGCGGTTGAGTCAGCTTTTTCCTTCAGGTGTAATGCATCATTTTTACTTTCAACTGCAAGTTTTGTCTGATTATCTGCCGCTATTTTAAGGACAAAAAAGAAAAGCATGAATCCTATGGAGATAATAGCAGCAACACCAAGTATACCAGCTACTAACTTAGTTCTCTTCATCTCTCTTTTCTGAAGCCTGATCTTATTTTCCTCCTCTTCGAGATATGTTTTTTCACTTGTCCTCAGATAAACCATAGCTCTTTCAAAAGCGGGGTTATGCCGTTGAGCCCAGCTAAGGGTAGGCTTTTGCTGATCGCGCCAGTTAATTGCAAGCTGGAGGTAAGGCGGTCTCCAAAGACTTGTTTTTCCCTGTTGATACATATATGATGCTTCCGAAAGTCTCAGGTACATCTGCACCGAGGAAGCTTCGTCATCAACCCACTGTCTGAGCCTGTCCCACAAGATGCATCAGGCTTTCATACGACAGGTCAATAATTGATTCTTCGGTTAGTTCTACATTCTCGCGTGGGGTAATAAAGTACCGTGAAGGAATTCTGAATTTTTCAACAACTTCAAATAATTCCACGGCAGTGCAGCCGGCAATAGACATTATTTCAGTGACATTTGAGGGGTGCCTTATTCCTTTATTATCTGCTCCTTTTTCTGTGATTGTCTTAAACATCCTCTCACAGATCTCCTTCCCTCTGAGGCTCAGTTCTTCATAAGCTTCATTTGCATGCAACGACATGGCATCGCTCATTGTTCCGACAGAATCATAGTCTGTTTTGGATAATGGCCTGGCAGGATCATTCAGTTCCTTCCAGTGATTCCAGGTTCGCATCATGGCATGTTGCAAAACCGGAAGCTGATCAGTTCCGTCTCCGATATCTTTAAGAAGTAAATCAACTAAAAGCAGGATCGATTTTTGCCCCGGCATATTTTACCGGACCTTCAATGGCCTGCCTGTAATTATCAGATCCCATATGAGGGACAAGGTAGTTACTGTTATTAATCAACTGTGTAAGTCCCTGGTAATGCGCACATTCTCCAATAAAATCCGAGCGCATGGTAACTATGGTAAAGACATTTACAGCAGATTGGGTAACAGCATTAACCATATAATCAACGAACCTGGCTGCAGGAGTAATCATGGCATCTTTTTTCCCAAGGGAACTATATCTGAAAAGTTCCTCAAACTGGTCAACCACAAAAAGCGCCTTCTCATTATTATTAATAAGAAACTTTTTTGCAGTTGCAGCTATACCACCCGGGTTATCACGAAGTTCTTTAAGAACACTGTCACGATCGATCTGCCTGCTTGCAGTTTCAGAGATAAAGTCAGAAATAGCATCTGCAAGATTTCCAAAGGGGTCATTGCCAGGCCGGAATGAAACAATCTTCCATTCCGGTGATTTATTTGTGCTCAATTCCCTGACCCTGGGTAAAACACCGCAATATATAAGTGAAGATTTACCACTTCCGGAAGCACCAATTACCGTTACAAACTTGTTTTTCAATAATTTTCCGAGGACCTCCTCGCTCTCACCTTCCCGCCCGAAGAACAAATCACTCTCTTCTGGAGCAAAGGGTCTTAATCCGGGAAAAGGATTGAAATTTTTATTGTCTCTCATTGGTCCCATAACGTTCTATTTGTAATTATGTAGTTAGATGATACTACATAAATATTCTCATTAACAGGGTCCATGCCAGTCTCATTAGCGATTGCACGAAGGTAATTACCTGAAACAAGAATCGAGCTTGTACGCTGAAAGTTTATCCCTGCAAAAACAAGAAGAACCAAAAGCGTCGGGATAGCAATATTAAAGATAAGTTGACGAAATATGGTAGTTTGCCGGCAAGCCATTTTATTCAGATTATTCTTCGTTTTTATCAATAAATTTCAGTATTTCCGCCGAGCTTTCAGGAAACTGGTAATGAAACACTTCTACCGCTTTTAGAGGAAGGATATAAAAGGAGACATTATCTCTCTCTTTTAACCTTTTTTCTGTAACAGACTTATTTTCTGCATAATGTATCATGACTTCATAACCGGCACCATTACCGGATAATATCCATAATATTGAATTATTAAGAAGTAATGAAGATCCCAACGGAATATCACTGGTATAGATTATTGATTCAGCAAACGTCAATAATTTCTCTTCTGATATACTTGCAAAACAACCTGTCAGGAAACTGACCTTTTCGAAGAGTAAATCCTTTTGATCAAGCTCTCCGTAAGCGATTTTATCGAGACGGTTTTTTGTTATCTCAGGTATACGCAGTGATGCCGATCTGTAAAGCTCGCGACTCGATATTGCAACCAGCCTTGCAGCTTCCTCCTGAAGAATCTTCTCAGGACTGAACAACAATGCAACTACCGATTCAGTCATATCGTCACCCTCAATATCTGACATATTTCGCAATGTCGCTGCTTTAGTCCAGATACTTAGAAAGTTATAATCCCGGTTTATAATATCTTCGATAAGCATATTATAATCTGGGACCTCTCCTGGAAAAAACCGGTAAAGATTTTTTAACTTTTCTTCATCCGATGCCACATCAAGAAGGGAAATCAACTTAGGCTTAACTGGATAATCAATGATAAGGTCAATCATTTCCAACGCATAATGTACACTTTCCACAGTATCGCTTTCGAGGTTTTCCCTTATTTTATTTATCGAACCCGAGTCATAGGTAAGTGATAGAATGTTAAAAAGAAATCTGGTCCACCTGTTGATCTCCTTCATTAATATTCCAAGAAGAACTTTATCCGTACCTTTCTCAATACAGACTTTTGCAGAAAGGTTCCATGTCATTATCCCAATAATGTCGGAGATGTATTGATGCAAACGATCTTTATCCTCAACTGAAGGCTCGAAGTCGCATTCAATAAGACAGTTAAGGGCTGCTTCTTTTAACTGCCTCGAATTTGACCATAACCTGGAAAAGATAAAGCCTAAGCTTTCGGGTGTAGCCGCCTTACCCAATAACCTCAGAATTATTTTACAAGTGACAATATTACCTGATGAGACCAGATAGAACCTGATAAGTTCATCCACGGCCTCCTTTCCAAAAGAACTCAGTACAGAATAGGCGTCTATTTCAAGTCCTGTAATATTAAGGCATTCACACACTTCCGGCAACATGTCTGACAACCTGAATTTCCCGATCATAAATATTGCAAGTCTTTTCGACTCTATGGAATTATCTCTTAAAAGTCTGAGTATCTCAGTTGTTTGTGGCATTTTAGTTCCGGAAAGAGATTTTCTGGCAAAGCTGATTTTCTTATCAACATCCGCAACAGGAGAAGGATATTTCTCAAGTACCTCCACTGCTTCATCAGATTGTTGCCTGATTGCAGCATCGATATTCTTGTTCGATGATATTCTTTTTAAAGCAGGCAAAAGGTTGGTATCATGATTTGAACCTGAATGTCTGATAATTCTATCCAGATAGAAACTGTTCCCTTCAAGCTCCAAACCTGAATAATTTCCCGTGATCAGGTTAAAGTAATCTGACCTGAAAGTATTTTCAGCGGAGAACCGGTTAAAAAAGACGGTCTCTCTTGCACCGTCATTATCCGAATCGGATTTTACAGATGTTTCAAGTGCTCTTCTGACTGACTTCCTGTATTCAGTATATAATCTGAATGCAACATAAATCCATATCAGGGTTATGCTAAATAAAACCCAGGAGAAATGAATGAGTCTGATGAAGCTCAAAACCCCGAGTCCGGTCAGAATAAGTCCTGAAGAAAGTGCAGCAATCTCGTTTATCGTGCCGTCCATACCAGACTGTACCTCGTACCTGATCTTCTCATCAATAGTCTGATAGATTACCTTAAAAGAAGGAGATTCGAGAGAGTCTTTAAGCGATTTTGAGAACAGCCTGCTAATTGCCAGAATAAGAAAGAAAATCAGGAATCCGCTTGATGCTTCCGGAGTATAACCCATAAACATTCCAATTGCAATAGCTATGGCTGTGAATACAGCAACAAGTATCGGGGAAATTGCCAGGCAGGTACGAAGTCCGTAGTTTCTGATAAGATAAGAGAATACCAGCAATTTCATAAGTAGTGTGAAAATCATCATGCTTCCTGTAAAAATACCGAGGAACCTGGCCATATCTTCTTCTCCGGGATACTGCTCGCGTGTCACAGCCATAAATGAGTACTGCACAAAAAAGGCAGTAACAACAGAAAGCGCGATAAAAATTGCCATTGTCCTGGTATAAGAATCTTCCCTGAAGTACCCTGAGAACAGATTTTTTTTCATTTATTCTCCTCAGGTTGTGATTCAGTATCTCCGGCAACCATTCTGAACCGGAATCGTATTAATATTTGAATTACAGCAGCAATAAGGACAGAAACTATACTGAAGAGCAAGTATATTATGAGATGGAAAATTAAACGAAAGCAGAACAGGGATGGTATAACAGCTTATAATAATTCCGATTATCAGTCCTGCATCAACCAGTCCAAATAATCTCTTACCCTGTCGTATTGTAAATAATCGCCGCGTTGTACTCCAGAAGCCCAACATCGCAAGAATATTAAGAGGTCCCAGCATAACGAATACCAAAAATATTACCCATTTGGAAGGTGACAGAATCAGAGCTAACCAGAGTACCAGTGTAAGTAATGTAACAGTGAGCAGGTTAAATACGGCAAAGTTTTTAAATTGCATGCGGGTCTGAAACCAGGTATACAACGAAGTAAGTATGATACCGGCTATACCTGAAACGACATAGCCTCTTGCCATCATTTTTTCATCAAATATTGCCAGGAAAAGAGAGTGTGCACTAATATCAAATGCTCCAAAAAAGATTCCCAGAAAAACCGATTGAGTAAGTAGCATCGATACCATGGATTTCTCCCCTGATTCTACGCCAGGGAGAGAAAGCAATCTGTCTCTCATATCATTTCCCCATTACAAATTACGTTCTAAATTAGTAATATAATCTTAATAGAGAAGCCTATAAGGATAAATTTTTAACCTGTTAAAGGTAAAGTCGAAAAGAAATCAGGAGTACGGTAAGTGATGCAGATGATCAAACAAAAGTTAAATCAGTCCGGCAGGAGATATTCAACTTTTAATCATTGACTTTATGGTTGCCAGATAATGCCCTGATATTCAAATCGAATCCATCAACTGATATCTCTGCCCGACCATACCATTTTTCCCTGTGAATAAGCTTTTCTTCAATATACTCCAACATACTGTCTTTGTCCATGTTTTTGATTAACGGACGCTTATCAGAAGAAGATTCTAATCTGCTTACCAGCTGAGAGGGTGTCATCTTAAGATATACTGTCAATCCGGAGTTAAGCATAAATTCCATATTATCGTTATGGCATGAAGCTCCTCCTCCTGTAGATATTACTGTATTGTTAACCGGATTAAGGTTTTTAAGTACTTTCGATTCAATATTACGGAAATGCTCCTCACCTTCACCGGAAAAAATATCAGGAATAGACTTACCTGTTTCTTTCACGATTTCTTCATCAAGATCAATGAAGGACCAACCAAGCAGGCTCGCCAGTTTCTTACCTGCAGTTGTTTTACCGCTACCCATAAATCCAATTATATAAACAATATGGATTTTTTCCATTACAGTTCAAGCTTCATCTGTGCCGGATCATCATGACTCAAAGGAGGCGGTGTATCATCCTCTTTTTCATCTTCAATATCAATAACAGGGGCGGCTTCTTTTATAACAACCGGCTCAATTTCCTTTATGTTATCGACCATATAGCTGGTCATTCTTTTCCCCTTGGCTTTATAACTCTTAATACCTATGAATTCAGCTACCTCTATAATCTCACTTTCCCTCTCTTTGTGTTTACCGCCAAAATGTATTTCAAAACGCGGATATTCAACTTCCGTGAGACTGATAAGTTTTGATTCCGGATCTTCATTTATGAAACATTGTGGCCTTTCAGACTCTTCTATTGTGAATCTTTTCACATAATAAAACTGTTGTTCTGCATCCCAGTAAATTGCGGAATATACCTTTTCGGGCCTGTATTTTTCTATAATCAGAATATTGTCTTCAAAATGGTTAGACAGATCAAAGCCTGTATTTCTGAAAAATCCGTTTTTTGTTATTACAAGAATTCTGTCATCCGAACTGAATTCTCCAAGCAACAGACCACGACCATCTACATTGAGTCTTAAAACAGAATCATCAAACCAGATTTTTCGTCCGCCAAGAGTCGACAGCCCTTTTTCTTTAAGACTTATTTTATGTACGGCATTCCTGGTCAGGATGTTTCCCATAGAGGATTTTCCCTTTATTGCCATCTGACCGAAATCAAATTCAAATACAAGTTTTTTAAGTCGTGCCTTTGGCTTATGATGTATCTTTATTACTTCAGCCTCTCCATTTGGATTAACGCTTAAATATATTATTCTGGAACCGGCAGTTCCACGGGTAAGATTATACTCCTTATCGCGTGTGAGGCCTGATATAGCGCACCTTTTAGCAAGAAGCGGTCCATCCTTACCATCCTGATATACAATATTATATATTGTACGTTCATCATTCTTCAGGAAGACCTGGGCATATAAAATATCATTCCCCACAAATACCTTCTCCGATACTTTGGTTATCAGATAAACGCCATCTTTCCTGATTGCAATTACATCATCTATATCAGAGCAGTCACAAATAAATTCATCTTTCTTCAAACCTGTCCCAATAAAGCCTTCCTTATAGTTTACATAAAGCTTGGCATTGCTGGCGACTACTTTAGTTGCTTCAATGGTATCAAAACTTCTAATTTCAGTCTTTCTTTCTTTTCCTTTACCGTACTTTTTCTTAATCTGTCTGAAATAATTTATTGCATAAGGAATAATATTAAGCAGATGATTTTTTACCTCCTCCAGTTCAGTCTCCAGTCCTCTTATATGTTCATCGGCCTTTTTAACGTCAAATTTTGAGATCCTCTTGATCTTTATCTCAGTCAGCTGAATGATATCCTCCCGTGGTTACCTCTCTGCAGAAGAAGCTTCTTAAATGGTTCCAGTCCATTATCAATTGCAGTAATTACCGCTTCCCATGTTTCGCATTCTTCTATATCGCGATATATTCTCTCCTCGATAAATATTTTTTCAAGTGATGACATATGCCACTCTTCCTCAAGCTCGCCTTTTCTTATCTCAAGCTCTCTGTTAAGAAGTTCCACTGTTTTATCAGCGGAATGTTTAAGAATTGAGCTGACCCCCATAAATGAGGGTTTGTCATCAATAATAACACATGTATTCGGTGATATTGAATATTCACAATCAGTAAGGGCATAAAGTGCATCGATCGTCTTATCAGGGGACACTCCCGGCACCAGATGAACGACTATTTCAACATTCAGCCGAAGTATTATCATCAATTTTCCTGATCTTTATTTTTCCTTTTTCATTTGCCTTGATAATTGATTCGATGAGAGTTGTAGTAGTCTTACCAAAAGGTATTTCAGTAATGACAAGTGCTTTTTTCTCAAGCTTTTCAATCTTTGCACGAACCTTAATAGCGCCACCTCGCTGTCCATCGTTGTATCTTGAGACATCGACCATCCCACCTGTCGGGAAATCGGGATAAATAACAAAATCTTTCCCTTCCAGATAATTTATTGAAGCATCTATAAGCTCATTAAAATTATGAGGAAGAATTTTTGATGCCAGACCTACTGCAATACCTTCCACCCCCAGAGCCAGGAGCAAGCGGGAATTTTACAGGAAGGGTAACAGGTTCTTTATTACGACCATCGTATGATAATTTCCACTCGGTTGTTTTATGATTAAAAACCACCTCAAGTGCAAATTTTGAAAGCCTTGCTTCAATATATCTTGGTGCAGCTGCTCCATCACCTGTAAGGATGTTTCCCCAGTTACCCTGAGCATCAACCAGCAGATCTTTTTGTCCAAGCTGAACAAGAGCATCACCAATTGAAGCATCACCATGAGGGTGAAACTGCATAGTATGGCCAATAATATTAGCGACCTTATTGTACCTCCCATCGTCCATCCTTTTCATAGAATGGAGAATACGTCGATGAACAGGTTTCAGACCATCATGAAGATGGGGCACAGCCCTTTCAAGAATCACATAAGATGCATAATCAAGAAACCAGTCCTGGTACATGCCCGACAGGGCTGTTACAGAATGCAATGCAACAGGTCCCCCGGATTTTGATTCCGTTCCCTCTGTATTGGTAATATCAAGTTCTTCTTCTTCCATTCAAAATTATGCCGTACTTTCTTAAACTTTATTTGTGCTTATCTGCTTAACCTTTTCTTCAAAATAATATAATCAATGAATCTGCAATGATAACAGAAAGATTATCAGCTTCCCGGAGCTTTTTCTTCCTCTACAATATCTTCTTCAATCCTTAGATTTTCAATAATAAAATCCTGTCTGTCAGGCGTATTCTTACCCATAAAAAATTCAAGGAAACCGCCTATTGAGTCATTGTTCTTCATCCTTACCGGTTCAAGCCGCATATCTTTTCCGATAAAATTTTTAAACTCGTCGGGAGAGATTTCGCCAAGACCTTTGAATCTTGTAATTTCAGGAGCAGGTCCAAGTGCTGCAATTGCTTTTGCCTTCTCTTCAGGTGAATAACAATACCTGGTTTCCTTTTTATTTCTTACCCTGAACAGGGGTGTCTGAAGTATGTAAACATGACCTTTTCTGACGAGATCAGGAAAGAATTGCAGGAAAAATGTAAGCAACAAAAGCCTGATGTGCATTCCGTCAACGTCGGCATCTGTAGCAACAACCACATTATTGTACCTGAGATTCTCTATTCCGTCTTCAATATTAAGAGCTGCCTGAAGAAGATTAAACTCCTCATTTTCATATACAATCTTTTTTGAAAGACCATAGGAGTTGAGTGGTTTTCCCCTGAGACTGAAAACTGCCTGTGTTTCAACACTTCTTGATTTGGTAATTGAACCGCTTGCAGAATCTCCTTCAGTAATAAATATTGTAGAATCAAGCTTGTTCGTATCATTTGTATTATAATGGACACGGCAATCGCGAAGTTTTTTGTTATGCAGGCTTACTTTTTTGGCTCTGTCACGTGCCAGCTTTTGTATTGAAGAAATTGCTTTACGTTCCTTTTCCGAATCCTGAATTTTCTTCAGAATAATTCTGGCTGTCTCAGAGTTTTTGTGCAGATAATCATCCAGCTGTTTTTTCAGAAACTCAGTAATAAAGTTTCTGACTGACGGACCTTCAGGTCCCATATCTTTAGAGCCCAGCTTGGTTTTTGTCTGTGATTCGAAAATTGGTTCTTCAACCTTAATGCTGATAGCTGCGATAATGGATGATCTGATATCACTGGGATCAAAATCCTTTTTGTAAAAGTCTCTGATAGTCTTTACCAGTGCCTCCCTGAATGCAATAAGATGCGATCCTCCCTGAGAAGTATTCTGCCCGTTAACAAAGCTGTAATAATCTTCACCATACTGGTATCCATGAGTAAAAGCAATCTCAATATCTTCGCCTCTGAGGTGAATTATAGGATATAAGCCCCTCCTTGCTCATATTCTCATTAAGCAGGTCGGCAAGGCCGTTTCGTGATAAAAACTTATTCCCGTTAAAATTGATAAGTAAGCCGGAATTGAGATACACGTAATTCTTCAGCATTGTATCAACATATTCAGAAATAAAGAAGAAGTTTCCGAACATCTCCTCATCAGGCTGAAATATAACTTCAACCCCATTTTCTTCATTTGTCGGCAATATGGGATAGTCTTTAATCGTCACCCCATGCTGAAATTCACTGACTTTTACCTGGCCTTCACGAATCGATCTGATCACGAAACTGCTTGAAAGAGCATTTACTGCTTTAACTCCCACTCCATTCAGACCAACTGACTTTTTAAAAG
The DNA here is from genome assembly GCA_963741935.1 of uncultured Bacteroidales bacterium. Lineage (GTDB taxonomy): Bacteria > Bacteroidota > Bacteroidia > Bacteroidales > VadinHA17 > LD21. Next base: position 120,062 of record CAVUJY010000014.1, on the reverse strand, counting down.
CCTTTGAGTCATATTTTGCACCTGTATTCATTTTGGAAACGGCATCAAGAACTTTTCCTAAAGGAATACCGCGTCCATAATCCCGAACCCTTACTTCTTTGCCATTAATAGTGACATCGATCTTCTTGCCATTGCCCATCATAAATTCGTCAATGGCATTATCCATTACCTCCTTGAGCAGAACATAAACACCATCATCCTGCGATGATCCGTCGCCAAGCTTACCGATGTACATACCGGGCCTGAGACGAATATGTTCTCTCCACTCAAGTGTTTTAATATGCTCTTCTGAATATCCAACTGACATTTTGCAGAATTTTGCGCAAATATAACCAATTACACGTGCCCTTTATTGCCAATTTTTCAACAATTAACAGGAAAATTAATTCCGGGAAAGCGTCCTAAAGAAATTATTCAAAATATTTAGCTGATTAATTGATGATTACAAATTACCGCAAACTGTTGATAAATGGAAGCTTTCACTCAAGTATACCCATCTGTTTCATTAACAGGGCAGCATTCATTTTATGAGTAATCCCATTCCGGAGTTTATAATCAAATTTAATTATTTCACCATCTATCTCAATTTCGAAACATCTGTTGATAACGATTCCCGGATGAACACTCTCCAGCTCTCCGAGCGATGTGTCATGTGTAGCAATCAATCCTGTTGCACCCAGAGAAATCAATTTTTCCAGAAACAATTTAGAGCCGAGGCTTTTGTCAGCAGAATTTGTCCCTTTAAGGATCTCATCAAGTATAAAAAATATTTTTTCTCCGTCTTCAATTCTCGATTTAAGAAGTCTTAATCTTTTAAGTTCAGCATAAAAATAAGATTCATTATCTGAGAGAGAATCAGTAGTTCGCATACTGGTAAATAACCTGGAGGGAATGAAATGCATTTCTGAGGCACAAACCGGCGCGCCGGTCATTCCCAATATTAAATTAACTGCAACTGTACGCAGAAATGTGCTTTTACCAGCCATATTGGCGCCTGAAATAATATATATTGTACCTGCCCGGTCTATGCTGAAATCATTGCAAACCCTTATATTCTCATCGAGCAGAGGATGACCCATGTCGCTGGCAGAAAATAATGCTTTATCTTCTGAAATTTCAGGGTAAACGAATCCTTCATTATTAAAAGCAAAGTTACCAAGACTTATGTAGGCATCCACCTGTCCCAGCATGTCAAGCCACGTTGGGAATAGATTCTTATTTTCTGCCTTCCACTTTTCAAGCCGGTATATATTCTGATAATCCCACAGAAGAAAGCCATTGAGAGGTAAAATGACAGCAATGTTCATCCTGCTGTCGAAAGCCTGGATCAGCCTTCTTAGCTTTTTTACAGAAATTGAAGCTGAGACTCCCTCTCCTGAAATATTTTGCTTGATTTCATTTAACACTCGACGATGTAAACGTTTCATTTTCAAAGACCTTAAGCAGTGCGTTGAAAGAAAACAGATAGTCGGATTTCTTAGACAGATTATTATGGATCTTGTTAATCTCTTTTAATCCTGATCCTACATAAAAGAGGTTTATAAAAAATATAATGATAAATATTGAATAGTTTATAAATCCGGCTATTACAAGAATGAATGATGACAACGAAATAACAGGAAGAAAAATAAGGAGAAACTTTTTAAAATCTGATGTTTTAATGTCGCCTGATTCTTTCATCCAATCAATGAGCCCTGCTATTTTTTCCTTTGTAAGAGGTTTTTTCATCCCCCTGGCCAGAAATTCATTTCTCCATTTTTCCTTTTGTGAAATTTCCTTTATTGCCTCCTGCCTTGAATATAATTCAGATGTCAGCTCATAAGGATTTGAAAACCAGCCTGCAAGAATATCCCTCCCAAACTCTGTAGCTGTCCGGTTTATTGATTGAAAAAGTGATGATTTACCGAACAGATCCACATCATTCGAAAAATCATGAGTGTTGTTAATATACGAATCACCTGATTCAAATGCAGTAAGATCTCCTGAACATGCACCAGCCTCATTTTTATATATTTTAAGGAGGTTGCTTAAGTACTCTTTATTCTCAGAATGAACAGAATATAGCTTTAGCAGATAGGAAAACACAATCAATACCAAAAGGCATAATGATATCCATGTAAAAGTGCCTAGACTGTAACCCAGATATATAGCAGCAAAACCACCAAGAAAAGTTAAAAGTCTTAAAATGGAAATTGTGACCAGTGATTTTTCTTCCTTTGTCTTCAGAACCAGGCATTGCGATTCTTCGTCAATGTAATGTTCTCTAAGTTTGTCCTTATTCATTTCAACAGATTGTTAAAGCCAGTACCTTCATAATACTCCTGCTGTTATACAGGTCTTCTCCTGTCTGATCAAAATTCCATGTCCATTCTTTCTTATCTTTTCCTTCTGGCAATTCAGCCAGCAAAGTAGGGATTTGTGTTGTTATTCCGGCTTTGTTTGTAATAATTTCGGCATAATCGGAAATGAGTACAGCACAATTTTTCTTAAGAAAATCAATATGTTTATTCTGTATGTTGCGTCTGAACCCTGTCAATACCTCATCGGTAATTTTAGATCTTCTCTTCAGAAATGAAATCAGTAATGATTCAAGCTGGGTGAGAATGTTCAGGGATATTACCATACCTGGATCAAACCCGGGCTTAAATTCAGGAATTGATATGTTATCCAGTGAAACAAGCTTTTTTATGATCCTCATTTTGCCGGCTTCTTTCCATATAGTTTCTATCAAGCCTCCTGTTACATCTGCTTCGATGATTTCAATATTCTTTAGTTTACCTGCCTGGCTTATAACATCGGGAGGGTGAATAATATCGACGAGACATATTGAGCTTGTTCTTTCAAGCATTTCCGACAATGGCAGTTCCAGGAGCCAGCCACTTCCGAGAACAGTTACCCTGTCAGGCTTTAAGAGCTCGAGTGATTTTAAAATATAATCACGGCAGTTATTCAGGTGAGAATCCCATCCATCAGCCTGGTTAACATGACGATAGATTAGTCCATTCTGATAGTTATAGTAACCCATCCTGTTTAAAATCCTTCTGTATTCAGTACTATGGGTCATTGTCAGTTAACTTTTAGCTCTTATATCCTTTAGATAATCTGCCATGAGTGTCTGCACCTTCAGAGCAAGATCTTCAGGCGTTTTTGAATTAAACGAAGCAGGAAGAACGGGGTCAAGCACCCTGATAGTAATCCTATGATTGCTACCAAAGATGAAACCGTGTTTGGGAAGTATTCCACCGGTACCATCAATCACAACAGGCAGTATCGGCACATTAGTCTGCATTGCAAGCTGGAATGCTCCTCTTTTGAAAAAGCCTATCTCATTATCCAAAGAGCGGGTTCCCTCAGGAAACATCATAATTGAAATACCCTCCTTAAGACAATTATACGACTTTTCAAGCATCTCAGCTTTACTTTCCTCATCACCTCTGTCAACAGTAATATATTTAGCCATACGAATATACCAACCCAGCACAGGGACACTAACATTCTCAATTTTTGAGATCCATCTGTACCTGTACCGAAGGCAATTCATCATCAATATGTCAAGAATTGACTGGTGATTTGAAATAATTACATAGGTTGTTCCCGGAACAGCTTTTTCTCTTCCTTTTATATCAATTTTCCAGATAGGCATCAGCCATACAAGTATAAAGCTCTGGTACACGAGTATCCAGTGTAGCACTGATCTTCGCCGGTCGAATGGAAGAACAAGCAACCAGATAATAAAGGTCAACAGGGAAAAGTATAACTGTGAAACAAATACCAATAATCCAAACAATAGCTGACTTAAAAATATTCATTGAAATTCTCAATATGTCGTTATTCTGTGTTACCCTGTTCTCTCAGCCAGATCTCTATATGTCACTATTTTAGAAACTTACATGGATTGACTCAGATACCACAGTGTAAAAACCGATTAATTCCTAAAGTTAAACCAAACAGGCAAATTAAAAGAAATTAAAAATCTCTTCGTCCCCCAGGTTAATATTTTCGTTAGTAAAAACTGCTCTCATATCCTCAACCATATGCCTGCAACCAACAAGCTTTTCTGACATATTAGCCATCTGCAAATTACCGCTGATACGGCAATCACAGATGATACCATCTTTAATCATCATTGAGCAGTTAATCAGCTCCCCGTTAAGTTGAAAAGATTTGTTTAAGGTATATTCAGGACCATAGGCGTAGTTCCATTCCCACGTCATATATTTCGAATGAGCCAGTGACTCTGCTTCCCTTATTTCATTGGCAGAAAGGCTATATTTCTGTGTATCCGGGAGATTCTCCAGAAAAAACCGCATCAGTTCATCTCTGAAATCATAAATATTACTGAACAGGCTTAATTTTTCCCTGATATTTATAACTGAAGAGGGATTTGATTCCACAGCACGTGATGTATAACCTGACTGGTCCTTACGTAATGAGTTTCTAAGTTTATCAAGAGATGAGCTAAAAAGTAAGGTTCCGTGATGCAATACCCTGTTTCTGTGTACATGTTCAGCATTGCCAGAGATTTTTAAACCACCGGTTTTAATATCATTCTTACCCTCAAATTTTGCATCTATACCCACTGATAACAGGAAATCGATTACAGGTTTTGTATATTTTTTGAAATCGACCTGTCTGCCTTCCTGACTTTGTCTGATAAAAGTGAAATTCAGATTTCCTTCATCATGATATACAGTGCCCCCTCCGGATATTCTTCGTACTACAGGAATATTATTTTGAAAAATAAATTGTGTATTAATCTCCCTGTGAGCAGACTGATGTTTTCCAAGAATAACAGAAGAGTTGTTAATGCCAAGTATAACAAATTCCTCGCTGCTATTCTTAAGAAGTACTTCTTCAATAGCCAGATTAAAGTAAGGATCTTTTGATTCCAGTGAAATGCAATACATGGGAGCCGGACGATCTAAATTTTTATATTGTGCTGCCAGAACCCTCGTCTGATTACCATTTTCCTGATATGTTTCAGAGTGGTTTTTCAGCAGTATTAAAATATGGTTTATTTTTAAGTATCTTATTGTCTGTCAATATATAAAGCTGGTAAATGGTCCAGCCAATAATTGCACCAAGTATTGAACCACAAATTACATCACCCGGATAATGGACGCCAAGATATATTCTGCTGTATCCGACAACCATAGCCCATACAACAATGCTTATAGTAAACCATCTTTTTCTTATCAGAAGGAGGCTGATAAGAGCTATATTAAAAGAATTTGTTGCATGTGATGAAACGAAACTGTATAATCCTCCGCATTCTCCATTAACCATATGAACAAGTCCTTCCAGCCGGGGATCATGGCATGGCCGTAATCGCTGAACCAGATTCTTTATCAGAACAGAAAACTGATCAGCAAGAGCTACCGCCAATATTATAAAGAGAAGAATGATGAGGAATTTTCTTTTGTATTTTATTCCAAGGTAAATCAGTATTGCCAGATAGAGCGGTGCCCATATTAATTTGCCGCTTATTGCATGCATCACCCCGTCGCAAAAAGGTGAGTTTAAGGAGTTTAAAAACAGAAACAGATGCTGATCAAGTTGTTCAAGCATATTCAAAATAAGTTATGCGTTGTTAAGAACCTTCCAGATCATATCCTTCAGGGTAACGATCCCCTGTCCGGTAGGGGATGAAATAAATACCCTGGGGATATCCGGAAGATCATTTCTAATCTCATCCATGAGTTCCTCATCGAGCATGTCGGATTTGGAAATTGCCAGAACACGCTTTTTGTCAAGCAGTTCAGGATTATACATTTTCAACTCATTAAGGAGTATCTCATATTCTGCTTTAATGTTCTTACTATCAGCCGGAATGATAAAGAGGAGCATTGAGTTTCTTTCAATATGCCTGAGGAATCTTATTCCAAGGCCTTTGCCTTCATGTGCGCCTTCAATAATACCAGGGATATCAGCCATAACGAATGACTTACCGTCTCTGTAGCTTACTATACCCAGATTTGGTACAAGTGTTGTAAATGCATAATCAGCTATTTTTGGTTTGGCTGCAGAGACAACTGATAATAATGTTGATTTACCTGCATTAGGGAAACCCACAAGTCCTACATCAGCAAGAATCTTAAGTTCAAGTATAAACTCATCTTCGATACCTGCTTCTCCTGGCTGAGCATATCGGGGTGTCTGGTTAGTGGCCGATTTGAAATGAGTGTTTCCCTGTCCGCCACGTCCACCTTGTGCCAGAATCTTCTCCTGTCCGTGTGTTGTGATTTCGAAAAGAACCTCTCCTGTTTCAGCATTCTTGGCTATTGTACCCAATGGTACATCAACATATATATCTTTCCCGTCAGCACCGGTAGATTGTTGTTTGCTGCCTCCGCCGCCATTTTCTGCAAATATATGTCGCTGAAATTTCAGATGAAGAAGAGTCCACATCTGGTCATTGCCTTTCAGGATTATATGTCCTCCTCTTCCTCCGTCACCACCGTCAGGACCGCCTTTGGGTTCAAATTTTTCTCTCCGGAAATGAGCCGAGCCTGGACCACCGCTACCTGAGCGGCAGAAGATTTTGATATAATCAACAAAGTTTGATCCCGACATTTCCTTTTTTATTAATAACTATTACCAAATAATATTCAACTACTTACCAACATCACTTTTCTCGCTATATAACTGGTAAATTTATTGTCCGCGAAAGGTAGTCAATAATTATGACCTCGTAATTCTATCAGACTCTGTGTAAGTTTAAGAAGTCACTCTGCGTCTTTTATTCCCAGGTGTTACACAGAGGGACACAGAGAAGACACAGGAAGCTATCGGACCAGAGATTTTTAAACCAATTTTTTTATATAATCAGAAAGTCTGTCGAAAATATCATCTATTGTTCCCATTCCATTCACCGGCTGGTAAAGACCTTTCCCGTCGCAGTAATTAATTATTGGTTCTGTCTTTTCCTTATATACATCTATCCTGTTTTCAATAACTGCAGGATCTTTATCATCAGGTCTGCCTGACAACTCTGCCCTTGCAATTAATCTCTTGACAAGTTCATCATGATCAACATCAAGAACCAACATCTGATCTATCTTCATGCCTCTGTCATTCAGCATTTTTTCCAATGATATTGTCTGGGCCACAGTACGTGGGAATCCATCAAAAAGAAATCCTGCAGCCCCTTTTGTAGTGTCAATCTTATTTGCAATCATCTCAATTACGACCTCATCAGGAACAAGTTCTCCTTTTGACATAATCAGACTCATCTTTTTACCCAGTTCGGTACCTGCAGCAATTTCAGCACGAAGCATATCGCCTGTTGAAAGATGCTTTAAATTGAATTTCTCAGCCAGTCTTACAGACTGTGTTCCCTTGCCTGAGCCGGGAGGGCCAAAAATCAGAAAATTAACCATAAAATAAATTTGATTTTAATGTACTATTAATTAATGTATTAACGTATAAACTGATGGCAGATTACGTCCGTAACCATCATAATCGAGTCCATAACCCACAACAAAATTATTAGGTATTTCAAATCCTATATAATGAAGAGGGATCTCCTTTTTGTAAGCTTCTGGTTTATATAACAGAGCCGCAATCTTTATTTCGGAAGCTTTTCTTACAACTAAGCTCATCAACAATCCGTTCCAGTGTATTTCCGGTATCAACGATATCTTCAATCACTACAACTGCTTTGTTTTTTATATCTTCATTCCATCCAATAAGTTCTTTTATCGATCCGGAGGATGTTGTTCCCTGGTAAGAAGCAAGTTTAATAAATGATATCCTGGCTTCTATGTCTATACGTCTGAAAAGATCGGCAGCAAAAAGAAATGCGCCGTTAAGGATTCCCAGAAATACCACATCCTTACCTGCCATATCTTTATTTACCTGTAAAGCAAGTTCTGCAATCCTCTTCCTGATCGCCTCTTCTGTTATAAATTCTTTGAATGTTTTGTCCAGTAAACGGATTTCTTTCATGAAGGCAAAGTTTGAATTGTTAGCCGGTGCGAAAATATGAAAATAATACCTTATTTTTGTCCTTATCAGCAAGTTAAATTAAATTATTTTATATGGAACCGATTGTAAGTATCATAATGGGAAGCACTTCCGACCTCCCGATAATGGAGAAGACGGCAGACATTCTGAACACATTTAAAATTCCATTTGAAATGAATGCCCTCTCTGCACACAGAACACCTGAAGAAGTCGAAAAGTTTGCAAAGAATGCAGCTGAAAGGGGCATAAAAGTAATAATAGCTGCCGCAGGAATGGCTGCGCATCTGCCCGGCGTAATAGCATCTATGACCTCTCTTCCGGTTATTGGTGTTCCGATTAAAGCATCGCTGGAAGGATTGGATTCAGTTTATTCTATCCTGCAAATGCCTCCGGGAATACCAGTGGCAACTGTTGGTATCAATGCTTCACTGAATGCGGGAATTCTTGCTGCACAGATAATTGCAACCGGAGATTCTGAAGTTCAGAAGGAGGTTGTTAAATATAAGGAATCGCTTAAGAAAAAGATCGTTCAGGCAAATGAGGAACTTAAAGAATGTCAAATACCAATATAAGACTAATTGAAAGTGACTAGAGTGACTAAAGTGACTAAAGTGTTTGGAAGACTTAAGGCACACGATAACACCTGCCGCTTAAAACTTTGGCTAACTATAAACAGGTGAAATTTTAATTAAAATTCGACTAAAATAAATTCTTTTTTTAAGAATAGTTTCTCTGTGTAATTCTTGTAAAAATATACTTGAATTTTTTTTAAGAACTAACACAGAGGTTCACTGAGGACCACTGAGGGTCACAGAGTTAAAAAAATTATTCTCCGTGTAACTCTGTAAATAAAAGTATAAAGAACTGACACAGAGGGACACGGAGGGCCACAGAGAAAACACCTCGGAAGACAGAGAAGAAAAAAGTTCATTCATTTTATCCTGAGTGAACTTTTTTTTGTAAATTTATGGTAACAATTTTTGAAACAGTTGAGCTCGCTGCTGAAAATATCTGTTTCCGTATTATTCTTATTTCTACATCTGACAGCCTCCGGCGATAATCCTTTCAGTTCAGTTCCGGGAGCCGCAGAAGCAGGAATGGGATATTCCTGTGTCGCTGGTCCGGGTTTCTGGTCAGCTTTTCACAATCAGGCTTTACTGCCTGCAAAAAGATCACTCGCCATTGGGTTCAATTACCTGAACAGATTCAATATAAAAGAGTTGGGAACCAGGTCGGCCGGCATAATAATCCCGCTTGGGAATGCCACTGTCGGAGCTGTGTATTCTCATTTCGGTTATTCTGACTTTAACAGACAATCCGCCGGGCTCGCATGCGGGCTTAATCTATCCGAAAAAATATCGGCAGGTGTTCAGATTGACTACTTTTCTGAAAGGACATCCGGGGAATACGATACCCGACAAGCTCTTACTTTTGAGACTGGACTCTCAGTCAAGCCTTCTGAAAATGTAATAATAGGAATTCATGTATTCAATCCTCTGCCCAATACTCTCAGAAAAACTTCTATTCCGTCAACATTACGTATTGGGGCAGGCAGTTACCTTAACAGCACACTGTTTGCAGCACTTGAAGCTGAAATGAGCACCGGGGGAATAATAATCTTAAGAACAGGCTTTCAGTATGAAGCTGTAAAAAATATATGGATGAGGGGAGGGTTCATTACTGAGAGTAATTCATTCTGTTTCGGATTGGGTTTTCTGACAAAACTTGCGCAGATCGATCTGGCGTTTAGTACTCATGAGACGCTTGGGGTGACCTCGTCTGTTTCATTAATATTCAAAATTAAATAAGCTAATTAACAAGAAGAATTTAACCGCAAAGGACGCAAAGTGATTGCAAAGAACGCAAAGGATAACCATACAAAATCAAATTTTATGAATGAAAATGAACTATCAAATGCAATAATTGGAGTGGCAATTAAGGTTCATCAATCACTTGGACCAGGACTGCTTGAAAGTGCATATAAAGAATGTTTGTATTACAAACTTATAAAATCAGCTATAAGCGTTGAAAAAGAAAAACCAATGCCACTAATCTTTGAAGAAGTCAGACTTGAGTGCGGTTATAGAATGGATCTTTTAGTAGAGCAGAAGGTCGTAATAGAGATCAAGAGTGTTGATGCTTTAAATGATGTTCACACAGCGCAAATATTAACATACATGAAGCTTGGAGGTTATAAACTTGGATTGCTTATTAACTTCAATGTAATTCTTTTAAAGGATGGAGTAAAAAGGATCGTAAATGGACTTTGAAACCAATATAATTTAATGAAAGTTAGGATTTCAACTAAAATGACCTTTGCGAACTTTGCGTATCCTTATATTTATAAAGGCTTTGCGATACTTTGCGGTTAAAATCTGAATTTCAATTTGCATTTGATCTTATTTATTCTTTTCGTTCTAATTCAAATAAATGGATATAGCCAATCTGAAAAATATTCAGAGGCTATAATTTCCCTGGCAGAGGAACTTGCAGGAGACGAAGATGATCCGGAAGCAGTATCATCTTTTATTGAGAGATTCAATGAGCTTATTGAAAATCCGGTAACGATTAATTCATCATCTGAATCTGAAATTTCCAGGCTATTCTTCCTGTCCGACTTTCAGGTAAAAGCGATTATTGATTATGTGCATTCATCGGGAAAGATAGTTTCTGTATATGAATTGGCAAATATTCCCGGTTTTGATAAGGAAACTGCCGATATGATGATCCCTTTTATTGTACTTGAAAATGATTCCAAACTAAATGCCGGTTCGTCAAAATGGAGGAACACCTCTCTCACCAACTTTTCTTACCGTTCAGGTAACGATTATTCAGATTCAAATGGTTCTCCTGTTAAGATTCTTGAAAAATACAAATTTTCAGCAACAGGTATTTCAGGTGGTATAACTGCAGAAAAAGATCCCGGGGAGAGACTCTTCAGCGGCAAACCTCCTCTGCCAGACTTTCTTTCGGCACATCTTGAATACTCGGGAAATGGATTCCTGAGAAAGTTTATTATCGGTGATTATTCAGGACGGTTTGGACTTGGTACTAATATAAATTCCGGAACCCGCACCTCTCTCTCATTGTCTTCCCCCGGATACATGTCCTCAAGAAATGAGATAAAAGCATATACCTCGACTGATGAGAACAGATTTTTCAGAGGGATGGCTGCTGAATTTTCATATAAAAATATGGAGCTGTCGGTTTTCTATTCAAAGAATGTATCTGATGCCACTCTTTCAGCTTCATCCGATACATTACAAAATAATATCGAATCATTATATTCGTCAGGTCTGCATGATACCCCCTCCATGATATTGAAAAAAGATAATTTCTCAGATATCTCTTTTGGAATAAATTTCACATACAACTTAAAAAATATACGTCTGGGAATGATTTGGTCGGAAGACTGGCTATCCGTTCCTGTAAATTCTACGGAAAATGGTGCAGAAGATGTTTTCAAATTTAATGGTGACAGGAATACATTATATTCTACCTACTATAACGCATTTTTTAAAAGGATTTTGTTGTTTGGAGAGATTTCGATTGACAGAAATAAGAGATACACAATGATTCAGGGGATTTCACTCCGTCCATCAGACCGTTTAACAATAAATATAAAATACAGGAATATTAAACCGGGCTTTATGAGTCTCCATGGAAACAACTTTGTGAGTAACCTGACAGCAAGTGGGGAGAATAATATTTCAGGAAGTTTTAATTTCGAAGCTGCAAAAAAATTATTTATAAGCGGCGGTTGTGAGTTCAGGGAGTACCAATGGTTAAAATATCGCTGCAGCGCCCCAACGGAAAAAATAAGGAAGGAACTTCGTTTGAAATATCTTCCCTCTGAAACGCTCTCTTTAGATCTTACTTACAGTTATAATTACTCAATGGTCGATAATACTGAAAGTGAAGGGATTCCATTGCAAAAACAATTAGTCACCAGAAGTATAAAAAATTCCATCCGTTATGCGGTTAATGAAAATCTGAAACTGACTACCCGCGCAGATTTCAAAGTGTCTGATCCATCAGGCTCGCGTGGAATGGTTCTTCTGCAGGATTTAAATTACAATTTCCGCACAATACCCTTCACGATTTGGGTCAGGTATTCAATATTCAGGACTGATTCGTGGGATTCAAGGATTTATGTTTACGAGAATGACCTGTTGTACAGTTTTAATATACCTGCTCTTTCCGGGGTGGGCAGCAGAAGTTATATTCTGGTAAAATATGATCTGAGGAGAAATGCGGAACTCAGATTAAAATACGGATTCACTTCATTTACCGGAACAGATCCGGCTTCATCAGACAAAGAGGATGTAAAGGTGCAGTTCAGGATCAGATTTTAAAAAGGCTCAGGGACATTTCAAAGGGCCCCCGGAGTCTTTATGTCCTTAATATTGAGTTGCAGGTTTCTGTTTCCTCTGAATTCGTTCATTTCAAGAGAATAACAGATATCAAAGGGGTTGCCCCCCTTTATATATTCAAAGTGATCGGCCTGACTGAATGCGATTGCTGAAAAGCTCTTCTGGCCCGAAGATTCCTGGCAGAGATCAAGTTTCAGATGTTCACCGCTTGAACCTACCATTCGCCCTGATCCTGTATCGAATACATTCCGTGAAACAAAAACCGGAGACATATTTTCAGGACCGAATGGCTGAAACTGGCTCATTGTTTTAAAGAAGTCTTCATTGATCTCAGAAAATGTCAGTTCTGTATCAATAAATATCCGCGGCACTGTCTGTTCATCAGTTATAGTTTTGAAAACATACTCTTCAAACCGCTGCATAAAAGCCTCTATATTCTCCTTCTTAAGTGTGAGACCTGCTGCAAACATGTGTCCGCCAAAACTTTCCAGAAGATCGCTGCAGGATTCAATTGCCTGGTAGAGATCGTACCCGTGAACTGAGCGTGCTGAACCTGTTGCAAATCCATTTGATTCGGTGAGAATAACCGTAGGACGGTAATAGGTCTCTATAAGTCGTGAGGCAACAATTCCTATTACCCCTTTTTTCCAGGTGGGATTGTATAAGACAGTCGTTTTAGAGTTTACAGTTCTCATGATCTTCGGATATCATGCGCATAGCTTCAGTAGTTATTGAACGGTCGACGCTGCGTCGTTCAATATTGAAGTTATTTATCTCCTTGCTTATCTCTCCTGCCAGCCGGGTATCAGTTGACACCAGAAGATCCACGGCCTTGCTGCCAGTCTCCATTCTTCCTGCAGCATTTATCCTCGGACCAATCTTGAAGACAACGTCTTCTATAGTAAGTGCCCTTGAGACATCTGATTCTCTTAATATTTCTTTAAGGCCTGTACGCGGTGATTCATTCAGCTGTTTCAAACCAAAATATGCCATCACCCTGTTCTCTCCTGTAATGGGTACTATATCGGAGGCAATACTAACCGCAACAAGGTCGAGATAGTGATAAATTTCACTAAATGGGATACCATGAACACGGGAATATGCATGTATTAGTTTAAAACCAACACCACATCCGCTTAATTCTTTATACGGATAGTTGCAGGAAGGCTGCTTGGCATCAAGTACAGCAACAGCTTTAGGTATCTCGTCGCCAGGGTAATGATGATCACAAATAATGACATCCAGTCCCTTGGTACGGGCATACTTAACCTTTTCTATTGCCTTTATTCCGCAATCAAGTGTTATTACAACCTTACAATTATTTTGATATGCGTAATCCAGTCCCTGATATGAAACTCCATAACCTTCTTTATATCTGTCTGGTATATAATATTCAACATTGGAATACTGATCCTTAAGAAATGAATACATCAGAGCAACAGCAGTTGTTCCGTCAACATCATAATCACCATAGACCAGAATTTTTTCATTCTTCTTGATAGCAGTGGAAATTCTGTCTACTGCTACATCCATATCCTTCATGAGGAATGGGTCGTGCAGATAATCAAGACTTGGGTTAAAAAATGTACTTGCCTCTTCCGGGGTATTAATATTACGCTGCACCATAAGATTAGCCAGAGATTCCGACACACCAAGAGATCCTGCAAGCTGTTTAACAACTGCAATATCTCCCTTTTCTTTCACAACCCATCTTTTTTCCATTTCTTCTACTGATTAATCCACTCCAGATCAAAAACTTCCTGTAATTTCTTTTTCACAATCCCTTTAACAAAATTAAAATCCTGCTTACTGCCAAGTTCCTTTTCCAGTGAAGTAACACCCTTATCAACAAAACCACATGGATTTATATTATTGAAATAATCCAGATCAGTATTGACATTAAATGCGAAGCCATGCATCGTGACAAACTTGCTTGCCCTCACTCCTATGGCACATATTTTTCTGGCTTTCCCTTTTACTTCAGGATCGAGCCATACTCCTGTTCCGCCGGAAAGCCTCTCAGCACTGATGCCAAGCTCACTAAGAGTCCTGATTATAGCTTCTTCAAGCCTGGAAATATATTCCCTCAAACCGATCCCTATAACCTCAAGGTCGAATATAGGATATCCGACGATTTGTCCGGGACCATGATAAGTGATGTCCCCACCCCTGTCGATCCTGTAAAATGATGCATCTTTAGCTTTAAGCTGGATATAATCCACTAACAGATTATTTTCCGATCCGCTTTTGCCCAGGGTATAAACATGAGGATGTTCAACAAAAATCAATGTTCCCGGCAATCCATCTGAAATAGAATCGCCTGTCAGGGAGCCGTGCTTTTTATTGTCAACAAGTTTTTCAAAGATTTCTGTCTGATAATCCCAGGTTTCTTTATAATCCTTTTGTCCAATATCCTTATATACAACGCTATAACTCAAGTGAATTTAAATAATTATGTTATCACAATATAATGAAATTTATCAAGCCTTTACATGATTTTCTGCATGAAATGAGGACCTGACCAAAGGACTGCTTTCGACAAAAGAAAATCCTTTATCAAGAGCAATCTTTCTGTATTCATCAAACTTTTCAGGCAAAATATAGGATGAAACTTCCATATAGCCGGGAGCTGGTTGCAGGTATTGACCAATAGTCAGTATTTTGCAGCCAGTCAAATAAATATCATTTATAGTCTGTAAAACCTCTTCTTCGTCCTCTCCCAGCCCAAGCATAAATCCCGATTTGGCTGTTTTTCCTTTATCAGAGATATATTTTAATACATCCAGGCTTCTGTCATATTTTGCTTTGGTCCGTATTACCGGAGTCAGTCGTCTGACTGTTTCAATATTATGTGAAATTACATCAGGAGAAGCATCAATGACCTTCTGAATATAATCAGGCTTACCATCAAAGTCGGGAATAAGTGTCTCTATTGTTATTTCAGGATTTACCTCTTTGATCCGACTTATAGTATCTGCCCAAAAAGAGGCTCCTCCGTCAAAAAGATCATCACGGTCAACAGAGGTTATAACGCAATGTTTAAGACGCATAGCCTTAATTGAATGAGCCAGCCTCAATGGTTCCTCAGGATCAGGAAGAAGCGGTTTTCCTGTTTTTGTTGCACAAAACTTACATGCTCTGGTACAGATATCACCCAGTATCATAAATGTTGCAGTACCGGCATTCCAGCACTCACCAATATTAGGACAATTACCGCTTGTACATATTGTATGCAGGTGATTCTCAATAACAACATGTTTCACCATTGAATAATTGGCACCACTGGCTCTCTGCATCTTAAGCCAACCCGGTAAGCGTCTCCCTTTCTGCATCTGAGTTTTAGAATTTACGAGATGACAAAGGTACTAAAAAATTGAGCAAGTAAATAGTAATTTATGATCTGTTGCACTCCCCTGATCCAATAGGGTTCTATCCATTTCACAGGTTTATGGCAACATAATTAACAACGTTACAATTAAGTAACTTCTTAATGACAGACTATTATTATTGAATTGAAATATATGTTTAAAAAACATATATTTGTTAACCATCTTTTCAAAGTAAAAATTTTAAAAAACATATAAATGATTAGTCCTGAATTAAAAATAAACACAAACTATCCGACTGTAATTGGAGATTTTCCTAAAGTTGGTATCCGTCCGACTATCGACGGCAGGATGATGGGTGTACGTGAATCGCTTGAAGGACCAGACTATGAATATGGCTAAAAATGCAGCAACGCTTATTTCTTCAAACCTTCGGTATCCGGATGGATCTCCGGTTGAATGTGTTATTGCCGACACATGCATTGGAGGTGTTGCAGAGGCTGCCATGTGTGCTGAAAAATTCAGTAAGAACGGTGTCGGTGTTAGTCTGACGGTAACACCCTGCTGGTGCTACGGAAGTGAGACTATCGACATGAACAGTGAGATTCCTAAAGCAATCTGGGGATTTAACGGTACAGAACGTCCGGGGGCAGTCTACCTTGCTGCAGCTCTGGCAGGTCATACTATGAAGGGATTGCCGGCTTTCGGCATCTATGGTCATGATGTTCAGGATTCAGGTGATCAGTCAATACCTGATGATGTCAGTGAGAAAATCCTGAGGTTTGTAAAAGCAGGACTGGCAGTTGCTCATATGAAAGGGAAATCATATCTGTCAATGGGATCAGTATCAATGGGAATAGCCGGATCAATAGTAAGAGAAGATTTCTTCCAGGAATACCTGGGGATGAGAAATGAATATATTGATATGAGTGAATTCAACCGTCGGCTTAATGAAGAAATATATGATAAGGATGAATTCATCAAGGCTCTTGAATGGACAAGGAAAAACTGCCAGGAAGGAAAAGATCTGAACGAACGACCCAAATCTCAAAAACAAAAAGATAAGGAGTGGGAAACAGTTGTAAAGATGACTATGATAGCCCGCGACCTTATGGTAGGGAATCCTAAGCTTAAAACACTGGGCTATGGTGAAGAGGCTATGGGACATAATGCTATTCTTTCAGGATTTCAGGGCCAGAGGCAGTGGACCGATCACATGCCTAATGGCGATTTCCTTGAGGCAATTCTCTGCTCATCATTCGACTGGAACGGGATCAGACCGCCCTATCTTGTTGCAACTGAAAATGATGCCATGAATGGGGTGCCCATGTTATTCGGATATCTTCTGACAAATACAGCTCAGATGTTCTCAGATATACGTACATACTGGAGTCCGGAAGCAATTGAAAGAGTGACCGGAATGAAGCCTGAAGGCCTGGCTGCAAATGGCGTAATACACCTGATAAATTCCGGCTCCTCAGCTCTTGATTTCTCCGGAAGACAAACTCTGAACGGAGAACCATGTATTAAACCATTCTGGGACATAACAGGAAAAGATGCCAAAGCCTGTCTCGATGCAACCAGCTGGCCACCAGCCGACAGCGGATATTTCAGAGGCGGAGGTTTCTCTTCCCAGTTTGATACCAAAGGAACAATGCCCGTCACAATTTCACGGGTAAACCTGGTAAAAGGACTTGGCCCTGTACTTCAGATAGCAGAAGGCTGGACTGTTGACCTTCCTGAAAAAATGAATAAGATACTGACAGACAGAACTAATCCCACATGGCCCACTACATGGTTTACACCAAGATTAACAGGACATGGACCGTTTACTGATGTTTATTCGGTTATGGCCAACTGGGGTGCCAACCATTCTGCATCAAGTTATGGACATATCGGAGCTGACCTGATTACTCTGGCTTCAATACTCAGAATTCCGGTATGCATGCATAATGTTGATGAAGGAAAGGTATTCCGTCCAAGTTCATGGAATGCATTCGGAATGGAAAAAGAGGGTGCTGACTACAGAGCATGCCAGACTTATGGAGCCCTCTACAAATAGGAAAAAAGCTGCCTTTCTGATTCTTTTATGAAGTATCGGAAGACAGCAACGAATTACTTTACCAGTTTTATCTGAACTAATTTGGAAATCTCACGTTTTCAATATTACTTGTAACAAATAATTACCCAAAGCGGACTCGAGGGAATAAAAACACATAACATGGATAACAAAAAGGAAATCAAAGACTTAGAAATTGATACCGGGACTCTTAAATATTTTGATGCAATAAGAAAGTGGACAATGTTTCTGTCGATTGCAGGTTTCATATTTCTGGGCTTAATAATTGTTATCGGAATTATTGCAGGCACATTCCTGTCTGCTTTCAGTTCAGGAAAGTTAAACTCCGTTTTTCCGGGTCCGTTACTCTTTATCCCTCTGCTGATTGCCGCTATAGTTGACTTTTTACCAATACTTTTTCTCTTCCGTTTTTCAAAACATACTGCAATTGCCGTCCATACACGTAATATGAAAGAGCTTCACAGAGCACTGAAAAGCCTCAGAGCTTTTTTTGTTTATCTTGGAATACTTCTGATAGTGGTATTATCTATATATGCAGTGGCTCTGATTATGACAGGATCTTCAATAGCATTGCTCAAGGGTTTGTGATTTCACAAAACTGTCAAAATTGTGGTCTTGTATTCTTTAGGGTGCTTTATATCTTATATCTTTGATATTTCAGTAAAATTATCAGGCCATGACTTCCGGCAGTATTGTGATTGTTTTTGATTGCGGAGCAACCAATGTAAGGGCAGTTGCTATTGACAGTAATGGCAAAATACTCGCCGCAGAATCGTACTCTAATAATACACAACCTGATCCTGAGTATCCTTCTTACCGAATCTGGGATGTATATGAGATCTGGGAAAAATTGTGCGCTGCATCACAAAAAGTGATAAGTCAGATTAACTCAAAGAAAATTGCAGGCGTAACAGTTACTACATTCGGAGTTGACGGGACCCTTTTCGATAAATCGGGAAAGATGCTCTACCCGGTCATATCATGGCAGTGCGATCGCACCAATCCAATAATGGCTGGCATTGATAAATATATACCTGTAAGTACCTTATATTCTGAATGTGGAGTTCTGCCTTTCAGCTTCAATACGATAAACAAATTAATCTGGCTTGCAGAGCATAAACCTGAAATAGTCGAAAAAAGCCACCGGTTTTCTGTTTATGCCATCAATTTTTACATACTTTCTTACAGGAGAAATGGTTAATGACACTACAATGTCAGGAACCTCTATGTTAACGAACTTAACTTCAAGGTGTTTTTCCGAATCTGTTTTTAACAAAATAAACTTCCCAATAGATAAAACAGGGACTCCTGGTTGAAGCCGGAACCATAACAGGCAGGATCAATAAAAAAGCTTCTGCAGCAACATCAATTCCTGAAGGCGTTCCTGTTGTAGCCACCGGACATGATACACAGTTTGCAATCTTCGGCTCAGGAGCGGGAAAAAACCAGCCTGTACTTAGTTCCGGTACATGGGAAATACTTATGTCAAGGTCAGAGAATTTCCGGACAGGAAAAGAACAGCTTGATATGGGAATAACCACAGAACTTGATTCTATCCCCGGATTATATGATATCGGTAATCAATGGATCGCATCAGGAATTCTTGAATGGGCCAGACGAAATCTGTATTCCGGGATTAAGGGATGATGTTTATGAGTTCATGATCTCCGGGGCTGAAAAAGTTCCACCGGGATGCAATGGAGTAAAGATAAATCCAAAATTCTATGAAGAACTAAAAGGCAAACCCGGCGGGCAGATACTTGGTCTAACCATGGATTCAACGCGCGATGAGATTTACCGTGCCATGCTTGAAGCTCTTTGTCAAAGGTTGGTTGAGGGAAAGAATGCACTTGAAAAAGCAGGGGGTTTTAAGACTGAAAGTATTCTTTGTGTAGGAGGGGGATCAAAAAACAGACTATGGAACCAGATGAGAGCGGACTTTACCGGGGTACCGATAACAATTATTGATCAAAAAGAATCCACAGTACTGGGTGCATCATTCTTTGTTCAATCAGCTTGCGGCAACGCTGCTTCTCCTGAAGATGCAAGATCAGCAGTTACATACATGACTGAGGTATTCGAACCAGAAAATAAATTATATCGTATGCCTCTTTATCCCGATTGATCATCAATCAGAATCATTGCCCCGCAGCCCTAAAGGGTGGTTAATTCTCGCTTATATGACTTATCATACTATTTTATCCTAGTATAATTCTCCTATTATTAGTAATTTAGCCCCTCCCGAAAGCTCCCGATATCGGGACGGGAGGAGTGCAAAATAAATAATATTATAATTATGGCAGTAGTCTATTTCAACGGAAATTTTATTCAAAAAGAAGAAGTAAGAATCAGTCCTGATGACCGTGGGTTTCTCTTTGCTGATGGCATTTATGAGGTTGTCAGATGGTATGGGGGACACTTCTATGATATGGATAGCCATATTACACGACTAAAAAGAAGTCTGCGGGAATTAAGGATTAACTGGAAGGGCGCTGATAATTTTGCCTCTTTCGCATCAGAACTGATACAGTTAAATAAGCTTGAAACCAGTTCTGCTATGGTATATCTGCAGGTAACCAGAGGTGAGGCAAAACGGACACATAACTTTCCTCAGCCCGAAGTATCACCCACAGTGTATGCTAACTCATGGGGATTCAATCCCGATCATCGAATCAAAAGATAAAGGGATAAAGGTGATGCTCAGTGAAGATATCAGATGGAACAGGTGTGATATTAAATCCATTGCCTTACTTCCAAATACCCTCAGTTTCCAGGAGGCATATCAAAATGGCCTTAAAGAGTGCATTTTTGTCAGAAACGGATTGATTACCGAAGGATCTCACTCAAATATATTTTTTGTCATTGATGGGACGCTCTTTACACATCCTGAATCAAATTATATACTTAGTGGTGTAACCCGAAAAAATGCTCTGAGAATTGCCAGGAGAATGCGGAATAAATATCAGGGAGGAAGCCTTGCAGGAAAACCGGCTCAGATTAATACAGGAAGCATTTATAACTAATACTTCATCTGAGATAACGCCTGTCACCAATATAGGCGGAAATACTATTGGAGCAGGTATCCCCGGACCGGTCACAAGGATTATTGCAGGAAAAATTTGATGCTGAAATAAAAGCCCTGAAAGACTGATCTTCCTGTCATCCGGGAAAACATCTTTTTCCTATCTTTGCACAAATTTTTTAAATAATATGAGTAACATGAATTTAAGTGAACAGGAGCAGATCAGGAGGGAATCGCTTGATGAACTCAGAAAACTTGGTATAAACCCCTACCCTGCTGCTGAATATAAGACTGACACCTTTGCACAGCATATTTTAGATAATTATTCTCCCGAAAAAAATAATTTCCAGGAAGTATGTCTTGCCGGACGAATTATGAACCGGCGCATAATGGGAAATGCCTCATTTGCAGAGCTGATGGACTCTTCCGGCAGAATACAGATTTATGTACGGCGCGATGATGTCTGCCCGGGTGAGGATAAAACTATGTATAACACAGTTTTTAAACACCTACTTGATATTGGTGATATTATTGGTGTAAAAGGTCATGTTTTTGTTACTCAGATGGGCGAAACAACAGTTCATGTAGATGAATTTACAGTGCTCAGTAAATCAATTCGCCCGCTTCCTATTGTTAAAGAAAAGGACGGTGTATTATTTGATGCTGTCACTGATCCTGAGATGCGTTACCGCCAGAGATATGTTGATCTTATAGTAAATCCTCAGGTTCGTGACGTGTTCAGGAAAAGAACACAGATAATACAATCGATGAGAGAGTTATTCAATTCAAGAGGTTATCTTGAAGTGGAAACACCAATACTTCAACCAATCCCTGGTGGAGCTACAGCACGGCCATTTATTACTCATCACAATGCACTTGACATCCCTCTCTACTTAAGGATTGCCAATGAACTTTATCTTAAAAGATTAATTGTAGGTGGCTTTGAGGGTGTGTATGAATTCGCTAAAGATTTCCGCAATGAGGGCATGGACCGCACCCATAATCCTGAGTTTACTGTGATGGAGATCTATATCGCTTACAAGGATTATAACTGGATGATGACATTCACTGAGGATATAATTAAAAAAGCAGCACTCGATCTTCATGGAAAAACTGAAATAGTCTATGGAGACAAAACTATAAGTCTTGCAACTCCTTTTAAGCGCATAACAATGCTCGATTCAATAAAAGAGAATACAGGTATTGATATATCAGGAATGGATGAGGCAGATCTGATTAAAGTTTGTGATAAACTGGATGTTGAACATGATAAGACAATGGGTAAAGGCAAACTCATTGATGCAATATTCAGTGAAAAGTGTGAACACAGTCTGATCCAGCCTACTTTTATCATTGATTATCCCATGGAGACTTCTCCTCTTACAAAAATGCACCGGAGCAAACCAGGGCTGACTGAAAGATTCGAGCTGTTCATAAATGCCAAAGAGATTGCCAATGCATATTCTGAGTTAAATGATCCGATTGACCAGATGGACAGATTCCAGGATCAGTTGAAACTTTCAGAAAAAGGAGATGATGAAGCAATGTTTATCGACATGGATTTTGTCAGAGCTCTCGAATATGGAATGCCTCCGACTTCCGGTATGGGAATGGGAATTGACAGACTGACCATGCTGCTTACAAACCAGTCATCAATACAGGATGTACTGTTCTTCCCTCAGATGAAACCTATACTTCAAAAAGCAAAGACAGAAAGTCAGAAAGAAGAATACATTGCTCTTGGAATACCGGAAGAGTGGGTTGAGCCTCTGAAAAAGCTTGGTTTTACTACAATAGCAAAACTGAAGGAAGTTGAGAAACATACAAAGCTCCATCAGGATCTTTGCGGTTATAATAAAAAGAATAAACTGGGTATACAAAATCCAACTCAGGATGAGGTGAAAGCATGGCTAAGCAGTAGCGAGTAAACTTCTGACTATGTTTTCAAACCGGCAATCAGGAATGAGAAGAAGTCTTATTTGCCTGTTTGATGGAAGAGCGAAACTTCAGGTTATCAAATAAGCTGAAAAGCTTTCTCAATCCATTAAAATAGAGTACAATATACATAACAAGGCTGGCAAACCAAAGGATAAGCAAGTCAAACAATACTGTATCGATCCTGAATTTTCCTAATTGCTTATACGGTGAATATAAGGCAGCACGTCCCGATCTGGAAACAGGCTTCATAAATGCAGGTTCGAATTTCTGAATTATTTTATCTTTTGTCTCATAAGTCTTGTCATTGAAATTGTTCCGGTCAAGAACAATGTCGCCAAGACTATTATTATAATAATCGTTTTTAAGTTTTATTAATCTCTTCTCCCCTATCTTGTTAACGATGGAATAAGAAATTGAATCGGACAATTTCATACTTTGCTTTCTGAACAATCTGAACTGTGAAGCAAGGCTATCCAGAAATAAATTTGTCTCTTTTGCAACGCCGGCATTAAAACCAGTCTGATTTAATGAGCCTTTCCAGGTTACCTGGTATTCTTTCAAATCCTGCCATAGGAGTCAGTTTATCAAGGTAAAGATTCAGCTTATGAAAATTATCATTTACTCTTTCTTCGTAACCCGCACTATCAATATAATTCTGACATTCCCAGACGTTTTTTTTCAATGCAGGAATAAGATAATTTGCATACCAGTCATTCTGACTCTTCTCAAGATCGCTGGTGAAGAAATTCCGCTCATACCTGTTATTCTTAAACTGATCAACTGCAAGAGCTTCAAACGACCATCGCGCAGCCATCAGGTCGCCAATAAGAGGGACAAATTCACTTGTTGTAAATCTGCTTTGATTAAGCCTGTCGAACTTCACAAGAACACCACTGAACAATAACTGGGGAATTATAAAGAAAGGTATCAGAATGTAAATAGTAATAACCGAATTAAATGTTGCTGAAATATTCAATCCCATCATATTTGCAAAACAGGATGTTGTGAAAAATATTAACCAGTATGACAAGGTCATTCCCTTAATTTCCATGATATAATTACCTATCAGAACAAATAATAAAGTCTGAATGGCTGATATAATAAACATTATCATAAGTTTTGAATTAAGGTAACTAAACCAGCTCAGATTAAGAAAAGATTCCCTTTTCAGAATTTTTCTGTCTCTGATAATTTCTTCAGCACTTATTATCAGCCCCATAAAAAGACATGTAATTATACACATAAACAGATATGCAGGCAGGTTCTCATTCTCACTGAAACTATACCTGTCGCCTGCAGTATATTTTGTAAAATATGCCAGTACCAAAGCCAGTATCGGTGATCCAAGAAGGCTTATCACAACATATTGCCGGTTTGCTATTTTGGATAACAGATCTCTGACAAAATAAATTCCCGATTGCTTCAATATCCCGGGAACACTGTAAATATTTTCCGGAAGAGCCTGAGTACCACCAACTGAGCCTTGTTTATTCCTTTTTGTATTTTCCTCAAATATTTCTGCCCATTCCTTCGGAGATACTTTTCTGATATTAGTAAGTTTCCCGTTCTCATCAACAACCTTGGCTTCTATGATCTGAAGCAGTTGATCAGCATTTATAGTTCCGCAGGTAATACACTGATCCTCACAAGCATTAGCATGATTGGATTTTGTTTTAAAATATACAATTGCTTCTGATGGATTCCCATAAAATATCTTGTATCCACCCTTGTCGATTATCAATATTTTATCGAACATTTTGTACAGATCCGATCCAGGCTGATGAATATTGACAATAATAAGTTTCCCTTTGTAGGTCTGCTCTTTCAGCAGGTTCATAACAATATCGGAATCAACCGAAGATAGTCCTGATGTAGGTTCATCAACAAAAAGTATTGTTGGTTCCCGGATAAGTTCCAGAGCAATATTAAGTCGTTTACGTTGTCCTCCGCTTATTACCTTGTTCAGACTGTTACCAACCTGAAGATCTCTTATCTCATTGAGATCCAGTTCCGATAATGTATTGCCAACAACTTCCCTGAGTTCATCTTCAGAGAGATTATCAAGACACATCTTTGCACTGTAATACAGATTCTGATATACTGACAATTCCTCAATCAGAAGATCATCCTGAGGCACAAAGCCAACAACACCCTTCAAATGGATTTTTTCACTTTCAGAATAAAGATTGTAACCGTTTATCCTGAACCTGTCCGCTTTGGGGGTCAGTCATTCCACTCAGAACATTCATGAGAGTAGTTTTACCAACTCCACTGCCTCCTAAAATTCCAACCAGATTTCCTGATTCCTCATGAAAATTAAATTTATGAATACCATTTTCACTGTTTTTAAAACGGAGGTTGACATCTTTTGCATCCAGTGATATCTTGAACTTTATTTTCTCCTCACTGAAAATATTTGTAACATCATTATAATAAATTGCATTAAATCCGGAACCCCTTATAGTTGATCCGTGATCAAAAGTATAAGTCTGGCCCGGAAAAATATTCTGTCCGTTGAGAAAAAGATCATTATTACATGTGCATCTTAAGATATATGTATTAATACTTGCTATATAAAGAAGAAATATTTTGTCTTTGAGATTTTTCTTGTACAGATGTTTTGCCCCGGCCAGACCACTCTCAGTGCTGTCATCAATTATCATTACACTGCCTTTATCAGGGACAACATCAACAGATTTCAAAATGAAATTTTCAATATTTTTAAAATCACTGGACGGAAGATTCAGAACTAATGATACTGTTTCAAGGAATTCAAGTTCATTTTCAGTTATCTCAGCACTTAAAAGTATAAAATCCAAAAGCTGAACAATAACATATAATTTCTGCTTCAGATGCAACTCTTCATTTATCTTTTCACAAATCCCCAGGATTAATACTGATATGAGTGATGTACGTTTTTTGTCTTTAATACTCCCTCTGGCAATATTTTCAGAATTGTATTGCAGGAGGTATTCATCAAACATTGTCATGTATTTTTTAACCAGCTCGGTGCTTAACTGACGTGACAGGAATAGCTTTACTATCTCCCTTTCCCTGGAAGAAATTTCTGAAATTGATCGTACATCGCTTATTAATACAAATAACTGAATAAGTGCTCTTAAAATAGGTTCACTCATTGATCATTAATTAATAAATATTCTTATTGAATAAAATATTTCTTCCCCGGTGTTGCTCTGATCTAATGTTCTGATAGTTTTATAATTATACATAACAGATAATAATTTGTAAGACTTTGATCTTTTTGTATAATTAATTGTTACTAAGTGTAGACAATCTAGAAATATAATTGTTCAAATCAATTTTATCTGAGTAATATGATCGATAAACTGTTAATTAATAGAACAACCACAACACCAGAGGTAGTACTTGATCCTGTGGAGAAAATTTATCAGATGTCAGGTGAATCCCGGCCTTCTGATGTAAGAGAGTTTTATGACCAGATTATATCCTGGCTGATTGATTTCAGACAAGACCTCACCAAATCAAATAATCTGAAAGATCCGGTAAATTTTAGCTTCAATCTGGAATACTTTAACTCTTCTTCTGCCAAACTGATTCTCGACATCTGTAAGATTTTATCAGGATTAAAACTTAACGGATTTAATGTAACAATAAACTGGGTTTATGACAAAGAAGACGAAGATATGCTTGATGTTGGGAAAGAGCTTTCAAAAATTGTAAAGGTCCCATTTGAATATATTGAGACAGGAACCAACTGATTATAAACTGGCATTTCTCAACAAATATTTACACCAATCCTGAAGGAATCTGGAATAGTAATGTGGTCGGAAATTTTATATAATCCGGATAATAAGCCAGCTCTGATTTCTGACTCTGCCCGGATAAATTACAGTAAGCTACTTGTTGGCAAACTAGCTGAGAGCCTATATAATGATTTACTGGAGGGACTGAAAGCGGATTAAGAAGTTAATGTTGATGCATGGCAAGGGTATTACAAGAGAATTGATCCGGCTTTCAATAATACTTCATAGTTTAAATCGCTTTCAAAAAATTCTGACAACTGAATACAAAACAAATTATTAATGAGTAACGATTAACTTAAAACTCACTAAATGATGAAACATAAAATTTACATCTTAATTTCTTTAGCAATAATTTTGGTCTCCTGCAATGGAGGATCAAATACCGGCAAATCACAGGATGAAAAGACTAAGATAAGTACAGAATTCAATAAGGTACTTGATAACTACTATGAAGTCGGATTAAAGCTTAATCCGCTTTTGGCAACCTGGGCGGGAGATAATCGCTACAACAACAGTTTCCCTAATACATTAACAGATGAATACCGAAACGAACTAAAATCTTACTATAACGGCTATTCAGATAAGATTGCTCAGTTTAATGATGATGATCTTTCAGAAACAGACAAAATGAGTAAAGCTGTTCTTAAATGGGAATGCAATATCAATCTCGAGCGTCTTACCTTTCAGGGAAGATCTGTTGCCGATTGACCAGTTCTCATCAGTTAACCTTATAATTGGTCAGTTTGCAAGCGGTTCGAGCGCACAGCCATTTAAAACTGTTGAAGACTATAATAATTGGCTGGAACGTCTGGACGGTTACTTAAAATGGATGGATTCAGCTGAGAAAAAAATGAAAGAAGGCATCGCAACAGGTTATGTGCTTCCAAAATCACTCATTGTTAAAATAATTCCTCAGTTAAAATCACTTACAGAAACAGACCCGGCCAAGCAACTTTTTTACAGCCCTGTCAGAAATTTTCCGGATTCGTTTACAGATCAGCAGAAACAAGAATTAACCAAAGCTTATACTGAAATGATCTCAGGAAAGATAATTCCAGCCTATGCAAAATTACTCAGGTTTATGAGTACGGATTATCTTGCCGCCGGAAGGGAAACAAGCGGAATTGATGCTATACCTAATGGGAAGGCTTACTACAATTATCTTATAAAATCCTATACAACAACTAAAATGACAGCCGACGAAATTCATCAGCTGGGATTAAGTGAAGTGGATCGAATAACTGCTGAAATGGAAAAAGTAAAAGAAGAAGTTGGCTATAAAGGCGATCTGAAATCATTCTTTGATTTTGTAAGAAATAATAAAAAACTAATGCCATTCACTGAACCTCAACAGGTTATAGATCATTTCTATGCTATTGAGAAAAAGGAAATGCCTCAGATTGATAAATTATTTGATTTGAAACCAAAAACTTTGTTTGAAGTAAAACGCACTGAAGCTTTCAGAGAAAAATCAGCAAGCGCCGAATATAACCCCGGATCCCTGGATGGTACAAGGCCCGGCATCTTCTATGTTCCAATTCCGGATGTCACAAAATATAATATATACTCAGATGAGTCATTATTCCTGCATGAAGCAATTCCCGGACATCATTTCCAGATATCCTTAACGCAGGAAAGTAAAACTCTTCCAATGTTCAGAAAAACCTTATGGTATTCTGCTTACGGCGAAGGATGGGCCCTCTATTGTGAATCGCTGGGAAAAGAGTTAGGGTTATATACCGATCCTTATCAGTATTTCGGAATGTTGAGTGAAGAGATGCACCGTGCTATTCGTCTTGTTGTCAGACACAGGAATTCATTCCAAGGGATGGACGAGAGAACAGGCTATAGAGTATTCGCTTGAGAGGGAAGCTGAAAGCAAAGATGCAATCACTGCAGAAATTGAAAGATATATGGCAATTCCTGGTCAGGCATTATCATATAAAATAGGCCAATTGAAAATAAGAGAATTACGAGCCAGGGCAGAAAATGAACTGGGAAATAAATTTGATATCCGGCAGTTTCATAACCAGATTCTCGAAACCGGATGCATACCACTGGCCGTATTTGAAGAGAATATGAATAAATGGATTGCTTCTTTTAAAGAATAATAAGAGGTCTGTGGATCCGGCGCTATTTAAATGATCCTGTCAATCTTCAGCATTTGCAAAAAATTTCGAGCATGGCAACTTCACGCTTATAATCAACCTTTTCGATTTTGATCCTCAGAATTTTTTTGCCTGTAATGTCCGAAACATCTTTTAAAAGCTTCTGCTTTTTCAGATATTAAGAATATATTCACCGAGGCCAATTTTCTATTATCTTTGAGAATACCCTAACATTAATAATTATTACTGATGTTAAATCTTCTTAAACACCCGCTCCTGACACATAAGCTTACTTTGTTACGGAGAAAAGAGACCGGAACCAAAGATTTTCGTGAGACTCTTGATGAGATTGCCGGTCTGATGGCTTATGAGATTACACGTGATCTTCCTTTAAAAAACATTACTATTGAAACACCTCTGGGAAAATGCGACACCCAGGAACTTGCCATGGAGGTAGTATTGGTTCCCGTATTACGGGCAGGCCTGGGGATGGTTGACGGAATCTCAAACCTGATCCCTAATGCCAGGATTGGCCATATCGGGATGTATCGCGATCATGAGACATTAAAACCTATGACTTACTATTCCAAGTTCCCTGAAAACCTGCCCGATGCAGTTGTAATGATCCTTGACCCGATGCTTGCAACAGGAGGAAGTGCCACTGACGCAATTCAGGTTGTTAAGAAGCATGGTGCCAAAACAATAAAGCTTGTTTGTATTGTGGGAGCTCCGGAGGGAGTGGAAAGGATAATGAAAGATCATCCTGATGTACAGATTTACCTTGCAGGTATGGATGAGAAGCTTAATGAACACGGATATATAGTTCCCGGACTTGGCGATGCCGGCGACAGGCTCTTTGGTACAAAATAATAAATGGTATGATTCTTGGGTTCGATGATCAACATGTAATCTAATCTTTAATCCAGTGCACAGCAACACCTTTTCCAGGAACATTTGTTATATAAAAACTGTTTAACCCGGGTATGCCAGCCAACAATGTAATCGAAGTCAAAGATGTCTGGAAATCTTTTAAGACAGTACAGGCAGTAAAGGGTATTAACCTTAGCATATCCAAGGGTCAGTTTGTTGCCCTGCTTGGTCCGAACGGAGCAGGAAAAACGACACTTGTTGAAATGATAGAAGGTATTCAGATGCCTGACTCGGGCGAAATAACAATTACAGGAAAAAAGTGGAAAGGTAATGTTGATGAACTTCATCGGATAATTGGACTCTCCTTGCAGGAAACAAGATTCATTGACAAGCTCAGGGTAACAGAAACACTTCTGCTTTTTGCCTCATTTTTTAATCTTGGCAAAAAAAGGGTCGACGAGATTATTGAAATTGTCGGACTGCAGGAAAAAAGGAAATCATATGTTGTGAATCTTTCAGGTGGACAGAGGCAGCGTCTGGCAATAGGCATTTCGCTTATCAACAACCCATCCATATTACTCCTTGATGAACCAACAACAGGGCTTGATCCTAATGCAAGACATGAAATATGGGAAATTCTCAGAACTCTTAAAGAGAAAGCAGAAACATCTATGATTCTGACAACGCATTATATGGAAGAAGCTGAGAACCTTTGCGATTACATTGTAATAATCGATAATGGCAAGATTCTAAAAGAGGGAACCCTACAGCAACTACTTGAAGATGAGTCAAATGAAAAAATAGTTGAATTCACCATTGAAAGTGCTTCAGGAAATGGGGAACTCAATTTACAGGATTCGCCATTTAAGATTCGCCAGGGCGACAGACAGGAAAAAGGATTTGTCACAATTTCAGATTTCGAGAATGATCTGCCTGCATTTATGTCATTCATGAAATCAAGAAATATTTCCATAAAGCATATGGAATGCCGCCGGAAAACTCTTGATGATCTGTTTATTTCACTTACAGGAAGGAAAATAGATGAATAGGCTATTAAGGTTAAATCAGTTGTGGCAGTTAATATCCGCGCTCTTCAGGGAAATTATCCGTGAACCGGGAGTGCTTTTCTGGGGAATACTCTTTCCAATTCTGATGTCTGTAGGATTGGGGCTGGCATTTACAAAGAAGGCAGATACGATACGAAAAGTAGCTATTATCTCAGGTCAGAGTGATGTAAGTTCAGGAAATTCAGCCCTTGCTCATTTCGTAAATTACAAATGTGAAAAGAATACAGAACCCGGAAAAAAATCATGGGACTGGAGATATATTATAAAAGATGACAAACTTGGTAACTCTGTCTTCCTCTTTTACGATATGAAATGGGACGATGCAATCAAGTTACTCAAAAGGGGTACAATAAATGTACTGCTTCTCAATCGCAATGACTCGGTAGAGTACCATTTTGATCCGATCAATCCCGACGCACAGCTTACCTTTCTTAAACTTAGCAGCATAATTGATAAGAGTGATATTCAACAAGATATTCCAGTAGCTGAAATCAAACCACTGGATGTCAAAGGCACACGTTATATCGATTTTCTGGTCCCTGGCCTTATTACTATGGGTATCATGATGTCGTGCATGTGGGGTATCAGCTATGGAATTATTGAGAAGAGATCAAAAAAACTCCTTAGGCGGCTGGTAGCAACACCCATGAAAAAATCGCAGTTTCTGGTTGCCCTTATAATGGTCAGGATAACAATGAACTTTATTGAATCATCTGTCCTTTTTATTTTTGCGCTGTTTGCATTTAAATTGACTATCCAGGGTAGTATTCCTGCACTATTCGTTATGTTTCTGGCTGGCAATATTGCATTTGCAGGGATTGCCGTATTTGTATCCTCCAACACATCTAATACAGAAGTAGGTAACGGCCTGATTAATTTTGTTGTATTTCCAATGATGATACTCTCAGGAATATTCTTCTCATATCAGAATTTTCCCGACTGGAGTCTGCCTGTAATAAGAAATCTTCCATTAACTATCCTTACTGACGGGACAAGGAGTATCTTCAACGAAGGAGCTGGCTTCCATGATGTTGCCGTTCCAATACTGGTTCTAGTCACTACAGGAGTGGTCTTTTTTTCTGTCGGATTAAAAATTTTCAAATGGCATTAACCATTAATAATAAACATACTTCCTCCTGGTAATAACATACAGATCCAATCTGTATTGTCTGAAACGCCACTGAATAATCGTAATGCATTCCTCTTTTCGTCGTAAACGATAGAGAAATGTAATTCATGATATACTTCTCTTTCGTCGTAGACGATAAAGAAGTGTAACCCGATACTATACTATCTCCTTTCGTCGTAGACGATAAGAAAGAATAAAACAATAATCAGTAATAGATGTATTAATCATCATCAGATGAAAAAAAATCAAATATGTGCAACATATTAAAATTCTTTCTGTCTTTAGTTTGAAAAGATGTAGAATAATTAATAAGAAATAACTATGAAAAGCCTCAGATTCTTAACAATTGCCACAATAGTCCTGGTGACAACAGCTTGTGTTAATGGCCAGATGCGCAGAACTGTCCGTGGAGACGGAAATGTTGTAAAGCGGGACAGGAAAACAGAATCTTTCACAGGGATAAAAGTCAGTACCGGAATTGATGTATATCTCAGGCAGGGAAATGATGAGTCTTTAGCCGTTGAAGCAGATGAGAATCTTCATGAGTATATCATAACTGAAGTCAGAGGTGGAGTGCTTAATGTATACACAGATGCAAATATACGCGATGCTGAGAGGAAAAGAGTATACGTTACAATGAAGGAGGTAAACTCAGTGAGAACAACAAGTGCCGGAGATGTTATTGGTGAAACACCTGATAAAAACCGACAGACTCAGCTGTCAGCATCAAGTGCCGGAGATATTAAATTAAACGTGACTGCCAGGGAAATTGAGGTCAATATCAGCAGCTCAGGAGATATGACTCTTGAAGGAGAGGCAGATGTACTTAAAGCTGATTTGAGCAGTGCTGGTGATCTGAATGCATATGAACTCAAGGTAAGAGAAGCAGACGTATCCAGTATCGAGTGCAGGTAATGCTGAAATAAATGTTTCTGAAAAAATTAACGCCAGAGCATCAAGTGCCGGAGACATTAACTATAAAGGTGATCCAAAATATGTTGATGCACATTCGTCCAGTGCAGGAGGAATTCACAGAAGGTAATTCCACTCTATATATATTCCCATCATTATAAGAGCCGTCGGATTATTCCGGCGGTTTTTTTATTATATTTGTTTACCTTATAATATTGACCTGTAATTATTTTAAACCTCAATTCTTATCCAATGAAAAGAAATAAAATTATCCTTTACCTTGTTATTGCCATAATAGGCTCTCTGGCTTTTTCCGGCTGTAAAAAATGGAGTGAGACAGGAACAGGATCGCTCAGGATTGTTACCAATAAAGGAGGTCAGACACTTGGATACGACACTGCCTCTGGTGTTAAATTATTAACAGTAAAGGGTCTTGCTTTTAAGGATCTGAACAGAAACGGCCAGCTTGACATTTACGAAGACTGGAGGGCAACTCCTGATGACAGGGCAATGGATCTTGCCTCATAAAATGACAATTGATCAAATCGCCGGTTTAATGCTTTACAGTGCACACCAGGCAATTCCTTCCGGATGTACCAGGTTTGGCGCAAGCACCTATAATGGCAAATCATTCAAAGAGAGTGGTGCAAATCCCTATGACTTAAGCGACCAGCAGATTAAATTCCTTACAAATGATAATCTGCGCCATGTACTGATTACCTCAGTGGAAAGTCCCGAAGTAGCAGCATTATGGAATAACAAGGTTCAGGCACTTTGCGAAAGCATAGGGCTTGGGATACCTGCAAATAACAGCTCCGATCCCCGCCACAGGGCTAATTCTGACGTAGAGTATAATGTTGGCTCAGCCGGACAAATATCAATGTGGCCAGGATCACTTGGTATGGCTGCAACTTTTGATCCTGCAGTTGTTAAAGGATTCGGACAGATAGCAGCAAAAGAGTATCGCGCATTAGGGATAACAACAGCTTTATCACCACAGATAGACCTGGCTACTGAGCCGAGGTGGGCAAGGGTAAATGGTACCTTCGGGGAATGTCCTCAACTCACAGCAGACATGGCAAGAGCTTATGTTGATGGATTTCAGACTTCTTTAAATGATAAGGCAATTGCAGGGGGATGGGGTTACAACAGTGTAAATACCATGGTTAAACACTGGCCTGGTGGAGGTCCTGAAGAAGGCGGCCGCGACGCTCACTATGCTTTTGGAAAATATGCAGTTTATCCCGGAAATAACATTTCTGACCATCTGATACCTTTTACTGAAGGTGCTTTTAACCTTGACGGTGAAACCAAATCAGCTTCTGCTGTAATGCCTTATTATACAATATCATTTGATATCGACACTATTTACGATGAGAATGTTGGAAACAGTTATAGTAAGTTCATCATCAATAATATGTTACGTGGAAAATACCATTATGATGGTGTGATATGCACCGACTGGGGTGTCACAAAGGATGAGACTGCTGTTGATGGATTTGGCACTACATGCTGGGGAGTTGAAGGATTAACTGTTCCGGAAAGACACTATAAAATAATTATGGCTGGTGTTGACCAGTTCGGTGGCAATAATGATGCTGGTCCTGTTATTGAAGCATACCAGATGGGAGTAAAAGAATTTGGGGAAAAAGCTATGCGCGACCGAATGGAGATGTCAGCTGTCCGTCTGTTAAGAAATATTATCCAGGTAGGACTCTTTGAGAATCCTTATCTTAATGTGGAAGAGACTAAAAAAGTTGTTGGCAATGAGGAATTCATGAAAGCAGGGTATGAGGCTCAGGTTAAATCAATAATTATGCTTAAGAACAAGAATAAAGCACTACCTGCAGAAAAACAGAAAACTGTTTATATCCCGAAAAGAAAGACTGCGGCAGGACGTGATTTCATGGGTGGACAAACACCTGAATCATTTGACTATCCTATAAATATCAGCCTGGTTAAAAAATATTTCAATGTAACAGATGACCCTTCGGAAGCTGACTTTGCACTTGTTGTTATAAGAAGTCCGAATTCAGGTAGTGGCTATGACCCGGCCGATGTGAAAAAAGGAGGAACAGGTTATGTCCCAATAAGTCTTCAGTATCTTCCATATAAAGCTGTTTTTGCCCGCGATCCGAGTATTGCCGGTGGCGATCCCCTGGAAAATTTCACAAACCGTACATACAAAAATAAGAGTGTTACGACAGCTAATGCCAGCGACCTTGATATGGTTCTTGATACCAGAAAAGCAATGAAAGATAAACCGGTAATTGTATCTGTAGCCATGTCAAAACCAATGGTATTCAGTGAATTTGAAAAATCAGCTGATGCTATACTTGTGACATTTGAGGTTCAGGATCAGGCAATTCCTTGATATTATTTCCGGAGCTTTCGAACCTTCAGGTCTGCTGCCTATGCAGATGCCTGCTGATATGAAAACAGTGGAATTGCAGAAGGAAGATGTTCCCTATGATATGACATGCCATGTTGATTCAGAAGGCAATACCTATGATTTCGGATTTGGAATGAACTGGAATGGTGTTATCAAAGATGCCAGAATTGAAAAGTACAGGAAGATCATGAAATAATTCAATCGTATAAGCAACCTAATTTTTAAATGCAAACAGGCATTTGGAATTTTTAGTTGGATTTGGATACAAAAAAAGAGGGTGCCTTTTGAGACACCCTCTTATTATTTTATAACTATGTTTTAGCTTTTCAGTTTATGCTTCTCAACAAAATCATTAATAACCTGAGTAAGATTAGGATCACCAATCTCCTGAAGATCGTAATATACTCTTGTATTAGGTTTCTTAATCTTTATGATCCTGTTAAGATCAATTGGCGTTGCAATAATGACACTGTCGCAATCGGTATTATTAATAGTTGTTTCGAGGTCTGTTAGCTGTTGCTGACCATATCCCATTGCAGGAAGCAGTGTTCCTATATTAGGATACTTTATGAAAGTATCGCTTAACCTGCCAACGGTGAACGGTCGTGGATCAACAAGTTCTGCAGCACCAAATTTACGGGCTGCAATAACACCTGCTCCCATTTTCATTTCCCCATGTGTGAGTGTAGGACCATCTTCAACCACCAGGACTCTTTTCCCCCTGATCAATGTTGGATCATCAACCTTAATTGGTGAAGCACCATCTACCACAATAGCTCCCGGATTTACTTTCTCAATGCTTTCCCTTACAATCTGAATTGCCTCCGGTGATGCACTGTCCATCTTATTAATTACAACAACATCTGCCAGCCGCAGTGTTACTTCACCCGGATAGTACCTCAGTTCATGACCGGCCCTGTGAGGATCAGTAACAGTTATCATAAGATCAGGCTTATAGAAAGGAAAGTCATTATTTCCTCCATCCCAAAGAATTACATCACAACCTGCAGGGTCATTTTCTGCAGCTCTTACAATTGCTTCATAATCAACACCTGCATATATAACATTTCCTCTTACTACATGAGGTTCATATTCTTCCATCTCCTCAATAGTGCATTTATGTTTTTCGAGGTCGCTGACAACTGCAAAACGCTGCACTTTCTGTGCATTAAGATCACCATAAGGCATAGGGTGTCTGATAGCTACAACCTTAAGTCCCTTTTCCATCAGAAGTTCAATTACCCTCCGGGAAGTCTGGCTTTTACCACAACCCGTTCTTATAGCACCAACAGCAATTACCGGTTTTGTACTTTTTACCATTGTATCAGCAGGACCCAGCAATACAAAATTTGCACCGGCTGCATTTACGATTGCACTTACCGACATTACCTTCTGATATGTTACATCACTGTAAGAAAATACACAGTCATCAACGGCATATTTGCTTATTAGTTCCGGAAGTTCTTCTTCTCCAAATATTGGAATACCATTTGGGATATAGCTTGCCTGCAAGCTCTTTAGGATATTTTCTGCCGTCAATATCCGGAATCTGAGCAGCTGTAAAGGCAACAACATTATAAAACTCATTATCCCTGTAACAAGTATTGAAATTATGAAAATCGCGCCCTGCTGCACCAATAATGATGACATTTTTTTTTGTCATAAATACCTCCTTGTTTTTTAGAAATTAATATGTTACGAATGATTTTTCATTTTTATTATAATCAACAAATGTATAATTTGCATACCGGAATTCCGAGCAATTAATATTATTTTTTAGAGAGCTGTTTTTATACCTTAATGCACTCGCTAACAATATATTAACACTGCTTTTAGGATGAAATGAAAACATGTTAAAGAAAATGTTTTCGAATAGATATTGTTTATGGCAAATTCTTTGTACTATTATGTCACTGTATGAATGTCCTGGCTCACATATATCTTTCCGGTGATTCTGATAAAATAATCATTGGTAATTACATAGGCGACTATGTAAAAGGCCGTGACTATCTTAAGTATCCCGACCTGATCAGGAAAGGCATAATATTACACCGCCATATTGACGGTTTCACCGACAGTCATCCTGTAGTACACCGCAGTAAGATATTTTTTACCCGGAAATATCACAAGTATGCCGGTGTTATAACCGACATTATATATGATCATTTTTTGTGCAAGGAGTGGGACTTTTTTTCAAGAAGACCACTTGAAAGTGTGACCTATAATTTTTACAGGGCCCTTGTAAATAATTACGAAATAATGCCGGAAAATGTCAGGGAAATGATGCCGTTCTTTATAATAAACAACTGGATTGAGTCATACCAGACAAAAAGCGGGATCCGTCATGTATTAAATACCCTTAGCAAAAGGTCCACTCTTCCTAATGAGACACGCTTTGCCATGCATGCTCTTAAAAAAAATTATTATTCACTGCAGGACGATTTTATGGAGTTCTTTCCCCAGCTGATCGATTATGTTGAAAAGGACTTTGGAATTGAGATTTCTCACAGGATTACTATCCCATTCTGATTAAACAAGGTATTCTGTACGGCTGGCATCAAGTCGCAGAAATATAAAGAGAAGAATTGTAAATCCCCATAAAGAACTTCCTCCATAGCTGAAAAATGGCAGTGGTATCCCAATAACAGGAACCAATCCTATTGCCATTCCAATATTCAGGAAGAAGTGCGTAAATATTATTGATACAACTCCGTAGCCATATATTCTGGAGAAGGCTGAACGTTGCCTTTCTGCAAGAAATATCAATCGTAACATCAGAAACAGATATAAGCCAATAAGAGTTAAGGAACCCAGAAAGCCCCATTCCTCCCCTACAGTACAAAAGATAAAGTCAGAGCTCTGCTTTGGAACGAACTTAAATTTCGTCTGCGTCCCGTTTAAAAATCCCTTTCCGGAAAATCCTCCTGATCCGATCGATATAATGGACTGGTTAACATTATAACCGGTACCATGAGGATCAGATTTGAATCCCAGAAGTATTTCAACACGTTCTTTCTGATGAGGCTTAATTATATGATTGAAGGTATAGTCAACCGTGTTTATATATAAGATACTTCCAATAAGAAAAATGAATATTACCAACACTGAAATAGCTTTCCTGTTATAAACATAATAAGCGAAGGACAGACCGGTAAGTATCAGGGAAATAAATATGATCATTTCATTCCCGATGGCTTTGATAACATAATGGTCAAGGAGATAAAGAAGTCCGGCAATTACAGCAAATGTTACTAAGCCTACGAGAGGTATTTTCCATTTCCTTGTTGAAAACCACACCATCAGGATAGCGAGAACTATCAGTGCAAGGGTCAGATAAAGATTGTTAAGAAGAAGTGTTAAGAAGAAGAGTATAAGCATAAGTAACCCGGAGACAAATACATATGGGCTCATGCCTTCTCTGAAAAGAACAATGAATAATGCCAAAAACACAATTGACGAACCCATATCCGGCTGGAGGGCAGTAAGAAATACAGGGAACATAATAATCGCAGCTGCCGGAATCATATCTCTTAATCGTGTAAGATCCAGTTTCCTGGAGTTCAGGTAACCTGCAAGAGCGAGGGCAGTTCCAAACTTGGCAAATTCGGAAGGCTGCAGACTAAATCCGCCAAATTCAAACCACGATTTAGCCCCATTTATAGCACTGCCAAGAAATAACAATACTATCAACATTAACATAAGAGACCCGTAAATAAACCATGGGAAGAATAAATAAAACCTGCTGTCGATAATAACTACAAAAACTGCTATTACCAATGCCGCGATAATCCAGATAAACTGTTTTCCATAACGCTGCGAAAAATCAAACAGGGCCGCATGTTCCTCATTGAAAACAGCTGCATAGATATTAACCCACCCCATCATTACGAGGAGCAAAAACAAGATGATGGATATCTTATCAATCCCGTTCCAGATATTAACGCTCCGCTTCACTCTCTCTTAATTTTTCTTCAAGGTTAAGGTCAATAATCCTTTTCTCAAGGGCTTTGTTAGTTATTGATCCTTTAAGATATTTTTCAATCATCAGACTGGCAACCGGAGCTGCATATGTAGCTCCGTAACCCGCATTCTCAACAAAAACAGCAATTGCAATTTTAGGATGATCCTTGGGGGCAAAAGCAATAAATACCGAATGGTTTTCGCCATGCGGATTTTGAGCAGTTCCGGTTTTCCCGCATACGATGATATCTTTCAATGCTGCAACTGTTGCTGTTGCTCCTGCTCCTCCGTTTACTGCAGCCTCCATTCCAAGAATGATCTTCTCGAAATTGGCTGTATCGATATCAATCTGGTGTTTTGTTGTAAATTTCTCATTTATAGTACGATCCTGACCAATTGCCTTGACAATATGCGGAGTATAGTAAAAACCCCTGTTGGCAATTGCTGCAGTCATATTTGCCAGCTGAAGTGGTGTTGTACCAACTTCACCCTGTCCGATAGCCATTGAAATAATAGTAAGCGCCTTCCATCTGTTTTTGCCATAATACCTGTCGTAATAGGAGGTGTTAGGTATAAAACCGGGAAGCTCATTGACAAAATCGGTACCCAGTTTCTCTCCGAAACCAAACTCCGACAGATATTTCCTCCATTGTATATAGGCATCAGCAATTGTGTTATAATGAGGATTCTCAAGAACTTTTCTGTATGTCTGACAAAAATATGAGTTACACGAATTTTTTATTGCTCCCACTAAGGATCAATGGGGAATCATGAGTATGACAGGCAACAAAAAGGTAACCATTATGACATTCAAACTCGGTCTTTGGGGTTATTACTCCTTCCTGAAGCCCGATCAGTCCGTTTATAGGTTTAAATGTGGATCCCGGAGGATATGAAGCCATTAAAGCCCTGTTAAATAATGGCTGCATCAGTGTATCAGTCAGTAGTTTCACATAGTTTTCTGACCTTATCCTTCCAACAAGCAGACCCGGATCATAATTCGGAGTAGAGACAAGTGTAAGAACTTCACCTGTTCCCGGCTCAATTGCCACAATACTACCACGTTTATTATTCATCAGCAGCTCACCATATTCCTGCAGATCGAGATCCATACTTGATATAACATCCGAACCCTGAACAGCAAGGGTGTCCTTCCTGCCGTCTTCATATGCGCCTTTTATACGGCTCCATACATCAACCAGAAAAATTTTCACGCCACGTTTGCCACGTAACTCTTTTTCATAAGCTTCCTCGATACCGCTCTTACCGATATAGTCACCTGGCTTATAATATGGATCTTTCTTAATTACCCCCTCATCAACTTCACTTACATACCCCAGAATATGTGCAGCAACCGGTTTTGAATACTTTCGGAGAGTCCTCGGCTGAACATAAAAGCCTTCATAGGTAAACATCTTCTCCTGAAAGCGAGCATAGGTCTCACTTGAGATCTGTTTAAGAAATACTGAGGGAGCACGTCTTGAATAGTTACCTGCTGCTTTTATTCTTTCCCTGAAGAAGTCAACTGATATACCAAGTATGTTACAGAAGCCTGTCGTATCAATATCCTTAGAAACCTGGGCTGGTACCACCATAAGATCATATGCAGCCTGATTGGTCACCACCAGCTTCCCGTTTCTGTCGTAAATAAGTCCTCTGGCAGGATATTGCGTAACATATCTCAGAACATTATTATCGGCTGATAACCTGTACGAATCTTTCACAACCTGTATGACAAAAAGCCTTACAAGCAATATGAGAGATGCAAGCACGATAAATGCTGTTATTAGATATTTCCTGTTAGTAAATGTATCTTTCATTTCCGGTTACTTACCTTTCCTGTAAAATTCAATTAGAAGAATAAAAGTTATAGAAAATACTGAACTTAATAAGAACCTGAGCATAGTCCTGAAAAAATCTGTGAAACGGAATACCTCAAGGTAGAAAAGTGCAAAATGATGAATCAATACTATCAGCAGGGTATAACTAAAGAACCATTTGAATCCATAGGTGATCATGGAAGGATCGGAAGTGGCATCATACCCATCTCTGGGAGCTATTACCCTCAAAACGTAAGGACGTGAGAAACCGGCCAGTACCGTGGCTGCAGTGTGCATACCCGGAGTTCCTGAAAAAATGTCCATTACAAAACCTGTCATAAAAGACAGGAGAAGTAATAACCATGAAGGTATTTCAACAGGTAAAAGAAGGATAAACATTATATACACATACGGATTTACATATCCACTGAACTGAATATTGTTAAATAACAATACCTGGACAAGGATAAGTAAGATAAATATCAGACTAAACCGTAAGACAGAGTTAATCATTCAATTTCTTTTTCAAGTTCAAGCTGTTCATCCTTTCTGATATTACCGATAACATCTACAAAATGAAGTTTCTTAAAATCGGTATTCAGAGTAATAGTTATTTTATAAAAGTCACCCCCCACTTTTTCAAATTCACTTACAATTCCTATCATCACGCCTTCAGGAAATATAGCTGAATAGCTTGTAGTTTCAATAGTATCTCCAACGTTTACAGATACATGCTGGGGTATTTCATTCAGTATGGCTTTCCGGTAATCTTTTCCATCCCAGTTTAAGGACCCAAAATAACCATTTGATTTCAATCTGGCACTTAACTTAAAGTCAAGATTGATAAGCGACATTGCAACTGAATAATTTTCGGAGCATCCTACTATTACCCCGGCAACGCTATTATCGGAAGTTACAGCCATATCAACCTTTATGCCCTGCCTTTCGCCTTTATTTATGGTAAAAAAATTCTTCTGCTTGTTAACTGAGTTACTGATAACCTCTGCCGACGTATATTGGTATTGCTGATTATAAACTGAATCGGAAACAGAAAAAAAAAGTGAATCGTTTTTGTTCTCCAGTTTCTCTAATCTATTTCTCAGTGCAACGTTCTCAGCAGCCAGGGAAGTATTTATTTCACGAAGATTTAAATAATTTGAAGTGTTATTTATTTTGGTTTCAATAGCCTGGGTAAGGTCTCTGATGCCATTAAGGATTCTGGTATTATGATAACTATTCCCGTTGGCGAGCATATATACAGCTACTCCTTCGAGAATTAGAAAGATTATTAAATTATTGTATCTGGCCAGAAAATTCAGCAGATTCCTCATTCACCCCTTTGAATTATCTCATTAGGAACTGAAACTTATCAACATTTTTTAAAGCAACCCCTGTTCCTCTTGCTACAGCATGAAGAGGGTCTTCAACAACATTAAAATTAATATTTATCTTATCAGACAATCGTCTGTCAAGTCCTCTTAGTAAAGCACCTCCCCCGGCAAGGTATATCCCTTTATTAACGATATCGGCATATAATTCAGGAGGTGTTTGCTCAAGAACGCTTAGCAGAGCTGCCTCAACTTTTGATAATGATTTATCGAGACAATAAGCTATTTCCTGATATGATATTGGTATTTCAATAGGCAGTGCCGTCATGATATTAGGGCCTCTGACAACAAAATCAGCGGGAGGATTATCAATGTCAGGAAGCGCGGCTCCAACTCCGATTTTAATATCCTCAGCAGTACGTTCACCAATTTTGATATTATGCTGATGACGCATATATGCCTGAATATCAGCAGTAAATCCATCACCAGCAATTCGGATTGATTTATTACAAACAATACCTCCAAGAGCAATTACAGCAATTTCAGTGGTGCCTCCACCAATATCAACAACCATACAGCCTTCCGGAGCCTCTACATCAAGTCCAATACCAATAGCAGCAGCCATAGGTTCATATATCATGTAAACATCCCTTCCTCCGGCATGCTCCGATGAATCCCGAACTGCCCTTATTTCTACTTCTGTGCTGCCCGAAGGTATACATACAACCATTTTGAGTGATGGGGCAAAAAGCCGTGGTCCCTTATTAATCATTTTGATCATGCCCCTTATCATAAGCTCTGCAGCATTGAAATCTGCAATCACACCATCACGCAAAGGCCTGATAGTTTTAATATTTTCATGTGTCTTGCCATGCATCTGCCTGGCTTGCTCCCCTATTGCAATAAGTTTACCTGTAGTTTTATCG
Source organism: uncultured Bacteroidales bacterium (assembly GCA_963741935.1). Classification (GTDB taxonomy): domain Bacteria; phylum Bacteroidota; class Bacteroidia; order Bacteroidales; family VadinHA17; genus LD21. The sequence continues at coordinate 77,061 of CAVUJY010000014.1, read as the reverse complement.
ATAGCAACTATCGATGGTTCGTCAACAACTACTTTATCATTATGAATGATTATTGTATTTGCTGTACCGAGATCAATTGCAATCTCCTGTGTTAAAAATGAAAATAGTCCCATTATATTAAGAGATAAATAATTTAGTTATCAATGTTTAAAATGCCTGATACCAGTAAACACCATTGCAATTCCATTTGAATAACAAAATTAATTGAGTCCTGATCCCTTACTGATCCTCCGGGCTGGACTATTGCTGTAATGCCTGCTTTATGAGCAATTTCCACGCTGTCGGCAAAAGGGAAAAATGCATCAGACGCCATAACAGAACCCTTCAGGTCAAAGCCAAAGAGATGTGCCTTTTCAATTGCCTGTTTCAAAGCATCCACCCTCGATGTCTGCCCGATACCACTGGCACACAGCTGATTATTCTTTGCCAGCACAATTGCATTTGATTTGCTGTGTTTTACAATTATGTTGGCAAACACCATGTCATCAATTTCAGCCTGAAGAGGAGCCCTCTTGGTAACAGGCCTCATATCCTTACCCGACTCTGTACTTTTATCTTTCTGTTGCCATAGTACACCATTTAGCAAAGAACGGAATCCTGAATCATTTCCTAACGCTGCTTTTCTCAGTAATATTATCCTGTTCTTTTTTTGTTTCAATATTTCAAGGGCTGAATCAGTAAAATCAGGAGCAATTATTATTTCGAAAAATATCTTGTCGATTTCCTGTGCTGTCTCTTCATCAATTGTAACATTTGTTACAATCACGCCTCCATAAGCCGATACAGGATCACATGCAAGAGCATCCTTCCAGGCATCCAGTGGAATTATTTCGTGAAGCAACACCACAGGCATTGTTATGCTTTATAACCACAAATGTAGTGGTAGTAAACTCATCGATAAGATTAAGAGCAGCATCAAGGTCAAGCAGATTATTGTATGAAATCTCTTTCCCATGAGTTTTTCAAACAATAATTCAGGATCACCAAAAAATATTCCTTTCTGATGCGGATTCTCACCGTAACGAAGAGGATATGATTGATTTATACTGCTCTCTGAAAACAGGAATGTTTTCTTCTCTGTTAAAATAATTAAATATTGAAGTATCATAGTGCGAAGAAGTCTGAAATGCTTTTGCCGCAAACAGTCTTCTGTCGGCCAGTGATGATGAACCTTTCTTCTCATCCAGAAGAGCTAATAAATCACTATACTGCTCTCTCCCCGACACCGTAAGCACATCATTATAATTCTTTGCAGCAGCTCTTATCAGAGAAATGCCTCCAATATCAATTTTTTCTATTATCTCCTCCTCTTCAGCCACCTGCTTTACAGTCTCTTCAAAAGGATAAAGATCAACTATTACAAGATCGATTTCTGGTATCTTATACTTTTCAAGTTGTTCAAGGTCACCTTCATTATCACGTCTGGCCAGAATACCACCGAATACTGAAGGATGAAGAGTTTTCACCCTACCACCCAGTATTGAAGGATAAGATGTAAGATCTTCAACTTTCACAGCAGGTATCCCAAGCTCATTAATAAAGGAGAAAGTACCTCCGGTGGAGTAAATTTTCACATCAAGTTTATGAAGCAATCTTACTATATCGGCTAATCCGTCCTTATAGAAAACTGAAATTAGTGCACTGTGTATTCTTTTGTCACTCATTATTTGATATTTACGATTGTCGAAGGAAGCCCCATTAAGGCGGTTAAAAATAGATATTTTTTTATTAAACCTCAATACATTATAATATATGATTATATACATTAAATCATTTTCGTATATTTGACGCTCAATTGTAATATATCAATGCATTAAAATGTTTTTCAAGCTTTTTAAAGAAGGATTTATCTTTGCTATTAACTCTATCTTTGTTAATAAGTTAAGAACATTCCTTTCACTGTTCGGCATAACGATAGGTATTTTTTCAATAATATCGGTATTTACTGTACTCGACTGGATGGAAAAATCGATCCGCGAAAGTGTCTCTTCTCTGGGAAATAATGTAATTTATGTTCAGAAATTTCCATGGACATTTAGCAACGATCTGCCATGGTGGGATATCATCAAATGGCCTCCGGTTTCGGACAATGATTATCAGGCTATATTGAAAAAATCAACCAAGGCTGAATCAGCCGCTTTTCTGATATCTCAGGGTGAAAAGGTCAAGTATAAAAAAAATATTGCCAATGACGTTGGTGTTGCTGCCGTCACAATTGAGTTTCAGGATGTCAGATCCTTTGAAATGGGTAGCGGCCGGTATTTTTCTCCATTTGAAGCTTCCTCGGGAAAAAATGTAGCAATACTCGGAGCTGTTCTTGCTGAAAAATTGTTTGGAAAAGCCAATCCTATTGGCCAACAGATATATATTGCCGGCTTCAGGACTGAAGTAATCGGGGTATTTAAAAAGGAGGGAAAAGGAGGAATCAGTGACAGTGGTATGGATGACATACGTTGATAATACCCCTGAATTTTGGCAGAAACTTTATTAATATACGTAACAGATTTATTAATTCGCAGTTAATGATCAAAGCAAAACCAGGAGTTGCAATTCAGGATCTGAGTGACGAAACAACAATGATCCTGAGGGCTGCCAGAAGATTGCAACCTGCCGAAATTTCAAATTTCTCTGTTAACAGAGCCAGCATGCTTTCACAGGGTCTTGATTCTATTTTCGCTGCAATTAATATCGGTGGATGGGTTATAGGTGGTTTTGCTATTCTTGTTGGCGGTTTCGGGATTGCAAACATCATGTTTGTCTCTGTAAGGGAAAGGACCAATATTATAGGTATCCAGAAAGCTCTGGGAGCAAAAAAATTTTTTATCCTTCAGCAGTTTCTTGTTGAATCAGTTGTACTCTCCTTAATTGGTGGCCTGCTTGGTATCCTGATGATATTTCTTGGTACACTGGTCATTAATTATCTTTATGAACTGAATATGTACCTTACAGTAGGTAACATGGTATTAGCAATGTTCATTTCAGGTACTATTGGTATTGTTGCCGGCTATGCTCCTGCTAATTCAGCAGCCAAAATGAATCCTGTAGAAGCTATTGGTTTCTCATTCTGATCTATCTTACCATATTCTTTTCTATCCACTGAGTCAGATTAACAAACTGATTAACAGATAGTTGCTCGGGCCTTAACCCAAATTCCGGATAATCCTCATTTTTTAATTCAAATGCCGATTTTACTGAGTTTCTAAGCATTTTTCTTCTCTGATTAAAACAGGCTTTCACTACTCTGATAAACATAGCCTCATCGCATTCAAGGTTCTTTACATCATTTCTGATCAGCCTGATCACACCTGATTTAACTTTTGGTGGAGGAGAAAATACATTTTCGGATACAGTAAACAGATACTCCACTTTGTAAAATGCCTGGAGCAGAACACTCATGATACCGTAGGTCCTTGAACCCGGACCGGCACAAATCCTTTCAGCTACTTCTTTCTGAAGCATGCCTGCAACCTCAATAACTTTATCCCTGTGCTTCAGCACCTTAAACAGTATCTGTGTCGATATGTTGTATGGAAAATTACCAATCACAGCCATCTTTTCCTCAAATAATGATTCAATGTCCAGTGTAAGAAAATCACCGGTTATTATGTTTTTCAGATCAGGAAAGTGCGATTTAAGATAATGAATTGATTCATTATCAATCTCTATTACCCTGAAATCCGGAAAATTTCTATCAATCAGAAACGAAGTCAGGATACCCATACCCGGACCAATCTCCAAAACGGTTCCGTAGCCTTCACCTGTAAGTGATGAAGCTATTCTGTGGGCAATACCTGTATCTTTCAGGAAATGCTGTCCAAGACTTTTTTTAGGATGTACATAACCCATATTTTCTATATCTGTAAAAGGTCTCTCCCAAACTTTCGTAATATGGGCAGTTTCAATGACTCAAGCAACTCAATAAACCGCTTAAGAAGATTAAAATACAAGGTAACAAACAAGACAATTATCATTAACCAGATAACAATAAGATTGAACAGCATAGTCTCGATCTTCAGATTACCCAATTGCTTATAGGGGGCAAAGAAATGGGCCCTTCCTATTCTGGATCCGGGTTTCATGAAAATAGGATCTGCTTTCTGAATGAATTCATCCCCCGCATCATAAATCTTATTTGTTGTCAGCCTGTTAAGCACAAAGTCGGCAAGACTTGTATTATAGTTATTCTCCTGTAACTTCATGAAATTAGCTTCCCCCATTTTATTAACTATGGTCTTATATAATGAATCCCTTTCATATGAAATCTTTCGGCCCTCATCTCTTAGTGAACCTCTGAGGCTGTCGAGATAGGTTTTTGTTTCATTAGCAACATGGTCATTCATTTTACCGTAATCGAGACTGCTGAACCATTTCCCGGGCTTAATACCTGTTATATTGGCAAGTTCATTTATATGATAATTCAATTTTTCGAAATTCTGAATGGTTGACTCCTTATATTCCGGATCTTTTCCTGCAACAATGCACTTGTCAACAGTAACTTTAAGTGACGGGATCAGGAATGAAGCATACCAGTCATTCTGGCTTACTTCCATATCATATTTAAAGAAAGGCTTTTCAAACTTATTAGTCTTGAACTGCTCTACACAGATGGCTTCATATGCCCAGCGTGTAACCATCAGATCGCCTAATGCCGGAACATATATTTTATTGCTGATCGATTTGTGAAGATCATCAAACTTAATCATTGCCCCACCCAGAAGAAGCTGTGGTACCAGAATAAGTGGGATTAGAATATAAATGCTAACCGCTGTCCGCATTCCTGCTGAAATATTTAATCCCAGCATATTCCCAAAACATGCTGTTGCAAACAAAATTGCCCATTGCTGAAAAAGCATTCCGGGGACCTTAAGGATAAGGTTCGCTACCACCACAAATGTCAGTGATTGAATAGCCGATAAAGTAAACAGGAAATTAATTTTAGAAATAAGGTAACTCGACCGGCTCAGATCAAGAAATTTCTCTCGTTCAAGTATCTTTCTGTCTCTGAAAATCTCCTCAGCACTTACCGTAAGCCCAATAAAAAGCGCAACGATAATTGCCATAAAAAGAAAAACAGGATAATTCTTATTATCAGCGAAAATATATTTACCATTCTCACTGTATTTCGATATATAACCAAGTATAAAAGCAAGAAGAGGTGCTTCAACCAGATTTATAATCATATACTGATGATCGGCAAGCTTTCTGGTAAGGTTTCTCTTAATGAATGTTCTTATCTGATCTGATTTCTTAGGAACCCTGAAATTACTGGGAGGAATTGCTGATTTAGGCTGTTTTTCGACCAAAACAGGCATCATCTTCTTCCTGTATTTTTCGTACCATTCCTTCGGACTTATCTGTCGCTCTTTGCCCGGATAGCCATCATTGTCAATGACTTTTACCTCAATGATATGCAGTATATTATCCGTTTCAACATTACCGCAGTTGGGACATTCACTCTCAGCAGCGTTTGCCTGTGATGTTTCTGTTTTGAAATATACAAGGGCTTCAACCGGATCTCCATCATATATCATATAGCCTCCTTTGTCAAGGAGCCACAATCTGTCAAACATCTTAATGATGTCAGATGAAGGCTGATGTATAATAGCGAACACAAGTTTCCCGCTTAACGATTGGTTTCTAAGCAGACTCATGACTTTCTCAGAGTCAAATGAAGATAATCCCGAAGTCGGCTCATCAACAAAAAGAACAACCGGCTCACGCATAAGCTCGAGACCGATATTAAGTCTTTTTCTCTGTCCTCCGCTGACTTTTTTATTCAGCGTATCCCCTACCTGAAGGTCTTTAATATCGTAAAGATCAAGATCATGCAGCACCTTATCAACGACATTCTTAAGCATCTCCTCGTTATAATCGCCAAAGCATAACCTTGCATTAAAATAAAGATTCTGATATACTGTAAGCTCTTCAATAAGCATATCGTCCTGAGGTACAAAGCCTATAAGTCCCTTCAGTTCTTCCGAATCAGAATTTATATCATAACCGTTAATATAAATATTCCCGGAGGTAGGGGTGATTTTGCCATGCAACAGATTGAACAATGTTGTCTTGCCGACACCACTGCCACCCATAATACCGATAAGGTTGCCCGACTCTACCTTGAAACTCATCTTTTGAATGCCATTTTCGGTATTCTTGAAAAGATATTCAATGTCGTGACCCTCAAATACTATTTTTTCAGGAAATTTTCTTGAAACAAACTTCTTAAAAATTTTTGAATAATATATCGGATCAATTCCCTGGCCCTTGATATTTACTCCGCGGTCGAGGAGATAAGGCCGACATGCAATTATGTCTCTTCCTTTAAAATAGAGAACCTGAGGGCCATCGTAGGAGAACAGAAGAGTACCAGTACTCTCAATGTGCATTACCACCAGATGACCTTTAAATCCTTTGGTCCTGATATGTCTCCACTTATCGTAGTTCTTATAAATGCCGGCTCCTGAAAAATTCGGGTTATCACTTTCAATTATAAGAATACAATCGGGGGTAACTTCATCATATGATCTGCCAATCATGAAGGCAATGGCATTTGTATACTCTTTTTTCGAGATCTGAAATGTCCTGGAAACAATATCAATAATAGTCTTCTCCTGTTCGGATATCATTCCATCCTCAAATGCAAACTCAATAAGCTGAAGAAAGACTATCATCCTTTCTTCAAGGAACAACCCTTTTTTAATCTGCCGGCAAATATTGGTTATCTGGAATGAAATAAGAGAATCCTCATCGGACAAGTTCAGCCTTGTCCACACTTTTGAGTTCATTTGAATAGAACTCCAGATTATTTTCAAAGAGAGAATAATACTCTTCCTCAAGTTCCCTGTTAAGATATCTCCTGAGATAACTGCGAAGAATTTTCTTCCCCCGTGATGAAATTCCTGAAGGATTGATAGTTGAGACAATTGCAAAAATATGTATTAATGCAAGTAATACTGATTCCCTCATAAAGACATCATCTAAAAAAATGACCGCAAAGCGAAATCTTTGCGGCCAAATATTTAAGAAATAATTATAATACTATCTTGCTTCTTATATCATTAATTACCCTGGTTATATCCTTGATATTCTGATCTGTAAGACTAGTACCTAATGCCGGCATATACTTCCTTCATCGGATCAAGTAATTTCACAAAATCACTTACACTTGGATCATTTGCATATGGCTGGGTAATTTCCAGGAAAAGTTCAAATGATTTCTTCTGCTCAAGAAGTACCCTCGAGATACCTGCAACCTGGTAAGCTGCCTCAGAAACATGAGTGGTAAGATACATTCCTTCAACCCAGGCACCACCAACAACAAGAAGAGCCAGAGGTTGCTGATCATTTTCGCTAAGATATGAATATGTGTCATTGAATGAAGCTGTCAGAATCTTAACTAATTCATCCCTGTTATCAAAATTCTGCTTTGATTTTATCATATAAGTCTTCATTATAAATTTTTGACATATTGAGTTCATTGGCAAGCGATCTGATTGCATTCAGATAATTTATTACTTCCTGCTGAATATTATAAAGTGTTGCATAGCTCAGGTCAGCTCCGTAAACACCCAGATTAATTGCCCTTGTGGTGCTGCTGAAATATTTCTTAACGTTTTCCACAGGATTAGAAATACCAATAATATAACCAACTTCAAGTTCTGTAAGCATTTTAATAACAGCAGCTGATGTTGGCAACGGATAAACATTGGTTTCAATCTGATTCTCAATTGTTTTTACCTGTTGCAATTCAACCTTTTTCTGATCTTTGTTGGCTGCCCTATTTTTGCATGAAGTCAAAAGGGTGAAACTTAATATCAGGAATGGAAGTAATACACCTGCAATAATCTTTTTCATTTTAAATCAATTTTAGTTGTATAATATCACTCAAAAACTGCCATAAAAGTAATAAATAATATTCAATTTATTGAGTTTACTTAATCATAAACATTCTCTATCTGATTTCCCAATGTTACCTTTTTATTAAATAGCTCAGCATCTGAATAATCATACTGCTTTCGGCATCAAAACATATTATAAATTAAGCTGGTAATAAACTACTGTTTTTAATCAGATAAACGGGTCTGGTCTTACAATATATTTCTAGCTTTCCCTTTAAGTAAAACTTACAATAGAGACAGTAAAACAGGACAAATTGTTCATTCTGTAATAAGAACATTTTTAAATCGGACTTTTGATTACTGACAGATCTTTAATTACTAACTGAATCACATAAAACATATATTTCATTTTGACTTTATACTTTCCGTCATCTCCGATTTTTGTATATCTTTAGACCCCTGAATTTATATCATTTTATGATGGTCTGGAATTTCGATGAACCCATTAACAGAGAGGGAACAAACTGCATAAAGTACGATCTTAGGGAAGAGATATTCGGAGTGAAAGATGTTATTCCGATGTGGGTAGCTGATATGGATTTCAGATCACCCGATTTTATTGCAGAGGAACTTCGTGCACGCGTTAACCATGAGTTGTACGGCTATACTTTCAGGCCGCCGGAATATTATTCTTCAATTATCGACTGGTTAAGTTCCAGACATAGCTGGAAGGTTGAAAAGGAATGGATAAGTTTTTCTCCGGGTATTGTTCCCGCCATAAACTTCTGTACACTCGCATTTACAGCAACCTGGCGATAAAATTATAGTTCAGCCTCCGGTATATTTTCCTTTTTTCTCAGCTGTTGAATCTCATGGGCGTAAGCTTGTTTATAACCAGCTGAAAGAGTCAGATGGCCGATGGGAAATGGATTTTGAATCGCTTATCGCCGCTATTGACGGAAATACAAAAATGATAATTATTTCCAACCCCCATAATCCGGTTGGAAGAGTCTGGTCGCCGGAAGAACTGGCACGACTGGCTGAAATATGTCTGGAGAATAACATACTGATTATCTCCGATGAAATACATTGCGACCTTGCTCTTCCCGGGTTTACACATACTCCTGTGGCCTCTCTGTCAGCTGAAATCGCGAACATTACAATTACCTGTATTGCCCCGAGCAAGACATTTAACCTTGCAGGACTATCAACTTCATCTGTGATTATTTCCAATACCGCACTTCGAAAGTCCTTTAACAGAGTTATGGAAAACCTGCATGTCGGAGGAGGTAATATCTTTGGAACTATTGCCTCAATAGCAGCATATTCAAAGGGACATTCATGGTTATCCGGACTACTTGATTATATTGACCATAATATTGATTTTGTATACGATTACTGCATAAAGATGATCCCTGAAATCGTTCCTGTCAGACCAGAGGCAACCTATATGATGTGGCTCGACTGCCGGAATTTCAATATGACAGGGAAGGAACTTCAGAATTTTTTCATTAAAAAAGCAGGAGTAGGAATGAATGAAGGATCATCTTTTGGTCCGGGAGGAGAAGGTTTATGAGGATGAATCTTGCAACCACTCACCAGATTGTTATGAAGGCAATGGAACAGATCGAAAAAGCTGTTTCTGCCATCAGGTAAAAGTAAATATTAACAGAAATGAAAAATAGCTTACCCGTAAAATTGACTCTTGAAGATGGAACAGTGTATCATGGCCGTTCCTTTGGTTCACCAATACCTGCTGCAGGCGAAGTTGTTTTCAATACTGCAATGACCGGGTACCCGGAAAGTCTGACCGATCCTTCGTACAGAGGTCAGATTCTCTGCCTTACATATCCTCTGGTAGGAAACTATGGTGCACCCGGGAAAATCGGAGGAAAATGATCTATCCCGTTTTTATGAGTCTTCATCAATACATATTTCCGGATTGATCGTATCAGATTATTCTTTTGAATACAGTCACTGGAATGCAACTGAAAGCCTCGATGAATGGCTGAAGAGAAATAATGTGCCCGGTATTTATGGAATTGATACAAGGGCACTGACAAAAAGAATAAGAGAAAAAGGAGCAATGCTGGGAAAGGTAGAACCTGAAGGTACTGAAACTGATTTTTACGATCCTAATAAAGTAAACCTTGTTGCTGAAGTCAGTACTCATGAAAAAAAAGTCTATGGATCAGGGAAATACAAAATACTGCTTGTTGATTGTGGCGTTAAGTATAATATAATCAGAAATCTGCTTAAGAGAGATACAACCATTATAAGGGTCCCATGGGATTATGATTTTCATAAGGAAGAATTTGACGGGCTCTTTCTCTCAAATGGTCCGGGCGATCCAAAAATGTGCGATATAACCATTGATAATATCAGAAAAGCATTTGACGGACAAAACCTGTTTTCGGGATATGCCTGGGTAATCAGCTTATGGCACTTGCCTCAGGAGCAGATACATATAAGCTGAAATATGGTCACAGAAGTCATAATCAGCCTGTACTCCAGGTAGGAACTGACAAAGCATATATTACCTCACAGAATCATGGATTTGCAGTTGATAATGATACTCTGGGAAATGAATGGGAACCATTGTTTATTAATATAAACGACCAGACAAATGAAGGGATGAAACATAAAACAAAGCCATTCTTTTCAACACAGTTTCACCCTGAAGCTTCCGGCGGACCCACTGATACTGATTTTCTTTTCGATGTTTTTATTGATAATATAGAAAAATCAAAAGTAAAATAGATCTTAATCCGGTGTATCAGGGCTGACTTGAACCATTAGTCACATGATGCATCATCTTATCTGCAAGCTCAGCTGCGGTAGTATTCTTAAAGTCTTTCATCCTTGCTTCGAAAAGTTCTGCTATCTCTTTATTACAAAGGTTACCAATACTGCCTTCATGAACATAATCAGTTACAGTTGTTTTGGAAAATGATGAATTTTTAACCATCTCTGCGACAGACTTATATGCATCCCTGAAAGGCATACCCTGCCTTACCAGACGGTTTACTTCTTCCGTGCTGAAAATATTATTATACAACGGATTCTCAGTTATATTCTTTTTTACCTTTATATTATTCAGCATCAATAACATTATCTCAATACAGTCGGTGATCTCCTTAAAAGCATCAAACATCAGTTGTTTTAACAACTGCAGATCCCTGTTATATCCTGAGGGTAAATTACTGGTAAGCAGCGCAATCTGATTAGGCAACGTCTGAATTACATTTGTACGGGCCCTGATAAGTTCAAAAACATCAGGATTTCTTTTCTGAGGCATTATGCTTGAACCGGTAACATACTCATCAGGAAAATCAATAAACCTGAATTCAGCAGTCATATACAGACAAACATCCATTGAAAACCTCGAAAGTGTCTGGCCAACAGATGCAAGAGCAGAGGCAATAGCCATTTCAACTTTACCCCTGCTCAGGCTGGCATATGCCGAATTGTAGAGCAGATCATCAAATTCAAGCAGCTCAGAGGTTAATTTCCGGTTTATTGGAAGAGTAGTTCCATAACCTGCAGCGGTACCCAGAGGATTCTGGTTATTCATGGCTCTTGCACCCGAGAGCAACAGGATATCATCGGCAAGACATTCAGCATAAGCACCGAACCACATACCAAATGACGATACCATTGCAGGCTGCATATGCGTATAACCGGGTAAAAGGACCTCTTTATGATGTTCACTCAACGATTGAAACTTTTTAAAAAGTCTGCGTATTAAGACAGAAAGTTTATCTATTTCCTCCCTGGTATATAGTCTGATATCAACGAGAACCTGGTCGTTCCGTGAACGGCCGGTATGTATTTTTCTGCCGGTGGTTCCAAGAATGGATGACATCTCCTTCTCAATCTGAGTATGAATATCTTCAACATCATTTTCAATAACAAGGGTTCCTTCCTCATCCCATACAAAAAGCGAGTGCAATGCTTTAAGAAGGCCGTTTTTCTCATCTTCAGAAATCAGCTTCACATCTTCAAGCATTATCACATGAGCCATTGAACCTATTATATCCCATTTTGTGAGAGCAAGATCAGTTTTACGGTCTTTCCCTGCTGTAAATTCAATAATTGCAGGTTCGGGATTTATCCCTTTTTCCCAGAGTTTCATATTGATAATTTTAATTTATTTTTAAAGTATCCATCACCTCACCCCTTTATGGTACCTCTGCTTATCAGGGAGGAGAAAGTCAGGTATTAAATTTTACTTTCTCCCCCTTTTAAAGCAGGGGTTTCCTGGTTTATCGGATAATGGTGGCCATCCCGGCATAAACATAAACCGATATTATTTCTTCTGACTTGCCTCAACAATTGCACGGTGAGCCATCAGTCTTATTGCATTAATTCTTATAAATCCCTTGCTGTCTGTCTGATCAAATCCACCTTCAATATCCATACTTGACAATTTTTTATCGTATAATGATGAAGGTGATTCCCTTCCTTCAATTATAACATTCCCTTTATATAGACAGAGGTGTACGCTTCCGTCAATGAGTTCCTGGCTCTTTTCTATTGCAGCCATCAGAAAATCCATCTCAGGACTGAACCAGAATCCGTTATATATAATTTCAGCGAATTTAGGAGTAAGCATGTTTACAAGTCTCATAACTTCCCTGTCCATTGCAATTCCTTCAATATCCTTATGCGCTATATGCAGTACCGTTGCAGCAGGTGTTTCATAAACGCCTCTTGATTTTATTCCTACAAAGCGGTTTTCAACCATATCAAGAAGACCTATTCCATTCTTTCCTGCAATCTCATTCAGGTAAACAAACATGTCATAGGAGTCCTCCTTAACTGTTCCGTCTTCTTTGTTTATCAGTTTTACAGGAATTCCGTTTTTGAAGTGAATAACTATTCTTGTCTCCTTGTCAGGAGCATCCTGTGGCATGACCATCTTTTCAAGCATACTCTTATGAAGAGTATACATCGGATCTTCAAGAATACCGGCTTCATGACTGATATGCATCAGGTTATCGTCCTCACTGTAAGGCTTGTCGATGCTGGCTTTTACCGGAATCTTTTTCTCCGAAGCATATTTCAGAAGATCAGTTCTTCCTTTAAAAGTATCCAGAAATTCCTTGTCTTTCCATGGTGAAATAACCTTAACTCCTGGCATAAGTGCATAATAGCATAATTCAAACCTGACCTGATCGTTACCCTTACCTGTTGCTCCATGGGCAACAGCATTTGCCCCCTCAGCCTTTGCAACTTCAATCTGCTTTTTCGCAATCAGAGGTCTTGCAAGGGCCGTTCCTAAAAGATATCTGTCTTCATAAATAGCGTTTGCCATTATTGCTTTCAGAACATATCCATCTATAAATTCCCTTTTCAGATCACCTATAATAACCTTTGAAGCCCCAAGTAAAAGAGCTTTTTTCTTGCATTCTTCAAAATCATCAGTCTGCCCGACGTCTGCAACAAATGCTATGACATCATAACCTTTTTCAATTAACCATTTAAGTATTACCGAAGTATCTAATCCGCCACTGTATGCGAGAACAACTTTTTCTTTCATTTTTTTACATTTATAATATTTACTAATTTTGCCCGTCATTGCGGGGAGTCACGATTTGCGTGACAACGAAGCAATCCAATCGTATTCTTATCCTTCTTATTTCTTAATCTTATTATGTAATCCTGGAAGAATTATTTCCAGGCAGGTATGAACCTGGGGGATTGTTACCCCGTCTCTCGGTATCAGAAGAATGGTATCATCACCAGCAATTGTACCTGCTATCTCATATCGGCCGGCATTATCGATGAAAAATGCTGTGCTGCTGGCATTTCCCGGAAGAGTCTTCATTACCAGTAATCCTTTGGCATCAATAATGTCCTGTACTACAGGTACAATATTCATCTTAATTGCTGAACTTCCGCTATCTCTTACATTTTCCGACAGAGCGAGTTTGTATCCGCCATTGCCATCAGCAATCCTTCCAATGCCCAGTTGCCTTAAATTGCGGGATAGCGTAGCCTGTGTACAGCTTATCCCTTTCCCTTTCAACTTTCTCAGCAATTCTTCCTGGGTAGAGACAATTTCATCGTTTACTATTTTCTCAATTTCCAGTAGCCTGTCTGTCTTTTGCATATTTATTCATTTATTTTGCAAATATATTCATTTTTTAATAATTTCCAATCCTAATTAAAAAATTGTGTTATTTTTGAACCTCAAATTCCGACAATGAAAGATGCAGTAAGAAAAGTTATAATCCTGGGTTCAGGAGCACTTAAAATTGGTGAAGCCGGGGAGTTTGATTACTCTGGTTCACAAGCTCTGAAAGCTTTGAAAGAAGAGAATGTTGAAACAGTTTTAATAAACCCGAATATTGCCACAGTCCAGACCTCGGAAGAGCTGGCTGACAAAATATATTTCCTTCCGGTTACTCCATATTTTGTTGAAAAGGTCATTGCCAGGGAAAAGCCTGATGGGATCTTGTTATCTTTTGGAGGACAGACTGCATTAAACTGTGGAACAGAACTTTACAGGACAGGTATTTTTGAAAAGTATAACGTAAGGGTTCTTGGTACGCCTGTAACAGCAATCATGGATACCGAGGACCGTGAACTATTTGTAAAGAAACTTAATGAGATTGATGTAAAAACGCCCAGCAGTATTGCGGTACTGGGCGTTGAAGAAGCATTAAAGGCAGCTGATAAACTTGGATTTCCAGTTATTATCAGGGCTGCCTATACATTAGGAGGACAGGGAAGTGGATTCGCTTCAAATACTGAAGAATTGAGAACACTGGCATCCAAAGCATTTTCGTACGCCGATCAGATACTTGTTGAAGAATCACTCAAAGGATGGAAAGAGGTTGAGTATGAGGTTGTAAGAGACAAATATGACAATTGCATCACGGTATGCAACATGGAGAATTTTGATCCGCTGGGCATACATACAGGTGAGAGTATCGTTGTTGCACCGTCCCAGACCCTTACTAACAGCTGAATATCATAAGCTGAGGGAACTTTCAATAAGAATTATCAGGCATATAGGAATAATAGGTGAATGTAATGTTCAGTATGCTCTTTCACCTGATTCTGAAGACTACCGGGTCATTGAAGTAAATGCCCGTCTGTCGCGGTCGAGTGCCCTTGCATCGAAAGCAACAGGTTATCCTCTGGCATTCATTGCCGCAAAACTTGGAATGGGCTATGGACTTCATGAGCTTAAAAACTCTGTTACCAAAAACACTACAGCATGCTTCGAACCTGCACTTGATTATATAGTATGTAAAATTCCCCGCTGGGATCTTAATAAGTTCGAAGGGGTTTCCCATCTTATCGGCAGCAGTATGAAAAGTGTCGGGGAAGTTATGGCCATAGGCAGAACTTTCGAAGAGGTGATACAGAAGGGATTAAGAATGATCGGTCAGGGGATGCACGGCTTTACAGGCAACCGCAACCTGGGCTTTGAGGATATCGAGAGAGAGCTTGCAGAGCCTACCGATATGAGAATCTTTTCAATTGCTGAAGCGCTTGAAATCGGAATGCCTGTCGACAGAATCCATGAACTTACAAAGATTGATAAATGGTTTCTTTATAAACTAAAGAACATCATCAGTATTAAGGATGAACTCTGTACATTTAATAGCCTTGATTCAGTTCCTGCTGACCTCCTCTCACATTCCAAGATACACGGCTTCAGCGATTTTCAGATTGCCAGGCATGTATTAAAATCGGGCCCTGAAAATATAAATAATGATCTTATGAAGGTAAGAGCACACAGGAAATCATTAGGTATTGTACCATATATCAAACAGATTGATACTCTTGCTGCCGAATATCCTGCAGTTACAAATTATCTGTATCTGACTTATAGCGGTTCAGAGCATGATATAATATGTGAAACAGATAAAAAATCAGTTATTGTCCTTGGATCAGGCGCTTACCGTATCGGATCAAGTGTGGAATTCGACTGGTGTTCTGTTAATGCTATCGATACCATTAAAAAGGAAGGCTTCAGATCGATTATGATAAATTATAATCCTGAAACCGTCAGTACTGATTATGATATTTGCGACAGACTCTATTTCGATGAACTGACTTTTGAAAGGGTTCTCGATATTATCGATCTTGAAAACCCGGGAGGTGTTATTGTCTCTGTTGGAGGACAGATACCTAACAATCTGGCCATGAGACTATATAAAGAAAATGTACCTGTTCTTGGTACCTCTCCTGTCTCTATCGACAGGGCAGAAAACAGGCATAAATTTTCCGGAATGCTCGATAATCTTCGGGTTGACCAGCCCCGCTGGAAGGAACTTTCCTCTATTGACGATATTTTTGAATTTGTCGACAGGATAGGATTTCCTGTCCTCATCCGTCCATCATATGTCTTATCAGGAGCAGCGATGAATGTTGTTTCGAACAGAAACGAACTGAAGCACTACCTTGAACTGGCTTCTCAGGTTTCAAAACAATATCCTGTTGTTGTTTCAGAGTTTATTGAGAATGCAAAGGAAATTGAGATGGATGCTGTGGCACGGGAAGGAGAAATGATCGCATATGCAATAAGCGAGCATGTTGAGTTTGCCGGGGTTCACTCTGGTGATGCAACTATGGTATTTCCGGCACAAAAAATATATTTTGAAACTGCCAGAAGAATTAAACGTATCTCGCGTCAGATTGCCAAAGAATTGAATATATCAGGACCATTCAATATTCAGTTTCTGGCAAAAGATAATGACATAAAGGTTATTGAATGTAACCTGAGAGCAAGCCGGAGCATGCCTTTTGTTTCGAAGGTTCTGAAAGTAAATCTTATTGAACTTGCCACAAAAGTCATGCTTAATATCCCAACCGATATACCCAATAAGACTGTTTTCGAGATAGACTATGTAGGTGTTAAGGCTCCTCAGTTCAGTTTCTCACGACTGGCAAAAGCCGATCCTGTCCTTGGTGTGGATATGTCATCAACAGGTGAAGTAGGATGTATAGGTGAAGGCTTCTATGAAGCAATACTGAAGGCTATGTTTTCAGTTGGGTACAGGGTTCCGAAAAAAAGCATTCTGCTTTCCACCGGTCCTGCCCGTTCAAAAGTTGAACTGCTTAACAGTGCCAGAGCTCTTCGCGAAAAAGGTCATAAGCTTTATGCAACCAGAGGCACCCAGGAATTCCTGGTTAATGCCGGGGTAGAAGCTCATGTAGCTTATTGGCCAGATGAGAATAAATCGCCCAATACCATAGATCTTATTAAGTCGAGGGAGGTGGATCTGGTGGTGAATATTCCTAAAGACCTGAGTGACAAAGAATTAAATAATGACTATACCATCCGGAGAAGTGCAGTGGATTTTAATGTTCCCCTAATAACCAATGCTCGTCTGGCAAGTGCTTTCATCCTGGCATTTTGCAAGATGAGTATTGACGATCTCGAAATCAAGAGCTGGGATGAATATAAGTAAGAGGGGGAGAAAGGGAGAGTGGGAGAAACGGAGAGTGGGAGAGGGTAGGAGAAACGGAGAGTGGGTGAGGGGGAGACTAAGAGACTGAGAGATTAAGAGACAATGATAACCGTGGAACTCCGTGATACTCCGTGTGCACCGTGGTAAAAAAAATGCAGGAAAAAGTCATCACTTCTCGTCAATCAATTATAAGAAAACTAACAATATATTATGATAACCATTCGAAAAGCTATTCCGGAAGACTCTGCAACAATAATTGAATTCCAGCAAAAAATGGCATGGGAAACAGAACAACTGACACTTGTCCCGGTCAAAGTAACAAATGGAGTTGCTGCAGTTTTTGCAAATCCAGGTCACGGACAATACTGGGTTGCTGAAGATAGCGGTAAAATAGTCAGCTCACTTCTTATAACTTACGAATGGAGCGACTGGCGAAATGCTAATGTATGGTGGTTTCAGTCTGTTTATGTACTGCCCGAATACAGGAGAACAGGTATTTTCAGATCGCTATATGAACATATTAAAGCAGAAGCTGAAAATAATGGAATTGCCGGTCTTCGTTTATATGTTGAAACAAATAACATGAGAGCTCAGAAAACTTATGAAGCTCTTGGTATGCAGAGTGAGCATTATAAAATGTATGAATGGCTCAAAGAATAATCAATGCAATGGCTTCCCGTTATATTGATTCTTCCATATTTTTTCATTCTTCTAAAAATTTACAGAGGTCTTCTGGGTCTTAGTTCTTTTAATACCAGGTGGTTCTCAGACCCTGTTTGTCTCGATAATAATCGCCTGCCGTAATGAAGAGTCAAAACTGCCATCTCTCCTCTCCTGTCTGGCTGAACAGGACTATCCCAACGGATTATTTGAAGTGATTGTGGTAGATGATAATTCTTCCGATAACACAAGAGCAGTGGCTTCATCCTTTTCTGACCGTAATTAACATGATTACCACTTCCAACAAAGGAAACGGTAAAAAACATGCTATAAAAACCGGGGTTGAAGCTGCATCCGGGGAACTGATAATTACAACTGATGCCGACTGCCGGATGGGAAAAAGCTGGATCAGAACCATTGTGTCGTTTTATGAAAATCAAAAGCCTGCAATGATATTATGCCCGGTACAGCTTGAGCCAATCAGTGGCATCTTCGGAGGGTTCCAGCAACTTGAATTTTTAAGTCTTCAGGGAATCACTGCAGGTACAGCTATCAAACGGAGATCCAATAATGTGCAACGGCGCTAATTTAGCCTTTACAAGAGAGGCATATTTAAATAATTCAGTTAATCTTCATTTTGAAGTTCCATCGGGCGACGATGTATTCCTGCTCCATAGCATTAAAGCCAGGGAACAATCTGAAATTAAATGGCTTGAATCAACTGATTCTCTTGTTACATCAGCTCATGCAATGACCCTATTATCATTTCTGAAACAAAGAAGAAGGTGGATTTCAAAATATAAATACTATAAAGATTATAACACCATACTGCTTGGAATTGTAACATTTGTTACAATCCTGATTCAGCTCATATACACAGCATTAGCTCTTGCTGCCAAAGAATTTATTCCGGTATTTATTGCAATAATTATAATTAAGTCTGTACCCGATTTTTTAATTCTGATGAATACAACAAAAAGGTATGGAAGGAAAAAGCTCATGAGGTGGTTTGCTCTTTCACAGCTGATTTATCCTTTTTATGTTGCCGGGGTGATACTCTATTCTCTGTTTTCTGTTGAAAGAAAAAGATCTAATTACCCATTTCCGAAAGAAACTTGATTCTCATCAATCTTATTTCCTCTTCCTCGAATTCACTTCCAAGCTCCTTAATAGCCTCTTCGAGAGAATCTGATTCGGCCTCTTCCCTGAAATATGCATAAATGTCATGCTGACGTTCCTCGTCAATAGTATTATTAACGTAATAATCGAGGTTAATCCTTGTTCCTGAGTTAACAATTGCCTCAATCTCCGATATAAGCTCACCCATTTCCAGTCCTTTGGCTTCAGCAATATCTTCGAGAGGTCGTTTCATATCAATGCTCTGGATAATATATACTTTAATGCCCGACTTATTAACTACCGATTTGACGACCATATCGAGGGGTCGGATAATCTCTTTCTCCTCAACGTATCTTACTGATGATCTCAACAAACTCCGATCCGTAACGCTGTGCTTTACCGGCACCTACTCCTGAAATATTCTGAAGCTCATCAAGATTTATAGGATATTGAATAGCCATATCCTCAAGTGAGGGATCCTGAAAAATTACGAATGGAGGAACATCTTTTTGTTTTGATATTTTTTTACGCAGATCTTTAAGTATGCTGAAAAGTTCTTCATCAACAGCCGATGTTCTTGCACCAAAGGCATTCTCCTCATCTGTGGTGTCGGCATAATCATGATCCTCAGCAAGCATAAATGAAGTTGGTTTCTCCAGGAACTCCATTCCTTTGGGAGTGAGCTTCAGCAAACCATAATTTTCAATATCCTTGGTAAGAAATTTAGCAATAAGGGCCTGCCTGATAACCATATTCCAGAACTTCTCGTCCTTATCTTCACCAATTCCAAAAAATTCAAGCTTATGATGCTTATATGATTTAATGGCAGCCGTGACTTTTCCTGAAAGGATATTAGATATATGATCTGCCTTAAATTTTTCCTTTACGGCAAGGATAGTCTCCAGAACACTGACAACTGCCTCACTACCTTCAAACTGCGATTTTGGATGAAGACAGTTATCACAGGCTTCGCAATTATCCTTCTCATATTCTTCTCCAAAATAATGCAGAAGCAATTTCCTGCGGCACACCGATGATTCTGCATATGAAACTGTCTCAAGCAGAAGTTGTTTTCCTATTTCCTGTTCAGCTATAGGCTTACCCTGCATGAATTTTTCCAGTTTGAGGATATCATTATAACTATAGTATGCAATGCAGTTACCCTCGCCTCCATCGCGTCCGGCTCTTCCTGTCTCCTGGTAATATCCTTCAAGACTTTTGGGGATGTCGTAATGAATTACGAACCTCACATCAGGTTTATCAATTCCCATACCAAAAGCAATTGTTGCAACAATTACATCTGCCTCCTCCATCAGGAACTTATCCTGGTTCGATGTTCTGGTAGCTGAATCCATTCCGGCATGATAAGGCAGGGCTTTTATTCCATTAACCTTAAGTATCTCTGCCAGTTCTTCAACTTTCTTTCGGCTCAGACAATATATAATACCTGATTTCCCGGTATTATTTTTAATATATTTTATAATCTCCTTTGTCACATCCTGTTTTGACTTAACCTCATAATAGAGATTTGGCCTGTTAAAGGATGATTTATAAACTGCGGCATCGAGTATCCCCAGGTTTTTCTGAATATCATGCTGAACTTTAGGAGTGGCTGTTGCAGTAAGAGCAATAATGGGCGATCTGCCTATTGTATCTATTATTGGCCTGTATACGTCTGTATTCCGGTCTGAAGTCATGACCCCATTCTGAAATACAATGAGCTTCGTCGACAGCATAAAACGATATCTCAATATTTTTCAGAAATTCAATATTTTCTTCCTTTGTTAAGTGATTCAGGAGCGACATAAAGAAGTTTGGCTTTTCCTGAAAGAACATCCCTTTTTACCCGTGGCAATTTCTGTTTTGGTAAGCGATGAATTAAGAAAATGAGCCACATCATCGTCTGTGCTGAAGTTACGCATTGCATCAACCTGGTTCTTCATCAGGGCAATAAGAGGTGAAATAACAATTGCTGTTCCCTTTTTCATAACAGCCGGCAGCTGATAACAGAGTGACTTCCCCCCTCCGGTTGGCATAAGCACAAAGGTATCCTTACCAGCAAGAACATTCAATATTATTGGTTCCTGATTACCTTTAAAAGTATCAAAACCAAAATATTTCTTTAAGTAATCGTGTATAGTAGAATCGTTCAACATCTTTTCCCCAAAATGATAAAATTGATAAACTGCGATAGAAAACTATTTTACAGTTTACATAAAGTTAATAAATTTCTTAATCAATTAATACTTTATTATACTTATTAACAAAAATGACTGCTGTTTTCCTACTGAAATTGTCATTTTCTTTGTATTTCTTATATAATAATCATATCTCTTAAACATACCCTTATCTTCCATGGCTGTATCACAATGATTATGTGATAATTACAGAATCAATAAAAATTTTACATTCAATAATTAATCCATAAACAGTCAAACGTAAACAGATTAATATTGTTTTGCTTAAGAAGATTTATCATCTTTACGGGCTGTATTTTAAACCAATTTATTTAAGTGTTCATGGCAAGGTTATGGAAAAAAGGGAAGAAGGGTGAAAAGGAGATGTCTTTTCTCGAGCATCTTGAGGAGCTAAGGTGGCATATTATTCGTTCCGTGCTGGCTATAGTCTTCTTTATGATAATAGCTTTCTCATTTAAAAGCTTTATTTTCAATAATATTATACTGGCTCCAAAAAATCCGGCATTCTTTACAAACCGGATTTTATGTCATCTCGGCGACCTGCTTCATACTTCTGCATTATGCATTAACACCAAGCCCTTAAGCCTGATAAATATAAAAATGTCAGGGCAGCTTACCACTCATATTGCTGTTTCAATGGTTGCCGGCATAATACTTGCATTTCCGGTTATTCTATGGGAATTCTGGCAATTCTTTAAGCCTGCTTTGCATTCAAATGAAGCAAAACATGCCAGAGGGGCTGTACTGGCTGCTTCACTCCTTTTCTTTACAGGTGTTCTGTTTGGATTTTACATGCTTGCCCCGCTTTCAATGCATTTTCTCGGTTCCTATGAGATTAGTCCTGAGGTTACCAACCAGATTAATATAAGCTCATATATTGGAACATTATCATCAATCTGTCTTGCTACCGGATTGGTATTTGAACTTCCTATTATTGCATTTTTTCTGACCAAGATAGGTCTGATTACCCCGACCTTCATGAGAAAATACAGGAAACATGCAATAGTTGTTATTTTCATTCTTGTCTGCAATAATCACACCTCCTGATATCTTTTCACAGACACTTGTTGCAATACCACTTCTTTTATTATATGAGGTAAGTATTGTAATATCAAGTAGAGTCATGAAGCAGCAAGGAAAAAGAGAGAGATGATTTTATGAATGATAATGAACCAACTGCTGAAACTACAACTTCATAATATTCAGGATGAAACTGTATACTGAAAATCTTGTAAAAAAATACCACAGCAGGACAGTTGTAGATCATGTCTCTGTTGAGGTTGAACAAGGTGAGATTGTTGGGTTACTTGGTCCGAACGGTGCCGGCAAAACAACCTCTTTTTACATGATTGTTGGCCTTATAAGACCAAGAGAAGGTAAGATATTTCTCGAGAACGAAGAGATTACATCACTTCCTGTATATAAGCGTGCCCGGAAGGGAATAGGGTATCTTGCCCAGGAGCCTTCTGTATTCAGAAACATGTCGGTTGAAGATAATATACGTGCAGTTCTTGAAATGTCGGGTTTCCCAAAGCTGGAACAGGAAGAACGCCTTGAAACTCTACTTACGGAATTTGGTCTTCACAAGATCCGTCTAAGCAAAGGCATTCAGCTTTCAGGAGGAGAAAGGAGACGGACTGAAATTGCAAGAGCCCTTGCTCTTAAGCCTAAATTCATTCTTCTTGATGAACCTTTTGCCGGTGTTGACCCGATAGCCGTTGAAGATATTCAGGAAATTGTTTCCAAACTCAGGGAAAAACAGATAGGTATTCTTATCACCGACCATAATGTCCATGAGACACTTTCAATAACCGATCGGGCCTATCTTCTTTTTGAAGGCAGGATACTGAAATCCGGCACTTCTGCACAACTGGCAGATGATGAGCATGTAAGAAAAGTATACCTCGGAAAGAACTTTGAACTGAGAAGGTAAAATAATCAATTTGTTTTGATAATAATTTATTATACTTTTGCGGTGAATTTTACCGCGGATGTGTCGTAATTGGTAGCCGAGCAAGACTTAGGATCTTGTGTCTTCGTGACGTGGGGGTTCGAGTCCCTTCATCCGCACAAATAACAAACCGCCCGTAACCTCTGTAATAGTGCGTTTTGGCGGTTTTTTTAACTGTGTAATAAATTAGATTTAAAATGAATATCTCCAGAGAAAACATTGACGAACTGAATGCTGTTTTAAAAATTAAGATCGAAAAAGCCGATTATGAAGAAAAAGTTGAAACTGTATTAAAAGATTACAGGAAGAAAGCAAATATTAAAGGATTTCGTCCCGGCATGGTTCCGATAGGTCTTGTAAAAAAAATGTATGGGAGAGCTGTTCAGATTGATGAGATAAATAAAGTCGTTACTGAAAATATTCAGAATTATATTACTGACGAGAAAATTGAAATACTTGGTGATCCACTGCCCAAAGCAGATGAACAGGAAAAAATTGACTTTGATACTCAGGAAGAATTCACCTTCACTTTCGAACTGGGACTCACCCCTGCTTTTGAAGTTAACCTGTCTCAGAAAGATAAAGTAAAACAATATGAGATAGCTGTCGATGAAAAAATGAAAAACGATTATCTCGAAAACTATACCCGCAGATATGGCGAACTTCGGAAAGCTGATGTCACCGAGGAAAAGGATGTGGTAAAAGGTAAAATTGAGGCGGTTGATGCTGAAGGGAATACCATACCCGAAGGACCTGTAGTAGAAGATACATCGCTTGGAATAGATATTATAAAGGATGATGAAATTAAAAACCTCTTTATTGGAAAGAGTGTTAATGATACGGTAGTATTTGATCTCAAAAAAGCATATCCTAACGATACGGAAATTGCCGGTATCTTACATAAGAAAAAAGAAGAAGTCGCCGAACTGGAAGGTAACTTAAGTTTACCTTTAATGAAATAAACCGCTTCTTCCCTGCAGAGGTGGGTCAGGAACTTTTCGACAAGATCTATGGTGAAGGAGTTGTGAATTCGGAAGATGAATTCATGAAAAAAATTGAAGATGAGATTTCGCACAACCTGAAACACGAAAGTGAATATAAACTCATGATGGATATCAAGAATCTTGCAATTGAAAAGGCTGATTTCCCTCTTCCTGAGGATTTCCTTAAGCGATGGCTTCTTCAGGTGAATGAGAAAACAACACAGGAACAGATCGATAAGGAATTCGACAGTTTCAGAAAGGACCTGAAATGGCAGCTCGTCAGGAATAAGGTTGCACGCGAAAATGAAGTGAAGATTACTGAAGAAGATCTGCAGAAAGAAGCAGAAAACATGACAAGATACCAGTTTCAGCAATATGGCCTTTACTATGCCACCGATGAACAGATAAGTAACTATGCAAAAGAAACTCTTAAGAGAGAAGAAGATGCTAAAAGAATTGCCGATAAAATTCTTGAAGATAAGGTTCTGCTTATTATGAAAGACCTCGTTAAGCTTGAAAATAAAGCAGTTAACAGTAGAGGAATTCAATAAGCTTTTCGAATAGGAATCAACACTTTGCGAAAAACATTTTTTATTTTGCTATCTTTGTTGTTTAATTTTTAAAACATATATAATATGGCTATCCTTGACGATTTTGGAAAATTTGCTAGAAGCAAAAAAGGTATAAGTAGCCTCGGTCTTACACAAGTACACTTCAATTTACGGAAGTTATATATCCCCCACTATTATTGAAGAGAGACAACTTAATGTTGCATCAATGGACGTATTTTCACGTCTGATGATGGACAGGATAATTTTTCTGGGCTTACCAATCGATGATTATGTAGCAAATATTATCCAGGCTCAGTTGCTTTATCTCGATTCATCTGACCCGGGAAAAGATATTCAGATCTATTTTAATACTCCCGGAGGTTCAGTTAATGCCGGTCTTGGGATTTATGATACAATGCAGTATATTTCTGCCGATATTGCAACTATCTGTACCGGAATGGCTGCTTCTATGGGAGCAGTCTTACTTACCGCAGGAAAGAAAGGCAAACGTTCAGCTCTGAAACATTCCAGAATAATGATTCACCAGCCTATGGGCGGTGCTGAAGGTCAGGCTTCCGATATAGAAATTACTGTCCGTGAAATTGTAAAACTGAAAAAAGAACTCTACGAAATAATTGCCATGCATTCAGGCAATACTGTTGAAAAAGTGGAAAAAGACTCAGACAGAGACTACTGGATGACAGCTCATGGAAGCAAAAGAGTATGGGATGATAGATGAGATTCTTCAGAAAACTGAAAAATAATTTATAATGGATAAATGTTCATTTTGCGGGAGAACAAAAAAAGAGGCCAATATGCTGGTTGCCGGACTCGAGGGTCATATATGCGATCATTGTATTGAACAGGCTCACAGCATAATGAACGAAGAACTTGGGAATAAAAAGAACACTGCTTTCGACACAATTAATCTTCTGAAACCTACTGAAATAAAAAGTTTTCTCGACCAGTATGTTATCGGGCAGGATATGGCAAAGAAGATCATTTCGGTAGCAGTGTACAATCATTATAAAAGGCTTATGCAAAAGCCTGATGATGAAGATATTGAAATAGAAAAATCCAATATAATACTTGTCGGTGAAACAGGTACCGGAAAAACACTTCTGGCAAGGACCGTAGCAAAAATGCTTCATGTCCCTTTTACAATTGTCGATGCTACAGTTCTTACCGAAGCAGGTTATGTCGGAGAAGATATTGAAAGTCTTCTGACTCGTTTGCTGCAGAATGCCGATTATGATGTAAAAGCTGCTGAAAAAGGTATTGTATTTATTGATGAGATTGATAAAATTGCAAGAAAAGGCGATAATCCTTCAATAACACGCGATGTTTCAGGAGAAGGGGTTCAGCAGGGACTTCTTAAATTGCTTGAAGGTTCAATAGTTAATGTACCTCCTCAGGGCGGACGTAAACATCCTGAACAGAAAATGATTCCTGTTGATACAAAAAACATTCTTTTTATATGCGGAGGTGCCTTTGAAGGTATTGAAAAAAAAATAGCCCAGCGTCTGAATACACAGATTGTTGGATTTGGAGCTTCCAAAATAAGAGATCAAGTTGATAAAAGTAATCTGCTTCAGTATATTGCTCCACAGGATCTAAGAGCATACGGGTTAATACCTGAAATAATAGGAAGATTACCAGTTCTTTCACATCTTAATCCTCTCGACAGAGATGCTCTGAGAGCAATACTCACAGAACCCAAAAATGCTCTTGTAAAACAATATGTCAAGTTGTTTAAAATGGATAATATTGATCTTACCTTTGAAGAGGGAGTACTTGACTATATAGTTGATAAAGCTATTGAATTTAAACTGGGGGCCCGCGGCCTCAGATCCATCTGCGAAGCAATTATGCTTGATGCAATGTTTGAAATGCCTTCAATCGAAACCAATGAGCTCGAGATAACTATCGATTATGCAAGCAGAAAGCTCGAAAGAATAAATTTAAAAGTCCTAAAGCTTCATAAAAAAGAGACATCTCAAAAGTCGTTATTAACTTATCCCTGTTATATATTTAGTTCCTTAACATACTGCGATGCCAGTATTAAAAATAAATCCTTTTGATATCGAATTGTATCATTAGGGATAAGAATATAAGAGTAAATATGACCTGGAAATTCTTATCTTTTATAAAGAAAGTATTATTCTGAGTTCAAACTAAAAAATCTTGAAGTCAAATTCTCCGTTTTACTGCCTTCTCCTCTCATAAATAACATAAGTATAAGGGATAGCATTGGTTTCTGTCGCCAAACTCCTCTTTTTCAATAACTTTCCATACTGATTGATCTATTTCAGGAAAGTAGATATCAGCATCTGTTTTTTTATGAACATGTGTTATATAAAGCCTGTCAGCAATTGACATAAACTGTCTGTAAATACTTCCTCCTCCTATGATAAAAATCTCTTTATCCTGTTCGCAGCTTTTAAGAGCCTCTTCAATTGAGTAAACAGTAACCGCTCCATCAATCGTTTCATTCCTTACATCTGTTAAAACTATATTTTTTCTGTTTGGGAGAGGTCTTCGGGGTAATGACTCCCATGTTCTTTTACCCATTACTATGGTATTCCCTGTTGTGAGCCTTTTAAACCGTCTTAAGATCTTCAGAAATGTGCCATAAAAGGTCATTATCTTTTCCTATACCCCAATCATCTGAAACTGCTACTATTATTGAAATCATGTTTAATATGTTATACTGAAATATCACCTTTTATATGAGGATGAGAAACATAATCAGTAAGGGTGAAATCTTCAAATTTAAATTTTAGAATATCATTCACTTCGGGATTAATGACCATTTTTGGCAATTTATATGGTTCCCTGGTAAGCTGAAGTTTGACCTGTTCCATATGATTCAGGTAGATATGAGCATCGCCAAGTGTATGGATGAATTCACCAGGCTTCAGACCCGTTACCTGGGCAATCATCAGAGTAAGAAGGGCATACGATGCAATATTGAAAGGCACTCCTAAAAAGATATCTGCGCTTCGCTGATAAAGCTGACATGATAACTTTCCTCTGCTACATAAAACTGAAACAAAAGATGACAGGGAGGAAGAGCCATTCTGTCAAGATCTCCCACATTCCATGCACTAACAATATGTCTCCGTGAGTCAGGTGAGTTCTTTATAGAATTTATTACATCAAGAAGCTGATCAATTTTTCTGCCACCTTCCGCCTGCCATGACCTCCACTGATGTCCGTAAACAGGTCCGAGATTTCCGTCCTTATCTGCCCATGCATCCCAGATTTTTACGCCATTTTCCCTGAGATACCGGATATTGGTATCTCCTGAAATAAACCATAACAATTCATGTATTATTGACTTCAAATGAAGTTTTTTTGTTGTCAGAAGAGGAAAGCCCTCTTCAAGATTAAATCTCGACTGATAACCAAATACACTAATAGTTCCGGTACCCGTTCTGTCTTTCTTTTCAATCCCTGATTTAATTACATGGTCAAGCAGATCAAGATATTGCTTCATATATCTTTTTGTTATTAGTTTTGGTACTATCCTTCCAACCCAGCCTCCTCCGGGAGCAAGATGAATGTTCATTTTATCACCGGAATTAACAATTTTAGTTAAATGCTTATAATCCCCTGCATATCTGTCAGCATTAATTCCGTCCTGAAATATCTCCATTGTATACTGTCCGGCAGGAAGAAATGACAAATCAAGCATCATATCACGGGCAGATCCAGTCAGTAAGAGCCCCTACAAACCACTCTTTCCCTGATCTCCTGGCAAGAAGCAGATAATCACCTACTTTCCCGTCAAGACCAACAATATCATCCCATACAACTGGTATCTTTACAATAAAATCTGTTGTTTCCTGCTCCTTCATATAATTGGAGGGGCTATCGGAAAGCATTTGCAACGGACTTTCATAAATAACGTACAAAGCTACCTGGTGGGCCCTTGTACCCTGACTCTCAGGTCTGGTATACTGAGGATTAAAATTGGTACTGTCCATATTTATCATAGCTCCCGGAGTATAATCCATTGGTCCGGCAACCATCCTTGTAAAAGGGATTGTTACATCATGATCGGGATTTATATCCTTACTCCATTTATTGTTTTCCATTCCTTTTACCCCTTCCCGTGTCAGGGCATTTGGCCATGTACGTCCCAGCCCATCAGGTTTATAAGCCCCATGAAAGTCGATAAGCAGATGATGCTCAGCTGTTTTTTGAGCTGCCTCAAGATAGAAATTTACAATCTTCTGGTCATCCCTTTGCATGAAATCAACCTTTACTCCCTTCACTCCCCATTTCTCATAAAGTGCTGTTGCCTCATCCATCTTATCCCAGAAACTTTTCCAGACAACCCACAAAATTACCCCCACATTTTTACTTGCAGCATAACTACATAACTCCTCAACATTTATGTCAGGAACTTCTTCAAGGACATTACCTAATTTGTACCAGCCTTCATCGAGAATAATATATTCAATACCATTTTTTGAAGCGAAATCGATATAATATTTATATGTGTCATTATTAATTCCGGCTCTGAAATCAACTCCATAAATATTATTAGCATTCCACCAGTCCCAGGCTACTTTGCCCGGCTTAATCCATTTTGTATCAGTAATTTTATTTGGCGAAGCAAGTTTGAATACAAGGTCACTCTCAATCAGTTTTACATCATTCCTTGCTATCACAAACACCCTCCATGGAAAATTACGTGTCCCTTTTGTTTTAGCAATATAATCTTTAGTACTGGTAATAAAAAGATCTCTGTCCCTGACCAGCTTTTCAGTGTCAGGATATTTTGACCATATTCCTGATATTTTGCCTGAACCTGCACCGGTAAGCCACATTCCCGGATAGTCTTCAATATCAGATTCGGTAATCAGTACATCAGTACCTTTAACCTGAAACAAGGCCGGAAGGCTTGCCAGGTGCTTGCTGTTTATCGTGTCAAGATCTGAAAAGATAAAAGTTCTTTCATTATGCGACATGAAACTGGTTTCCAGTGGATACCAGGAGTTTGACCCCTCAGGAAACCGGTAATCTGAAATTTCATTCTTAACTTCTATTGCATCTTTAAAAGCAGTAACAAACCTGTAAGAAATCCATCATCATATGCTCTGAATTGCAGCGAGAAGCCGGAAGCAAAAGTAAGTTCAAGGATATTACAATTATTAGCAATTGCGATCTCTTATTCGGAACTACAGGATAGATAGTTTCATTAAGAAGACTTACTTTGCTTTTCTTAACCTTCTCATTTTCGCCAAGAGTTTTCCCATTTTCCAGAATCATTGCAATCCTGGAAGCACTGACAACTTCCCTGCCATCAATTTTGGCCGACCAGCTTATCTCATTACCCACATTCACATTCAGGGAAATTGTTCCGTCAGGAGAGCTGAGTTTATATTCCTTTGCGTAAGAATGAAGCAAAGAGATTATAAACAGCACAACAAGTAAAAGTGTTCTTTTCATTTTCAGGATGTTTAGGTGTCCGGAGGTTTAAAAAAAGAAGGGTACTCTATTTCTTTTTCTTTCTTTTATCAATTTCATCTCTTATTGCCGCAGCACGTTCATAATCTTCTGTTTTAACGGCATCATCAATCATTTTATAGAGCTCATCATCGGAATAGGATTCATACTTGGTTCTTTCACTTTCAAACATGCTGTCAACTTCACTCGAAGGAGAGATTTCTGAATCAGAAGGATTGATGGTAATTCCTGCCTTCTCAAGGATTTCCTCTGTAATGTATATCGGGCAATCGAATCTTAATGCAATTGCAACAGCATCGGAGGTTCTGCTGTCAATTGAATATTCCTTTTCACCATTACTGCAGACAAGTTTTGAAAAGAAGACCCCTTCCTCAAGTTTATATATCATAACCTCATTAACCGATACATTGAATTCATCGGCAAACTTTTTAAACAGATCGTGTGTCAGAGGACGCGGCGGATCGAGGTTCTCCAGTTTAATTACTATTGCCTGTGCCTCAAACCCACCAATAATTATTGGAATTCTTCTTTCTCCGTTCTCTTCGATCAAAATCAATGCATAAGCACCAGATTGAGTCTGACTATATGAGATACCCATAACCTTTAGCTTAATTCTTTTCATATCAAATGTTTATGCATCAGATAAATAACAGTATCTTTCATTCCTTATGACAAATATAAAGATATTAGAAGGAAACCTTCAGGGAACATTGTTCTTTTTTATTAACATTCATACAATAAATCAGGATCTTTGTTCAATTATGGCTATTTAAAATTATAACAGAAAACCAATATGAGCATTGTTTACACCGGCTCTATAAAATATTCCTTCTAATGGTTTGTAAATAATCTAATTTGTATATCTTTGCAGTCCAATTTTGGATAAATCCATCGGGGCAGATGAAGTTATATTTTCAGATGATAATATACGCCTCCTGGAGTAACGTAAAAAAAGTATAAAATGTACGCAATCGTAGAAATTGCAGGTCAGCAGTTTAAAGTAGAGCAGGGGAAAAAGATTTTCGTTCACCGTCTGGAAGCAGAAGAAGGAAAACAGATTGAATTCGATCAGGTACTTCTTATTGAGGATGATGGAAAAATTACTATCGGTGAACCAACTATCAAAGACGCTGTTGTTGAAGGACAAGTTGTTGATCATGTAAGAGGTGACAAAGTCATTGTTTTCAAAAAGAAAAGAAAGAAAGGTTACAGAATTAAAAACGGACATCGCCAAAACTTTACACAGATTGAAATTATCAGCATTAACGGAAAAGCATCTCCTAAAAAGGCAGCGCCTAAAAAAGAAGAGGTTATCACAGCTGAAGTAAGTGTTGGAGAAGAACCTGTAAAAGAAAAGAAAACTGCTGCAAAAAAAGCTCCGGCTAAAAAAGAGGCAGCTACCTCAAAACCAGCGCTGGTAAAAAAGTTGCTGAGAAGAAACCAGCTGTGAAAAAACCGGTTGCTAAAAAACCAGCAAAAAGTAAAGAATAAATCTAAAGTCTAAGAATTAAAAATATACAATTATGGCACACAAGAAAGGAGCAGGTAGTTCACGTAACGGTCGCGATTCGGAAAGTAAACGACTGGGAGTGAAGCTCTTTGGCGGTCAGGTAGCCAAAGCAGGCAACATCATAGTTCGTCAGAGAGGAACCAAACATAATCCGGGTCTGAATGTTGGCCTCGGAAAAGATCATACTCTTTTTGCTCTTAAAGACGGAGAGGTTGAATTTAAAAGAAAAAGGGATAATAAATCTTATGTATCGGTAAAACCGGTAACTGAGTAGATATTACCTCAAAATTTATAACTCCCGAAATTCTTTTCTTGTACAGGAAAGCATTATCGGGAGTTTTTAATAATTTTACAGCAGGCATTTCAGGCCTGCTTTTTTTATTAAACTTATATTGAATATGTTAACAATAAACCTTATCCGCGAAAATAAAGATTTCATTATCTCAAGGCTGAAAGTCAAAAACTTTGAAGCAGATGCAATTATTGACAAAGTGCTTGAACTCGACCTGTCGCGCCGTGAAATTCAATCGAGGAGTGATACCTTGCTAGGGGAAATGAACATAATTTCTAAAGAGATAGGAACACTTATCAGGGATGGAAAACGAGAAGAAGCAGAAGAGGCAAAACAAAAAACATATACTCTTAAAGAGGAGATCAAATCTCTTTCGGACAAACTTATTCCTGTTGAGAACGATCTTAGAAATGAGATCGTTAAACTTCCAAATCTTCCGCATGAGTCTGTAGCACCAGGATTTGGGGCCGATGATAATGTTAAAGTAAAAGAAGGAGGAACTATGCCCTCTGTTCCTGAATCTGCATTACCTCACTGGGATCTGATAAAGAAATACGATATTATTGATTTTGAGCTGGGAATTAAGCTTACAGGAGCAGGATTTCCGGTGTATAAAGGCAAAGGCGCAAAACTTCAGAGAGCTCTTATCAGCTTTTTTCTCGATGAGGGGGAGAAAGCCGGGTATATCGAGGTAATGCCACCTATAATGGTTAATGAAGACTCGGGCTTTGGTACCGGACAATTGCCTGATAAAGAGGGACAAATGTACCATGTCGGCCTTGAGAATTTCTATCTTATACCAACAGCAGAAGTCCCGGTAACAAACATGTACAGGGACGTTATCCTGAATGCAGATCAGCTTCCCATGAGGAATATTGCATATACACCTTGCTTCAGAAGGGAAGCAGGATCGTGGGGAGCTCATGTGAGAGGATTAAATCGTCTTCACCAGTTTGATAAAGTTGAAATTGTACAGATAGCTCACCCTGATCACTCATATGAATCGCTTGAGGCAATGGTTAGTCATGTAGAAAGCCTTGTTGCAAAACTTGATCTCCCTTATCGTATACTACGACTTTGCGGAGGAGATATGTCATTTACTTCAGCACTTACATATGACTTTGAAGTATGGTCAGCAGCTCAGAAACGCTGGCTTGAAGTAAGTTCCGTTTCGAACTTTGAATCTTTCCAGGCAAACAGGCTAAAATGCCGGTTTAAGGAGAAAGGAGATAAACTGACAAAACTGGCTCATACACTTAATGGAAGTGCTCTTGCATTACCAAGAATTGTAGCTGCAATCCTTGAAAACAATCAGACTGAATCCGGAATAAAAGTACCTGAAGCACTTATTCCATATACAGGATTTGACATAATCAATTGACTACTAAACATCACACTAACAATATATTAGCAACATAACCAGAACCGGGAATGAATAAGACCAGACAATCTTATATATACGCCGGGCTGGCAATACTATTCTGGTCAACAATCCCGACTGTATTTAAAATCGGACTTCAGGAACTGGATATTCTGCCGATGCTTACCATTGCGGCACTTTCATCTGCAGCAATTCTGTTTATTATTGTCTTTGCCGGCAGAAAGGCATATCTTATCAGAAAAACCACAGGGAGAGAGCT
Organism: uncultured Bacteroidales bacterium; assembly: GCA_963741935.1. GTDB lineage: Bacteria > Bacteroidota > Bacteroidia > Bacteroidales > VadinHA17 > LD21. The sequence continues at coordinate 43,410 of CAVUJY010000014.1, read as the reverse complement.
CCTGAATTCAGCTGTTCTCGGATTCATTAATCCATTTTTGTATTATCTGATTCTGTTAAAAGCATACCAGTTATTGCCTGCACAGATTGCTCAGCCTCTGAATATGATCTGGCCCATAATCCTTGTCTTCCTTTCTGTGCCTATTCTAAGGCAAAAGATTGAACGTAAGAGCTTTATTGCGCTTTTTATCAGCTTTATCGGAGTTTATATTATATCATCGCAAGGGCATCTCTTTACAACCGGAAATGCCAATCTTGACCGGCATAATACTGGCTACCGGCAGCTCAGTTTTCTGGTCGGTTTATTTTATTCTTAACATGAAAGATAAACGGGACGAAAGTATTAAGCTGTTGCTTAATTTTCTCTTTGGTTCTGTATATCTGATTATTGCAATGATTATTACGGGAAAATGGCAGGCACATATAGAATTACGCGGGGCAGCTGCTTCAGTCTATATTGGTCTGTTTGAAATGGGAATCACTTTTTTCTTCTGGCTCAAAGCTCTTCAGTTGGCATCATCTACTGATAAGGTAAGTAACCTGGTATATCTGGCTCCATTTTTTTCCCTTATTTTTATACACTATATCCTTCATGAACCCGTTTATTATACTACTCCTGCCGGATTGGTACTGATCATAATCGGTATATTGATTCAAAACCGTAAATCTTCCAGGGGATAAATAGTTATCTTTGTGAAGTTGATTTATAAATCTTTATTTTAACACAATATGAAAAAACTGGTCTTCCTTCCTATATTAATATTAGTACTGGTGGTATCATGTAAAAAGGATAATGTAGTTCCTGATACCCCTGCAACCCCTACATCCCTTACTCCTGCTATGGGAAGAGATAGTCTGTATTATATTATGAAAGATTATTACTTATGGTATAATATGCCAGAAGCTTTAAGTGTGACTACTTCAAATAAGGATAATTACAGCGATCCGTATGAACTGATGGATGCCATGAGATACAAAGCTCTTGACAGATGGAGCTTTGTTGCAGATTATGACGAGTTTCAGGCTCAGATGCAAGGCTCATTTGTTGGACACGGCTTCAGAATTGGTCTTGATCCCGGAGGGAACGTCCGCATTGCAATGATTTATTCCAATTCACCCCTGTATGCTGCAGGTGTAAGAAGAGGCTGGATAATAAAAAAATTAAATAATACTGATCTTGCGCCCATCTTACTTAGTGGCGACGGTGCTGCATATACCTCATTGATTGGTGCAAGTGAAGCCGGAGTCACCAATGTGTTTCTGTTTGAGACACCAGCAGGTGATGAGGTAACTATATCATCCACAAAATCTGCTTTCCAGGTAAATTCCGTTCTTGTTTATGATACCCTTCATCTTTCGACAGGGGTAACCGGACATCTTGTTTTCGAATCATTTATACAACCTTCTGAAGCCGAGCTCGCCACTGCATTTGCATATTTCAAAGCCAATGATGTAAAAAACCTGATTCTTGATCTCAGATATAACTCCGGAGGACTTCTTTCCGTAGCACAATCACTTACAAGTTATATTGTCGGAAACAGCCACCAGGGTGAAGTGTTTGCCAGTTTTAAATTTAATGATAAGCTGCAGTCTGAAAACTTCTCTTATCCGTTAAGAACTACCTCCTATCCTCTTGATCTTACTAAGGTTATTGTTATAACTTCACGATCAACTGCTTCGGCAAGTGAAGCAGTAATGAATGGACTTAAACCCTATATGGATGTTATAAGCGTTGGAGATACAACAGATGGAAAACCAACCGGAATGTATGAATTTGATGTGGCACAAACCTACTCAATGTTTCCGGTTATGTTCAAAACAGTCAATGCCCTTGGAGAAGGTGATTTCTTCGGAGGTATCGCTCCCGGTAAAATTGAAACTGATGATATTACACATGATTTCAGCGACAAAAAAGAGTTATGTCTCCGTGATGCAATCCGTTATCTAGAGACCAATTCATTCTCGGCAAGATCGTTTTCATATAAAGATTTAACTCCATTTAAGCGTTCAGTACAGTATAGTGAAAGACCGTCATGGATGAACAATGCCATTATAATAGAAAAATAACATAACATCTTCAGTAATAAACATTCATTGAAAGGCAAACCTATAGAGAGAATTATTCTGGGTATTGACCCGGGGACCAGTATCACAGGATATGGAGTAATTAAAACTGTAGGAACAGTTCCTGAACTTATAACCATTGGCTCCATCGATCTTTCAAAATTTGATGACCATTATGTTAAGCTTAAGCATATTTTTGAAAGAACAGCAGGAATTATTGATGAATACCATCCTGATGAGCTTGCTATTGAAGCACCCTTCTATGGTAAAAATGTTCAATCAATGCTAAAACTCGGAAGAGCTCAGGGTGCAGCTATTGCTGCCGCACTGACACGCTCCCTGCCAATATTTGAATATGCTCCAAGAAAAATTAAAATGTCTATTACCGGGCAGGGAGCCGCTTCAAAAGAACAGGTAGCAGCAATGCTTATGAATATTTTAAAATTTAATCTGACTGAAATAAAACTTGATGCAACTGATGGTCTGGCAGCTGCCTTATGCCATTTTTATCAGACCAATAACCCTGTAAAGGAAAAACAGTATCAACAGCTGGAAAGATTTCATGAATAAGAACCCTAAACGAGTAGTTTAGTATCAGACATTATACTGGTGCAAAAGCCAGTGAAACAACACTTACCCTCACGCCGTCAGTTTTCAGAAGTTCAATGGCACATGATTCAATAGTTGATCCTGTTGTTATCACATCATCAACAAGAAGAATATGCTTTCCCCTGATTATCTCAGGGTTTTTTACACTAAAAATACCTTCAACATTTGTCCAGCGATCATAACGTGTCCTTTTAGTCTGGGTTGCGGAACCACTTATCCTAACCAGCGAATCACTGTCATATGGCACACCTGTAGCTTCTGATAACCCTGAAGAGATTTTTTCACTCTGGTTAAATCCCCTTAAGTTGTTGTTTTGACTTATGTAAGGGAACCGGAATTATCAATTCGATATCATCAGTAAATCCTGAAGATTTAAGGGATTTGCCATAGATCTTCCCTAATTCAATCCCTATCTCAGGTATCCCTTTATACTTTAGATTATGTATAAGATTTCTTATTCTGCTTCCTTTGTTATAAAATGAAAATGCAGCGGCTTTTTCTATCATACATCGCCCCCAGAAGACTTTAGCGAGTGGGTTATCATGGTTGGTGTGGTAATTTGTCCGGGGGATTACCACATAACATTCAGTACAAATAAGTTCCTCATTGCGTAATAAATGATCTCCGCAACCATAGCAAAGCCTTGGGAAAAGAAGACTTATAAAGTCATCCCATAAATCATAAAAATAACTCATGCAGCGAGTTCAGTTATTCACTATAGTACTACGTTCCGGCTTATTTTGGAAGCAGTAGCTTTAAATTCTTCCGGTGAAAATCTGAGTTTAGGATTTCTGAAATTTACATCTTCCATTGTATCCATGGGAACAAGGTGTATGTGTGCATGAGGCACCTCAAGTCCAAGTATAGCTACACCTATTCTGTTGCATGGAATAACACCGCTGATCGCATTTGCAATTTTTTTTGAAAAAACGATCATCCCCGCTAAAAGATCATCATCGAGATCGAAGATATAATCCGACTCCTTTTTTGGAACTACCAGCGTATGTCCTTCCCTTAGAGGATTGATATCGAGAAAAGCAAAATAATTTTCATCCTCTGCAATCTTATAACAGGGAATCTCCCCATTAATGATTTTAGTGAAAATAGTTGCCATGATAAAATAATTTTCAGAGTGAGATTAAAATGATCTCAAATGGAATAGTCCCTGATGGTACTTTGATATTAACAATATCACCAACTTTCTTACCAATAAGCCCCTGTGCAATAGGGGAACTTACAGCAATTTTACCATCTTTAAAATTCGCCTCACTTTCAGGGACAAGCTGGTACTCCATCACAGTATTGTTGGTTTTGTTTTTAATTTTAACCTTATTCAGGATTTGTACTGTGGTGGTGTTAATTTTAGATTCATCGATAATCCTTGCACGGGCAACAAGATCCTCGAGCTTGGAGATCTTCATTTCCATCATACCCTGCGCCTCTTTGGCAGCATGGTATTCAGCGTTCTCAGACAGGTCCCCTTTATCTCTTGCATCAGCTATCTGCCGCGATATGGAAGGCCTCTCAACATTGCGTAATTGATCGAGATCCTCCTTAAGTTTTCGGAGACCTTCAACAGTCACATATATAACCTCTGACATATTTCTCTGTTATTTAAAAAAATAAGAAGAATTCCGGATGTGCCGGAACTCTTCAAAAACAAATATACTAATATTTTTAATTAATTACAAAAAAAACCTCTGAACTGGTGTTTAACAAGTCTTTACCGTTAAGTATACCTTCAGTTATATTTCCGTCCCGCTTTCTTTGTATCTGACCGGATTTTCCTCTTTTTTGACTTATCCCGGTATGCTGTATCCTTCTCATTTTGTTTCATTCTCTCTTTTACATCAGGTGTTTGAATATCAAATGTTCTCTTTTGTGACTTCTTAATTGATTTTTCATAATCCTTCTTTAGCTTCTTCTCGTTTGCTTCCTGTTTCTTTTTGGCATTTAAGAACTTTCCTTGGTTCTTTTACCTTTATTGCTTTCCTGTTTCCTGATTTCTTTGTGAATAATTTCTTTTCGATTTTCCTCGAAACATTTTTTTGAAAAAGCTGCGAATGGGCAGGAACTACCGTCACAGATAAAATCAAAATAATAAGCAAGGCTCTTAACATAATTATAAACAATTCATTTTCAGTAATAACAATAAATATTTTCTGATCCCGTTAAAATTATAGAGGTAATGTTAATTTTGCTTCATAAATAATCAGTGTGTCAACAAAATCAAAAATAAGTTTTTTTTTAATTTCAATAGCTATCTCAGTACTGGTAATATCGTGTAATAAAAACAATGATGTGATACCTGATGTTACTGTTGATTTTACACTTGACCTCCTGGATCCACAGTTTGTTGATCTTAATGCCCTGGGCGGATCAGTGACAGTAGACGCGAAAACCAATAACTGGGGGTTGTATGCTGCAGGATATGATGGTAATGGAATAATCATTTATAGCGGTGTTGATGAGTTTTTAGCCTATGACAGAACATGCCCACATGACTTTGCTTTAAACGGGAGCAGTATAAAAGTTAATATTAGTAAATCATCCTCTATCGATGCAGTTTGCCCCGAGTGTGGTACGGTATACTCACTATCTGCAAATGGCACTCCCTCAAGTGGAGTAGGCCGGTATCCCCTAAAAAACTATCGAACCAGCTTTGACGGAAGATTTGTCAGAGTCTGGAACAACTAATTCTTCCTATTTGTCAACAAAAAGTCAATCCATTACTCGTTATTCCAATAACAATATTCGTATGCGGTACGAATATTAAATAATCAGACTAGTACCTGTAATGATCAGGTTTATAAGGTCCTGCCTGTTTAACTCCGATATAATCAGACTGCTCACTGGTAAGTTTTGTAAGTTTCACTCCCAGCTGTTCAAGATGCAACCTTGCAACTTCCTCATCAAGATCTTTAGGCAGACGGTAAACACCTATCTCATAATTCTTCTTCCATAATTCTATCTGTGCCAGGGTCTGATTACTGAATGAGTTACTCATAACAAACGAAGGATGCCCTGTTGCGCAACCAAGATTCACCAGTCTTCCCTCAGCCAGCATAAAGATTGCATGACCATCGCGGAATTTATATTTATCGACCTGTGGCTTAATATTAATTTTCTCAATCTCCTTATGTTCATTCAGATTATCAACCTGTATCTCATTATCAAAGTGCCCTATATTACAGACTATAGCCTGATCTTTCATTTTCATCATGTGTTCCAGAGTGATAATATCCCTGTTTCCTGTAGCAGTTACATAAATATTTCCTTCATCAAGTGCGTCTTCAACAGTTTTGACCTCAAACCCTTCCATTGATGCCTGAAGTGCACATATAGGATCAATCTCAGTTACAATAACCCTGGCTCCGTATGATTTCATCGATTTTGCACAACCTTTTCCTACATCGCCATATCCGCAAACAACAACTACTTTACCGGCCAGCATTACGTCGGTTGCCCTCTTTATCCCATCGGCAAGAGATTCCCTGCAACCATAAAGATTATCAAATTTTGACTTTGTTACCGAATCATTCACATTAATAGCAGGCACAAGCAATTCTCCATTTTCCATCATCTGGTACAATCTGTGCACGCCGGTAGTAGTCTCCTCGGATATGCCTTTAAGTTCACTTACAGTACGATGCCATTTCCCGGGTTCTTTTACAAGCAGATCCTTAAGTGTTGCAAGTATTATCTCCTCCTCTCTCGAAGAAGCCTTCTTGCTGAGAACATCAGCATTATTCTCAGCTTTATATCCGATGTGAACCAGCAGAGAAGCATCACCGCCATCATCAACAATCAGGTTAGGTCCTTTCCCTTCAGGGAATGTAAGAGCCTGAGCAGTACACCACCAATATTCTTCAAGAGTTTCGCCTTTCCATGCAAAAACAGGTATTCCGCTTGCAGCTATTGCAGCTGCTGCATGGTCCTGAGTAGAAAAGATATTACAGCTGGCCCATCGAACATCAGCGCCCAGCGCAGCAAGTGTTTCAATCAGAACTGCAGTCTGGATTGTCATATGAAGAGAACCGGTAATCCTGGCTCCTTTTAATGGCTTCTCTTGTGAATACTTCTTTCTGATAGCAAGCAGTCCCGGCATCTCTCTTTCCGCAATTTCAATCTCTTTCCTGCCAAATTCAGCTAGTGAAATATCTTTTACCTTGTATTGCATAGTTTCAATTTTTACATTTATCAATTAAGTGAATTTTTAAGAATGCAAAGTTAACATTTTTTTAATTTTCTCCTTCCAGCAGAAGCATTACTTGTTGTTTATCAAGCTTAATCTGTTCAGCAAGCCCGGAAAGGCTATCAAATTTAATTTCGTCCCTGAGCCTTTTTCTGAAGATTACAGTTATCGTTTTGCCATATATATCACCTTCAAAGTCCAGAATATTAACTTCCAGGCTCCTTTTCTCCGGATCATCATTGACTGTTGGATTAGAGCCAATACTCATCATCCCTTTATATGTTAATCCCTCAAGATTAACTTCAACAGCGTATACTCCGTTGTTGGGTATAAGTTTATGCGGATCATCAGGCTTTATATTGGCTGTAGGATATCCTATTGCTTTACCTAACTGGTTGCCTTTTATTACTTTGCCTGTTACTGAATAATTATATCCTAACCTGCTATTTGCATCGTCAAGTCTTCCTTCCAATAAGGCCTCCCGTATTGAAGAGGAACTTATTTCTCCGTCCTCATAATGAAATCCATGAACCTGTTCTACTGTAAAATCGAGATGGTCAGTACATTGCTTTATAGTATTAAAATCACCTTCTCCTTTCCTCCCAAAGTGATGATCATACCCAATCAGCAGATGTTTTGTCCCTATCTTTTTAATCAGAACATCAGTTACAAAGTCACAGGCCCTTATTCTGCTGAATTCTAATGAGAATTCCACTATAATCAGGTGATCAATATGCGCTTTTTCAAGAAGAGAGACCTTTTCATCCAAAGTTGTAAGGAAGAAGAGATCAGAAATGTTCCGTTCAAGTACAAGTCGCGGATGAGGGAAAAAGGTGATAACAACAGATTCCCCGTTTGCCTCACGTGCTTCTGATACAAGACGATCGATAAGAGTCCTGTGTCCAAGATGCACTCCGTCAAAAATACCAAGAGTTACAACCGGGTCAGACAGTTTCAGATTTTCATATCCTTGATGTATAATCATATCGGAATAATTATGGCTGCAAAATTAGCAAAGCCTCCGGATATGAAATGAAATAATGAATTAGATTTCGTATATTTATGAAAAGATTCCTTAGAATTCAATATGATGGGCACTTCAGACTTCTATACTTCCGATTCGTGGCTTGAACCATTTACAGGAATAATTGAGAGAAGAATTGGGAGATGTATTACAAAGGAAAAGCAACTGACAGGTAAAGGTAATCTCTCAGATTTTTCTATGGGTAGTTATTACTATGGACTCCACAGGCAGGACAATAATCTGGTATTCAGAGAATGGGCGCCAAATGCCACCAGTATATACCTTACCGGGGTATTTAATGGATGGAAAGAAGATCCGAAGTTTTTGATGAAGAAGATTAATGAGAATGGAGACTGGGAACTTATACTTCCATTCGATGCCATGAAACATGGTGATCTGTATAAACTATCAATCCACTGGGATGGAGGAAAAGGCGAACGGTTGCCTTCATATGCAAACAGGGTGGTTCAGGATGATAAGACAAAAATATTCAGCGCCCAGGTATGGCAGCCTTCTGAAGAGTACAAATGGAAAGTCAAAAACTTCACCCCTGACGAATCGATTCCGGTAATATACGAAGCCCATGTTGGAATGGCGACTGAGTCAGAAAAGACCGGCACATATAGGGAATTTGCAAAAAATATCATTCCAAGGATCGTAAAAGCCGGATATAATACCATCCAGCTTATGGCTATTCAGGAACACCCGTTTTATGGATCATTTGGTTACCATGTATCCAATTTTTTTGCTCCATCGTCAAGGTTCGGGACACCTGAAGAACTGAAGGAACTGGTTGACACAGCCCATTCACAAGGCATAAGGGTAATTATGGACCTTGTTCACTCCCATTCAGTTAAAAATGTCAATGAGGGACTTGGATTATTTGACGGCTCTCTGGGCCAGTATTTTCATTCAAATGAAAGAAGAAATCATGTTGCATGGGATTCATTATGTTTTGATTACGGAAAAGATAATGTGATACATTTTCTATTATCGAACTGCCGGTACTGGATTGAGGAATTTAAATTTGATGGTTTCCGCTTCGATGGTGTAACAAGTATGATCTATTATGACCATGGACTTGAAAAGAATTTCACCTCTTATAACGATTATTTTGATGGTAATCAGGACGAAGATGCACTGATTTATCTTTATCTTGCTAATAAGCTTATACACAGCATTAAACCAGAATCAATTACGATTGCTGAAGAGATGAGTGGCATGCCGGGAATTGCCGCCTCAACAGAAAAAAAAGGTTATGGCTTCGACTTTCGTCTTTCAATGGGAGTACCCGATTTCTGGATCAAACTTGTAAAGGAGACTTTAGATGAGAACTGGGATATGGGCAAGCTGATGTATGAACTAACCCAGCACCGTCCGGAAGAGAGAATTATCTCGTACTGCGAATCGCACGACCAGGCTCTTGTTGGAGACAAGACACTTATCTTCAGAATGATTGATGCCGAAATGTATTCGGGTATGGCAAAATCCTATCATAGTATTGTGGTGGACAGAGGCATTGCTCTTCACAAAATGATAAGACTTATCACATTTTCCACTTGCGGAGGCGGTTACCTGAACTTTATGGGTAATGAATTCGGTCACCCTGAATGGATTGATTTTCCACGTGAAGGAAATAACTGGAGTTATAAGTATGCCCGAAGTCAATGGCAGTTGGCTGATAATAAGGATCTTAAATATTATTATCTCTCAATGTTCGACAGGAAGATGGTAAGCCTTCATAATGACTTCAACGTATTAAAAGATCCCTATGTAAACAGAATTTATGAAAATAATGCAGATAAAGTTGTTGCATACATGAGAGGAGATCTGCTATTTGTATTTAACTTCAGTTCAACCACTTCGTTCACTGACTATGGTATTCCTGTAAAGGGAAAATTCAGAGTGGTACTTGACACTGATGATCCTCTATATGGTGGTTTTAACCAGGATTGACAGGAATGCTGTCTATCTCTCAATAAAAAAAGCAGAAAGGAACATTATAAATGCTCCTTTGTACCTTTATCTGTATCTGCCGGCAAGAACGGCTCTGGTCTTTAAGAGGGAGGCCGTAAGAAAAGCAACAGATATTTAATCAATCCAACGCAACAGATAGAAATCCTGTTTGTGAGGAAGATCCTTATGTTTTGGATAGATTCTTATGCCATAGAAGAATGAACCGGCTCTTTCGGGAACCAGGCTTGCCCTGTAAAGACACATTGCACTTTTGCAGCTTATAAGCTTAAACTCTTCACTTGCCACAAATTCGTACTCTCCATTCTTCCCCATATGTGTTATTATAAATTCCACTCCGACATTTTCCTTGGGAATATTTTTAACATCAAGCGCGATCTCTGCAATATAATCATGTCCTGAACGGTATATATTCTCTCCGGCTTTCTCAAAACTATAGTTTAACACTTCAATATTATCCCACTCCTCTCTCATAGTTTGTTTCCAGCCGGCAAGCTCTTTGGCTTTTTCAAAATTATTGGCAACCAGATAACTGTTACGGGCATGGAGCTTATGATAGTACTTTTCATAATAATCATCTATCATCCTCTTCATTGTAAACTCCGGAGCAATCTTAACCATTGTATTTTTTACCAGGCTTATCCATTCTACAGGAACACCTTCATCGGTAAATGCATAATATGCCGGAATTATTTCATATTCAAACATGTTATAAATGGTTTCGGCATCAACATCATCCTGCAGATCCTGATTTTCAAAGGTTCGTTTCTTTGGTAATGCCCATCCGGCGAATGCCCGGTAACCTTCAACCCACCAGCCATCAAGTACACTGAAATGAAGAGTACCATTCATTACACCCTTTTCTCCACTTGTCCCTGATGCTTCCAGAGGTCTTTTAGGTGTATTCAGCCATATATCCACACCTCTTACAAGGTATTTTGCCAGTTCAATATCATAGTTTTCAAGGAATATTACTTTACCTGCAAACTGTGGCATCTGTGAAATTTCAAAAATCCTCTTTATCAGATCCTGTCCACCACCATCCTTGGGATGGGCTTTTCCAGCATAAATAAACTGAACCGGTCTTTCAGGGTTATTAACAATTCGTGCCAGCCTGTCAAGATCCCTGAAAAGAAGGGAGGCTCTTTTATATGTGGCAAATCTCCGGGCAAAACCGATTGTCAGAGCATTCTCATCCAGATGAGTACTGATATTAAGAAGTGTACGCGGACTAACATGCTTATTCATCATATCCGACTGAAGACGTTTTCTGATATTAACAAACAAATTCTTTTTCAGTCCTTTTTTAATTTCATATATCCTCTTATCGTCGAGACTATAGAGTTTTTCCCATAATGACCTGTCGGTCTGATCAAAGGTTTTGGATCCGGTAAGCTCCTCATAAACATCTCTCCATTCGGGTGCTGTCCATGTAGGATGGTGAACCCCGTTAGTGACATAACCAATAAACAGCTCCTCCTTTAAATAACCGGGCCATAATTTATTAAACATTCGCTGACTCACTTCCCCGTGAAGCTTACTTACACCGTTTACTTCCTGCGACATACGTGTAGCCAGATAGCTCATATTGAACTTTTTGTCTGTGTCACCATCACAGCGTCCAAGAGCCATCAGCTCATCCCATGTAATTGATAACCTGATGTGATAATGAGAAATATATCTTCGGAGAAGGTCCTCCTCAAACGCATCATGCCCTGCAGGAACAGGAGTATGAGTGGTAAACAGTGTTGATGACCTCACAGCCTCAAGTGCCTGGTTAAATGTAAGATGATGTGTGTTTATAAGAGTCCTGAGTCTTTCAAGGCTTATAAAGGCTGAATGACCTTCATTACTATGATAAATATCGGGTTGTATGCCCATAGCATCCAGTGCCCTGATGCCACCAATACCGAGTATCAACTCCTGCCTCAGCCTGTTTTCATTATCACCGCCATAAAGGTAATGTGTTACTGTACGATCTTCCGGAAGGTTCTCATCTGTGTCAGTATCAAGAAGTACAAGACGGACTTTCCCGACCATAGCTTCCCAAATTCTGATCTTCACGGATCTTCCGGGCCATACAAGACTGACACATAAGTGATTACCCCCAGCATCTTTTACAGGATTTATCGGCAACCTCGAAAATTCTTCAGCTTCATATATAGAGAGTTGCTCTCCCTTTAACCCCAGTTTCTGTTTAAAATAACCGTAGCGGTATAATAGTCCGACTCCTGTAATATTAAAATTCGAATCACTTGCCTCCTTTAGATAATCTCCGGCAAGTATACCAAGACCACCTGAATATATTTTCAGGCAGGGATGGATTCCAAATTCCATACTAAAATACCCTATTGAAGGAAAATCGGGATTATCGGGACGATTAAGATATTCTCTGAACAGGTTATTTACCTTATGAAGTTCAGACACAAAATCATCATCATCCTCCAGTACGAGAAGTCTCTTATAATCTATTTTTTCAAGTAGCAGCTTTGGGTTGTGAAGTACTTCATCCCAGAGGGAGGGATCCATTCTTTTAAACAAGGATTCAGCTTCTGAATTCCATGACCACCACAGGTTATTGGCCAGATCCTTAAGAAAAGCAAGTTTCCCGGGCACATCACTCTGTACATAGATATCTTTCCAAACCGGCACCTGATGCGGTTTGCGTACATTAACACCTGATGACTCCACGAAATCTCACAAATTCCCTGGGCTCTTCTCTTCTGTCGCAACTGTGATTAAGTGCGAGTTCATAAGCTTTAAAGTAGTAACCGACCAGGCTATCCCACATTGCTATTCTTGAAATCGAATGTGCTTTCGATCGTGCCTCCTTAATATCACTGATACTTAGTGACATAAACTTTGAAACAAAGCTGCTTATTTCCTTAATAACCTCAGGTTCATTATCATCAGTCCTTTCAATAATTGAAATCCCATTACCCGGATTTTCAAAGTAAGTCCTGACCCAAAGTCCGAATCCGGAAAGTGATGTTGTAACTGTCGGTATTGAGAACATAAGACTTTCAAGGGGAGTATAGCCCCATGGCTCATAATATGATGGAAAGACTGACAGATCAAAACCTATCAGAAGTTCGAAATATCGAACATTGAATATCCCGTCATTACCATTCAAATAGGAAGGTACAAATATGACTTTAACTTTCGAATTATGATCATTATCCAGGTTACTGGCTAAAATTTTCTGCAGTATAGGATCAGTTGACGGATAATGCAGGCTATGTGTAAGATATTTATCGCCTGTATTTACAGGCCCGTTATTGTAAAGAATATCAATTATTTCCTGTCGGGGACCCTTATGGTAGGCAGGCATAAAAATAAATGCCACGCACTCTTTTTTGAGATCATTGTTTCTATTTAATTCCCCAAGAGAGTCGATAAAGATATCAACCCCTTTATTTCTGAATTCGTATCTCCCGCTGTTGACAACAAACATGGTGTTATCAGAAAGTGCATACCCCAGAACTGCTTCGGCAACACTTTTAAGTTTTAACCTGGCAGCATTTCTTGAATCATCAAATCTGTTTTTATCCGGAACAAATGAATCTTCAAATCCGTTGGGAGTAATGATATCTACTTCCTTACCTAAAAAATGGGCACATTCTTTAGATGTTATATCGCTCACAGTTGTAAATACATCCGCTTCAGCAGCCGATAACTTTTCAAGCGATTGTTTTGCAACAACATTAAATTCCCTTGCAACCAAAGCAGGATTATACTCTTTCATCTTGCCATAAAGCGGACGGCTGTTGCCAGCGATATGTCTTCCCAGGACTGTCGAATGAGATGTAAATACAGTTGCAATCCACGGAGCGTACTTTTTCAGATAAAGGATGCCTGTACCAGTCATCCATTCATGAAACTGGGCAATTGTATTAAGATTTTCATGATAGAAAGATGTAAAGCTTTCTATCACTTTACCTGCAGCATATCCGAAAAGTGCCGGTTCCACATAATCCCACTGACCTGTAAGACTATCAAGTTTGAAAGTCTCCCAGAAATCAGCAAATATTTCATTTTGTTGCCCGAAATATGGAGTAAAATCAATCAGTATCACTATGGGTTTTCCTGCAATATTCCAGCGTCCTGTTTTTACTCTCAGTCCGTCGGATATAGCTCTTGCTTTCCAGTCGGTAAACAACGATTCATCAGAAATAAATTCAGGATTGGTTTCATCTTCCCGCCAGACATCAGGTCCTATAAGAATATAGTTATTCCCAACTTCATTAATAATATTAAGTGCTTTTGTTGAGATAACTGTATGTATACCACCCACTTTATTGCATACTTCCCAACTGGTTTCAAAAATAAAGTCAACCATTTTTGTAAAATTATATTAAAATAATTAGAATTATCAGCTTACTTACCTTTCCTGACTGTCCCGGCTGTTTTAGGAGATGCTGTCTTTTTAACTGATTTCCTGGCACCGGTAGCCGCTGAGTCTTTGTTTACAGTCTTTTTCGTAAGAGCTATTGTTTTATCATCTGCCTGAACCGTTAAAGATTTTTTGGTCACGCCTTTTGACGGTAACTTTAGCAGATGCTTGTTTTTGGTTTTGTTTTAGATTTTATTGCCGGTTTTGTCCGGGAAAGTTTTTTAGCCAGACGATCTATTTCAAAAGCCTGCTTTTCTATTATCATATCCTTCTCAATTATTTGAGAATCAAGCTTAAATATCTGATCCTGTTCAGCTGTATCAGGAAAAAACTTCTTTAATCTAAGCTCAAAATCGCTTAAGACATTCATATAATTCATGAATGCATCATATGGTGTCTCATAAGGATTAAAATAGGCATGAACGGCTCCATCTGAAAAGAATTTAGTTGCCATATAATAAAAATGATCACTCGACTGCAGATATTCCCAGTCCCTTTTAATCTGATGGTCATCACACTTATTTACTTTTGCAGCCAGGCTGTATAATTTATCAAGAGCTGCAACCTGAAGTTCATTGCCAAGCCAGGCTGTAATATCACGTTCTTCATCAGCCCATGATATTGGAGAAGGAATATTAATTGCCGAAACAGGCTGCAATGCGTCTGCAGTTTCTGTAACAGTCATGAATTTAAAAGGTGTCTTTTTAAGAATTGCACCAGGAAGATGTTCGAGGAAATCAAATATACCTGTCTCCTTCCAGTTATGCTCTCCGAAAGTCTCATAATCCAGAAATATGTTTAACAGCTCACTTTTGGGGGCAATTTTATTTATCCATGAAGCATATTTATCAGCTGTCAGAGGCCATGAGTTCCATTCTTTATTTGAAAAACGGAATGCAATATCATCGCTCAGAACAAAGTTTCTTAACAACACCTTGAGCCTTGGGTTTATTGAATTACAATACAGGTAGTTAGGACTCTTCCATCCAAGTACATGTTTTGCTCCTTCAGTCAGGATTGACTTGAACCCCATATCTGCAACCCACGATCCGATAACATCGGAATAGATCAATTCTGTATTTCGGAAAGATGTAGGTTCAACACCCAGAAACTCCTTCAGCATCTGTTTATGATTATTTACCTGGCGTTCGAATTCACTATGGCTTTTTAGAGAAACCAGCGAGTGGGAATTTGTCTCAGCAAGAAATTCCACCATTCCTGTTTCCGCAAGCTTCCTGAATGAATCAAGCACTTCAGGTGCATATAGCCTGAATTGGTTTATTGCTAAACCTGAAAGCGAAAATGTCACTTTAAACTTTCCCTTATGCTTTTGGATCAGGTCTAAAATAATATTATTGGCAGGGAGATAACATTTATCTGCCACTTTTCTCATTATGGACTCATTGGAATAATCATCATAATAATAATGATCATGTCCAAGTTCAAAAAATCTGTATCTCTTAAGCCTGAATGGTTGATGCACCTGAAAATAAAGGCAAATCGCTTTTTTGCTGGCAACGCTCATATCTTAATACTATTTATTAGCTAAAACTCTGTAATATATATCACGCACATGTCTTGCAGAATTATCCCATTTAAGTGTGATTACTTCCTCTTTCCCCTTTTTGATAAACATATTTGCCAGGGCAGGATAATTCAGTATACCATAAATTGCATCGGCCATTGCATCAATATCCCAAAAGTCGATTTTTACTGCATGAGTGAGAATCTCAGCAACCCCTGACTGCTTACTGATAATCACAGGAACATTTGACTGCATGGCTTCAAGAGGAGATATTCCAAAAGGTTCTGATACGGAAGGCATAATATAAACATTACTCATATCAAGCATTGAAAATACATCTGTCCCTTTAAGAAAGCCGGTAAAATGAAATCTGTCAGTAATCTTCAGAGCTGCAGCTCTTCTGATCATTCTTTCCATCATATCACCCGATCCTGCCATTACAAACCGTACATTATCCATCACCTTCAATACTTTGTATGCAGCTTCAATAAAATATTCAGGTCCTTTCTGATGAGTAATACGCCCAAGAAATGTCACTACCTTTTCGTCGAAGCCTTTTCGTACTGACATTCCTTCAACAAACTTAACAGGTTCTACAGCATTATAAACAGTCTCAACCTTATCAGGATGAATGTTATATTTATTTATTACTATGTCACGGGTAAGGTTGCTGACAGTAATTATTTTTGATGCTGCATCCATCCCGCTTTTTTCAATCCGGTAAACTTCAGGATTAACACTTCCTCCGCTCCGGTCAAAATCAGTTGCATGAACATGTATAACAAGAGGTTTGCCTGATACCTCCATTGCCGCTATCCCTGCAGGATAAGCGAGCCAGTCATGCGCATGTATTATGTCAAAATCATTTTCTTCAGCTATTACCGAAGCTACTACTGAATACTTATAAATTTCATCAAGGAGACTAGTATCATATTTGCCTGAGAAATCGACTGTTCCTTTATTGTTTGTCTGGACAAAAAGATTATGCCCTGCAACTTCTGACCTTGTTATTTTCCAGAAATCCTCAGGATCGGTATATGGAACAATCCTCGAAGATATTTCAATTTGTTCAATTGGAGTACGGAATCCTTTATACAAAACTTTCCTGTAAGCAACCGGCACCTTATTCGCTCCAACAAGCCTTACCATTGACTGATCTTCATCACCCCATGCTTTGGGAACAACAAATATTACCTCCAGGTCGTCAAGAGTAGCCATACCTTTTGTAAGGCCATAACTTGCTGTACCCAATCCGCCTGAAATATGAGGCGGGAATTCCCATCCGAACATTAACACACGCATATCCTATCAGTCATTAAATATTTGCAAACTGGTATCAAGAAGATCAATTATTCTAAGTACCTCTCCAACGCTCCATGCCTGTGAAATTGCTCCCCGAGGTGCATGTGGCGGATCTCCATCATAAATTTCAGAAATAGTACTTATCCCATGTTCACTCATTACCTCTTCCAGTCCATAAATCAATTTTCTGACTTTCTGAACTCCCTGATTTCCATATACTCTTAACCATCCTTCACAAAAAGGACCAAGCAGCCATGGCCATACTGTTCCCTGATGATATGCCCCGTCCCTCTCCTCCTGATTACCTTTGTACAATCCCTGATAAAACTTATTTCGTGGTGAAAGGGTTCTGAGTCCTCTTATTGTAACCAGATCATTGTCAGCAATATCAAGAATACTTTTCATCTGACTTTTTTCAAGCATAGAATTTGGCAGGGAAACAGCAATCAACATATTTGGTCTGAATAAATGTATTCTTACCTTCTTCATCATTAACATAATCAGCCAGGTAACCCAATTTTTCATCCCAGAATAATTCCAGAAATGAATTTTTGATCAGTGCAGGCAGATCTTCATTTTCTTTTATAAACTTTTTATCTTTTCCCAGTGTCTGCCATTTCAAGTGAAAAACAAACGGCATTGTACCATAATGCATTAATCTCAACCTGCTATCCTCTCCTGGGTGTTACCGGCACCCCATTTACCACAGCATCCATCCAGGTAAGAGCTTTGCCCGGAGCATCGGCATAAATAAGTCCATTTTCCCTCATATGTATATTAAACCCGGTACCATTCCTATAAGCATTAATCACTGATTTCGCTGCTTCCCCATACCTCTCCCATCCATCAGTTCCGCCATGAGAAATATACTGCTGTACTGCCCAGAAAAACCATAATGGGGCATCAACAGAATTAAATGCAGGATTTGCCATATCTCCCATATTAGGGAACAACCCGTCTCTCATTCTTTCTATCTGAGTATCAAGCACTTCGCGGTAAAGGACCAATCTATGTCTGGCAAGGGCCAATCCGGGTAATGACAGAAATGTATCCCTTCCCCATGCTCCAAACCAGGGATATCCTGCAATTATAAGTGTCTTTCCTCCTCTTTTTTCAACAAACTGCTGGGCAGCATTTCGCAGACAATTTATATAGCTGTCCCTGGGAATCTTACCCGTCACAGTTCTTGTAAACTTCTGCTTAAATCCTGAAGTTTTTTCTTGTTTGGTGGAGGCTGAAAACACTATAACGTCTCCTTTTCTTGCCTTCAGTTCAAAAAATCCCGGAGTAAACAGATCTTCAGAATAATCATAACCCCGTTTCTGTTCTTCGGGATATTCAACACCAAGATACCAGTCGGGAACATGAACAAATTCAACTTTTGATGAAAACTGCATATTCAAAGTGGGAAATCCATCGTAAAGCTTTGACTGAATTCCATTCTCAATCAAATCAATCTTTGTATTTGCAGAGAGATTAGCATGAGTAAGGTGATGAATATTCCTGAATGCAAGAAATGGACGGAATTGGAGTTTCATTGGTTCAGATGCCTCAAGTATTGTAAATCTGCAAGAAACTGCTCTTCATAATGTACCAGCAACCTTTCCTGCTTCAGAATTACATTTCCTACCCTGTAGATCCTGGAAGGAATATTATCTGCATCAAAATCTTCAATATATTTATGCCCTTTGGGACTGAAATAATCACCTTTAAATTTCCGTATTCCAATATTAAAACTCTTATCATTGTTTACAACTGTAACATCAAGTGAAGAAAGGAGTACAAATCTCTCACCTCCGAACTCATCAACAGGACAAACAAGCAATCCATGATATTTTCTGGTATTGCAACCAACGAGTGTAGTTGAAGAGTAAGAACCAGCCCGGTTTGTGCGTATAACTTCTCTTGCCAGGGAATATTCAAGATTAACTACCTGGCTCTTTTCGAACTTAATGTAACTCATATAATTACGATTAGACTTCTATGATTTAAAAACCTATGTAAGATACTAATAAATAACGAACGCTGCAAACCAGCCCAGTATGGTAACAAAATTTTAATAAAAAAGATCAAAAGTAGTGTCAGAATAAAAAAAGAATACCTTTGCAATTCAATATTTTAAAAATTTATCAACTAATATTATAATTAATGAAAAGGATAATTTTTCCGTGCCTGTTGATTTTGTTAGTATTTACCGGTTGCAAGAACAATAGTGTAAGAATTTCAGGTACTCTTGAGAAACCCAGTAGCGGCGGATATATTATATCTTGATGAACTCACATCTAATGAACTAATTACCGTTGATTCAGTTAAGTTAGGAGAAAATGGAAAATTTAGCTTCAACAGGAAAATTAAACTTCCTCTTTCTATCTCTTAAAAGTTAATAATAGTAATTTCCTGACAATGCTTCTTTCTCCCGGGGAAAATATTTCATTAAATTCATATTATGATTCGCTGAATTACCCTAAATCAGTTTCAGGTTCTGAGGGAACTCAATATATGGTAGAGTACAATCATGAATTAAAGAAGACAATTGACAAACTAACCGGACTAAATAATATCTATATGCAAAATGCAGAAAGTCCAAATCTGCCAAAGGTTATGGAATCGCTTGACAGCCTGGCTCAGATCTATCTTAATGAAATAAATATTTATACAAAAAATTATATCGACAATCATCTCACTTCTCTGGTTAGCCTTGTTGCTTTATATCAGCAGGTAGCTCCCAGTGTATATGTTCTTAATCCCACCAAGGATGTGGAATATTTTGTAAAGGTTGACTCATCTCTGTCTAAGCTATACCCTGATTATGAGCCAGTTACAACGCTTCATCAGCAATTACAGGAAATGTTGCAGAGTATGAAAGGGGATAATGCAGACACACCCGAAGCCGGAATTGGAAAAGTAGCTCCCGAAATTTCCCTTCCCTCACCCGAAGGTGATACAATTAAACTTTCTTCAACACGGGGAATCGTTGTGTTGCTTGATTTCTGGGCATCGTGGTGCGCTCCTTGCAGACAAGAAAATCCTAATCTTGTAAAAGCTTATAATCTGTATCAATAAGAAAGGATTTACAGATATTCCAGGTATCCCTTGATAAAACAAAGGATGCCTGGGTAAAAGGTATTCAGGATGATCAGCTTGGGAAGATGGATACATGTAAGTGATATTCAGTACTGGAATTCAGTTGTTGTTCCTTTATACAAGATTGAATCAATACCGTCTAATTTTCTTCTCGATAAAGATGGCCGTATAATTGCTTCAAACCTTAGAGGGGAACAACTACAGACAAAGCTTGCTGAACTGTTTAATAAATAAAATTGAAACATAATTTAAAATCATAGAAATCTAATTTGATGAAACGAATATTTATCTTTCTGGCTTTTATTTTAACTGTTTCCAGTTGTAAAGAAAAAGGGACATTTTCAGTCACTGGTGTTATCAATGGTGAACCAGGAAAATATATTTATTTAAACAGGGTAGAAATTAATACTCCCGTATTTCTGGATTCCGCTAAAATAAATAAAAGCGGGAAATTCAGGTTTAAGGTCAGGGCATCTGAGCCTGACTTTTACCAGTTGGGTTACAGCACTAACGATTTTATTACCCTTCTTGCGGAACCCGGAGAAAAGATTAATCTTGAATTTAATGGAAAAAATCTGTTTGAGGATTATACTGTTAAGGGTTCCGCCGGCTCCGAAAAAATACAATCTCTCGATATAACTCTTGCCGGAACAAAAAGAAGTCTCGATTCATTAACAGCCATATATGACAAAGCGGCGACTGAACCTGAATTTGATAGTAAAGGTCCGGCTCTTGAAGCTGAATACACAAAAATTATAAAGCAACAACGCAAGAAAAATATTGAATTCATTATTAATAATATAAATTCCATTGCTTCAATAAAAGCATTGTATCAAAAGATAAATCCCGATCTGTATGTTCTTTATGATCCAAAAGATCTTCAGTATCTGAAGATAGTTACAGATTCGCTGACACGCCATTATCCCAATTCAAAACAGGTACAGGCTCTTGCCAGAGATTTTGAAAAAGAGATGAATCAAATGTATGCCAGTCAGATTGAAAAAATTACAAATGATCTGCCCGCAACAAAGCTTGATCCTGACCTGATTGATGTTACAGGAAAAAGAGTTGCTCTTTCATCACTCAAGGGTAAATATGTTCTTCTCACATTCTGGTCAGTAAAATCAGTCAGAATGTATTGATGAGAATATCCAGTTTAAGGAATATTATAAGCTTTATCATAAAAAAGGATTTGAGATTTACCAGATCAATCTTGATGAAAATGAATCCGACTGGAAATCAGCCGTGAAATTTGACGAATTACCATGGATCAGCACTAGGGAAGATGACCCTCGTAATCCTAAAAACGCAATCCTTTTCAATGTACAGTAGGCTCCCTACCAATTATCTCTTTGATAAGGATGGTAAAATAATTGCTTCGAATCTGCATGGAAGATCACTTCAGCTTAAACTCGGACAATTGTTTGACTAAAAGAGATTTATTTTGGCAGTAAACAAGAAAATATATTTTGCTTCTGATTTTCACCTCGGACTACCTGCAGGTACTTCTCCTCTTGAAAGAGAAAAGAAAGTTGTTAAATGGCTGAATTCAATTGTCCCCGACGCAAAAGAAATCTACCTTCTCGGAGATATTTTTGATTTCTGGTGGGAGTACAAACTTGTAGTTCCCCGGGGTTTCACCAGATTTCTGGGAACAATGGCTACAATTACAGATTCAGGGATTCCTGTTCATTTTTTTACAGGCAATCACGATATGTGGGTAAGTGATTATCTTTCAAGTGAATGTGGAATCACAATTCATACAGAACCACTGACGACTGTATTTAATGGCACAAAGTTTCATCTGGCCCATGGGGAGGGACTTGGGACCAATGATAAGGGATATAAGATACTTCTTTCAATATTCAGAAATAAACCACTGCGTGCAATGTATTCCGCTCTTCATCCTTCAATCGGTGTAGGCATAGGTCTTAAGTGGTCATTAAGTTCACGCCTTGGAAAAGGGGATAACAAATGAATTCCTTGGTGAAGATAAGGAGGATCTTATCAGGTATGCAAAATCATTTCTTGAAAACAACAAAATTGATTATTTTATTTTTGGTCACCGGCATCTGGCAATGACTTATAAAATAGGTGAGAATGTTGAAATTGTATTCCTTGGTGACTGGATTAAGAACGGGAGTTATGCAGAATGGGATGGAGAGAATCTGTTATTTAAAAAACTAACTTAATCTGTCTTGTCTTCAACTCTTACAGTGAGAGTATAATATGAATACAGCTCATTTATCTTCTCAAACTGATATTCAAGTTTACTTCCTGATTTCCTGGCCATATCAATAAGTCCCATATTACCTGTACTGTCAGTTGTAATAGTCTGGCCAGAAAGCGATTTTCTGAACAATTCCTTAAGTCCTACCTTATCATAGGTATTAATGATTTCAAGCTTTTCCTTCAGGTGGTCAACACTCTGATTTGGGATAAGATTTCCTGTTGTCAGAGCATATTCCGTCCCTACCAGACGGATCATTGCGACAGGCATTCCGAATTGTTCTTCTGCCTCCCTTCCGGGACTATATTTTGCTACATTCTCAAGTATCTCAACAAGTATACTGAATACCCTTCTCCTCAGACTGGTTTCAATATCTTCCTCAGCCATTTTTGTTTCTGTAAATGACAATACCTCTTTGCTTACATCGGGAGTTATATGCCCCGACCAGATAAGGTACACATTATTTTCAGCCATCAGTCTTTCAAGTTGTGTTACAGATGTGCCCTGAAATGGCAGTTCTTTCTCACCATAGTGAATTCCAACACCGCCGGAATCGACTGTCTTACTCAAAATGAAATATGCAAAATCTTTATCTATCGGAACAAAATCATAATCCAGTTTATTCCCTGTTTTCTTGGCCATCTCTATCAGACCAAGGCCTGCACCTCCCTTATTACTGAATTCTGCAGTACTAAGCATCTGCCTGTAGACATTTCTGATCTCATTTGTATCAAGATTATTTATTTCATCAAGCTTAACCTTAAGCTCATTAATGCTTGATACCGGAAGAACATTTCCTGTAGTAACAGTATACCCGAGATCAGTTTTGGAATATACTACCAGTGACATATCGGCATGCTGACTCTTATTACTATGCCGTGAGACATTCTGCAGACTCTCGAGAACAAACATGAAAAGTCTTTTCCTGCCGACAAAACCGAATTCTGAATTTTCCATCTCCTTTTCAAGCAACATAAGAAGAGGAACTGAATTCTCATTTGTCACAACACCCCTGTAAACGAACATGAGGCGCTCTTTCATCATTTTATCTCGAATTCGGCGGGTGAGATCCATGCAAAGAAGATCAGGTGGGTTAATAAGAACATAAAAATAGTAAAATTTGATTAGTATAAAAATAATTTTTACTTAAAGGAATTTTGGTTCAAATAATTATTCTGCGGAACTATCGAATGATCAGCATAGTACTGTCAATCAGGAAATACCTTAACCGGAGAATAATTACAATTAAAATATGTCTTTGTACCTATATGCCGGACCAAGCAATTTGCACAACCACATTTTATCGTGTTATACCGATAAAAATATAACATCTTGTTTATTGAAGAAATAAAATTTAATGTATATTGACAGCCGGGGTTTAATCATTATACATTCAAAAATTAATCACTGCCTGATGCTGAGCAGAATCTTAAAATATATTGTGCCTCCCTTTTCATTCAGGGTATATTTCAGAAGGATTTTCTACTCAAACCTTAAAAGTGTTCCTTTTGAGAAACCATTGCTTTTTGTAGGCAACCATCAGAATTCCTTTATGGATGGGATACTTGTTGGATCCTATCTTCCTCAGCCTCTCCATTTCCTCATGAGAGCCGATATGTTCAGGCGTCCATTTGCCAGGTTTCTTCTCAGACAGCTGAACGTTGCCCCTGTTTATCGTACTTGAGGAGGGACTGGAAAATGTGCATAAAAACCTGGAGACTTTTATGGGAGTTTATAAAATTCTTAAGAAGAATGGCAATATGGTAGTGTTTTCGGAAGGCATTTGTGTTCAGGAAAAACGCCTTCAAAAATTAAGAAAAGGCACAGCCAGAATGGCTTTCGGAGCAGAGGAAAAATATGGTCTCGATATCAATATTGTTCCGGTGGGTATTAATTATACATACCCTTCAAAATTCCGCAAAGAGGTCATGATCAACTTTCATGAATCGTTTAGTATAAAAGAACTTAAGGATGAATATCTTTCGAATCCGGCAAGAGCATTAAACAGCTTCAACGAGAAAGTTAACAAATCACTCAGAGAAGAAGTAATGATCATTGAAAATCCTGATAATGACTGGATTGCAGAACATCTTCTTGTTATTGAAAGAAATAACTTAATACTTCCTTTATTTCAGTGGAGGTTTGATACTGATGAAAGAAGGATGATAGAAAAAGTTGTGTCAGAAAAAGTCAATTATCTTGCAAAAACATCAGGAGAAAAACTTGATATCCCTTAAAGAGAAAGTCAAACACTACAATGAACTTCTTGTAAGCACATAGCCTTAAAGATGAAAACCTGGCCAGAAATCTGGATCTTGGTCTCATTCGATACATTGCTGTTCTGGCCGGGCTGCCCGTTTTTGTTTTTGGTTACCTCTCTAACCTGATTCCGTTCATCATACCCAGAGTCGTATGTGATATTCTCATCAAGGACAGGAGATTCTACAGCTCTGTTTATGTGAGTCTGGGAACTGTTCTTTATCTGATGTATTTGCCGTTGTTTGTACTTATGGTCACTTTTCTCATCGGATGGATAGGACTCTTATCCGGTTTAATAGTGCCACTGGCAGGATACCTTGTATTGTTTTACAAAGAAGTAATTAAGGAAAGATATTATACATTACGCTATACATATCATAAATGGGTAAATCCCAAACTAATCCGTGAGATGCAAGTCTTCAGGAATGAAATATTGAGTGATCTTGACGGGGTAACTTTCAGTAAAGATTCAGACTGACACTGATCTGAGTAACTCACGGCAGTTAATACAAAAACCAGCTTCCTTCTGGTCAATGTCTTCAACATATGTACTTGATCTCATTACACATGTGGGAACATGGCAATGAACCAACCCATAAGTATGACCAAGTTCATGTATTACCTCCTTTTTAAATCGCTCCTGCAAAAACTTTTCATCGTTATCTATGCCATAACGTTCGTTGCTGAAACGGTAATGTGAAGCGATACCTGTTCTGCCGTTTAGAAATGCCTGGCCAAAAATGTAAGTCAGAATGGGGATAAAAAGGTCCACACTGAATAATCCAAGTGTCTTATATTGTTCAGAAGCGTAAATTGTATCTACCTCTTTTAATAATTTGGTGCCGTTATATTGTCTGCGTCCGGGATCATAAAATTCGCTCAGATCGAGATGCCCTTCTCTTATGTTGACAGAATAATGGAACTCATGAGATACCGCCTCAGCGACATTCTTAAGGAAGTCGTCTTCGAAATGGCCAAAGGAGATCAATGTAATATTTTCAGGAACCATTAAGAATTAACTATTACTGTATAACCAAACACCTGTAAATGAATACCGGAAATCATCATTTCGGAATATCCGGCTTAATCAGGAATGCCATTATTAATTTTTAGGTTTTAAGCCGTATTTTGAAATCTTATTGTAAAGAGTAACCCTGTCAACTTTTAAGGCTTTTGCCGCTCTCGAAATATTCCAGGCATATTTATTAAGGATCAGATAAATATGCGTTTTTTCAAGGTCATCAAGGCTCTCAATTGAACTGGGAATAACAGCTTTATCCAGAGGCAGATCCTTCAGAGAAATTTTTTTACCGTTTCCAACAACAATTGCACGCTCAATCATATTCTCAAGCTCCCGCACATTACCCGGATAATTGAACTCTTCCAAACGTTTTAATGCTGCCGGCTCAATTGAAACAGGAGGTCTGTTCATTGATGTACAATACTTTTTTATAAAGTAGTCCACAAGTAAAGGAATATCCTCAATCCTTTCGCGAAGAGGAGGTACAAATATATTTACAACATTAAGCCGGTAATACAGATCTTCACGAAACGCTCCTTTTTCTACCAGGCTCTTAAGATCTCTGTTTGTTGCACATATTACCCGGAAATCTGACGAAATCTCTTTGTTCCCGCCAACCCGCACGAAGGTTTTTGACTCCAGAACACGAAGGAGATCAATCTGCATCTTTGTTGAAATTGTTGCAATCTCATCCAGGAAAATAGTCCCGTTGTCAGCCATCTCAAAACGTCCCTTGCGATTATACATTGCTCCTGTAAATGCTCCTTTTTCGTGCCCGAACAGCTCACTTTCAAGCAGGCTTTCTGTCAGGGCTCCGCAATGCACACTTACCAGTGGAAAAAACTTTCGCGTTGAATTGGCGTGAATAGCCCTGGCAACCAGCTCTTTCCCGGTCCCGCTTTCACCTGTAATAACAACCGAGGAATTTGACTGGGCAACACTTTCAATATCTTTAAGTACTGTTCTGATTGCCTCACTCTCTCCAATCAGATCTTCAACATTTTCCAGAGAGACAACTTTATTCTTCAGATTCTCATTTTCTTCAACAAGAGTAATCTGTGTGGATGCATTCCTTATCAGATGTGAAAGATCATCAGGATCGAATGGTTTTGTGATATAGTCAAACGCACCGTCTTTTAATGCCTGAACAGCAGTATCAACTGTTGCAAAAGCTGTCATCACTATCACAATTGAATCTGTTTTAAGAAGCTTGATCCTTTTTAACATTTCAAGTCCATCCATTCCGGGCATCTTGATATCAGCAAGTATGATGTCAAAACTGTCATTTTCAAGCATTGTAAGTGCTTTCTTTGCATTCTCGGCACATTCGACACGATATCCGTCTTCGATGAACCAGTTGTACAATGAATCTCTTACCGATTCTTCATCATCAACTATTAATATGGAAATCTTTTTTACCATTTTATATTTTCCTAAATCCTTATCAAAGGTAAAGTTACGGAAATTGTTGTTCCTTTGCCAAGCTCTGATTTAACTTCTAATTTTCCATTGTGGCTTTTTATTATACCATGTACTATTGCAAGGCCTAATCCTATCCCACTTGTATCATGTTTTGTTGAGAAGAATGGCTGAAAAATATGAGGGATATCATCTTCAGGGATACCAATCCCATTGTCCGAGATCTCAAACATTACCGTTTCATCATCAGGGTTCCTGGTGGAGATAATAATTTCACCATTCTCCAGAACTGCTTCAGAAGCATTAACAAGCAGAGCAACACAAGCCTGCTTGATCTGGTTGGGACTGCAAAAAATAAGATCCGAACCTGCACTGAAATTTGTCAGGAGATTAATGTTTGCAATCCTTATCGGGTGAGTCATCAGTTCATAAGTTTCCTGCAATACTTTATGAAGATGCTTTGATTCAAAATCTTCCTGATCCTTTCTTGAAAAATCCAGCAAACCTTTTACTATTTCACCACATCGTTTAGTTTCATTTTCAATCAGTTTCAGATGCTTTAACATTGATTCCTTCTTGGCAGGGTCTATTACCGGATTGCTTAATTGTTTGTAAATCAAGTTTTGTATAAACCAATATTCCTGAAAGAGGGTTATTTATTTCATGTGCCACAGATGAGGATAGTTTCCCAAGTGAAGCAATTCTCTCAATATGAATAAGTTCATTCTGGGCTGCACCTAATTCTTCTGATTTCTTCTGTACCTTATATTCAAGCTGCTGAGACCAGTTTTGCAATTCCTCTGTTGCACGTTGAAGATTATCTAAGCATATCATTAAATGCCATAGAAACCATCCTCATATCATCAAGCTGATTCGACTTAATTTCCAGCCGGGTATCCTTATTCCCATTAGCTACAGCCATGCTGGCCTTAATAATATTATTTAAAGGATTCTTTATCCTGTCCCTGGTGAAAAAAATAAATACTGTAATCAGAAGCAGGGTTGTAATGGTTGCCAGGATATAGAATTTTGCAGATGACTTTTCGACTGCATTATCCAGATCAAAGAGGGGCATCTTAATTATCAGAGATCCAAGTACTTCATCACTCTTGAGGATGCGCATGACATTCACTGGTATAACACGACTTTTCATTAAGAATAGGTGATCTTATCAGAAGATGTCTGTGTGTATTGTCATTCTGATTCATGCTGCACTCACTCTTGACATCAATAATTCTGTATGATTTCTCCCTTCGTGGAAACATCGATTGAATATCATGATGGCAACTTATACAGTTAGGATTACTGTGACTTGCTGTATCAGAGGAAAAAGATGAATAGACAAGACTATCCTTGTCGTCATACATGTTTACATCATCAATGCCCGACATTGTATTAATTATGTCGAGTGTGCTCTGAAGGGTATTCTTATTATTCTCGAGCATCGAATGATACAGTGAACCCTCGACAATGGAGCCAATGTTATTTCCGTTCTGACGGATGACGGTGTTTAAATTCTGTTCATAAACTGTACGGAATATAAAGCCGACAATAACAAACAATACAACTGACGATAAGGTAATAATATATACTACCCTGCTATATATTGAAGAGCGGAATTTAACATACTTCCTTATGAATGTTCTAAAGCTGTTCTTTTTATCAGTTACTTGATCGTGCTGCCCCATTTACATTATTCTGAAAATTTTATTTCTGTGATAAAATTAACAATAAAAGAGAATAGTACAGCATAGTATCATAATTCAATTTCCCATCGCTCCATTTTCATAAAAGATTCCTGAAAATCATTCCATACCTCCCCCGGCATCTCTGATAATGGCTTATCGCATAACTCACCCCCATCCTGCAGAATTACCAGAGATGTTTCCGGTGAGTATTTACTTATTGATGTAGCCAGAAAATCCTTGAATCTGTCAAGTTCTTTGATTGACCATGCTATAGCTTTATCAGCAAGATAGTATGAATCTGTTTCGGCAATCCATTCGGTGGGTTGAATCTTGTAAATCCATCCTTTACCATACGGATCGTCACTGACAATTTCAGGTGATTCATAAAGCACTGTGTTTGTATGCATTATGTTTCCTGAAAGGGGAGAATAAATCTGCAGAAGTTTCCCCTTCTGATTAATTTCAGCAATTAATTCTCCCTTATTAATAAAGCTTCCCGGATTCCTTAAATTGCTAAACTCCACTTCCCCCGTAATATGCATCAGAAAATCGTCCAGACCTACTTTTGCCAGACCGGATTTCTCAAGATGAGCCCATGTATGGTTCTTGCTGTAAAAAAGACCCTGTGGAATTCTTAAAATGCCTGCGGAGAGTATCCCCAGCATATTTTTAACCTGACTTTTGATGGCAGTCTGTTTATTAATAATCAACCAGAAGGGAATAATCATCAGAAGGAAAGCAATGATTATCAGATACTCAATTCCCTTTGTCTCAAAAATATTGTTATAACTGAATCCGTCCATTTTTTTAAGATTTAAGCTTTTATAAATACAAATGCTGGTAATTGTTATTTTTCATCATTCACCCATGAAGGTGACTCGCGCAGGACAGGCATTCTGTTTATCACCCATCTGAAAATCCATATTTCAGTGAAAATCACTGCCAGAGTAACAGCAAGCTCCATCCATGTGGGAACATATCGAATTGCGGCATCCCATCTGAACCCGATAACCGTAACGTTCAGTCTGTTCAAAATAACTCCAAGCATAGTCAGTATTGCTGCAACTCTTACCAGGAGATGGTTATTTCGCCTGTAACTGATGAAGAACAGGATCATTGGGAACAAAACAAACCCAAACATTTCCAGAAGATACCAGTACCCCATTGGAGTATCTAACAGATCCCAGTGTTTTCCATGTACAAATACTAATATCTGAAGAAAAAAGTAGGCAAACATTGCTATTGCACAGATCTTTGATAATCCTGTTAAAATACCATTTTGTGCTTTATGGTTTTTTTCACTTATCTGATCGAAAAAGACTCTGTGACTGATCGAACCTTCAAATATGACCATTGACAGTCCTGCAAAAATACTGGAAACGAAAAACAGAATCGGAATAAATTCAGAATACCACAAAGGATGGATCTTATCTTTTGCCATAAGGTAAAGAGCTCCCAGTCCGGACTGGTGAAGCGTTGATAATGTTATACCAAATATTACAGCTGCAACAGTCATCCCGGACAGGATTTTCCTGGCACGTTTTGCCCCAAGCCATTCTGCTATCGCCGGTGAGAATTCAATCAGCTGAGCTATCATGTAGAGAAGGAAATGCCATGCAACCAGGAATAATACCGAGCTTGTGCCAAAACTATTTCCAATGATAGGATTGATAACATTCCATGGACGACCCAGATCGAGCAGTAAGGCTCCAGCATAGAAAACATATGCCAGGAATCCGTTTAACACAGTGATCCTGACTATTGAATGATATTTCTGCATATTCAGGATATAAACCATGAATGTAAGAACATATGCCCCTCCGGCAAATGCAACACCTGTAACCACATCAAATCCAATCCATAAACCCCAGGGAACTTCCTGGGTGAGATTAGTTACTGAACCTAATCCTTTCCAGAAACGGATTACAATCAGAACCAATCCCAATATCATTATCGGGATAGATATAATATTAAAAGGAGTAAGAAACTTTCCTCTTGGTTTTAGTTCGCCTGCAAGAAACTTCAGAATTGATTTGCCATCATTATCTTTTGCTAAAGTATATTCAGTGCTACTCATTTTCTTCAGGATTAGATTGTTTATTTTTTGTTGCTTCACGAATGCCTAATAATATTGCCGGCCACAGAACAAAGACTGTAGGAACGCTGTACAGGAATCCTTTGGATAATTCAGGATAGGATTTTGTCTGGATGGATGTATTCAATCCCAGTTCATCAAACGGAACTGAAGACAGATAAAGAAAGCCTGTTCCTCCAGCTTCATGCTCTCCATAAATATGATCAACATATTGATCAGGATTCTCAACTATTCTCTTGCGGGCTTCTTTTATAAGGTCCCTTCGTTTCCCGAACATAAGTGCTTCTGCCGGGCAATTCTCCACACATGCCGGTATCTGACCTTCACTAAGCCGGCTAAAGCACATTGTGCACTTTTCAATTTTCGGATTTGAACTGTGATACTCAAACTTCGGAGCATCGAACGGACAGGAAACCATACAATACCGGCATCCCATACATTTCTCTTCTCTCCAGATTACCGGTCCCTCTTTGGTTTTATACATTGCCTGGGTAAGACAGGCAGCTGCACATGCCGGCTCATTACAATGCATACATTGCTTTTTAAGATAAAGCTCACCCTTTGGATGTGTTGAATGCATTAACTACCGTCCTGTGCGACTCATCTGTTTTTCTTATAACTCCAGCCTCAATAGTATCAACGGGAGTTGGTAATCCGTTTGCCTCAGCGCATGAAAACTCACAGGTCTGACATCCCGCACAACGCGTTGAATCGTACAGGATACCTGAGAATTCAATGTTTTTTTCCGGATCAGGAGCTGCTTTTGATTCATTCCCGATAATCAAAGCAGCACCGGATACACTTACTGCTTTTAGAAAATTTCTTCGATTTATAGCCATGTTTAAGTATTTCTATATGATTTCATAAAACCAGATTTGCTTTGAGGGATCGATAAACTTAGTCTGAAAATCTTCCCAGACTTCAGGTCCCAGATCAGAGAGTACCCCATCCTTAAGTTCTCCTCCATCCTGTAGGATAACCTGAGAATATTTTTCAGAATCGGATGTCATAATTGCTGCCATAAAATCCTTTAATCTGGCAAATTCACTTTTTAAAAACTGTTTTTGCTTTTCTGCCATAAACAATAGTTGTGCTTCTCTTATCCAGTTTGAAGGCTCGATTTTATATATCCATCCGGCAGAATAAGGAGATGAATTTATTAAAGCTGCATCACTCTCAAGAACTTTGTTCTGTCCTGCTATGGTACCTGACACAGGAGAGTACAGATTCAGCTGCTTCCCATTTTGGATAATTGATAAGATGTGGTCACCCTTTTTTACTTTAGTCCCAGTGCTTATCATTTTTAACCTTGTCAACTGTTCCTGTTATATGCTGCATGAAGTCATCAATTCCTACCCTCACTATTCCATCCTGCTCCATAAAAGCCCATGTATGTGTCTTGTCGAAATAAAGGCCTCCGGGAACTACTAAATTGTTCTCATCCAACACGCCAATTGTAACTGATCCCGGATCAGCATTTTGAAGATCAGTATTTTTCCGCCTCTGGTATCTTATGACCATATCAATTATCAATCCTGAAACAATAAACAGGATTACCAGTATCAGAATAGCTTTTCCAAGAGGCATCCTGTCATCTGATGTACCGGTATAAACCTGAGCAGTATTCAGTTTATCAGAGGAAGATTGTCTCTCTGTCACGAGCAGATCGGAATATCCGCCTTCCATGACCAGCTGCTGTCCGTCATTGAGTATCCAATTTAAGAAAGCTGTTTCAGCCTCATTAACAGGCTGTTCTGCGGCCACGGAATAAATACTTCTTATCAATGATTTTGGATATTTTCCTATCCAGATACCCCTGGTAAAGGCGGCGAAATTTTCATATATATTTTCACTGTAATCAATTGTACCGTTACTGTTTTTGTCTATTGGCAACAGGGCAATATTTCCCGCTAATACCCTGACTCTCTGAATCATATATATCTGCAAGTTTACAAAAGCCTATCGCATATTTATCATTCTGAATAGCAGAAATCATTGATCTGGAATCATTCACCTTATTACCTATTGTGGTATTTACTTTGGTTTGAATAAATCCGGAGAGTTGGCTGATAATTGATTTATCATTTACCCAATAGTACTTTGCTTCACCCACAATTTCTTTTCCCAGAAGAGTGCTCCAGTTGCATGAAGCTTCACCACTGATTAAACCTGCGAATGATTCAGGCTTAATGCCATGTTGTATTATTTGTGGAAGAAAAGGATTGCTGGAATTAATAACCGGTACCAGGACATCGCGGGCAACCAAAACTTTCCAGAAGGATTGCATTTCCGTTTCAGAAATATCATTGTTTGCAGCTATGGCAATTGCTCCATTCATGAGTCTGTTACCCGTAATTGAATTCCCTGAAACATTTATAACCTTTATATTCAACTCCGGGATGAACCTTGTAAAATTCGCTCACCCAACGGGTTGAAAGTTCTGTTAACTCAGGAGTACATAATATTTTTATAGTATCTCCCTGTGTGAAGTTTGAGGAAAAAGCAGAGTCCTTACAAAATGCATTACTGCAAGTTATCAGTACCAATCCCAATAATAAATAAACTGTCTTTTTCATAGCCTTGATTTTTTAGTCCTGATGTTCACGATTAATCCTGAAACAACGAACATTTTTTTCTGTTTTTGATTACATAATTTGCCTTTCCAACTATGGTGCCAAAAAAAATACAGAACGTAATGTTCTGTATTTCTGAATATTAGACACCTTAGTATATAAAAGGAGCTTCAGTGAACTGTTGAATTTACTTACACTGTATATTTTTTATGGCTGTAATGCTCTATTGTTTAAAAGATTCAGCTATAGTGTATATTATTTCAACACATGTTGAATTTTACATCATTTTTAACTTTTTTCAGACATTTTGAAGATGAAAATCAAGTTTTTAGTCGAAAAAAAACTGTTTTTAGCCAATAATTCTTTGATCACACTGAAATTTTTCCAGCTCAAACCTTTATTACTTTCTGAATAATATTCCCTGTAGATTTCTCTTTAAGCATCACCTTAACTGATCCGTCAGGCATAGTTTCCTTTTTAATCAGGAGATAATTATCGTCGTAATCAACATTGTCAACATTTGATGACAATCCTTCCTTACCACGCCAGTCAGTCAGTTCAACAGCTTCCCATCTTTTCGATTTTGCCGACAAATAACAGGCGTCAATTATTGAATTTACCACATACCCGTCATAAAAAGTCTCAATTGGCTGTCTTCCCTGCTCCATCGAATCCAGCATATCTGTAAACATATCAGAGTAACCTAGTGCATGAACCTCATCTCCTACCGGAAAAAGCCATCCCGAATCACTCTCTGCCTTTTCTGATACATACTTATTGGTATTGCCGGTTGTAAAAACTTCAAATCCGGTCCTGAGCCAATGATCGAGCCGCATAGTACCTTCTGTCCCTGAGACTTCATCTCTAAGATCCATCCCTCCACGGAAATTCCAGCTTACTTCAACCTGCGAGATTGCACCATCTTCATAACGTATCAATGCAATGGCATGATCCTCAGCCTCAATTGGCTTTACCTGTGTTTCGGCCCAGCACATAACCTCGATGGGTTTAATATCTTTTCCGATAAAGCTTCTCCCAATTTCAATACAATGACACCCCATATCAACAAGTGCACCACCTCCTGACTGTTTTTTATCCCAGAACCATGCACTGTGAGGACCCGGATGGGCTTCACGTGACCTTGTCCATAGTATTCTTCCACACGATCCGTTTCTAACCATTCCTATAGCTTTCAATGTCTTAGGCGTATATACCAGGTCTTCAAGATAACCATGAAAAACACCGGCTTTTTCAACAGCATCAAGAATCTCTTTTGCCTCGGTACCATTCAGAGCAAGAGGTTTTGTACACAAGATGTGTTTCTTTGCTTTACACGCCATCAGAATTGCTTCCTTATGCAAATAGTTGGGCAGTGCCACAATAACAACTTCAGTTTCAGGGTCTTCAATAGCCTCCTTTATATTATCAGTATACTTCGGAATATTCCACTTTTTAGCAAATTCTTTAGCTGATTCAAGAGGAATTGAACAAACATTATGAATTATATCCTTCCTGCGCTGACCATGTAGCGACATGGTATAGAATGTGCCAATAAGGCCTGTACCTAGTAATGAGATTTTTTTCATGAGCTTAGTTTTGAATTATCATTATAAGTTAGTTGCTGAAAATCATATCTTTATCCTTTTTCGCAAATGTTGCTGCCTGAAACAAATTTAATAAAATTAAGGTAAGTCAGATTCTCTTCTTATGGTATTCGTATTGCGGACCTGTTCCCATAATATCATTAAAATGCATATCCTGAAGATTCTGAACAATACGTGTTCTGATAGCGTTTTACTTATATGTTATGAGCCAATATGATAAAAGCAATTTAACACACGCTGTGTCCATAATATTAACTATCTTATCGCAATAAAATCACTTGTCGGAAAGATTGTTAAACTCCTGATTTGCTACTTGTTAAAACAGATGCTTACAGTATTTAACATACAACGATTTTCTTTACACGACGGAGAAGGTGTCAGAACAAATATCTTCTTCAAAGGCTGTCTGTTACGATGCTCCTGGTGCAATAATCCTGAGAGCCTCGATTTTTCTCCCTCAATAATGTTTGATGAGCGCTTATGCAATCAGTTTGAAGATTGTATAAAAGTTGGCAAGGGACAGGTTGAGATCAGAGAGGGACACCTTATAATTAACAGGCAACTCATTGAAGATGCTTCATTATACGATAATATTTGTCCGTCTAAAGCAATCTCTGTTGCCGGACAGAAGAAGAGTATTTCTCAGATTATCACTGAAATTGAAAAGGATATACCTTTCTACAACACAAGTGGAGGAGGAGTAACTTTAACCGGCGGAGAACCTCTTGCCCAGGGGGATGAGCTTCTTGAATTAATTCAGGAACTGAAGAAAAGAAAGATCCACATATCAGCAGAGACCTCCCTGCATCTTCCATGGGAGACAATCAGAAAGTTAACTGCCGAAATAGATGTAATCCTGGCTGATCTCAAACATGTTGATATTGAAAAATTTGCCAGATACACCGGCGGAGACGCGAACCTTGTAATGAATAATTTCAGGAAACTTAATGATACAGGTAAAGATTTCATTGTGCGCGTTCCTGTGATCCCGGAATTTAACTTTTCCAATGACGAACTAAAGGCTATAATTGATTTTGTATCCAGATTGGGAAATGCTTCCGAAATACACTTTATACCTTACCATTCACTTGCAAAGGAAAAATACACTATGCTTGGATTAGATTATACATTTGGAAATCATAAAAATATCGAAAAGTCCGAACTGATTCCATATACAGAGTATGCAGAAAATAAAGGTCTGACTTCAAAAATCCTTAATTAGAATGATAACCGGAAAACCTTCCAACGACACATCTCCCCGTATTGCAAAGCTAAAAGATATGGTTCTTTCAGCTTTACCTACGGTTTGTACTGAACGAGCAAAATATTATACCGAAATTTACCAGGAATATGATGCCTCTCCGGTTATTCTTAAAAGAGCTTTTGCTCTCGAAAAGACCCTGAAAGAAATGACGATATTCATTTCGGAAGGGGAACTCATCATTGGAAACCAGTCATCAAGACTCAGAGCTGCTCCGATTTTCCCTGAATATGTTACAGCCTGGATAATTAATGAGCTTGATGAGTTTGATAAGCGTCCGGGTGATGCATTCTATGTCACAGAAGCTCAAAAGAATGAATTAAGAGAAATCTGCAGATGGTGGGATGGCAAAACTCTGATTGAGAAGGGTTATTCACTCATGACTCCCCTGAACAGGGAGATACACGATTCAGGAATTATAAGGGCTGAAGGAAACCTGACATCGGGAGATGCGCATATTGCTGTAAATTTCGAAAAAATACTTGATATAGGTCTCGGAGGATATCTTAACGATATTGATCTCATGCAAAAATCTTTAAAAGCTTCTGATACAGACTTTTTTAAGAAGCAGGACTTCTATAATGCATTGAGGATTGGTATTGAGGCGTTTCAGAACTTCATCAGTCGATTTGAAAGGCTGTCTTATGAAATGTCTGAGTGCGAGTCTGAACAAGCAAGAAAATCCGAACTTCTAAGGATAAGCGAAATTTGCCATAAAATTAGTGAAAACCCTCCTGAAGGATTTTATGAGGCACTGCAGCTTACATGGTTTGTTCAGCTTATACTGCAGATTGAAAGTAACGGTCATTCCGTTTCACTTGGAAGAATGGATCAGTATCTCTACAGATTTTACAGAGATGATTTGTTTAAAGGTAAAATTGATAAAGATTTTGCACTCGAACTGCTTGAAAACACATGGCTTAAATTATTGTCTGTCAACAAAATACGTTCATGGTCACATACAAGATATTCAGCAGGAGGACCACTATACCAAAATGTTACGATCGGAGGGCAGACAATTGACGGGAAAGATGCTGTAAATGATCTTAGCTTTCTGATCCTTGATTCTGTGGGAAGAATGAGGCTTACTCAACCCAATTTATCAATACGGTTTCATAAAGATATAGACAACAATTTTCTAAGGGAGTGCATAAATGTAATTGAAAAGGGATTTGGGATGCCAGCATTTAATAATGACGAAATTGTAATCGATTCCCTTATTGAACTTGGTGTAAAAAGAGAAGATGCTTTCAACTATTCGGCTATCGGATGTATTGAAATTGCAGTACCCGGGAAATGGGGCTACCGTTGTACGGGAATGAGCTTCCTCAATTTCATGAGGGTTTTCCTGGCTGCAATGAATGACGGAAGAGATTCCATGACAGGAAGAACCTTCAATAAAGGCACAGGGGATCTGATGGACTTTAAAACTTTTGATGATCTCATGAATGCATGGAAGCATCAGATAGAATTTTATACAAAAGCCACAATTGAAATTGATACCGTCGCTGATCTTGCAATAGAAGAGCTTGTTCCCGATATACTATGCTCTGCCTTCGTCGATGACTGTATCAGCCGTGGCAAAACAATTAAAGAAGGGGGTTCTGTTTACGATTTTATATCCGGTCTGCAGGTAGGTATAGCTAACCTTGGAAATTCACTGGCTGCTGTTAAAAGGCTGGTTTTTGAAGATTGCACCATCGATAAGAAAACTCTTATCGATAATCTTGCCAGCAATTTTGAAGGCAAAGAAGGAGAAAAAATCCGTCAGATCCTGCTAAACTTTGCTCCCAAGTATGGTAATGACGATGACTATGTTGACAGCCTGTTGCACGTTGCCTATATGGCTTATATAGATGAGCTGCCAAAATACCATACAACCCGCTTTGGCAGAGGTCCGATCGGTTGCAGATATTATGCAGGAACATCAAGCATATCGGCCAATGTTCCTTCAGGTTCCGTTGTTCCGGCTACGCCCGACGGAAGGAAAGCATTTACACCCCTTGCCGAAGGGAGCTCTCCAACTTCCGGAACTGACATACTTGGGCCTACGGCTGTTTTCAAATCAGTATCCAAGCTTCCTACAAACAGGATTATGGGAGGTGTTCTTCTTAATCAGAAACTTTCCCCCTCTACTCTGTCAGGAGAGACACAGAAACAGAAACTGATCGCCATCATCAGAACCTTTTTTGAAACACTAAAAGGCTGGCATGTTCAATATAATATTGTCTCAAGAGAAACACTTCTTGCAGCAAAAAAGGATCCGGGAGAGTATCGTGATCTTGTTGTTCGTGTTGCCGGATATTCAGCATTTTTCACAACCCTTTCTCCTGATACCCAGGATGATATAATTGCACGTACAGAACAGACATTATAATATCATATGGAAAAATTACTTTGCGGAGTAGATCTTGGTGGTACAAAACTATCGGTAGGATTGATTCATCAGGATGGTAAAATTCTTGATAAAGTTACTGTTTTCGATCATGCAGGAAAGACAGAAACCATGATTGTAGAACAGATTGTATATCTGATAAAAAATATTCTTGAGGCAAACGGTCTCAAAGAAGCAGATCTCCTGGGAATAGGAATGGGATTTCCCGGGCATCTCCGGTACAGGGATGGTTATACACTAACCACTTCAAACCTTAAGGGATTTAAAAATTTCCCTCTACGTGATTCTATTTCAGCGAAATTTAACGTTCCGGTACTTCTTGATAATGATGCCAATGCACAGGCATTTTGCGAGTATAAGTTTGGTGCAGGCCAGAGCTATGAAAGTCTTATTTTCCTTACAATAAGTACAGGCATAGGCGCTGGTATAATACTAGACAAAAAGATTTTCAGGGGGATGACCGGAACAGCCGGTGAATTCGGGCACACCATTGTAAACTCTGATAATAAGCAAATATGTACCTGTGGGAATGAGGGTTGTCTGATGGCTTGCGCCTGTGGCCTTGCCTTACCATATATTTTTCAGAAGAAGAGTGATGAGGGATTAAAATTAACACTTGAACTGCCAGTAGATTTTGACTATTCAAAAGTAGATGGATGGCTGATAAAGCAAGGTGTTGACACAGGAGACCCGCTCTCGACAGCAGTCTTATATGAATGTGCTGACTATGTGGGAATTGGACTATATAACATCTTCCAGGTATTTAATCCACCAGTCATAATATTAGGTGGAGGACTTATGTCATGGGGAGAGGTCTATCTGAATCGGATAAAAAGCAAATTCCACTCACTTGCGCGAGACATGATCTTCGACAAGATAGAAATAGTTGAATCGAAAGGCAGGTTGTGATTCAGGGCTGATCGGAGCTGCCGCATTACTGCTTGAGTAGGAACTATAAGTCTCAACCGGGCCAACATCGAATAAAAGTCTAATTGTACCAGGATAACAATGTTAAGAAAAAAGGAATTGCCTCATGTTTTCCTGACTTTACAGCTCTTTTAACCTTATTAAAACAGGGGATAGAATTTTCGAAGAACAAGATAAATCAGCCGTGTCTAATCAACTGGCAGATGTTATGATCAGGTATTAATTTTTATAAATATGGTATTATGCAAAAAACATTTATGGGTATATTAGTTCTTATAGTTGCAGTTGTATTTTTCGCTTTAAAAAATTCACAGCAAGTATATGTTGATTTTTGGCTATGGAAAACCTATTCTAGCTTATCACTCGTTATAGTTTTATCCATAACATTCGGAGCCTTTTCAAGCTTCTTATTATCGCTGCCATATCGTGCAAAGAAGAACAAAGAGTTAAAGAAAAAGGATGAGCGGATTAAATTTCTGGACAATAAAATTTCGCTCCTGGCTCCAAAGTCTTCGGAAAGTGAAAACAATGAAAACAATGATAATAAAGAAATTCATAGAAGATAAACAGAGAACATATAAGAATAAATATAAAATCTAAAAAATGAATATAAATCAAAAGAAGAATATTTCGTAAGGAAAAGGTTTTTGATATTTATAGATATACTAATTATAAAGAAATTATACTATAATTTTTGGAATTGTCTTATATTATTAAACTTCTATTAACATGTAAGCTTTATTGTTTTATGAACAGACAAAAAGAAAATAAGTCATGAAAACCGTCATGAACCCCAGGCAATGGAAGGCGTTATTCTGGACATGGATGGTGTTATAACACAAACTGCCATAATCCACAGGGAAGCATGGAAAGAAATGTTTCAAAGGTATTTTGCTGATAGTCAGGCAAAACAACATGAAATGTCCGAT
Source organism: uncultured Bacteroidales bacterium (assembly GCA_963741935.1). Classification (GTDB taxonomy): domain Bacteria; phylum Bacteroidota; class Bacteroidia; order Bacteroidales; family VadinHA17; genus LD21. Next base: position 2,840 of record CAVUJY010000014.1, on the reverse strand, counting down.
GAAGACTATATTTTATACATTGATGGCAAACCCAGGCATGAGGGTGTCAGTAGTTTTCTGAAATCAAGGGAAACAGATCTGCCATACGGAGAACCTGATGATTCTGCTTTTGAAAAAACAATCTGCGGACTGGGTAATTTAAAAAACAAACTTTTTCTTGACATACTTGATCGTGAAGGTGTTGAAACATACAGTAATGCTATAAGTCAGATCAAATACTGGCGATCGCGGGGATTAAGATGCGCCGTGGTTACCTCGAGCAAAAATTGCCTGAAGGTACTTGAAGCAGCCGGAATAACAGACCTGTTCGAATCACGAATTGATGGTGTTGCATTAAATGAAAGAGGCTTAAAGGGGAAGCCTGCACCAGACATGTTTCTCGAAGCTGCCAAAGAGCTTGGCACAAAACCTGAAAATTGCGTGCTTATTGAAGATGCTATTTCCGGAGTACAGGCCGGCAGCAGAGGTAATTTTGCACTGGTGGTTGGCATAAACCGGACAGATATTAAAAAAGTACTCTATGAGAATGGTGCCGATATTGTTATAGACGACATGAAACAACTCGACCTTTTCAGTCCTGATATCAGATTATATTTTGTCAGATATGCGCCTTCTCTGTTCTTAAACATTTCAGAATATAACAGTCGTGTAAAGAATAAAAAACACATGCTTTTTCTGGATTATGACGGAACACTTACACCAATCGTAAAGAACCCGGAAGATGCCATATTATCTGACGATATGAGAAGCGTCCTCAGACAGTACAATTCAAAATTCCCTTTGGCCATAATAAGTGGCAGGGATATGGATGATGTTAAAAAGATGGTTAAGATTGACAACATTATATATGGCGGCAGCCATGGGTTTCGTATTTCAGGCCCTGACGGTTTATACATGGAACACGAGAAATCAGAAGAGATCCTTTCGGGGCTCGAACAAATTGAAAAGAAATTGCGTACTGTATTTGCAGGAAACATAAAAGGCGTACGTATTGAAAGGAAACGTTATGCAATAGCAATTCATTACAGAAATGTTGTAAAAGAAGATATCCCATTGGTCATCAGTAAGGTGGATCTGATCATAAATCAAAATCCTGGTTTCAGAAAAGGTGAAGGAAAGAAGATAGTTGAGATCAGGCCCGATGTTGACTGGCATAAAGGAAGGGCAATAAACTGGATTCTTGAAAAACTTAAACTTTCAGATAATCAGGAGGAGGTTGTTCCGATTTACATTGGGGATGATATAACAGATGAAGATGTCTTTAAGACTCTACCTGAAACCGGAATCGGAATACTCGTTGGTTTTCATGGCCACCCTACAAAAGCCAGCTATTCATTAAAAAATGTTTACCAGGTTCAAATCTTTATTGAAATGTTAACCAACAAAATCCACAAGTAATGGATAACTGGATTATCGAATATAAAGACTGGAATCCTAAGCAACATCCACTAAGGGAAGCTTTATGCACGCTTGGCAACGGTTATATTGCAACAAGGGGCGCTATGGAGGAATTAAGTGCACAAGAATATAATTATCCAGGCACCTATCTGGCATGCGGGTATAATCGTGCCATCACAAAAATAAAGGATAAGGAAATAGAAAATGAAGATCTCGTTAATTGGCCTAACTGGTTATTCCTGACATTCAGGATTGGAGAATCAGAATGGTTTGATTTGAATAAAATGGAGATACTCGAACATATTGTCAGATTAAATCTGAAAGAAGGTGTGTTGGTACGTAATATGAAGTTCAGAGATGATCACAAAAGAGAGACCACAATTATCAGCAGGAGGTTTGTCAGCATGCATGATATCCATATGGCAGGGATCGAATGGACGATAATACCTGAAAACTGGGATGGAGAGATAACTGTACGCTCGGGGATAGACGGAGATATTAAAAATCAGGGGGTGGAGCGTTACAAGGATTTAAACAGTAACCATCTCGATATACTGGGAAAACCGGAAGAATAAACGGGAACAGCATTTTCCTGCTGAGTCAGACCAAACAATCGAAAATAATGATGGCACAGGCAGGTCTAACACAAATATTTGATGATAACCATGAAATACAATGTTTGAGGACAACTACCTGGAATGAGAAATCAGTCTGGCAGGATATACAAACAGGCTGCTCAAAACATTGTCCATTAAAAATAAAGAAACTTGTATCGATCTTTAGTTCAAATGATTTTGCAATCAGTGATCCCTTTAATGAGGCAAGAAACAAGATCAACTATATGGTTAGTTTCGATGAAATTCTGAAAAACCACTTATTAGCATGGGAACAGATATGGTCACACAGCAAAATCGAAATAAAAACAGAGAATAATGAATTGCTGATTCTGAGGTTGCATGTTTTCCATTTACATCAGACAGTATCCAAGCGGAGTCGGTCGTGATATTGGTGTGCCTGCGCGTGGATGGCATGGTGAAGCCTATCGTGGACATATATTCTGGGATGAATTGTATATTTTCCCTTATATCAACCTGCACACACCGCAACTTGCCCGGTCCCTGCTAATGTACCGGTATCGACGTTTAACGAAAGCCCGTCTTGCAGCCAGGGAAAACGGTTACAAAGGTGCTATGTTCCCATGGCAAAGCGGGAGCAATGGAAGGGAAGAAAGTCAGCTTATACACCTGAATCCGGAATCCGGTCGATGGATTCCCGATAATTCAAGATTACAGAGACATATTAATGCTGCTATCCCAGATAATGTATGGCAGTATTACCAGTCGACAAAGGATTTGGAATTCATGGCAAACTATGGTGCTGAAATAATTTTTAACACAGCCTTGTTCTGGTCTCAGTATTGCAACGTATAACCAACAACGCGA
>CAVUJY010000013.1:0-209363 GCA_963741935.1 uncultured Bacteroidales bacterium | reverse complement strand
CCATTGTTGGCCTGAACTGCAGGTTCAGCTCGATGAGCTGAAGACTGAACTCGAGAATATGGATGCTGATGCGAAAAAACTGGAAGCTGACAATGCTATGCAGCTCTCATTATTAAATGCCCAGGTTGAAACCAATGAGGCCCAGTCAGCTATAAGTAATCTCGATTCGATACAAATCAAATTTGCAACTCCGGTGAAACAGCGACTTATTGCACTGGAAATGGAAAAGGTGGAGCTGGAAAGAAAGAAACTTCAGAAAAAACTGGATGCACAAACCCGGATAGATAACTCTGAACTTTCGCAGATGGGAGCCCGTATCATGATGCAGAAGAATAAAATCAGATATGATGCAGCAACAGCTTAATTCCTTATCAATTCTTTCTCCGATAGATGGAATGATAATGCACGTAGTTTCGCCCACTATGATGTTCATGTCATCCGAGGGGATGGGGACCCTGGGAGGCAAGATTGAGGAGGGAAGTTCAGTGTGGAGTAATATGGGCCTGCTTCAAATCCCGGATCTTAATAAAATGCAGGTTTCGGTTGAAGTGCCTGAGTCTGATTATAAAAGAATTAAAGAAGAGCAAAATGTACAGATCTGGGTCGATGCAGCTGCTGATTTATAGACTACCGGAAAAGTTAACAGGAAATCTCTGGCAGGTAAAAAAGTGGATGAAAAATCTTCAGTTAAAGCATATGAGATCATCATCGGAGTGGATAGTTGTCATTTACAAATGAAACCCGGACTTAGTGCCAGATGCAGTATAATTATCGATCAGGTTAAAGATACAATTGTTGTACCGGCGTCTGCAATATTTACGGTGGACAGCTTAAAGACTGTTTATGTGGCGGATGGCAAATATTTCAAACCTGTGACGGTTGAAACAGGATTGTCAAACAGCTCTGAAACAATAATTACCCAGGGGCTTGTTGGGGATGAGTCAATTGCACTCATGGAGCCCCCTCATAACTTAATCAGGAAAAAACCAACACTATTGAATGTGGATTTGAATAAGTAGTATACGGTTATAAATTACAACTGATAATGAACAAAAAAATTATTCTTATTCTTATTTTCCTGGTACTTACTGCATGCGGCAGCAAAGTAGCTCAGGACGTCCAGACAACACTTGTCAAAAAAGGGACATTTCTTGAAGAGCTCACTGAAGAGGGCACTGTTCGGGCGGTGAACTCTATCAATATATCTGCACCAAATATTTCGTACCGGTATGGCGGACTGAAAATTACAAGTATGGTAAGTGATGGAAAGGAGGTCGCAGAAGGGGACACGGTAATAATTTTTGATCCTTCGGAGATTAAGAAAGCAATAATCAACTCTCAGCAACAGCTTGAAATTGCAAAAGCTGAATTTGATAAGCTGAAAGCAACACAGCAGTCTGAAATAGAAGATCTTGAGTCTGACCTGGAGATATCAAGGATCTCACAGGAAATTTCTAAAATCAATTTTGAACAGGCTGTTTATGAGTCAGATGTTACAAAAAAAGAGATCAATCTTAAGCTTGAAACTGCTAATATTCTCTTGATAGGGCCAGGGAGCAAATTGAAAATAAGAAAAAGATTCAGCAAGAGGATGTATTTCAAAAGACTCTGAGCATAAAGCAATTAACAAATTCACTAGAAGAAGCTAACCGTACAGTTAAGAGTCTTTTTGTAATCAGCCCAAGTCCTGGTATTGCAATAACAAAAGAAAACTGGATGACAGATCAGAAATGGCAGGTTGGCGATCAGCCATATTCCGGTACAATATTGATAGAGCTGCCCGATCTGAATGAAATGTTAGCTGAGGTTAAAATAAATGAGGTGGATATAACTAAAGTCGCTCCTGGGTCTAAAAGTCAAAATCAAGCCTGATGCCTATTCCGACACTACTTTTACCGGAACAGTCGTAGCCGTTGCAAATCTGGCTCAGAATAAGGATTCAAAATCAAAATAAAAATCTTTCCTGTTCAGATAAGGATTGATGGAACTTCAAAAAGCCTTTTACCAGGTCTGACTGTAAGCTGCAAGATATTGATCAATGAAATTCCAGGAGTATTATACATTCCAATAGAGGCTGTTTTTAAGGATAGGGATAATGAATTTGTATATGTCAAAACAAAGTCAGGCTTTAAGCGGCAGCCTGTTAAAATTGGCTCGGTAAATACTGATTATGCATTGTTACAGAAGGATTGGAAGAAAATGATGAATTAGCATTGTCCGATCCGTTTCTTAATAAGGAGGAAAAGCAAGAAAAGTCTGAAAATAGCCAGAACTGAGGATCATTGATGATAATCTGTTACGGATCATTTATTACCGGATTCAGATGAATTAATAAATAAATAAGTTACACAAAAGATCTTAATAACTACAATGAATAAATTAAAAAGGCCATACACACTATCCATAATGATCAGCGCAGAAAAAAAGTTTCTGATATTCATGTCTGCTGATTTTCTTATTAACAGCTTGTAAAAGAGATAGTAACGACGATTTTACAGTTATGACAGGTTCATTCAGACAATCAATCGTCGAAGCAGGAGAACTGGAAGCAATTAAAGCATCATTTATAACGATGCCACAGATAGGCTGGCAATATGGATACCAGTTTAAAATTATTGGATTGGCGAACACGGAAAAACTAGTCCATAAAAATGACTCAATTATTAAATTAGACCCTTCATCCATTTATAAATTCATTCTTGAAAGGGAAGATATGCTGGAAAACGAGCTGGCCGCTGCTAAGAAACAGGCTGTTCAGAGTGAAAATAATATTCAGGAATTGAATGCCCAGTTTAAAAGCGAACTGGCAGCTTATGATCTTGAAAAAGCTTGAGGTTGAAAAAAGTAAATTCGATACTGAGGTTAAACAAAGAATTAAAGAGCTTGAATTTCAGCAGGCAACTATCAGACTTAAAAAAGGTAAAACGTAATCTTGAACTTAAACCCGTTCTGGATGATTATGATCGTCGGATTCAGAGAATAAAAGTGATTCAACGTGAGACTGAGCTGAAAAATGCGAAGGAAACCTTGAAAATGCTGTTATCAGATCTCCTCTTGATGGTATCTTCCAGGTTGCTGTGAACAAGTTTACACAAAATCCCCAAATACTGGAAGGTAGGCGATTCTCCATACCAGGGACAAATAATTGCAAGCATTCCTGATGTTAACTAAAATGCAGGCTAAAACTTACATCAATGAAGCGGAAATTCGAAAAGCACATGCCGGAATGAAAGTTATTGTAAGACTTAGATGCATTCCCTTCGGTTCCATTTAATGGGATTATAACTGATATCAGTAAAATCTGCCTGACCCGCGAACGGGAAAAGGTATTTAATGTAACTGTTGAAATCGATGAATACTGATTTACGTCTTAAACCCGGCATGACTGTTAATTGCGAGTATATCACTTTTTGAATCGGACAATGCGCTGTATGTTCCTAACAGTTGTCTGCTTAAAGAAAATGGCCGTTCATATGTGTTTCTTAAAAAGCGCAATTCCGCCCGAAAAATTGAAGTTCAGGCAGGTGCTGGCAAACAGCAATCATACTATTGTTAAAAGTGAATTAAATCCGGCCAGAAACTTGTCCCGGTTAATGAGACACTGAATACAAAAAAATCTATAAGTATGCAGTTATGCAGAAAATATTAACATCGCAAAATTAGGTCTCATTGACCATAAATTCCGCTCTTTCCTAACCATGCTCGGAATCATCTTTGGAACTGCTTCCGTTATAGCAATGGTTTCAATTGGAGAAGGAGCAAAAAAACAGGCGATTGCAAAATATCAGGATCTTGGGATAAATAATATTATTATCCGGGATAAAGATCTTACAGATACTGAATTAGAAGAGGTAAGAATGAAATTCTCAAAGGGACTGTCACTCGAAGATGCTGAAGCTATAATGGAAATTGTGCCTGGTGTCGATAGATGTTGCTCCCCAGGCTGAAACGAAAATGGATGCAAAATATGCTGACAAATCTTCCAAAGGAACAGTTATCGGAATTACACCTTCAATTTTGAAAATACTTAATTATCAGACTGATAAAGGGGTATTTATAAATGATGATCATTATGACCGTCAGCTGAAAGTTTGTGTGCTCGGATCACGATAGCCAGAGATTTATTTGGATATGATGATCCTGTCGGACAGAATGTTAAACTGGGTGATCAGTGGTTTGAAGTCATTGGTGTTATGCAAAATAAGGCGCTTTTTACCGAAACAGTCGGAGAACTGGCAGCACGCGACCTCAATAATGACATCTATATCCCTCTCTCAACTTTTAATAAACGAATCCCCAGAGAAAATCGTTCTCTCCAGTGAAATTAAACAGCTAACAGTAAGACTTGAAAATTCTGACCATCTTGTGGAGTCAGCTGCTGTGATCAGAAGTATCCTTAACCGACATCATTTCAATAATGAGGATTTTAGCATTGTAGTGCCTTATGAGTTATTGAAACAGGAGGAAAAAGAGAGAAGGATTTATAATCTGCTTCTTGCATCTATTGCTGCAATATCCTTAATTGTAGGAGGGATTGGTATTATGAATATTATGCTTGCATCTGTGCTCGAGAGAACAAATGAAATTGGTATAAGAAGAGCAATAGGCGGCCGCAGGTCGGATATTATGAGTCAGTTTGTTACCGAAGCTGTGGTGTTAAGTATTTCCGGCGGAATAATAGGAGTAATTCTGGGGGTTTCACTCTCTCTTGGTATATCACTTGCAACCGATGTGCAGACAAGCATCACTCTTTATTCAATATTTATTGCTTTTGGATTTTCAGTTCTTGTTGGAGTTACGTTTGGATACCTGCCGGCAAAAAAAGCAGCAAATCTTAAACCTATTGAGTCTATTCGGCATGAATAATCCTGAATAATTAATGACAAATTTTAAATAACTTTAATAAAAGATATTCAAATGAATTTCTTACATAAATCAACTTCAATCTTATTGTCTCTTTCCTGTTGCCATCTGGTAATTCAGCACAACAGATTTACAATCTCGATCTGGAATCAAGTATTGAGTTAGCTAAAGAGAAAAGTAAAACGATGCTTATATTGCAGGAAAGTCTGAAGCAGGCATCATTCGACCTTAAAGCAGCAACAAGCAGTTTTAAGACTCATGTGGATATTGATTTTGTTCTACCACAGTATACCGAAACCATTAGACAGTTTGAAGATAGCTCCGGTATTTCTTTTTATCCGGTACGGCAGAACCAGATAAATAGTTATCTCACTATAAGCCAGCCATTACCTACAGACGGCAGCCTGTTTATCAGATCGGGTGTTCAAAGTTCTGTTGATTATTATGCCCAGGACCGCAATGCCCAGATCTCATCAAGTATCGGATTAAGACAGCCTATAGCTGCCTTTGTGGGGTACAACGAGATAAAGCTGGGTTATAAACAGGCAAAACTGGCTTATGATCTTTCTTCGAAACAGTTGAAAAGGGAAGAATTGAATCTGGTTTACGATATCAGCCAGACTTTTTTTACTCTTCTCTCGTATCATGAGAGATTAAATATTGCTCTGATGAGCTTAAACAAACAAAAGGAAGCATATGATATTGCACAGAATAAATATAAAGCAGGTCTGATCAGGGAAGTTGAGGCCTTGCAGATGGAAGTAGACCTTAGTGCAGCAATTAATAACTATGATATTGCGGGTGTGGATTACTCAGCACAGACAGCACTTTTTAAAGACAGGCTGGGGATCGAGCTTAAAGATAGCGTCGTTATAAAAAGTGACCTTGGTTACAATAATGTGCATGTCGATGTTGAAAAAGCTGTTTCACTGGCACTCGAAAACAGGCTGGAGTTAAAGGAAAATGAGATACAGATTCAAATGTCGCAGATGGCGATAAAGAAGCAAAAGGCTGAAGGGATGATAAACGGAGATATCCTATTGAATTATAACTTCATAGGTGTAAATAAAAGCAATAAGTCAGTTCCGTTTGAAACATCAATTAATAATACATGGGAAAACCTGATCAACCGTCCTGGCAGTTTCGGTGTGGCTCTGACTGTAAACATACCTCTTATTGACTGGGGCGAAAACAGGGCAAAAGTCCATAGTGCACAGTCCACTCTCGCTCAATACCAGATACAGCAGGAGGCAGACAGGGTTTCTATAGAAAGGGATATCCGTACTACAGTAAACCGACTGCAGAGCAGTCTCAAACGATTACATTTGCTTGAAAAAAATGTTGTTGTCGCAGAGAAAAGTTTCGAGATATCCCGTCAGAGATATGCTAATGGCGATATTGACAGCCAGGCAATGGCTCTGGAGCAGGAGAGATTGAATAATGCTTATATCACACGGCTGGAGTCATTTATTAATTATAAACTGTTGCTGTCGGATGTTATGAGAAAGACCTTCTTTGACTTTGAGAAGAATAAATCAATGATTGATAACTGACCATAATGAAAAGGTTCAGCAAGGGCAGTTATAGACATTAGGTTTTGGCTTGCAAAGCCAGGTTTTTTTTGAGACAATAGTCACATTATCAGTACTAAGTATTATATATCTATCTTTGATCTGTTTACCCGGACTTACTTTATTATTGAATCATATATCGCCTGAAGGATATTCGATCTGATATTCATATCCGAGAGCAGGTTATTATTTCTGGTCGGATATACCCTGTTGCACAGAAATACATAGGATATCTCTGAAACCGGATCAACCCACACGAAAGTTCCTGTATAACCTGAGTGACCAAAACTGGATGGAGATGCACTTTTTGTCGGATAACTGTCTTTTTGTGACAGATCAGCGTTATTCAGTAATGGTTTATCAAATCCAAGTCCCCTGCGGTTATTATTTTCAGGAAACTGAACACTTGAATATTCTTCCAGAACAGCTTTACTGATAATCTGTTCGCCTCCATAATTTCCCATCCTGCGATATAGTTCCATCAGCTTCATCAGGTCATTGGCTGTAGAGAATAGTCCTGCATGTCCGGAAATACCTCCTAACATTGCTGCTCCCTCATCATGTACAGTGCCATGCAATAACTGCTTTCTGAACAGTGAATCATATTCAGTAGGTACAATTCGGCTCAGAGGATATTTAAGATAAGGGTTAAACCCCAGATCAAATGAACCTATCTTTTTGTATATACTATCAGTCACAAACTTATACCATTTCTCACCGGCCAGATTCTCAATTATTTCAGGAGCTATGATGAATGTAAGATCGGAGTAGACATATTTTTTCTCACCCAGGGGACTCTTTTTTATCTCTCTGAACATTTTTTTCCTGTAGTTTTTATTGATATACAGTCCCTGTGCTACCTCCAGAGGATATTTCTTTTCAGACTGAGGATCAAAAATATGGCGTCTGAACTTTCCATTCGATTTTATAGTCTCTTTCCAGAATGGAATGAAAGGAGTCAATCCGGCCTGATGAGTCAGAAAATCTCTCATGCTTATGTTTCCCTTGTTTGTTCTCCTGAAGTCAGGAAGATAATATCCGAGCGTCTTATCAGGTGAGAATTTTCCTTCAGTATCGAGGAGCATCAGGCCGGCAAGAGTGGCAGATATTTTGGTAACTGAGGCCAGATCATACAGATCATCTTCCCTTACTGCAATACGGTCATCATAGGTCTGATAACCATAGGCTTTCTCGAACACTACAATCCCTTTGCGGGCTGCCATCACGACACAACCAGGAAATGCCTTTGCCAGAAGTCCTGAATTTACAACTGAATCAATTTTATGTGTAAGAATTGCAGATGACATCCCAACACTTTCCGGTATTCCGTATTGAAGTCTGAGATTTCCCTGAGTTATTATTCCATAGCCCGAAGGCCATCTATCATTTATTGTTACAGGCAGCAGACCTTTTGCTCCAATCCCTCCGAAAATAAGCTGTCCTGCAAGGTCTTCAGTAAAATTATTTTCCTGGTAAGCCAGAATGAGACCGTCTGCATTGCGAAGGCTATTTAACCTGTCAATCCCGTAAGGATTACCGAACCATGATATAATTGTTTTCTTATTCGATACGAGCTTTCCAATGAATCCTTCTAATCCGGGCTTAATCCCAAAATCCCTGTTAGGTCTCTGATCCAGCCCAAAAACTCCTGCAATTACAAGGTCATATTTGTCAAGTTTCTTTAAAAGATCATTACATGCAGCAGTATCATCAGGATCGATAAAATAATTGTCGGCAGGATGATATGATGCTATCCTTTTTTGAAAATCAGAAATGGTACCTTTGCCGATTGAAATGGCAGCTATCCTGATATTCTCAAAATTTCTTACAGGCAGTAGTTCATTTTTATTGCTAAGCACAGTGATGGCATTTGCATAAAGTGTTCTGATAAGTGCTTCAGAGGTCATAGGATTAAGATCCTGATCGATGTTGTCTGTGCTTATTGTCTGAACTTTGTTGAGCCCCGACCAGTATTTTAATGCAAGAACCTTCCTGCATTTCTGAGCTATATCATCATTAGTGAGTTTTTTTTGTGCTATGTAATTTTTTGTTTCTCTGATCGTTGCCTCAACATCAGTAACAAATTCCGCAACATCATTTCCGGCTTCCAGTGCTTTTGCATCAGCTTCCCCGGGCTTAAAATACTTTGTCACACCTTTCATGTTCATTGCATCAGTAACTATTATTCCGTTGAAACCCAGTTCTTTTTTGAGTATTCCAGTTATAATAATATGTGAAAGAGTAGATGGCAGACCTGTAGTTGTATCAAGCGACGGAAGATTTAGATGGGCTACCATTATACTTCCTATTCCGGCATCTATGAGCTTCCGGAAGGGGTATAATTCAATGCTGTCGAGTCTTGCCCGTGAGTGTGTTATCAGAGGCAGGTCAAGATGAGAATCAACGCTTGTATCGCCGTGACCGGGGAAATGTTTTCCCGTTGCCAGAATGCCGTGGTCCTGCATTCCCTTCATGTACATAATACTTTTTGAAGTTACGTTTTCCCTGTTCTCTCCGAATGAACGGTAGTTGATTACAGGATTTAGCGCATTCACATTAATATCTGCAACCGGAGCAAAATTGACCTGCATTCCCAGCCTTTTGAATTGTGAGGCAACAGCACTTCCGAAACGGTAAATAAGCGAATCGTTCTGAATTGCTCCAAGTGTCATCTGGAAAGGGAATTTTTCAATTCCTGCCAGCCTCATGCCAACACCCCATTCTGCATCAAGTGATATTAAGAGTGGAACTTTAGAAATTTTCTGATAAAAATTTGTCAGTTCAGCCTGTTTTGAAGCTGTCCCCTGAAAAAAAACAATGCCTCCAACTCCATATTTTCTTATAAGGTCACTTATCTCAACCTCATGCGAAATATCCCTGTCAGAATAACCTGCAATCCATATACACTGTGCAATCTGTTCATCAATCGAGAGAGTCTTCATCACAGAATCGACCCAGGGATGATTCATATATTTCAGGAAAGGAGGTTCTGTGACCTGCGCTTTCATGTCAGAAAAACTTACAAAACCTGCAATTAGAAAAGTGATAAATGGGATTGATTTTTTAAAGTGCATTATAATGAAGATATTATGAGCTTGTTAAATGAGAATAACTATCTTTTGACATCTCAAATGTACTAATTTTTTATACGTGATGGATTCCAGTGTTAGCATATTCATTTTGTAGAGGATATCAATTTTTATAATTCTTAGGAAGGTAAAAATGCTAAGGAACATTTATTATCGGCTTTTATGTTATTTGGAAATTGTTACATTTGCCTTTACCCTTAATCTAATGTTTTACTTTAATCCTTATTATGCAAAAGATCAATGATTTTCTTGTAATGCTCGACGGTTATATCGGAGGAAATGTCTGGTTTGTCGTTCTTTTGTTGGGAACCGGAGTTTTCTTCACTATTTATCTTGGATTTCCTCAATTCAGATATTTCAGACATGCAGTTGATGTGGTTAAAGGTAAATTTGACCATCATCTTGATGTTGGGGATACCTCTCATTTTCAGGCACTTTCAACAGCCCTCTCAGGTACTGTTGGTACCGGCAATATAGCAGGTGTAGCTCTTGCTATTCATCTTGGAGGACCTGCAGCATTATTCTGGATGCTTGTTACTGCAGCAATTGGTATGTGTACCAAAATGGTTGAAGTGACTATATCTCATAAATACCGTGATGTACTGCCTGACGGAACAATTTCCGGAGGACCGATGTACTATATGAAGAAAAGGATAAACATTACCACAAAAAGTGGAAAGGTAATTAAGATAGGAGCTGTTATGGGAGCATTTTTTGCCGCAGCTACAGTGTTGTCATCATTTGGAACAGGAAGCCTTCCTCAGATAAACAGTATATCCAATTCAATTTTTGCAACATTTGGAATTAAACATATTATTACCGGAGCAGTACTTTCTGTTATTACTTGGCCTCATTATTATCGGAGGTATAAAAAGAATTGCCAAAGTTACTGAAAAACTTGTCCCTGGTATGGCAATATTCTATTTTCTGGGTGCTATTCTGGTTATTGGTACCAATTATCAGAATATTATTCCTTCGGTTATTTCTGTTTTTTCAACTGTATTCACTGGTACTGCTGCAATTGGAGGTTTTATGGGAGCATCTGTTGCTTTTGCCATTAACAGAGGGGTTAACAGGGGCCTGTTCTCAAATGAGGCAGGACAAGGTTCAGCTCCGATAGCCCACGCCGCAGCCAGAGCTCCTGAACCTGTGTCGGAGGGTATGGTTGCTATCCTTGAGCCTTTCATCGATACTATTATTATATGTACTCTCACAGGACTGGTAATTCTTTCATCCGGTGTATGGACCGAAAAAATTGAAAATCAGTTTCAGGATGCTGATATGGTTTTTCTTAATAAAAAATATGATGAAAATATTCCTGAACAGAAACTGCAGGTCATGAATTTTATAAGAAAAGGAAAAGAAATACCTTTATTTAATGGTCAGCTTGAAATAGTTGATGGAAAATTAACCACCCCTGTTTCCCTTATTGCCAGTCGCTCTATTGCTGAAGATATTGAAGTTGATGATAATAAAGTTCCCTTTACAGGCAGCAATAAATGTAGTTAACGGTAAATGGCAACCTACCTGCAGCTTCAATAACAATGACAGGTAAGTCTCTGATTCATAGCGCTCCTCTTACTACTGAAGCGTTTAAGAAAAGTATTCTGGGCGACTGGGGACAGTATATTGTATCAATAGGGCTTCTTTTATTTGCTTTTTCTACAGCTATCTCCTGGTCATACTATGGCGACAGAGCTCTTATTTATCTTGTTGGTCCAAAGTATGTTATAGTATTACAGACTAATTTTTGTAGTTGCTTTCTTTTTTGCCTCGTTTACCGATACAACTATAATCTGGTCATTATCTTATATTACAATTGCCCTTATGACAGTCCCGAATCTTATCGGTTTATGGATCCTTAGAAAAGAAATAAAAAGTGCAATTGCAGATTATTGGGCCGACTTTTCTGTGAGACATCCCGATGACAGGATGTCAAAGAAATATCTGAAAAACGGCAGACTGTAATTGGCTTTAATTATTATTTTTACCAAATATTAGTTCGTTTCTTTTTAGCTTATAAAAGAAGAAGCATTTATTCGGTTACTAAAATCAGGGTTAAAGAAGTGCCATTCTTGATATTCAATGCGCTTCAGGTGAGAGTGATTAAATAAATTTGTTAATGAATGAAATCGATATAGTATCAGAAGGATACATACAATTATTCAAAAATACGGATTTTAAGATCGTTGGACTACCTCAGTCGGGATCCGACAGAAAATATTATAGAATTACCTCTGCCGATAAAAGTGTTATTGGCGCATATAATTCTAATCTTGAAGAAAATGAAGCCTTTATCGGCTTTACACAGACATTTCATATTAAAAGGCTTGCCGGTACCTGAAATATTCGGATATATTCCTGAAAAATTTGTCTATTACCTTGAGGATCTGGGAGATATGAATCTATTTACATGGCTTCATCAACCACAGCAGACCTTAGGTTTTAATAAGGATACTGAAGAAATTTATAGAAAAGTTCTGGATAAACTGATTGAGTTTCAGATTAAGGGAATTGATGGATCTGGATCTGAATTTATGTTATCCTCATAAGAGTTTTGACAGACAATCGATGATGTGGGATATGAACTATTTCAAATACATGTTTCTGAAACTGGTTGCTGTTGGCTTCAATGAGCGAAGGCTTGAACACGATTTTGAAAAACTTGCTGATTTCCTGCTTGAAACAGGACAGGATTATTTCCTGTACCGGGACTTTCAATCAGCAAATGTTATGATAGTGGAAGGAGAACCATGGTTTATTGATTACCAGGGTGGGAGGAAAGGAGCACCGCAGTATGATGTTGCATCTCTGTTGTATGATGCCAAAGCACACATTCCTTCAGAGTCTCGTCAAAGACTTCTTGACTATCATATCGATAATTTTTGCAGCGTGACAGGTGAAAAGAAGGAAGAATTTAAAGGATATTTTGCCGGATTCAGCATGATAAGACTAATGCAGGCACTTGGAGCATTTGGTTTCAGGGGATTATACGAAAAGAAACCCACATTTACCGGAAGTATTGTTCCTGCTGTAAAACTGCTTATTCAACTTATTGATTCTGAGCAGTTACCTATTTTATTACCTGAATTGTTTCAAACTGTCAAACTTATTCCGGCACTTCATATTTATAAAGAGCTGGAAAAGCATGATTCTGTAATATAAATAGCAATGCAAATTGCCAAAATGGGAAAGCGATTTGCAATAATTTATCCGGGTACACTAAAAAGCACTGAAAATGAAAGCAATGATTTTTGCTGCAGGACTGGGTAAGAGGCTGGGAAAAATTACTGAGAATATTCCAAAGGCTCTTGTAAACATCAATGGAAAGACAGCTCTGCATCTTGCGGTTGAAAAATGTACTCATTATGGATTTAACGACATAATTATTAATGTCCACCATTTTGCCGATATGGTTGAAGCTGAAGTTGACAGACTTAATAAATCAGGATTCAGAATAACTGTATCAGACGAACGGGACATGCTGCTTGAAAACGGCGGAGGACTGTATAAAGCCCGAAATTTCTTTGACAGAGAGCCTTTCCTGCTGTACAATGTTGATATAATATCTGATCTGGATCTTTCCGTGCTCCTGAGAACACATATGGAAAAGAAAGGACTGGCAACACTGGCTGTACGTCATCGTCCGGGTAAAAGATTTTTGCTTATTGATAATACAGGGCAATTACGTGGATGGAGAAACATATCAACAGGTGAAGAAATCCTTACATCTGGTACATCAGAATCTTGTCGGAAATTGCTTTTTCAAGCATGCATATAGTTGAATCTGATATATTCAGGTATATGAGCGAAGGGAAGTATACTCTGATAGACCTGTACCTTAGACTGGCAGCCGAACACCCGATATTCACTCTGAAGCATGATGAAGGTTATTGGGTTGATGTAGGTACGCCTGAAAGTCTCGAGTTGTAAGAGCATTATTGAGTAAAAAAGATTAGTATTTTGAATACTGCAATCTTAACTTCCTTATCTCTGTTCCTAATCCTTACGTCCTGATGCCTTACGCCTTCCGCTTCCGCCTGATTCCTTACGCCTACAGTTTCCAGAACGTTCGTGTAAAGATTGTAAATACAGTTATTATTTCAAGTCGTCCGATTATCATAAGGAGGCTTAATACAACCTTGCTTACTGCAGGCATGTCAGCAAAATTACTCATTGGTCCTACGATGCCAAGTCCGGGTCCGATACCTGCCATACATGTAGCAGCTGAGCTGGCTGCAGAAACAGGGTCTACCCCTGTAACAACAACTATGATCGTTCCCAGTAGGAAGAGGAACAGATATAAAACGACAAATGAAAGGATTGAGATATTAGTGTTTTCAGCAATACTTTTTCCATTTAATTTAATGAAGGAGACTGATTTTGGATGATTAAGTCTTACGAAAACATTCTTGATATTTTTTATTACAATGAGATGTCTGGCCATTTTTATTCCCCCGCTTGTAGAACCGGTACTTCCGCCTGAAAACATAAGAAGGAATATCAGCAGAGTAGCACTGAGAGGCCAAAGAAGGTAATCTGATGAAACAAATCCAGTACATGTCATAATAGAGATTATCTGGAAAAATCCTGAACGGAACGACTCTTCAAATGTATTTGTGGTATTGACTAAAAGCAGTGCAGTCGCAAGAGTTCCTGCAAGTATAGCAACGGCGATATAAAACCAGAGCTCTTCATTCTGTTTTATTTTCTTAAAATTCATCTTGAAAAGGTAGTAGTAGATAACCTGACTTGTGCCTGCAAGAAACATGAATATCATCACAATATACTGACTGTATGTAGAGTAATTAACCAGGCTGGTATTCTTTGTTGAAAAGCCTCCCGTGGCAATTGTACCAAAAGAGTGGCAGATACTGTCGAACATATTCATATCTCCTAAATAGAGCAGAATTATCTCGGCAAGTGTCAGACCAAGGTAGATAAACAGTATCCTGAAACCAAGAGACTTGGTTTTTGGATGAATCTTCTCCTTTAGCGATGACTCAAGACTGAATAGCTGATAACCTGTAACTCTGAGGGACGGGAGAACTATAATTACAAGCATAATTATACCAATACCTCCGATCCAGTGAGTAAGGCTTCTCCAGAAGAGTATTGAGTATGGTAATATTTCTATATCTCTCAAAATTGAAGACCCTGTTGTGGAAAAACCGGAAGTGGATTCAAAGAAGGCATCAATGAAAGATGGAATTGACCCGCTAAGCAGATAAGGGAGGGTTCCGATTAAAGAAAAGACGACCCATGATATCGTAACAGCAAGATAACCATCCCTGTTGGTGAATTTTGTAACATCTGCGCCTCTGGAGATCAGGTTCAAGATTGCCGCAAGCATCAGAGTTATTGCAGCTGACCAGAAAAAAGGAGCAGGGTCTTCATGATATATGTAAACTACTGGTAAACAGAATATAAAGGATATAGTTTCTATTAACAGAATCGTACTTAAAATCCGAAGTATTAAAAAAGGATTGATCAGCTTCATTTTCAGGTCCTGAATTTTCAGGGTACAAATATAAGCAGAATATGTTTTTATATGTTTTCATTACTATGATACATGTTAATTAATTTTTGACCGTCAAGAGTCCATTGATGGGTCATTTTTATATCTTATATTTGGGTCAGATTTTTCATTTTATCGGTTAACCAGTCATACTTTAGTCCGATTATAATAAGAAGCTAAATAAATAATCTGTAAACGATATTTAAAATATGGGAAAAGTATTAGTTATAGGCGCCGGCGGAGTCGGCTCGGTAGTAGTTCACAAGATGGCTTCTCTGCCTGAAGTTTTTACTGATATCATGCTTGCAAGCCGGACAAAATCCAAATGCGATGTATTAGCAGGGAAGATCGGAAAAGACCGGATAAAAACTGCTCAGGTTGATGCTGACAATGTTCCTCAACTGGTAAACCTGATCAGATCTTTTAATCCTGATATTGTGGTGAATGTGGCTTTGCCTTACCAGGACCTTCATATAATGGAAGCCTGCCTCGAGACGGGTGTTGCTTATCTCGACACTGCTAATTATGAGCCTCTCGATGAGGCTAAGTACGAATATAGCTGGCAATGGGCTTACTTTGACCGTTATAAGAAAGCCGGGATCACTGCAATTCTTGGATGTGGTTTTGACCCGGGAGTTACTTCAATATATACCGCATATGCTGCAAAACATCATTTTGATGAATTGCATTATCTCGATATTGTTGATTGTAATGCAGGTGACCATGGTAAAGCTTTTGCCACTAATTTTAATCCTGAAATAAATATCCGTGAAGTGACCCAGCTGGGTAAATACTGGGATAAAGGAAAGTGGGTAATGACGAAACCTCATGAGATTCATAAACCACTTAACTACCCTGAGATAGGACCTAAGGAATCATATGTTATTTATCACGAGGAACTTGAGTCGCTAGTTAAGAATTATCCCACACTTAAAAGAGCAAGGTTCTGGATGACATTTGGTCAGGAGTACCTTACTCATTTGAGGGTAATTCAGAATATTGGTATGGCAGGTATTGTTCCCATAATGTTTGAAGGACGGGAAATTGTGCCAATCAAATTCCTTAAAGCTGTACTTCCTGATCCGGGTGAACTTGGTGAAAACTATACAGGACAGACTTCCATCGGATGCCGTATAAAAGGTATAAAGGATGGGAAGGAAAAGACCTACTATGTTTATAACAATTGCAGTCACGAAGCAGCCTATGCAGAGACAGGTTCGCAGGGGGTAAGCTATACAACAGGTGTTCCTGCTGCAATAGGGGCAATGATGTATCTCAAAGGCATCTGGAAGAAAGCTGGTGTTTACAATGTTGAAGAATTTGATCCTGATCCATTTATGAAGGAACTCAACAGACTTGGATTACCCTGGGTTGAGTTGCATGATATTGATCTGGAACTGTAAAACGGCATAACGGCGATAACGGCATAAACTTCTGTGTATAAATACTTTCCGTCGTACGGGCGGCATAACGGCGTAACGGCGTAACGGCAAGCTAAGGTAAGGCATAACGGCGTAACGGCATAACGGCTCAAAGGCACAACGGTAAATACAAGTAAACTACCGGGCCGATTGAACCATTGAACCATTGAACCATTGAACCATTGAACCATTGAACCATTGAACCGTTGAACCCAAAGACAATTAATTTGAAATTATGTCAGTAGACTACAATAAAGTTCCATCCCCTTGTTATGTGATTGATGAAGAGCGATTCAGAGGAAACCTTAAATTATTAAAGTATGTTTCTGATGAATCGGGAGCCGAAATTATACTGGCATTCAAAGGATTCGCGATGTGGGGGGTATTCCCGATCCTGAAGGAATATGTTAATGGTGCAGCTGCAAGCTCGGTGGATGAAGCCAGGCTTTGTTATGAAGAGATTGGTAGTAAGGCACATACATACTCACCGGCTTATAAGGAAAACGAATTTGACTCGATACTTGAATATAGTTCGCATGTTACTTTTAATTCTTTAAATCAGTATGCGAAGTTTTCGAATAAATTAAGTAATTATTCTAAAAATATATCTGCCGGGTTAAGAATAAATCCTGAATATTCTGAGATAAGTCATGGATTATACAATCCATGTTCCCCGGGATCGAGGCTTGGTATAACAGCTGAAGATCTTAATGAAGGTCTTCCTGAGGGAATTGAAGGACTTCATTTTCATGTTTTATTTGAATCAGATTCTTATGTCCTTGAAAAGGTTCTTGGAATTGTTGAGAAAAAATTCGGAAAGCATTTTCCGAAGTTGAAGTGGATAAATATGGGAGGAGGTCACCTTATTACCGGTAAAAATTATGATGTTGATCACCTTATAAAAATTCTGAAAAAATTTAAAGAGGATACCGGCCTGCAGATAATACTCGAACCTGGTAGCGCTTTTGCGTGGGAAACAGGAGAACTTGTTTCATCTGTTGAAGATATAGTTGAAAATTCTGGCATCAGAACTGCAATTGTTGATGTGTCATTTACTGCCCATATGCCAGACTGCCTCGAAATGCCATATAAGCCAAAGATAATCGGGGCCACAGATCCTGTTCCCGGAAAGCCTGTTTACAGAATAGGTGGTAATTCATGTCTTTCTGGCGATGTAATGGGGGACTGGTCATTTGATAAAGAATTGAAAAGTGGCGACCGCATCGTGTTTCTTGATATGATCCATTACACAATGGTAAAAACCACCACCTTCAATGGTGTACATCATCCCTCTATTGGCATCTGGACAACCGACGGGCAATTCAGGTTAATTAAGGAATTTGGTTACGATGACTATAAAAACAGGTTATCATAGGGAAACTTGTAAAAACATCCTTAGCATGTTATTTTTTTCTGTTTATAGTAATATCGGTGACGAACATCTTTTCCGTTACAAGCACAGCGTTAACAATTTTCTCAGCCACTTCTTCAGGATCCATAAAACTGTCAATATCACGATTTTGTCCGGGCATTTTCCAGAAGTCTGTTTTCATTCCACCGGGATAAACTGCAATAATATTTCGTTTAGATCCTTTCAGTTCGGTGCGGAGAGCTTCGGTATAACCTCTGGCACCCCATTTAGCTGAACAATAAATGGACTCTTCGGATCGGCCATACAGAGCGGAAGTGGACATTATATTAACTATTGTAAGCTCTTCTTCATCCGGAGTAATTTTCAGTATTTGAGATGTGAGCAGGATCATTCCTTTCAGATTGGCTTCAAATACCTGGTCAATGAGTGCAGAAGTCGAGTTTTCTGCTTTTGCAAAAAGTCCCGATCCTGCATTATTGAACAGATATTCAGCAGAATAATCATTAGAAGCCAGAAATAACCCAACACTTCTTATATCTTCCTCCCTTCCTATATTACATACCATATGAAAGGGCCGGGTTTTCACTTAATGATTGGTTAAGTGCGAGAGTAGCATTCTCCAGTTTAGATTTGTCTCTGCCAAGAATAAGAACCATTCTTCCGGAATTTTTAAGTAGTCCGGCAATTTGAAATCCTAAACCGCTGCTGCCACCGCTAATTATTGAAATCTTTTTCATCTTAAAGGATTTATCATTTACATTTCTGCCGATTGGCCGGCGTGGGATGTATAGTACAACTACTTCAAAGATATTTATTATTCGTGAAAAGACACTTACTGATTCAATTAAGGACAACCGGTCATTCGTTATGTGAGCAATTAATTCTTGCTGAAAAGGAAGTTTAATCACTCTGAAGATAATTTGAAAGTATCGTTGCTTTTTATACTTTTGCGGCTCAATTTCTGAATATGAATAAGAGTCGGGTAAAAACATGGGCACACATCTCCCTGCTTGCTGCCAATATTATTTATGGACTCAATTTCTCTATTGCCAAGGCTGTAATGCCTGATCATATAAAACCCCTTGCCCTTGTATCGCTCCGCAGTATAATCGCAACCGGGATTTTCTGGGTAACCAGCCTTTTTATTCCCCGTGAGCCTGTTAGCAGGAAAGATCTTCTTTACCTTTTCGGATGTTCCTTTTTTGGCGTTGTAATAAATCAGGTCCTTTTCCTGATAGGTCTTAATATGACTTCTCCGATAAACTCTTCAATAATATTATCCACCAATCCTATATTCGCTTTTGTTTTTGCTGCCTTAATACTCAAAGAAAGTATAACTATTCTTAAAGGTGCCGGTCTTGCACTTGGACTCTCGGGCGTATTATTATTGATTCTTCAGAATGGCACACCTGATGTTGCCAGTACTACCTTCCTTGGTGATATTTTAACACTGATAAATACTATCAGCTGGGCATTCTATACAGTTATAATAAAAAGAATGCTTGAGAAATATCACCCGCTGACAGTCATGAAATGGACTTTCTTCTTTGGCATGTTTACCACTATTCCAGCCGGCTACTCCCAATGGAGTACAATGGACTGGTCAGCAATCCCATTTACTGCGTGGCTTGAAATAAGTTTTGTAATTATTTTCGCGACCTTTCTGGGTTATCTTCTGATATCATTTGGTCTTCGACGTTTGAGTCCGACAATTGTAAGCACATATACGTATACCCAGCCTGTAATTGCTGCTTACCTGGCTACCCTGATGGGACAGGACCATATTGATATGGTGATGGTTATATCTGCTCTTCTTATTTTTTCAGGCGTCTTTGTAGTCAGCATTCAGATAAAGAATATTAAAAAGACACGCTTTGGCTTGTTTAAGCGTATTTTGAATTCCAGAGATATGTAATCCTGGGAATAGATTCCTGAAATAATAAATTTTAAAAAAAAGTTGATTTAACTTCATATTACTAAAAACGAAAAATGTTTTGTAATATAGTTCATTATGGCTCAGAATGTAATAGTTTCTAGTATGGCATTATGAATTAAACAGAGGCAAATATATTTATATTTTTATATTTTTATTTTTATACTTTTGCTACCCAATCTATGAGAGGATGATCAAAAAGAAAAAAAGAATTTTAATAGTTACCGGTGGCATTATATGCATAGCAATCCTTGTCTTTATTTTGAAATTTGTTATTGATCTGCCATATAGATCAAAACTACCTGACATACCTGATCTGAGCAGCAGTTCAGCCCTTCTTACTGAACAAATTTTAAGCGCATCACTGAAAGCCCATAGAAATCCTTCGGCGGATAATATGGGCGAACTTGGAATGATATACCATTCAAGCGCATACTATGATAAGGCTGCACAGTGCTATACTCTGGCATGTAAGAGGAATAAATCAAAATGGATATGGAGCTATTTTCTTGGTTATTTAAATCAGGAGATGGGCGAATCACAAAAGTCTATTGAAAATTTCAGAGATGTAATTAAAGTAAATCCGGATAATTATCATGCATGGTATTATGTAGGTGAAGGTTATCGAAACCTTGGAGAAAACTATAAAGCAGAAGTAGCCTATGAAAAAAATGCAAATCTTCAGGAAAAAAGCAATCCCGAAAAAGCAACAACCAGAAATGATTATTTTCCGATGCGGGCTTATGCAATGTTCCAATTATCAAGAATTTATATCAACTCTGACAGGGTTGACAGGGCTGAGCTGACTCTGAAACAGATTTTGCAGTTTCACAGGTCAATTCGGACCTCCTACCGGTTTCTGGCGAGTGTTTACAGATTAAAAGGTGATTCGGTACAAAGTAAATATAACATTGTTCATGCGGATCATCTGGTGGATTTTACTCCACCGGTCGATACAATTATTGACAAACTGGCATTATTATCAAAGTTCTCACCTTTACCTGCTCAAGCAAATTGATTTCGCAGAAAAAGGTTTTTATCCTCAATGGGGACTTACTATAGCTGAAAATGGATTAAAACAATTGCCTGAAAATAAATACCTTATTTCCAAAGCTATCAAACTCTATCTCAGGATGGACTTAGGAAAACAGGCTCTCCCTTATCTTGATAAGCATATTAATTTGTATAAGGAAGACTTTAATGAAATAAAGGAGGTTGCCGATATTTTATATGAAAAAGGATTTAATTCACAAGCGTTGATGTATTATAATCAGGCAGCAAAATTAAAACCTGAAGATATTGAAATACAATCGAGTATTGCATTATGTCTGTGGAATGAAGGGATGAAACATATTGCATTCGATCAGGCCACCGATTTTCTTGAAAAGCATAAAGAAGATATTGATGCATTTACATCCGGTGTTTCTTTTTTTATTAAAGCTGGTGATAGAAAAAATGCAATTATATATCTTGACAAACTAAAACATATTTCTCCTGATAATCCTAAAGTAAAGAAATTTTCCGGTATGATAGCCGAAAATGACGGGAAGGTGACAGAAGCAATAGCACAATATGAATCATCCTTTAATAGTGATCCAACTGACCTGACAACAATACGCTATCTTGGCAATATACTCATACGAAATAAAATGTGGGAAAAGGCAATTAAACATTACAAGAGAGCTTTAGATTTTTATCCAAATGTGCCGGAAATCCTTGAAAGACTCGGAACATTGCTTGTTTCATGCCCGGATATTAAAATGAGAGATTACAAAACTGGTTTGGAATATTCAGAGAGGGCTTTTATTCATAAAAGTTGCTCTGCTGAAGTTTTAATATCGACAGCTAAAAGTCTTGCAGAGGCTTATTATGGACTAGGCGATAACCGAAATGCAAGCACATTTATGAATATAACTATTAGTCTGGCTAAGAATCAAAATTCATCAAATGATTACATTGCAAATCTTGAAGAAAAACTAAAACTCTATAGTTCCTCAAATTGATTTTAGTTTTTCCCGGCTGAAAGTTTCCCATTATTCATCCATAGTATAATCCGTCCCATTCGGTCATATGGTGGATAAGCATGCATGTCGCCGGTAGCAAAGTCCATTAATCCGTCATTATTGAAATCACCTGACTCAAGTGTTAATATGTGTGTAGGTGAGCTGGCTATGTTATGAATGGTATAATTCATTTTCCCGTCGTTTTCCAGCCATATAAAGCTTTGAGATTCAGGCTTGTCCCACAAATTGAATGCACTTACAGAAAATATATCCAGATCGCCGTCATTATCAATATCAACCGGCCTGGCACTATATGCTCCGATAAAATTGCAGATCCTATGGTATTCAAAATTCATGTTTCCCTTATTTTCAAGCCATTGGACTCCATGCCAGGGCCTTCCCTGGGGAGGAATGTAGTCAAAAGCATCGCCGTTAGTATAAAGAATATCGTCATCACCGTCTTTATCCAGATCGTAGATATAAATCCCGCTAAACCAAAGTCTTCATTACTTGACCCATAAAGCAGTTTCGGTGTAAAGTTTCCTTTCCCTGTCGTTGATGAAACAATAAATTTCTTCCCACTCCTGCTACAAGTGAGATAATGTCAAGATCTCCATCCTTGTCAATATCAACTAATATAACATTAATCGGACCGGAGAGTTTCTGTAGTATATGGCTGTTAAACTTCCAGTTTCCAAGATTCTCAATCCATCGTGTTTCTCCGTCATCATATCCAAATTGTGCTACGGCAAGGTCCATATCTCCATCACCATCCAGGTCACCGGCCCTGACATCTGATACACGGGCTATCTTATCGATAACCCCATGTTTTATAAAATTATTTGTTCCATCATTTTGAAGTATAACGACTGAACCTATTTTATCGTTACTGGGAAACAGTAAACCAAGCACAGCTACCATAATATCGTTATGACCATCCTTATCAAAATCTATAACCTGAACATGGGCCGGCGCGTTTAATCCGTCAGCCAGTACAGATTCAGTATAAACACCGGCAGGAAACTGCCGGATCCAGTTAACTGAGTTGCTCTTGCAGTCGCAAACGATAATATCCAATAGTCCGTCGTTATCAAGATCTACCGGCTGTACATCTGATATCAGGGGCGCTTCCGTAAATTTCTGTCCTACAGGTAAGGGATTTAGAAAATCTATCTTTTGCCCTACCGTATTATTTTTAAATTCTTCTGAAGTGGCATTCCTTGAACCTGTCTTATTTATGATCCGATTAAGGACTTTGTTTTTGCTTATGCCTTTTTGTTAGCCTGGTAACTTACTAACAGATAAGGGATGCCAATTATCAAGAATAAAACGACAACTAAAAGTACCAGGGTTTTGAAACCTTTTTTTTGATTTGAAGGTGAATGTTTATCTTTTGGCATAAGATGTTTTTTGTGAGGATTTGAATTAAGAATTAACAGCAAAAATAATCTAAATATGCTTTATTACAGCACTTCATTAAAATAAATTAAGTAACATTGGAGCTATATTGAATACTGTCTTTTCAGATGTGAAATTCATGAAATTTAACGACTTTTTCTCTAAATGAAAATCAAGGGCAACCATTTTCTTAATCTCTTAATAATCTTTGGTTTTGGATTATTTCCGTCTATCATCTGCCAGCTTTTTACAGAAAAGCCAACCAGCAGATATATTCATGTCACGAGTTTCAGGTATGGGAAGGATCCGTATGTAATCAGATGCAACCGAGGTGACACGCTTCATCTGACTTTTTCAAGCGACGATACCGGACATTCATTTTTTCTTCAGGAGTTTGACATGGACGTCAAAATAAGCCCTTCCAGCGAGGAGGTAACTGTTTTCAAGACAAGCGACCCGACTAGCGAACCTGTAATTGTGAAGGAAGTAGTACTTATTGCAAAACATCAGGGATTTTATAACTATATAGTTTCAAAGAGTAACTATCGTTGCCATGTCTGGTGCGGACCGATGCATGCTTTTGAACAGGGTAAACTGATAATTTTACCAAATACGCTGCTGGTATTCAGTATTGGCAGCCTTCTTGGAATAATATTTATATGGTTAATAGGGATTTTTAAAAAGGTCAATCCTGAAAATTCCTGGTGATGGTGAAAAAGAAGGTTATAAAGACTTGCTTAAAGGATCAGGTTTTTTAAGGGGAATTGTAGTATCAAGATATGTCCAGGCAGCCCTTACTATTATTACTATGGTCATGATATATATTGTTATTCTGACCTCAGTTTTTGGCACCAAGGTATCAGGAAGAAACCTGGGAGTCCTTTTAATGTGGGCCGTCTGGTTGTTTGCCATTGTTGCCCTAATTACACCTTTTTTTGGCAGGTTCTGGTGCACTATCTGTCCCTTGCCATTCTTCGGCGATCTCATTCAGCGAAAATCATTCTTTAATCCGGTTAAAGGAAAAACGAAAAGTTTTAATAATAAATTTTCAGGACTTTTCCTGAGATGGCCCGAATGGCTAAAAAATGACTGGTTTAAATTAATCGTCTTTTTAATGCTTGCGACATTTTCTACTACACTGGTAGCTGACCCTTTTATTTCAGGTATTACTGTGCTTATGCTGATGGTTGTTCCAACAGTGATGTCAGGAATTTTTGAACTTAGGGCATTTTGTCGTTACGTTTGCCCTGTAAGTGTATTTGTGGGACCTTTTTCAAGAATGAGTACATTGGCTCTCAGAAACAAATCACAGGCCACTTGTGATCAATGCAAGCCTCATTACTGTGAGAATGGCAATACAAACGGATGGGCATGTCCTTACGGCCTGAATGTAGGCAGGATAAAGGAAAACAGCGATTGCGGGCTTTGCCTGGAATGTCTCAGAAGCTGCACATATAATAATGTATCTCTTTTTAGCAGACCAATCGCAACTGAAAGAGGAACCCGAAACTTTAGTGAGGCATGGATGTCGATGGCAACATTCACAATTTCAATTATATATAGTGTATTGTATCTTGGACCATGGCCTGTAGTTCGCGATTATGTAAATATTCTTGATAAGAAAAACTGGGATTTATTTGGCATTTATTCGCTGATAATGTGGTCATCAGTTCTTATCCTTGTTCCGGGAATTATTTATCTTCTTTCGTTGCTTGGTTCAAAACTTGCAAAAATCAGGAGTAATAAGAACGATATATTTCTTGAATATGCCGGATCTCTTCTTCCCTTTGCATTAATGAACTGGATTGCATTTGTAATTCCTATGTTGTTTGTAAATGTTACATTCATCAAACAATCTCTTTCAGATCCTTTTGGATGGGGGTGGGATTTCTTTGGGACAGCTAATTCTCCCTGGCACCAGTTTTTGCCTCAGTTCATTCCCTGGCTTCAGGCATTGGCTGTTCTTACTGGTTTATATCTTAGCTTAAGGAATATAAGAAAATCAGTTCTTTTTTCTAAGTTTAAACCGGCGCAGATTTTAAAAATATGCTTGCCAATCAGCATCTTTATTTCATTAGTAGCTATGTCAATGCTGTTTTTCTTCACAAACTAAGGTTTATCCGGATTAAATTATTTTATTGATTTTTATCTGTCAATAACACCTGAACCGATCACTTCTTCACCTTCGTACCAGGCGGCAAACTGACCCGGGGCTATGCCCCTTTGAAGGGTTTCAAATACAATAAATAAGCCCGTGCTTCGGGCATAAAGACGTGCTTTCTGCAGTGGCTGTCTGTACCTGATCCTTACTAAATAATCACGAAATTCACCTTCCTGCATTTTTAAGTCAGTTCTGATCCAATGGATTTCTTCATTTCTGATAAAGAGACCTTTACGGTTTAATCCACGATGTTCATGACCTTCCCCTACATAAACGATATTATTGTTCACATCAGTGCCAATTACAAACAAAGGTTCCTTATGTCCTCCTATATTCATTCCTTTTCTCTGTCCTATAGTAAAGAAATGGGCCCCGCTATGTGTTCCTATTGTCCTGCCTGACTCCTGGGTATATTCAACAGGATCAGTTATGATTGCCAATATTTCATCTGTGCCATTGCCATCAGGTATAGCTTCTGATATATCCGGGTAGGGATAATTTCTGTCTATTTCAACTATATCTCCTTTTTTGGCTTCAAGTTTCTGCTGAAGAAAAGTTGGCAGATGTACTTTTCCGACGAAGCAAATTCCTTGTGAATCTTTTCTGTGAGCAGTTGCCAGACCAAGATTTCCGGCTATTTTTCTTACCTCCGGTTTAGTAAGGTCACCAACAGGAAACAGGGCTGTTGAAAGCTGGTCCTGGCTTACCTGGCACAGGAAATAACTCTGGTCCTTATTATCATCAATTCCTGCCAGAAGCCGGTAAATAAGTGTATTATTTACACTT
Organism: uncultured Bacteroidales bacterium; assembly: GCA_963741935.1. GTDB lineage: Bacteria > Bacteroidota > Bacteroidia > Bacteroidales > VadinHA17 > LD21. The sequence continues at coordinate 183,248 of CAVUJY010000013.1, read as the reverse complement.
ATTGTTTCTTTTCTGCAATAGTGCCCGGTAGCGACAAAGTCTCCTCCGATTTTCTTTGCCTCTTCCGCAAAAGAATCAAATTTTATCTCTCTGTTGCACAGTACATCAGGATTTGGCGTTCTGCCCTTTTCGTATTCCGAAAACATGTAATCAACTACACGCTGTCTGTAAGGACCGCTCAGGTCAACAAAATGAAAAGGGATATTAAGTTTTTTGGAGACCATCTCAGCAAACATGAGGTCATCTTCCCAGTGACAGTCACTTTGCAGTAATCCTGTCGTATCGGTCCAGTTTTTCATAAAAAGAGCGACAACATCGTACCCCTGTTCTTTCAGAACCCAGGCTGCAACACTTGAATCAACTCCGCCTGATAAACCAACAACTACTCTTTTTTTCACGGTGCAAATATAATTAAAAAGACGTTATTTAGGTTTGACGGTTTATAGGAGGAAGTGCTGAAAAGTTATAACGCTACCTTAAAGCCATTAAAATTCACATCTTCACCCCCTCACCCTCTCACCCTCTCACTTTATAACTTCCTCCAACATCCAGGTTAATTAATTATTTCCATCAGTCAAAACAGGCATAATAAAAATCGGTAACTTTATGCCTTTATGGGAAAAGGTACTTTAACAATATACAGCGCTTCAGCAGGATCAGGTAAAACCTTTAAACTGACTGAGATCTTTCTTGCCAACCTGTTCAGATCGAGATATAATTACAGGAAAATTCTTGCGGTGACTTTCACCCATAAAGCCACGGCAGAGATGAAATCAAGAATCCTTGATAATCTGCACAGACTTTCAAGTGGTGAAAAGTCAGATTATCTGGAAGCTCTACTGAATGAAACAGGTAAATCGGAAGAGTGGATAAGAAAGGAGGCCGGAGAAATACTGAACACTATCCTTCATGATTTTTCGCGCTTTAATGTTTCAACTATTGATAGTTTTTTTCAGAAGATATTGCGGGCCTTTACACGGGAGGCAGGCCTTCATTCGGGATTTAATGTTGAACTTGATCATAGCACAATTCTTTCATTAGCTGTCGATGAAATGATAGAATCTGCTGCCTCAGAGCCACGATTGAAAGACTGGCTGGCAAATTACGCCCTGGCAAACATCGATGAAGAGAAAAGCTGGAATCTTAAAGCGTCCATAGTCAGACTTGCGGAGGAACTTTTTAAGGAAAAATTTAAACTCCTCACCGTAAGCGAACAGTCAAATCTTGAAAATAAGGAATTTCTTCTGAGCTATATAGATAAGATTAAATCAGTTGTATATTCATTTGAATCACGGTTAAAAGAATTTGGGAAAAAAGCTGATTTGATATCTGCAAAAAATCTGCTGACCGATGATATGTTTTACAGGAAAGGTCAGGGGGTACCGAGGTTTATTGCCATTCTTAATTCAGGTGGTAAATCCGACCCGAACAGTTATATAAGGGAAATTGAAAATGATCCGCCGCGCTGGTCAACCGGTGCTCCATCATCCGAATTAGTGTCAGCAATTAACGATGGTCTCGATACCATTCTTAAGGATGCTCTTCATTTTTACGATTCAAATATTGTTTCCTATAGAAGTGCCATAGTGATCATGTCGAATATTTATGCACTTGGAATCTTATCAGATGTATTGAAGAATGTTCATCATATTACCAATACTGAAAACAGTTTTCTGCTCTCTGATGCAGGTGATCTGTTGCGCCTGATAACCAAGACTGATCAGTCAGGTTTCATCTACGAGAAAGTTGGTAACAGGTATGAAAACTTTATGATCGATGAGTTTCAGGATACATCTATCATTCAATGGAATAATTTCAGTCCACTTGATTGAAAATAGTATGGCTGAGGGATTTGATAACCTTGTTGTTGGTGATATCAAGCAGGCAATTTACCGCTGGAGAAACAGCGACTGGCAGATACTTGGATCATTTCTCAATAAGGCGATTGATAAAGAGAGATTTATAAGTAAACCTTTAATAACAAACTGGAGAAGCCGTTCAAATATTATCAGCTTCAATAATTCTCTTTTTTCTATAATACCTGCGCAGGTTGATGAATCACTTGCCGATGAATCTCTTCCGGTAAGTTTTAAAGAAATTTACAATGAAGCGATTCAGGCTGATCCCGGCAAAAAGCCAGGTGGCTATGTACGACTGGAATTTATATCTGATGAAAATGAAAAACGCTGGCAGGATATTGTTCTAAGCCGGCTGCCCGGAATAATTGAATTGTTTCAGGATAAAGGATATAGTGCAAGCGATATAGGAATTATTGTGCGGGATGGCAAGGAGGGTGCTCAGGTTCTTAAAACGATAATAGGGTATAGCAATGCCTGCCAGATGAAAAGAAGCAAAAGTATAATTTTAATGTTGTCTCAAACGATTCTCTACTTCTTTCAAATGCTCCTGTAATTAATTTCATAATTGCATTTCTCAGGGTTGTGAATGATCCTTTGGATATGATAAACAGGGCTGTGATGTTAAGGCTGTTTTTACTTGCAGGAGGTAATGCCGATGCCGATAAAGCCCTTCTCTACAGTACTGATCTTGCCGAAGTATCAGCAGGATATTTTCCTGATGGATATGAGGATTTTATCTCATCAGTACGACAGATGCCTTTATTCGAGGCTACTGAGAGTATAATCAGATTTTTCGGACTGGGACTTTATTCCTGGAATGTGGCCTATCTGAATACGTTTCAGGACTATATTGTAAGTTTTACAGGCAGCAAGGGTTCCGGTTTGCAGTCTTTCCTCGATTGGTGGGATACTACAGGCAGCAGAAAATCAGTGGTACTGCCCGGGAACCATGATGCCATGAGAATTCTTACAATTCATAAGTCAAAAGGGCTGGAATTTAAGGTAGTAATATTACCTTTTCTCTCCTGGAATATTGATCACATACCATCCAAACAACCAGTATTATGGGCGCAACCCGATTCATCTCCCTTTAATGATCTGGGGATTGTACCTGTAAAATATGGTAAGGATCTGTCTGCCACTATCTTTGCAAATTATTATAAAGAAGAAAAATATTCTGTCTATCTTGATAATATAAACCTGCTTTATGTGGCTATGACTCGTGCAAAAGACGCGATATACGGCTTCTCAGGTGAAACATCCAGGTCTGAAAGTACCGTGTCGGTGGTCCTGAAAAATGCCCTGACTCTGAATTCAAATCCTCAAAATAATTCCTGTATTGATTTGTGTAGTTACTATGATAAGGAAACACATACTTTTGAATACGGAGAGATTCCTGAGACCAAAACAGAAGTTACATATACTAAAGGACTTGTATCATCTTCCTATCATGTGAGCCGGGAGATAGAGTCGATCAGACTCAAACTTCATGGTGAGAATTATTTTGCTTCCGATAAGGTTGAAATACGTAAAAAGATTAACTATGGAAAACTGATGCATGAGGTTTTTGAGGGAATTAATACTTCATCAGATATCCAGGGGCTGTCAGGAAGCTTGTCCTTGAGGGTAAATTGCCGGCTGAAGAAGCATCAGGAATTGAAGAAAGAGTTAAGATCCTTATCAGCTCATCTGATGTGGCAGGTTGGTTCATGCATGGTAATGAAGTCATAACCGAAGCAGGTATACTTTTGCCGGATGGTAAAACAAAGCGCCCTGACAGAGTCATTATTAAGGATGGTAAAGCGACTGTCATCGATTTCAAATTTGGTGACGAAAACCCGCATTATATCGATCAGGTAAACCAATACCGGGAATTGTTGATAAATATGGGCTATAAGAACACTGAAGCATTTATATGGTATGTTGATAAGAATATAATAATACCTGCATAATGTCGATCGATACAAAAGAAGTAAGAATATTTCCGTGGGGGCATGAGCGCAGGTTTAATGCATATGCAAACTATTTCCGGAAACTATATGGTGCAAGGGTCCAAAAGGTTTCGATAGACGCAGGATTCACATGCCCTAACAGGGATGGAAGCAAAGGAACAGGTGGATGTACATATTGCAATAACAATGCATTTAATCCATCTTATTGTTTGCCATCAAAATCTGTCACACAACAGATTACGGAAGGAATTGAGTTTCATAAATGGAGATATAGTGAAGCTGTCTCATACCTTGCATATTTTCAGGCATATTCAAATACTTATGATTCAGTCAGCAAATTAAGGACTCTGTATGAAGAAGCTCTTAGTTTCCCAGACGTAACAGGCCTTATAATAGGAACACGTCCCGATTGTATCGATGATGAAAAGCTGGAGTTTTAAAAGAGCTGTCCATTAATAATTACATTGCTGTTGAATATGGAATCGAGTCGTGCTATAATAAAACATTGAAAAGGATTAACCGGGGCCATACATTTGAGGAGGCGGTTGATGCGGTTAAAAAAACAGCAGGTATGGGGATTAATACCGGAGCACATTTTATTTTGGGTCTTCCTGGCGAGACCAGAGAAGAGATGCTTGGTCAGGCATCAATTATCTCGGATTTACCACTTACTACTGTTAAATTTCATCAGCTGCAGATCATAAAGGGAACACTCATGGAGCAGGAGTTTAAAGATAATGCAGGCAGCTTTGAACTATTTACCTGGGAAGAATATCTGGATTTCTTTGTCAGATTTCTTGAGCAGCTGAATCCACAATTTGTTGTTGAACGTTTTACAGGTGAGGCGCCACCCAGATTTTTGAGTGGAATCGGATGGGGTAAAAAACGTACTGATCAGATTGTTAGCCTTATCGAGAAGCGCCTTGAAGAGCTTGATACATGGCAGGGCAGGCTTTATGAATTCAACCATTCAAAATAAAATCAATGACTTACTTTTTAGAGAGAATAGCACAGGAACTTTACAGTGAGTTTGGAAACTCACTGAACAGGCACTGCCTTGTTTTTCCAAGCAGACGTGCAGGACTATACTTTCTGAAATATCTTGCCGAGAAGATTGAAAAACCTGTATGGACACCCTCAATAGTTACTATCAACGAGTTCTTCAGATCAGATTCTTCTCTGCAGTTAGCTGGTAATGAGATCCTTCTCTTCGAACTCTATAAGGTTTACAGGTCATTGAATAAAACAGCGGAAAGCTTTGATGAATTTTATTATTGGGGAGACATGCTTCTCAATGATTTTGATGATGTGGATAAATATCTTGTAAATGCTTCTGCATCTGTTTAGAAATGTGAGTGATCTCAAGACTATCGATCAGCAGTTCGGAGGTCTGACTGACGAACAGATAAGTATCATCAGAAAGTTTTGGCTCAATTTTAATCCTGAAAAACCTACTAATGAGAAATCAGGGTTTATAAATACCTGGTCTATTCTGAATGACTTGTATTCGGGTTTCAGAAGCTCGTTACAAAACCAGAACCTGGCTTATGAAGGTATGATATTCAGGGAGACTGGCCGAAAAAGCGGATATCAGTCTGATTTCAGATAACCATTGGCAATATGTTCATTTTATTGGATTTAATGCGCTTAATGAATGCGAGAAAAAGGTGATGATGAGCTTAAAGAAAGCTGGTCTGGCCCGCTTTTACTGGGATTATGATAATTCTTATATTAAGGATGAAAAACCTAATTCGGCCGGATTTTTCTTAAAAAACAACCTGAAATTATTTGGAAATAACATGCCTTCAGACTGGAAATATGATACAATTTTGTCCGATGGCACAATAAAAGCAAAACGCCGGGTTATAGATACTTCATCAGATGTTGCCCAGGTTAAACTTATTTCTCAACTGGTTGCTGAACTGCCTGATATGACTCCGAAAAACGCTCATCATACAGCGGTTATACTTGCAGATGAGAATATGCTGATGCCGGTACTGTCCAGTCTGCCTGAAAATATAGGTGATATTAATATTACAATGGGGCATCCTCTTCGTCAGAGCCTTGTATATACACTTATAATGCAGCTGATCGATCTTCATCGTACCTCAGCCAATATAGACGGAACTGATTATTTTAATCATACATCTGTTATAAGCATACTGAAGCATGCATTAATTTCAGGATTGATGACTGAATCGGATACCGGAATTTTAAGCGGAATAATTAAGACAAATCTTGTTTGGGTACCTTCCGGCTTTTTTCAACAATCAGAATCACTCGCAAGAATTTTCCGCAAACCAGGAACTCCTGCTTTGTTCTCTGAATATCTTAAAGAAATCCTTTCACTTATAGCCATCAACGATTTGATCGATCAGGATAATGATGGAGACGATATGGTTCAGAGAAATATGAGAAATGAATTCATTTACAGAATTGTTTTATCATTAAACAGGCTTGAATCAATTGTCAATCAACCTGATGTAATTTTCTCTACAGATACATATCTGAGAATTCTTGATAAGATGTTAAGAATTCAGTCTGTCCCTTTTTCAGGTGAGCCATTATCCGGCATACAAATTATGGGAATACTTGAGTCGAGGGCACTTGATTTTAAGAATCTGATCATATTGTCAGTGAATGAAGGTGTTTTGCCGGCTGTCTCCACTGGTTCATCATTTATCCCTTTCAGTCTGAGGGAAGCATTCGGACTACCATCAATTAATCATCAGGAATCTCTGTATGCATATCATTTCTATCGATTGCTGCAGAGAGCTGAAAATGTTACTTTCACCTACAATTCAAACTCCGAAGGCTTAAGAAGCGGTGAGATGAGCCGGTTCCTGGTTCAGATGAAATATGATCCGCAGCTCATGCCCGAGTTTCTCGACCTGGGTTATGAGATTAAAACTCAGGGCTCTGTATCAGAGATTCTTGAAAGAAGCTCTGAACATAGTAAATTGCTGGAGTCACAATACCTGACAAAAGAAAAGGCAAATGTCCTGTCACCCTCAGCGATTAATACCTGGCTGAGTTGCAGGATGAAATTTTATTACCGCTATGTTAACCGGCTTAAGGAACCTGACAAAATCTCAAGGGATATTGATCCTGCAATGCTCGGGAATATTTTGCATGAATCAATGAAACGCATTTATCTTAAACTGAAGAATTCTACAGTAACGGGTGAATTGATCGGATCAATTATTGAAGACAAGATCCTTCTTTCTGAAACAATTAATTATGCAATCAGAGATATTTTTAAAGAAGGAATGAATAGTCCTGTAAGTGGAAATGAGCTGATTGTCAGAGATGTATTGATGTCTTACATTCTTAAGATACTGAAGGCAGATAAATCTATTGCTCCATTCTCCATTCTTAATCTCGAAGAATCCTTCAGTTTTCATATGAATATTTTTCCTGATGGAGTAAGCCGTCAGATTGAAGTGGGAGGGAAGGTTGACAGAATTGACCGGAAGGATGGCATTGACAGAATAGTCGACTACAAAACAGGAAGTATAGCAGATCTGGTCAGATCACTTGAAGATCTTTTTGCCGAGGATAGAAAGAAAGATTATGACGGTTGGCTTCAGACTCTGTTATACTGCGAAGCTTATCTTGAGAAAAATGCTGGGAGGGTCGTACGACCTTCGGTATATGCCGTAAAGAAGCTTTCAGGAAGCCTGAATAACGACATGATGAGAATGAAATCTGATAATAAGAATAATCTGCAGATTAGTGATTACACCTCAATCCGTGAAAATTTTATGACTGGTCTTACCGGCGTAATAGAGAATATCTTTGATGAAAAACAGCCTTTTATCATGACGAAGGATCGTAGAATAAAATGTCCTTTCTGTCCTTACAAATCATTATGTATGAGGTAAAAAAATATAAATCCGATTCATCATATTTTTTTTTAAATTTGAATATACTTTAAAACAGGAATAAAATGGTAACAGGTTATTCAAATTACAGGGTGGAAGTTAAAAATGTCAAATTCATTGCTGATGATGGACGCACATTTCCCCGTACTGCAATAATAACCTTAACTGATGAAAATGGAGAAGAGATTGGTTCTGAGCTCTTTGGTGCTGTTGAAATTGACACCATATATGATCTTATAAAGGAGGGAAAAGAACTGAATCTTGATAATTGTTATATACCTGAATTTTCGCTTTCTTCTTATCGCAGGGTAAATGGAATCGAGAAGAAGGAATTGGTTCCTCTTATTGGATTTTCAGCCAGAAATTCTTTTTTTGAAGCCAGAATTTGTACTGATTTTACACATTCCTCATTCTCTGATGGTGAAGTAAGCTTTGATGGAAGCCATTTGCCAGAGGTAAAGTGCTTTTTAACGGATCTGTTTTTGGTACAGGTAATGTGATTTTCTCCAACACCCTGTTCAGGGACGGAAATATTGAGTTTACCGGATCAGTTTTTGGTGACGGTGATTTTATGTTCAAGAATTCTATACTTAAAGATGGCGTCAAGGATTTTCATTTGCAAGAGGTAAAGTACTTTTTAACGGATCAGTTTTTGGTACTGGTAATGTGATTTTCTCAAACACCCTGTTCCGTGACGGAAATATTGAGTTTACCGGATCAGTATTTGGTGATGGTGATTTTATGTTCAAGAATGCTATACTTAAAGATGGTATCAAGGATTTTCAGGATATTAAGTTCGGAAGCGGAGAGGTAAGCTTTGCAAATACTGAGTTTAATAGTGGTGAATTACTGTTTATTAATACTCACTTTAATAGTGGACGTTTTAATTTTAAGGTTACCAGGATAACAGGAGGGAAGGTAGACTTTCATTATTCGGTTTTTGGTAATTGCGAAATAATGTTTGAAAGAACAGAATTTGGAAACAGCCGTGTTGATTTCAGAACGGTTGACTTTGGTTCGGGAAGGATAAATTTTAATCGTTCGATATTTGGTAATGGTGAGGTAAATTTTGAAGGGGCTTCGTGCAAAGCAGCAAAAATCCAGTTCAAAAAGGCTGAAATGGGATCTGGTCCAAAGAACTTCAATCTCATGGAGATGGCTGATACTGACATTAGTTTTGAGAGAACTGAATTTGGTGACGGTGATGTAAGTTTCTATGAATCAATGTTTCATACTCATTTCCTTAAAATCGTGCCACCTTGACCACTATTTTGATCTGCGTCTTGCAAAAGCTGATCTTCTGGATATTTCAGATACCATAGTGCGTGATATTGTGGACCTGGAACCTTACGACTTCCCTGTTGAAATAAGAACAATTGATATGTCGGGAATGAGGCTTGTCGGCAAGTTATATATAGACTGGAGACTAAATAAATGTAATGAGTCTATTATAAACCAGGAAGCTACTACATTAAGGCAGAAGGCCGAACAATTCAGAATTCTTAAAGAAAATTTCAGTGGAACAGGTAAATATGAAGATGAAGATGAAGCTTATATTATGTTTAAGAGATATGAGGCTAAATCGTGGCTTACCGAACAGGAAGAAAAGGGTGGTGTGGCCAGAATTGCAAGCTATGTTCCTCACGGATTTCAATGGCTTGTATTTGATAAGATAGGCTTGTATGCAACGTCTCCCGGAAGGGTGCTTTTCAGTGTAATTATTTTCTGGATGTTTTTTGGTTCACTCTATTTTCTTGTTGAACTTACAGGCCTTGGCAAGACAGTATCATCTGTGAGTAATCCGGATAATTTATCTGTTTTACTACAATCATTCTACCATAGCGCTATTACATTTTTTACCATAGGATATGGTGATGTCTATCCAATGGGTCTGAGCAGAGTTATTTCAGGACTTGAAGGGTTTATGGGAGTGTTTATGATGTCATATTTTACTGTAGCTTTTGTACGTAAAGTACTCCGCTAGGGTTATTTTTCAAGATCCTTCTGAAGTGCAGCCATTTTTATTGCAGTAATAGCCGCTTCATCCCCTTTGTTTCCATGTTTGCCACCAGACCTGTCAACAGCTTGCTGAAGAGTATTTGTTGTAAGCACGCCGAATATAAACGGAATGTTATATTCCATATTTAGCTGGGTGATACCCTGTGCAACCCCCTGGCATATAAATGTAAAATGTGGAGTCTCTCCCTGAATCACACATCCCAGGCATATCACTGCATCAAGATCATCATTTTCAGCAATTAGCTGAGCTCCAAGAGTCAGTTCAAAACTTCCGGGCACATGTTTAACTATTATCTCTTTATCCTTTGCACCATGCTTTTTAAGTGTATTAACGGCTCCATTCAGTAATGACCAGGTGACATCTCTGTTCCAGTCCGATACTATAATTCCGAAACGCATTTTACTTGCATCAGGTACATTCTCAGGATCGTATGCAGAAAGATTGGAAGTGCTCATAGTAATAAGTGTTAATTAAAAACGCACCTGACTCATGATTAGATGAGTGAGATGCGTTATAATATCAATAAATTGAATGTATTATAACAATTACTTTATAAGAATTTTTACTCTTGCAATATACTTGTCGATTGATGTACCTTCAGTGCTTTCAGGATATTCATTTTCAATTCTCTCATACATTTTTAATGCCTCTTTGAAGTTTCCGTTAAGTTCGTACATTTCACCGGCTTTCATAAGGAATAATGGAGTATTAAATGAATTATTCGCATAGTCGGCTGCCTCGAGATATTTAGAAATACCTTTGTCTGTCTGCCCTAATTCAATATAAGCATCACCAACAGCTCCGATAGCTAATGAGCCTATTACCTTGTCTTTTTTAGTATAACGGTTAAGATAATCGATTGCATCCTCAAACTGACCAAGGTGCAGGTAACAGATGCCTGCACTGTAAAGTGCAAGGTTACCGGTATTGGTAAATTTATAATCCTTGGCAATATCAAGAAAACCAAGGTAGTTGCCATCACCGTTTAATGCAAGGTTTAAGAGAATCTGATTCAAGATATTTTTCTGCCTGAAAGATTTGTGATTCTGCTTCGTCATTTCTGTTGTTCAGATAAAGCTTCCCAAGCCATACCAATCCAACAAGAGCAACCAGTACTCCCATTGCAATTAATAATGACTTATAATTCTCCTCAAGGAAATGTTCTGTTTTGGTTAGCGTCTGTTCAACATTCGAAATTGCCTGTGGACTATCATCCTTTTTCTTCTTAGCCATATTGGTCTTTACTGTATTACTTCAAAATTTACCATCGCAAAAGTAATTTTTTTCAAATAATTCTGAAACAAATAATTAAAAAAAACCAAAATAAGATTTTTTACTCATTAAATAATGGCAAAACAGGAATTTACATTTCATTGATTATTCGAAAAACCTTCATGTTTTGATGTTCCTGACATAAATAAAATGATAGAAATCATTTGTCTTTTTCTAACTTTGAAGTTTTCAAAACAGATAATATTTTAACATTTACAAGATACCGATGTACCTTAGCGATCTTACACTAACAAATTTTAAAAACTATGAGATCACTCAACTTGAGTTTTCACCCAAGATAAATTGCTTTGTTGGTAATAATGGCGTTGGTAAAACTAATATTCTTGATGCTATTCACTATCTGTCACTCACAAAAAGTTTTTTCAATACTATTGATAGTGTGAGTATCAGGCACGACGAGGATTATTTTATTATCCAGGGTTCTTTTGTAAGGGATGGTGAGGAAGATAAGATATATTGTGCTTTTCAGAAGCAAAAGCAGAAACTCCTTAAGCGAAACGGGAAAGAATATCAAAAACTTTCTGATCATATAGGCCGTTATCCGGTTGTGATGATATCTCCTGCTGATACCGCCCTGATAACCGAAGGCAGCGAGGACAGAAGGAAATTTCTGAATAAAATAATAAGTCAGTATAATAGTGAGTACCTCGATTCTGTGCTGAGGTATAATAAAGCACTGCAACAAAGGAACAGGCAACTGAAGGAATATAAATCAGGAGGAATCTTTGATAGCGATATGCTTTCGATGTGGGATTCCCAGCTTGTAAAATATGGCAGTTATGTTTTTCATGAACGGGATATTCTGGTAAATGAGCTTATTCCGGTATTCCAGGAATATTACTCCCTCATTTCTTCAGGGAAGGAAAGAGTGAAATTAAGTTACCGTTCTCATCTTAAAGATGGTGATTTCAATGAATTGCTTTTGAATTCGGTCGCAAAAGACAGGTTTCTGGAATATACTACTGTTGGAATACATAAGGATGATCTTAATCTTGAGATGAGCGATTTCCCTGTTAAAGCATTAGGTTCCCAGGGACAGCAGAAATCATATCTTGTTGCTCTGAAACTCGCAAAATTCGACTATATCAAAAGGAAAGCAGGATTTTCGCCTATCTTGTTACTTGATGATATTTTTGATAAATTTGATTCAGAAAGAGTGGAGCAGATTATCAGGTTAGTTGGTAATCATCGCTTCGGACAGATATTTATCACAGATACGCACCAGAGCCGATTGCAGGAGATTCTGGATTCTAACAACACTGATTATAAACTATTCGGGATTACTGATAACCAGGTTGCTGAAATACCTAAAAATGGAGAGTAAGCTCAATGAGACGAAGTAAAACAATTACACTGGCCGAAGCATTAAACGATTATATCAGGGAGATGAACCTTGGTGGAAAACTCGGTGAGATAGGAGTTATTAATTCATGGGAAGATGTTGTAGGTAAGGCCATCAGTTCAAGGACTACAAAAATCTATATAAAGGATAAAGTTCTTTACATTCATCTTAATTCTTCTGTAGTGAGGAATGAATTGCTGATGCTCAGAGAAGAACTGAAAAATAAACTCAATGAGAAGGCTGGTTCCGAAGTTGTTACTGATATTGTCTTTCGCTAGTGACTTTCCGTGATTCCTTTACAAACAGGTTTATTAAATCAGGAAATGTAACGCCCATCAATGTATCTGATAATTTTTCCAGGAAATATTGATTGTTTTCCTGAAATTTTTGACAGATATGAAATGAAATTCATCTTTTCCCGATTTCAGGATAACTGTTTTATGGTCTATCTCTATTAAAACCTTTGAAGATTTGTCCTTGTGTATAATAAAGTCTGCAAGAAGTAATGCCTTTTCAATACCATCACCATGTCTGAAGTTCCATACTTCATCGGGTAGTGCTAATCTTTTACCATCGTAAATTGAATCGTTCGGGAACTCATTTATGAAAGAATAGGCCTGCTTTCAGGTCAAGTTCATTAAGGTCAGTAAATGAAACCGGATTTCTTTCAATGGCAGCTTTTACAAAGGGCAGCCAGTCAACTTTATCCATTTGGCGATAGACATAGAGAGCCAGAGTTGCCATTTCTGATCTGGCAGAATGCCTGATAATTAAATTCACTATCTTTTCCCTGCTGGCTTCAGTGTCAATTGTAAGATTTTCTGAACTAACATAATTCTTCTCTCTGTCAGGTAAGTTGGGTGTGGTGGAAATAAAGTCTCTTAATTCTGTAAACATCTCTGTGATAAGTATCTTCAGGAATAAAATCAGCATAATCAATAAACAGAGTCTCAAAAGTTTTCAGATTTCCTGCTGAGTTATTGTCAATAATTGTCTCAATATCATTCAGTAAAATTTTACCCTGTATCGGACTAAGATGGAATTCATCACCTTCGATCTCTCGTATAAGCAGATCTCGTGTTTCAGATGAGACGCTATACTTGCTGGTGTGTTCGTATTCAAAAAGTTTCTCCAGTGAAATAAACCGTTTTTTTCCTGCATATTCACATCTGTACTGGAAGAGAGATTTAAATTTTGATTTAAAGCGCAGAAAATTAATGAATACTACATTTGTCAGATCTGTGGTAAGAAATTCTTTCAGTTTCTCTGAAAAAAAATCATATGAATCCCTGTTGATAGTTGCATTATCGTACAAAGTATGTATGTAGCCTGAAATATGAGAGACTATTGTAACTTTTTCGTTCTCCATTGCCCTTCGCGCTTTTTCCGACAGAGAAGTACCGTTAAACCACATATTCTTTGTAACAATTCTGCGGTTATTGGTTATGAGGCCATCTTTCTCAATTATGAAATTTTGTGAGTGCAGAGGTGTTGCTATAAGAAATATCTTATCAAGTGGTACCCGGCCAACTACAAACATTGCTGCAGCATAAATGGCTGATAATGATACACATTCTCCTGCTCCTGCACTAAAGCCTTCTTTATACCGGAAGGCTGTCATGGCTTCAATAGTTTCTGTTTTCCAGTAGGGAATTATGTCGGAATTGTACTTGTCGAGTCCAAAATGTTTCCTGATATCTATATCAAAATAATATTTATCACCCTCATATCCGAAAAGAGCATTTGACTGTTTCAACAATTCAATGTCAAAAAAGTCACTGAACCTTGCTATCTCGTCTGTCTTGGAAGTCAGACCCCATGTTGAAAGATCAAGATTAAAAACATAGTTCTGAATAATATATTGTTTTATCCTGTTTGCCTTATTTGTAAAGCTTTTTCTCTCTATATCCTTAAACCATGGATCATTACGCCAGTCCCACAATTGTGGTGACATAATATTTGCAAGGATCAGAGGGTAAAAGAGATCAGGAAAAATAAAAATCTCCATATCTGAGAGGGTAAAAGCCGATGAGTATTTTTCCAGTGTTTTTTTATCGGAAAAATCCTGAGAATTTAATGAATCCATATTTATTGTAAACTTTCTGCAAAACTAATAACACTTAATCTAATTTAAAGTTTAGTGTCAAGAAATTAATAAGCAAATAAAGGAAATAACGATGCAAACTTCCTTAAGGTAACAAGTATCCTGGTTACAGGTTATTAAAAGAATACGTAGTCCCATTATATGTTGATAATACTTCATATAATGCAAATAAAGTTAAATGTTTTATTGAATCGCGGGAATCAGTAGGTTGAAAATTATTAATAGAATCTCTCTATTCCGGAAAAGAAAAAATTAGCTTCAATAATAGCATTTTCTTTACTGTCAGACCCATGAACAGCATTCATTTGTACTGACACAGCAAATATTTTCCTTATTGTACCAGCTTCAGCCTTTGTCGGATCGGTAGCTCCGATAAGTTTTCTGAATTCTTCCACTGCATTCTCATGCCTGAGTATCATCACCACAACCGGACCTGAAGTCATGAATTCAATCAGTCCTTCAAAAAACGGTTTCCCTTTGTGAACTGAGTAGAACGATTCAGCCTGAGGAATGGTGAGCTTAACCATACGCATAGCTGCGATTTCAAAACCACCTTCATTTATCATGGCAAGAATAGGTCCTGTTTTTCCGGTTCTTACTGAGTTTGGCTTTATTATTGAGAATGTAAAATCAGTGTACATGTCCAGAAGTTTTTTGATTATATAATAAGAATTGGTCTAAGGGAATTATCTTTATCTTTACGCCCTTAAAAAACAGAACAAAAGTGATGGATTTATCCAAATATACCAAAGAATTATCAAATCTTTTTACTTCATCAGAGAATATATTGCTTATCTGTCATATTAATCCCGACGGAGATGCTATTGGTTCTCAACTGGCATTGTTTCATTATCTTATGGAAAGGGTAAGGTTGTTAATATGCTGTCTCCAAACTATCTGCAGGAGTTTCTGAAATGGATGACTGGTTCGGATCAGATCAATATCTACATAAATGACAGAAAAAATTGCAGGAAGCTTATCAGGGAAGCTGACCTGATAGTAATGCTTGACTTCAACCATGCCAACAGATTGGGAGAAGCTGAATCGTATGTCAGAGATTCCTCTGCAAAAAAAGCAATAATTGATCATCATCTGGATCCTGAGGCATTTGCTGATCTAATAATCTCCGAGCCTTCAAAGTGCTCAACTGTCAGAACTGGTTTATGAGCTTGTAAGCGAACTGAACGGTACTCCATTTTTTTCAAAGCCTTATGCTGAAGCTATTTATGTGGGAATTGTTACCGATACAGGAAATTTTGAACACGGTTCTTATACCTCTGATACTTTCCGTATTGTAGCTGAAATGATGGATATGGGAATTGATAAGGGAAAAATATTAAACTAATATTTACAATAATTATTCAGCTGACAGATTAAGACTTCAGGGATTTGCACTAAACAGCAGAATGGTTGTTATGCCTGAATTAAAAACTGCATATATATACCTTTCAAAACAGGATCTTCAGGATTATAATCATATTAAAGGTGATACTGAAGGGTTTGTCAATCTTCCCCTTTCAATTAAAGGCATTCATTTCTCATCACTATTTATTGAGAAAGATAACTTCATCAAGCTCTCTTTCAGATCAAAAGGCAATTTCCCTTCCAACGATATTTGCTTCTGAGTATTTTTCAGGAGGAGGCCATATGAATGCAGCAGGCGGGGAACATACTGATTCACTTGAAAAAACAATAGAATATTTCATAAAAGTCCTTAAAGAAAATGTCTGGAGGTTTACTGATTCATAAAAAGCAATTAAGTGTAAGAAATACATTTATTATTTTGTCCTTCTTGTTCATTTCTTTTTCCTGTAATAGTAACACTGACAAGAGTAGTTCAAAATCAGTTCCGGGGAAGGAGGAGATGGCTGACCTGAACAGGTATCTGGTACAAAAAGACAAAGAAAGAATTGAAAATTATATTGAACGCAAACATCTCAAAATGACAGAATCACCCACAGGTCTCTGGTATCAGATTATTAATGAGGGTACAGGAGTCCGGTTTACTGACAATGATAAAATTACCATGAATTATGAATGTTCTCTTCTTGACGGTACAAAATGCTATTCTTCCGAAACACTTGGACCAAAGGAGATAGTTCTCGGCAAAAGCGATATTGAGCCAGGTATGAATGAAGGATTGAGACTACTTAAACCTGGAGCCGAAGCAATATTTATTATTCCACCTTATCTTGCTTATGGGTTTGTTGGTGACAGAAAAATGATTCCCTCAAGAGCTGTAATTGTTTATAATGTTAATATCTTGCAGCCCCGATAATAATCGGATAATTTATTCGTTTCTCATTTAAAATATAAAATTTATTCATATGATAAGAAGTACTATTAAACGATCATTGCTGCCAGTTTTAGCCTTATTAATGATTTTATTGATTTCATGCAATCCTGCAAAAAAATATGAAAAAGAGGAGGCTAATTCTATAGCAGATTATCCTGTCAGAAAATTCAAACAAGAATTTTGAATTACAGCCTAGCGGATTGTATTATCTTGAGGTTCTGAAAGGTACAGGGAATTACGCCGGTGATTGGCGATTCTGCATATGTTAAATATACAGGAATGTTTGTTAATGGTACTGTTTTTGATTCTAATGTATCTAAGGATGGGGTATTACAAATTTGTTGTGGGTGAAAATATAAGCGGGTTTGATGAAGGCATTACTTTGATGGCTGAAGGAGGCAAGTCTACAATTTTAATACCTTCCAGTCTTGCTTATGGAACCATTGGGCGTTATCCAGGTATCCCCGGATATACACCTCTTCTGTTTGATCTTGAACTCGTAAAAGTCGTACAAAATTCCGGGAAATAGGATTATTGCATTACAAATACTACCAGTTTGTCTTTTATGTTTGGGAATATCCCTTTTCCACTCGGATATTTTCTTTGTTTGTATATTCTCAGACGGTAGAGTTATATCGGCTGCAATGCATAACAAAGATTCATTAGGACAGATTTCCAGTACTGCATCGAGGAGCTTTTGATTACGATAAGGTGTTTCCATGAAGATCTGTGCATAACCTGTGGCTGCATTTCTTATCAAGCTCTCTGAGTTTTGCTGAACGCTCAGCAGGTCTGATCGGAAGATATCCGTTGAAGGTAAAATTTTGCCCGTTAAGACCTGAAGAAATCAAAGAAAGTATTATTGATGATGGTCCGGAAAGAGGAGTAACTGTAAGATTTTTTCGATGGGCCAGAGCTATTATCCTGGCACCGGGATCGGCTATGCCCGGCAGACCTGCCTCACTCATTATTCCAATATCTGAGCCTTTAATTACAGGATCAAGAAAGTGAGTAATATCAGTTTCACGCTGTATGCTCATTCAATTCAAAGAATGTGGAATCATCAATAGGAAATTCTTTATCAATAAGCCGCAGAAACCTTCTGGCGCTTCTTATGTCTTCAACAATAAAATACCGTAAGGTTGTGGTCAGCCTGATTACTCTTTCAGGAATCACTCTTAAAAAGTCATCCCCCCCCAGGGTTACAGGTATTAAATAAACGGTTCCGTTCACATCAAAGTTTTTTGACTGTCAAATATAGCTAATTTACGTCTATTGTTCCAATAACAAAAATGTCAATACATGTTTGCATTTACTGTTTTTTAATATAGGTTTGTCATGAAATAATTTAGTAGTGAAAATAACTTTTCTGGGAACCGGTACATCACAAGGCGTCCCTGTGATTGCCTGTGAATGCAGTATTTGTCTTTCTGAAGATCAACACGATAAGCGGCTCAGGACATCTATGCTTCTTGAAACAAAGGATACTACATTACTATTTGATGCAGGACCTGATTTCAGGCAGCAGATGCTCCGGGAACATGTGTTACGGCTCGATTCCATAATTCTGACTCATGAGCATAAGGATCATATTGCAGGAATGGACGATGTAAGAGCTTTCAATTACAAAAGTCAGGATGCAATCGACATATATTCCGAGGAGAGAGTTCAGAAAGTCATTAGAAAAGAATATTCGTATGTATTTTCGGAAGTGCAATATCCGGGTATTCCAAAAATGAGACTAAATACCATCCCTGATCATAGTTTTATTGTTAAAGGAATCGAGATCACCCCGATAAGGGTGTTTCATTATCGTCTGCCTATCTATGGTTTCAGGATAGGGAATTTTGCCTATATCACTGATGCTAATTATATCCCGGAGGAAAGCAAAGAAAAATTGATCGGCGTTAAGTATTTGGTTATTAATGCACTAAGAAAGGAACATCATATTTCTCATTTTAGTCTCAGGGAAGCGATTGATTTCATAAGAGAGATATCGCCAAAAAAAGCATTTATTACACATATAAGCCATCAAATGGGCTTCCATGCAGAAGTTTCAAAAGAACTGCCTTCCGGAATCGTTCTGGCATACGATGGGTTGAGTTTTAACTGTGAATAATAAAACTCCTGCTATTTCTTCTTGAAAGTTTTATTAAGTCTCTTTTGATAACCTGTTGAGAAATAATACCTGTTTCTGCCAAGCTGGGAGGCATTAATCTGTGAACTTTTTTTCCTCTTTTCGTAGTAGGGATTTTTTTTAGTAGAAGCACACGCAACAAATAAAGCAAATGCTAAAAAAATAAGTAGA
Organism: uncultured Bacteroidales bacterium; assembly: GCA_963741935.1. Taxonomy (GTDB): domain Bacteria; phylum Bacteroidota; class Bacteroidia; order Bacteroidales; family VadinHA17; genus LD21. The sequence goes on along the minus strand of CAVUJY010000013.1, from coordinate 164,190 downwards.
AGTTTAAAAAGATTATTTGCTTTTAACATTACTACGTCGGGTTTTGAATCGCCACTAAAAATACAACATATTTAACTAAAAGAAAAAAAAATGTACTTTTTATCTGATTTGAGAATTTTATTCCCATGTCGTAATTCTTTTTTTTAATTGGTTTGTATGCTTTAAATTGCAATCAGACAAAATCTGGCTGTAAATTTCAATAGCAGTTTGGATATCAGCTGTGTTTTATAGTTTTATACGGCTGAAATCAGGTTTTGTTATACTTTGTGGAACAGATAATTTGAACTCTTTGACAAAAAAAACAGAATTTTAGCTTTATTTCGATATTAATATCAATATTCAAATACCATATTTATGAAAACCTACCGCAAACATGATCTAATTTCATTGTTGCTGATTTGTTTATTGACATTAAATGCATCAGTAATTAATTCACAACAGCTTACTAAACCAGAGTTTAGTACAAGAAAAGGCCTGATTGTGGAGAAGTTGATTTTATCAGACAGCAGCTCCTCATTTTTGAAGGAAGGTAAACCTGTAATATCATTCCTGCTTAATAACAAGTTGTATACTACTGCAGATATTAATCCTGTTTCTAAGGATTCAATTTATCTGCAGAATTTTGGGAACAATCTGATGGTTACTTTTAAGACAGATGAAGATGCTTCAAGTGGATGGAAATGCGATATTATCTTCGAAAATACAGGAAAAGACACTATATCTATCAGTAATGTAGTTCCTTTCGGTGAGAGTAATTCATCGGTTTACATAACAGGAAGCGGGCCCTGGGATCTGGCCAGGGCATGGTTATTCCGGCCTGGTTATCAGCCGGTAAGAGTTATTCTGCCTGATAATGCATGGGATCTGGGGTATTCATCATTTTCTATTGATAGTTCAAGGTCAGTCTGTGCTTTGGCACGGAGAATAAAAACAGATGGGGGACAGAGAAAACGGTATGAAACTATTCTTCCCCCAAAATCAAAAGTCATCTATTCGATCCATGCTGAAATTTTTAAAGGGGAGTGGCAGAACGGACTACGGCTGATGTTCCGCGACAGGTATTTATATGATATTGATAAGTTTGACAATTCGTTGTTTGAAAGAGAAGATTTGGCATGGATAAGGGATAGTTATCTTATAATACTTCAAATGGCCTGGGACAGAGAATTCTATGACAGATTTGCCGGGAAGTATAACTATGGAGATGTAATTAAAAACGGCAATGAGCTTTTTGGACATATTGATGTTTATGGAATATGGCCAACATGGCCAAGATTAGGCCTTGATCAGCGCAACCAGTGGGATTTGTACAGGGATCTTCCCGGAGGAACAGCTCAACTCAGACGTTTTGTTCTGATGTCGCATAAATATGATACCAGGTTTTTTATAGCTTATAATCCATGGGATAACAGTACAAGGAAGGAGGATCATTTCAAGGGAATGGCTCAGCTAATAAAGGAGACAGATGCCGATGGTGTTGTGCTTGATACGCAGGGAAGCTCCAGTTATGAGCTTCAGTCAGCAGCTGACAGTGTAAAAAAGGGAGTTGTGATGTATTCTGAAGGAATGGCTGTTACAAAGGATATGCCCGGAATTATATCTGGTCGCGTTCATAATGCAATATTTCTTAGTCCGGAATTAAATCTGAATAAGCTGATAAAGCCTGATTTTGCAATTTTCAGAGTCTGCGATGTGGGTGAAGACAATATTCACAGAGAAATTGCCATATCATTTTTTAACGGATACGGCACTGAACTTAATATGTTTCGTCCCGGACGAAGAGATGATAAGTATCGCAGCGATATGGAGTATCTTTCACGTACATTATTCATTCTCAGGCAGAATAACGATGCATTTCTTGATAAGGACTGGACTCCGTTAATTGAGACTTCACTTGATAAAGTTTATGTTAACAGGTGGATGTCCGGGGAGAAAACTATATATACTGTTCTTAATATGCGCTCCGAAGGAGTTTCAGGCGATGTTTTCAGGGTTGATAAGAAGGAAGGCAAACATTTTGTTTCACTATGGAACCATGAGAATATCAAGCCGGTAACCGAAAATGACAGGCAAATGATACCTGTTAGTGCTTCCGGATGGAATCAGACTTTAACAGGATACACGTCAGGAAGGATCAGTTGATTGTATTGCTGAATTTCCTGATCTGATAAAATCAAAACTTTCAGGTGATTCTATTATGGTCAGCAAACACAGGGAATGCAAAATTATTGATCTGGAAAGGTGACCCTTCGTACCAAACGACTCCGGTTGAACTAAAAATTATTAATGATACTACACTTGGCGTAAGAGACTTGTTTGGGTATTACGAAGGTAAGATTGTGCTGCAGCTGGTTGAAAACAAGAAACTTAAAGATGAGAATGTACTGAATATTGAAGGGCTTAAGCCATGGCTTATCAGCAAAGTGACCGTTACCGTTAAAGCATCGCAGCTTCCTTTAAATATGGTATTAATACCAGGTACCTCATTTTCGTTTAAGGTTACGGCAAATGATGATTTTATACCATATCCTGACAGTATTGGCAATACTCAGAAAATTGATAGTTTCCTGATTGATAAATATCCTGTCACAAACAAGCAATACTATGACTTCCTGTTAAGCTCGGGATACTTTCCCTTAGATACAACCAGATACTTAAGGCATTGGGAAAATGGTACCTATAAGCATGGCCAGGAGAAATATCCTGTAGTGTATGTCAGTTATGAAGACATGACAGCTTACGCAAAATGGGCAGATAAGAGACTTCCAACTGAAGCAGAATGGCAACTGGCAGCTCAGGGAGTGGATGAAAGAAAATGGCCATGGGGTGATGATTTTCATGGATCGTATTGTAATAATGCATTTGGAAGACCAACTCCTGTTGATGCTTTTCCTAAAGGTCAGAGTCCTTATGGAGTTGTTGATCTTGTAGGTAATGTCTGGCAGGCAACAAATGACATCTATTTTAACGGAACAAACTATTTTATGATAATCCGTGGTGGAAGTTATTATAAGCCTGAATCCAGCTGGTGGTACATACAGGGAGGGCCTCAACCACTCGATAAGACTCAGATGCTGCTGATGGTATCGCCAGGATTTGACAGAAGTTCAACAGTTGGCTTCAGATGTGTGAAGGATATCGATTTACAGAATTTTAAAGAAAAGAAGACAAAGGGTGAACGGCAAAAATAGAGAACATGAACCCGGACCCCTGAATCAAAAAGTAAGGGGCAGAAATTTTAACAGTTTTGCTTAAGGAAACGGAGGTTAATTATTCTAATTTTCTGGCTCCATCACCGATCTCAGGAAGGTAGAAATCAGGTTTGAGTCCGGTAATCTTTTGATATGTCTCAGATAACTTAGAGATGAAATTTGATGTATCCTCTTTTCTGACAATACTAACAGTACATCCGCCAAAACCTGCTCCGGTCATTCTGGTTCCGGTCACCCCTGGTAATTTCCGTGCCTCGTATACCAGAGTATCCAGCTCAAATCCGGTAACTTCATAATCGTCCTTTAGTGAATCGTGGGATAGATTCATGAGTTCACCGAAACGGATAATATCATTATTTTTTAAGACACTTACAGCCTCAGTTACTCTTCCGTTTTCACTGATTACATGTTTTGCTCTTTTTCTTACCACCGGGTCAGTGATATATTTATCCAAATACTTTATGTCATCAGTATTTAATTCACTTAAATTCCGTATTGGCTTATAGGCCTGCAATAATTCAACGGCTTTTTCACATTCTCCTCGTCTTTCATTGTATTTTGAATCAGTGAGTCCCCTGCGCTTGTTGGTATTTGCAATTATCAATGAATGATCTTTTAATCTGACCGGAACCTGTTCAAAGTAGAGTGTATCACAGTTTAAAAATATTGCATGATCTTGTTTCCCAAAGCCAACAGCAAACTGATCCATTATACCACAATTCATTCCTACAAATTCATTTTCAGCCTTTTGGCTCATTTTTACCATCTCCAGTGTGCCAAATGCCGAGCCAAATAATTCATTCAATGCGACAGCAGTTACCATTTCTATTGAAGCAGAAGAGGAGAGTCCTGCACCGTTTGGAACATCACCATAATACAGAAACTCAAGTCCGCATAATTTTATTCCTTTTTTAAGAAACTCATTTATAACTCCCAACGGGTAGTTTGTCCACTTTTTGAAAGTATTTGCAAAGAGGTCTCTTAATTCTGTCTTATAATCCGCATCAAAATTTAAAGTGCTGAAATTTAAAATATTGTCATCAGTTTTCCGTATCAAAAGATAAGTGCCATAATTTAATGAGCATGGAAATACATAACCTCCATTATAATCAGTATGTTCTCCAATAAGATTTACTCTGCCGGGAGAGAAAAAAAGAACAGGTGTTATTGCCCTGTTCCCGTATTTTTCATAAAATTTGTCCTTAAAACCTTTGATATCCATCACTAGACTTTTAATTTTTTCTCGATTTCGTTTATTTGATTTCTGAAATGTTTGTCAGTGTCAATAAGGTTATTAACTGTTTTGCAGGCATGAAGTACAGTTGCATGGTCCTTGCCTCCAATATGTGAACCGATACTTGCAAGAGATGCTTTTGTAAGGCTCTTGGAGAAAAACATTGATACCTGTCTGGCCTGCACAATCTCTCTCTTCCTGGTTTTCCCCTGTATAAGGTCTATTGGTATTTTATAATAGTCACAGACAATTTTCTGAATATAATCAATAGTAATTTCGCGGCGTGCCGTACTAATAAGCTTTTCAACCATTAATCTTGCAAGGTCGAGAGTTATTTCTTTTCTGTTGAGTGTCGACTGAGCATAGAGTGATATTAATACAGCTTCAAGCTCTCTGATATTGTTTGAAATATTAAGAGCCAGAAATTCGAATATTTCCTCAGGTAATTCGATACCGTCATTATATGCTTTCTTTTTAAGGATGGCAAGTCGTGTTTCATAGTCAGGTCTCTGAAGATCGGCCTGCAATCCCCATTTGAAACGTGATAATAGCCTTTGTTCCATCCCCTGAAGCTCAACCGGAGGCCTGTCGCATGTAAGTATCAGTTGTTTTCCTGACTGGTGGAGATGATTGAAAATATGAAAGAAAGTATCCTGTGTTTTTTCTTTTCCTGCAAATTCATGGACGTCATCGAGTATCAGAACATCTATCATCTGATAGAAATGAAGAAAATCGTTTTTATTATTATTTCTGACTGACTCTACAAACTGAGTCTGAAATTTGTTTGCATTAACATATAAAACAGTTTTATCGGGATGTTTTTCCTTAACTAATATTCCTATAGCCTGGGCAAGATGTGTTTTCCCAAGCCCGGAATCACCGTAAATCATAAGTGGATTAAAAGCAGTACCACCTGGATTATTACCAACAGCAATACCGGCTGATCGTGCAAGTCTATTGCATTCACCTTCTACATAATTACTGAAATTGTAGTCAGGGTTAAGTTTCGGATCAAAATGTACTTTTTTAATACCCGGAATTACAAATGGATTTTTAATTGATGGTTGTGTTACATCGAAAGGAACCTGAACCGGACGGTTGTTAAGGTCAGTCTTATTTCTTGACGGATATCTTACTGTATATGGTTTGCCATCTGAAAAGTTAGTATTCTCCATGACAACATTGTACTCAAGTTTAGCTTCAGTACCAATCTCGCGTCTTAAGGTTTTTCTAAGTATATCTATATATTGCTCTTCAAGATATTCATAGAAGAAAGGACTTGGTACCTGGATCGTGAGGACATTGTTTTCAAGTTTTAAAGGAACTATCGGTTCAAACCATGTCTTGTAACTGATGGATGGAATAATATCTCTGATGATAAGCAGACAGTTATTCCAGACATCATTATGTGACTTATTCATGAAGGTTGGGTTTTTTTAAAATTTTAAGGTTCTAATCAAGCCGATTCAGGTAGCAATATTTGTAAAAAAAAAACTAATAAAAAAAATTTTTTTTGCTTGACATTGTCAAAAAAAGTATATGTTTTTAAACATCAGCAACTTATGAGATGATTTTTTTTTAAAACATTTAAAGGGCAGAATATCAGTAACTTGTGGTTATTTTTTTAGGTTTATCAGTGTAACACAATTCATTATGATTTCTTGCTCAAAATTCAACATCACCTTGGTAAAATTAGTACAATATTGTCGTTGATTCCGATTGTTTTTTTAAGGTCAAGATTATCTGAATTTTAGAAAAACTAATTAGCTGGAGTACTTTTTTTACCAAAAATTGAAAAGTGAACATATCTCTTTGGGTTTGCCTTCATATCGACTAATAACATATTCAGACTTTCAAGACTATTGGTCAGATTTGTATAAAGTGAGTCATTGGTCATAATCTTTCCGGCAGTTCCTTTTCCTTCGTTCATATTATTAATCATAACCGAAGCTTTCTCAAGGCTTGATTTAAGATTGGATACAGAAGCATAAATATCGGCAGCTGCCAGAGTGTCGGTAATCTGTTCAAGATTAGTGAATGTCTTGTCCATTTTTCCAGAATTACTGGCCAGCATTTTTGAAAAGGTATTTATGTTTTCAAGTGTTTCTTTTAGATCTGCTTCTTTGGATCCCAGGGCATCTCCAATAGATTTTGTTGTTTTGTCAAGGTTGGAAAGAGTGTTGCCGAGATTCTTTTTAAATTCAGCATTCATAATCTCATTTATAGATCCTACAACGGAGTCCAGAGAAGCTATCAGGTTTGTTATCTTCTCTTTCACAGGGACCAGTTCAGTTTCAACCTTATCTATAATAGAAACTGCAAGTCGGCCTGGTATCGTATCTCCCTGCGAATAGGTCCCCGGACCGTTCCCGTATACAAACTGAACCTTCATTCCGCCTAAAAGCGAGACTGGTACTATTTCAGCAACGGTGTTCTTTGGAAGCTTGAAGTCTTTGCTGACGGAGAACTCAACCAACAGCTTACCGCTGGTAGCATTAACAAATTCGACTGATTCAACTACTCCAACTTTGTACCCGTTAATTTCTACAGGGCTTGATTCAGCAAGCCCTCCGATTTGATCATAAACGGTAAAATAATGAGCGGTTGAAGAGAACAAATCTTTTCCTTTAAGAAAATTAAAAAGCCAGATAAAGATTACAATAGTAAGAATTGTGACTGCACCAACTTTAACTTCGTTTGTTAACTTTTTCATTTAATAATTATTTTACTTTTTTTTCTCCAAAGCTTCCTGCAAAGGTACTACTTTGTTGTCTTTAACTGCAATGACAAATGCATCAGGATAGATAACCTCTATTTTTCTTCTGTACTGGGCAGCTGAATCGTAGTCATTAAAACTACCTGATGCATATCTGTATCTGTCATCCGATTTTATCTCTACAACATTTGTCAGCCCGTTAAAGTTTTCAGATTTGATTTCATTTTTAGATACAGATGCGGTTATCTGAACCCTAAATACAATATCATCTTTATTTGTATTCCTGTCAGCTGGTGGATTGGTAATCGAAATGTTGTCTGTATTTCCGCCATCCAATGTAATACTCTTACTGTCAATCTCATTAATATAATCCCTGCATGCCCTGAATATTGCAGATGCCATGTACTCCTGTCCCTCTTTAGAATTTAGAAACTTCTCTTCGGCAGGATTTGTTATAAACCCTGTCTCCGTAAGTACGCTAGGCATTGTAGTCATAAAAAGTACCCAAAACCCGGCCTGTTTTACTCCACGATCAGTTCTGGATATTCTCTCTTTATACTGCGATTGAATATTTGATGCAAGATTTGTGCTCTGCTTCTGGAAAATATTTTGCATTGATGCAAACATTATATAGGATTCTGTTGATTTAGGGTCGAAGCCTTCATATTTAGTGGTATGATCTTTTTCCAGAAGTATAACCTCATTTTCCTTCATTGCTACTTCAAGGTTCTGGTCATCCTTGGCCAAACCCATGATAAAAGTTTCTGTTCCATGAATACTCTTTTGTTGTGCCCAGTTTACATGAATTGAAATAAACAGATCAGCTTTATTCTTATTGGCAATAGCAGCACGGTCACGTAGCTCAGGGAATGAATCGGTTTTTCTTGTATATATTACTTTTACATTTTTTATGTTCTTCTGAATATAATCTCCTGTCTTAAGTGCAATAGCCAGGGTAATATTTTTTTCAAGACTATTTGCCCCGACAGCGCCTGAATCTTTTCCTCCATGACCGGCATCTATAACAATTACCCATTCTTTCCCGTTATTTACTGGCGAGAAAGCAGAAAAGAGAAATAAAATGAATAATAAGAAATCAATTTTACTATCGATATATCAGAGGTAACATGTTTCCCGTTTTTAATTCCTGTACTCATTTTTAGTTCACGTTTTTTAATTAGTTTTGCGCTGGCATCCTGGTAACAAACAAAAACTATACAAAAATAGTATTTAAGTTGTATTTTTATAAAGAAAAGCGGTTACTGATAACATTAATTGTGTTGATCCAATGTTTTGTGCTTTTCGGCCAGGAAAGCAAAAATGTGTCTGGACACACTCGTAATTCAAACCGATTCACTCAAGTTAGATACATCCCTCGTTAATATCCGTAAACCTTCTCCGAATGCAATCGATGCAAAGGTCTCATATAGCGCAAAAACCAAGATTCAGAGAGATATTAGTAAATAAAAAGGTTATCCTGATAGATGGTGCTGTTATAAACTATGGTGAAATTGAAATTAAAGCTGATTCAATAGTATTCAACATGGAGACCAATCTTTTGTTTGCAGTTGGCATTAAGGATACGTCAGGCAATATCGTTGGCAAACCCGTATTTAAAGAAGGATCCCAGGTAATTGAAGCTGATGAACTTACATACGACTTCAAAACAAAAAGAGCATTTGCAAAGAATATTACGACAAAGCAGGATCAGGGGCTTTTACATAGTCAGTTTACAAAGCTGCTTGAAGACGGGACCTCAAATATTTCAAATAATACGTATACTACCTGCGATGCTGATACCCCTCATTTTTATATTAGTCTGCCCAAAGCAAGGATTTATCCCGGGAAGAAGATAATTTCCGGTCCGGGAAACCTGGTACTGGAGGGGATACCCCTTCCATTGGTTCTTCCATTCGGATATTTCCCAATACAAACAAAGAAAGCTGCATCAGGTATTCTGATTCCAAGGATTGGTGAAGAACGTGCACGTGGTTATTCTCTCACCGAAGGAGGATATTATTTTGCTGTAAGTGATTATTTCGATTTTCTTATCAAGGGTAACATTTATGCAAATGGATCATGGATGGCTACAGCACAAACAAATTATAAGAAATTATATAAATATAATGGAAATTTTTCTTTCAGTTATGCAAATAATATTTCGGGTCATAAGGGATTGAATGATTATGCAGAATCGACAAACTACAGGTTAGGCTGGATTTTTAATCAGGATGCAAAAGCATCTCCGGGTTCACGGTTTTCAGCAAGTGTTAACATGAGTTCAAGTGGCTATGATAAGGCAAACAGTTATACTGTTGCTGACCATATTACTACTCAGAGGCAGTCAAGTGTAAGCTATTCAAAATCATGGGCAGGAACACCTTTTAATTTCGCTATGAGCATGAATCATAGTCAGAACGTTAAAAATAAAACGGTGAGTCTTAATCTTCCCAAAGATGAGTTTTAATGTTAACAGGTTTTTCCGTTTAAGAGCAGCAAGAGTACAGGTCCTGCAAAATGGTATCAACAGATTCAGTTGTCATATTCTGCCTCTCTGGACAACCAGATAAGTACATATGATACACTGTTATTTACACCCTCGAGTGTGGAAGAATATGAGAAATGGTTTTAAGCATGATATTCCTGTAAATTTTCAGATTCAGACCTTTCAAGAATTTTTCTAATTTCATCCTCCGGCTTTAACTATTCAGGTGTAGCTTATACCCAAAAAATAATTAAGAGTTTTGAAGCTGGTCACATCAATCCCTTAACAAACAAACTTGAGGAGGTAGTAAATGACACTTTACGTGGCATTTTTTACGGACAATCAGTAAATCCTTCTATTAGTGCAAGTTTTAGTCCACAGATATTCGGAACATATGATTTTTCCGAAATCCTAATTCCAGGCTTCAGGCAATAAGACATGTAATCAAGCCTTCAGTTGGCTTTAATTTTGTTCCGGTATTTGAAGGGTTAAGTTCAAAAATGTACAGACAGGTCAGGTCGATACAACCGGAATAAACTTCTCCCCGAATTATTCGATCTTATGACAGGCAATATTTTTGGCACCCCTTCTCTGTCACAAAGGAGCGGTAATATATCACTTAGTCTGGTCAATATTGTGGAAGCAAAAATATTTGAAAGAAATGATACTACCGGAAAACCCAAAAAGGTTAAGATCATTGATAATTTTGGCATTTCCACTTCGTACAATATTTTTGCTGATTCCCTGAACTGGGCTCCGGTAAGGTTCGATTTGCGGACAAAGCTGTTCAATAATATTAATATTACGGCAGCAAGTAGTTTTTCATTGTATGGTGTTGATGATAGATTACAGACCTATTGGAACTTATAACTTTAACCAGATCGGGGAAGTTAATGAGGCTTACAAATTTTTCCACAAGTTTTGACCTGAGTTTGAGTGAACTGCTAAAAGGCAAGAAAGCCGGAAGTACTAATCAGTCAGACTCAGGGTAATAGTAATACAAGCACAGGACAGGTCAGGAGCCAACCAACCAGATCTCTGTTGATGAATACGGATATCCTGTCTTTAACGTTCCATGGACACTTAATCTGAGTTATAGTCTGAACTGGATTAAAACTGGTCCAAAACCAAAAATTACACAGGCATTGTCTTTAAATAACGGTAGTGTTACAATCACCAAAAAGATGTCTGCCACATTTACTACCGGATACGATTTTACAGGAAAGAAAATAACTATGACGCAGATTGGAATATCACGAGATCTCCATTGCTGGGAAATGAATGTCAACTGGGTTCCGAACGGATCAATGCAGATGTGGAATTTTACTATCAGAGTCAAAGCCTCTGTACTCGGGGATTTGAAATATGAGAGAAAGAAAGATTTTCATGATACCTATTAATATAAGATAAAAATGAAGAAAATTTTTAGCACATCGAAAGCTCCAGCTGCTATTGGACCTTATAGCCAGGCAGTTGAAATGAATCACACTCTTTATGTTTCAGGACAGATTCCAATTGATCCACAGACAGGAAGACTTGTTGAAGGAGATATTACTGTTCAGACCGAACAGGTTTTTAAAAATATTGCAGCGATACTTGATGTAGCAGGATATAAATTTTCAGATGTAATTAAATGTACTTGTATGCTTGCAAATATTTCAGACTTTAAAGCTATGAATGAGGTTTATGGTAAATATTATACTGAAGAGCATCCGGCACGAGCTGCATTTGCCGTAAAGGATCTGCCATTGGGAGCCTTAATCGAGATCGAGACTATTGCAATGAAATAAAAAAGGGTACGCCTCAGCATACCCTTTTATTTTAATTTAAGAATAAATTATTCTCCTATAATCTCGAAGTCAATCTCAACCTTTACATCCCTGTGAAGTTTGATAATAGCTTTATAATTACCAACTTCTTTTACCTGATCTTCGGGAAGTGTGATATTTTTGCGGTCGATATCAAATCCTTTTTCTTTAAGTGATTCAGCAATCTGGATTGTATTTACAGATCCGAAATATTTTACCTGAAGTACTTGTTTTTGCACCAACAACGATTTTTACATCAGCCAGTTTGGCTGCAATCTCCTGAGCTGCGATTTTAATTTTTTCTTCTTTATGGGCTCTCTGACGTGAGATTCTCAGTATGCATTTTTTTTGCTGATGATGATGCAGCAACTGCATAACCCTGAGGTATCAGGAAATTTCTTCCGTATCCAGCCTTAACATTAACTATATCGTCTTTCTGCCCAAGCTTATTGACGTCCTGTATTAAAATTATTTCCATATCTATTCCTCCTTATTTTAATAGGTCAGTTACGTAAGGAAGAAGAGCAAGATGCCTGGCTCTTTTAACAGCTTTTGCCACTTTCCTTTGATATTTAAGTGATGTACCGGTTATTCTGCGAGGCAGAATTTTACCCTGGTCATTCAAAAATTTCTTTAGAAATTCCGGATCCTTATAATCAATATAACGGATCCTGTTTTTCTTAAATCTGCAGTATTTCTTTTTTTTGATCTCAACCGTTGGCGGAGTCAAATATCTGATTTCTGATTCGTTCTGTGCCATTTCTTATTCCTCCTTCGGTTTACTTGATTCTTTCTGTCTTCTCTTCTTCTCTGCATATTCAACAGCAAATTTTTCCATCCGGAAAGTCAAAAACCTTATAATCCTCTCATCTCTTCGATATTGGACTTCAAGTTTTTCAATCAGATCACCTGTGCCTTTAAATTCAACCAGGTAATAGAAGCCTGTAGACTTCTTCTGGATGGGATAGGCCAGTTTCTTAAGGCCCCAGTTCTCTTCATGAACGATCTCACCCTCATTGTCGGTGATTACCTTCTTGAATTTTTGTACCGCTTCCTTCATCTGGTTCTCAGACAAAACGGGAGTTGCAATGAAAACGGTTTCATACTGATTCAACATAGTAATTAATTGTTTATTAGTTTAATGATTTTGGCTCGCAAAAGTACAACTATTTTGCTTTATTCAAAAATATATTATAGAAAATTTGCATCATATTCTTTTTGGTAACTTAATTGCATAAGTCATGGTCTTAAATTTTAGACTGTCTGTTTATGAGGAAGTCTTTTTAACTATATTTGTGTTTCATTACATTTAATAGAAACACGAGTCATTTTCTTATGGAAAACTTCATAGTCTCGGCACGAAAATACCGGCCTGCCAGTTTTGATATGGTAATTGGTCAGGACTCAATAACCAATACCCTGAAAAGTGCCATTAAGAGCAATCATCTCGCTCACGCATATCTTTTCTGCGGTCCCCGCGGTGTTGGGAAAACAACATGTGCCAGAATATTTGCAAAGACAATAAACTGTATCAATCTTAATGAAAATTCAGAAGCTTGTGATGAATGTGAATCCTGTCTCTCTTTCAATACTTTACGATCATTTAATATTCATGAACTGGATGCTGCCTCCAATAATAAGGTAGAGGACATAAGAAGCCTGAATGACCAGGTACGGATACCTCCGCAGATAGGAAAATACAGCATCTATATAATCGATGAGGTTCATATGCTCTCATCTTCTGCGTTCAATGCGTTTCTTAAAACACTGGAAGAACCCCCGGCACATGCAATATTTATTCTGGCTACAACTGAGAAGCATAAAATTATACCAACAATACTATCACGCTGCCAGATATTTGATTTCAATCGAATAAAGATAGGTGATATTGTAAGCCGGCTGAAATTTGTTGCGAACAGTGAGGGAATAAATGCGGAGGAGGAAGCACTTCATGTTATTGGCCAGAAAGCTGATGGTGCAATGAGAGACGCATTATCAATATTTGATCAGATAGTTAGTCTCAGTGGAAAAAACATTACATATAAGGATGTCATTGATAATCTCAATGTACTCGATTATGAGTATTACTTCAAAACCATTGATGGTGCAATGACGGGAGATGTTTCATCTGTTTTACTGACATTTAGTGAAATTCTGGATAACGGGTTCGACGGGCATAACTTTATTTCAGGACTTAACAGTCATCTTCGCGACCTGCTGGTGAGCAAAGATGAATCAACTTTAAAACTTCTTGAAGCTACTCCCTCAGTCAGACAGAGATATTTCCAACAGACTTCAGTATGCCCTGTGGATTTTTTGTTCAAGGCTTTGGAAATAGGTTCGAATTGCGACCTGACTTATAAAAGCAGCAAAAACCCCAGGTTGCATGTTGAACTGGCTCTTATCCGACTGTGTCGATTGATGAATGAGCAAATGGATAGTTCTGAAAAAAAAAAACCTGATACAGTAAAATTTAATGAGACAGAGGAGGAACTGCCTCTTCCGTCGAAGTCAGAGATTATCAGGGAAGAATCACAATATGCAGGAAAGATTAATGTTCGTCAGGATATTGCACCAGGTAATCATGAACCGGTCATAGATAAACCCTCTAAATCTTTTTCTATTAAGGATGTTATTTCAGATGAAGTAAAACTCACTGAGAAGCAGGAAGTTAGCCCGGAAGTTGTCCGGAATGACCAAACTAATAAAGTCAGGCATGAATTTACTACTGCCGGTTTTGAAACGGTATGGCAGGAGTTTTTGGAGCAGTTGAAAGGTGAAGGAACCAGGATAGTCAGTATGTTCAAATCGATAACCCCTGAGATTGATAACGATCAGACCATCAGGATTCATCTGAGTAATGCAGCACAGAAGGATACTTTTGTTCTGAATTATAAACAGAGACTTCTGAATTTTCTGGAGGAAAGATTTATTATGGCTGGTATTGATATTGAAACAATGATTGACCAAAGTGAATCGACTGATATTTTATACACAGATGAACAGAAATTTAACTATCTTTTCAATAAATACCCTGTTTTAAAAGATCTCAAGAGAACGTTTAATCTGGATATTACTTAATTTTTTTGGTGCTTAAGACTTTTTTCTGAACCGGTAGCTTGTGAAAAAGAATATTGACAAGTCAGTAAATGAGGATTATCTGAGATTTCTGTCTAAAGAGAAAGTTATTTCAGATGAGATAATTAATAATTCCAGGTCAATGATAAGCATCATTAACCGCGATTATATTTATGAAAAGGTAAATGCTACATTTTGCAATGCTCATAAGGCCGGAAATGATTCAATAGTTGGAAAATCTCTTAGTTGATATATGGGGCGAGGAGACTTTCCGTAAAGCTATCAAAGACAAAATTGATTTATGTCTTTCAGGGAAAACTGTAAAATATGAAGCAGCCTTTGATGCTCCAAATTTTAAGAAAAAGTATTTTGAGGTAGTCTTCCGTCCACTTTGCCTTGAATCGGGAGAAATTTCGCATATACTTGTTGAAACATTTGATATAAATGATCTGAGACGATCGCGGCTGGCAGTAAAAGAGAAAGAGGAAGAATTCAGAAAGCTCGAAACAAATTTGCCGATAGGATTTCTTCGCTGCGATCCGCAAGGGAAAATTTTGCATGCAAATACTGCCTTTCTGAAGATTTTGGAATGTATTGATGAAAAGTCAGTTACAAGCAGAAATTTTAAAAGTTTCTATTTTGTGGAAGGATTGTTTGAGAGTCAGCTTGACCAGCTCCTTGAGTGTAATACCCTATCGTTCGGTATGGTTTCTCTGAGAAATTGTAAAGGCGATGAAATTCCTTGCAGGATAAGTGGTTTTATGGCTGTGGATGAGGACAATAAGCCTGCATATATTGATTTTGCAATCGAAAATATGTCTCGTGAGTTAATGCTTGAGAATCGTCTGATGCAGGCTCAGAAACTTGAGACAATAGGTGCTCTGGCAGGAGGGATAGCTCATGATTTTAATAATATTTTAGCGATTATTTCGGGCTACTCTGAAATGTTAAAAGAGGATCTGCCTGAAAATTCTTCATCTTCAGAAAAGATAAATAAAATTCAGGGAGCTGTAATAAAGGCAAAATCAATTACCAATCAGATACTTACATTTAGCAGACAGGTAGAACAGGAGAGAATTACCGTAGATGTTACTGAGGTTTTAAGAGAAACAATAGGATTTGTAAGAGCCGCGATTCCGGTTAATATCAATGTAAAAAGCCAGATTTCAAAGAAGCCGGTTAACGTATTTGCTGATCCGACCCAGCTGTTCAGAGTCTTTCTAAACCTGATGACTAATGCAATTCAATCCATGGAAGATGATGGAGGAACTTTATCTGTCAGTCTGGCTGTAACCGAAGGAAAAGATATAAGGAATGAGCTGGACAGGGATATTGTTGCTGATGAATATGCTCTGATTACTTTTAAGGACACAGGCAAAGGTATGGATACTTCACTTATGAGAAGGGTTTTTGAACCTTTCTTTACTACCAGGGAAGTTGGGAAAGGTACTGGTTTGGGGCTTTCTGTTGTTCATGGCATTATTACAGAATTGGAGGGGGAGATAGTTGTTTCGAGTGAAAAGGAAAAAGGCTCTGTGTTTTCTGTATATCTTCCAGTATCTAAGGAATATGCTGAACCGACTGGCATAACTGAAAAAAAGAAAAGAATTGTCTTTATTAAGGGTAATAAGTATGAATCACGGGTCTTTTCACTTGCGTTGGAACGGTCAGGATATGAATTGATCTATGTAAGTGATCACACGCAGCTTAGAACAGTGATGTTAGATCAGTCTGACAGGCCCGATCTGATTATTTTTATGGGTGATTCAAAAAATATTAAATCAGCCGATCTCCTGGCAATCTTTGAAATGCTCAAAATAAATACACCATGTATTTTTATCACTGATCCTGATCAGTCGGTATTAGAAGAAAAAATACTAAATTCGGGAATTATTAAACAACATTTGATAAAACCTGTTTCTCTTAAGGAGATTAGAAATGCAATACAGATATCTTTGAGATAAGTGAACAATACAAAATTAAAATCAAAATTAAATTATGCCAGGCATACTGATTGTTGAAGATGATAAAGAATTAAGGGAAATGCTTAAAGTATCTCTTCTGAGACACAAATATTCTGTTCTTGAAGCTGTTGATGGTAAGGATGCCATTACCCATTTTAAACCTTCGTTAACTGATCTTGTAATAACTGATCTTATAATGCCGGAGGAGGACGGATTAAAAGTTATTATAAAACTGCATGAGATAAAGCCGTCTATTAAAATCATCGCTATTTCAGGTGGAGGAAAAGCCGGGCCCGGGGGATATCTGAATCTGGCAAAAGCTTTGGGAGCTCATGCTGTCTTCTCTAAACCATTTTCGATCAATGATCTGATTGGTCGGATTGAAGAACTTCTTACAATTAAAGAGACAAAATAATATTAAATAAGTAATTCAAATTTAAAACCAGAAAATTATGTTAAACAAGAAAATAGAAGACATCTGTAACCGACAGGTAGAAAGAGAAGGGTATTCCTCAAATCTTTATCTTGCAATGGCCTCCTGGGCAGAGGTAAATGGATTAGCTGGGGTTGCATCATGGCTATACACCCAATCTGATGAAGAACGACTTCATATGCTTAAATTTGTTAAGTATATAAATGAAAGGGGCGGCAAAGCAATTGTTCCTGCTTTCAAGCAACCCGTAACTGATTTTAAAAGTGTTGAGAATGTTTTTACCGAGGTGTTGAAACATGAGGAATTTGTTACAGCAAGTATTAATGAAATTGTTGCTCTGACTCTTGAGGAGAAAGATTTTAATACTAATAATTTCCTTCAATGGTTTGTTTTTGAACAGGTTGAAGAGGAAGCATCGGCAAAGTCTATTCTGGACAAGATCCGTCTTCTCGGTAATAATAATATGTATCAATTAGATAGAGACATTTTGAGTCTGAGGACTTCTGAAGCCAACACTCAGGCTAATCCATGAAAATAACTTTTTTCTGCTTTTATGCATTTCTGTTTGTAATATTTGGGCGACCTGTAAATGGTCAGGATATTATAAAAAATAGTGCAGTTACAGGCGTATGCTATGCTGGTAAAAAGGTTAACAGGGTTTATTATCCTCCACCTGATAAGTATTTTTCAAAATCAGGCAAGAGTGGAAATGCCTCAATAACAGTTTATTATACCAATTTTCCTTTATTGGCTCAAGACGCCGTTGATCATGCGGTTTCTATCCTTGAAACAATATTACCTGCAAATACCAGGCTTACAATAAATGCAAGCTGGGAAAAAATTTCAGACAATGGCGTATTAGGTAATTCTTCGATAAATAGTTTTGTTGGTG
The DNA here is from genome assembly GCA_963741935.1 of uncultured Bacteroidales bacterium. Taxonomy (GTDB): domain Bacteria; phylum Bacteroidota; class Bacteroidia; order Bacteroidales; family VadinHA17; genus LD21. Next base: position 146,368 of record CAVUJY010000013.1, on the reverse strand, counting down.
GTTGGGCAATTGATGCCCAAATCCCTTTAGCCTATTATCCTGTTGCCCTTGCTGAAAAAATAGCAGGCATAAGCCTGAATAATGATGAGGATGGAGATCTTCAGCTTACTATTAATAGTTCAATAAACTGGTATCTGGGTACTGACGGTCAGACTCCGGTTACGAAATATGACCTTGTTACGGTTGCTATGCATGAGATCTGTCACGGTCTGGGATTTTATGACAGTATGAATACAAATGAGTCTGTTGGTTGGTATGGAATAGGTTCTGTACCAATAATATACGATACATTTGTTGAAAATAATCTGGAAAGATTTCTGGATGACACCTTAAGTTTTGTGAATTATTCAGCCTCACTGAAGAATCAGATGACTGGTGGTCAGCTTTACTTTAAAGGACCTGTATTAGACAGATATACACTGGGTAGTAGTGTCAAATTATGGGCTCCGCCGGAATTTGATCCTGGATCAAGCATTTCCCATCTCGATGAGGATCTGACATCAAAAGAAAACTCCCTGATGACTCCTTATATTGATCTTGGCGAGGCAATTCATAATCCCGGAACATTAACATTTTCAATTCTGGGTGACCTGGGATGGATAAATACTCATATAGTTCATGAGGGATTCAGGGATACAGAGGAACACCTGACTGAGATCAGGCTTGAAAACAAAATTGTATCCGACACAAGCTATAACCACGATAAGGTTGGAGTTGTATACTCTTTTGACGACTTTCTGACCAGTGACACAATTTTTATGAATTCACTTAATAATGACGACAATTTTGCCTCTTTAATTAACATTCCTTCCTATAATGTTGAATTACAATATTATTTTTTTGCTGAAGATTACTTTCTAAGAATTTACCGGTCACCTTCATTATATGATCAATTACATTACAGGGTCTTTATAGGTACTGATACTGTGAAGCCTGTTATAGAACATACACCTGTAAGCTATTATCTTGAAACAACCGATTCGGTAAGTTTTAATGCTTCGGTAACAGATAATCTTGGAATTGATACTGTTTATGTCGAATATAAAATTGACGATGGTCCCTCTTATTTTGTGGGCCTTGACAGAAAGCAAAAGAATAACTTTAATATTTCATTAAATGCCAGGGATCTGAACATTAGAGGAGGCGATTCGATTAAATACAGAATATATGCTGTAGATTCTGCTCATATACAGAACGTTGCTGTGTTGCCTGTCAGTTCTTTTTTCAGTATACCTGTTGAGGGAATTGAATCAGTTGTTGAAAGCTACTCAACTGATTTTCAATTTGCATGCTGCAGATTTTTTCAATATTGGATTTAATATATCGAAACAAGGTGATTTTGTAAAATATGGTCTTCATACCAAACATCCTTATGAGAGTCCGGAAGACAACAACAAGTCGATAGACTACATTGCAATGTTACGGCACCCATTAAAACTTAATGAATCAGGATTATTAATTAAATTCAACGAAGTGGTACTTGTTGAACCAGGTGAGACTGGCTCAGTATTCGGGTCATCTGATTTTTATGATTATGTTATTGCTGAGGGCTCCAACGATTTCGGGAAAACGTGGTTCAGTCTTACAGATGGTTATGATTCAAGGTATAATTCCGACTGGGAAGATGCTTATAATAAATCAATTGTTGATCAGAATTCAACAACTACAGGATCAGAATCATTGCTTCGAAGCCATATGATATATTACAAAGCATCTGACAATATTTCAGCAGGCGATACTTTGCTGATCAGGTTCAGATTATATTCCGATCCTTTTGCCAATGGTTGGGGTTGGGTAATTGAGGACCTTAAAATAAATCCGCTGATTGATGCTGTTGAAAAGGTGAATTTTAACCAGTTCAAGGTTTATCCAAATCCGGGGAACGGACTTATCAATATTGTTTTTGATTCAGATACAAGAGGTCAGTCAATCTGTGCGTTACAGTGTTATTAGCTCATCAGGTTCATTAATAGTAAACAACCGTTTATTAATGGGAGATGAGACACAGATAGATATTTCCAATAACCCGGCAGGAATTTATATTATAATATTTTATAGTAATGAGGGTATCAAAACAGTTAAATATAGCCTGATTAAATGACCAAGCCTGGAAACATTGGCGGGGTTTTTGTATAAATTAATTTTTAGAAATTCTTTATTGGAAAATTAAGCTAATTTTGCTGAAAATATAAAAAACTGTAAAATACCTCACAATGAGCATTATAAATAATGTATTAGGACTATTTCTTGGTAATAAATACGAAAGGGATCTTAAAGAGATTAATCCATATGTTGACAAAATTCATATTGAATTTGAGAAACTAAAGGACTTGTCAAATGATGGACTACGTGAACAGACTGATGATTTAAGGAAGGAGATACTCGGAAGTATTGCTGAGGATGAAAATATTATTAAATCGCTCAGGGATAAAGCAGAGAAGGAGGAAGATATCTATAAGAAAGAAGAGATATACAATGAGGTAGATAAGATTGAAAAGCAGATAAATGAAAAACTGGAGACAGCACTTGATAAAGTAGTTCCCAGGGGATTTGCTATAGTAAAGGAAACAACCAGAAGATTTAAGGAAAATAAAATTATTGAAGTTACTGCACGACAATATGACAGAGATCTGGCTGCCACCAGACCAAATATAACCATTAATGGAGAAAAAGCCGTTTGGAATAATACCTGGATTGCCGGAGGAAATGAGATTATATGGGATATGGTTCATTATGATGTCCAGTTAATTGGAGGTGTGGCATTGCATAAAGGGAAAATTGCAGAAATGGGAACTGGTGAAGGGAAAACTGTTGTTGCCACTTTGCCGGTATTCCTGAATGCACTTGCAGGCAGGGGAGTACATATTGTAACGGTAAATGATTATCTGTCAAAACGTGATTCTGAATGGATGGGTCCGATTTATGAATTTCATGGCCTCTACAGTTGATTGTATCGACAAACATCAACCCAACTCACCCGAGAGACGCAAAGCTTATAATGCTGATATTACCTTTGGAACAAATAACGAATTCGGGTTTGACTACCTCAGGGATAATATGGCAATCAATCCGGAAGATCTTGTTCAGCGAAAACATCATTATGCAATAGTTGATGAAGTAGACTCCGTGCTTGATTGATGATGCAAGAACCCCTTTGATAATTTCCGGACCCACCGCAAAAAGCGATACACAACAGTTTGATGAGCTGAAACCTAAAGTTGAAAAACTTGTTTCAGCACAGAAGAAACTTGGTTACCCAGGTACTTGCCGATGCCAAAAAGCTTATCACTGAAAATAAAAATGATGAGGGAGGTTTATTGCTCCTGAGAGCCTTTAAAGGACTTCCAAAAAATAATGCTCTGATAAAATACCTGAGTGAAGAAGGCAATAGATCTCTGCTTCTGAAGACCGAGAACTTTTATATGCAGAATAACAGCAAGGAGATGCCAAAGGTTACTGATGAATTGTATCTTTATAATTGATGAAAAAGCAAATTCCATTGAGTTGACCGAAAAGGGCCTCGATCTGATTTCAACTTCAGTTGAAGATGCAGGTTTCTTTATTCTTCCTGATGTGGGATCAAATATTGCAGATATTGAAAAATCTGATTTGCCTGATCGTGAAAAACTTAAAATAAAGGATGAACTGCTTCAGGATTATTCTGTAAAATCTGAACGGGTTCATACTATGACTCAGCTGCTTAAAGCCTGGACCCTCTTTGACAAGGATACGGAATATATAGTTGTTGATAATAAAGTTAAAATTGTCGATGAGCAAACCGGCCGTGTTCTGGAAGGACGCCGGTATTCAGATGGTCTGCATCAGGCCATAGAAGCCAAAGAGAATGTCAAGGTTGAAGCTGCCACACAGACATATGCAACTATAACACTTCAGAATTATTTCAGGATGTACCATAAGTTAGCGGGGATGACTGGTACAGCAGAAACTGAAGCCGGTGAGCTTTGGAATATCTACAAGCTTGATGTAGTTGTTATTCCTACCAACAGACCGATAATAAGATTCGACAGAGAAGATCTGGTTTATAAAACCAAACGCGAAAAATATAACGCTGTTATTGATGAGATTTCAGCGATGAATAAGTTAGGCAGACCTGTTCTTGTTGGTACAACATCTGTTGAAATTTCAGAATTGCTAAGCAGAATGCTAAAGATGAAGGGACTAAAGCATAATGTTCTGAATGCAAAGCTTCATCAGCGGGAAGCTGAAATTATAGCGGAAGCAGGTAAAACAGGTACAATTACTATTGCTACGAACATGGCAGGGCGAGGTACTGATATAAAACTGACCGAGGATGTGCGAAAAGCAGGAGGGCTTGCTATTGTTGGTACTGAACGCCATGAGTCAAGAAGGGTGGACCGTCAGTTAAGAGGCCGTGCCGGCAGACAGGGAGATCCGGGATCGTCACAATTTTTTGTATCGCTCGAGGATGAGCTGATGAGACTTTTTGGTTCGGAGCGTATTTCCGGCATAATGGATAAACTCGGGTTGAAGGATGGTGAGATGATTCAGCATTCGATGATTACAAAATCCATCGAAAGAGCACAGAAAAAGGTAGAAGAAAATAACTTCGGCATACGTAAGAGATTGCTCGAATATGACGATGTAATGAACTCGCAGAGAGAGGTTATATATAAAAAGCGTCGTCATGCCTTGCTTGGTGAGAGATTGAGTCTTGATATAGCCAATATGATGTTCGATGTGACTGAAAATCTTGTCGATACATATTATTCTGATGGGGATTTTGAAGGTTTTGATTTTGATCTTATACGGTCATTTTCAATTGATTCTCCAGTAAGAGAGGAAGAATTTAAGAAGGCAACCGCAGGTGTAATTACAGATAGGGTTTATGCAAAGGCACAGGATGCATATAAGAGAAAGGTAGAAACAATTTCTGCTCAGGCTTATCCTGTTCTAAAAGATGTTTATGACAGAATGGCAAATGTTTATGAAAATGTAGTTGTACCGATATCTGACGGTAACAGGGTTTACCAGATCGTGACTAACCTGAAAGCCACTGCCGAATCGGAGGGAAGGGAACTGGCAAAATCATATGAGAAAACAATTGTTCTGGCTACAATTGATGATGAGTGGAAAGAACATCTCAGGGAAATGGATGAGTTAAAACAATCTGTTCAGAATGCCACATATGAACAAAAAGACCCATTGCTTATTTATAAATTCGAGTCATTTGAGTTGTTCAAAACAATGCTGACAAAAGTAAATAAGGATGTAGTCAGTACCCTTATGAAAGGTCATATTCCAACACAGGATCCTGAGCAGGTAAAAGAAGCTCAGCGAAGACGCCAGATTGATACCAGCAAATTAAGAACTTCTAAAAGCGATTTTTCACAATATAGCAGTACTGATGGAGGTTCGCAGGAAAGGAATAAAAAAACCGAACCTGTGAGAGTCGATAAAAAAGTAGGAAGAAATGATCCATGTCCTTGCGGCAGTGGCAAAAAATACAAAAATTGTCATGGTGTGCAAAGGGCTGATTCTCCCGCTGCAAGCGCTAATTTATAATCAGCTTTTTGATATTTCCTCAACAGCTTTCTGTATTCTTGTATACATAGTTCTGCTTACAGGAACCAGCGGTAGTCTCAGGTAATTCTGGCTAATACCCATAATGTTAAGCATAGCTTTAACTCCTGAAGGATTGCCTTCAGCAAATAGCATTTCGATTATTTCGAGAAAACGGAACTGAATCTCTCTGGCTGACTTAAAGTTACCTTTAAGAGAATGATTTACCATCTCACTGCATTGTGCAGGGAAAGCGTTTGCCAGAACTGAGATTACCCCTGTTCCTCCGGCAGCAATAACAGGAAGGGTCATCATGTCATCACCTGATATGACACTGAATTGTTCCGGTTTTCCTTTCATAATTTTCATTATCTGGCTAATATCGCCTGAGGCTTCTTTAACTCCGATAATATTTTCACATTCATGTGCCAGTTCGAGGCAGGTGTCAGCAGTGATATTGCAGGCAGTTCTGCCAGGAACATTGTAAATAATTACCGGAATCTGACTGCATGTAGCAATAGCTTTAAAATGTTGAAAAAGACCTCTTTGAGTTGGTTTGTTATAATATGGTGCCACAGATAAGATTCCGTCAACACCGTTTAAATTTGAATGTCTGATGGAGTTAATTACCTCCTGAGTGTTATTCCCGCCAATGCCAACAATTAAAGGAACTCTGTTATCAATAGCTTCTACCACGTAAGAAATAAGAGCTTTCTTCTCATCTTTACTCAGAGTTACTGACTCTCCGGTTGTACCCATTGCCACAATATAGTTAACTCCCCCGTCTATTACATGGTTAACTACACGGCCAAGTGCTGCGAAATCAATACTTGTATCATTTTTAAAAGGTGTAACAATAGCAACTCCTGTCCCTTTGAATTTTTTCATTTAATTAATTGTTTACTGTTTTAGCTTTATTGGAATTGATCATTTCAAGGTATTTTATAATATGCTGCAGATAGTCATCTAAATTTACCGGTTGTTTAATTTCCATCATCATATCAAAATACTGATCCGAATTGTCTGATTCAAACAGACCTATTTTAAATGCTGCTTCGGAAAGAGCTGCAATGAAATGAAGAGGGAATACCTTGCTGAAGTTAAGATCTATAAGTACATCATATTTTTTCTTAATAAAAGTTATTGACTCGGGCGAAACCGGGTGATAAAAAAAATTGAGCTCCTTACGTCTTATAAAAGTCATATACCTGATTGCTGTATATTTATCAGGAAGGTCTATCCCGTTGAAATACCCTAAAATATTTACAGTAATATTCCGCTCATTCATTTTTTGATGAAACCTCGATAACGCAACAAAATCCTCAGGCTTCCTGGAGTCCCAAAGAATTCCTATACTTTTTACGAGGGTGATATCCGAATAGAACATTTTTCTTTTTGTTTTGGATACCTTTTTTAACAGTATAAATTTTCCAATCTTAAGCCGGATATTCTTAAATAGTTCCATAATACAAACCTAAGAGTTTTTTGTTAAAAAAATATAGCGGCGATTGGTTATTCTTCTTCAATTATTTTAAGGAATTCTGTTTCACTTTTAAGGGGTACTCCAAGTTCCAGTGCTTTCTCTTTTTTTGATTGCCCCATGTTTTCTCCAGCCAGAATAAATGCAGTTTTTCCTGAGACAGATGATGAGTTTTTACCTCCGTTTTTCTCAATAATTGCAATATATTCCTCACGACTATGTTTCTCAAAAACACCAGAGATGACGATCGTTTTGCCTGCAAGCACAGCCTTTTCCGATGATTGTTCCGTCTGATTGTTAAAGTGAATCCCGGCCATTTTAAGCCTGTTGATCATTTCAATGTTTTCTTCATCTGTGAAATAATTAACAATACTTGCTGCAATCTTTGGCCCGATTTCGTTAACCTGAGTAAGCTGTTCAATATCAGCACTAATCAAATCATCAATCGATCTGAACTTTCCTGCTATTGTCTTGGCTACTGTTTCCCCAACATGCCTGATACCAAGTGCAAACAGTACTCTTTGATAAGGGGTATCAATTGATTTTTTGATACTTCTTATAATGTTTGAAGCTGATTTTTCTCCCAGCCTTTCCAGAGGGATCAACTGTTCCAGCTTCAAATCATACAGGTCAGTAAAATTACGTATTAGTTTCTCGTTGAAAAGAAGTTCAACTGTCTCCTCACCTAAACCATCAATATTCATCGCCTTTCTGCTGATGAAATGTTCTATTCTGCCCTTAATCTGTGGAGGGCAATGCAGATAATTAGGACAAAAATGATTGGCTTCTCCTTCATTTTTTACCAGTAAAGTTCCACATTCCGGACAATTGCTGATGAATTCAATTTTGACGCTCTTTTCATTTCTGAATGAATGATCTACACCGACAATCTTGGGGATAATTTCACCTCCTTTTTCAACATAAACCATATCGTTGAGATGCAGGTCAAGCAAGGCAATCTGGTCAGCATTATGAAGGGTTGCTCTCTTTACGGTAGATCCTGAAAGTAGCACAGGTTCAAGATTTGCTACAGGAGTAACTGTCCCTGTTCTTCCAACCTGAAATGTAACTGACATTAATCTTGTAGTTGCCTGCTCAGCTTTGTATTTATAAGCTATAGCCCATCTGGGCGATTTGGCAGTATACTCCAAGTTCCTCCTGTTGCTGCAAAGAGTTCACTTTAATAACTACTCCATCTGTATCATAAGGCAGGTTCTTTCGTTCTGATTCCCAGTGCGATATAAATTGAGTAACTTCTTCAAAGCTTTTGCATAACCTTATACTGTCAGCTACCTTAAACCCCCATTCTGAGGCCTTTTTAAGGTTGTCAAAATGATTATCACAAGGAGGATTATCAGCTAACAGAAAATAAACCATACAATCTAAATCTCTTGTTGCGACAATCCTGGGATCAAGCAGCTTAAGTGTTCCGGCAGCAGCATTTCTGGGATTTGCAAAAGGAGTCAGATTTTCATCTGTCCTTTCGCCATTTAGTCTGTTGAAAACTGATCGGGGCATAAGAATCTCCCCTCTGATAACGAATTCGTCAGGGATGTTCATGCTTTTGATGGAATGTGGAATACTTTTTATGGTTTTAACATTTAAAGTAACATCATCACCTTTTGTGCCATCACCCCGGGTAACAGCCCTTAATAGTTTCCCGTTTCTGTAGGTTATACTGATAGAAGCTCCGTCGAATTTAAGTTCGCATACATACTCTAATGGAGAGGAAACCACTTTTTTAATCCTGGTGTCAAATTCACGAAGTTCATCTTCATTATATGTATTGCCAAGAGAAAGCATAGGATATCTGTGCTCATACTGTACAAATTCTTTTGTCAGATCACTTCCTACCCGTCGGGTAGGTGAGTCTTCAGTAATAAGATCCGGAAATTTTTTCTCAAGTGTATTTAATTCATTTAACAGTATGTCATATTCGAAATCTGATATAGATGGTTGATTAAGAACATAATAACTGTTATTATGGGCTTCAATCTCTTTTCTCAGTCTTTCTATTCGTTCCTTTGCTTCAGAAATTTTCATTCATTGAAAAATGTAAGTAATACAATCGGTCTATTTTATCAGTTCCACACACCATTTACAGCTGCACCACATTTATTGCATTTTCCATCCCTGAGATTATTCTGAGAAATCCTGTAGCCTTTTCTCTCAATAAGGACAGATTCGCAAACAGGACAATGTGTATCAGAAATTTCATTTCCCGGAGCATTTCCAGTGTAGACAAATTTCAGACCTTCTGCCTTGGCCAGGCGTGCGGCATTATTTAGTGTTTCAACAGGAGTCGGGGGTAATTGTTCAAGTTTGTAAATGGGATAAAACCTGCTGAAATGAATAGGTGTATCGCTGAATCCATTCTCACTCAGCCATTTGCACATTTTTCCTATTTCATCCAGGTTATCTGTCCACGATGGCACAATAAGGTTTGTAATCTCCAGCCATACACCCATGTCCCTGTACACTTTCAGTGAATCAAGAACTGGCTGTAACTTACCTCCTGTAAGCTTAAGATAAGTGCTTTCATTAAATGCCTTCAGATCAATATTTGCCCCATCAATGACACCACATAGCTTTTTTAAGTGGCTCTGAATTTATATATCCGTTCGATTTAATAACATTTTTTATTCCGGCTTTCCTGGCAAGTGTAGCAGTTTCAAAAACATATTCATAGAATGTTGTGGGCTCTGAATATGTATAAGCTATTGAATTGCAATTGTTTTTTATACATTCATCAATGACCTTAGCAGGCATCAGGTCATAATTCTGAGTTTTATCCGGACTTGTCTGAGAAATAGTCCAGTTCTGACAATTAAGGCACACCAGGTTACATCCTGCAGTGGCAAAAGAAAAAGCTCTTGTCCCGGGCAGAAAATGATAGAGTGGTTTTTTTTCAATCGGATCTACATTTACTGAACAAGGGTTTCCGAAGGCTAATGTAAATAACTTTGAATTATAAACTTTCCGGTTATTGCATTTGCTTAATTCTCCTTCTTTAAGAACACATTCATTCGGGCAAATACGACACATGATTCCACGAGCTGTCTCCTCCTGAAACATTGCTAATTTTTTATATATACCTGGTTTGTCTGGTCCCTCTGAAGAAAAAATGGAATGACATGGAAGACACATCAATCCTGCGGAAATTGCGAGGGATCTTTTCACAAAAGTACGTTTGTTGATATCGTGTTCCATAGTCTACTCAAGTAATGAAAAGTTTAAAATTTTAAATAAAGCTACTACTTGTTCCTAATTGTACCAAACAGAATTCCAGTAAAAGCAAAAGCTGCCAGTAAATATATTGATGCCTGAATTCCCAGTACAGGAAGCACTAAAGAGGAAATAATAATAAAGCCAAACGCAGACCCGGAAAGGTCCGCACTATAAGTAGCCGAAGAGTCAGATGATACTTCAACCCCGGAAGTAAGATCACAAAAAATCTGCCCTGTAATTATTGAAGGTATAATGACCATTGCCAGAATGAGAATTACAGCAATATATACATTATGTATTTCAATAAAATAATTATAACAAGAACCTATAACAAGATAAATAATTGTCAGTATCAATAATTTTTTCCCGGGTGAGAGAGATGTGATCAAAGGGATTTTTGTGCCTGAACCTATTGCAAGACCGGTCATCAATCCGGCCATAATGAGTCCTGTAAGTTCAAACATGTTTCCAGCGATAAGCTGGAGGGTAAGCAGCATGATTATCTCAATTCCGGCAAGTGCTGATGCGCTTAAATACATTACGGTATTTTTTCGTTTGATAAAAAATGCAGGTACAGCGAATAACAGTATCATAATGAGAATTGAGGGTATCTTCTCACTGCTGTTTTTGCTTAAATTGAATGATTGGAAATAGAAGCTGCCTACTGGAAAAGCAAATCGGTTTTGTTTTTTATCAGACTCAAGTTGTACTGATATCTCATCTGATTTTCTGATGATTAAATCATCTGACAAATAATCAGCACATACATACTGGTTATTAATTCCTTTTTGCTTTGTTAACTTGCATATTGAGAGATCCAGTCTGTTGTCAGAAGCTATGAAATATAACTTATTCCCCAAAACAGGCTGTACATTACTGAAATTTGATAGACAGGCTGTTATATACTGCGGAATAGAGTTTCAGGGATTCCTTATTAAAATAAGTATCACCGGGTCCGGGAGAGCAGACAAAAACTCCGTCATGATTAAGAACTTTTTTTACCGAAGAAAAGAATTCAGTTGTATAATATTTATTTAAGAGAAATGTCAGGGGAGGGGGAATAAGAAGAAGAATCACATCCGCTTTTTCAGGAACATCACGTATGTATTTAAAAGCATCGGTCGTTTTAATCGTAAGGATATCTGGTAAATAATCAGTTCGTTCTTTTTCAATTTCAGCAAGAACAGGGTCCACCTCAATATATGTAATCTTCTTTACCGGGTACTTGAGAATTTCCTGCAGACTTGATCGAAGTGAACCTGATATAAGTAATACTTTCTCCGGAGATTTTGCCTGAAGCATTGCATAATGAATATCTTCCTCTCTCTGTACAACATCTTCGCTGTATGACAGAAGTCTCTGATTATAAAAGGTGCTTATCTCACCTTTATATATTCCTGTAGTTATATTCCCATAAGGGGTATCTTTTGTCCACTTTACTCTTATGCCCGGAAGCAATGCCTGCCTGAAGAGTATATCGGGATTGAAAGTTATAATAATAGCTGCAAGTATTAATACTATGGATTTAAGCCATAATTTCAGCCTGATTCTTTTAAGATAGAAGACATTTACCGAATAAGTTGCAGTTAATAGTATAATAAGCAAGACTATCTGGTAGGTATTAAGGAATCCTGATGTTAGTACAGTTACCATAATTCCTGCTATGATACCTCCGCTTGTTTCCAGAGAAAAGGATTTGCCAGGGGTAAAGTTGTTGCTCTTTTTTGCAATAGTTATCAGCTTAACGAAGGTAAATCCGGAGATGATGCAATATGGGAGGAGTACTAAGAATGTATATATCAGACTAATAAGAAATGACGGAGTCTCTCCGGAATTTAAAATCAGCCTGGAAAAAAGAATAAGTATGAAGAATGAAAGTATAGGACTCAATGCAAAAACCAGATTGATTTTCCTGAGATCGGTAAGGGGCGATTTAGTAGCAATTGAGGCACCTGCTGCAGATATTATAAGCCATGATCCCAAAAAGATACCGGTAATAAGCTCATAACCTCCTGCAATATTCATAATCTCCCTGACGAGCAATAGCTGGATAGAAGTACTTGCCAGTCCAACTATAAACAGGTTGGTACTGATGATTTTGCCCGATATTTGTATATTATCAGTCTTATAGTCTGGAACTGCAGTAACTTTAAAGATTCTGGTAAAGTAGGAATAGTGCAGGATAAAATGTAATTATTCCTGTGAAGCTCATAGCGATGCCAAATTCGACATGCCATTTAAGTACCGTTTTTATGAACGGAATATTCCATTTTTGGTTTATTTGCAAAGCCATCAGGAGACCAGCTAAAGCTGTTACAGTGAAGACAATAGCCAGCAATGAGTTCCATATTTTACGATGTAGCTGAAGAGAAAAGTATCCCAGGGTATAAAATAAATAACTTATTGAATATAAAATAATTGTGGCTATTCCTGTCTCTAAAACATGATACATAACTACTTATTATTATCCTCAAGTACCACTCCTTCATATATGAATAGCTCAGCATCTTTCCACCCGTCCCATCCCAGTCCGGCTTTATCACGTGAAGTATACCCGAGAAATTCCTCAACTGTCCAGTTATTTTCTGTGGCTACCTGTGGCAGCATAGTGCCTGCTTTTAAACCTTTCTTAATATATATGCCATGCCTGCCCAGTACTATTTCTGATATATTATTGATTTTCTTAAGGGGTCCCAGTACTGTAATTTCGAAGTCGGTTTTTTTAAATTCCTCCTTTGTGAGAGGGGAGAAGCGGGGATCTTCAAAAGCTGATGACAACGCTGATGCCTGAACTACCTTATAAAGTGGATCGGATGAAATAAATCGTCCAATACAACCACGCAATGCACCATTGATTTTCAATGTAACAAATGCTCCCATCGGAATATTAAACTTAGCAGGTAAATCCTGTTCATTTATCACATATTTTTTGTTCTCAAATAACATTGACTTTACACTATTCCTGGCTATGGTAAAGAGAATCTCTTTTTCTTTTTTACTGAAAGCAAAAGCTAAGTCTTCTTTCTGTTCATTCGAAACATTCTGATTATTTTCAACCAGAGTTATGGCATTATATCCTACTACTTCATCTTTTCCTCCGTATGGCGAGTCTCCGGAATTAGAGTAGTCTGTTAATTTATATTCAAACTGACTCTTTTTTTCCGTCAGATATAACAGAGTCAGGCCGGAAGCCCATCCACACATGCTTGTAGCGAGTCCTGCAATTCGCTTATCCGCGTTTTTCTGAAGAGTGTTTAAAAAAGTTTGAGAATCATTTGAGATTATGCTTAAGGCGGTCTTTTTATCAATTTCGACTGCTTCTTTATAGGGTGGATAATGTGAAAAATCGCTGCTTATTATGAACAGATTATCCGGAGTGAACCAGGGTCTGAGAGCATCTGCAATCTTTCGAATAGTGTTTTCATTCCCTGTTCCGATGATAATCGGTACAATTGAAGTTTGCGATTTAAAATAATACTGTATTAAAGGAAGTTGAACTTCAATACTATGTTCTTTAATATGAGCATCTGTCAGGAAAGTTGAATACCTTGTTTTTCCTGATCAGTTCATTAGCTATCTCCCTGTTTACCATCACTTTTCCCAAAGGAGTAATGTAATCACCTGTATTGTAAACTGAAGCACCATCGAATGCCATAACATGACTGGAACTGATAATAAAAATATTTTTAAATGAAGCATTCGCAGGTATTGAGGAATAAGCAGAAGCTGCAACTTCCCCGGAAAACACATATCCGGCATGCGGACATATCAGGGCTCTTACTGCCCGGTTATCGGATGTTTTTTTGCATTTTTCAAAAAGGGCAGCTATATCTTTTTTAAGTGTTTCTTTATCAGCTGAATAAAATGTGCCGGCAACAGCTGGCTGTCTGTCAGTTGGTGTATTTTGAGAAAAAGTTTCCATAGTAGCTATTATTGAAAACAACAGTACAAATATTTTTCGCATAACTATAGTAATAATTGGCGAAATAAAGTTAGGCCAAAAAAATTGAAGAAAAAATTGTTTAGAAAGAAAAATGAGAGAGGAAGATCTAGTATAAAAGAACCATTGATTCTTTAAGTATTTCTCCATTATCGTCAGTAGCATATATCTTTAATTCCAACGATTGTTGGATTTCCAACCATATCAATAATCGGATGAAGTTCATCTTTAAGATCATCATCTCCATACTATTATAATCTTCAATACTAAAATAAACATGAATTATTAAAGTACACTCATTATTATTTATTGAGCATAAAGTTTTAACTATTTTTGCCAGCCATATTGCTGAAGAAGTATTAAAGTATTCCAGGTTTAGTCTTAGATTGGTTGTTTGTCTGGGATTTTTAATATATTCTGTTGACCCATTTAAGAGCTTCTTCATATAAGGAGCTGCATTCTCAGGAATTGATTTTCCTGATATAATAAGTTCACCTGTAATGATGATTAAAATCCATCTGAGGCGTTTTAGGTGTCAGCGTTCTATAAAAAGGTTTTTCAATTCCACAGCTTTATTAATATTTCGTAAAATAATTATAAGTTTAGTAATCAATACACTATCAAAAGTATGATAACTTTTTGTAGAATGAATTAATTCTTTATCAAAAAGAAATGGCAGGTAGTCAAAAAAATACATAAAGTTGGTATAAGATGCATAGTTTTTTGCACTGTATTCTATATCCTCCTTTTTGGACTATGTTTTCTTGTATATCAATATATTAAAATGTTATATTTGCAGCCTGAAAATTGCTACATAAATGGAGATTGTTCTTAAAAACAGGATAAAAGAAGCCATCAAAAATCTTTACAATTGCTCAGTTGGAGACGACCTGATCCAGATACAGGAAACGAGAAAAGATTTCAGGGGAGACTTTACTCTGGTCGTATTTCCGCTTCTCAGATGTTCGAAAAATACTCCGGAAAAAACCGGAGAAACAATTGGGAATTATATAATTGAGAATTTCACAGAGTTTGCGGCATTTAATGTTATCAAGGGTTTTCTGAACATTGAAATTTCAGATGCATGGTGGATTGAACTATTTCATAAAGATGGTTAATGAAAAGTCGCATCTGGAGGACTGTCAGGTAGAAAAGCCGGAAACTATTCTTGTAGAATATTCTTCCCCAAATACGAATAAGCCTCTTCACCTTGGCCATATCAGAAATAATCTTCTTGGATATTCAATTTATCGCATTTTATCATCCTGCGGTCACAAGGTAATAAAAACCAATATTGTAAATGACAGGGGTATTCATATATGCAAATCGATGCTGGCCTGGCAAAAATTTGGTAATGGAGAGACACCTTATACTTCCGGATTAAAAGGTGATCATCTCGTTGGAAAATATTATGTCTTATTCGAAAAGGAATATAAATCGCAAGTTGAAAAACTGATAAAGGATGGGGTTAGAGGAAAACGAAGCTAAAAATTCTGCTCCGTTGATGAAAGAGACACGTGAAATGCTTCTTAAATGGGAAGCTGGTGATCCTGATACTGTTAATCTCTGGAAGTTAATGAATTCGTGGGTTTACGAAGGATTTGATGTAACCTACAAAAAACTTGGAGTAGATTTTGATAAGATTTACTACGAATCAGATACGTATAAAATTGGTAAAGATCTTGTGCTTTCAGCTCTGAAAAAGAATATACTTTATCAAAATGACGATAGCTCAATCTGGGCTGATCTTACCGATGACGGACTTGATCAAAAACTGCTTCTTCGTTCGGATGGTACGGCGGTTTATATGACTCAGGATCTTGGAACAGCTGTTAACAGGTACAATGATTATTCATTTGATAAGAGTATTTATGTAGTAGGAAATGAGCAAAACTATCATTTCCAGGTTCTTAAAGCTATACTTAAGAGGATGGGATACAGTTGGTCCGACGGGCTGATTCATTTTTCATATGGAATGGTTGAACTTCCCGAAGGAAGGATGAAATCACGGGAAGGAACAATAGTTGATGCTGATGATCTTATCATGGAGATGCAGGAAACTGCAAGGGATGTCTCCATGGAACTGGGTAAATTATCTGATTTTACAGATGAAGAGAAAGAGGATGTATTCAGGAAAATTGGTATGGGAGCTTTAAAATACTATATACTTAAGGTCGATCCCCGCAAAAACATGACATTTAATCCTGCTGAATCTATAGATTTTAATGGTAATACCGGACCATTTATTCAGTATACTTATACAAGGATAAAATCAGTTTTCAGAAAAGCACATCAGCTGGGGATTGTGCCTGATCGTTCCAATCTTCAGGAGGTAAAGGCAGGAACCAAGGAAATAGAACTTATTAAGATCCTTCGTAAGTTCAGCGAAACAGTTTCATCATCTGCAACTGGCTACAGTCCGGCTATAATTGCAAATTACTGTTATGAACTTGCTAAAGAATACAACCAGTTCTATCACGATTTTCCCATTCTTGGAGAAAATGATTTATCAGTCAGGAATTTCAGGCTTGTTTATCTGAACTTACAAGTGAGATTCTAAATACAGGTATGTGGCTGTTAGGGATTGAGATGCCTGAAAGAATGTGATTAGTAAGGAAGACGGAAGACGGAATAGAATATTACCTATTATTATTAACTTCGGACTTCCGACTTCGGACTTACGACTATATATTATTAACTTCGGACTTCCGGCTTCGGACTTCCGACTAATTAGTAAAATCCATGTTTGAAAATTTAAGTGAACGGCTTGAGAAGTCCTTTAAATTACTTAAGGGACAAGGCAGAATTTCCGATATTAATATTGCTGAAACACTTAAGGAAGTAAGAAGAGCATTACTTGATGCTGATGTCAATTTTAAAATTGCCAAACAATTTACTGATTCTGTCAAACAGAAAGCGATAGGACAGGAAGTTATAAAGTCAGTAAACCCATCACAGATGATGGTTAAAATAGTTCATGATGAACTAGTTGACCTGATGGGTGGCGATAAAACTGATATCAATATAAAGATAAACCCCTCAGTTATCCTTATTGCAGGTCTCCAGGGTTCCGGAAAAACAACATTTAGCGGAAAACTGGCAAAATGGGTTAAAACCAAAAGAGGTAAAAATCCATTGCTTGTTGCCTGTGATGTGTACCGGCCTGCTGCTATTGAACAGTTAAAGATTATTGGCACACAGGTTGAAGTCCCGGTTTATACTGAAGATGGAAATATGAGTCCTGTGGTTATTGCACGGAATGCTATAAAGGAAGCTAAAATCAAAGGCTATGACCTGGTAATAATTGATACCGCAGGACGTTTGGCTATTGATGAGGAAATGATGAATGAAATTGCTTCCGTCAAACAGGCTGTAAATCCTCATGAGATACTTTTTGTTGTTGATTCGATGACAGGTCAGGATGCAGTTAATACTGCAAGAGAGTTTAATGAACGGCTTGATTTTGACGGTGTTGTTCTTACCAAACTTGATGGCGATACAAGAGGAGGAGCAGCACTCTCAATAAAATCAGTAGTAAATAAACCTATCAAATTTGTAAGTTCCGGTGAGAAGATGGATGCGATTGATATCTTCTATCCATCCAGAATGGCCGACAGGATTCTTGGTATGGGGGATATTGTTTCTCTTGTGGAAAAGGCTCAGGAACAATTTGACTCTGAAGAAGCAAGAAAACTTCAGAAACGTATTGCAAAGGATCAGTTTGATTTCAATGATTTTATTGCACAGATCCAGCAGATTAAGAAAATGGGCAATGTTAAAGACCTCATGGCTATGATCCCTGGTGTTGGTAAAGCTGTTAAGGATCTTGATATTGATGACAATGCTTTTAAAGGCATTGAAGCAATAATAAGGAGTATGACTCCTGAGGAGAGAGTAAACCCTGTTGTATTAAATGGCAGCAGACGTAAACGCATTGCTATTGGAAGTGGTACAAGTGTTCAGGAAGTGAATAAGCTTCTTAAGCAGTTCGATGAGACCAGAAAAATGATGAAAATGATGACCAAGAGTGGAAACATGGCAAAACTTATGGGTAAGAAATAAATCAGGATGTATAGTATTATCGATGGAAGAAAGATAGCGGCTTTAATAAAAAGGGAGATAGCTGATCAGGTAGCAGAAATTAAGTCATCTGGAGGAAAAACTCCTCATCTTGCTGCAATTCTCGTTGGCAATGACGGGTCAAGTGAAACATATGTAGCCAATAAGGTAAAGGATTGCGCTGAAGTTGGCTTTAAATCAACTCTTCTCAGGTTTGGAAACGATATATCAGAGTCGGAATTACTAAGCCATATAGTTGCTCTGAATAACGATGCAGATGTTGATGGATTTATTGTTCAGCTGCCTTTGCCGGATCACATTTCGGAGAATAAGGTAATTGAAGCCATAGATCCCCAAAAGGATGCTGATGGTTTTCACCCTGTTAATCTGGGTAAGATGATGATCGGGATTACCGGTTATCTCCCCGCAACTCCTTATGGGATTGTTGAACTTATTAAAAGATATTCAATATCTACAGCCGGAAAAAATTGTGTTGTAATAGGGCGAAGCAATATTGTGGGAAGGCCTGTCAGTATTCTGCTTTCTCAGAAAGGAATGGATGCTACTGTAACTGTAGTTCACAGCCGCACCAGGAATATTAAGGATATACTGATTCAGGCTGATATTATAATTGCTGCTCTCGGTTCTCCCGGGTTCGTGACTGCTGATATGGTTAAAGTGGGAGCTGTTGTAATAGATGTAGGAACAACACGGATAAGCAGTAATGAAACCAAATCGGGTTATAAGCTCATAGGAGATGTTGATTTTGAAAATGTAGCACCAAAATGTTCATATATCACACCTGTGCCGGGTGGTGTCGGACCAATGACCAGAGTATCTCTGTTACGTAATACTCTGATGGCTGTGCTTAATAAATAGAAATTGCTATTTGGGCAATTGCATTCCCTTGAAATACAGATCAAATCCTCCTTTGCCGCCGGGTCTGTCGGATGAAAACATCATGAATACGTTTGTGAAGTCAGGATTAAAGCCAATTACAGGCCTGTAATCATTTGACGAAGAATTAATTCCAGGGCCCATGTTTATAGGATGAACTCCAATTGCCCTTTCTGAAAACAGAATAATAAAGATCGAATCCACCTAATCCTCCAGGACGATTGGAAGCAAAAAACATTATATTTCTGAAGACAAACGGACATTTATCATCACCTGAACTGTTCACACTGTCAGCTTTAACCGATCCATTATTGTCAAGATTAAACCAGTATGATAAATCTTTTTCCGCTGGTCTTGTATTTAAAAATAATATCAAAATTTCCATCCCGGTCAGAAGTAAAATAGGCTGTATCCTGGTTTGAATTAAAATTAAAATAAGCTTCATCAGCATTTGTATTTAACAGCTTAATGGGAGATGGGGCCCTCTATTTCAGGACTACCTGAACCAAATACAGGCTGATGTTTTAAATAGTAGAGGTCAAGGTTGCCATCACTGTTTACCGATGAAAGTATTAAATATTCAAGTCCGTCAGTTGAACTGAACAGACTATATGGACCAAAATCATCTCCGGATGTAATGGCCTTATTGATGAGCTTTGTGAAGAATGGATTATTATACATCTGGTCAGTTAATTCAAACTTACCGGTAGTCTGATCAAATGTAACTGTGATGATCGCCTGCTCGAGATCAAATTGTCCGCCTGAGCTTGACCTGTTAGAAGAGAAGATAATCGGATAACTTGAATTTAACTGGTATAAGGAGATGTTATAATCATCATAGGAAGAATTTATGTTTGTCAGTATCCTTAATGAATCAGGAAAGGTACCTTTTGGGTATTTAATTGGATTCTCGGTCTTTTTACAATTAGTAAAACAGACAGAGATAAGAGTATCAGTGATATGCTAAAAATCCGTATTAATATTATTATAAAATAGTAGATCTTCGCTCATAGGATTTACATTTTATAAATTGATCAAGATAATCTTATCAATTATATTAATATAAAATGAAAAACCGGGCAATGCCCGGTTCTTCAAAGGTAGAATTTAGGTTAATTCTAGGGTAAATGGGTTGTATATCGTAAAAAAACTGTTTTCAATTAATAGATGATTTTTTGGCTGATGAGGTTGCGTGCAGAGGATAAATATTAAATGAATATCTCTAATAAATGTTATATATCATTGAATATTAAATGGTTAAAAATATATTAAATTGTTGATAATTGAGTTTTTATGTGACCACCCTTATTAAAATTAGTGTTAATTTTGTAGGCATATTTTTGTGAGCTATGGAAGATGATAAGTTTGGATTTTCCTATGAGGAAGAAGTGAAGCAAGCTGTACAGAAGTTTGAGAAGATGAAGAGTAATAATGAAAATTGTTTCTTTGATGTAATTGAGTTTGAAACAATTATTGATTATTATATTGAAAGCAATAACTCATCTAAAGCTTTTGAAGCAGCTACATTGGCTAGCGAACAGCATCCTAATTCTGTTTCTATTCAACTCAGAAAAGCAAGGGTTTTACTTGATAAAGGCAGGGCTGTAGAGGCTCTCAGGATTCTTAAACAACTTGAGAGTATAGAGCCCGGTAATCACGAGATATATATTGCCAAAGGAACTGCTTTGGGTATGCTGGGCGATATTCAGGGAGCAAAAAAGATGTTTGATTTCTCCCTTACGCTCGATTCGGAAGATGTGGAAAATATACTGTTTGCAATCACTTCAGTGCTACAAAACCTCAATTATTATGAGCACATGATTCCATATATGGTGAGACTGGTTGAGATGGAACCTGAATTTAATGCTCACCTGTATGATCTTGCTTACGCTTATGAAAAAATTGAAGATTTTGAGAATAGTATTATCTACTATCTTAAATATCTTGATGAAGAACCTTTCTCCGATAGTGCATGGTATAATCTGGGCATAATTTATAATAAGCTGGAGTCATTTGAGAAAGCCATGGAGGCATACGATTTTGCTTTAGCTATTAATGCTCAGAATACATTTGCCCTTTTCAATAAAGGTAATATTCTGAGTAACCTTGACAGACATTCAGAAGCTATTCCGGTGTATCACGAATATATTAGAAAATGAACCAGATAGCTTTGAAGCAATGACTTATCTTGCAGAATGCTATGAAAAGGCAGGTGAGAGTAACAATGGCCAGAAAATATTACCAGGAAGCTATTGAACTGGCTCCTGAATTTGCTGACCCATGGTTCGGTCTTGGAATTATAGCTCTTAATACCGGAAATACAGATGACAGCCTCATATTTTTCAGAAAAGCTGTCAGGCTTGATGATGAGAATCCGGAAATCTGGTATCTTCTTGGGAAAGCTCATTATAACAATGGAGAAAAAAAAGCAGCGATGAGATGCTTCCGAGAAGCATTAAAGCTTGATGCTTATTACGATGAAGTATGGGTTGACCTGGGCAAAATAATAATTAAGGAAGAATTGGTTATAAAAGCATTGCCATATCTTCAGCATGCATATAAAGTTACCGGTGACGTACCCGGAATAGACTTTCTGCTTTCATCTTTTTATCTTTACACAGGTAATCCTGAAAAAGCGTACAGACATCTTCTGCTTGCAGTTGATATGGATAAAGCCCTTTTTAAGGAGTATCAGGATTTATTTCCTGTGGAATTACTTACCCGAAAAATTAAAGAAGCTTCTGAAATGAGCTTTAATACCTAATTTTAATAACTGAAATCTGATAAGAATGAAAAATGTACTTCCATTCATGCCTGAAAGGCCTGTAAAACCAAGAAATTCCGGGCTGACAATGGTTATGGATAAAGGCTTGAGCATCAGGGAAGCTGAAGATTTTATGTATGTTGGCAGCGAATATACCGATTTTGTAAAACTTGGTTTTGGTACTGCTCTTATTACTCCGGGCTTTGAAAAGAAAATAGAACTTTATAAAAAATCCGGCGTGGTACCTTACTTTGGAGGTACTCTTTTCGAAGCTTTTATAATCAGGGACATGTTTGAAGAATTTATTGAATTTCTTGATAAATATGAAATTGATCTTGTTGAGGTCTCTGATGGTTCATTTGATATAGAACATAAGAAGAAACTTGAGTATATTGACAGGCTTTCAGAGCGTGGAACTGTAATCTCTGAAGTAGGTTCCAAGAAGAAAAACGTTATCTATTCTCCCGATGAATGGGTGGAGATGATGAAAACAGAATTAAGAGCAGGTTCGGTAAAGGTTATTGCAGAAGCACGGGAATCAGGGACAACCGGAATTTATAATGAAGACGGATCTATTAATAATACGATAATCTGTACTATAGCTGACCATGTGAAACTGGAGAATGTTATTTGGGAAGCACCTCTAAAATCACAACAGGCTTGGTTTATTAAGCATTTTGGCGCTAATGTGAATCTTGGTAACATAGCTCCAAACGAAATTATAGCATTAGAGTCTCTTCGTCTTGGCTTAAGGGGAGATACTTTTTTTCAGTTTCTGCCTGATAATCTGCAGCAATAGATATTTCATTGTTGTACTTAGGTTCTGTTAAAATTCACATATATGCGCAAATTCGGACTGATAGGTTATCCGTTAGGGCATTCATTTTCAAAAAAATACTTCACTGAAAAGTTCAAAAATGAAAACATTAAGGATTGCATTTATGAGAATTTTCCATTGGAGGAAATCAGTTTAATCAGGCAGCTTCTTAGTGATGAGCCGGATTTGATTGGCCTTAATGTCACAATACCATATAAGTCCGGGGTTTTTGACTATCTTGATGTAATCAGCCCTGAAGCAAAAGAAATTGGTGCAGTTAATGTAATAAAGCTTTCACGTCATGATGGCGAAGTAAAACTGTCAGGCTTTAACAGCGATGTTACAGGTATAAAAGATTCCATATTCCCCTATGTTACTGATAGTAATCAAAAAGCTGTAATTCTTGGTACCGGTGGAAGTTCCAGGGCAGTACTTCATGTACTTAAAAGTCTCGGTATCACAACTTCTCTTGTTTCACGCAACTCGAAGCCAGGTGCCATTGTTTATGAAGATCTGGATGCTGAAATAATTAAATCTTCTGATTTTATTATTAATACCACCCCTCTTGGCATGTATCCAAATACAGAAGGCAGACCTCCGCTTGATTATAAATTGCTTTCGGAACGGAATATTTTATTTGATCTTGTTTATAATCCTGAATACACTGCTTTTCTCGAGATGGGAAAGAAACAGGGTTGTACTGTTATTAGCGGCCTTAAAATGCTCTATTCGCAGGCTGAAAAGGCCTGGGAAATTTGGAATGATGACCTGTATTAACAAGTACTTAAAATTTGTATTTACTAAAGATATATTCCGTAAAATAAACGGAATAAGATAAGCTTTAGGATCTAAGGTATTTATTTAAAATTTCCATAAGTCTGATAATCTTAATTGGCTTATTAAGATAATCGTCACATCCATAGCTAAATGCTTTCTCCCTCTCTGAATTCATTGCATAAGCCGATTGTGCATTAACAGGTAGAGAATTAACCGGACATTTATATCCTCGTACTTTAATTTGGTATGACCTGTCTCAATCATTGAAATATCAAGGATATCCTCTACTAAACCAAGAAGATGCATTCCGCTTTTGTAAATGATACCGGAGCTTGAAATCGTTTCAGGATCTGAAGATGATTCTGAGAGAAGGCCCGAAAATCCTATGATAGCATTCAAAGGTGTTCTTAATTCATGAGACATATTGGCGAGAAACGCTCATTTAAGCCTGTCGCTTTCCTCAGCCTTCTCTTTGGAATTAATTAATTCTCGCTCAGCTTTCTTCCTTTCAGTGATATCTACGGCTACGCCTATCAAAGCTATAGGGTTGTTATTCTCATCTTTAAGGGTGGAAGTTGATAATTCCACCGGGAATAATGAACCATCTTTTCTTTGGTTTATCACCTCACCATTCCATCCGCCCCGAAGAGTGAGGTCCACAATTTCTTCAATTTCAGAATCATCTTCCTTTTTTGACTTGATTATACTAATATTTTTTCCAACAAGTTCCTCATTGTCGTATCCATAAGTGTTGCATAATGCATTGTTAACAAAGATTATTTTATTTTTCTTATCGGTTATTGAAACACATTCTCCAATACTTTCCAGAGCTCTGGATAGTGTCAGCATTTTCTCCTGTGCCAGTTTTTTTTGAGTTATATCATTTGATACGGAAAGAATCCCTGGCTTACCATCAGGCAAAAGTATCATTGTTTCATACAGATCAATGTAACATGTTGATTTGTCTTTAGCGAAGTTTTTTACTTCGTGTCTGATAGTCTCTCCTGAAAGAATTCTATTAATATTTTTTTCAATTTCACCATCTGCTTCAGGCTGAGCAAATACCCTGATATTTTTCCCTGCAATTTCATCTCTGGAATATCCAAGTGATTCACAGAAGGTTGAGTTTACTTCTATTACTGTTCCATTTTCATCAATTAATATTATGCCTGCAGGAGATAATTCAAAGATGGTTCTGAATCGTTGTTCGCTTTCGCGCAATATTATTTCAATTTCTTTACGTTTGTGCTCCTCTTTAATTATAGTAGTAGCTTTTAAGGATAGATAAAAGTAGATTGTAACAACTAATAATATTAAAGAAAACAGAATATACAGACGGTTTCTAAATGACGTCAGCTTACCAAAGATTTCTTTCTCTGGTGTAAAAATAATTATGGTCCAGAACGTATTCCCAAGAGGGACCCTGTAGTATCCTGCAATTGTTTTTTGTAAGTCATTTACATTTTTGCCATCAGGTGACATCAGGCATATTGAAGTTCCTTCAGATTTCGAAGATGTCTCTCTGAACATACTTATAACATCCGGGAAATTTTTATATGTATTATATACAGATTCTCCGGTTTGTCCTTCTGAAGGATTAAACAGAACAAAACCATCTTCGCTTATCATGCATCCATAACCTTTTTCACCGGTTCTTATATTCTCTATAAACCGTTTGCTCAGATTGTCGATAGCAATAAGTATCGCGATACTTCCTTTGAAACTGTTGTCTTTAATTATTGGAACATGATATGCTATGGCCCTGAAACCCTGAACTGTTGTGAAAACATCGCTAACAGTGGGTTTTTGAGTTTCCATTATAGTTTTTACATGCTTTTGTGCAGATATATCCTTTCCCATAGCTTCTTCATTATAAGGGTAGGTGTATTGCAGAATGCCATGGGAATCCACGACTGTGATGGCTTCTATCTGATCGGAATGACTATCAAAGAAATCATTAAGTAATTGTTTGCCCTGTTCATTAAGGTCGGATATATATGGCAATTTTGATAAGAAATGTAATTCACGCTGATAGTATATGAAAAAGCTTTCAATGCCTCTTGAAGCTTGCTTTTCAAGAGTGAGTTGCTGATTTTTGAACTCATTGAGTGTTCTCTCTTTAACCTCCTTATAAGCTGAATAGAAAAGTGTGAGAAATCCTATTATTACGACCGGAACAAAGAGAAACCACTTTGAGAGTTTCATGAAATGATTTACTAAAAGGATACTAATCAGGAATATTATAAGTAAAAATATCAATAATATTTACATATTAGCATCAAAGGAAGTAACTGATTTAAAAGATAATGCCAGTGTTAACTAAATAACACTGGCATTATCAACTTTTATGATGCTAAATCCTGATTTCTCAAAGTTTAATCATTTGTGCTCTTCTTTGGATTTTTCCTCCGCATCCAGTATCTGGGATCACATTCTATGCATTCCTGTTTCCAATAACCCGGAGTTACAATTGATCCTTCACGTGTCTTAAGTTGCTTTTCATATATAGCAAAGACGGGATTGAACATGAGATCAGTTACACCCAGAGTATATTTTTGTTCTTCACCAGGTACTTCAGCTGGTTCAGAAAGCTCTTTCACCTCAAGGTTATTAAAGCTCAGCAAATCGCTAAGAAAAGCTACCCGTTCAAGGGTTGCGCCTGTTTCAACAATGGTACATCTGATACCATCTATTTCACTTACAATATGTTTAGCATTATTAATGGCCATAACATTCAAAAATTAATTATACTCCGAAACTTAAATTTCTTATGACCTCGAAGATTACACTTGCGAAACCAGTTATAAAAATACCTGCAACACAAATACCCAGGGCAAATCTGGTGGAAATATCACTTCTGAAAAGTCCGATTGGTGATTCTCCTTTATTTATAAACATTGCCTTTACAACCAGGAGATAATAATATAGTGAAATGATTGTGTTTAATACTGCAATTAAGTACCAGCAGATAATACCCTTGTTGCGCTGCTGCCGTAAACAGGAAAAATTTTCCGAAAAATCCTGCAACAGGAGGTATCCCTGCGAGGGAGAATAATGCCAGTGTCATTATCAGGCTTAGTTTTGGATTAGTATGGTAAAGCCCGTTGTAGTCATCTATGTCTTCTTTACCCGTGGCATTTGAAATGGCAATAACTACCCCGAATGCTCCCAGATTGGAAAATATATAAACGAGTATATAATAAATCACAGAGGCCATTCCCAGTTGATTTCCGCCAATAAATCCAAGAAGTATATATCCAGCCTGCGAAATGGATGAAAATGCAAGAAATCGTTTTAAATTCTTTTGTCTGATGGCAAATAAATTACCAATTGTCATTGTAAGAATTGAAGTAACGTAGATAGTTTTTTGCCAGGTAGCTATAATGACAGGAAATACTGTAAAGAGAAGTATGATAAAAATAAACACTGCAGCTCCTTTCGATACAACAGAAAGATATGAAGTTATATTAACCGGTGAGCCTTCATATACGTCAGCTGTCCATAAATGGAAAGGTACAATCGATATTTTGAATGCCATACCGGCAAAGAAAAATATAAATCCAAGTACCTGAAGATCGGTGTTTCCAAAATGTGTAGCAACCTCATTGAAATATAAGCTTCCTGTTGTTCCGTATATCATTGATAATCCATAAAGAAGAATTCCGGAAGATAAAGCTGATGATAATATCAGTTTTATACCCGCTTCAGCTGATTTGTTTTTGTATCGTTCAAAAGCAGCTAATGCAGCGATTGGTATTGTGGCGAGTTCAATTCCAATATAAAACATCAGGAAATGGCCTGATGATATCATAAAATTCATCCCGATAAGAGTCGACAGCAGCAATATGAAGTACTCTGCTATCTTGTCTGAGTTTTCTGATTTCTTCAGCCATGTAACAGATTGAACAAAAACCAGAAATACTCCAATGTTAAGAATATTCTTCATTAACAGTGTTGTACCCGAAGAGTGGTACATTCCTCCAAACAGAAATCCGGTAGGTGAGGGAAGAAAGCCAACAATGGTTATTGCTCCAAAAAGTAATATTGCAACAAGGCTCAGATATTTCCTGTTTTCAGGTTTAAAGAAGATCTCTGCCATCAGCATCAGAAGGGCCGCTGCTATCAGCAGCAATTCATGACGCATTGTTAAAAAGGTTCCTAGGCTCATATTATGATATTATCCTGAATATTTATACTTATATTTTCTAAAATGGATTAATGGCAATTATCTTGTCAACTACCGGTTGCAGACTCGCTCCAATCATTGACGAAATCCAGAAAGGCGCAATACCTATCGCTGCAACAGCTCCGATAAGCGTAACTACTGATATTTTTTCGAACCATTTTGCATCAGTAAGATGTTCAAAATGTTCATTTGTTGTCGGTCCCAGTAATAGAATTGCAATAACACGTAAAATATAAACTGCAGTGATTACGATAGATGAAACTGCCAGTATGGTAACTATCCTGTAAAATACTTCGTGATGCTGGAATGCTCCAACAAATATTGTCATTTCAGCAACGAAACCACTTAATCCCGGAAGTCCGAGTGAAGCAAGTCCTGCAATAACATAGGCAACTCCAAGGAAGGGAATTATCTTCATTAACCCACCCATCTGATTTATCATTCTGGTATGTGTTCTTCCGTAAAGCATTCCTATAAGAGCAAAGAAAAGGGCTGTCATTAAACCATGAGAAATCATCTGAATAATTGCACCGTTCATCGCTGTTTTGTTCATCATTAGAACTGCAAACAGTACAAGACCGCAATGACTTACAGATGAATATGCATTGATATATTTAAGATCCTTCTGAGCAATTGCTCCGAAAGCACCGTAAACCACGCTGATCGAAGTAAGTATAATAAATATCCATGACAGCTCCTTCGCAGCTTCGGGCATAAGGAATATTGCTACTCTGAAAGCACCGTAACCACCAAGTTTCATTAAAACACCTGCATGAAGCATAGAGACAGCTGTAGGAGCAGAGGCATGTCCGTCAGGCGACCATGTATGAAATGGAAATAGTGCCCCAAGCACACCAAACCCTACAAATGTAAGCGGGAAGAAAAGTCTTTGCGCAGGAAGTGGTATAGTAACTTTCGAAATCTCAAGAATATTAAATGTAAGCTGACCTCCGTCAGGTGCTGAATTGAAATATATCCCAAGCATTCCAACAAGCAGAAGTGCAGATCCACCCATAAGCATCAGGGTAAGCTTCATCGCTGAATACTCTTTTGGTCCGCTGCCCCAGATACCTATTAAAAGATACATTGGAATAACTGCCAGCTCATAAAAAAGGAACATCGTAAACAGATCAATTGAAATAAAGAATCCGAATACTCCTGTAGCGAGAAGGATCAGTGAAATGAAAAATTCCTTTTTAAGAAACTCAACTTCCCATGATGCAAAAATACCTGCAAAAACAACCAGAGATGTCAGTGCAATCATTGCAACTGAAATGCCGTCAACACCGATTGCATAATGAATATTAAGACTTTTAAACCATACATAGTCTTTTACAAATAGCATTTCAGCCATGTTTCCTGCATGTCGTTCAGAAAGATACATGAATACAAGTATTGCTGCCATTATCAATTGCAGACCCATCCCGAAGGCGGATACCATCCTGACCTGTTTTGAATCTTTAAGAAGCAGGATTGCCGTTATTGTCAGAACCGGAATTACTACAAAAAGAGTTAAAATATCCATAATGCTAAGTCTTTTCTAAAATCAGTTATTTCCACACATAAATTAATAAAATAGCAAGTAAAATTGCTCCTGAAATAAAAACATAACCATATTTCTGCAGCTGTCCCGACTGGAATCCTTTGATACGCAGAGAGACACCCTGAGTTACTGAAGCTATCCCATTCATGGTAGCATCGACAATATGCCTGTCGAACCATGCTACAGGCTGTGATATATATCGGAAGATAATTTTCTTTGTTACAAACAGATATACCTCATCGATATAAAACTTATTATAAGCCCATTTATAACTGTATTTAAAAGTAGTTGCAAGTTTGTCAGGTATTGAAGTCTCTTTTTTGTACATTATCAAGGCTATAACAATTCCAGCTAAGCCAATGAGTACTGAGGGAATGGCTACAATGAGGTCAA
The DNA here is from genome assembly GCA_963741935.1 of uncultured Bacteroidales bacterium. Classification (GTDB taxonomy): domain Bacteria; phylum Bacteroidota; class Bacteroidia; order Bacteroidales; family VadinHA17; genus LD21. The sequence goes on along the minus strand of CAVUJY010000013.1, from coordinate 116,743 downwards.
TCTCCGTTTCGAATACCTATACCATCGGTGGTAACAAGTTTATTGAAAGGAATAAACCCTGCGAAAATGGAGCCAAATGCCAGAATCATCAACGGAATAGTCATTGTAAATGGCGCTTCATGTGGAGTGTGCTGATAATGAGTATCTTTTCCCCAGAAAATACTAAAGTAAAGTCTGAACATATAGAATGCCGTAATACCTGCAACAAGGTATTCAACAGCAAATAAAAATTTGTTGTGTTGAAATGCTGCTGCCAGTATTTCATCCTTGCTGAAAAATCCTGAGAAAGGAGGTATACCTGAAATTGTAAGGCAGGCTATAAGGAATGTAATATGTGTTATCGGAAGATATTTGCGAAGACCGCCCATCTCAGTCATATCGATTAGTGTGAACAGCATGAATGATTGCTCCGGCACCAAGAAATAGTAAGGATTTGAACATTGCATGTGTAAACAGATGGAACATTGATGCCATATATCCTAAGTCCTTCATGACCTCCGTAACCTGATACGCCAAGAGCAAGCATCATATAACCTATCTGCGACATTGTTGAATATGCCAGAACTCTTTTAATATCTGTCTGGGTACAGGCAATGACCGCTGCAAAGAGCGATGAAAATGCTCCTACATATGCTACAATATCAAGTGCTACAGGAGCCTGTAATGCATATATCGGGAACATCCTGGCAACAAGGTATACACCTGCAACAACCATTGTGGCAGCATGTATAAGAGCTGATACAGGTGTAGGGCCTTCCATTGCATCCGGAAGCCATATATGAAATGGGAACATTGCTGATTTTCCCACACCACCCATAAAGACAAAAATCATTGACCATGTCATAACTGACAGACCCAGAAATGCAACACCGCTTCCCTGCGTTATTGCAGCCCCTGTAGGGTTTGTCAGCGTAATAAAATCAAAAGTTTTTGTGTTGAATGATAGTATCAGTATCCCGATCAGAAATCCAAGATCAGCAAACCGGGTAACAATAAATGCTTTTTTTGATGCTCTGACTGCAGAAGGTTTCTGATAGTAAAATCCTATAAGAAGAAATGATGATACGCCAACAAGTTCCCAGAAGATATACATCTGGAAAATATTTGTTGCCACTACCAAACCAAGCATTGAGAAGCTGAAAAGAGACAGGAATGCAAAGAAACGTTCAAATCCTTTTTCTCCTTTCATATAACCCAGGCTGTAAATATGAACCATCAAGGAAACTGTAGTTACAACAATCAGCATCATTACTGAGATAGGATCGAGAAGAACACCCATATCAATATGAAGCTTATCTGTAAACTGAAGCCAGGTCGTATTGAAGGCTGTTATCTTCTGATAATGCTTCACCTGCCTTTTCAGCTGGCAAAGAAATATTTGTAAGCTGTTATATATGAAAGCAATGTAATAACTCCCAGTCCCAATGTTCCCAATAAACCTGATAACTTTGGTTTAAGTTTATGACCTGCAAGTCCCAGCAGGAGGAACATGAAAAATGGGAGCAGAGGTATCCAGATAGTATAACTGAAATTTGTCATTTTAATGCTTACTATATTTGTAATAATCAAAATTTCATTTCATTAACATTTTCAACATTGATTGTTGAAAACCGTCTGTAAATATTTATTATTATAGCTATTGCCACGGCAGCTTCTGAGGCAGCAACAGCGATAATAAACAGGCTGAAAAACATTCCTTCAAGTTGATGCGGATAGAGATATCTGTTAAACGCCAGAAAATTAATGTTCACTGAATTTAATATTAATTCCACTGACATTAGAATCGTTATAAGATTACGTCGTGTAAGAAAACCATAGACACCTGTAAAGAACATTATAGTGGCCAGAATTAAAAAATATTGTACCGGAATACCTGCGTTCATCTTATTGCTGATTTAAGGTTGGTGACTCAGTTTTTGATGGTCCTCCTTTTTTTGCGACTACAATAGCACCTATCATTGCTGCAAGAAGGAGTATTGAAATTACTTCGAATGGAAGAACATATCCATCATGGTTAACTGATAACAGGCTTTTTCCAATGAGTTTCATGTCAACTGCCGCGGCGGCTTCGGTTGTATGCGGCAAATTTATAGTCAAGGATCGTTATTATTGCAAGAATAGCACCTGCAAGTGATGCAAGAGCTGAAAAAACTGCTTTCTTAAGTTCTGTTGGTTCAAATTTCTGACTTATATGACTTGTAAGCAGTATTGAGAAGATGATCAGTACAACAATACCCCCGGCATATAAGGTAAGCTGTACAGCAGCAAGAAACTGATAGTTCAGCATAAAATAGAGTCCTGATGTTGATACAAGAACGAACAGAAGATAAACTGCTGCTCTTAATATTTTACGGGTTGTTACTGTCAGCACTGAAAAAACAATAATCATTACCGAAAACAGAATAAACATTATCTGATTAGAGGTCATTACTCAACTCCTTTCATTAATTGCGAACCTGGTTTATTTAATGTTTTAACAAGAACTGCCCTGTTAAAAACAGCATGTTCAAATTCCTGGGAAAAAGCCAGTGCATTCGAAGGACATGTTTTCACGCAGAATGCACAAAAAGTGCACATGCTCAAGCCTGTAAATATGTTTATCTATTGCCTTCTTCTTTTTACCATCCTCAGTAATAATGGTTTTTGAAATTATTTCAATTGTTCCATTCGGACAATTCATTTCACAGATTCCGCAACCGGTACATTTATGCTCATTTTTTTCATTATGCGGCATAATAACCTCTCCCTTGAATCTTTCAAACATCACAAGATCTTTCCTGTTATCAGGATATTTCTGAGTTACTATGGTGCTGGGTCTGAAAAAGTATGAACCTGTTACTTTCATACCTTTATCAGTGACCTGATGCCAAAAAATATTTCCTTCAGATAATTTATTATACTTCTCATTCAGAGATATATATTTTAATTTATTAATTATTAAAAATGCCAGCCCATAAGTACTATAAAGGCCATTACCAGTACATTAACAAGATTGATCGGGAGCAGGTACTTCCATTCGAGAGTAAGCAGCTGATCAATTCTTAATCTTGGGAAGGTCCATTTGAACCACATCATCATAAAGATAACAAAGGCTGTTTTTCCAATATACCAGATAAATGGAGGGATAAAATCCATGATATGGTTAAATCCTTCCCAGCTGCCTACATGAAATGGCATCCAGCCTCCAAGGAATACTGTGGCAGCAATTGATGCAACAATAAACATGTTTATATATTCAGCAAGAAAGAAAAAAGCAAATTTTATTCCGGAATATTCGGTATGATATCCTGCTGTAAGCTCTGATTCAGCTTCCGCAAGGTCAAAAGGTCCTCTGTTTGTCTCTGCAGTACTTGAGATCAGAAAGATAATAAATGCGATAAAAGCAGGAATATGACCTTTGAAAATAAACCATCCTGTCCTCTGTGCTTCAACTATTTCTGAAAGTTGCATTGAGCCTGCAAGAATAACAATGGTAATAAGAGCCAGACCCACAGACAGCTCATAACTTACAATCTGGGCACCGCTTCTCATGGCTCCTATAAGAGAATACTTGTTATTACTTGACCATCCGGCCAGCAATATTCCTATAACACCCATTGAGGATACTGCAATAACATATAAAACCCCTATATTCAGATCAATTGCGTGCAAGCCCATTGGCAAATGGAATCGCAGCAATAGCCATAAATGATGCTATAATGACTATGAAAGGAGCAAGGTTAAACAGAAATTTATCAGCATTTTTAATCGGAATTAGCTCAACAAAAAGCAGTTTTATAAGGTCAGCAATGGTCTGAAACATACCGAATGGTCCAACCCTGTTTGGACCGAGTCGGTTCTGCATAAATGCACACACTTTTCTTTCAGCATATACAAGAAACAAACCTACTATAGCATAAAAGAGTAAGGATCAATACACCTATGATCAGCATCTCTGTGACTGTTGTCCAGAACGGCGACATAGCATTGCTCAGGCTTGTGTCGACCCATTTGGTGAAAGATGTAAAATTATAAATGTCAAATGGCATATTTTATTTCTTTAAGTACTGATTCTTTATTTCAAAATTCTACTTCTTTAATATTTTCGGTTCCGGGTTACGGTATTTAAATCTTACATCTCAGGTGTTGTTATCTCTTTTCCTCTGCCCTGCACCCTGCACCTCTGCACCTCACTGCCTCACGCCTCATGCCTCATGCCTCACCCTACCTGTCAATATCCGGAATAACAAGGTCAAGTGAACCACCAATAGCAACAAGATCAGCAATTTTGAATCCTTTGGCCATCTCATTAAGTGCAGAGAGATTGACAAAATTCGGTGATCTGAATTTTATTCTGTACGGATTTTTGTTCCCGTCACTTATTATATATACTCCAAGTTCTCCACGGGCAGTTTCAACTCTTTGATAATATTCACCTTCAGGAAGTTTTATTACAGGCTTCATTTTTACCGCATATGGTCCCTCAGGAATGTTATCAATCAACTGTTCAATAATATTCATTGATTCCCACATCTCCTCAATCCTTGCGATATATCTGTGATATGTATCTCCTTCAGTATAGAGAATCTCTTTGAAATTCAACCCTGTCGTATGCACTGTATGGCTCATGTTTTCTGACATCGCACGAGAATCCTGATGCCCTGCCTGAAGGTCCTGTAACACCATATGAGATGGCATCTTCAAGCGATAGTTTTCCAATTCCTTTGCTTCGCTCATGAAAGATTACATTGCCTGTAAGCAGCTGATCATATTCAGGAATATTTTTCTGAAATATTTTATAAATTCTTTTACTCTTTTCTGAAAATTGGGATGGATATCGTACATCAATCCCCCCGGACAGTTATAGCTTACCATCATTCGTCCCCCGCATGTCTCCTCAAAAATGTCAAGAATCTTCTCCCTGTCGCGTAAGCCATAAAAGAAACAGGTCAATCCACCCAGGTCCATTCCAAATGAAGCCCACCATAGCTGATGCGATTGTATTCGTGGTAAGTTCAGACATGATTGTTCGGATAACCTTTACCCTGTCAGGAATGTCAATCTCAAGTGCTTTTTCAACATTAAGGCATACTGCTTCATTATTAATGTGTGCAGAAAGGTAATCCATCCTGTCAGTAAGATGTATAATCTGAGGATATGTAATACTTTCACACATCTTCTCAATACCTCTGTGAATATAACCCATATGAGGTTTCAGACTTTTAACGGTTTCACCCTTGAGTGATAACACGAGCCTTAACACTCCATGAGTGGAGGGATGCTGAGGTCCCATATTAATGACATATTCTTCCTGCTCGTCAGACTAATATTTTTTTACCTTTTCTTCCATATTTTACTTGGTAACTATATTTATATCATCAACATAGTCCTTTCTGAAAGGAAATCCCCATGAGCTGTCAAGAAAGAGTCTTCTGAGATCAGGATGGTTATTAAACCTTATACCGAGAAGATCAAAAACTTCTCTTTCATGGAAATCAGCTGTTTTCCATATATCGGATACAGTATCAAAATTAGGATTTTCTCTGTCCGAAGTCCTGGTTTTCAAAACAATAACATGGTCATATATTGTTGAACGAAGATGATAAACAACACCAAGATCATCTTTGTAATCTACTCCTGAGAGGCAAAAGAGATAATCGAATTTTGCTTCATCTTTTTCTCTGAGTTCTTTGGCTAAGGAATGAAGTTTGGAAGGAGGTACTGTTACTTCTATATATTGTTTTCCTTCTTTTATCTCCAGATCCTGATCGATCGATTTGATAAACTCAACTAATTGTATATTATCCATTTATTTTCAGTTTTCGATATCAAAAACCTGTTATTCGCTGTCGTGCGATTTGTTTCTTTTTTTCCTTGAACTGTATTGTTTCAGTTTCAATTTTTCGCTGAAGCTGAAGCATACCATATAAAAGTGCCTCTGGTCGGGGAGGACAACCAGGAACATAGACATCTACCGGAATAACATGCTCAACTCCCTTAACCACACTGTATGAATTAAGAAAAAACGGTCCGCCTGATATTGCACAGGCACCCATTGCAACAACATATTTTGGTTCCGACATCTGATCATATAACCGTTTCAGAACAGGAGCCATTTTATTAACTATAGTACCGGCAACTACAATTACATCGGCCTGCCGGGGGCTGGCCCGTACACTTCCATGCCAAACCGTGCAAAATCGTGTCTGGGGGCACCTGCAGCCATCATTTCGATACCACAGCAGCTTGTTGCAAATGTCAGTGGCCATAACGAGTTCTTTCTTCCCCAGTTGATTACATCATCAATTGTGGTCAAAAGATATATTTGATCCTGATTCATTGAGAAGATCAAGACTTTCATTATCATTAAATTCTTCTCTCTTTATTCCTTTTATTCCCATATCAGTGCATGTTTTTTCCAGGCATATAATAATCCCAAACCCAGTATAAAAAAGAATATAACAATTTCAATAAATGCAGCCATTCCAACCTCTTTCATCACTACAGCCCATGGAAATACCAGGACTGTTTCAACATCAAAAACAAGGAAGAGGATTGCAAAAAGATAATATCCTACATTAAACTGTAAGCCAGGTAACTCCCTCAGTAGGTATTCCGCATTCGTAAGGATCAAATTTTTGGGGATTTGTACGATCTGGGAGCCACAATTCCTGAAAAGATCAGTACTAGCTCCAACAAAAATTGCTCCAACCAGGAAAAACAAAATTAACCATTCATTGCTCATGTAATCTGTTTTTAGGATTAGTTAAAGCCGGACAAAAATATTATAATTATTTGATTATTGTGAAATATTTAACAGTTTATAAAGGTGATAATTATCACATCGTTATCATGTATGAATTTATAGTATAAAAATATCTTCTGGATACTCTATATCAATCAAGAAACAGACCCTTTGGCAGGAGCTGATTTACCGGCCTTACATCGTCTTTGGCAACAATTATTTCCTCAAATTCGTTCAGATTTATTTTACCAGAACCAATGTCTATCATTGTTCCGACTATTGCTCTTACCATATTTCTTAGAAAACGATCAGCCTTCATTGTAAATATCAGACTTTTATCTGATCTCTTCCCAGCCGGCATCGATAAATTTTACAGATATTGGTTTTATTATCTGAATGCAATTTGCTGAAGCTTGTAAAATCAGAATGATGCAATAAGTAATCTGACATGCCTCATTCATTGATTTAAGTCAATATTTCCATGCAGAAACCAGCTGGAGTTTTCCAGAAATGGATTCTTTAGACCTGGAAATATAATATTTGTATGTTCTTGAAACAGCACTGAATCTGGCATTTGCATCCGGATGTTACTTTTCTTATTGAGTTTACAGAAATATCTTTTGGAAGATAACTGTTTAGTCTGTATATCAGTTTTTTTTCAGAATGGAGTTTCTGAAGCACTGTCAAAATGAGCACAAAAGTAACGGCATGAACACCTGTGTCTGTTCTTCCTGCTCCTGTTGTATTTATGTTTCATTCAAAATGGTGCTTAAGGCTTCATTTAAAATCTTCTGAATAGTAATCGAGTGCGGCTGTATTTGCCATCCATGATATGAAGTACCATTATATGAGATAAAAATAAAATATCGGGTCTTCTCTGATCCATTCAGCAAATATAATACTTTGCTTCAAAATCTGATATCAATCTTTCCTTTTTTAGGCTATTATAACTAGCACATTATCAAAGTATTTGCAATATAGTGAGCAAGGTTTTCTTTTTCCGGCATTTTTTAGTTTTAATTAAAACTTGGCTTTGAAACAGGAGTTAATAAGACTTGAATAATTTTTTTCGAAATTAATTTGAAAACCAATCTTAAAATGTATTTTTACCTTCACTGATTGTAAGTGACAGAATACTTTAAAAATGCCTTTTTACCTATTTTGAAAAAAAGTATAAAACCCTTTAACTATGAAAGTTGATTTGAGTTGGATAGATTATCTAATTATGATAATCTACTTTTTATTTGTGCTTGGTATTGGTTGGTTCCTGAGAAAATTCATGAAAAATGCCAATGCCTTTCTTGAGGCAGGAAGATCCATGCCTGCATGGGTAGCAGGTCTGGCCTTTATATCAACAAACCTTGGGGCTCTGGAAGTTATGGGAATGACGGGATCCGGGATGAAATATGGTATGCTTACAACTCATTTTTACTGGATAGGCGCTATTCCGGCAATGATTTTTCTTGCGCTCTTTATGATGCCATTTTATTATGGTTCTAAAGCAAGGTCGGTTCCTGAATTCCTTAAACTAAGGTATGATGAGAAAACCAGGGGACTAAATGCAATTCTTTTCGCTTTGATGACCGTTCTTGCATCAGGAATTTCGATGTATGCTCTGGCCATTTTGATGGAGAATGTCCTTGGATGGAATTTTAATTTAAGTCTTTGGATCTCAGCCCTGATTGTGCTTGGTTATACTTATCTTGGCGGACTTTCCTCAGCTATTTATAATGAAGTACTTCAGTTTTTCATAATTGTTATTGGACTGTTGCCTCTTGCTATACTAAGTCTTAAAGATGTTGGAGGCTGGTTTCAGTTAAAGGCTAAGCTTGCGCCAATTTCTGTTGCAAGAGGATTTGCTGCCGATGCTCTTACCACAACATGGAAATATACAGGAGCAGCCACGTCAAATCCTATGGGGGTTGAATGGTTTGGTATATTTTTTGGTCTTGGTTTTGTTCTTGCTTTCGGCTACTGGTGTACTAACTTTCTTATAGTTCAAAGGGCTTTTGCAGCAGAATCAAAGTCAGCTGCAAGAAAAGTGCCCCTTATTGGTGCATTACCTAAGATGTTTATTCCATTTCTTATAATTATTCCCGGGATCATTGCACTGGTTCTTTTCAATGATCCTTCCAAGGGCTTCACACTGCCTCTGGATGCAGGAGGACAGCCAATCTATGATTATACTATTATCATGCTGCTGAAACAATATCTTCCTGCAGGTGTGCTTGGATTGGGAATCACAGCTCTTCTTGCTTCCTTCATGTCGGGCATGGCAGGAAATGTCTCTGCTTTCAATACTGTCTGGACCTATGATATCTATCAGAGTTATATAAGGCCCCGTACAGGTAATGAGGAAGCTGATGGGAAACATTATCTTAAGGTAGGCAGGATTGCTACAATCTTTGGTATTCTGCTGAGTATAGCTTCAGCATATATTGCAAGCAAATTTGGAAATATTATGGATTTCCTTCAGACCATTTTCTCAATGATAAATGCGCCTCTTTTTGCAGTTATCTTCCTTGGGATGTTCTGGAAACGCACTACCGGGCATGCTGCATTCACAGGCCTGCTGGCAGGCTTTCTGATGGCTCTTTTGCATCATGGTCTGACAGTACCTGCAGGAGCTACAACTCTGGTTAAAGGTGGCTGGATTGCAACATTGCATACATATCCGGTGGAAATGGCTCAAAACTTCTGGACTGCTATAATAGCATTTTCAGTAAGTTTGTTACTCACAATAGGATTGACTTTCCTTACAAAGCAGAAGAAGTCTGATATTGAATTGGCTGGCTTGGTTTATTCTCTTACACCAAGAGAATTGGACGATAGTCATCTGCCATGGTACCAGCGTCCTGTTGGCCTGGCAATTCTTGTCGGAACAATCAGTATAGTATTAACAATAATGTTATGGTAGGAGGAAATTAAAATGGTAGATATAAGAATTCCGATAGGGTTGATGTTCACAATATTTGGAGTATTAATTTCCGGTTATGGTCTTTTTACTAAATCAGATACTTTAATGTATCAGAAATCGCTGGGGATCAATGTGAACCTGTTTATGGGAGTGATCATGCTTGTTTTTGGTCTGGTTATGCTTTATTTTGCCAGAAGAAAGAAAAAAGACAAGTCTGATTTAACATCTAAAACATAATGATTGGAAAAGCGTATTTATCGCTTTGACATAATAATTTACTATATGGACATGAAAATTGAGAAGAGAGGATTTGCCAGTGATAATAATGCAGGAATACATCCGGATATATTAAATGAAATAGCTTCAGTTAATATCGGACATGTAACAGGTTATGGTTCTGATGTATATACTGAGCATGTGAAGGGCGTTTTTAAAGAACAGCTTGGAGACGAGACTGAAATATACTTTGTTTTTACAGGCACAGCTGCAAATGTTTTAAGCATATCAGGTGTTACCAGGTCATGGAATTCAATAATAACAGCCTCAACCGCTCATATGGAGCAGGATGAGTGCGGAGCTCCTGAAAAGTTTTCTGGATGTAAGGTGCTTACTGTTGATACCCCTGACGGGAAGATAACTCCTGATCTGATTGGTAAACACATGCATGGTTTTGATTTTGAGCATCATTCGCAGCCTAAAGTAATATCTGTTACCCAATCCACTGAAATGGGTACTGTATATACTGCTAGTGAGATTAGGGAAATTGCTGATTTTGCTCATTCCAACGGCATGTTGCTTCATATGGATGGTGCCAGAATCGCAAATGCAGCTGTTTCTCTTAATCTTCCTTTTAAGTCCTTTACTACGGATGCCGGAGTTGATGTCCTTTCTTTTGGCGGAACTAAAAATGGCATGATGTTCGGTGAAGCGATCTGTTTTCTAAAGCCAGGACTATCTGAAAATTTCAAATATGTAAGGAAGCAGGGAATGCAGCTGGCATCAAAGATGCGGTTCATATCAGCTCAGTATATTGCATACTTCCGTAATGATCTTTGGAAAAATTGTGCCTCACATTCAAATGCTATGGCCAGGGTATTTGCTGAAAAATTGCAACAGTTTGATGAGCTGAGGATTACTCAGGCAGTCCAGTCAAACGGCATTTTTGTAATTATGCCAAACGAGCTTGCTTCAAGTATGAGAAATCATTACTTTTTCTATCCATGGGATGAAAGAGCATCAGAGTATCGTTTAATGACCAGCTGGGATACCAAGGAATCGGATATTGATGATTTTATTTATCATCTGAAAGAGGAGCTGGGTAAACTATCATGATAGAACTAATTCATCTTCCATGTTATCAATAAAAAAACAGAAGGCTGATTCACTTTATGAGACAGCCTTCTTTTTATATAATCTTAAATACTAAGATCTTATTTCAACGTAAACGTTATCGGCACCATATACCATACAGGAACTGGTTTTCCACCCTGTTTCCCTGGCTTAAATGGCGGGAGAGTCTTAACAACTCTGATTGCTTCTGCATCGAGCTCCGGGTCAACACCTTTAAGGATGCTTACCTGGCTTACACCTCCTTTGGCTGTAACACAGAATCTAACGATTACTCTACCCTGAATGTTATTTTCTTTTGCAACTTCAGGATAATTTGTATGTTCTCCGATATATTTCAGAAGTGCAGCATCTCCACCCGGGAACATAGGCATCTCCTCAACAACAACGAATGGTGTTGGTTCAGCATCTTCCTGCTGGACCTCTTCTTTAGCGGTTTCAACAACCTCTACACCTACATCCTCATTTTTAACTTCAGTTGTGCCTGATCAGCTGTCATCAGCTGAGTCATTTCTTCAGGTTTAATAGAGTCCACAACTACAGGCGGAACATATTTCTGCTGCTGAACAGCTTCTGCCGGAGGAGGAGGAGGAGGAGGAGGAGGAGCAACTGTTTCATTTGGTTGATCAAGATTCTCCATTTTGATCTCTACCTGCCTTTCAGCACGCTTCTGCTTGTTTTCCAGCAGCTTTTGCATTCAGGTACGGGGTAATAATTGCAGTAGAAATAATAATAATTCCTATCATTAATGCAATTACAACTGTCCGATTGTACTTTTTACGCAGTTTATAAGCTCCGTATTCCTTGTTCCTGTCTTCAAACACTATATCGTCAAAGGAAGGAGCCGTCATTTTTGTCTTTTGCCATCTTTTAGTCGGTTTACGGTTTATTTCTGTGGTTTCAGGAGTTGTTGGTGTGATACCAGCTGCGGTTTCGACCATCTTATCCTCATACCAGGCAATTGGAACAAACGTATAACGTGCGATTCCACAGATATTCATCTCATCGAGAATATCCACGAAATTTCCGTAATTTGATTTCTTATAAGCTTTTATAAGAACAATTGGACCGGTATCGTCATCTTGTCTTCAGTTTACTTATTTCTTTCTGGACAGAATCCGGAGAAATGATAATCTTACCTTTAAGAACCTCATCTTTATATTCAGCAATCTTTCTTGCCAATGTTCTGTTTCTCTCAAGTAACAACTTACGTATACCATCAGCGCTAAAATCAGTTTCAGCAACCGGAGGCAGATTATTATACTGCTCCGGTTTTACAACGCCAGGATACCAATAGATTTTGTTATCCGGACCAAGTATAAGGTTCAGAGTACGGCTCGCTGATATTTTCGGGGTTCAGCTTTTCGGATCCTTTAGCTTCTCAGGAAGAATAATCTCCATTACCTTAGCTTTATTAAAAGCAGTGGTAAGCATGAAAAACACTGATCAGAAGACACATAAGGTCTACCATCGGTGTCATATCTATATGCGGGGCATGCTTTTAGCTTTCCTTTTTCCCTTGCCGCCCTTTTCTTCTTGAATTATTTCTGCCATATCACTCTTGTATTTCTGCAACGTTTATTTTTGCTGCTTCAAGACTTGTAATCAGGTTAAATCTGTTTACATTCTTATCCTGCCATAATATCAAGTACTTTCTTAACAAGCGGAAAATCGGTTTTTGCATCTCCTTTGATACATGCCTGAATATTCGGATTTACCTGTACGGGCATAAAAGTATCCAGTTTGCAAGCTGATTATCAGTTGAATCCATTGGAATACCCGTCTGGTATACTTCTCTATCCTTTGTAGTCTTGGCATCCAGAAATTCCTTCATGTCCTGCATCGGAACTCCGATAGCTGATGGATATTTCTCGAAATCCCTCAGTTCTGTCAGGAGTAAATTCGATGTTATACCTTTTTCCCATTTCTGCAAGGATTTTTGGTCTGAATTTAAGAGTGTATCAGGACCATTGTCAAAATTGAGATAAACCTTGTCGTCTTTTGAAAGTAAGAAGTGTTAATGTATTAAAATCAGGTGTTGGTTTTTCTGATATTGAAAAAGGAGTATCGACAGGCGCTGGTTCCTGCTGCCTCATTGTTGTCGTAAGCATGAAGAAATATCAGAATAACAGAAAACAGGTCAACCATCGGCGTCATGTCGATTCTGGCGATTTTGTTGGTAATTTAATCTTTGGCATTATTTCTTTTTTATTTAATGATTCGAACCAAAAGATAAATTAATGATTAGTTGGTTTTCAGTGAAGCAGCAAATGTTCTGTGTCAGACTGAAACCTGCTTCATCAATTTTGAAATGTATAAGCATCAATTGTCGAAGAAAAATAGTTGAATGCAATAATTGCAAGTGTTGATCCTGTAATACCGAATGCAGTATTTACAAGAGCTTCTGAAATACCTGTTGCAAGAGCAAGAGCATCAGGAGCACCTGACTGAGCAAGAGCAGCGAATGCACGGATCATACCAAGCACTGTACCAATAAGACCGATCAACACTGAAATAGAAGCAAGTGTTGAGAAAATAACCATGTTCTTTGATAACATAGGCAACTCAAGAGCTGTAGCTTCTTCAAATGATTTCTGGATCGAAAGGATCTTCTGATCTTTTTCAAGTTCCTTGTCTTTCTGCAGTTCACGGTAACGTGTAAGACCGGCTTTCATAACATTAGCAAGTGAACCTCTCTGCTTGTCGCAAGCTTCCATAGCTTCTTCAATTTTATCTGCTGCTAAGAAGACTCTGAAGCTGGCTGACAAATGTATTTAATCTGCCTTTTCCTTTTGCCCTTGAAAGAGTAATAGCTCTTTCAAAAATGAAAATGATAAGAGACTCAAAACACATGTCATAAGAATAGGAACAATATAACCACCTTTGTAAATTATTCCAAGATAGTTACCCTCAAGCGGTTGATCCTTCAGGATTTCCACCTTCAAAATTTACAGGATTACCCATTATATTGTGTGAACAAAATATAGGCAACTATAAAAGCTATTAAAATAGCGCTTGTTGCAAAAACATTCTGCAACGCATCTTTGAACGAACTTCCTTGTTTACTCATTTTTATCGATTTGTTTAGGTTTAAGATTTTACGATTTGCAAATATATATTATGAATTGTTTTTTTCCAAAAGTGTAAAGAATAATGTTGACTATTTATACCTGTTAAATGCTGTTTAAAACTATGTCTCCTGTGCAAAGACCCGAATGTCAACATTATACCCTATCGATTTTGCCATTATTTTTTTTGATTTTATAAGATAATATTTTTATTTCTCAAGTGTAATATTGTAAATTCTTGATTTTGTGATAGGAATCTCTTTAGTTTTATAGCCTTTGCACTTACCAATAAGAACTTCAGACCCCTGTGGAATCTCAAATTTAAATTCACCTTTGGCATTTGAGAGATTTTCAACAGCAGTATCTTTAACCCTTACTGATGCATATGGTATTGGTTGTCCTGTTGCATCTTTTACTGACACCTTTAATTTCATTAGGATTAATACCTTTCTTAATCTGAGCCTCATAATCACGAACATAGTTTAACTGACCCTTTGCAACAGCGTTTGAAGGATCAAGTGCAAGTACTTTATTGTAATCCTCAGTAGCCCTGTGCAAGATAAGGAAGCCTGCCTTCATTTGTCTTTTCGTTAATTGTTGATCGTATCTCAACAGAACCCAATCCTGAATATCCTCTTATTTTGTACTCTTTATTATTAGGATCAAGATTAATCATTCTGTTGTAATAATCTTTTGCCTGTGCAAAATTATTATTCATTATATTATAGTAACTGAGATAATTGAATGCTTCCATTAAATCAGCACTGTATTTTAACTGAATCTTTCTCTGCTACCTTGATGAGTTTTTCAAATTTTGTTTTTGCAAGACCAAGTTTTGTGTCAGGATCCATTTTTGATGCATGTTCTTGCAATCCAGAGATATGCTGAAACATGATCCGGAAATTTCTTGGTAACCACATTAAATACAGAATCTGCCTGTTTGAATTTGTCTCCACTATAATATGCCCTTCCAACCTGCATGTAGTTCTGATACATCATTCTTCCCGAGTTCAATCAGTTTAGTCCATGTTTTAGCCGCTCCG
The DNA here is from genome assembly GCA_963741935.1 of uncultured Bacteroidales bacterium. Taxonomy (GTDB): domain Bacteria; phylum Bacteroidota; class Bacteroidia; order Bacteroidales; family VadinHA17; genus LD21. The sequence goes on along the minus strand of CAVUJY010000013.1, from coordinate 101,644 downwards.
ACTGGTCTTTTATAGTTATAATAATTTATGGCTATTTCATTAAGAAGATTCTGATCATCAGGATTAAAACTTAATCTCTTATTATACTCCATAAATGCGCTGTCAATTTCAGGATCAGCTTTAGCAACTGCTTTTTCAAGATCAGCAACCTTAGTTTTCAGTTCATCAAGTGAAGGCTTTAGTTTTGCCTTTTCGGCAGCTGATGAACCTGCATATTTTGTATTTAGTCTCTCAAGCTGAGGTTTGTAATTGCTGAGTTCATCAGCCATCTTAGGATAATTGGCATTCTTCTTAAGCAGGATTCTTGCCATATACTGATAGTCTTTCGGTATGATACGTTCAGGGGACACTGTTTTGAAAAGTGTTTCCATATACTTAAGAGCCAGGTCATAATCAGGCGGATTCTTCTCGTAACAGGAATATCCGGCAATACGGTTCATGTATGGCCTTGATTTATCAACTGCAAGTATCTCTTCAACATTTTTTATTACACCATCATAATCTTTGGCATAGAAAAGAGAGGTTACATATCTGATTTTTGCAGGAATATTACCCGCTGTAAGTTCCAGATACTTTTTGAAATATTCTCTTGACTGATCAAACCTCTGAGCAAGCAGATACAACTGCCCAAGTTCACGATAGGCAGGAGCATAGTTTGGGTTTAGTGAAATTGCTTCTTCAAAGTATGGAATAGCAGCCTGTAATGCACGGCCTTTTACATATATATTTCCAATTTTCATTGCAGCTGTTGGTGACTGAGGATCGACAAAGGATGCCTGTTTGTAATTTGCAATTGCATTTGAACCATCATTAACAAGAATATATATGTCACCGGCTATAAGATATATATCCCTGTTTTTACTGTCTATTTTGATAGCTTCACGTATCAGGGGCAATGCTTTACTTGTATCAACCTGGCCATTTTTTATATACGAATCGGCAATTTGGGCCAAAGCAAATGAATATTCAGGTGCTGGCGGGTTAATTTTCCTGAGATTCTTATATGGAGGAAGAAGACTCTTGGCTTTTGCCCTTAGTTCATCAGCTTTCTGATCTTCGTTCAGATAGTAAGCAACTTTTGCAAGACCTATGTAGTTAAGAGGATCATTTGGATTTGCTTCAACACCTTTCTGAAATACTGCTTTTGCTTCATTTGCAGCAACATTCAAAGAGTTGGAGATAGTATCATTAAAATACTCTGCCAGATAGTTTTCCCCAAAAAAGAAATAGTCCTTACTATTTGTAGGTTCCTTCTGTATAAGCTCTTTGAACATTGTCTCAGCTTTATCATACTGCTCACTCCTTGTTAACAGAGTCGCAGAATTTAAATCCTGAGCCTTAAGATTAAAAGCAAATACTGTAAATAATCCTGCCAGTATCAAAACTGGTCTAAAAATTATACGTTTCATAGCTACACTTTATTTGATGTCGATTACATTATATTATTGTTGTTCTGCAAATTCTAATTTGTTCAATTATTCCATTCAGTTATTCCCGTTTTATCTGAACAAGCCTGATAGGCATTGTTGCAGGTACCAGACCCGATTTAAGAACGATCCGCTGTCCTTGTTCACCACATGCCCAGTTTATAAACCCTGAGCCTAATCCTACAAAAGTCTCACGTGAAATAAGAAATATCTCCCTTACAAATGGATAGGATCTGTCATATATAGAGCCCTGATACGGACGATAATAACTGCCATCATTAATAAATTGCTGTGATACGGCTACTACATTAATCTTTTTAATAAAACTCATACTGGTGGAGTCATCTTTGTCACTTATCCAGTTAACACTGACAATTCCAAGAGCATCCGGATTTCGTGAAACAAAATTAATTACCTCGGGGTTGCTGTTTACTGCAAAGAAATTTCCAACGAGTGAATCCTTTACATCAAAAAGTTCTTTAAAATACCTTATATTTCCTGACTTTTTATTATCAAAAATAACTCTGATGTTACCAAGCCTGGATTTCGGGTTTATCTCCTTCCATGTTTTGATTTTGCCCAGGAAAATATCTTTTATAACATCATATTTTATAAGTGTATCATTGTTTTCCTTATTAGTTACCAGAGCCAATGCGTCATAGGCATAAGGGTGTGTACGGGCAATTATCTGAGTGTCACGAAGATATTGTATCTGATAATCTGTAAGTTTTTTACTTGTCACAATAACCTTAACGGAGTCATTCATGAAATCATTAATTACATCAAACTCAGGTTTATATTCAGCTTTGATCTTTGCTCCTGTATAGAGATGAGTAAATGTGTTTACTTCAGTATCAATAATTGGTTTGAACGACTCATCTGACAATATTGTATATTGCCCCGTGTAGGAGTTTCATTTGTGGCTTTTTTCCCCATACCGCCACAGGATGTCAAAATAAGAAATAATCCAAACAGGGGATACCTGATGAATGATAAAAAATTCTGACTTCTTTTTCTTTTCACAACATTTATTTGCGTTAAACTTTTCTTACGGCACGCAATAATAATAAAATTTTGAATAACTAATACCTTGTTCATATTCTTAAAATTTGTTAAAGTTTGAATATTTTATTATGTATACTGCAAAGTACGTGCCAAGGATAAATAGAAAAGATAAATAATATTTGTTATAATAGGTTCTTTGCATAACACATTTGCTACTCATTCATCCTTATTTTTTTTAAAAAATGCCTTAACTATTTTAACATATGTGCTATATGCCCTGTATAAACCATAAAATATCAATGTCGATCCCATAATTACCATTACGGATTTGTCGAGGTTGCTTCTGTCGGAATAGAATATAAAAAAAATGCCTACTCCCAGGTATACGAACACCATAAAAATTGAAAAAATCGCTGTCACCTGTTGCATTAATCTGTTTTCATTCATTTTTAAAAAATTTAGGTTCCAAATAAACAAAAAATCAATTTATTATCAAAAAAATATATCTATTTGTTATCATTATGAATGAATATGTTCAAAAAATTAGTTGTTGTCAAGTAATAATGAACAGTCACCATAACTCAGAAATCTGAATCCGTTATCCAGTGCAAATTTATATATTTCTTTCCATTTTTCACCTGACCAGGCTGATACTAAAAGAAGGAGTGTGCTGCGGGGCTGATGAAAGTTAGTTATCATTCCGGAAATCATCCTGAATTTATAGCCCGGAATAATAATTATACTGGTCGATGCTTTGAGAACAGACTGACCGGACTTTTTAAGGTAGTTCAAAAGTATTTCAAGCGACTCCTGCACTGAGATATCCTTTTTAAAATTATAAGCTTCCCATTGTTTAAGGGAAAGTTCCTCCAGTAAAACAGTTGGATTGGTTTTTAGTTTAACTCCCAGCCAATAAAGACTTTCAAGAGTCCTTACCGAAGTAGTACCTACTGCTATTATCTTACCAATATTCGCCAGTAGTAGTTGAATGGTGTCATAAGTAACAAAGAAATGTTCAGAATGCATTTCATGTTCGGAAATTATATCAGATTTTACCGGTTTAAATGTTCCTGCCCCAACATGAAGTGTTATTTCAGCCTTTTTTATATCTTTTTCCGAAAGATTAGCCAATACATTTTTAGTGAAATGCAGTCCGGCAGTCGGAGCGGCTACCGATCCCTTAACCTTTGAATATACCGTCTGATACCTTGTAATATCCTCTGTTTCATCCTCTCTTTGGATATAGGGGGGAAGAGGTATGTGACCTGTTGCTTCAATCACTTCTCCAAACGTTAGTGAAGGCTTATCCCATGAAAACCTTACGTTCCATGCTTCTCCTTCATCAGTTAGTCGCTCTGCCTTTAATACTACATCCTGACCTGAATGTTTGAAGTTAGTGCTGATTATCCCTTTCTTCCATTTCTTCAGGTTCCCAATAATACATTTCCATTCTACAGGCTCTCTGGAACTCAATGCTATTTCATAAATATGTGGAGAAAGAGGTTCCAGGCATAAGATCTCTATCGACGCTCCACTTTCCTTTTGAAACAACAGTCTGGCACGGATCACTTTGGTGTTATTGAAAACAAGGAGCGAACCGGAGGGAAGATAATCTGTAATATTCCTGAATATATCTTTTGATATTTTGTTTTTGTAAGAAATTAACAGACTTGAAGAATCTCTCTCAGCTACAGGATATTGTGCTATCCTTTCAGGAGGAAGATCATAATCATAATCGTTAATTTCAATGTCTGTCATATCTTTATAATAAATTCATTTACTGTATATTAGTAGTTAGCTGATAATTTTAGTAATTAAGTCGATGATATTTATAACATAATAGTAATCTGGGAAAATCTAAAACCGGATTATTGCGAGTTTCCGAATTTCTATGATAAATATTGTACAAATTTAACTATTTTATTAGTTAATAACAAATTTATTGGAATTTATTACCTTTGCAGGGCAGCAGGTTGTTCCATCGTCCTGATTATTCGGGAAGGAAAGTCCGGCCAACAAAGAGCACCATACTTCCTAACGGGAAGATATCTGCAAAGGTATAGTAGTGTAACAGAAAATAACAAGCCTGTTCTGAGCGAAGTCGAAGAACAGGCAAATGGTGAAAAGGTGAGGTAAGAGCTTACCGGTTCTTATGGTAACATAGGAAGCCGTACACCTTATGGGTTGAAAGACCATGTATACCGGCTTTAAGGATTGCTCGTCCGATGCCGGGGGGTAGGTCGTATGAATTCTGCAGTGATGCAGGATCAAGATAAATGATGGAAACCGGTTTTAATTTCTTTCGTAGAAAACAAAACCGTACAGAAGCCGGCTTACAGACCAGCTGCAAAAAAATAAGAGGCATGCCTTTTTTGAGACAGCCTCTTATTATATGAATTATGAGAATAGTTATTTTAATTTAAAGACACTGTCTTCCATCGGAATATTTACTTCGATTGTATCGAATGTTATCACAGCTGCTTCCATTCCATTTGCCATTGAAGTTATTTTCTTAGGCATTACAACTCCGTCAATATTTACATAATCAGTCATGTAAGTATCAACATTCATTGCTGTACCCATCTGATCAACAGTTGCATTGGTCTTAACAAGCATATAGGTTCCTTTATCCAGATACATGAACACCGGGCTTGTACCAACATTGGCTTTTAGTTTATATGCCGGCTTGTCGTTTACATTTTCTTCCCCTTCAAGCGTGAGCTGACCTGCTTTGAAATATTTAATAAGTTCATTGTTGAATACATTATTATTCTGAACCTGACTTAGCTGATCACCTGTAAGCTCCACCGGATCACTTGATCCCATCATTGGGTTGATCATATAACCCTTTTCACCATCAAAAGCTGAAACCATATCCTGCCCGTTAAAACTGTAGGTCACCTTAATTTTATTAGGGTTTTTCATGTACATTACCATTGGTAGTTCCATACCCATGGCTGACATCTTTCCGCTTATCTTTATTGAGCTTACACTGGCAAGCTTGTCCGTCTTCATTGCTGAAGAATAGTTTTTTACTATCTCATCAATCGACTGGGCATTTATGACAGCGACTGCAATGAGTCCTGTCAGAACTAAAAATACTTTTTTCATGTTATTGGTTTTTAAAATTAAGAGTAATTAAAATGAATTTATTGTTTTTCTTAATGCTACTAGTTTTTTTAACAGATCGTCCATTCCGGTTAGTTTCAGCATGTTGGCTCCATCAGATTTTGCAACTGACGGATCAGGATGAGTCTCAATAAATATGCCGTCGGCACCTACGCTTATTGCAGCTTTACCGATAGTCTCTATCATTTCCGGTCTTCCGCCTGATACACCTGTATCCTGGTTTGGTTGTTGCAGTGAGTGGGTTATGTCCATAACAACAGGAACTCCTATATTCTTCATTATAGGTATGTTTCTGAAATCAACAACAATATCCTGGTATCCAAACATATTTCCTCTGTCAGTGAGAATAATCTTTTCATTCCCCGATTCCCTTACTTTATCTACTGCAAACCTCATGGCTGAACCGGATAAGAACTGCCCCTTTTTAATATTGATCCATTTGCCTGTTCTGGCAGCAGCAACCAGAAGATCAGTCTGTCTGCACAGAAAAGCAGGTATCTGAAGTATATCGACAAATTCAGCAGCCATATCTGCTTCATCCGGATTATGGATATCGGTAACGACAGGAACAGAGAATTTGCTTCGGACTTCAGCAAGAATCTTAAGAGCATTTAAATCACCTATTCCTGTAAAGGAATCTCCTTTTGAACGGTTAGCTTTTCTGTATGATGATTTAAAAATAAATGGAATTTGATATTTTTCAGATAGTTCTGATAAATGCCCAGCTGTCTCAAATACTATTTCTTCACTCTCTACAACACAAGGACCTGCAATCAAAAAAAAATTGCCTGATTCATTGAATTTAATCCCGGGAATATTTATTCCAGTTTTTGACATATAAAACAAAGTTAATTAAATATTTAAAATAAAAAATATACCCTGATATTTCTATGGTTCCCACTAATCAGGCTTTTTAGCTTTTTTAGATTTTGTCAGCCAGTACAGAATAAGAAATAGGATCAATTATAAGTTGTAATTAAACAGGACGTTATTTATTGTTATATTTATATATATCATTCCACATTACTGATAGTCTTTTTCTTATTTCTTCCTCTTTCTGATTGGACCCCGGGTCATAGATGATCTGTTCCTTTCAATGCATCCGGAAGAAAATTATCCTGAATAAAATTTCCTGAATAACTGTGAGCATATTTATATTCCTTGCCATAACCAAGGTTTTTCATCAATTTAGTAGGTGCATTACGAATATTTAAGGGTACCGGGAGGTCACCCTCACTTTTTACAATTCCTATTGCATTATCTATTGCCATATATGATGAGTTGCTCTTTGGAGAGGTTGCAAGATAAATTGCTGCTTCAGACAGAATTATACGCGATTCGGGCCAGCCGATAACGTTAACAGCCTCAAAACATGCCTGGGCCAGCAAAAGCGCATTCGGATTTGCCAGACCTATATCTTCAGCGGCCAGAATCAGCATACGCCTGGCAATAAACTTTGGATCCTCACCACCTTCAACCATTCTTGCCAGCCAGTATACTGCCGCATTGGGATCACTTCCTCTCATCGATTTAATAAATGCTGAAATAATGTCGTAATGTTGTTCTCCATTCTTGTCATACATGGCAAGATTCTTCTGGACATGTTCCAGTACCTTCTCATTATTTATGATGATTTTTTCGGAACCACCCTCTTCTGATTCCGAGCTGACAACAAGCTCCAGCGCATTATAGAGTTTTCTTGCATCCCCGCCTGAAATACGAATCAGGCTTCTGTCTCAGCTATCTCAATATTGAAAGCAGAAAGATAACTATCCTTCTTCAAAGCCTTGTTCAGCAATTGAATCAACTCTTCCTCACTAAGAGGTTTCATAACATAAACCTGACATCGCGACAATAAAGGAGATATTACCTCAAACGAAGGATTCTCAGTTGTTGCGCCGATCAGAGTTATTGTTCCCTGTTCAACCGCACTCAGAAGTGAATCCTGTTGCGATTTATTGAATCTATGAATCTCGTCGATGAAAAGTATCGGGTTTGGCTGGTTGAAAAATTGTTGTTTTTTTGCTTTTTCAATAGTCTCCCTCACATCTTTAACTCCTGAATGTACTGCACTTAACTGAAAATATGGCCTTTTCAGGGTATTTGCGATAATTCCTGCAAGGGTTGTCTTTCCAACACCAGGAGGTCCCCATAGAATAAAAGACGGGATGTTCCCGGATTCAATTACTTTCCTTAATACACCATTCCTGCCAATCAGATGTTCCTGTCCGCAGAACTCATCAAGTCCTTTTGGCCGTAGCCTTTCTGCAAGTGGTTGGTTTGGCAGCATAATAAATATTTTGCGCAAAAATAGTAAACAATTTTTGTAATTACTCTTAAATGCTGATGCAACCTTTTACTACTGTTTTATGGTTATGATTATGGAAGAATTTTTGAGAGACATGAGATGATAACTAATGAAGCGGATTAAAAATTTGGAAAATGATCAATGTATTACAAAATTAGCTCTATTTTGCTTTACTTGCCGATATGAAAATCAGAAAACATAGAAATTTTTAAAAGACTGTATATTCAAATAAAATAATTGAATATCAGGCGTTAAGGTGTTAAATTTATTATTAGTAAATATATATGAGCATAAATAAACTATTAATATTTTCTTTTATTTTAATTACAGGATGTGTAAATAAAGCAGTAAAAGAAGATTCAGTTTTAATCCAGGGAAAAGGCATTGTAGCAGATAATGGCATGGTTGTTTCTGCTCACCCTGAAAGTTCAAAAATAGGGACTGAGATTCTTCGGATAGGAGGGAATGCAGTAGATGCTGCTGTTGGAACTGAATTTGCTCTGGCTGTTTGTTATCCTGAAGCAGGAAATATTGGTGGTGGAGGATTTATGGTTGTAAGGCTCAATGATGGGAAAACAGATGTCATTGATTATCGCGAAAGAGCTCCTTTGAATGCTAACAGGGAAATGTATCTTGACAAAGCAGGGAATGTAACTGAAGGCTTAAGTACCGATACTCATCTGGCTTCAGGTGTTCCGGGAACTGTCGATGGAATGATTAGGGCCCATACCAAATATGGAAAACTTCCATTCAAAGAGATTATTCAACCGGCAATTGATCTTGCTGAGAATGGTTTCCCGATAACAAATGCACAAGCAAACAGACTTAATTCATTCAGATCAAGATTTGTGGGAAGAAATATCAGTTCTCCTTCCTTTGTAAAGGATTCAAGCTGGAAACAAGGAGATCTTCTTATCCAAAAGGATCTGGCACAAACACTTAAACGAATTCGTGATAATGGAAGAGATGGCTTTTATTCAGGAATGACAGCACGGTTGATTATTAAAGAAATGAAAAGGGGTAATGGTATAATTTCTGAAAAGGACCTTAGTGATTATAAGTCTGTTTCACGAATACCTGTTTCTGCCGACTACAGAGGCTTTAAAATTTATACTGTCCCGCCGCCATCAGGCGGAGGTATTGTTCTTATTCAACTGCTTGGTATGGTAGAGCCATATAACCTTAAAGAATGGGGATTCCATTCAGCAAATACGATTCATCTTATGGTTGAAGCTGAAAGAAGATCCTTTGCTGACAGGTCGGAATATCTTGGAGATCCTGATTATATGAAGATACCTGTAGAAGAATTGACAGATAAGAAGTATTTGCATTATCTGATGAGAAATTTCAAGGATGACCAGGCCTCACTCTCGTCAGATATCAAGCCTGGGTTGCCAGGTATGTATGAAAGTGAGGAAACTACTCATTATTCGGTTGTTGACGCAGATGGTAATGCAGTTTCTGCAACAACAACCTTGAATGGAACATTTGGAAATGGTATTGTGGTGGACAGTGCAGGTTTCCTCCTGAACAATGAAATGGATGATTTTTCAATTAAGCCAGGTTTTCCGAATATGTATGGGTTGATTGGCGGCGAAACAAACTCAGTTCAGCCGGGCAAAAAAATGCTCAGCTCAATGACTCCGGTGATTGTTGAAAAAGAGGGAAAACTTTTTCTCGTAGCCGGATCACCAGGAGGATCAACTATCCCAACAACTGTATTTCAGATAATTGTGAATGTTCTTGATTTTCATATGAATATTCAGGATGCTGTAGACGCCGGACGTTTTCATCATCAGTGGTTACCCGGACTGGATCGATGTGGAGGATAATGCAATTGACTCAGTTGTAATTCATAAGCTGAACAGGATGGGATACGAGATTAAGAATCGTATGTCGATCGGAAGTGTAAATGCAATTCAGGTACTTGAAGATGGCAAAAAAGCAGCGGGTGCTGATAAAAGGGGAAATAATGCCTCCTGTGGGTACTAAGGGATTTTGCGGTTCAATAATTTTTATTAAATTGCCTCAGATTTATTTTCTTTAAAAAGAATAAATTAATACATTTAACAATTAAATTTAATATCTTGCTTATAATCAGATTATAGTTATTCTCTTTGAATACATTCAGATTTATTCAGTTATGAAAAAACCTCTGCTTATTATTGTTATTATTCTGGCAGTATTATTAGTACTGCCGGTAATTAACCTGGTCCGATGGACTTTCAAGTCGAAGAAACCGATGGACATTATTTTGGTTGATAAGACTGTCCCAACCCTCGAACGAGTGAATCATAAGTCATTTGACTGGATACTTACCAATGAAAGGTTTGTTAAAAAGGATAATAAAAGTAGCTATTCATACAGAAAGGACTATTATGGGTTTGTTCCAAAACGTCCTATACGCGACCGGAAATGGGACAAAAATGAATATCGTCTGACTGATCTGATTAACCTGGCTGAAAAAAATGATGCAGTCTATTTTGCAGATACATATGGCATATCATTTAATGACTGGTACAGAGGACTAAACAGAAGCCGCAAATCAAGAAAAATATATGGAGCACTAAATAATAATGACTTTCTTCTCATCAAAGAGATGAAAGACAGGAATAAGCTTATTATAATGGAGTATAACTCCTTCGATTATCCTACTGCCAAATTTGATTCTTTCAGGACACAGGAAAAGCTTGGATTGACTTTTTCAGGATGGACTGGCAAATACTTTGCTTCTCTTGATACCAGTATTGCAGAGTTTCCTATCTGGATGACTGGTATGTACAGAAAACAGTACAAGAAACCATGGACCTTTTCCAAACCAGGTATAGTTTTACTTACTGAAAAAGATATAATTGTTCTTGAAGAGGGCAAGCATCTTAAGAATGGCATGCTTCATATTGTAACAGACTCTGCTAATAGTAAAAAATACGGACTGCCGGCATCTGTAGCATTTGATAACTGGTTTGATGTTATTGATCCTATTCAGAATAATGTTATATCTAAATTTAAGATTGAAACAACTGCAGCAGGTGATACCTTATTATTTGCAAGAAACCTTACCAGTATGTTTCCGGCTGTGATTCAGGAACCTGTTAATGAAAGGACATATTATTTTTCCGGAGATTTCGCTAATCATGATGTTCCTTACCTGTTGGCAAGGTTTAAGGGAGCTGAGAAATTAAAAGGCATTCTTTATTCAGATAAACCTGATGATACACGAAGATTCTTTTGGCTCTATTACAGGCCGCTTATAAATGGCATATTCACTGACTATTATAATTCATTGAACAGCAAATAAAAATAACGTTAAGTTTGTTTTTAATATAAAAAAAGGGATATACTGAGGTATGTCCCTTTTCATTATTGTAAATTTGAAACAATTTTCACAGTAGATTATATGAAGATTTCAATTATTCAACCTGATATAGTATGGGAAGATAAAACTGCAAACTTAAAACATCTGGAGTCTCTCCTGATTCCACTTTTTAATAAGACTGATTTAGTTGTGCTTCCTGAAATGTTTAATTCAGGCTTTTCAATGAATCCTGACCGATTATCTGAACCTCAGGCAGGTGAAACCTTTATGTGGATGTCAGATATGTCAGTGCGGGGTAATTTTGGCTTATGTGGCAGTTATACTGTCAAAGATGATACAAACTATTTTAACCGCCTGGTATTTATTACTCCCCAGGGGACAACTGGCATTATGACAAGAGACATCTTTTTAATATTGAAGGAGAAACCGGTCTGTTCGAGCCAGGCAGAAAAAGAGTTACAATAAGTTTTCGCGGAGTCAGAATAAGTCCATATATCTGCTACGATCTTCGTTTTCCTGTCTGGAGCAGGAATCGGGAGGATTACGACCTTATGATTAATGTTGCCAACTGGCCTGAAAGCAGGAGGGATGTATGGAATACCCTGTTAAAAGCCCGTGCAATTGAGAACCAATGCTATGTAGCCGGTTCAAACAGAATAGGTGTTGACGGTAATGGGATTAGATATTGTGGTGATTCTTCAATTATTAGTCCAAAGGGAACTGTGATATCATCAGGAATAATCAACGAGGAGTGTATCATTACCGGCGAGATTTCAATGCCAGAATTATCTGAATTCAGAAAGAAATTTCCGGTTATGAAGGCAGCTGACAACTTCGAAATCGACATATAAATATCTTTACTTTTTCATTCTACCCTTCTCTTCACCCTTCTCCTCTTCTCCCTCTCATTTCTTCAGCGCATCGTACAGCACAACAGCCGGATGCACGGCAGTCCTTCCTGTACCGTCTTTAATATGATGCCTGCAACTTGTTCCGGGTGCCGTAACAATTGTATTTTCTTCACTTTTTCTGATCTCAGGAAACAATACCATTTCTCCGATTTTATTCGATAGTTCAAAATGTTCTTTCTCATAGCCAAATGATCCTGCCATTCCACAGCATCCTGAGGGTATTTCAGTGACTTTGTAATTGACCGGAATTGAAAGCATTTCAATAGTGCTGGATGATGATGCTACCGCTTTCTGCTGGCAATGAGCATGTAATAAAACCGAGATCTTTTTATCACTGAATAAAGTTCTGTCTATTCTCCCTGATTTATATTCCCTTACAATAAACTCATCAAGCATATAGCTGTTTGCAGCAATTTTTTCAGCTGATTCTTTCAGCTGATCTCCTGCAAGTTCAGGATATTCATCCCTGAAGCCAAGGATTGCTGAAGGTTCAATCCCAACTAATGGCAAATCGGGAGATATTATTATCAGAGAATATCTGAATATTCTTCTGTATAATTTTACTTGCTTTTCTTACTAATCCCTTTGAAATAAATGTTCTGGCGCTAACAGCATGGTTAACAACAACTACTTTGTAGTTAAGTGATGTTAACAACCTGATTGCTGCAATTCCGGTCGCTGTATCATTGTAATTGGTGAATTCATCGATAAACAGACATACTGAACTCTGTGGATTTGCTGGATTAAGGCTATCAAGGTTTCTTCTTATCCATCTTCTAAGAGTTATCTTATATAACAGAGGTATAGACCTGTCCTGATGCAAATCCTGTGACTTTTTTAAGTATACCTGATGTGATTTGATTCTTTAGAATGAAGTTAAAAAATGCTGGTATTAATGAACCAAGTCGGTTGATTTCAGTAATATAGGCAATAAGGAATGTGCGTAGATGGAACTCCATGCCGATCATACCAGTGCTGAAGGAATTCTGATTTGATCTTTGCAATATCAACACCTGAAGGACATTCAGCTTTGCAACCCTTACAGCCAAGACACAGATCCAGAATATCATATATTTCCCTGTGGTCCCATGGTTCTCCATCTTTATTGAGAAATTCCCTTACTAAATTTGCCCTTGCCCTTGTTGTTTTATCTTCATCACCGGTAGCCATAAAACTTGGACACATTGTACCACCGATAAGTACCGACTTACGACAATCTCCTGACCCGTTGCATTTTTCAGCAGCCCGCATTATTCCTCCTACGGATGAAAAATCATATATTGTATCAATTTCCCTTGTAGGCAGCCCTGGAATATACCTGAGCGAGCTGTTCATCAAAGGAGTGTCTGTTATCTTTCCTGGATTAAGGATGCATTCAGGATCCCAGCATTTCTTAATTTCTTTAAGGAGCTTATAATTATGCTCTCCCAGCATAATTGGAATAAATTCGCCTCTTAGCCTGCCATCTCCGTGTTCCCCGCTGAGTGATCCATTATATTTCTTTACCAGGTGTGCCGTCTCAAGTCCAATGGTTCTGAACAGCTCTACATCAGCCGTCTTTTTCAGGTCCAGTACAGGTCTTAGATGCAGCTCTCCTGAGCCAATATGGGCATGGAAAACAGCGTCTTTCCCATATTTAGCCAACATCTTCTCAATATCATCGATATAATCAGGAAGCTTCTCCACACTTACTGCTGTATCTTCGATAAGTGCCACCGGTTTTGGATCTCCCTTCATGTTAGCCAGAATTCCGAGCCCGGCTTTTCTCAGTTCCCAGACTTTTGCAATGTCCTTTCCCTTTATAACAGGAAATGAGTAGCCATAACCTGCCGATTTAAGCTCTTTAATCATGTCATTGGTCAGGGAATCGATCTCTTCAATATTCTCTCTGACAAATTCTACAATTACAATTGCTTCAGGATGGCCATCAAGAAAAAAACGGTTGTTCCGCTGACTTATATTGTCTTCTGTAAGATCAAGTATTCTGTTGTCCATCATTTCAACCGCTGAAGGACTATACTTCAGTGCAATCAGATTAGCCCTGAAAGCATCAAGCCTGTTCTTCAGGTGAATGCATACAAGAGCCTTATTTGCAGGAGGTAATGGAACCAGGTTGAGCTTTATCTCAGTTGTAACTGCAAGTGTACCTTCTGATCCGGCAAGCAGATTACAGAAATTAAATCTCTTATTTGAATCCTTATTAAAAATTTCTGAATCTAATAAGAGGTCGAGTGAATAACCTGTGTTTCGCCTGTGAATATTCGGGTCGGGGTATTCTTTCCTGATACTCTCTTTGTTTACATTATCTTCAAGTATTCCTTTAATGTTTCTGTAAATGTCTCCTTCCAGACCAGGAAGACTGCACCTGGCATCAAAGCTTTTTTTATCAACAGTTCCAAAGACAGCTTCAGTTCCATCACTTAAAATAGTCTTTAATTCTAAGAGTGTGATCACGTGTTGAACCATAAACGATTGAATGTGAGCCACAAGCGTTGTTTCCAACCATGCCGCCAAGGTTGCACCTGTTTGAAGTAGATGTCTCCGGACCAAAGAACAGGCCATATTCTTTGAGCTTAAGATTCAGTTCATCCAGAACTACACCGGGCTGAACCCTTGCCCACCTTTCTTCCTTATTAATCTCAAGTATTTTATTCATATACTTTGAGATATCCACTATTATACCATTGCTTACCACCTGGCCCGCAAGGGAAGTTCCTCCGGCCCTCATTGTTATGCTGATCTTTTCTTTTGAAGCAAATTCCAGTATCTTCTTTATATCATCTGCTCCTTTTGGCCAGACAACAGCCATTGGTTCTTCCTTATAAACCGAAGCATCAGTGGAATAAATTGCGGTTGTGATATTATCATATCTAAGATCTCCGTCAAGTCTGTCCCTGAGGTTATCTAATGTTGGGCTTAATTGTACTCATCCAGAATCGTTATTTTAAACTGCTAATTTAGGAAAATGATTTATACATAGTTTTGTCCGTGAATTTATATTGTTTCTGATCTTCAAAAAGTTTTTATAATGATATTAATCATGTATTTGAAAATTGTTTAATAGAACTTTTTTTTCGTACATTTATAAAAAATTTTCGAATACATTAATATATTGATACACAATGGAATTATTAGATCGCATCAAACAAAATGCCAGAAAACATAACAAGCGAATTGTACTTCCCGAAGGATATGAGGAGAGAACAATTAAAGCAGCTGATATTGCAATTCAGGAAGAGCTTGCACAGATAATTTTGATTGGAGATCCTGCAGAGATAAATTCACATGCAAAGACGCTTGGTTTAAAGAATATTTCCAAAGCAACAATCATAAATCCTAAGGATCATCAGAAGAAGGATCATTATATAAATATGATGGTTGAACTACGGAAAAGCAAAGGATTGACACGGGAAGAGGCATCAAAGCTAATTGAAGACCCGCTATATCTGGGTGTTCTTATGATAAAAAATGGTGATGCTGATGGTGAAGTTTCCGGTGCCGATCATTCAACAGGTGATGTTTTGCGACCTGCTTTCCAGTATGTTAAAACTGCTCCTGGTATTTCAGTTGTTTCAGGTGCTTTCATTATGATTCTTCCGGATGAGACTTTTGGTGAAAATGGTGTATTGTTATTTGCAGATGGTGCTGTTCATCCTAATCCAAATGAGAAGGAGCTGGCTGAGATAGCTGTTGCGTCAGCTCATACTGCCCGAGCAATTGCAGGTTTTGAACCAAGAATTGCGATGCTAAGTTTTTCAACTAAGGGTAGTGCAAAAAATGAGATGGTAGATAAAGTGGTCAATGCAACAAAAATTGCAAAAGAGATGGCTCCTGATCTTCAGATCGATGGCGAACTTCAGGTTGATGCAGCACTTATTGAAGCTATTGGCAGGAGTAAGGCCCCTGGAAGTTCTATTGCCGGTAAAGCAAATGTACTCATATTCCCTGATCTGAACTCCGGTAATATTGCATATAAGCTGGTTCAACGGCTTGCACATGCTGAAGCTATTGGTCCTATTCTTCAGGGTATGGCTGCTCCAATAAATGACTTGTCAAGAGGATGTTCTGTAAGCGACATCGTCAGTATGATAGCAATTACAGGAAACCAGGCTGCCGGAACAAAGTAGTGGATTTCTAAACGAACTGATTTAACTTTAATACATCAAATAATAATAATATAATTCAAATATGTCAGATAATATTGAAAAACTGGAAGATTATGGCTTAGCTAAAGACACTAAGCCTAAAACCCTGTTTTCACTTGTTGGTATTGTAGGTGCAGGATCTGTTGGCCAGAATATTGCCAGAATGGTAAGTTCTAAAGGTTTGGATGTCATTCTGCTTGACTTAAATCACGATAAGATTGAGCAGGCTTACATTGAATTAACAAAAGAACTTGACAGGATGATCGAGCGCTGGGGTATGACCAATTCGGAAAAGCTTGGTATTCTGTCGCGAATAAAGGGAACAACAGATTATAGTCAGTTTAAGGATTGTGATATTGTCATAGAGGCCGTTAAATCCTCAACCCGGGAACATAGTCATGACATGAGAATGAAAATTCTTGAGAAGATTGAAGAGAATGTAGGGCGAAATGCAATCATTGCCACTAACTCATCTACCCAGGTGATTACAGAGCTGACTGCTGATCTGAAATATAAAGATCGTTGTGTAAGCTTTCATTTTCTGACCCCTGAAGCTGATGCCAGGGTTGTTGAAATAGTAAAAGGTCTGTATACATCACAGGATGCCTATGATAATACAATTAAGTTTGCAAACCTTATTGGAAAAAAGGTTGTGCCTGTTAAGGAATCTCCCGGTATAATAAGTACTCGTCTGGTTGTTCCTCTTATAAATGAGGCATGTGAAATTCTTATGGAAGGAGTTGGTACGCTGGAAGATATAGATCTTACTATGAAGGTGGGTTTTGGTCTGCCACTGGGGCCATTCGAAATGGCCGATAAAATAGGGTTGGATAAGATCCTTCGCTGGTGCGAAAACCTGTACGATGAGTTTGGTGATCTGAAATACAAATCTTCACCTCTTCTTAAAAAACTGGTACGTGCAAACCAATTAGGAAGACGCACAGGCAGAGGATTTTATGAGTATAATAAAGATGGTGCGAAAATTAATAAAAACAATTTTTTGGAATAAAAAATAATTATCCTGTAATATAGAAACTATGTCAGTTTTGTGCGGGAATTATCTTAAGTGTTAAAAAATAAACAATCTGTAAATGAAAATATTAGTTCTTAATTGTGGCAGTTCATCAATAAAATATCAGCTCATCGATATGAATTCTGCTATTGTTCTTGCAAAAGGTGTAGTTGAAAAAATCGGGTTAAAAGGTTCTTTTATTAAAAATGAAAGATTCGATGGTGATAAGGTAAAACTTGAAGGAGAAATACTTGATCATCAGGCTGGTATAGAATATATTCTTGGAATGATGATCAGCAGTCGAAGAGGTGTTCTAAAGTCATTATCAGAGATTGATGCTGTTGGACACAGAGTTGTTCACGGAGGCGAAACATTTCAGGGAAGTTGCTATCTGGACGATGTCACTATAAAGGGAATTGAAGACTGTTCTGATCTGGCTCCGCTTCATAATCCTGCCAACCTGAAAGGTATTTTTGCAATGAAAATGTTACTTCCTGATGTACCGCAGGTTGGCGTATTTGATACATCATTTCATCAGTCAATGCCTGATTATTCATTTATGTATGCTCTTCCATATTCACTTTATAAAAAATATGGTATACGGCGATATGGTTTTCATGGAACAAGTCACAGTTATGTTTCAAAAAGAGCCTGTGAAATTCTTAAAGTTGATTATAACTCAAAAAGAATGATAACCTGCCACCTTGGCAACGGAGCTTCAATAACAGCCATTAAAAATGGCAAATCAATTGATACATCGATGGGGCTTACACCTGTGGAAGGACTCATAATGGGAACCAGATCAGGGGATATTGATGCAGGAGTACTTACACTTATAATGGAGAAAGAAGAGATTGATTATTCCTCTTTGAATACTCTGTTAAATAAACATAGCGGAATTCTTGGAATCTCAGGAATATCATCAGATATGCGGGAGGTGGAATCTGCTGCAGCCGAAGGTGATGAAAGAGCTGCACTTTCGCTCAGGATGTATGATTACCGGGTTAAAAAATATATTGGAGCTTATGCCGCTGCCATGGGTGGAGTGGATATTCTTATCTTTACAGGAGGTATTGGGGAGAACGGATCCGAAACCAGGGAAAACATTTGCAGAGATATGGAGTTTCTTGGAATTGAATTTGATAAGCAGAAAAATGATGGAGTCCGTGGCAAGGAACTGGTCATTAGTAAGGATGGGTCGAAAGTGACTGTTATGATCGTACCTACCAATGAGGAACTGGTAATTGCCACTGATACCTGCGAAATAGTGAACAGCAGGAAAACAAAGAAATAACAACTAAAATTAAGTTTATGGTATTAAAGACCTTAAATGATCTTAGAAGAAATATTAAAGAAGGACCAAAGAAAAAGCTGGTTTTGGCAGCTGCACAGGATCAACACTCTTTAGGGGCAGTTGTAAAAGCCTGGAAGGAGAATATTATTGAACCAATTCTTATCGGTGATAAGGAGGAGATTCAAAATATTTGTGCATCAAATAACTACGATATTTCCGGACTGAGGATAATCCATGAGCCTGAGACAGAAATGTCGGTTGAGATGGCCGTAAAGATGGTTAGCAGTAAGCAGGCTGATATTCTGATGAAAGGTATGGTTGGTAGTTCTACATTGCTTAGATGCGTGTTAAATAAAGAATGGGGGTTACGTACCGGGAATCTTTTATCACATTTTGCGCTTTTTGAAGTTGAAACATACCATAAGGTTATTGCTGTAACTGATGTGGCAATGAATATAGCGCCTAATCTGAAAGATAAAATAGCTATTGTAAATAATGCAATTGCCTGTCTGAATGCTTTAGGCTATTCAATGCCTAAAGTAGCCGTTCTCGGCGCAGTAGAGATGGTTAATGAAAATATGGAGGCTACTTTACATGCCGCTCTTCTTTCTAAAATGAATCAGCGCGATCAGATAAAGAATTGTATTATTGACGGACCTCTGGCTTTTGATAATGCCGTTAGTCTTGAAAGTGCTCAGCATAAGGGTATCAGAAGTGAGGTTGCCGGAGATACGGATCTTTTGCTGATGCCCGATATTGAGGTAGGTAATGTTCTCTATAAATCACTTGTTTTTTTCGCAAAAGCCAAGGTGGCTTCTATAATCCTTGGAGCAATGGTTCCAATTGTACTTACATCACGATCTGACTCAGAACAAGCCAAATTTGACAGTATTCTATTATCTGCAGCAGCAAGCAAATAGGAATAATATGATCAGTACACTTAAGCAGATGGAGGACAAAGTACTCCAGCTTAAAAAGAAAAGCCGGGTTGCCAGTTGCCTGGGCACAGGATATTAATACCCTCGGTGCTGTTAACCTTGCTGTTCAAAATGGGTTTATTGAAGCAATACTCATAGGCAGAACTTCCGAGATAATTGATGTTTGTAAAGCTGAGGGAATTGACCATGAGTTGTTTACAATTATTGAATGCTGATAATGATGTAGCAAGCATCTACGCAGGCTGTTAAGATGGCTAAAAGCGGCGATGCTGATATAGTAATGAAAGGTCTCGTAGGGACAGATAAGTTTCTCAAGGCTGTTATGGACAGAGAAAATGGAATCATGCTCCCAAAAGCTGTATTAAGCTATGTAGGAGCTATTGAGATACCATCCTATCATAAGCTTCTTTTTATAACTGACCCTGCCGTAATACCGTTTCCTGACCTTGACCAGAAGATAGCAATGGCCGGATATGCTGTTGATATGGCTCACCATTTTGGAATCGATAAACCAAAGGTCGCACTGATAGGTCCTTCTGAAAAAATAAGTAAACATTTTCCTAATTCAGCTGATTATTCAATTATGTGCAAAATGGCTGAGGAAGGACAGTTCAATAACTGTATTATGGATGGACCTCTTGACCTTTTTCTTGCCTGTGACACAAAGAGCAATGAGATTAAAGGTGTAAGTTCTCCTGTTAACGGAGATGCTGATATTCTGTTGTTTCCTTCTCTTGAGTCAAGTAACCCTTTCTATAAAGGATTAATGTTGTTTGCAAAGGGTGAACTTGCGGGAATAATAAGAGGTACTCAAAAACCGGTAGTGGTTATGTCAAGAAGTGAGAGCGAGAAATCAAAATATTATTGCATAGCGCTGGCTTGCCTCATGGCAGATTAATTTACCGATGATTTCAACCAGAAATAATGTTAAATAATGACTAAAAGACTTATCCTGGCTATTAATCCGGGGTCTACTTCTACGAAATTTTCACTCTTCGAAGAGGATAACCTGGTTTTTGAAAAGTCGTTGCGACATTCCAATGAAGAATTAGCCTGCTTTGATAAAATTACAGATCAGTTTAACTTCAGAAAAGATCTCATTATGAATGAGCTGGGTAAAAGGAAAATTGATTTGGAAGATATTGTTGCTGTTGTTGGACGAGGAGGGCTTGTAAGACCCATTGAATCAGGTATTTATAAAGTTAATGAAAAAATGAAAGCTGACCTCACCGCCGGCTTGTCAGGTAGTCATGCAAGTAATCTTGGAGGACTTATAGCCGATGATATTGCAGGTTCATTACCTCATGCCACGGCCTATATTGTTGATCCTGTTGTCGTTGATGAGCTTCAGGATGTTGCCAGGATATCAGGTCATCCGGAGATTGATCGAAAATCCATTTTTCATGCTCTGAATCAAAAAGCTGTTGCCAGAATTTATGCGAAATCTATTAACAGGAGATATGAAGATCTGAATCTTATTATTGCTCATATGGGAGGCGGCATAAGTGTTGGTGCACATAAGCAAGGCCGTGTTATTGATGTTAACAATGCTCTTAATGGAGACGGACCATTTGCTCCCGAACGCTCAGGAGGATTGCCATCCGGACAGCTTGCAGACCTTTGCTTCAGTGGTAAATACTCTCATTCAGAGATTATGTCTATGCTTACCGGGAAAGGGGGAATGACAGCATATCTTGGTACAAACAGTTTTATTGATGTATGTAAAATGGCTGAAAATGGAAATGCAAAAGCCAATCTTATCAAAAACGCTGTATCATATCAGATCGGTAAAGAGATAGGAGCATTAGCCTCTGTGTTAATGGGTAAAGTAGATGCAATAATACTTACCGGAGGAATGGCGTATCAGGAGGAAAATATAAGCTATATAAGAAATATGGTCAGTTATATCGCAAAGGTAGTTGTATATCCTGGTGAAGACGAACTTAAAGCTCTGGCTTTCAACGGACTTATGGCTCTTGATGGGAAAATAGAAATTAAAACTTATAGTTAAGGATTATTAATCGCAACTGGTAATATTTTCCCATTAAAGAATTTTTGACCATTCAAGGCAAAATCAGATATAAATTCAGCCATCTCTTTTGCATTTACCGGAGCCTTATACCCTGGAAAAGCTTCCTTAAGCATATCTGTCTGAACTGATCCCAGTGCGAGACAATTAACTCTTATATTATCATCGCTGAATTCAGTGGCAAGGCATTCTGTAAGGCATGCTATAGCTGCTTTTGAAGCGCTGTAATAGGAGAGTCCCGGATACTTTTCACTTCCCTGAAATCCACCCATGCTTGAAATATTTACAATATGAGATCCGTGAGCCATCAACGGTTTTATAAGTCGAATGACTGATGACGGCCCAAAAAAGTTGGTTTCCATCATTAATCTGGCTTCAATGTCAGATGTTTCAGAAAATTTTTTAGAAACCAGGAATCCTGCCATGTTTATAAGAACATCTACTTTTTTGAATTGACCTGAGACTGCATCTTTTAATTTTTCTGAGTATTTGTCAAATTGTGACAGGTCAATTGACAAAGTGCTAACGTTTTTAAAGTCATTTGACAGGCTTTCCAGAATTTTATTATCACGACCTGTTACAATGATTTGATTATTAGAGTTTTGGGCAAGATTTAAAACTACTTCTCTGCCAATACCTTTTGTTCCTCCATTAACAATAATGTTCATTTCAAACTGGCTTTGTAATTATTTATCCTGATGATTTATTATTCTACTAAGATATTTATTTAAACATGTTTTACTGATCAAAATTATCAGTTTTTACAGATAGGCATTTTTAGCTTCTATTCTAATTCGATTTTACCTGGTGTATTTTATTCAATTATTCAAAAGTATTAGTAAAATATATTAACCAATTAAGCTATATTTGCGACCAATTAAAAGTATATTAGGAAGATAGTCAAATATTTTAAATCATAGAGATGGAGAAGCTTAAGGTATCAATAATCGGTTGTGGAAACATAGGGCTGTCCCTGTTACAGGGTATGCTAAAAGATAAAAGTATGGACGCCGGCAATATAACGGTTACAAAGAGGAATATTAAAGATATAGAAAATCTCAGGGAGCTGGGCATCAATCTGACAAGTGATAATGTTGAAGCAGTTAAGAGATCACAACTCATTCTCATTGCTGTTAAACCATACAATATTGTTGGAGTACTAAAAGAGATTCAGAATCACCTCGATCCCGAAAAACATATTCTTATTTCAGTTACAGCCGGAGTGACTCTGGAAAAGATTCAGGAAGCTGTCGGCATTTCACTTCCGATATTCAGGGTTATGCCTAATATCTCTGCAAGTGTTGGAAAATCGGTATCATGTATTTGCCATATTGGTGCCGACGTTAAATCGGTAGATTCTGTCAAATTCCTTTTTGATATAATTGGTACAACTATGATTATAGATGAGGAATTAATGGAATCTGCAACGATTCTGGGTGCCTGCGGTATTGCGTATGTTCTGCGATTTATCAGGGCTATGATACAGGGAGGAATACAGATAGGCTTTGATGCAAAAACTGCCAGTATAATTGTTAATCAAACTGTTAAGGGTGCAGCAGAACTTCTCATTGAAAGGCATGAGCATCCTGAATATGAAATTGATAAAGTAACCACTCCAAAGGGTTGCACAATTGTAGGTCTGAACGAAATGGAACATAATGGTTTCAGTTCTTCTCTTATAAAAGGGATTGTAGCTTCCTATGAAATGATAGATAAATAGGGTTAATCGGCACGCTTTAAGATTTTACCCTTAAATCAATTCAGTTAACCACAAGTTAGCAGAATCATGAAAAAGAATGCCTGACCTGCATATTAAATGGTTATTTTTTTTCGTTTATTTGCATGGCTGACATGTATGGTTATATTACTACAATTATTATGGGTTCAGGATATCACATGAGTGTTTTTAAGAAACGGTTAAAGTATTATATTACTGCGATTCTCTTATCCTTCATATTATTACCAGGTGTTTTTGGTCAAAAAAACAGAGAAGAGCCTCTGCCAGGTGCTTTTGGTCAAAAATCCATAGAAGATACTCCTCCGCTTAAAGAAAGATTGTTCTATGGCGGAAATTTTGGATTACAATTCGGATCTATAACAGATATACAGGTTTCTCCGGTTGTTGGTATATGGCTTTTACCCCGGTTGAATGTTGCTGTAGGACCAAATTACAGGTACTATAGGGATATTTTTAGTCAAGACTAATATTTACGGAGCAAAAGCTTATACACAATTTGTTGTTATACAGAATCTTAATTCAATTATCCCAATGGGATCAAACACTGGCATATTCCTTCACATTGAGGATGAAATATTGAGTCTTGAATCAAGCTTTTGGAAAGATCCTTTAGCAAACGGCAGGTTTTATTTAAACACAATACTAGCAGGAGCTGGAATAAGTCAGCAGATTGGCAGGAGAGCTTCTCTGAATTTTATTGTACTTTGGGCGTTAAATGACTCACAATATAGTGTTTACAGTAATCCTGAGATAAGGGTTAGTTTCATCTTTTAACTGCTTTTGTCTGCAGTATTTTCAGCAGACTTGATCTGGATAAAACTGATATTTAGTTCAATCGTTTTTGTCTCCCGGCAAATAAAACTATATTTGCGCCGGAATATTAAAAACTAAATTATGAAAATTGAAGCAAATAAAATGGTCTCTCTGATTTATGAACTTAGAGAGAGTAATAATGAAGGTAGAATTATTGAAACACTGGATGAGACAAGACCTCTGACGTTTCTTTATGGTACTGGCAGATTACTTCCGGTTTTTGAATCAAATATAAACATGCTTGAAAAAGGCGAAAATTTCGATTTCACTCTTAATTCAGAGATGGCTTATGGTGAAAAGAGGGAAGATATGATAGTGGATGTGCCGATTTCAGTTTTTGAGACTGATGGAAAGTTAAATGAGGAAATATGTCGTGTTGGTAACGAAGTACCGATGGTTGATACGGAAGGCAATCCATTAAATGGTATTATAAATGAAATAAAAGACGAATTTGTAGTTATGGATTTTAATCACCCGATGGCCGGGATGGATCTGTATTTTTCAGGAAAAATAATTGAAGTCAGGGAAGCTACGACAGAAGAGATATCCGGTCATTCTCACTCATGCTCATCATGTGGAAGTTCCGACGAGCATTCAGAATGCTCAGGATCATGTAATTGATTAGTTAGTACGTCGTAAGATATATTAAATCAGGTTTTTAACCTGATTTTTTTATGTCGGTAAACTTTAAATTTTAAGATTTTCACCTTCTGATTTTGCCACTATTACAGCGCAACAGGTATCTCCGTATACATTAATTGCAGTTCGAAACATATCAAGAATACGATCCACTGCCAGTATGAGTCCTATGCCCTCAAGTGGAAGACCTACAGCTTTTAGTACAACAACCATCATTACCAGTCCTGCCATTGGAATACCTGCTGAACCTATAGCAGCCAGCAGAGCTGTAAAAATAACTATCAACTGTTGAGGGAAGGAAAGGTCAACTCCGTAAGCCTGGGCTATAAAAATAACCGCAACACATTCATACAAATGCAGTTCCGTTCATATTAATTGTTGCTCCCAGAGGTAATGTAAAACTTGCTATTTTATTTGATACTCCGTCATTTTCTTCAATTGCTTCCATTGTAAGTGGCAGTGTGGCATTGGATGATGAAGTGGAGAAAGCAGTTATAAGTGGCGTAGCCATGTTCTTAAAATGTTTTATCGGATTTACACGTCCCAATACTTTTACAAGAACCGGCAGGGTCACGAACCCATGAATAATCAAGGCCAGAAGAACAGTAAGAACGTAAAGTCCAAGCCGGCTTATTACTTCGCTTATATCGTTTCCCATTTCTACCTGTTGTGCTATAACTTTGGCGGTTATACTGAATATACCTATTGCAGTAAATTTAATAATGAAAAGAGTGATTTTCATTATTACATCCAGTGCTGCATTAAACACATCAATTAATAATACCCTTGGCTTATCGCTGACTTTTGTAAGGAAGAAACCAAAGAGTACGGCAAATAAAATTATTGAGAGCATCTGACCTTTCATCAGAGCCTCGAAAATATTAGTCGGCACAATTTTTATGAGTGTCTGTCCAAAACTATCTGACACTGCAGAAAGATTCTCTACAGGAACCTTGAAGCCCAGGTCAGCACCAATTCCTGGTTTTATAATAATAACAAGTAATAAACCAGTAATAATTGCAAGAAATGTCGATAACATATAAAATCCCATTGTTTTGAGTCCTAACCTGCCCAGGTTTCCACTTGACCCTACACTTGCCACCCCGGTTGTGATAGATGAGAATATTAATGGAACAATTATCATATTAAGAGCCCTGAGAAATATTTCACCCGCCCAGTTCGTATAAATAACTTTGTCTGAAAAGAAATATCCGAAAAACCCGCCTGCGATAAGGGCAATAAGTATCTGATAATGTAATGGGAAATGAAATTTTGATTTTGTCATTATTAATATTTTTTTGAATCCTAAAGAAATATAATCTAACCGACAAAACAATAGAAACATTTTTGTTTTTTAATTAACCTCTCAGGAATTAAATATTTATCAGCAGAAGAGCATCTGCCTGCAAATATTCATTTCTGTAAAATTATGATTCCTGAAAGCTGTCCTAATAGATTTTTCATAACAAGAAAAAATTACAAAAGTCACTGATTTACATTTGTAACGCAGGGTTATTGGTGTAACATTGAGCAGAATTAACCATGAAACTTACAGATGTAAAATTACAAAAGTAATATAATTAAGAAATACTTTTCATGATATTATATATATATCAAATAATCAGTATAATATATAGCATTATCTATATTTATTATCATGGTTATTGCAAATTTTTTTAAAATAGCATTCAAATTGTTTAGAAATACTAAATAAACATCAGTATACCAGCTAATTAATAATCTAATCTACAGTTGTTGTTTAGTTAGATTAATTTGCAATACAAAGATTATCAATGCATTGTAAATATGTCTTTAATTGATAAAATCACAAATATATATGATGGTTACATATGTAACTCAATATAGTTACATTGGTAATTATTAATTTATTTACATTTGTAATGACGCTAAATTTCATATTATGAACGAAAGAATCAGAGAATTCCTTATTTCTGAAAATAAATCTTCAGCACAGCTTGCTGAAGAGATTGGTGTTCAACCTTCGGGTATCTCCCATATCCTTTCAGGCAGAAATAACCCTAGTCTTGATTTTGTAGTTAAGATGCTTGAAAAGTATCCTTTTCTGTCTACTGACTGGTTGCTTTTTGGAAAAGGTGCCATGTATCGCGAGGAAAGTCATCAAAAACCCGATCAAACCCTCTTTGAGAATGTTCCAAACATACAAAATGATAATAATAGAACTCAACATGAAGTGACTTTAAATGAGAATCTGCATGATAATAAGCCCTCCGGAGGTAATGTAAATTCAATAATTTCTTCAGGTTCAGGCAACAATACAAAATCGATTGTTAAGAAAATAGTATGGTTTTACGATAATAATACTTTTGAAGAATACTTTCCCGGATAGAGCTCATCTGGCTTTAGTCTAAAGTGTTCAATTTATATAACCTTTATATTTTCTGAAATCGGACATTAGAATTATCTTTGTGAAAATCCCAACATATGTCAAAGCGCATAGAAGATCTTAAAGTCACTGAAAATAAGCGCCTTACAAATGATATGTTTGTGCTTGAACTTCAGTCAGCAGATAGACTGCCTGACCTGAAGCCGGGACAATTCGTTCAGGTCAGAGTTGATAAAAGTATTGATACATTTTTAAGACGACCAATATCAATACATGATGTTGATTTTGAAAAAAATTCCTTAAAACTATTGATTCAGATAGTAGGCAAGGGCACTGAGTCTTTATCCCTGCTACGAGAAGGAGACATTGTAAATATTATTTATCCTCTGGGAAACTCCTTTACCATGCCATCGCATCAGGAAAAAGTTCTTCTGGTAGGAGGAGGGTGCGGAGTGGCACCTCTGTTATACCTGGGAAAGTACTTAAAATCAAATGGTTTCATGCCTGATCTTCTTGTTGGATTTCGGAATAAAGAGAGAATGATTGAGTATGAAGAGTATCAGAAGATCGGAAAAGTTTTTATTACAACAGAAGATGGATCTGTTGGTGAAAAGGGATATGTTACCTCACATTCGGTTTTGTCCGAATCTCACTATAACCGAATTTACTGCTGTGGTCCTGATTCAATGATGAGAGCCATAGCGGAAATATCCAGGAAAAAGTCCATATTCGTGCGAGGTATCGCTAGAGAACCTGATGGCATGCGGAATTGGAGCTTGTTTGTGTTGTATTGTCGACACAGATAAAGGCCATGTGTGTACTTGTATTGACGGACCTGTCTTCAACATAAAAGAACTAAAATGGTAAATCTGGGCTTTTCAATAGGTGATTTGCATTTCAAGAACCCTGTGCTTACAGCATCAGGTACGTTTGGATACGGAACTGAATTTGATGATTTTCTTGATGTTTCCCGATTAGGAGGAATCATTGTCAAAGGAACTACTCTGGAGCCAAGGGAAGGAAACAGTTACCCAAGGATGGCAGAGACGCCCTCTGGAATGCTTAATGCAGTTGGATTACAAAATAAAGGCATTGAATATTTTGAAAATAACATATATCCGCGAATTAAGCACTATGATACAAATATTATTGTTAATGTAAATGGCAGTTATATTGATGATTACGTTGAGCTTGCTGAACGAATAGATAAGCTTGATAAGATTCCGGCCATTGAGCTCAATATTTCCTGTCCTAATGTTAAAATGGGAGGTATGGCCTTTGGAACCAATCTCGATTCAGCACGTGAAGTAACCAGGGCTGTAAGGTCAGTTTATTCCAAAAAGCTGATCGTAAAACTATCACCTAATGTTACTAATATTGTGGATTTTGCCAGAATTGTGGAAGAGGAAGGAGCTGATTCAATCTCTCTTATCAACACTCTGTTGGGTATGGCAATTGATACAAAGAAAATGAAACCTTCTCTGTCTACAATAACAGGTGGACTGTCAGGTCCTGCAATCAAGCCTGTGGCATTAAGAATGGTATGGCAGGTGGCTAATGCAGTTAAAATACCTGTGATTGGAATGGGAGGAATCATGACAACTTCTGACGCACTTGAGTTTATTCTTGCCGGAGCTTCAGCAATTCAGGTTGGAACAGCTTCATTTATTAATCCTCTTGCTTCAGTAGAAATTCTGGAAGGCTTGGAAGACTATATTGTAAGAAAAGGATTTTCAGGTATTGAAGATATTATCGGTTATATCAACCGTATCAGCTGAAAGTTTAAGCATTTATTTCACTGAAGATTAATATTTGTTAAAACATTTTGTTCAGTAGAAGGATAAAATATATTATTTCCTATAAATTTGTAATAAAATTAAATCATATTGTTTCAATCTATTAATTAACTATTGTAATAATGTCAGAAAATATTCAAATTGATAATCTTGATAAAAAAATTCTGGATATCATTACCAAAAATGCAAGGATTCCATATCTTGAAGTTGCCAGAGAGTGTGGTGTTTCCGGAGCAGCTATTCATCAACGTGTTCAAAGACTTATCAGAGTTGGAGTGATCAGAGGATCTGAATTTAAAGTTGATCCTGTAATGGTAGGTTTTAAAACATGTGCATATATTGGAATTTTTCTTGACCATCCCGGTCATTTCAGAGATGTAGTTGATAAATTTAAAATATTCCGGAAATTATTGAATGTCATTATACTACAGGTAATTATTCGCTGTTTATTAAAGTGTATACACGTGATAATGAACATCTCAGAGTGATACTTACAGATACTATTCAGAATATTGAAGGAATAACCAGAACAGAAACATTAATCTCTCTGGAGGAATCCATTAACAGGCAGATACCTGTTCTCTCCGAGTAAATATTCTCAGTATTAACAGAGTTTAATAACATTAATAAGAAGGTGTCTCAAAAGGGCAGCTTTTTTTTAGTTCCATCACTATATGGCAAATTATTTAAGTGAATTTAACAGTTCATTCAGTTTTGATCATATAGTTGTCTTACAATGGAACTTAGAATCTCTGCAGGCGTATCTTTACCGTTGGTTTTCTATAAGTATATCTTCAGAAATATCTACTATTCAGAAATATAAAAAAGGAAGCACTTTTTTAGTACTTCCTTTAGTGTGATCCAGCTGGGGTTCGAACCCAGGACCCCATCCTTAAAAGGGATGTGCTCTACCAACTGAGCTACTGAATCAATTATATTTTTAAAGAACCTAGGACCCTCCCGCAAGGCGGGATGCTCTACCTCCCGATAACTATCGGGATGAGCTACTGAATCCTGCTTTGTTTTTGCGAGTGCAAATGTATGATAAATTTAATTTAATGCAAAAAAAATCCTGACTTTTTGCAATATCAATTTATATTAAGGTTTTAAATTATCTATTTAATTGACCTAATTTAGCAAAAACGATGGTCTGAAATAAAAGTTAATTTTATGAGTAACCTTTTTAAAGACAAAGTTGTAGTCGTAACAGGAGCTTCTTCAGGTATTGGAGAGGCTATCGCTAAAGAGTTCGCAAAAAATGGGAGTAAGGTTGTTCTTGCTGCAAGATCGGAGTCTAAACTATCGTGCTGTAACCAACCAGATAAATGAAGAAAGCGGAGAAGCATTTTATGTTATTACTGATGTGACCAATGAGGCTGATTGCAAACATCTGATTAGCGAAACAATAAAAAAATACGGAACAGTCCATATTCTTGTAAACAATGCAGGGGTCTCTATGAGAGCAACATTTCCAGATGTTGATCTGAGCGTATTACACCGCCTGATGAATGTAAATTTCTGGGGAACCGTGTATTGTACCAAGTATGCATTGCCATACCTGATTGAACAGAAGGGTTCCCTTGTCGGAATCTCATCTGTTGCAGGCTTTCATGGTTTGCCTGGCAGAACAGGTTATTCGGCTTCAAAATTTGCAATTCATGGTTTTCTCGAGACAATCAGAATTGAAAACCTCAAGAAGGGATTGCATGTGATGATAATTGCACCTGGTTTTACAGAAAGTGAGATACGTGTTCATGCCCTTACTGCAAATGGAAAGGAGCAGGGTGAATCACCACGTGATGAACATTCACTTATGCCTGCTGAATTATGTTGCAAAGTGGGTACTTAAAGGGATCAGGAAGAAAAAGAGAAATAAACTCCTGACCTGGGACGGCAAGCTAACAGCCTTGTTTCAGAGAATTGTTCCGACTCTTGTTGACAGACTCTATTATCTTGAAATGTCCAGAGAGCCAAAATCACCTTTGAAATAAGCAATTCAATGACAGTTATTTAAACCGGTAAATATTTTTGACCGGTTTTTTTGTAATGAAAAAGTGTTTGCCACGTCATGCTGATAGAAACTATAATAATTTTAAAACTATCGCTATGAAAAAAGTACTATTATTTATTGCAATAACAGTTTTAGGAACCGTTGTTTATGGACAAAAATCAATTGATGCTTTATTCGATAAATATGCAGGGAAAGATGGCTTTGTAACATTTACTATAAATGGAAATTTGCTTAATCTCCTCAAAAGCAATGATGATGATGAGGAAAATTCATTTCCTGCAAAGGTTACGGAGATAAGGATGCTCGTTCAGGATGATGACAAAATTACTGTTGATAATTTTTATGAATCAGTAATGAAGGGGATTAAAGTAGGTGATTATGAGGAGTTTATGCGAGTTAAAGAAACAGGTCAGGATCTTAGGATGCTTGTACGTGCGGAGGGAAGAAAATTCAAAGAATTTCTCCTTGTTGGAGGTGGCGATGATAATTTAATCATTCAGATAAAAGGAGAAATGACATTTGCAGAAGCTAAAAGATTTTCTGAAGATGTAAAAAAGGATCATGGACTTAACATGACTGCCCACGGAAAGTAATAATTTAATGTTGTTATCTTTATCTTGAAAAATTATTTTTTTTCTGATGACCAGGGACGCATTTAATGGTTTTGTTACACAGCAAAGCCGTAAATTATACGGATTTGCCTTCCGCATCCTCCGGAATCAGGAGGAAGCGGAAGATGTTGTTCAGGAGGTCTTCATGAAGCTTTGGAAGATGGGTGAGAGTCTTAATAAGTACAGTTCCATTGATGCTCTGGCAGTTACCATGACAAAAAATTACTGCTATTGATCAGCTAAGAAAACAAAAACATTTAATTAAGGATAATAACACTGAAAAAGATTATCAAAACTATACATCACCATCTCCTCATGAACAGATGGAATTAAGAGAAACAGGGAATATAATCAGCAGTTTAATTGAAAAACTACCTGATATTTATAAAGTTGTTATTAAACTTCGTGATGTTGAAGAGCTGTCATACGAAGAAATTGCCGAAAAAACAGGTCAGAATATTAATACTTTAAGAGTCAACTTATCAAGAGCAAGAGCTTATATTAGAGATGAATATAAAAAGTACCACAATGAATACAGAGGAATTAGAACGATTACTCGGGAAATACTATAAGGGAGAAAGTTCCATAGCAGAGGAACGTACATTAAGGGCATTTTTCTCCGGTGATAATATACCTGAAGGATATGAGGCTGAAAAAGAGATATTTGGCTATTACCTCGATTCAGTAGAAGTTCCAGAGCCATCATCAGATCTGGATGCCAGAATTATGGCAGGTATAGATAAATCAGAATTGTCTGCTTCTTCAGGTAAGTTTCGAAAACTAATCTATCCACTTATCAGTGCTGCAGCAGTTCTGCTTATCATAACAGGCTCATATTTCTTCTTTATTCATAATAGTGAGCCTATTGATACTTTCTCCGATCCGCAGCTGGCTTACAATGAGACCATGAAAATTCTAATGAATGTCTCGGTCAGGTTAAACGATGGTGCCAGAGCACTTGAGCCTGTAAGTATGATTAGTGAGATGCCAGCGAAGAGTTTACAACCCATTAATAAATCCAGTAAGACTATTGAGAAAAATCTGAAAAGTCTTGGATATCTTAATGCAGCTATTGATATTACAGATATAAAAGGAGAGAATAAAAAAATTAAATAATAATCAATCATATGAAAAAGCTATTTCTTTTTTTCACCGCTATTTGTCTGAGCTTTATTATTAAAGCACAGACAAACCCTGTAGATGAGATGTTTAATAAATATTCCGAGAGGGATGGATTCACTGTAGTAACCATATCAAGCAGGATGTTCAGTATGTTCTCAAATCTTGATTCGGAAGACAAGGATGCTGATGATCTGATTCAGAAGCTGAAATCTATCAAGATACTATCTGTGGAAGATTCATTGTTGAATAAGAACATTAATTTTTATACTGAACTGAGCAAGAAGCTTGACCTTTCTCAGTATGAAGAACTCATGAATGTAAGAGAAGGAAAAGATGTCACAAAATTTCTTATAAAAGAGAAAGGGAAATTGATCACTGAATTACTTGTCATAACCGGTGGTCCCGGAGGAAATTCCCTTATTTCAATTAAGGGAGACTTCAATCTTAAAAATATTTCAGAACTGTCAAAAAGCACTGGCATAAAGGAACTTGAAGGTCTGGAAAAAATAGACGAGAAACATTAGAAGAATTTCCTTTCCAATTATCTCTGACATGAAGCAACCTTTATTCTGCGGATTTAGTTATTAGTAGGGACGTCATCGGACTCCCATGATTTAGCTAAGCATATTTTTTTATATTTGTACTAGTTCGAAACCTGAATTAAACTAACCCGCTATGAATAGAACAAAAACAAAACGATTCGGTGCATTAATAAGTGCTCTTATTATTTTTTCTTCATTATCATTTGCACAGGTTGATAATGTAGATTTTCTAAAAAGCCTTCCTTCTGACGGTGCAAAATTTCTCCAGTCTTACATTTCTCCATGGGCAAATGCTTTTGGTGCAGGTCTTAACGGAGGATGGTATAACACAGCAAAACCCCATAAATTTGGTGGATTTGATATTACAACAGGCTTCAATATTGGATTTGTTCCATCTTCTGCCGGGCAGTTTGATATATCCACTATCGGGCTTTCTCCTTCAATATCAGCTTCCGGCTTAACACCTTCTGTTTCAGGTCCTAAGACCGATGGTCCGCCTATGGCTTATAAGGTTGATGGCGTAACCCTTGCTTCATTTAATGCCCCTCCCGGAACAAACTGGAAAATAATTCCTGTACCGACAGCCCAGGTTGGAATAGGTTTGCCTTTGGGATCGGAGTTAAAAGTGAGATACATGCCTAAAATATCCATAAAAGACGGAGATATTTCATTATGGGGTGTAGGACTGGTTCATAGTATTATGCAATATTTCCCAGGTAACAAAGTAATCCCTGTAGATGTATCACTCTTTGGTGGTTATACAAAACTTGAAGCTAATGTACCGGTTAGCCTGACACCTGACCCTTCAGTCCCTCAGAACTATACATCTCCTATAAGTGCTGCTACTTCTTTTAACGATCAAAATCTGAACGTAAATGTCTCTGCACTTAATATCAGTGCTATTGCTTCACTCAACCTGCCAGTGATTTCATTCTATGGTGGTGTAGGTTACTGCAAGACAAAAACTCTCATGGAGTTCACCGGAAACTTTCCAACACCCGTATTAGTTACACCATCTCTTCCTGCTTCACCCTATGCAGAATATAATAATTCAGGAGTTAAGACAGGAGCTGATTTCCCGAAGATGGAGATTAAGAATTTTTCAGGGATGAGAGCTAATATTGGATTCAGGCTTAAATTCTCAGTTATAACTCTTCATTTCGATTACACCAGGGCCCAATATAACGTGTTCTCAACAGGCCTGGGGATCTCATTCCGATAGAAAAAAAGAAATTTTTCAGGAAATCCCCGGAGTTTGTAAGAAACCGGGGATTTTTTTTGAACCATTATTCATCTCAAAGGTTAATTTCTGTAGTACTTTTAGGCCTAAATTCAATTCTTATCGATGGCAGAATCAAATAAGTTAAATTCCGCATATAGAGCTTTACTTCAATCTGCAAAAAGTACAGTGCCTGCAAAAGACATTGTGAAGATCAGAAAAGCACTGGATCTTGCCAGGGAAGCTTGCAGCGATAAAATTACAATTACAGGAGAACAGGAAATCTATCATGCTCTTTCCGTAGCCAGGATTATAGCAGGAGAGATGGGACTTGGATTAACTTCTATTATTACAGCCTTATTACATGATGCATACAATAGCCTTAATCTTCCGCCCAGGGATCTTGAAAAGCAGTTCGGGAAAAAAGTTGTTGAGATCTTGAATGGCTTTTCCCGTATATCCAGTATAGATTCAATGCAGTCTTCATATCAGGCGGAGAACTTCAGGAAACTAATGCTGAGTCTGGCTGATGACGTTAGAGTCATACTTATAAAGCTTGTTGAAAGGCTTGAGTATATGCGCAAGCTTGATATGGTGGAGGAATCACAGAGAATGCCATTGGCATCTGAGACTTATTTTCTGTATGCACCGTTAGCACACAGACTGGGCTATTACAATATAAAATCTGAAATGGAGGATCTGGCGGTTAAATATCTTGAACCGGAACAATACAACGATATATTTTGCCGTCTGAAACAGAGTACTGCCTCCCGTAATAAACTGATTCGCGATTTTTCAATCCCTCTGCAGGAAAAATTGGAGAAACAGGGATTTAAATTTGTTATCAAAAGTCGCACTAAATCAATTCATTCCATAATGCTTAAGATGAAGAAGCAAGGAGTGGAATTTGAGGAAGTTTACGACCTTTTTGCAGTACGTATAATTATTGACAGTGAAGGCGAAAATGAAAAGTCTGATTGCTGGAGAGCTTATTCTATTGTCACCGACCTGTATCAGCCTAATCCCAGCAGGCTGAGGGACTGGATATCTGTTCCAAAATCCAATGGATATGAATCTCTTCATACTACAGTTGTAGGACCGAGAGGCAAATGGGTTGAAGTACAGATCAGATCAACACGGATGGATGAAATCGCTGAGAAAGGTCTTGCGGCTCATTTCAAGTATAAAGGAATAAAAGGTGAGGGAGGGCTCGATACCTGGTTATCAAAAATGCGTGAGATACTTGAATCATCGGAAAAAGAGGATAATGCGTTTATTGACCAGGTAAGATCAGGATTATATACCGATGAGATTTTTGTTTTCACTCCAAAAGGAGACCTCCGTCAGCTGCCGGCCGGTGCAACAGTGCTCGACTTCGCTTTCGATATTCATACCGAAGTCGGTGCCTCATGTGTCGGAGGAAAAGTTAATGGGAAGAATGTTACAATAAAATATGTTCTTCAGAATGGTGACCATGTTTCAATTCTAAGATCCAAGAACCAGAAACCTAAACAGGATTGGTTATCGTTTGTAATTACTACCAAAGCGAAAACAAAGATAAAGCAGGTTCTGAATGAGGAAAAAACAAAAGCTGCTGCAGAGGGAAAGGAGATCCTGTTACGAAGATTGAAAAACTGGAAGATGGTTTACGGCGATATCCTTATTCAGAAGCTTCTGAATGCTTATGGTTTTAAGACAGCCCAGGATCTGTATTATTCGATAGCTACAGAAAAAATTGATCTTCTGCATATTAAGGATGTTATTTTAAAAGATGAATCACCTGAATCTGTCACGCCGTCAGTAGCTCTACCGGAAAGAGAACTCAAGGAAGCTGTTGATTCTCAAATTACAGATTATCTGATAATTGAGGATAGGGTAGAGGGTCTTGATTATAAACTTTCAAAATGCTGCAATCCTGTTTTTGGGGATACAATATTCGGTTTTGTTACAATTTCAGAAGGAATAAAAATACACCGGACAGGTTGCCCAAATGCACATAATATGATGGCCAGGTATCCTTACAGGGTTATATCAGCCCGTTGGTCAAAATCAAAAAATAGCCCTTCCTTTATTGCATCAATTAAGGTTACAGGTATAGAGGAAATTGGAATGGTAAATAAAATAGCTGATGTCATAACTGATTCAAAGGCTGTTGTTCGAAGTTTTAATTATAATATGGCTGATGGAATGTTTGAAGGAATACTTAATATAATGGTACCTAATAGTGATATTCTTCATGGTATTATAAGAAAGATACAGGGTATTAAAGGTATTCTGAAAGTCTCCAGGTTTGATAGTTAGCTCCCCAACGGGGCTGTTGAAAAAGTCTAAATTCATTAACCGTAAATACCGATAGCTATCGGTACGCAAAGTAATTATCGCATAAGATCGCAAAGAACAGATAATCACTATTTTAACTTTGCACCTATTTCACGTACTCCGCGGTTAGAATGAACTAATTCATCACTCCCGCTTATATTCTGCACTAAAGCAAAATTTTACTATAGGTCCATGGGGCATTGCTCCCGGAGCGAAATTCTCTTTAGCTTATGGGGTTAATATCTCTGGTCAGGCTTAACCGGCAGCTTTGCCATTTTTTCAACCTCAATTGAAGGGAAACCGAATTCTTCAACAACTTTTCCAAGGATAAGATATGTACCACTTCCTTTAAATGGCCATTTATTAAGCGATTGAGAAAAATGGGTGGTATCGAAAAAATTACCTTCAGCATCAATAAAGCAGCCGAAATTCATCCAGTCGTTTTTGATGGTCTTGATATATTTTACTGTGACCAGATGACCTACCATTCTTATCTTCCTTCCTGTATATTCTCTTAATCTCCGTGCCGGAATATCGCCCCGAAATGATGTAACCAGCATATCAAACCAGCTCATTGTCACAGGAAATCCGAAGAGTTCAATTTCATCATAAACATCTTCATCTTACCCTGAGTAAGCTCCGGTAGTGAAAACTCCTTCACCGGCTCGTAGAAGAGCGGCCGGATATTGTCAGGTTTCTTTTTATTCATCATCATATGAGCTTCCCACAGAAGGACTGCTTTTTTCTTCCCTGTAAATCGTAATGCGCCGGCTTTAATAAGAAGTATGACCTGCTCAAGACCTGGATTAACTCTCGTCACGAAATCATTCAGATCGGTAAACGGTCCGGATGCATTGCGTATCTCTTCAATTGACTGGGCAAGTTTATACTCGAGACTCATAATATGTATAAATCCTATGTAAATATCAGTTCCATAAATAGTTGTCTTGTAATTGCTCTTGTTTACACATGGCAGTTGAATTGCAGCTCCGAATCTTCTTGCTTCATGCACATAGACCCATGTTCTGTAAAAACCTCCGAAATTATTGATTACTGCTACCATGAATTCAAGCGGATAATGAGCTTTCAGATAAAGGCTCTGGAAACTCTCAACGGCATATGAAGCAGAATGGGCTTTTGAGAATGAATAACCGGCAAAAGACTCAATTTGTCTCCATACCTCTTTTGTGACCTCATCGCTATACCCTTTATCATGGCAGTTTGAGAAAAACCTTTGCACAATACGCTGCATCTCCTGTTTCGACCTGTGTTTGCCGCTCATGGCACGGCGCAGTGTATCAGCATCGGCCAGATCAAGCCCGGCAAAATGGTGACATACCTTCAGTACATCCTCCTGGTAAACCATCACCCCGAATGTTTCTTCCAGCTGTTCCTTCATGACCGGATGTATATATTCAAATTTTCCGGGGTTATGAAATCTGTAAATATACTCCTTCATCATCCCTGAACGTGCTACTCCCGGCCTTATGACAGAACTTGCGGCAACCAGAGTGGTATAGTTGTCGCATTCAAGTTTTTTCAGCAAACCACGCATGGCAGGACTTTCAATATAGAAACATCCTTTGGTTTCACCTATCCTGAGATATTCCTTAACCTTTTCATCTTTCTTGAATTTCTGTATAGCATGAACATCCACATCAATACCCCTGTTTTTCAGTATTATCTCAGCGCTTTCGCGAATATGTCCGATTCCGCGCTGGCTTAGTATATCCAGCTTTTCGAAACCAATCTCTTCGGCAGTGTACATGTCCCATTGAGTTGTAGGGAATCCCTTGGGAGGCATATCGAGAGCCGTGTAACAGGTTATCGGCTCTTCTGAAATGAGTATGCCCCCGGCATGAATACTCCTCATATTGGGAAAGTCCGCAATCTTCAGTCCTGTTGAGAAGATTGTGTCGGTTATATCGTTCCTGTTTGAGTCTGACGAAGGATTGTCGATCAATGAATCGATCTCTTCTTTTGGCAACCCGTGCACTTTCCCGAGTTCCCTTACAATGGATTTTCCTCTGAAGGTGCTCATGGTTCCAAGAAGAGCTGTATGACCGTAGCCATATCTCTTAAAAATATAGTCGATTACCTCATCACGTTCTTTCCATGAGTAGTCAATATCAAAATCAGGAGGACTGCTTCTTTTGGGATTAATGAATCTTTCAAAGTAAAGGTTTAGATCGATAGGGTCAACATTGGTGATTTTCAGGCAGTAAGCTACTACTGAATTTGCTCCGCTTCCGCGCCCTACATGATAAAAACCTCTTGCCATCGAGTATCTTACAATATCCCATGTTATGAGAAAATAAGCTGAAAAACCCAGCCTGTCGATTATCTCAAGCTCATGTTTTACTCTTCTCTTTGCCTCACTATTTTGCTTACCATACCGGTATATCATGCCATCCCATGCAAGTTTTTCGAGAAGCAGTTTGTCGTCGTACCTGCTTGCTGAATAGATCTTTTTATTTTTCAGACCCTCCAGGTCAAACTGTAAATCACAGTCGTTCAGTATTTTTTGTGTATTATTAATAAGCCAGGGATATGCTGTGGCTATCTTTTCATTCTCAGCCGGAAGTTTGAAAAACTCATCTTCTCCTGCACACTGCGATGGTTTAAGGTGGCTGAGGAGAATGTTGTTGTCTACAGCCCTCAGGCTCCTGTGAATAAAAATGTCATCAGGCTCTGCATATGTCACCGGATGAAGTAATACCATAGTGTTTCTGTTTATGGAGGAGGTAAGAGTAAGCAGACTGTTCAGTTCGCCGGATTTTATTCCTATACGTTCATTATCAAATAGTTTACGGCCAGGTATCTTACTGAGTGAATATATTATATACGATTCTGAGAACTGAGGAGCAGGGAAGGGGATTGATGTTTTTTTGAAATTAATCTCTGACAGGAATTCATTCAGCTCCCTTAATCCACGATTATTACGTGCGATACCGATATACTGAAGCTCATTCTCATTTCTGAATTCGATTCCGGCAATTGGTCTTATATTGTTTTTTGCACACTCACCTGCAAATTCAGGAATAGCTGTTGAGTTGTTTATATCAGTCAGGGCTATTGTATCTGCCCCTGCAGCCAGTGCTTTCTGCACCAGCTGTTCAACGGACATTGTTCCGTAGCGGAGACTGTAATATGTGTGGCAGTTTAGATACATAGTGCTAGAGTGACTAGAGTGACTAGAGTGACTAGAGTGACTAGAGTGACTGGAGTACTTGGAGGGGCTTAGATTTTTGCCGATTGAGGTGAAAATTGCAAGTAGTTCATTTGATTCATTTAGTGCTGATTCTGATACGCGGATCTTCAACCCATTTCATATCCATACTTATTTCTAACCAGTAACCTGTTTCGCTGGCTTCGCTTTCGCAGATTTTAATTTTGTTTTTAAAATCTGCTCTGCTTCTTGCTCTGTTTGCCTCACGGTAATTAGCACCTATACTGGTTCCTGCCTTTGTCAGCTGATTTCTGACGATCTTACCTTCGACGGTATCCGGCAGGGCAGATGACAATTTGATTATCCTTATCGAAAATGCTTTTGTTCTTAACTCAAGCTTTTTGCTAAACTCTTTATTTTCCATATGCTCTTAGATTTGGTTACTTTTAACTCTAGGCACTTTAGGCACTCTAGGCACTCCAAACTTTTATCTTCCATACATCATATACTTCTTAAGCCGTTCCTCCATCATATTTTGCTCTTTAATGGCATTTTCAAGCATTTTAAGGGCTTTTTCCTCTCTCTCGCTTATCGTCATTACTCCGGACGCCCTCCTTACCGCATTTCGTCCGAAACGCTTTCTGAGCTTGTCCATTGCCATATAGAGACTGACTTTTTCAGGTGTATCATCAAAAAGATCAAGCTGCTGAACTCCTCGCACCATATGGCTGAACCTTACACCTATGAGCCTGATAAGCATACGTCGCTGGTAAAGTTTCGCGAATAGTTCTTTGGTGATATCAGCAAGAACATGGTCAAATGATGTATAAGGTATTCGTTTCTGCAGTGTATGGGTGTCGAAGTTCGAATATCTTATTTTAACGGTTACACAGGAAGTAAGCTTTTCCTGCTTTCTGAGTTCAAAGGCAATCTTTTCCACCATACTTACCAGCAGCTGATTGAGCCTTACCAAATCAGTGGTGTCTTTTTCGAAGGTATGTTCGGTACTTATCGATTTCTGTTCCGAATAACTTATGACGGGAGTAGAGTCTATTCCATTGGCTCTTTTCCACATCTCAATACCATTTTTACCCATAAGCTTTTCCAGCATCTCAGCAGGTATATTCCTGAGGGTATAAATTGTGGCAATGCCCATCGACCTGAGTACCTGGTAAGTCTTTTGGCCTATCATAGGTATTTTCCGTATCGATAACGGATCGAGAAACGGAAGCACAATCTCTTTTTGCACCTCAATCTCGCCGTTTGGTTTTGCCTCTCCGGTTGCGATCTTTGATACTGTCTTGTTGACTGAAAGTCCTATGGAAATTGGCAGTCCTGTCTCTTTTATTATAGACTGCCTTAATTCATGCGACCATTTGTAGCATCCATAAAAGCGATCCATGCCTGTAAGGTCGATGTAATGTTCATCGACTGATGCTTTCTCATATAACGGGGCTCTTTCGGCAATTATGGCTGTCACAATGTTTGAATAGTTGCTGTAAAGCTCCATGTCACCTCTTATCACAATGGCATCAGGGCACATACTTCGGGCCATTTTCATAGGCATAGCTGAGCTTACCCCGTATTTTCTTGCTTCATAACTGCAGCTCGATACCACACCGCGGTCCGACATGCCGCCGATTATTACAGGCTTTCCATTAAGCCTGCTGTTCTTAAGCCTCTCAACCGATACAAAAAATGTATCGAGGTCGAGATGCAGAACTGATCGGTCGTTGTTGCCGGATAGATATCATTTTGAAAACTATTACGTAGTTGATTTTTGTTAGGTACCTGAGATTGCCATGCCCTCCTTCGTCGTGCTCGCAATGACCGATACTGAAGTTTGATTCGTGTGCACCGAATGATACGAAACAATGGTACTATACAGTCATTGCGAGGCTCCGTCAGCAGGCGGAGACGAAGCAATCCTAAGCCCCCCAGTCGATTATTTTAAAAAAATATTTTACATTTCTTGTATATATAACAATTAAGTTTTACTTTTGATTAGAAATTAATCAATTTTATGATTACAATATAATCAATTTTAATTATGTACTTTGCATCTAACATAAAATTTTTAAGAAAAAGGAGGGGCAGAACACAGGATGATGTTGCGTTTGCCCTGAACCTTAAACGTTCAACCCTCAGTGGTTATGAGAACGGTGTGGCCCAGCCGGGTATCGAAATACTTATCTCTTTTTCAGGGTATTTCAATATTGCAATCGATACTATCCTTAAACTGGATATATCTAAATTA
This sequence comes from uncultured Bacteroidales bacterium, assembly GCA_963741935.1. Lineage (GTDB taxonomy): Bacteria > Bacteroidota > Bacteroidia > Bacteroidales > VadinHA17 > LD21. The sequence goes on along the minus strand of CAVUJY010000013.1, from coordinate 59,529 downwards.
TCTGAGAGCCAGCTTGGCGAACTGGAAAGAGGATATGATGCTTATGTTAAGGGCAGTAATCTGCGTGTACTCACTACAACAGTAAATTCGGATAACCGTGAGAATATTGAACTGGTTCCCGAGAAGGCCAAAGCAGGTTATACAACCGGCTATGCTGATCCTGAATATATAGGGGAGCTGCCTGTATTTACATTGCCTTTCCTTTCAGATAAAAAGAAATACAGAACATTCCAGCTGAAAGGCGATTCAATGCTTCCGATACCTGACGGTTCGTGGGTTACAGGAGAGTACCTTCAGGACTGGATGAATATAATCAGCGGAAAGGCCTATGTGGTATTCACCATGGATGACGGAATTGTCTTTAAGGTTGTTGAAAACAATCTTAGAACAGACGGAAAACTGGTTCTTTACTCTCTGAATCCTATATATGAACCTTATGAAGTTCATGTGAATGAGGTAAAGGAAATCTGGAAATTCGTAAATTATATAAGCAGTGAACTGCCTGATCCGGTTCTTCCTGAAAAACAACTTTTCCAGGCCGTGGCCGGGATGAAACATGATCTTGAGAGGATTAAAGCCAAACTGGGAAAAGATATTTCGGATATAAATGAGGAGAAATAGGCGGATATCCTCTGTACAAAGATAAAACCTGCCATTTTACTGAACTTTCCTTTATTTCTTCAGGCTTTCATTTGCATAGATCCATCGACCATCTTCATATCCGATAGGGAGATAATCAATATTCTTCATATCTTCCAGCTTGAACATCACGTGAGGTAGTGCTTGTAAATGGCTTATATTCTTATGTTTATTAATAGTATCGGATGTCATTATCACAAATACTCCGGGCTCGACAAAATTTCGGAGAGCCGGCGATTCACATATGACAGGTGCACCTACCGGTATTAGTTCCATAATTTTATTAAAGACAACAGGCAGCTGATCATCCCATACTTTTGCAAAATATACCTTTCCTGCACCTGCCTTTAACATACGTGATGTATCCTTGGAACTCTCACTGTTGGTCTCTTCATAAATAGAAAAACCTTCACCTTCTGATTTTGAAATCAATCCTTCTGTTGTCTCATGGAAATGCGGAGTGATCTTGATTGCAGTTATATTCAGGCTTCTGAACTGCTCAATAAGCTTGCAGGCAAGAGATGTTTTGCCCGCTTTTGTGCCCATTCCGGCAATTAGTAAAAGATTTGGAATTATCATTTATATTTGAATTATGTAAAAAAATTAACCGCAAAGCCCGCAAAGAACTGATTTAATCAGGCTTTCTCTGCGTCCATGCGGTTAAGAAATTTTCAGGATGAGTTTTTATTCTTTTGTTAAAGCCAGTATCATCTGAATTATATTCTCATTTTCCGATTCAGGAATTTTCCCTATGTATAATGCACGGCAGATCCGGTTTTTGTCAAGTATAACAACACTATAGTTGTCATTTGGTAAGCCCCACAGATTCTGCAGTGTAGCATCATAATCAAATAAGATGGTAGTGCCGAATTTCTTTGCCTTCTTTCCTGCAATCATACGTATAAGACTGTTTGGTTTCCATGTCGATTTGCAGTCGACAATTCCAAAACCCTTAAATGAATCTCTGCTTATGCGCTTTTCAACATCGACGGCTTTATTTACTGCCTCATTGAAAGGTTCATTCAATTCTGATTCATCGGGATCCACATAGTTCAGCTGAATAACTTTTCCTGCCCATGAATTCATTGTGAATTCTTTTTTATCGGCATCTGTAAACATCCAGTCGGGGGCTTTCATTCCTACAGCCAGTTTAACATTCTGTTGTCCGAACATACCCGGTAAAGCAAATAGACTGAAAACAAGTGCAATGATCATTTTTTTCATAATTCGGCTTTTAAAATTTATTGCGAAATATATGAATTTTTTATCATTAATTAATTTTTCAGATTTTTATCATTTATCCCGGCAACAATATTACTTTTGCGGTCTAATTGATTTGTATGCAGTTAATAAGAAATATTGCGATCATAGCACACGTTGATCATGGGAAAACCACTCTGGTTGACCGTATTATACAGGAATGCCAGGTGCTTGATCAGAGGAAAGAGGCGGGAGATCTTATTCTTGATAGTAATGATCTTGAGCGGGAAAGAGGTATAACTATCCTCTCCAAGAACGTCTCTGCTAGTTATAAAGGTGTTAAAATTAACATTATTGATACCCCTGGCCATGCTGATTTTGGAGGTGAAGTAGAAAGAGTCCTCAAGATGGCAGATGGTGTTTTGCTATTGGTCGATGCTCTCGAGGGACCTATGCCACAGACACGGTTTGTGCTGGGAAAGGCGATTGATCTTGGTCTTAAGCCAATAGTCGTGGTAAATAAGGTGGATAAAGATAACTGCAGACCTGATGAGGTTCAGCAGGATGTCTATGAACTGATGTTCAATCTTGATGCATCCGACGATCAGCTTAATTTTGAAACCGTATATGGTTCCTCAAAGCTTGGATGGATGGGCAGTGACTGGAAATCGCCACAAAAGGATATTAAATATCTGCTTGATACGATTCTTAAAGAGATTCCGGAGCCACCATATGTACCAGGAACGGCACAGATGCAGGTTGCATCACTCGATTTTTCAAATTATGTAGGAAGGATTGCCATCGGACGTGTTTTCAGAGGTGATATATATACCGGTGTTGATTATACCCTGTGTAAGAGAGATGGCAAAGTGAAAAAAGTGAGGGTAAAAGAACTCTATGTTTTTGAAGGTCTTGGCAGGATTAAAACTGAATCGGTACGGTGCGGTGATCTCTGTGCTGTTATTGGTCTCGAAGATTTTGAGATTGGTGACACTCTTGCTGATCTCCTTGCTCCGGAAGCTCTTCAACGTATTGAAGTAGATGAACCAACTATGAGTATGGTCTTTACAATCAATAATTCACCATTGTTTGGTAAAGAAGGCAAGTTTGTTACTTCAAGGCATTTAAGAACAAGGCTTATGAGGGAGACAGAAAAAAATCTTGCTCTTAAAGTTGAAGACACCAAATCAGAAGATACATTTAATGTTTATGGACGCGGAATACTTCATCTTTCAATTCTTATTGAAACAATGCGCCGCGAAGGATATGAATTCCAGGTAGGAAAACCTAAAGTTATTCTTAAGGATATTGATGGAGTGAAATCTGAACCTTATGAGACTCTTTCCATCGATGTGCCACCTGAATACTCAGGTAAAGCTATTGAGCTGGTAACACAGAGAAAAGGGGAGATGATTATTATCGAACCTAAAGGCGATCTTATCCATCATTGAATTTGATATTCCTTCAAGAGGGCTTATAGGATTAAGAAATAATATGCTCACAGCAACAGCCGGTGAAGCAGTTATGCATCACAGATTCAGAGCTTATGACAAGTATAAAGGGGATGAACTTATGCCGAAACCGAATGGTTCTCTGATATCTCTCGATATGGGAATGGCTACAGGACATGCTATTGATCGTCTTCAGGACAGGGGCAGATTTTATATTGATCCGGGAGAACAGGTGTATCGCGGACAGGTAATAGGTGAAAGTACCCGTCTTGGCGATATTGAGGTGAATATTGTAAAAGGCAAGAAACTTACTAATATGAGGGCATCCGGTTCGGATGAGAGCCTCAAGATAGCACCAAAACTCAGATTCTCACTTGAAGAAGCTATGGAGCAAATTAAAGATGATGAATATCTTGAAATAACTCCGATAAACCTTCGTATGAGGAAAATGCCTGCCTATAAGTTTGCCTGATAACATTTTTCTACCAATAACTGTTAACAATTTTGGTGTAATTTTTGAGTTATCAGATTGTGTGATAATTGTTAGTGCAAAAAATTAAACTTTTATAAGAAATGAAAAGAAAATTCTTATTACTGTTGGTAATTGCAGTTACAGTAGTTACAGTAGCTTATAGTCAGGATACAGATTATTCAAAATTCGGAATAGAAACCAACGGCAGTCATATACCAGCAGGCCTGAAGCCGGGAGATAAAGCTCCGGACTTTACAGGATATGATCAGAACGGTAAGCAGGTTGAGTTAAAAAAAATTCTTGAGACAGGACCTGTAATTCTTTTCTTTTACAGAGGTAAATGGTGTCCGGTCTGCAGCAGGTATCTGAATAGTTATCAGGATTCAATAAATATTCTGACTGATCAGGGGTTTAATGTTGTTGCTGTTACACCTGAGTCTATTGAAAATGTTGAACAGACAGTTAAATTTCACAATATCACTTTCACAGTAATCTATGACTGCATGGAAAAAATCATGGAAGACTATGATGTGATGTTTACTGTTACAAAAGATTATCAGGAAAAAATTCTTAAATCACTTTCCACTGACATTGCCCAAAATAATGGGAGAGACGCTGCAAGGCTGCCTGTTCCTGCTACCTTTATCATTAACAGGGATGGTATTATTGTAGCAGTACAGTTTGATCCTGATTACAGAAACAGGGCTACAGTTAAATGGATGCTTCAGAATATGGGTAAGGCTTTATAAGTATCTTATTATTCTGAAATCTTTTCTTTTTGCTAATTTGGTGGACTTCAATCAAGTCAGTGGCAGATATTCATCATTTATTTTCGTTTGAAAATCAATCCCAGTGATCTACGATCAGGAAAATCATATTAATAATCATTCAGATAGTCGTTTAAAGGCTTCATAGCTTTTAACACTTCAATAAGATGGCTGAAGTATTTGTCACTCATCACAAAATTATCCTTTACTTCATTCACTACAAGGTAACTCTTCAGCTTCAGAAGCTCAATATTCGGATGATCTGAAGGATAGCCCTTTGGAGCTTTCTTAAGCTTCTCTCCATCAAGATTTCCGAAGTACTTAACGAAATTTTTCTCATTAATGATTTTAATAAGTGTGTCCGGTTCTTCATCTATCTTTTCTCTTATCGCAGTGAGCCATGGCATGGGCGGCATATATGCTCCGCCTGCAATAATGGAATTATCTGGTTCTATATGAATATAATAACCTGCAAACCGGTCCCCGAATTTCTTTCCTCCCCGGACGATAAAAGCTCCAAAATGAGTCTTGTAAGGCGATTTGTCGCTTGAGAATCTAATATCGCGATTGAACCTGTAAACACAGTTTTTTACTTCAAGTCCTTTCATAATAGGATCAAATTCAACAATTTTATCGATCGCTGACTGAACAATAACCTCAAAATTGGCCCTGGCATCCATATATGAAGTACGGTTTTTATTGAACCAATCCTTATCATTGTTATTTTTAATTGCTTTGAGAAAATCAAACGTTGACTTTTTTATTGTTTCCATACGATCGATAATTTAAATTGCTTTGATAATGTACCTAAAACAGGTAAAATTATTTATTATAGCTGATAAGTATATTACTTTTGCGAACCATAAAGTCTAACACTTACAACAACAGGCAATATATTGTTGTTTGTAATTAAAGTAACCAAATATACAAAAGAAAGTTCTATGGCTGAGGTACCGAAAAAGAAGATTACTATGGAGGGCTTAAAAAACGCGCTTAAGCTCTATAGTTATATTAAGCCTTATCGGGTGGAATATGCCTGGGGTATGTTTTTCCTGATGGGATCAAGTCTTGCAAGTCTGGCATTCCCGAAATTACTTGGCGAACTGGTTGATTCAGGAAATAAGGGAAATCTGGCCAATGACCTGAACCACATAGCAATGTTGCTGGTGATAACACTGCTTGTTCAGGCCACTTTCTCATATTTCAGAGTCGTTCTATTTGTAAATGTGACAGAAAAGACTCTTGCATTATTACGACAAACAACTTATAATCACCTTATTAAGTTACCATTACCTTTTTTTGAAAAGCACAGGGTCGGGGAATTAAACAGCAGGCTATCCTCCGATATTTCATTACTCCAGGAGACACTTACTTCTACTTTAGCAGAATTTATAAGACAGATGATAATTATTGCAGGTGGAATAACATTACTTGCAATAACATCTTTGAAACTAACCCTTTTCATGCTTGCAATATTACCAGGGGCAATGCTGCTGGCAGTATTTTTTGGGAAATTCATAAGAAGATTTTCCAAACAGGTTCAAAAAGAGGTGGCGAAATCAAATACGATAGTTGAAGAAACTCTTCAGGGAATTCAGATTGTTAAGACATATACCAATGAGTTCCTTGAAATGGCCAGATATAAGGCCAGAACAGGAGAGATTGCAAAAATCGGCATGAAAGGTGGAAAATACAGAGGGGCCTTTTCAGCATTTATGATTTTCGGCCTTTTTGGTGCTATGGTTGCAGTGATATGGAAAGGATCTGTGCTCATGTCAGAAGGTGTCATCGATGCCGGTGAGCTATTTTCATTTGTCATCTATTCAGGTTTTGTCGGAGGAACCATTGGTGGGCTTGCGAATGTATTTACTCAGATCCAAAAGTTTATTGGTGCTACCGAGGAGCTTTTCGAACTTTTCGATGAGAAGGAAGAAAGCCTTGAAGAAATTGCTGAAATTCCGGAAGATGAGATACTTAAAGGTCAGATAGTATTTAAAGATCTGAGTTTCAGATATCCCAGCCGGCCAGATGAAGAGGTCTTAACCAAGATAAATTTGAATATACCCAGGGATCATATGATTGCACTGGTAGGAACAAGCGGAGCTGGTAAATCAACAATAGTCTCACTGATCCTGAGATTGCATGAACCTACATCAGGAAGCATCATCTTTGATAATAGTGATAGTAAGAATTTCTCATTGTCATCGCTTAGAAGCCAGATTGCCCTCGTGCCACAGGATATATTTCTGTTTGGGGGATCAATCAGGGAAAATATTTCATATGGTAAGCCAAATGCTACAGATAATGAGATACTTGAAGCTGCCAAAAAGGCAAATGCAATGGAATTTATTGACAGATTTCCCGAAAGACTTGATACAATTGTAGGGGAGAGGGGTACCCAATTGTCAGGTGGACAGCGCCAGCGTATTGCAATTGCCAGGGCAGTACTTAAAAACCCTCGTATACTTATTCTTGATGAAGCTACTTCCTCGCTTGACTCTGAATCGGAAAGACTGGTTCAGGATGCACTTGAAAAACTTATGGTAGGACGCACTTCAATTGTTATTGCGCACAGACTTTCAACGATACGCAGGGCTGATCAGATTTTTGTACTCGACAGCGGGCATATTGTGGAGAAAGGTACTCATGCAGAATTGATTTCATTGGAAAACGGGATCTACCGTAATCTGAGCTCGCTTCAATATGCTGGTTAGCAGCCTGTTTGTCGGGTCTATCTAAACAGTTGCTACTTTAATGGATGTAATAATGTACCAGAAATATACCTCTCTTTTATTGTGTATTAACTTTTTCTGATATCAAATCCCATCAATACTGTACCATGACGCTGGTAGAGGATCCCTTTGTTTATTACCGGATGCGAGAAATGCTGAAATTTTCCTTTTTTGATTTTAAAGGAACTTACTTTTTGAATTTTGCCATTATCATAGCTGAAAAGCATCATATCTCCTTTCTGAGTATAGTAATACAACCTGTTATCAGCAGCTATAATTGCACCTGTACCTATTCTGAGTGAATCAGATAGTATTCCTGTAGTTGCATTTATTGAACGAATATCAGGGGTGACGGTTCCGCATCCGTAAATATAATCGCCAAGTTTTACCACCCCGCCCATAAAGCTGTCAAATCCCTTATTGCGCCATACTTCAGTAATAGATGAGCCATCCTTCGACAGATCAAGCTTTAACAGCACAATTACCGTCTCCTGCCACATAGTAGATTGATCCGTTTTCGTACAGGACAGTATTACAGTGGGTATCACCATAACCCGGACCTCTCTTCTCTACCGGATAGTTATCCTGCTCATGCGACCATAGTAATTCTCCTGTTGAAGCATCAAGTCCCATCATATGATAAGATGAGAAAGTTACTATGATATGCCTTCCCGGAATCTCAATTAACTTTGGGGGATTGTACGCTGAAGCCTCTCCAAAACCCTTGTTTGACCAGATAAGCTTGCCGGTAAACCGATTAAGTGCAACAACATTATTTACTTTACCACCTGCTGTCCAGAATACCTTATCTCCGTCAATCAGAGCTGCTTCTGAATGGCCATGCAATGGCAAAGCTCCTTTCAGATCTGCAATAAGATCCTTCGACCATAATATTTTTCCTGTCTTTCTGTTAACGCAGTACAGGTTGCCCATTCCTGTCCCGACATAAATAAGATTATCTACAATGGTAGGAGCCGAACGTGACCCGGGATATGATTTCATCCATTCCTTTCCCAAACTAGTCTGCCACTGCTTTTCTCCCTTAAGATTATAACAATAAAGAAATACAATGGAATCAATTTCACCGGTGATGAAAAAGTTATCTTCAGTGAATACCGGAGAGACAAAGCCATTACCTATGTTTTCTATTGTTATTACTTCTTTAGGTCCCTCAGCAGGCCACTCGCCAAGCAGGTTTGTTTCATTGTAGATGCCCTTACGCTCGGCACCCCGCCATTCATATAACTTAACGTCAGAAGGAGCAGAGGTCAATAGTGTTAACAGGGATAGTATTATTGTTAAATTGTACATCCGGTCGAAATTTATAAAGGTTAATACTTACTCCAAAGATAATTTCATCAGCAATGCAATTCATATATAATGGGAAAAAATAAAGGATATTTTGCTATATGACTGGTAATTAGTTGGTTGGAAGTACAGGCAATCAGGTATCACTAAGTATATTAATATGCCAAATTTGAATAATGGATAATTATTAAATCATGAATGATATAGCTAAAGCTAAAGCCCTGTTATTATAGCCATTATTAGTAATCAAAGACTTAATCCGTGGTTACTGATTAAGTACACAGCTAATCCGAATGAAACATTTAGGGCTAAAGTCCCTGTTATTATTATTACTGTTCTGGTTAGTGTAATCATGATCCATCGTAGAGTAATAGATATTATTGATTATGGAGATTATGAGTAACCTGTTATAGCTTAATCATGACTAATCCATGTACTGTTAATACCATCTGAGACATTTAGTGCTAAAGCCCTGTAATTATCAGAGTACTCGACTGAAGTCCGGGGTTACTGATGAAGAACTTTAGTCTAAAGCCATATGATTAAGTATGTGATAGTCCGGAGTTACAGATTAATAACATGTTGCGAACTTTGAAGTTAATCATATAAAAAAACCGGCTGACAGGTGGAAGCTTATCCTGACAGCCGGCTGCAATTTGTGATTTAAGATCCTGCTTTATTTTCATCAAGATTATATCCTGAAATATTTACTCCCGGTTTCTCTCCACGGGTATCTTCATCTTTTATGGTCATGGTGATTATCTTTTCTTCGCCGGGCATAAGCGAAACATAATTGTCACTATAGAAGACAGGCAGTAATCTATCATTACTATATGAACCGGTTACTTTCAATCTGATCATTAATACAGGAGTAGCAGATGTATTTTTCAACAGAGTCGTAATAGTCCAGATATTTCCGGATTTGTTAACATTTGTCCTGTTTTCAATCTTAACCCTTGGGAGTTCCTTAATAGCCTGGAAATTACCCTCCTCTGTGCCTCTCCAGTAAAAGTTATCAGATATTGTTTTGCCACCTTCCGTGAGTGTCAGTTTTATAAAATGTACTGATGAAATAGTTTCAGGGAATTCAAGTTTGAAACAATCAGCAGTATAATCTTCTTTACAATCGAGCTTGGTCTCTTTTTCCCATTTTACTGAGCCGTCCATATTTATAATCTGTGCTTTTGCAGTCAGTCCGGTCCGGTTTCCTGCACTATAGTTCACTACCTCAATCGTGTCGTATACGGGATTCCATTGAATATGAATAGGTTCAGAAGCTTTTTTACATCCAAAGTAAGCCGCAGTAGGTTCAAGATAATAATCATATGTCTGCCAAACCATTGAAGGCCATGCCGGGTGACTCATCCAAAGAAGCAGGCCTTTTCTGAATTTACTCCGGCCTTCGAACATTGCCCTGTATCCATTATAATTAATCCATTGAGCCATTTCGGTAAATTCTTTTGCATTTTCCGATGGACCAAAAGCCTTTTCTATTATCTGATTGAACGATGCTGCTCTCTGGGCGCCATCAAGACAATAATCATGTAAACCCCACATACTGTTCTGTGGCCAGAGAGCAGAATCAGGTAATGTTTGTTTTAAGCTTTCATATGTCATCACATTAGGCATTCCCCTCTCACTGTGAAACTTATTATAGCCACGTAACAGAAAATAATCCCGTACGGGTAAGGCATTATACGGTCCTCCTCCGCTAACAACTCCCTGAGCTGAATTTGGGATATAAAAAAGATCAGGATGAATTTTATGGATCATGGCGCGTAAAGCAGTATCCAGTACTTCAGGAGGATTACCCTCATTACGTCCTACATATATAGCCATTGAGGGATGATTACGAATCCTTTTTACCATATCATATGCATTTGCCATAAACATAGCCGGGTCATCAGGATTTGGACCGTCAGCAGGGTTTGCCAGCCAGAAATCCTGCCATATCATAATACCGTGCCGGTCGCAGGCTTCGTAAAACTCATCATCGCCAGTCTGACCAACCCAGTTCCTGATCATTGTAAAGTTCATATCTGCATGATAAGCAACGGCAGCATCATACTCGCGTCCCCTGTATTCAAGGTTGGATTCTGGGAAGCCCCAGTTACCACCGCGACCAATAAAACGCCTGCCATTGATATAAATACTTAATATCTGATTGGTTTCATCGAATGCCATCTCACGTACTCCTGATTTGAACTTTTTAATATCTGATATCTCACCACCAGTCTTAAATGATAGTTCAACATTGTAGAGGTTTGGAGCACCGTAACCCTTAGGCCACCATAGTTTTGGATTCTGCAGATGTAGCGATGGGTGAGAAGTCGGAGAAATTTTAATAACCTTTGATCCGGAAGGCTCAAGAGATACCTCTTCATCGAATTGGATATCACCATATTTACCTGATAATGTTCCTGTAACTGCTTCCGGTTTATGATTCTGCAGGGTCACCTCAATGTTTATATCAGCTGATGTTGTATCAGGTAAGGGTAAGTCAGTTGTGACAAATGGGTTTTCAATGGTTACATCACCTGTAACATTAAGAAATACATCATTCCATATGCCAATATTTCGTCCTCTTATGGTTGGTATCCAGTCCCAGCCTATAGATGCATGAAATGTCGGGTTATCAGCTCCCAGAATACCTCCGTTCTTGTCAGGACTAAATTGGGTTTGTTCTTTGACAACACCAGGGTTAGCATTCTTGATTATCAGCACTGCAATAGCATTTTTGTGTCCGGGAATAATCAGGTCGGTAACATCAAACCTGCCACGTATGAAAGCGCCTTCTATTCTGCCGGTTTTCTCCCCGTTTACGAATATGTCAGCTTTCCAGTTAATTCCGTCAAAGTTAAGGAACATTCTCTTTCCTGTAAATGTTGAGGGAACATCAAACTCATCACGATACCAGAAGTCAGAATTAAAAAATGATTCAGATACCATCAACTGGTTATCGCCAAAGTTGGGATCGGGCAGGGCCCCGACATTCCAATAGCTTACCAGTGCTGTGCCGGGAACAGTGGCTGCGATCCAGTCTTCATTAGAGAAACCCGGCTTAGAAATATTTTCACCACTTGCTGTCACCTCTGAAGCTCTGTTTATCTTCCAGTTACCACCCGATAGCATCAGCCTGTTATCAATAATCTCAGGATCCGGCTTTGGTTTGGTAATGAGACCACCTTTCCCGAATACTTCAAATTCGCTTAAAACATATTTTTTATCATTGGCAGATTTAGTCATTAACACTCTGACATATCGCCCTTTACTGTTATTATCTAATTTTATTGTATCAGTCATATCAGAACCTCCCAGGCAGGTTCAGCTACATTGGTCCAATCCATTGCATTATCTGAAACCTGTATTGATCCTTTGACAGCTTTATTAATCCAATGTAGCTTTACTTTATCAAATGTGCTGCTTACTCCAAGGTCAACATAGACCCATTCTTCCTTTGTTCCGGCACTCATCCAGGCACTTTTGAAATTATTTGAAGGAGCCATATTTAACCATGTATCATTATTATAGAAATCAAAATCACCAATTACCCATTCTTCTGCACAGGGGGCTTTAAAGTCCACCCTGTAAAACAGGTAATTAGCTGATTTCTTCAGCTCAAATGTCTGATTCACATTTCTTGTTGGTTTTTGCCCTCTGAAATTAAATGTAGATGATGGTTTGGGAGCTGTCGAATCTGAACCATAAGGTCCGGCAGAAAAGCCCGCAAAAGGATTTGGGGCAGGTTTTCCATTTGGAGCTGGCCTCATTCTTCTCGCATAAGGGTTTATTCGTTCCTGACCAGGTAACCCGGTGCCTCTGGCTTTTCCAAGCTCTTCCCAGTTTACTCCGTCATTTGAACCTGAACAGATAAATTCCCAGCCCCCTGGTTTCTTGTCATTGTAAGTGAGCCTGCCATTAAGCGTTATTCGTGTAATTAGCGGCAAATCAGCAACGCTGCTGTTTTCCAGCTGGAGCCATATGTCAGAACCTGGTATGGTTACTGTGGTTAGACTGTTATGATCGAGTAACCATTCACGTTCATTCTTTGGAAATACCCCTTTAGATGATGATACTGAATTGAATTCCGGCATCCGGTCGGTGATTAATCCATCTGTAACGAGTTGTGAGGTCAGGTTATAATCATAACTTGAAGAATGATACGCTGCTCTTAGCTTAGCAATGTTCCTGTAATTTTGATTATCAGTCACAAGGGTCGGGTGAAAAATCCTCTTTTGGGTCGCCAGGGTAAATACCTACACCACGGGTGTAAGCATCTGATGGTTGTTTGCATGAATTCATTATAAAAATCATACATACTAATCCTGTAAAAAGCAATGATGTAATTTTGTTTTTCATAATCAAAGGTTAAAAGGTAATTTAAAGTGTATTCTTTTTATATTCTCAATATATATAAATTACTGAAAATAAACTATTTAGTATGTATTATTCTGGTAACAGAACATAATAATTATAAAAAGAACCCTGCTTATTCACTACAGAGGTACAATTTAAAAATTGTCAGGAATAAAATTTCATTTAAATTTAGCAATTATTAACTTAAAATATTGCCTGCTTCAGCTTTACAATTTAATATACTTAAGTATTATGAAGAAAAATCTGGCCAAATTCAGTTTGATAATATTCCTGACAGTTAATATGCTTTCGTGCAGAGGAAGAATATCCGATTTGGCATCTTCTGAAAATATAAGGCCACTTAAGGATACAATTGGATTTGCCCGGTATCCATGGCAGATGGATAGTCTGATGTCCAGGATAAGCAAAGCAGGGTGGACACCTTCGTCCTCAGCCCCGTTAAAGATGGCCATATGTCCTCATGATGATTATACCTATGTCGGAAGGCTCTATCCGGATTTGTTACAAAATATAAAAGCGCCAAATCTTATTCTGATAGGTGTTGCACATAAAGCAGCTCAGATGAATATTGAAGATTCTCTGGTTTTTGACAGCTATACTGCCTGGAAAGGTCCCTGGAAAAATATACCTGTCTCTGATGTCAGGGAAGAGATATATTCTGTTTTGGCAAAAAAATATGCTATAATTAATGATACATTGCAGAAAGTTGAGCATTCTGTCGAAGCATTAATTCCTTTCCTTCAGTACTTTAACAGGGATATCTCAATTGTTTCTATACTTGTACCGGCAATGAGTCCCGACAGAATGCAGGATTGCGGAAAAGCTCTGGCAGAAGCCATCAGAATGGTTGCTGATAAACATAACTGGCTGTGGGGAAAAGATTATGCAATTGTGGTTACAACTGATGCCGTTCATTATGGAAACGAAGACTGGGGAGGAAAAGACATGGCATATTTCGGATGCGATTCAATAGGAAATGCAAAGGCCAGGAAGCATGAGTCAGAGATTATTGAAAACTGTTTCACCGGTGTTGTGACACCTGAGAAAATCAGAAGTTTCAATAATTATACCCTTAATCCGGAGAATTACAGGGAATATGTCTGGACATGGTGCGGCAGATATAGTTTGCCTGTTGCAATGTATACGTCATATTACCTGAATGGTTCACAGCCTCTTTCAGGTGAATTAGCTGGTTATTCCACAAGCATAACATCAGAACATATTAAGGTTGATGATCTCAGGATGGGAACCACAGCTATTGCTACGGATTGCCATTGGGTGGGCTATGCAGCTTTAGGGTACAGATAGTTGGGATATCGGAAGACAGAAGACGGAAGTCAGAATATATTATTGTAGTTTGGAATTTTCTTTTCAGTTTTAGTAATTAAATGAAAGAATCGTTGCTCAAAGGCCTTAAACTTATCTCAGGGATATTAATATTTTTGAGTTTTGCATTGAATTCATGTAACACGGATAACTCAGTGAGCTTGCAGCCAATAGTGGATTCACTTGCTGCAAAGTGGGTTCCTGACACCAGGGTAGCACTCTGTGATATTAAAATCAAAAAAGGTCAAAACGGAAAATTCATTCTTACAGGAGAGACTACAATCAATTCTGCAAAAGAAGATATAATTAATACTTTAGATAAACAAGGTATAGCCCTTATAGATAGTATTATAGTGCTACCTGATACTGTAAAAAATTCAAAAATTATGGGCGTGGTTACTTTGAGTGTAATAAATCTCAGGAGGCATCCGGTTCATAGTTCTGAACTCGTCTCGCAGTCAATTCTTGGAACTCCTGTTATGATTCTGAAAGAAGATGGTTCATGGATTCTGATACAAACTCCCGGTAAATATATTGCCTGGACTGAAAAATCCTCGGTAGTTCCGATGGATCAAAAGGAATTTTTAAGATGGAAAAAGGCCCCCAAAATTATATATACAAAAAATTCAGGATGGCTTTATTCTTCACCAGTGCCGGATTCAGACGTTGTTGGAGACCTTGTTGCAGGTTGCATTATTGAGAGGACAGGAGAATCGTCAGGATATATTAACGTTATTCTTCCGGACGGTCGAAAAGGATCCGTGCCAGGAAGCGAGACTATTGATTTTGACTATTTCAGGGCTAATATCAAACCTGATGAGGATAATATTTTAGCGAAAGCAAAGTCACTTATGGGTATACCATATCTTTGGGGAGGCTCATCCACGAAAGGTGTTGATTGCAGTGGGTTTGTTAAGTCAGTGTTTTTCTCAAATGGTGTAATATTAATGCGGGATGCTTCACTTCAGGCACAGCATGGGCGCTCAATTGACATCTCTGATGGCTTCACAAATCTTAAAAAAGGAGACTTGTTGTTCTTTGGTTCAAAGGACAAGTTAAAATCACATGTGACTCATGTGGCTATCTATATGGGTGATAATGAGTATATTAATTCTTCAGGACGTGTGATGGTAAATAGCCTCGATTCAGCAAGTACCGGATATAGCAGATACAGGTATAACAGTTTGCTTGAAGCAAGGAGAGTAATTGGAGTGGAAAATGACCCGGGAATTGTACCGGTTGGAAAACATCCATGGTATTAATGGAGAACTTGATGAGGAGAAGGGAGAAAGGGAGAAGAGGTAGAGGGAGAAAGGGAGAAAGGGAGAAAGGGAGAAGAGGAGAAAGGGAGAAAAGGAGAAAGGGAGAAGAGGAGAAATATATATATCATAGATTTATACTTGATTATTAAGGAGATAATATGAAAACAAGAAGAAAATTTCTGAAAGAAGTCGGGATAATGGCTGGAGGAGCCGGCTTCTCATATTTAACATTGGGAAACGCCAAGTTTTCTTCAGATTTTAACCGATCTAAGAGTAGTTCGAAGATTATTTTTCGCTACAAGCCTTATGAACTGCAGTTAAAACATGTTTTTACCCTGGCAACAAGCTCAAGAAGTACTACACCTGTGATGCTTACAGAGATTGAATATGAGGGTGTTATAGGTTACGGGGAAGCCTCAATGCCTCCTTATCTTGGTGAAAGTCATGCGACAGCCAGTTTGTTTCTGAGTAAAGTTGACCTTTCACAATTTGACGACCCGTTTCTGATTGAAGACATTGTAACATATATTGATAAAATTGCCCCTGGAAATCATGCCGCCAAAGCGTCGGTTGATATTGCGCTTCATGATCTGGTTGGCAAGCTTATGAATCAGCCATGGTACCGTATCTGGGGACTTAATCCACAACATACTCCAAACACCTCATTTACCATTGGTATTGATAAACCTGAGGTTGTAATAGCGAAAACAAAGGAAGCTTCTCCTTATAAGATCTTAAAAGTAAAGCTGGGGCAGGGAAATGATAAGGAAATGATTCAGGCTGTTAGAAGTGTAACAAATACACTTATTTGTGTAGACGTAAATCAAGGCTGGACAGATAAAAACATGGCTCTTGATATGACTCATTGGCTTAAAGAACAGGGAGTTGTATTTGTTGAACAACCTATGCCTAAAGAATCTGTGGATGATATTGCCTGGCTCACTCAGAACAGTCCGCTGCCGATAATTGCCGATGAAGCAATACAGACAATAGCCGATTTCAAAGATGTTCAGGGCGTATATAGTGGCATCAATGTCAAATTAATGAAATGTGGTGGTATGCGATCGGCTTATACTATGATAGGCATGGCACGGGCACTGGGAATGAAAGTTATGATAGGATGTATGACAGAAACATCATGTGCAGTGACTGCTGCAGCCCAGCTTTCACCATTGGCTGACTGGGCCGATCTGGATGGTAATCTTTTGATAAGTAATGATGTATATGAGGGCTTATTAATTAAAAACGGAAAAATAGTATTACCGGACAGACCGGGAATAGGAATTAAAAAACTCAATTTATGACAACAGGAAAGAAAATTCTTTATGGAACGCTGACACTACTTGGGACAGCGGTAATTGGCGGAACTATATATTAATAGCCTGATGCCGATAATAACAGGTTATGCAGCAAAAAACCTGGGTTCGGATGTATTTATATCGGCAAGGAAACCGGATAGTGTTGAAGCACTGGATCTTAATTTTTCGTTTATAAAGTTTACAAAAAACGAAGTAAACTTTCAGGATAGCAGTGTTATAAGCCGTTTTTTATGGGCCAGATCGAAATCTGTTTACAGGAAAGGCTTTGGTGTCACTTTGCTGAGAGATATCCCTGAAGCAACTTTACTTAAGACTAAATTTCCGGCAGGTACTGATCCTGATTATCTGCAGGATACCATTCTATGGCCACTTGGTAACATAATGCCTGACAGTAGTACAGGAATCGACCTGGTTAAACTTGGAAACGTAACAAAAAAATTAATCACTGATAATGCATATAATGGAGATGCATTTGCCTTCATGGTACTTCATAAGGGCATACCGGTGGCTGAAGCTTATAAACCTCAGTTCAATAAAAATACACGCTTCCTTAGCTGGTCGATGGCAAAAAGTTACACCAATGCACTGGTGGGTATACTTGTGGGTGAAGGCAAAATGGATATTAATAAGCCAGCCGGACTGCCAGACTGGAAAAATGATCAAAGAAATAAGATCACTCTGAATGATCTTATGCAGATGCAGAGCGGATTAAAATGGAATGAGGATTATGGTAACAGGTCTGATGTCACCGTTATGCTTCATTGTGAAAGCGATATGGGCAGGTATGCCTGGGAAAAGCCTCTGGAAAATGATCCGGGAACAGTATGGAGCTATTCATCAGGTACCGCGAATATTATAAGTTATCTCATTCGAAAGCAGTTTGATACTGATTCAGCATATTACTCATTTGTGAAAGAAAAATTATTCAATAAAATCGGAATTCCTGATGCTGTTTTTGAAGTTGACCCCAGCGGGACAATTGTCGGATCATCATATTTGTATGCAACTGCCCGTGATTACGCCAGGTTTGGTTTGTTATATCAGAATGATGGTGTATTAAACGGAGAAAGGATATTACCTGAAGGCTGGGTTAAATATACCACTTCAGCTGCATCGGCAAGTAATGGTGAATACGGATCATTATTCTGGCTGAACAAGGGAAAAAAGTTTCCTTTAGCACCAGATGATATGTTTATGTGCGAAGGTCACGACGGACAGGAAATATGTATAATTCCAAGCAAAGAGTTGGTTATCGTTGTTCTTGGATATTCGCCCAGATCAAAAGGAGGGATGGATTTCAACAGTCTGCTCAACGATATCTTAAGTGCAATAAGAATCGCTTATAGTCTAACATCAGATTAATGATATATAAGTGCATTGTATGAGTGAAAATGAAGGATTAAAGAGGGAGATCGGACTTATGGGGCTTAGTTTCCAATTCTATTAATATAGTAATAGGTGCAGGAATATTTATTCTGCCTGTGATAGTGGCTGAAAAGCTTGGAAGTGGCAGTATATGGGCATATCTGGTATGTGGATTTCTGATGATATTCATTATGCTTTGTTTTGCGGAGATGGGTTCAATGATAACAAGGACAGGAGGAGCATATTCGTATATTGAAAGTGCATTTGGCAAGTATGCCGGTTTCCTTACCACCAATATCTTTATTTTCGGAGCAGCTATAATGGCAAATGCGGCAGTGGCAAATGGTCTTGCTGATACTCTGGCTTATGTTATACCAGCATTTGGTTTGCAGTGGGTCAGGATTCTGTTTTTTGGAATTATTTTCGGAGGATTGGCTTTTTTCAATATCATGGGGGTAAAAAAGGCTATTATGATAGTCAAGGTCAATACAATAGCCAAGCTGGTTCCTCTACTTATGATTGCATTACTGGGGTGGTTTTTTATGAGCCCTTCAGAGATGACAGTAACTGCAGGTAATTCCACCAGTGACCTGGGTGAGATCTCACTGATACTTCTTTTTGCTTTTGTAGGAGCAGAGACAGCTCTAAATGTAAGTGGTGAGATAAAGAAACCGGAAAAGACAATTCCGAAGGGAATTATGTTGAGCATGCTGATAGTAGTAATTTTATATATTCTCATACAGGTAACAGTACAGGGAATTCTTGGAAGTTCAATAACTGATTACCGTAATGCACCACTGGCTGAAGTAGGCAGACGAATGTTCGGACCCGTTGGAGCCTCAGTGGTTTTAATTGGCGCCTTATTCTCAATGTTTGGAAATATCAGCGGTATGGTATTGAATATGCCCAGAATCCTGTTTGCTGCCGCAAGGGACAAAGTCCTGCCACCACAGTCACTTGCTAATGTTCATCCAAAATACAAAACACCGTATATATCCATAATAGTCTATGCTGCACTGGGATTTATTTTCTCCGCAGCAGGAGAATTCAAACAACTTGCTATGTTGTCAAGTGCTTCATATTTATTGCTTTACCTTGGAGTAGTACTTGCTATGATATGGTTCCGGATAAAAGGGAAAGGAGCGGAGGCCAGCTATAGGGTACCAGGAGGATATTTAATACCGGCAATCAGTATAGTTACTATTATATGGGTGTTATCTAATCTGCCATTGAGAGAACTGATAGCAATGGCACTCTTTATTGTGATTCTGTCTGTTTTGTATGTACTTTATAAAGCTTTTCCGGGAAAAGCCAGCTGATATACATTTTGCTATAGCTTAGGATAATAATTTTAAATCTAGGTTCTCTTAGCTTCAAATTATTAGGATCCTATTGTTCTGTTTTATGCACTTTTTAAAAAAATTCTTAAACTCAGAAGTAATGGGGAATGATTTTTTTAATTGGGTGTTGCATCTTATATTTATGTTGTATTTTATTTGGATTTTTAATTTACAACTCCATGGCAAACACTTATACTCAATGTTATTTCCATGATGAATATGTCTTGGAATTCTTTGATGACGTTCATGGATGGGATTAAATATTACGGTGCTCTGCACCTTCTGTAATGTGTTAAAAATGCCTTTCTACAAATATTATGCGGCTCTGCCGCTTAAAACCATCCCTGAATGTGCTGTTTATCTCTACAGATATTATACGGCTCTTGGACTTAAAGTTAACCCCAGAGTATGCAGCATATCAACTATTTGTATATTAATATCTGGATTGGAGAGTTCAAGAAGGTGCGTAGCACCGCAATATTTGTAGATAAATTATTCTCTGGAAGACGCAGGTGCAGCGCACCGAAATATAATTATTAATAAAATATTTTTAATTCATAGATAGCCAGGTATTTAGAAATAATAAATAATATCCATTATGCTATAGCTTAGGATAATAGTTTTAGATCTAAGTTCCCTTGGCTGCAAATTATTATAATTCTGTTGTTGTTGCAGGTTATCAGAAAATAAGTGAAAAAGTGGTCCTCTCATTTTCAGTGGATTCAACTGTTATAAATGCCATTATGTAACCTCATTATTTGTCGTGATAAACTCAAACCTATGCCTGATCCATTCTCTTTAGTAGTAAAAAATGGGATAAAAATACTGCCAATCATGTCTTCAGGGATCCCTTTCCCATTATCTGTAACACTTATAATTTTTTGTTCCTGTTTCTGAGTAACAGAAAGTTCTATCCTTGGATTCTCTGTTTTCTCAACAGCTTCAATTGCGTTTTTTATCAGGTTTATTATTACCTGGTCCAGCAGTTCTTTATCGGCTGATAACATTATATTTCCGGGAGCTGATATCTCAAAATCAATACTTTTAGAACTCAGTTCCTCTTTGAAAAGAGTCTCAATATCCTGGAATAGATTGCTTATTGATAAGTTAATGAAATTTGGCTTTGATAGCTGGGTTAGATTGCGGTAATCTTCAACAAATTTGGACAGACCTTTGCTTCTTCTGTTTATTGTATGTAAACCTCGCAGCAGATCAGTCACCTGGTTCTCAGTTATCTCAGATGGCATCTTGTTATTGCCATCTGACTCAAACAGATGAATAAGGCTACTTGATAAAAGGGTCACAGGACTGACCGAGTTCATAATTTCATGTGTTAAAACGCGAATCAGCTTTTGCCATGCATCCATCTCGTTCTGTTCAATTTCATTTTTAATATCCTGAAATGATACTATCCTGATTGGCTGATTAGCTAATAGAAAATGAGAGGATTTTATTGAAAGATGAACAATTTTCCTGTCAACTAAAATTTTTAGCAGTTTTTGTTCACTATTCTTCATTTTACCCAGCATATCCGGTAATCCTGCCTCAAAATCCTGTAATTGATCCAGACTCCTGAAGAATTCCAAATTAAAGAGATCTCTGAATGCTCTGTTTGAAAACAAGATTTCTCCATCTTCCTGAAATGATAATAGTCCTATTCCAACGTGCTCTATTGCATTTTTGAAAAAGATATTATTTCGTTCCTGTTCAATTTTTATCTTTTCGAATGAGGTAAGAATATTATTAAATCCCGAATGCAAATCTTTAAAGGAATTATCACCTGATTTTGTGTCGAAAACCATAGTTGAATCGTCATATCTGAATGCAAATAAGAATCGGGTAAGTTCACGTTCAATCCTCGTCAGGTAATAAATCAGGTAAATAACCTGGGATAGCCATACCATGGATAGCCCGATTGTGGTTAAAAGAAGATTGTATTTAATAAACAACCATATAATAATTACAGGTACTAAAGCAATAAATATTACCTGCAGCAGTATGTTAATATAGAATCGGTTAAAGGTCATATTTCTTTATTTTTTCGTACAATGTAGAACGATTGATTCCCAGTCTCTTTGCAGCTTTGCTACAATTACCGTCACATTTGTCAAGTGCCCTGATGATAATTTCCTTTTCGTTGTCAGAAAGATTTAGATTATCAGAAGAAAGAACATGATGGTTCAGGATGCTTTTAAAGGAGAAATCCTCTTTTGTCAGATATGCGTTCTCAGACAGTATTACTGCTTTCTCAATGACATGTTCCAGCTCTCTTACATTACCCTTCCAGATATGCCCCATAAGCTCTCTGGTGGCCCCTGAATCAAGTCCTTGGATATCTTTATTATACTTTTTGGAAAATATTGAGAGGAAATAGTCTGCAAGCAAGGGAATATCTTCTTTTCTTTCTCTCAGAGGAGGGATGGTCATCGTAAAAGTATTGATCCTGTAAAGCAGGTCTTCCCTGAAAGTACCTTCCTCCACCATTTTATAAATATTGGCATTTGTGGCACAGAGTAATCTTGTTTTAACAGGAATTGGATGTGGTGACCCTATAGGAGTTATCTCCTGGTTCTGAATCGCTGATAACAGTTTGGACTGCAGATGCAAAGGGATATTTGCTATCTCATCAAGAAATAATGTTCCGCCCGATGCAATTTCAAACCTGCCTGCTTTGTCTGAAACAGCGCCTGTGAACGAGCCCTTCCTGAAACCGAACAGTTCACTTTCAAAGAGGTTCTCATTTAATGATCCAAGGTCAACACTTACAAATATATCATGCGATTGAAGTGAGTTTTTGTGAATTTCCCGTGCAATAACCTCTTTGCCGGTACCATTTTCTCCAAGTATAAGCACGTTTGCATCAGTTCCGGCGATTTTGTTTATTAATTCAAACAGTTTTTTCATAGAGGCTGAGGAACCAATTACTTTACTTCCCTGGCTGTTTAGTTTCTCAGAAAGATGAATTTGCTTTTGCTTGATTTGTTTTATCTCAAGCTTTGATTGCCTGAGTTTAAATGCTGCTATAATAGTAGAAAGTATCTTACTCTCATCCCATGATTTCTGTATGAAATCTGCTGCACCCTCTTTTATTGCCCTTACAGCCAATTCAATGTCACCGTATGCGGTTATCATAATTATTGTTGCAAGAGGATCCTGTTTTAATATCTCATTCATCCAAAAGAATCCTTCATTCCCGGAATTAATTCCTGCTTTGAAATTCATATCCAGCAAGATTATATCGAAATTGTGTTTTTTATGAAGAGACAGAGCTCCCTCAGGACTCCTTAGTAGCTTAATTTCAGCAAAATGAGGACTTAAAAACATTTCAAGTGCTTCGAGGAGGGAATCATTATCATCTATAATAAGTATTTTACTGTTTGATATTTTTGCCATATATTATTGATTTAAATTCTATCCCAAAGGGTAAATTGATTTTTCTGAACTCTCATTGATTTTTTTCGCTTTACCCCGCCCCCATGGGGCAGGACGAAAAAATCAATGAGTTTATTTGTTTGATTGACGATGGGTTAATTGTATTGATTTTTAAGCAATTTGTATGTTATTATTCATGATTCATGATAGTCAAATTGATTTAAACAGTATTATGAACTACACATTTTTGGTAACTCTTTATTAAATAGTGATTGAATATGAAAAAAATGTAAGTTTTATAATTATTAGGCTAATCTTTATACACCTTAAAAATGAAAAATAAATAAAACTACCCGAACGTTGGAGTATAAATGTAAAGTAAATGTTGGAAGATCAGAAATATATTGTTGGAATATCCGACATCTGAATTTTCACTATGAACTTAATGTTCTGTATAGCAGTCATATACAATTTTGGCACATATCTTGGTTCTCCGAAGTTCAAAGGCATGAGCCGGAATGAAACTTCAACCTAAAAAAGTTACGATGATTAATTACTATATCAAGATCGCTCTCAGAAACCTTATTAAGTATAAAAGCTATTTTCTGATAAGCGTATTCGGGCTGGCAGTTGGAATGTCAGTTTGTATTATGTTGTTATTATATGTTCAGAATGAGTTCAGCTACGATCGCTATAATGAGAATGCTGATAATATTTACAGGCTGTGCCAGACTAATCATCCTTTTCAATCACCTCAAACAGCTAAGATACTGGCTGATGGCATACCAGAGATTAAAGATTATGCAGAACTGCTTTTGCAGGGAAGCACTATAATTCAATATGAAGATTCGAAATTTAAAGAGTCAAGCATAACCATGGCTCAGTCCCGGACTGTTCAGACTTTTTTCATTTCAGTATGTTTATGGAGGGCCTGAGACTGCTCTGAAAGAACCTATGACAATGGTAATATCCCAATCAATAGCAAAAAAGTATTTTGGAGATATAAATCCACTTGGAAAAGTGCTCAGGGTGAACAATGAATCTGATTATACTGTATCTGCCGTGATCAGGGACATGCCACAAAATTCTCATTTTCGTTACGATATTTTTCTTACACTGGTTGGTGCTGAAGAGTTGTTTGGTGATATGGCAAACAACTGGGGATGGGAGAATTTCCTTGTTTACTTTCTGATTGAAGATAATTTCTCGGCTTCTGACCTGGAATCAAGAATGGGTGATCTGATAGAAATACATAAAAAAGTATCCAGGCCGGATGAGCCTAAAAATGTATATGTATTACAAAAATTAACAGATATCCATCTGTATTCTTCTCATATTAAGCGCGATATACAACCACAGAATAGCATTACATATGTCTTGATATTTTCAGCAATTGGGATTCTTATTCTGCTAATTGCCTGTTTCAATTACATAAACCTGTTGACTGCCAATGCCACCTCACGAATTAAAGAGATCGGAATCAAAAAAGTTGTAGGTGCAACCAGATTTCAATTATCCAGGCAATTTATAGGAGAATCTTTTGTGTTACTATTTTTGTCATTCTTTCTGGCATTGATTGTGGTTGAGATCACATTACCCGTTTTTAGTCAACTTTTGGATAAAGAGATTCCTATGTCAGCTCTTCTCAAACCAGGTTCACTTATAGGAATGCTTGGGATTTTCCTTGTAACAGGATTACTGGCAGGGTCGTATCCGGCTTTTTTCCTTGCTTCTCTGCAGCCTGTTAATATTCTCAAAGGTTCGGGAAAAGTAGGGGAGAACAAATCCTATTTCAGAAGAACACTGGTTATTGCGCAGTTTGTGATTGTTATAGTTCTTTTATTTAGTGCAGTAATAATGCTCCGGCAAATTAGTTTCTTAAAAAATGAAAAACTGGGATTTGATAAGGATAACATACTGGTATCAGAATTTGATCAGTTTTCAGATATTAACAAGTATCTTTCCTTTAAGCAGGAATTGTCAGGGATAAGTGGAATAAGGAATGTGTCTGCAGCCAGCAGGGTACCTCCGGATGACCTTAATAATTTTGGGAGAGCAGTTCTTCAGGGTCAGACTGATAGAGTCGTGCTGCCTTATGTTCATGTCAGCTATGACTATTTTGAAGCACTGGGTATCAGAGCAAGCCAGGGCAGGTTATTCTCAAGAAGCTTACAGACAGACATTAATGAAGCTGTTATCCTGAACAATGAGGCTGTGAAGTTACTTGGTATAGAGGGTGACCCGATTGGGCAAACGGTACGTTGCTTTTGGCCTGTATCAAACAGGGTCATCATAGGCATTGTTGACGATTTTCATTTTGAATCGCTATATACCAAGATGAGGCCGATTATATTTGTTATACTCTACGACCAGTGTACGAAGCTTATAATAAAAACAGAATCTCCTGCCTCAGCTGAAACAATTAAGATGATAAATGGGGTTTGTAAAGAATTCTATCCGGAACTAATATTCGAATTTAACTCGTTGGATGAACAGGTTGATCAGATATATCAATCAGATAAGAGGACATTCCAGTTGATGGGATTTTTTACAGCAATTGCAGTGCTGATTGCCTGTATTGGGTTGTTTGGACTGGCTTCCTTCATGTTAAAAAGCCGGATTAAGGAGATTGGTATGCATAAAATCTTCGGCGCCTCACTTATCAGAACAATAATGATTTTGTCAGTCGATTATGCAAAATGGGTACTTATCTCAACAATTATAGGCTGGCCTATAGCATGGTATGTCATGAGGCGATGGCTTGATAGTTTTGCATACAGGATAGATATTGGTGTTGGAGCTTTCCTTATTGCTGGTTTTTCTGCCTTATTCCTCGCTCTTGCAACTGTATGCTGGCTCAGCTGGGGAGCAGCCAGGAGAAACCCTGTTGATACACTGCGTTATGAGTAGATAAAATTTATGTCAGGGAGGATATCTGAGGCCACAGGAACAAGAAATCAGAATTTACAGGGAGGTGTTTGAATGACCAAGATCTGCAGTCTTTTTATAGCCGTACCTCAGTATCAGATAACCGATTATCCCTGATGCAACTGATACCACAATAATTCCGATTTTTGCTGAGCTCAGATACATCATGCTATCAGCAAATGCAAGACCTCCGATAAACAACGACATTGTAAATCCCACACCCGACAGTACTGCAATACCTATTATCTGGATAAAGGATGTATTCTCGGGAAGGGTGGCAATATTGAGCTTAATACTTATATAGGAAAAAAGAGAAACTCCTATTGCTTTGCCAAGAAACAAGGAAAGAGCAATAGTTGTCGCCAGGGAAGTGTCATAACTGGCCCCGTCAACCAGATTAATACCTGCATTTGACAACGCAAAAACAGGCATTATAAGATATGCAACCCAGTTGTGCAGGCCCTTCTCAAGCTTCTGAAGCGGTGATTGAACCTTATCGGTCCAATCCTCAAGATTGTCAATCACTTCAATTTGATTCCCGCTAAGTAAGGGGAGAGCGT
Source organism: uncultured Bacteroidales bacterium (assembly GCA_963741935.1). Lineage (GTDB taxonomy): Bacteria > Bacteroidota > Bacteroidia > Bacteroidales > VadinHA17 > LD21. The sequence goes on along the minus strand of CAVUJY010000013.1, from coordinate 33,111 downwards.
TAGTGTTAGATTCCTTTGTCAGCCTTGAGGTAATTTCTTTAAGCTTGACCGCAAAAGTGAACTCATCAATCTTTTGCCTTATAGGAACTGCGAATGCCAGGAGTATACCTGCAATAGTAGGATGTATTCCCGACTTTAGAAAAAGGACCCAGATAACTATTCCGAACAGGAGTAATAAAAATTTGCTGTGAATCTTCAGATATGAGAGAACATATAATACTAACAGCATTATAATAGCGATCAGTAACAGGTTCCATTCAATACTGCCACTGTAGAATAAGGCGATTACAGTTACGGCTCCAATATCATCAATTATCGCAAAGGCTGTCAGGAAAATTTTCAGACTAAGGGGAACTCTATTACCCAGAAGCTTCAGAATGGCTAAAGTAAAGGCAATATCTGTTGCCATAGGAATACCCCAACCGTTAGCTGCCTGGCTATTATTATTCAATAGTATAAAAACAGCAATTGGTATCAACATTCCTCCGAATGCAGCAAAAAGAGGAAGGCTGGCTTTCTTCACTGAGTTAAGCTCACCCAGCAGTATTTCACGTTTTATCTCCAATCCAATGAGAAAAAAGAATATCGCCATTAAGCCGTCATTTATCCACAGAATAAGAGGCTTAACAAGTGAAAAATTTTCCGATTTTATTCCAATCTCATATTGCCAGAGTGAATCAAATGAGCTTCTGACTGGTGAGTTTGAGAGAATCAGAGCCATGATAGTCACAAAAAACAATAATATTCCGCTGAAGCTTTCAGCTTTTATGAATTTTTGGACCGGATTTAATATTGATGTTTTATCTGACATTGTACTTTTATATTACTCAGGCTGGTCAATAAATTAACACAAGGTATTTAAAATGATTTATTGTCTGACTATCTTAAATATGTTTTTTGTTAACAACCTGAGAAAAAGGAAGGTAAATTACATGGCGCTCCTGTCAGTAAGTGGTGAATTAACTTTAAGAAAACTTTAACATTACATTTTTGGTGAAAGAATATTTTATTGTTTGTTTTGCTAAGCCGGAAAACAACAGAGAAGCACTTTAAGAAATTAAATACTTTGTAACTACTTGACCGGCTTTTTTTATTCGATAGTATTAAGTCATTCTTGACATAATATTATTGAATATTTTTTTTGTAGGGTAGGGGAATACATAGTTTCGGCTACTTCTTAAAAATAACAGCATTAATCACGTTATTAATCACGTTGTGCAGATTCAAGGATTGAGTATAATGTTTGCATAATTCCAGTAAATTATATAGGTGTGATAACAGATGAAGATGGAATCTGTGTAATTGCTTTCAGTTATCATATTTCACTATATTTGTTCCCAAGATGTTGAATATTAAACCAGAACCCAGACAATTCTATATTTTTGAGTTAGCCAAAATTGGTGGTTTGCTGCTTTACGTCTTTATTTCCTTACTAGCCATGTTAATCAATCCCACCACCAACACATACATAAGTCCATTCTTGAACAATATGTCGGTTTGTACGAGTTACGTCCCGATCTCAAAATCTATGTAAGCAGAGAGGGGAAGCAGTTATTTGGACAAGCTACCGGACAGGAAAGATTCGGGATTTATCCGGAAAATGATACTGTCTTTTACCTAACTGTTTTTGATGCAAAGATTGCCTTTCATCTTGAAAAAGATACTGTTGTGAGCCTGACCCTATTTCAGGACGGACGAGAAATGCCGGGCAGGAAGATTAAATCGTAAACGTATCCATATTGGGAAGTCTTAATGAAAAAGCGGCTATTTGATCCTTTAGGGATGGGCTCTGCAGGTTTTGGCGCTCCTGGAATATTGGGAAAAAACAGATCAGCCATGTGGGCATTAAAAATCAGGTAGTGGGTAAAAGGTTGTAAATATTATATACGGTTGATGTAAAATATATTAACACATAGTTTCATTTTTTTAGATAGGAATAATTGTATGTACCATACTATCAGTTAAATAGCGTTTATGGCATGAGTCTTGACTATTGTAGATCATAAACAATTTGCTTTTATTAGCAATATAAATAATGCTGTTTTACACCAATAATTAAAATAATAAACAGAAAATGAGAAGAGTACTTTTTACATTATTGTTTTATTCATTTGCCTGCACATCGTTTGCACAAATTGATCAAAAACTATCTTATCATGAGCTTCAATCCCGGGCAATAGATCTTGTTGGGAAAGCCAAAATTGATTCAGCAATTATTGTAATGGAATATGCTGTGCAAAATTTCCCTGAGGAGGAACAATGGTCTACATCTCTCCTGGCTCAGCTTTATACCAGGGCTGGGATAAAATCAGAAGCTCTGGCAATTTGGAAAGCAGGCATGGGAAAGGGATATAATTACCACTTAACAAACCCTGCATACAACAGATATTATGAAGACGATAGTGACTTTTTTAAACTGCTTAACGTAGAAAAAGCGCGACTTGATACATCTCACATAAAGCATGAAGTATTATTACCGACCAGTTATACAAGCAATAATCACTACCCGGTTGTATTCATTTTTCATGGGAATAACAGGAATATTGAAAAGTCTAAAGTATCGTGGGCATCACAAAAAATGAAGGATGAATATATTTCAGTATTTCTTCAGTCATATATTTATTCAAATGAGATCAACTACGTCTGGAAATCTGATGATGCTAAAACTGAGAAAGAGTTTAAAGATATTTATGATAAGATACTGTCAGATTATTCGGTAGACACATCCAGAATTATTCTGGCAGGGATGTCAGCAGGAGGGATGCTTGCACTTGAATTAGCATTTAATGAGTTTGTCCCAATTTCAGGATTGGTACTGAATTGCCCGGTGGTGCCTTCTGGGATAGGTGATGAACTTACCAGTCAATTTGTTGCAAAGAACAGAGGGGTTGGAATAATTACCGGAGAGAAAGACTTTGCTCTAAACGGTCAGAAGAGCCTTATAGCGGGGATTAAAGAACAAGGGGGACGAAGCAGGATTACTATAAACAAAGATGCAGGACATGAATTCGTTAGGGACTTTTCAAGCCTGCTGGATGAATACTTAAGTTGGATTATTGAGTAATGTTACCTACGACCATTAAAAATAAATGTATGAAAAGAAAAGCAATTATATTATTTCTATTGCTGAGCTTCATAACGGTTTCATCCAATGCTAATCAAGAAAAGGTTGATGTTACCTATGTTGGAAATGCCGGTTTTTTAATAAACATTGGTGATAAGAAAATCCTTATCGATGCATTGTTCAAAGGCTTTGAGGGCAATTACGAGTTGCCGCAGGAAGTTCAGGAGAAGCTAAGACTTGCTCAGGTACCTTTTGATGATGTAGATTTAATATTAGTTACTCATGCTCATGGCGATCATATTAATCCTGATATGGTGCGAGAGCATATGCAAAACAATCCTAAAGCAATCTTTGCATCCACTCAACAAATGGTTGATGGATTAAATGTTTTTGCCGATCGTTGTGTTGGTTTTAATCCAACGAAAGAAAAGCCAGAGAGCAAAGTAGTAAACGACATAATCATAGAGACGTACTATCTCCCTCACGGAACAGATGCAAGAATAATCAATATTGGTTTTCTCATATCTGTAAATGGAATTACCATCTTTCAAACAGGAGATGCTGATTTTGATCAGTTTACATTTAATGAATTTAGATCGCTTAAATTGCCTGAGAAAAAAATCGACCTTGCTTTTATTCAACATTATTACCTTAGAGGCGATTCAGTGAGTACTAAATTTGTTCAGGAAGCTATTGGAGGAGACTATATTTTCCCGATTCATTACCATTTTACAACACCTCCATTTGACACAAGTATTGTTAGACAAAATTACCCCGATGCAATCATTTTCAAAGAAGAATTGCAAACCTGGCGTATGCCTGATAAAAATGATGAAATATCTACTTTGGAGGGATACTATTTCAATCAGCCTCCTCCTGGCGATTCAGCAGTTATTTTTGCTCCCGGAATATTTTCCTTGCCCAATCGTCTGGAATCCAATATTGCTTTCTCTCCTGATGGCAAAGAATGTTACTTTGGAGTACTTGAAATAAAGGACAGAAAAGTTTCCTACAAAATTTATCAAAGCAAATATGTAAACAACAAATGGACAGAACAGACAGAAGCTCCATTTTCTTTAAACGATAATATTGGTGATCCTATTCTGTCGGCAGATGGGAAAAAACTCTACTTTAATAAAGAAGGTGATATTTGGATGATTGAACGCACTTCTGAAAAATGGGGTAATACCGCAAAAGCTTCCAGTCACCAATCAATTCAGATGCTTCCTGAAGGCTCTATTACTGAATCTGCCGATGGAGATATATATATTTCTTCCAAGCGCCCCGAAGGATTTGGCGGAATTGATAATTTGGCGAATAAACCGTTTAGCCGATCAATCCTTACAGGCCGAGAACCTTGGTCCAATAATGAATTCAAGCTATTTTGACTATAGTCCCTTCATTGCTCCTGATGGATCCTATCTTATATTTGGCTCATATCGTGCCCGTCGCGATGGATTACTCTATATAAGTTTTAACAAAGGGAATGATGAGTGGACTACTCCTATCAACATGAATAGCTGTGGTGCTAAAGTCAATAATACAACGGCTCATCATAGCTAATCCTTCTCTTTCTCCTGATGGAAAATTCCTGTTTTTCAGACGTCATGAAGCAGATACCGTTATGGATGTTTATTGGGTGAGCACAGGAATTATCAAAGAGCTTAAAGAGAAGGCTATGCAGGAAAGTTTTCCACAAAAAATTACTGATTTAAAAGGAGATTATCTCGGTCAGACTTCCCCAGGAGATACTCCATTGTATTTGCTCCTGGTATTATATCTGTCGATAGTACCATTGAACATGGCTCACCAACTTTTTCGCCCGATGGCAATGTCGTTTTCTGGCAGTCGAACCTGCGTCATAAAGAAGCTGAGACGGAAATATTTCTTTATATTATGCGTCGGATCGAAGGGAAATGGACGGCACCTGAGATCTCTCCATATGGCGGTATGCCGGCATTCTCACCTGATGGCAAAAAAATCTATTTCATTCCATTTGATACCGAAAAAGAGAAGGGCTTATACTTTGTAGAAAAACAGGGTGAGAAGTGGAGTGAACCAAAAAGTTTGAATCTTATCGCTCGTTTCCCTGAACTGAAGTATCTCTATGGTCCATCGGTCACTAATAATGGCACTCTCTATTTTTTTGGCTCATGCTGAAGGACTGGGATCATTGAATAATTTTGGCATATATCGGTCTGAATTTATTAATGGTGAGTATGCAAAGCCTGAATTGTTGCCACCCAGCGTAAATGCTGGTGAAGGTGTGCTTAACTGGACTCCTTTTATTGCTCCTGATGAGAGCTTCCTCCTGTTTTCATCAAGTCGTTTCACTTCCGAAACTGACTTCGGAGATATATATGTCTGTTTCAGGAGAGTCTGATGGAAGCTGGACAGATGCCATTAATTTGGGCATAACTATTAATACCGGTAAACAGGAACGTTTCCCATCTTTATCTCCCGATGGAAAGTATCTTTTTTTTACACGGTGGGTTGCCCCGGGTAATGAGGATGTTATGTGGGTGAGTGCAGAAATTATTAATCGAATAAGAAAGAAAATAGTGAAGTAAATATGAATAAAAAATATTACAAATCAACAACAATATTTCCCAAGGTTATAACTGTCTGCCTTGCGATACTTGCATTGCAAATTAATACTGTCAAGGCTCAGGTATCATTTATCACAAATGGACAAAGCATCCAAACTACTAATTCCTGGGATATCAAACTGGTAGATATTAACGGGGATGGTCATTTGGATGCATATTTTGGTAGCAAAACATGGCTAAACATGAATATACCTGGGATAAACTAAGACAGGAGCATCCTGGAAAGTATGAAAATACAATATCTCCGGTGCCGGAGCCGGTTTATTGGTTTCACGTGACAATAATAATTGAATACCCTGCTGTGAATGTATTCATAAATAATTCAAAGAAACCATCTTTAACTGTTGAACAACTAATTTCACAGAGAGAAGGGTGGATAGGAGGTCAGGATATCTTTTGGGTTTCATCTGAAATTGTCGGGAATCTAAGAAAAGAAAGTACCAATTAAAAGATAGTGTAAATGAGAAATAAACTTTCGTTAATTACAACAGTATTGCTTATCCTTTCTTCAAGCTATTCAAACAGGAATCAGAACGAACAGATCCCCGACAACGTATTTCCGATTGTATATCGAGGACATCTCTACATTAAGGGAGAAGCAGATAGCATTAAAGGCAATTATATCTTTGATACCGGTGCATCGAACTTTTATTACGACAGTACTTATTATTCTGAGAACAACTTTCACTATTCAACACTTCTTTACAGCAAAATTACCCGGTGCAGGAACCACAGTTCAGGATGTTGAAGTAATACATGATACCGTAACCTTTAGGTTTGGCAAATATCTATACCAAACCAATAATGTTCCTATTTTAAAATTAAAGCCAATAGTAGGTGATTTTGCTGATGGAATAATAGGGATGGAGTATTTCTCTAATTCAGTGATGGAAATCAATTATGAAAAAGAGTATATCAGTCTTTTTCAAAGCATTGACTCTGTTGATCTGTCGGGCTATTCCAGGATCGGAATTTATAAGAGAGGAAATCGGCTATTTATTCCAATGAAGGTTAGAATTAATGACACACTTATTATTTCAGGCAAGTTCCAGTTAGACTTTGGAGCTGGAGGCAATATTGCACTAACCAGTTCTGCCACCCATAAGTATAATCTCATGGAAAATATTGAGAAGAAGACACCATTTTTTACAAAATACGGAGGTGTAGGTGGTGAATCATCCTCTTATAACTTTATGGCAAAGTCAATACAGATAGGGGACTTTCTTTTTAATAATGTTACAATGGAGTTTAGTGTTGATAAGGAGTGGAGCAATGGCCTCTGATGAACATTTTGGTCTGTTGGGGAATGGAATTTATAGCAGGTTTACTGTTATAATAGATTTTATAAATAATGATTTCTACCTGAAGCCAAATTCAAAGTATAATGAACCTTTCGAATTTTCCAGACTTGGTTTTTCATATGTCGACAGGAATCAAACACTGGATGCATGGATAGTTACCGGCCTATATAGTGGCTGTAATCCAGAGAAGCAGGGTTTAAAGATTGATGACAGAATAATAGCAGTTAATGGAATAAGCATTAAGGAAATCAGTTATGAGTCTCAAAAAGAGTTTTTCAATGAGTTATCGGATGTAGTTTTAACGATAAACAGAGATGATCTAATAAAAGAGATCAGGATCCGTCTGGAGCCTGTTCAGTGATAGATAAGCACAGAGATGAAGAACGATAAAAATCTGAAGCACTATTTTATTTTTACATAATACTTCAACGGCTCAACGGCGCAACGGCTTAACGGCAAGATTCAATTGTAATAATAATACCTGTTTTACAGCATCTACGGCATCTACAGCCTATACAGCTCCTTGTTAATAATAGTTAATATGAGTATCGGTAATCATACATAAAAACCCATTGATTTTCTTCGTTTACCCCGACCCCACCTTGCTCTGCCGTAGCGGCTATCGCGAAGGCGATGTGGGGAGCGAAGAGCCGAGCCCAGCTTTGCTGGTGAACTCGGCGAAGCCAAAATCAATTTACTCCCCTTGGGGCTGGGGTAAATAAATTGATTTTCAAGCGATTTGTAAATTCTTATGCATCATTCCCAATACTCCTTATAGTTAATTATACATATTAATAAATTATTTATAATTTTACAATTAAACTTATAGAGCTTTATAATTGTAACTATTTAATATATATGCAGTTATGGCAAGGACCGTAATAATTAAAGCTTTTGTTGCGATATTGATTTGTTCGTCAGTAATTCAATTCTCATCGTGTAAAAGAACAGGAATCAGTTTATCTGAATTGTGGGAATCTGACACGTTGTTTTCTATGCCGGAATCGGTTGTTTTTGATAGTGTACACAACTGCCTGTTTGTAAGTAATCTTAATGATAAAGGTGGTTTTAGAAATGATGCGGATACAATATTGGATGAATATATATCAAAAGTAGATCTGGAAGGTAATGTGATTGATTTACATTGGGTTGGCAACTTGTTAGGACCAACAGGATTAACAATTCATAATGATATTTTATATGTTATTGAAAGAGGTAATTTAGTTCTTATTAATATTGAGGAGGGTAAAATTGATAAGCGGATCCCTATAGTTAATGCCGGATTTCTTAATGACCTGGTAATAGATGAAAATGGAGATGTTTACATTTCAGATTCAGATAAAGGATATATTTACAGAATAAGAGACAATATTGTCGAATTATGGATGAATGACATCCTGTTGGAGGGTGTGAATGGTCTTTACATTGTTAATTCTAAGATAATAGCAGGTACAGGCAGCGCTAATAATTTGATTTCGATATCAATACCGGATAAAGAAATACATGCGATTACAACTAATTTCTCAAAGGGAATTGATGGCATAAGAAGGTACAATGGCGAATATATTGTGTCGTGGTACAAAAAAATATATTCAATTGACGATTCAGGTTCCGTTTATAAATTATTTGATACTGAAGATAATAAGGAATGGTGTGCTGATTTTGAATTGATTAAAAGCAGGAACATTATTATAGTACCAACACTGGAATCAAATAAACTGATAGCCTTTAAGATCAATATTCAAAAATAAACACTAAATGGGGGAGACCCATTATTTTTTTGTAGCAATAGCTACCTGATAAACAACGTATTAAAAAACGTATTAAACAACGTTGATAATTACGTTAAAGGCTGTAACACGCATACATACAGGCAGATAGTGGAATATTTCTTAAAAACATGGTAACATTGTTGAACGAGGTTGATATTTCTATTTGACATAATGTTTATATGACTATGGTAAAGTAGGTTGAGATTGAATCGTCACGCTATGCGTGATTCGCAAAGACGGTGCTGTTTACAGAATTTGATATGAGAACATAACAGACCAATATTATATGCAGTGTTATTGCGAGTCCCTATACAATTTTGCACACCAAGTATTATGACAACTGGCTCTGAAAGAGCCATATATGAATAACCACCGGTGCAACCGGTGGTAAGAATCCACACTACAATTATCAGCTCTGAAGGAGCTGAATATGTTTATTACGCCCCTTCAGGGCTTGAGATCAGAGAGTTAGCCAGTGCCCCCGGTTGCACCAGGGGTTATTCATATTTCGCCACGTTGTGGCTTAAAAAAATGAAATGTTAGCTGGAACCTAATTTGCAAGTATCTAGTAAGCTGTGAGATATTAAATGTTGTCATTAGCGAGCAAAGCGAAGCAATCATTAATCATTACTGCAACATCAATAAAACAGTATAACCTTTACAGCCTCTAAAGCAGATACAGCTTCTACAGCATTATTTCAGAGAGATATACTATCTGGATCAATATATTCGATTAGCTATCGGTAGCCGGAAGCCTGACGCCGGTAGCCGATTCTATTTGATATAGTATTAATTATAGCTGCAAAAATGGAAGTAGAGCATTGGAGCAAATTGCAGTATCATGAAACCGCAAATTGCGTTGACATAAAATCGGTACCGATATAGAATTAGGCAAATAGGACTTGTAAGTATACGAAGATATCGCAAAGCCTCATTCTATATCTGATTTTATGTCAAATAGCAGAGCTATACGCAATTTGCTAGCACTTATGCCTATAATTAATATTATGTAAAATAGAATAATTGAAATTCAAACCAATTAATCAGAAAATCCCTCCATTTTCCATGTTTTTGAAATACTATCAAAAAAAAGAGGAATGTAAAATACATCCCTCTTCTAAAATCATAAACTATATTATCCTATTTTTTCTGCAGTGCATCAAGCTTGGCTTTGATAGCTTCATATTTTGGAGCTAACGAAGGATCTTTCTGCTTAAGCCTGTAATATAGTTCCTGAAGACTCTGCATTGCATATGTATCATCAGGTTTAAGTTCAAGAGCTTTTTCCATATATGGAAGCGCTTTAGCATATACAGCATTGGCTTTGTCAATAGCAGCACTATACTCTTTTACATCCATAATTTCATTAGCCTTTACAAACATTTCAGCTGCTTTATTTATATAAGCAGCGCCAAGACCATACTGAGTATCATAAAGGTCAGGCTTGAGTTCAATTGATTTTTCAAGCTCAGGAATTGCCTTATCATAATCATTAGTGTTAAGGTAAATGATACCTGCAGCAAAATAAAGGCTGTAATTAGTAGGATCACTCTCTTTTGCAACTTTAATATATTTCAATGCTTCATCATTCTTACCGCTTTTAATATAAAGATCAATTAGCTGAAGAGTAATGTCTTTATTATCAGGGAATTTGCTGTTCAGTCCTGTAAGAACAGACTCAGCTTTTGTTGTATCGCCAAGGTCCATATAACTCTGATAGATTTGAAAATAAGGTGTAATACCCATATATTTCATCTCTGCACATTTCTCAAAATAACCGATAGCTTCTTTCTGTTTTCCTGAATTAATTGCTGCCAGTCCTGCATTATAATACATACCAGTGTCAATAGCTCCTGCATAATTATCACTCTCAGTTATCTTGATCTGTGTTTCGAAATGATTTCAGAGCACCGGCATAATCCTTGGCTTCAAATCTTTCACTTCCCTGTGAATAAAGATCTGCTGCCAGTGAGTTATAAATCATTCCAGTGATAATTTTCTTCTTAACTGTTCCTTTTGGATCCAGTTCCATAGCTTTCTCATATGACTGATATGCTTCCTGAAGCGGATTAGGGTAATAAGCTTTGAATTTAGGATTATCCGATTCAAAAGTTGCCTGGCATAGTTTACCCAGAGCAAAATAGGTATTATACCAGTCTTTTGATTTATCATTCTGAAGAGCCTGATCAATATTATCTTTTGCTTTATCAAGAATACCCTGATCGATATAACTCAGAGCACTGGTAACCTTGCCCTTCTGAGGCATTGCTACGTAAGAAATACTAATGGCCGCTATTAGCAGTAAGAACTTTTTCATGATTATAATTTTAATTTAATTGTCTTTAAAAATTTTCCCAAATTTATAATTTTACTTATTAAACATCAAATTCTTTGCCATTTTCCTCAGGATTATTAATATTTTCTTCCGGACTCTGAATTTCAATGACCTCATCTTCTTCATTTACAAGCACTATGGCCACTGAAGCAATGATATCATTTTCTCTGAGATTTATTAATCTAACCCCCTGAGTAGCCCTTCCCATTACTCTTAATGCCTGATACAGAGCTTCTTAAAATATTTCCAAACTGAGTTATAATCATCAGATCATGATTATCAGTTACATCTTTTAATGCTATAAGTGTCCCTGTTTTTTCAGTGATATTTATAGTCTTTACTCCCTTTCCTCCCCTGTTTGTAATTCTGTATCCGTCAATATCAGATCTTTTACCATAACCTCTTTCAGATACAACCAGAATGTCTTTTTCCTTGTTCTCAACAGTTATCATTCCTATTACATAATCACTCTTTTCATCAGCCAGCCTTATTCCTCTTACTCCGGAAGCTGTGCGGCCCATAGGTCTTACTGATGCTTCAGGGAATCTTATTGCCCTGCCTGATTTTACTGCCAGCATTATATGGTGCTGACCATTGGTCATCCTGGCTTCAAGCAATTCATCATCTTCCCTTACAGTGATAGCATTTACTCCATTTATTCTTGGTCTGGAGTAAGCTTCAAGCGAAGTCTTCTTAATAATTCCCTTTGTTGTACAAAGAACAATGAAGTTATTATTAATATACTCTGCATCATTCAGATTTTTTACATTTATAAATGCCCTTACATTATCATCAGGCTCTATATTAATAAGGTTCTGCATTGCCCTTCCTTTAGAAGTTCTTGAACCTTCAGGTATATGAGTAAACTTTAAGCCAGTAGCATTTCCCGTTTCGTGTGAAGAATAGCATTGTATTATGCATTGTGGCTACATACAAGATGTTCAATAAAATCCTCATCTCTTGTGGATCCGCCTTTTGCTCCCGTTCCTCCCCTGTTTTGTCTTCTGAATTCTGTCAAAGGTGTTCTTTTAATATAACCCAGATGAGAAATAGTAATTACCATTTCATCATCAGCATAGAAATCTTCAGGATTAAATTCTTCAGCATTCGGAATAATTTCAGTCCGTCTTGCATCTCCATATTTTTCTTTAATCTCAAGAAGTTCATCCTTGATAATTTTCATCTGAAGTTCAAGACTTGCAAGTACACTTTTCAGATATTCAATCAATGTCATTATCTCCTGATACTCTGCTCTAAGCTTGTCCTGTTCAAGTCCGGTAAGCTGACGTAAGCGCATTTCGACAATGGCCCTTGACTGAATGTCAGAGAGCCCGAATCGTTCCATCAACCTTTCCCTTGCCATTTCCGGCGTCTGGGATGATCTGATAATTGCAATTACCTCATCGATATTATCACTGGCAATTATTAGTCCTTCAAGTATATGAGCCCTTTTCTCGGCCTGATCAAGATCAAACTTGGTTCTTCTCAGAATAACTTCGTGACGGTGATCGACAAAATAATGAATTAAGTCCTTGGTATTTAGTGTTTTGGGACGTCCCTTTACCAGTGCAATATTATTAACACTGAAAGATGTCTGGAGTGAAGAATACTTATAAAGATTGTTAAGAACCACATTGGCACTTGCATCTTTTTTAAGAATTATCACTATGCGCATGCCATTTCTGTCCGATTCATCATTGATATAAGAAATACCTTCAAGCTTTTTCTCATTGATGAGGTCAGCTATCTTTCTTGATCATCTCTGCTTTATTGACCATGTAGGGAATTTCAGTGACAATGATTGCATTCCCTTCCTGAATGAGTTATCTCAATCTCAGTTTTAGCCCTTACAACAATCCGACCTCTTCCTGTTTCACATGCATCTCTGATTCCCTGTCCTCCGTAAATAATTCCACCTGTAGGGAAATCAGGTCCCTTAACAAACTCCATTATCTCATCAGATGTTATTTCAGGGTTATCAATATAGGCAATAGTGGCATCAATTATTTCAGTAAGGTTGTGAGGAGGCATATTGGTAGCCATACCAACCGCAATTCCGGAAGCCCCGTTTACAAGAAGGTTTGGAATTCTTGTTGGAAGAACAATAGGTTCAGTAAGCGAATCATCAAAGTTAGGCTGAAAATCAACAGTATCCTTGTCGATATCAGCCAGAGTCTCCTCTGCAATCTTTTTAAGCCTTGCTTCGGTATATCTCATTGCTGCCGGACTATCGCCATCAACTGACCCAAAGTTTCCCTGACCGTCAACCAGAGGATATCTTAATGACCATTCCTGTGCCATTCTGACCATTGCCTCATATACCGAAGAATCACCATGAGGATGAAACTTACCGAGTACCTCCCCTACTATCCTTGCTGACTTTTTATATGCCCTGTTGGATAGTACTCCTAACTCAGACATACCAAATAATACCCTGCGATGGACCGGCTTAAGTCCATCTCTCACATCAGGTAATGCACGCGAAACAATAACCGACATCGAGTAATCGATGTAGGCTGACTTCATTTCCTCCTCTATATTGACCTGGATTATTCTCTCTCTCTCTGACATAACAGATTATAAATTAAATATTTACAAACAAACATCCGTTCTGGTGTTTGGAATTACGAAAATAGTTAATATTTGGCTATTTTTGACCATTATTGACCGTGAATTTTTAACATTCTTTGTTTATAATTGGGCATGAAAATTGTCATATAGATATTCAGCATAATTTAACTTTGGAAATGTAGTTATGTGTACTTTTGTCGGAGTATTCTGACAGAATGTCGGTTAACTAGTATTAATCAGGTAAATGAAAGAATAAGATATGGATTCACAATTTTCACAACGGGTAAAAGATATTCTGGGTTATTCCAAGGAAGAAGCTATAAGATTGGGTAACAGTCATATAAGTCCTGAGCATCTTTTTTTGGGAATACTTAGAGATGGTGAGAGTGTTGCGATTGAGATATTAATAAATCAGGGTATTGATTTATTGGTTCTTAAAGGTTCGCTTGAGAAAAGTATTAAAGTGGAAAGTCCTGTACCGGTCGCAGACCATGAGGTAATTCCTCTTTTAAGAAGTACAGAAAGGATTCTTAAGCTTGTTTATCTTGAAGCAAAATCATTGAAAAGCAGCACTATCGATTCAGAACATCTTCTTCTGGCAATACTAAAGGATGAAAATGCCCTTGTAACCAGATTCCTTTCTGAACTGGATGTTGATTATCAAACTGTTCGGAGAATGGTAGAAGCTGAATCACCTTCAGCTCAAGCTGATTTTCCGAGTGATGAAGATGATGAGGGACAGAGTTTCGGTGGACCTGGAAAAGGGCAATCACCCACTCCTTCTTCACCAAAATCGTCATCTGACACGCCAGTACTTGATAATTTTGGAATAGATCTGACAAAAGCTGCAGAAGAAGGCAGGCTTGATCCGGTGGTTGGCAGAGAAAGGGAGATTGAGCGTCTGGCTCAGATTCTCTCAAGACGTAAAAAGAATAACCCGGTACTGATAGGTGAACCCGGGGTAGGTAAATCAGCTATTGCTGAAGGTCTTGCTTTAAGAATTTCGAAAAAGAATGTTTCAAGAGTTTTGTTCAATAAACGTGTTGTGGCTCTTGACCTGGCTTCTATTGTTGCCGGTACAAAATATCGCGGGCAGTTTGAAGAGAGAATGAAAGCAATACTTAATGAGTTATCGAAGAATGATAATATAATTCTGTTTATTGATGAGATTCACACTATTGTTGGTGCCGGCGGTGCAACGGGCTCACTTGATGCAGCGAATATGCTTAAACCGGCTCTTGCAAGAGGTGAAATTCAGTGTATCGGTGCAACAACACTTGATGAATACCGGCAGCATATTGAAAAAGATGGTGCTCTTGAGAGAAGATTCCAGAAGGTTATCGTTGAACCAACCTCAATAGAAGAAACCATTAATATTCTTCATAACATAAAGGAAAGGTATGAAGAACATCATAATGTTATGTATACCGATGATGCAATTGAAGCTTGTGTGAAGCTTACAAACAGATATATTTCTGACCGTCATCTTCCCGATAAGGCTATTGATGCACTTGATGAATCTGGTTCCAGAGTACATATCTCAAATATTGTTGTTCCGGAGAAAATTCTTTCGCTCGAAAATCAGCTTGAGGATACCAAGAAAGAAAAGATGATGGCAGTCAAAAATCAGAATTTTGAAAAAGCTGCCAGCTTCAGAGACAGGGAGAAAGATCTGCTGGATATGATCGAACTGGAAAAAAAGAAATGGGAAAAGGAACTTTCTGTTAATCGTGAAACAGTAGATGCTGAGAAGGTTGCAGAAGTTGTTGCCATGATGACAGGTGTTCCGGTACAAAGGATTGCACAGACTGAAGGAACAAGACTCTTGCAGATGGCCGTGAACTGAGAGGAAGTGTAATAGGTCAGGATGAAGCTATTCTGAAAGTAGTTAAATCAATACAGAGGAACAGAGCTGGTCTGAAAGATCCTAATAAGCCAATAGGTTCATTCATCTTCCTTGGTCCTACTGGTGTTGGAAAAACCCAACTCGCAAAAGTTCTTGCCAAATTCCTTTTTGATACCACTGATAATCTTGTGCGTATTGATATGAGTGAATATATGGAAAAGTTCTCCGTATCACGATTAGTAGGTGCACCTCCGGGATATGTAGGTTATGAAGAAGGTGGTCAGCTTACTGAGAAAGTAAGAAGAAAACCTTATTCTGTGGTTTTGCTTGACGAAATTGAGAAAGCACATCCGGATGTTTTCCATATTCTGCTGCAGGTACTTGATGAAGGTCAGTTGACTGACAGTCTTGGCAGACGTGTTGATTTCAGAAACACTATTGTAATACTTACATCCAACATTGGAACAAGGCAGATTGCCGAATTTGGTCATGGTGTCGGTTTTGATACGGCAACCAGACAGGCAACGAAAGATGAGCATGACTAAAAGTATTCTGCAAAAGGCTCTTCAAAAAACATTTGCACCTGAATTTCTTAACAGGATTGACGATGTTATAATGTTCAATTCTCTTGGAAGAGAAGATATTAACAAGATTATTGATCTTGAACTTAAAGGACTTTATGAAAGAGTTAATTCACTTGGTTATCAGCTTAAGATTGCAACAGGTGCACGTGACTATATTGCAGAAAGAGGTTTTGATGCCAATTTTGGAGCCAGACCACTAAAACGTGCAATTCAGAAATACCTTGAAGATCCTATGGCTGAATTGCTGATCAGAGCTAATCTTAATGAAGGAGACACAATCGTTGTTAGTTTTAACGCTGCAAAATCAGAGATAAGAATTAAGGTGCAGAAAAAGAAGCCGGAACTACCTGAAGTATTTCCACCATCAAATTAAAATCAGATTGATAATATAAATAAAGGGGACTTGTCATTTTGATTAAGTCCCCTTTTTACTTGCGAATGGCATACTTTATTTTCAAATCTGATCAACAGGATCACCATATAAATCAAATTCCGCTGACTGTGTAATTCTTATATTATAAAAATATCCTGTTTTAAGATTGTGATTCGCTGAAATAAGTACCTCCTGGTCAACTTCAGGACTGTCAAATTCTGTCCGGCCAACAAAATAGTCACCCTCTCTCCTGTCAATCAATACCTTAAGTATTCTGTTCTCAAGCATCTGATTTAATTCAGCTGATATATTCTGCTGTATCTCCATTAGTTCGGAGACCCTTGCCTCCTTTATCTCATCAGGAATGTCATCAGTATATTTATTATAAGAGTATGTATCTTCTTCATGCGAATAGGCAAAAACTCCAAGTCTGTCAAAACTGAAGTTCGTGATAAAATCCTTAAGTTCAGAATAATCCTGTTCTGTTTCCCCCGGATGTCCGGCTATCAGGGTTGTTCTGATGGCAGCATCTGGTATTTCGTTTCGAAGTTTATTCAGAATTGCTTCTGTTTCCTTCCTGTTATGAGATCTTTTCATCAGTCCGAGCATATTATCTGTAATATGCTGGATTGGGATATCAATATAACTACAAATACGAGGATTATCCCTTATCAAAGGAATAAGTTCCGATGGAAAATTTGCCGGATAGAGATAATGAAGCCTTATCCATTCAAATGATTCTATTTTCAACAATTCAGAAACCAGTTCAGGCAGAGCCTGCCTTTTGTATATATCGAGACCATAATAACTAAGGTCCTGGGCAATCAGGATCAGTTCTTTTACTCCTGTCTGTGCCAGTTGTGAAGCTTCCTCAACAAGTTCTTCAATAGGTCGTGAAATATATTTTCCACGGATTGACAGGAATGGCACAAAAAGCACATGTACGGTCGCATCCTTCCGATATTTTAAGATATGCATAATGACCAGGACCTGTTATTGTTCTTGTCTGTCAAAAGATCTTTTCTCAATCCAAGTCCAAGTTCATTAAGAACATCAGTCATGTTGTTTACACCGAAATATCTTTTTACTTCAGGAATTTCATGTTTTAAGGCATCCATGTAACGCTCAGACAGACAACCCATTACATATAGATTATCTATTTTGTCCTGATTCTCGGCTTTTACATAACCTGAGAATTGTATCAACACTCTCCTCTTTTGCATCATTTATAAAACCACAGGTATTTATTATAACTGTTCCGGCAGATGTGTCATCTGGGTTATGAATTATTTCATAACCTCCGGCATCTAATTGCCTGAGAAGCTTTTCCGAATCAACAATGTTCTTGGAACATCCTAATGTTATAATATTGATTTTTTTATTCATGGAATATTATTTTTGCTCTATTCTACCTGCTACCGTGTAATAGTATCAATTGTAATATACTTAATATCAGTAAATTATCCCACTTAAGGGATGTTGAGCTCAACGGGTAGGAGGCACTATTTTGAGCTGAACAGTGAATCAACAAAGTCGAACCTGTTGAATATCAGCAGGTCTTCAATTTTTTCACCCATACCAATATATTTTACCGGAATTTTAAACTGGTCCGATATTCCGATAACCACTCCACCTTTTGCAGTTCCGTCGAGTTTTGTGATTGCCATTGCTGTAACATCTGTTGCGGCAGTAAATTGTTTAGCCTGTTCAAAAGCATTTTGTCCGGTTGAACCATCAAGAACCAGCAGAACTTCATGAGGAGCATCAGGGATTACCTTTTCCATTACCCTTTTTATTTTGGATAACTCAGTCATCAGGTTAATTTTATTATGAAGCCGGCCGGCAGTATCAATAATTACCACTTCAGATCCGGCGGCAACAGCTGATTTAAGAGTATCATAATGCAACTGAGGCAGGATCGGATCCCATCTGTTGTTTTATCAAGTGGGACCCCTGCCCTGTCAGCCCATATCTGAAGCTGGTCAATTGCAGCGGCTCTGAAAGTATCTGCTGCCCCAATCATTACTTTCTTTCCGGCTGTTTTAAACTGGTAAGCAAGCTTTGCTATTGTTGTTGTTTTACCTGCACCATTTACTCCAACAACCATTATAACATAAGGGATATTTTTCAGGGGAGCTGAAAAGTCAGATTCAGTATCAGACTGATTCTGTTCCAGAAGAGCAACTATTTCCTCTTTTAGTATTATGTTTAATTCGCTGGTATTAAGATATTTATCTTTAGCGACTCTGGCTTCAATACGTTTGATGATATTAAGTGTGGTTGTAACACCAACATCTGAGGAGACCAGTACCTCCTCAAGATTATCAAGAACCTCTTCGTCAACCTTTGATTTTCCTGCAACAGCCCTTGAAAGTTTATGAAAAACACTTTCTTTTGTTTTTTCAAGACCTTTATTAAGGCTCTCTTTTTTATCTCTTCCCAGAAATCCCAGTAAAGCCATCAGGTAATAATTAATTTAAAAGGTAAATACAAAAAAAGCTTCCTTCTGCAAAGAAGAAAGCTTGATATCTTAATAAATGATAATTACTGTTATTTCTTTGTAAAGAAGTCTTTAATATGATCATTATGAACGATCTCTTCTTTAAACTGATAAGCTCCGGATTTTTCAGATTTGGTCATTTTAATGCATTTTGTAAATGCTTTACCGGCTCCTGTCTTAAGTGTTGCAACAACTTTCTTTGCCATAATTCAAACTTATTACTTAATTTCTCTGTGAAGTGTATGTTTTTTAAGAATAGGATTATATTTCTTTCCTTTCAAGACGGTCAGGTGTATTTTTCCTGTTTTTTGTTGTGATATATCTTGAAGTTCCAGGTTGTCCGCTCTCTTTATGTTCGGTACATTCCAGAATTACCTGTTGTCTGTTACCTTTAGCCTTCTTTGCCATTTTCTATCATATTTTAATAATTCAAAATGTAACCTTTTTCCTTTGCTTCTTTCAGGACCTTTGTGAGTCCGTTTTTGCTTATCAGACGAATACCTGCAGCTGAAACTTTAAGTGATATCCATCTGTCTTCTTCCGGAAGATAATATTTCTTAACAAAAAGATTTGGATAGAATTTTCTTTTAGTCCTTCTCTTTGAGTGCGAAACGTTGTTTCCGACTCATCGCCTTTTTCCCTGTAACCTGACAAATCTTTGACATTGATATTTGTTTTACTTCTTTACTAACGTTTGTCCTTTTAAAACGAAGCGCAAAATACGTGATTTTTATCTGATTAAACAAATATTTGATCCACTTTTTTTAATCTTCCTTTATGAATTAGATGCTAGCTACTGATAATCTGTTTTCTAAGAAGGTTTAATGCAGCAAGCGAAAACCTTGATATATTGCCACTTCGATCATTTCCAAAGAACCTTTTTTCGGTTATTATTCCTTTTTCTGAGGCAACTGCTATCCAAACAGTTCCAACAGGTTTTGCATCAGTTCCTCCATCAGGACCTGCTATACCTGTTGTTGCCACAGCAAAAATCGGTATTAAATTTTTTTCTTGCTCCCTCTGCCAGTTTTATTACAACTTCCTCACTTACTGCACCAAACTTATTTAAATGGTATCATTAACCTCCAGTATCTGCGATTTTGACAGCATTGGAATATGCCACCACTGAACCCTTAAAGTAAGCAGAGCTTCCAGGAACGCTTGTAATCATGTGGGCAATGTTACCGCCTGTACAGCTTTCTGCAGTACAGAGTGACTTGTTTTTTGCCTTCAACAGTTTACCTACTACAAATTCGAGCGATTCTTCATTTTCTCCGTAAATTAATTCAGGGATGATCTTATAAAGCTCAGCTACCTTATTGTCAATAGCTTTCTGAACTGCATCATGATTACTGCCTGTGCCTGTTAGTCTCAATTTGATTATTCCGTAAGCAGGAAGGTAAGCCAGCTTTATATTGTCTCCCAAGCCAGCTTCAAAGTCGGAAAGTGTCTCTGCAAGCTTAGCTTCGAAGGAGCCATAAGTCATTATATTTCTGTGAATTATTATCTGTGACGTAAAGCGTTTGGTTAGCTCAGGCAGAACATGTTCCGTCATAATATATTTCATCTCATGAGGTACACCGGGCATTGAAACGAATATTGTACCATCCTGCTCAAACCATAAGCCGGGGGCTGTTCCTGTCCTGTTAAGCAGAACCCTGCATGATTCAGGAACCTCAGCCTGTCGAAGGTTATTTTCATTCATCGGGTAGTTGCGCAGACGCATCATTTCTTTAATCATTTGCAAAACCTCATTATTGGTGACCAGTCTGTGTGTGAAAAAATTCACACAAGGTCTGTTTGGTTATATCATCACTTGTAGGACCCAGACCACCGGAAATAAGGACCACATCGGTTTTACCTGATGCTTCGCTCAGAGCATAAATGATATCATCTCTGCGGTCATGAATGGAAGTTATCCGGTAAACATCGAAACCTGCATTGCTTAATTCAGATCCCATCCATGCTGAATTTGTATCAATGGTTTGTCCAATAAGAAGCTCATCTCCTATTGTTATTATTGCTGCCTTCATTACAATTACAATTTATCTTATTGATTTTAATATTCAAATAATTAATCTAACACCACCAAGTTGTTCTATTCTGTAAGGAAAATGGTAACCCGGGGACCCTATAAACATAAAATTAATAGGGATATTCCATTTAGAAGAAAGCTTATTTATCAATTCCGGACCAAATGTTCCTTCTAACGTAATAAACTCAATTTTAATAAATGGATATTCACGATCCAAAACTTCTATATCTGAAATAAGTTGTTGTGATGGATTTTCATCTTTATTATGTACAGAAACTATCTTTAGCTTTCGGGTATTCTCATTCTTCTTTATGTATAGCATAACCATATTTAAGGCTTCTACATTATCGCCTTTTGTAAAGAACACAAATTCCTGAGAATTGATTCTCGTTTATGGACCGGAGAATAGTTTTATTAGTCCTGGTAACTAAATTTTGAACTGGTTCAAATATATATTTAATAAGGTTAAGTAAAATTTTAAGTATAGCGATACGGTATAACATTACCATGACTAAAATAATCGCAGGTATAAAGTATTCGAAGAAGACCTTAAGATATGCAGGGTTTAATACTGCATTTCCAATTATGGCTGCAATGACGGCTGTTATTGCAATAAATAAAGCTAACCAGGAGGATCTTTCAGGTCTGGGCAAATTTTTACGTTTAACCTTCAGCATTATATTACCGATACCAAATAATACCATCACGGATAAGAAGGCAATAGTGTATACTCCTGCCAATGCACCTAGTTCCCCCTTTGTAATAAGTAAAATTGATACACACAACAGAAAAAAAGCAATTGATATTCTATATGCACTGCCTCTTTTGTTTTTCTTCAATAAAAATGGAGGGAGAACCCTATCCAGAGTAATTCTTTCTACCAGTCCGCTGACTCCAATAAATGAGGTAAGAACTGCACCGCTTAATACAAGGGTTGCATCTATTGAAATAAGCGCAGAAAGCCACGATCCTCCTGATATCACTCCCATATATGATAAAAGAGCTTCCTGATTTTGTTCGACCGCATTCATCGGAATTATTGCTAATGCCAGAAAAGCCATAAGCGGGTTGAATACTGTAACAACAATCCACATATTTCGTAAGTGTTTTTGGAAAAACACCCTTTTTTTGTTCTTCCACAAAATTAGCAGAACTCTCAAATCCACTAATACCCAACATAGCCGCGGCAAAACCGAAAAATAGTGCAGTTGTTATACTTCCGGTTTTAGGTGGTAAGCTAAAATTTGCTGTTAAAACATCAGTTCCGTTGAGATACAAAAATAATCCACAAAAAAATGACAATAAAACCAATGAGATAAGGTGAAATAAAAAGATAAAGATTGCAACTTTTGAAGATTCCCCAATACCAATAATACTGATACCCATGAAAATTGCACAGCAGAACAATTGTTGAAATTATCAGTGGTAAAACTGTTATCAGACTATGGGCATAATGTATGGCTTCATTTGCAGAAATAACTGCTGTTGCCATATATGAGAGAATGGTAAGTGTTGCTGCCAGTGAAGCTGTAGATTTGCTTGTAGTATTTAAAAGTGCGTTATACGCTCCCCCATTTAAAGGTAAAGCACCTACCACTTCGCCATATATTTTTCTGAACAGGAAGAGAACTGCACCCACAATCAGTAGTGATAACCATGCATACTGTCCGGAGTATATAATAGCCAGTGCAGATACATATAAGCAAGATGAACTTATATCGTTTCCTGAAATGGCAGTAGCAGCGAGCTCGTTCAGTTTTTTCTTATTACTTTCCATTTTCAGGTTTATAAAATGTCACTGTTTTTGTGATTTTGTCGGATAGAAAGAAATCTTAACAAATCAAATAAGCTGTTTTTTTCAGATATCATTAGTATAAAATCTATAGAACATTATTGCCATCCGATATGCAAATGTGGCAATATTTTACTAAAGCGCAAAAGCAATCCCTGCCTTTTCAGACAAGTTGAAACACTCCGTAAATTGCTGCTCTTTTTCATGCTGCAGGGTTGAAAAGGTATCATTTACTCTCAGCAATCATTTCTTGATCTCAGTATTAATATTAAGGTTAAAGCCCGGAGCTTTATAGTCCTTCGGAAGATAGCTTGAACGGGATAGCTGAATAATTTCCATCCCTTGCCGCATTGTAATGAGGAGACATAATTTCTATCCCGTTTTCATTGCATACATCCTGAATATTTTTATGTAATTCTGAATAAATATAGGCTTGTCTGGAAGGATCCTTTGTATATGCATTTATCTGATATGAAACATAAAAATCGTCCAGGCTTGTTTGCAGAACAAATGGTTTCGGCTCCTTCATAATCATCTCAGTCCTTAGAGCTGCATCAATCAAAACCTGATGCATCTCCTTCCATGGCACATCATAACCAATTGTTACAGTTGTATGAATAATCAGACCATTATTATCTGCTAAAGTTGAATAATTAATAGTGTTGCCTGAGAGAACTGCCGAATTGGGGATTGTGATTTCTTCATTCTTAATAGTTCTCATTCTTGTAACAAGCATATTTTTTTCAATTACATCACCTGTCAGATCACCTATTTTAATTCTGTCCCCAATCTTAAAAGGACGCATATAGGTTATTACCAGACCTGCTATCATATTGGCAATTGCAGACGAAGAACCAAGCGAGAATAGTACCCCTAAGAATACGGAAACTCCTTTAAATATGTTTGAATCAGAGCCAGGCAATTTTGGGAATATCAGTACAAACGAAAAAGCATAAAGCAAGAATCTGACTATACTAAAAGTAGGTTTTGCCCAGTCAGCATGAAATCCGGCAACTCTGAGATGTTCAGATTCAATCTCAGAGAATATATATTTTACAAAACGGATTACATATTTCATTACAAAAAATATAACCAGAATACTGAAAAGATTTGGAAGATAATCCCATATAGAAATAAATATGCCTTTAAGTGGCTCCCAGACTAATCCGAAAAGCATTGTAGCCCATCCTCTTGAAAATGGAAATATACTGAATACCAGAGGTAACACCAGATAAAGAAGAACCGCAATAAAAAACCATCTGATTAATTTGAAAAAAAACAATATAAATTGCATCTCCTGCTTAGAGGTGACGAAGGTATAGTCTTTATAAGTCAGGTCCTTAACCCATTTACTCTTTCTTTTAAGAAAATATTTTTCTGTTTTTATATGACCTATTCCAATAAGCCAAATCAGGAGACCTATTCCTGCAATAACCAGTAACATCAGACCAATACGCATTAGTATCTTGACAACGCTGTTTTTCTTCTTTGCCTGGATGATGGCATTCTTGATTTTATTTACATAATCTGTAGCCAGGAGTTGCCTGGTTGTGTTATTGATAAGAGCATCAAGGTCGGAAATGCTTGTTAAAATAGTTTCACCATAAACCAGATCAACGGTGTTTTCCGAATCCATTACAGTGAGGGAGTCAATCTTCAGAAAATCATCTTCATATAGCTTTTCTATTTTTCTTGAAACATTGGCAGCCCTTTCCTTTGGTGTTGCTGCCCCGCTTTTTGTATAAATATAAAAAAGCGTATCCGAAGAAAAAATGACCGGATATGCCACTGCAGTTTTTTTCAAATAAGCGGCCCTCTTAAGCATATCGGCTTTCCTGAGAGAGTCCTTGATCTCAATTGACCTGAATTCGTATTGAACTCTCTTTCTCTCAATGTTTTGGTTTGCCCGAAGCTGATTAAACTGGTCCTGAAGTTCCGCCTTTTTAATTGAATCTGAAATACGGTTCTGCTGGAGCTGATTGAGAAGTATCTTGAATTCTTCCAGCTGATATGCCGTAGAGTCAGTTTGTGAAAATGACAATAAAGGAAACCACAAAAGAATCAGAAATAATAACTGCTTAATTATTTTCATTTTGTGTTACTTTGGTAAGTAAGTATTTAACAAAAAATCCGGGGAAAAGTTATTTATGTGGAATTGTGTAAATTGTCTTGCAAAATTATAGTAAAATTATTCTCCCGGAAGCATTAATTAATAATAATGAAGAATAAGATAAAATTAACCGAGATCTTTGTAAAGAAAAGTATCTCAGAATATGATAGTGGTCACGACTGGTGGCATATTGAAAGAGTACGTAAACTGGCTTCATTTATTAACAGTAAGGAGAATCTGGCTGATCCTTTCATTCTTGAAATAGCAGTGCTTCTTCATGATGTAGTTGATTCAAAATTTAATGCGGACAACCAGGAAGACGGGTATTCAGATGTTTATGATTTTTTGATAGATATTGGTTTGTCAGACATAGCTAACAGGATAATTGAAGTAATAAAGAATGTGTCATTCAGCAAAAAGAATCCTTCGGGCAATTTATCAGATCCGGTATTGCTTATTTTACAGGATGCAGACAAGCTTGATGCTATTGGTGCGATTGGGATAGCCCGGGCATTTAATTATGGTGGATTCAGAAATAATGCCATATATATTCCGGATGAAAAACCAGTGGGAAACAGTAAATCGACTATTGGTCATTTTTACGACAAGCTTTTAAAACTAAAAGATATGATGAATACAGAAACTGGCAGAAAAATAGCTGAAGAACGACATACGGTTCTTAAACAGTTTCTTGATCAGTTTTACAAAGAATGGGACTTAGAGGGATAAATTTTATCAGAATTTTACTACCGCTCTTTAGATTGTGAAAAATTACAATAAATTTGCACAAGAAAAATTAAAAAATTATTGCGCGAGTAGCTCAGGGGTAGTCCCGAGTACTCGGGATCCCAGGCTGAGGTCAAATAAAAAATTGCGGGAGTAGCTCAGGGGTAGTCCCGAGCACTCGGGATCCCAAGCTGAGGGTCATAATAAATAAATTGCGGGAGTAGCTCAGGGGTAGAGCATCAGCTTCCCAAGCTGAGGGTCGAGGGTTCGAATCCCTTTTCCCGCTCAAGAATTAAGTAAAACAATAAAGACAGGAAATAATCCTGTCTTTTTTATTTGAGCCTCCAATGGGACTCGAACCCACGACCTGCTCATTACGAATGAGCTGCTCTACCAACTGAGCTAAGGAGGCAAAAAATTCCATGCAAATATAAGATATTCATTCCAATTTTTCCAGTCTGTCAAGCAATGGTAGGATGCGAATAGTGAAAAAATACATATGCCGGATGGGGCATCATATTAGACAGGTTTTTCACTGAAAGTTTTTTCAGTGCTTCAGCGAGCAGTTCAGGTTTGTAATTTTCTTTGACGAAATTGTCGGCCGCAAACTCATTTTTTCTGGAAATATAGTTTGTAAACAGTCCGATTATCAATGATAGCGGGCTATAAAGGATGCCAAATACAATTAGGCCGAGATGAAAACTTGGTTTTTGTGATCCGATTGCCTGCGATAGCTCCGGACTGTTCACAACCAAGTGAAAAAAGAAAAAGCATAAATCCGGTAATAATAATCGAAAATAAGAAGAGTCATAAGAACATGTTTTTTCTTATAATGACCAATTTCATGAGCCAGTACAGCAACTATCTCCTCTTCATTGAGTTCTTTCTGAAGGGTATCATATAATACGATTCGCTTTTTTGGTCCAAAACCTGAAAAATATGCATTTGCCTTTGTACTTCTTTTTGATCCGTCAATAATATAAATATTTCTGAGTTTGAATCCGGTTTTCTCTGCAAATGCTTCAATTTCAGACCTCAATGCTCCTTCATGAAGTGGTGTTTGTTTATTAAAAAGAGGAACAATAAGCTCAGAATAGAACAGGTTTATAAATACGGAGAACAACGTAATTAACCCCCAGGCATAGAGCCAGAAGTTTTTTCCTGTCTTATAATAAAACCAGGTTATAAGACCCAATACCGGTGCACCTACAAGTAGTGCGATAAACCATGATTTAATATGATCCGTAATGAAAGTCCTGACGGACATCGTATTGAAACCGAACTTCTTTTCTATAACAAACGTATCATAAACACTGAACGGGATATTTATCAGATCTGAGGCAAAGCCTATGATTCCAAAAAACACAAGTGAAATGACAATCATATTCATGCTGAATGATCTTGCGATAGAGTCAGCAAGTGCAAAACCACCAGCAATGATCATTATTAGTATTACAGCAAGATTAAACGATGAAGACCAGAATGAAAGCCTGTTGTTTTCTTTCTGATAGAGCTGGGTTCTCCTGTACTCCTCTTCGTCCATTATTCCTTTGAGCTTTTCAGGAAGTACGTCTGACCACATCGAGTTATTCAGATAGTCGAGGTATCGTTCAACGATATAACCTGAAACAGGAATGATTATGATCAGAAAAAAGATTGAATTGTGCATTTATCTTAATGCTTTAAAAAAAGAAGCAGGGTGCCCTTTTAAAATAAGTGTGGAATAAATATGTCTCGCTGCATTTCCTCGTGCTAAAAGGATGGACACCCTGCGGAATCGTAAATATAATAAATATTTTTAAGTTAACATACCTCCACAGACATGAATTGTTTGTCCGCTGACATAAGATGATAATTCTGAAGCAAGGATAAAGTGCTGTATTTGCCACGTCTTCAGGGGTTCCTCCACGTCTTAAAGGGATTTTATTTGCCCATTCAGTTTTTACTTCTTCAGGTAATTTCTCAGTCATTTCAGTGATGATAAAACCGGGAGCAATGGCATTGCACCGTATGTTTCTTGAGCCGACTTCCTTTGCCACACTTTTGGTAAATCCTATTATACCAGCCTTTGAAGCTGAATAGTTACTTTGTCCGGCATTTCCTGAAACGCCAACTACGGAGCTCATATTGATTATAGATCCGCTTTTTTGCTTAAGCATGGTCTGAAGAACAGCTTTGGTGAGGTTAAAAACCGACTTCAGGTTTACAGCGATAACAGAATCCCATTGATCTTCAGTCATTCGCATCAGCAATGTGTCCCTTGTAATTCCGGCATTATTCACCAGTATATCAATTCTGCTGAAATCTTTAACAACTTCATTGATAACACGTTGTGAGTCTTCGAAACTGGCAGCATTCGAAACATAACCTTTAGCTTTAACGCCCAGATTCTGAAGTTCCTTTATTGTTGTCTTAAACTCATCATCATCAACTATGTTTGTAATTGCGATATCAGCGCCTTCACCGGCAAATTTCCGTGCAATTGATTTGCCTATGCCTCTGGACGCTCCGGTAATGAGTGCTGTTTTTCCTTCCAGTAATCCCATGTGTAATGAATTTTAATTTTTGCAAATATAGTAAAATGCACTAAATGCTATTCTGTAAATACTGATACAGCAGAATTAGCAGATTTAAATGTTTAAAAGTCCTCCTTCGCACCACCTTCATATGTTACGGACTTCGACCGACAAAATCCTGTTGTAGTCACGAAGTCGGTGGCAAAAGAAAGCTTCTTCGGACAGGTTTTACAGCTTGTACTATAAAGATCCAGTGCTTTCTTTACTGTTATGCCTATATCAGCAGGTGACTGGACTACATGTATTCCACAGCTTTCCATAATTTCCATTTTTGCTGCAGCAGTATCGGTCTTCCCTCCTATTATTGCACCGGCATGTCCCATTTTTCGACCCTTTGGAGCAGTTTGTCCTGCAATAAATCCAATGACTGGTTTTGTTCCATTTATTTTAATCCATTCAGCTGCTTCAGTCTCCATATTGCCACCTATCTCACCAATAACAACTATCGCTTCGGTACCCTTATCTTCCATCATCAGTTTTACAGCATCCAGAGTTGTTGTTCCAACTATCGGGTCACCTCCTATTCCAATGCAGGTAGATTGTCCCAGTCCCATCTTGGTAACCTGGTCAACAGCTTCATAAGTCAATGTACCTGAGCGTGAGATTATTCCAACAGAGCCTTTTTGATGAATAAAGCCTGGCATGATTCCTACCTTTGCTTCTCCGGGGGTTATAATACCTGGGCAATTTGGTCCGATCAGCCTGCACTCCATATTTTTCAGGTGGTCTTTAACAATAACCATATCTGCTACAGGAATACCCTCAGTTATAGCGACAATTAGTTTGATACCACCGTCAGCGGCTTCAAGAATGGCATCCGAAGCAAATGCCGGTGGAACAAAAATAATGGAAACATCAGCTCCTGTTTTAGCAACAGCTTCTCTTACTGTATTAAATACCGGTAAATCAAGATGCGTCTGGCCACCTTTGCCCGGAGTAACCCCTCCGACGACCTTTGTACCATATTCAATCATCTGGGTGGCATGGAATGTGCCTTCTGTTCCGGTGAATCCCTGAACGATAACCTTAGAATTTGTATTTATCAGAACACTCATATATGAAAGATAATTAATTGCTTAACTTAGTTTAAATGTATCAATCCAGTTAATGGTCCAATTATTTTGATTTCAAAAATACCCAATTATTATTTGCTTTTCATCATTCTGGTGTGATAATTATCATTCATGTATAAAAGAAGGAGATGACAATGTCCTCCTTTGCTGCTACCTTCACTAATGTTTCTGACTTCGACCGATATAGTCGGCTATGTACAACGAAGATGGTGGATAATAGAAAGCTTTGGCGGACAAGGTTGAAAATCAATCAACTTTATTTGTTATTGTATCAGGTGGATCGGTTTTAACACATCAATTAAGTTTCATACATTTGCTGCAAATCAGCATTATAAAATGATCAGATCAGAAGAAACTATATGTGCACCAGCATCCGGGACGGGTGGAGCAATATCAGTAATCAGGGTAAGCGGACTGGAAAGTCTGTCAATTTGTGACAAGATATTCTTTCCTGCAGATAAGAAAGTTAAGCTGGCTGAGCAAAAGGGTTATACAATCTATTTTGGAGAAATACGTGTCGGCGATGAATTGATTGATGAAGTCCTTGTAAGTGTTTTCAGGTCGCCTCACTCCTATACAGGTGAAGACTCAGTTGAAATTTCGTGTCATAGTTCAACATATATTATAAGAAGAATTCTGGAAGCCCTGTTACTGAAGGGAGCAATTTCAGCCATGCCGGGAGAATTCACCCAGCGGGCATTTTTTAATGGGAAAATTGATCTTTCCCAGGCTGAGGGTGTTGCAGATATTATTGCCTCAACAACAAGTGCCTCACATAAGCTGGCAATAAATCAGATGCGGGGTGGCTTTTCTGCAGAGATAAGCAGCCTGAGAAATGAACTGCTTAATTTTGCTTCACTCATTGAGCTTGAACTTGATTTCGGAGAAGAGGATGTTGAGTTTGCTGACAGGAACAGTCTGAAATCAATAATCTTAAATGTTAAGGCTCTTACGGATAAACTGGCAAAGTCTTTTCAACTGGGGAATGTCATTAAGAATGGTATTCCGGTTGTTATAGCAGGAAAGCCTAATTCCGGCAAATCAACTTTATTGAATGCACTTCTCATGGAGGATAAAGCAATTGTATCTGATATTCCGGGTACAACCAGAGATACCATAGAGGACACCATAGTGATTGATGGGATACAATTCAGATTTACCGATACTGCCGGATTAAGAGACACAGAAGATGTTATCGAATCGTTGGGTATTAAGAAGACTCATGAAAAAATCGATCAGGCGCAGGTAATACTTTTGCTTGATGAAGTTTTGGATACAGCTGAATCGATTAATACCAGGGCTGATTATGTACGTGATATGATAAAAGGATCAGATAAGAGGTTGTTTATTCTGATTAATAAAACAGACCAGTCCCCCTTTGATGAACAAGCTAAGCTTACTGAAAGGATCAGGCTTTACGATCGCGAAACTCTTCTGTTAATTTCAGCAAAGGAGAAAACCGGACTTGATGAATTGCGTTTCAGGTTAAGCGATGTTGTTGAGAAAGATAAATTAAACACAAACGATGTTATTATAACAAATATAAGGCATTACGAGGCACTTACACATGTGTCAGAAAGTCTGGAACGAGTATTATCCGGACTTGATAATATGCTGCCTGAGGACCTTATAGCAATTGATATACGTCATGCCATACACTACCTTGGAGAAATTACAGGGGAGATAACATCTGATGAGATACTTGGAAATATTTTCAAAAATTTCTGTATCGGAAAGTAACCGGTACAAAACAATGATTACTATGACCTGTTTTAACAAACGATGATATCTTAGGATCGTCCTCAACAAGTCATACTTTAATCCTCAATAATGTTAATTGTTTCAAAACGGCTACCTGCAAATAAGGTCAGGTGTATCCGGCACGAGTTTAAAATTATGTATATTCTTCTGACCAACCCATTTATATTTTTTTGATTAAATTTATAATTCTGTATTTTTGAATCTATTAAATAGTGATGGAAGAAAGCATATGGCAAAAAAACCTGTAAATGAGTCAGAAGGTCAGGCCAGCCCATCAGGAACCTGGCAGGAAAGCGAAATAGGCTTTTCTTCAATCTACAACTCTATGTCGGAGGGCCTTGCACTTCACAAAATAATTAATGATAAGTCAGGGAAATGTATTGACTATTTTATTACTGCTGTTAACCCGGCGTTTGAAAAGATTACCGGCTTAAATAAGAAATCAATAATTGGCAGAAAAGCGACCGAAGTCTATTCTGTTGATGAGGCTCCTTACATCAATATTTATTCTAAAGTAGCATCAACAGGAAAGCCTGTCTCGTTCGAGACTTACTTTCCCCCGATGAAGAAACATTTCAGTATTTCAGTATTTTCTCCCGGAAAAGGAACATTTGGAACACTTTTTCAGGACATAACTGAACGCAAGAATCTGGAGAATAAATTAAGTTATCAGGCCGATATTTTTCAGAGTATAACAGATGCGGTTATTGTAGTCGATCTTGACAATAAGATTAGCTCCTGGAATAAACCAGCAGAACGGATGTACGGATGGTCTGCAGCTGAAGTATCCGGCCAGCTTACCCGAGAGATAGTTCAAACGCAAACAGATGCCGAAAAGCTCAACCAAATTTATCAAAATATACGGGAAGGACAGGCTATAATTTCCGAGCTTGTTCAAAAAACTAAAGACGGTTGCCTGATAAATGTTGAATGCAACTCAATGCCACTGCTCGATTCTGCGGGAGAAACCATTGGTTATGTAACTATAAACAGAAACATCACAGAGCGTAAGCTTGCTGAAGAAGCTTTACATAAAAGTGAAGAGCGGATAAGAGTTACTTTAAATAGCATTGGTGATGCAGTACTTACCGTCAATACAAATGGCCAGATAGAATTCATGAATCCGGTTGCTGTCGCACTTACCGGTTGGAAACTCAGTGAAGCTATCGGGCAACCTTCCAATAAAGTTTTCAATATTATAAATGAAGAAACACAACAACTTCCGGCTGATGACATCATAACAGAAGTATTGTTCGAGGGAAAAACTGCAGACCTTACGAATCATACTATCCTGATCACAAAGGACGGAATCCAGGTTCCGATTGAAGAAAGCGCCGCCCCTATAAGAGATCGGTCCGATAAATTGACTGGCGTAATTCTAATTTTTCACGATGTAACAGAAAAACGTCGTGCACACGAGGCTCTACAAATTGCCCTTGTTAAGTATAAAACACTTTTTGACTGCTTACCAGTGGGCATTACTGTCGCTGATGAAAATGGCAGGATCCTTGAGAGTAATGATCTTTCGCAGGTTCTTCTAGGCCTGACTTCTGATGAGCTAACGACGCGCGAAATTACAGGTGCAGAATGGCAAATAATCAACTCTGAGGGATTGACATTTCCTCAAAGTGAATTTCCTAGCGCAAAGACTTTAAAGCAAAAACGTCCGGTTGAGAATGTGGAAATGGGTGTCGTCAGAACAGATAACACAATCTCATGGCTGAATGTGAGTGCTACTCCGATTCCCCTGAAGGGTTACGGTGTTTCCAGTAACTTATAATGATATTTCCAATCGCAAACAGACAGAAGATGCTTTAAAAAGAAGCGAAGAGCGTTACCACCAGATGTTTGATAAGCATCATACTATAGGATTGTTGTCAGATCCTGAGACCGGGGCAATTATTGATGCAAACTCTACCGCTCTGGCGTATTATGGATACACTTACGAACAAATATGTTCGTTAAAACTAACAGACCTTAACCAACTTCCCCCTGACGAAGTGAAAGCCGAACAACAAAGAGCTTTTGCCCAGAACAGCGTAACCATTTTGTTTTTCCACATCGATTAGCTAATGGCGAGTCA
>CAVUJY010000012.1:0-154830 GCA_963741935.1 uncultured Bacteroidales bacterium | reverse complement strand
AAATGGGTCTTTGTCAGTATATCATTACGGTATAACAGAAACAGTTTGTTATAATCCGATTGTGTGTTAAGTTCCTGTCGTTTATCCGAAGCAATACCTAAGTCAGGCATATGAATATACTTAATTCCAACCCCAATACAGGCATTTTGTAACTGTGACTTACTAAACCCATACTTCATGCTTAACGAGTTCTTACGGCATTGCAAAGCACTTTGATGCCATTTATTATTAGCTTGTTCAGGTATTCTTCAAGACTAATTCCTTCATATCCGATAGTGAAAAGTATTGAATCATTTAGTTGTGGTACCGCATCGGATACAGCTTTATATTCCGTATCGTTTAACACTTTATGCACGATAGTGCTATTAATGGCAAAATATGGATATTTAGTATAGGTAATGTATAGCAGTTCTTTCTGTGATTTTCCACCATAGAGGTTCTTAATTGTCCGCAAAGTCTTACGGTCAATCTCATTTAGCTCCGAAATGTAATCAGCACCGTCAATCTTTTGCCAGAATGTTTCGCCATCAACTACCTGAGCATATTTTACCATTGTACAGAGATCGGCATTTGACTGAAATGAATAGCACCCATATTTGTAAGGAACAAAATGGTAGTTTGGCTCAGACTGCATCTTTGTAAAAAGCATTAAAAGTTTCTGAAATCGTATCTTTTCAAGGTTATTATCAAACACTTGCAGGAGTGACAGTAATATTTTTCTTCTGTAATACATTTGTCAAAAGTAGTAAATGCAAGTTAATAATTCACTTTGAGGTTTCAAACATCACATAATAAGCACAAACAATCTTCAGGTCAATGATATTTTCGGTGGAAAAAACGGTCAAAATGACCACCTAAGACCGGAGCAAATTGACCACCCCTTGGCCGGAGCAAACTGACCACCCTTGTCCGGACCAAATTGACCACCCAATACCGGAGCAAAGAGACCACCCCCTTAAGTCTTGCTTTTTTATCATGATTTATTAGGCTGAATGATTAACGTTGAGGGTATTATACAATACCTATCATTTATGTCTAACAATTTAATTATTATGAGTAAAGCAAGAACGATCTTAAAAATGTACACCGAGGGTGTAAGTAAACAATCAATCAGTCTCCGCACAGGAGCTACTCGAAACACGGTAAAGAAGTATATCCGGCAATTTATTGCTATGGGTAAGACCCTGGAAGAGATTAATAAACTCAGTGACACTCAACTGGAAGCATTGTTTTCAACTCCCCGACCGGAGGTCCCTTCGGACAAGCGCAAGGCAGACCTGATGGCCTTCTTTCCCGGCATGGAAAAAGCTCTCAAACGCAAAGGCGAGACCAGAGAAAAACAGTGGGAGCAATATTTTCTTAAGACATCCGGATGGTTATCGCAAAACGCAGTTTAATGAACATTATAATCTATGGAGCAAGAAGGTGAACTCTTCTATGCACATGGAGCATAAGAGCGGTGACAAGATGTATGTGGACTATACTGGTGATAAGCTGTCCTTTGTTGATCAGGCAACAGGAGAAGTGGTGCAGGTAGAAGTTTTTGTCGCCATCCTTGGTTCCAGCCAGCTGACCTATGTCGAGGCTTCAATGACTCAGCGCAAAGAAGACTTTATCTGTTCCTGTGAAAATGCACTTCATTACTTCGGAGGTATGCCACAGGCCATTGTAACGGACAACTTAAAATCGGCTGTGATCAAGAGTGACCGGTACGAACCAACACTTAACGAGATGTTCCGGGATTTTGTGGAACATTACCATATGACAGCTCTTCCTGCAGGACCCTATAAACCAAAACATAAAGCACTGGTGGAAGGAGCAGTTAAGATAATTTACCGGACGATTTTTCACTCCATAAAACAATGCACCTTCTTTTCTTTAGCAGACTTAAATACAGCAATCTGGGAAGCACTTGTGGATCATAATAACAAGCTGTTGACCGGCCGTCCCTATAGCCGAAGACAACTGTTTGAAGAAATAGAAAAATCGGATCTTCAGCCACTGCCGAAACATAGGTACCAGGCTAAACGCAAGAAAGTCGTTACCGTGATGAAAAACAATCATGTTTGTCTTGCAGAAGACAAGCATTATTACAGTGTTCCTTATCGCTATATCGGAAAGAAGGTTACCATTCTTTACACTCAGGATCTGGTAGAAGTCTTTTACCATTATGACCAGATAGCAAGCCATACACGTAATTTAAAGCTCTACGGATACACTACCAACGAGGATCATCTGGCATCTCACCACCAGTTTAAAAGCGACTGGACGCCTGAGAAGTTCATTCAGAGGGCAACCTTTATCGGAAGCGATACCAGGGATTATATAACCCGTATTCTTGAGATAAGGCAGCATCCTGAACAGGCCTATAAAACATGTCAGGGTATCCTTGGCTTTGCTTCGCGCGTAGGCAGTGATCGTCTGAACATGACTTGCAAAAGGGCTTTATATTATGGTGACTTCAGCTATAATGCCATCCGTACAATCATCGAGAAAAGGCTGGACCAGGAGCCTTTCGACTCAGAAGATGATAATAAAAAAATGCCCGGGCATCGTAATGTGCGCGGAGGAGGATACTACAAATAATCAACTTATCAGATATCCAGTCACGATAAACCCGTGGCTGGATTAATCTAATTATGAACTTTTAAAATATAAACATATGAATGATCAAACTTTACAAAAACTAAAGCAAATGAACTTCCAGGGTATGGCCATGGCCTTTAAAACCACCCTTGAAGACGGGCGGATGGCCAGCATGACAGCAGATGAGATGGTAGCTTTCATGGTTGAATCGGAATGGGATTATCGTAACAACCGCCGCATTGAACGGCACATAAATCAAGCCCGTTTTCGCTACAAGGCAAACATTGAGCACCTCGACTTTGCAACTGATAGGAACCTTGATAAGAACCAAATCATGCGCTTTGCCGATTGTAACTTCATTGATAAATCGGAAACCATTATTATCACCGGAAGTACAGGTATTGGAAAGAGCTATGTGGCTTCAGCTATCGGTAATCAGGCATGCATGCTGGGATACAAAGTTTTATATGCAAATACTACAAAGCTATTTGCTAAACTAAAAATGTCGAAAGCAGATGGGTCATATATAAAAGAAATTGCACGCATTGAAAAGCAGGATCTATTAATACTCGATGATTTTGGGATCCAGCCCTTTGATAATCAAAGCCGTTCTTCACTCATGGAAATTATCGAGGACCGCCATGGCAAGCGCTCTACAATCATCACTTCACAACTTCCGGTATTACAATGGCATGACATTATTGGAGAAAATACCATCGCAGATGCGATACTGGACCGCATTGTACATCAGGCACATCGTATTGAACTCTCTGGTGAATCAATGAGAAAACAGATTAATAAAATGAATATATCTCTTGAAAAAACAGTCTAAAAAAATAACTTTGTAGAATCACCCTATAAATTATGATGAAAATGAGGCAAAAAAGGATGTTAACTTAGGGTGGTCTTTGGCAACCGGAAATGCATGGTCTCACGAAAACGATCTAGGGTGGTCAATATGTCCGATTTTTCCAATAACCTTCCAAGCCAGCTTCTCCCAGTTGAAACTTTTTTCTCAAAGCAATCAATTTGCGTATATCCATGTCTGGTATTGATATATCATCATCTTCTGGACATTGATTATCATACTCTTCGGTAAATACCGATTTTTTGTAACTGGGGTCAACTGGTAGTTGCTTTTTCAATCTCCAGATATTTTATGAACCCTTTTACTTTGGTATGTAGCTTCACTTTATAGTTGTGTTCACCTTTAATGTAATCGTAGTAATTATTCATTACGATCTCAGTTATTTGGGACGGATGTCGCGAAATTCTCTTCTTTGTCAAGTACTCTTCAAAATATTTCAGTGCGGTTCTATAACCAGAAAGAGTGCTCTTTGACAGCGGACCATTTTGTTTTTTTGTTGAACCTTTCTGATTTGTTCTCAAGGAAATTTTCCTTATAATCAAAGATGGAAGCATCGCACTTAACGTTCATCGACACATAACTTTCTATGTAAGATTCTACCTCTTCCTTGATGATTTCGCCATATAAGAAGTGCTTCCCAAGTTCATATTTTAAATTGAATGCGATGTTTTGTAAATCTTCGAAAGGTCTGCCTCCGAGTCTTTTCCTGATTCTACCTTTGAAACTGTTATGGGTTACATATAATCTGAAATGCTCTTTTTCTTTAAGTAAATTCACTTCAAATGGTTTATTGTTTTTTTTGTCCATGTTTTCATCGTATATAAGTAAGTAATTACTCTGTTATACGATATATAAAGTAATTAGTTACGTATTGGGGCAAGTAAATTACTTATATTTATACAAAACCCTTAGTATATTACTATATAAATGAATATATTAAGTAATATAGAAGTGTTTTTAATTAAGAATAGGTAATTAGTTACTTTCCGCCACCGACCTCAACAAATCCCTGAAGCACAATGTGCCAGGGATTTTTGTTTTTCACTGAAGCCAGCTTGCTGTGCCGAGAGGGGAAACCAAAAAGCCCTGAACTGCCAAAGGCAGCAGGGATTTGTTGAAGAGCTCCCCCAAACCGGATCATTCTAATAATCCGCCACCGACCTCAATATCACAATGTCCTCCTGATCTTCAGGGGGACTTTTTTTATTACAAGCCTTCCAGAGTAAATCCTGCAAACATTTCTCCATC
This sequence comes from uncultured Bacteroidales bacterium, assembly GCA_963741935.1. Classification (GTDB taxonomy): domain Bacteria; phylum Bacteroidota; class Bacteroidia; order Bacteroidales; family VadinHA17; genus LD21. Next base: position 150,128 of record CAVUJY010000012.1, on the reverse strand, counting down.
TGCTCTGTTCTACCTTAAAGAAAGGTTGAACAATATTATGAAGGCAATTATTTTAAAAGATTTTGGAGGAATTAAAAACCTTGTAAAAGATGAAATCCCCGTACCTGAAATATCAGATGATGAAGTGCTTGTAGAAGTCAAGGCAATTTCTATTAACCCTGTAGATATAAAAACCCGGCAGGGGAATGGAGTTGCAGCCAGACTAAAAGAGTTCAGTCCTATAATTCTGGGTTGGGACATTTCGGGAGTTATAACCAAGACAGGAAGTTCCGTAACTACTTTTAAAACAGGAGATGAAGTATTTGGTATGATAAAATTTCCGGATCACGGAAGAGCTTATGCTGAATATGTTGCTGCTCCTGCCGCACAACTGGCTCTTAAACCCTCAAATATTTCTCATGAAGAGGCTGCTGCAGCATCTCTGGCAGCCCTGACTGCATGGCAGATTCTCAAAGAACAGGTGCAGGTAAAACCCGGATACAATGTCCTGATCCATGCGGCGGCTGGAGGCGTAGGTCATTATGCAGTACAGATGGCAAGTTATCTTGGAGCTTATGTTATAGGAACTGCTTCAGGACTTAATATGGATTTTATAGTGAGTCTGGGAGCTTCTGAAAATATTGATTATAAAAAACTGCACTTTGAACATGTGGTTAGTAACATGGATTTTGTATTAGACACAATTGGAGGAGATTATATCGACAGGTCATTAGAAATACTAAAACCCGGAGGCTCCATCACAAGTATTGTATCAGGTTCATCTGAAGATATAGCTGAAAAGGCTTCATTAAAAGGACGGAAAGGCTACAGATTCTCTGTGAGGCCCAGTGGTAAGAATATGGAGGAGATCTCAGATTTACTGCAAAAAGGTATTATTAAATCGCATATCTTCAGATCATTCACTTTTGATGATTTGCCTTTAGCTCATCTGCAGATTGAAACAAAAAGCACCAGAGGCAAGGTTGTGGTGACTCTGTAGACTTATCATTCCTGTATGGTGTTAGTTAAGCTCAAGATTTTATATAAAATATGTGAGCTTCAAACCGGTTAAATATCAGGGATAGTAAATGTCTTTGAATGATTGCAAATCAATCAGATATGCAATTTGGACAATTATTATCTTATTTGAATTAATTGTCGGGATTTTGTAGCAAAAGAAGGTTGGAGATTTTCATATGTTCTCTCCCGGCTTCTGGTTTAGATTATCTGTTAATAATCAGATCAATACACTTTTACGGTTTTTTCCACTTTATACCACAACCAATCGCCTTCGTCTTTTTCACAGAAATATCTTCACCATTAAGAAGAGCGTTTACAGCATCCCGGACATAATGTTTATCAGCATTTGCGGGATTATCAGCGTTATTGTCTATTGCGCCGACATACTCAACTTTTAACTTATCTCCATGCCTTGATAGTACATATACATGCGGAGTATTTGTAGCGCCGTATTCTTTGGCAACATTCTGAGACTCATCATACAGATATTCAAATTTATACCCTTTGTCCTGTGCTGTTTTCCTCATCTCTTCAAATGAATCCCCTGGTGAAACCTCTTTATCATTACTGTTAATTGCAACAACAGGGTAACCTCTGGAACTGAATTGAGTGTTAAGGTCTATTATTCTCTGTTCATATTTTTTGACAACAGGGCAGGTATTACACATGAATACAACTATAAATCCTTTTGCATCCTTAATCTGTTCAAGGGATACCATCTTTCCGTTTACATCACGCAGTATGAAGTCTGAAGCATTATCCCCGGCATTGTAAGGCACTGCTGCTGCTGTCATTGAAGTCATCAACAAAACTTTTAAAATAATAAAAATTGCCTTTTTCATTTCATCAACATTTATTTGGTACTCAGATTAAAATATTTATATGTATCTATTTATCAGACTTTTTAATTCGGTTTCTCCCAGTTCACCAATATGGAAATGCCTTTGATGTTTATTGTTGTTGAACAGCAAGGTTGCAGGTATCTCTCCCTGCCATGATGAATCAACCTTGTCGATCCATGAATTGTAGTCCATATCTGTCATAAGATCAACCTTGAGTCTGACGTTGTGTTCTTTCAGAAAGGGTAATAGCTGAGTTTTCACATCACTTGGAAAGTCAAGACTGATCATAATGAACTTAACTTTTGTACTATTATATTCACCCGATACCTTTTGAAACCCGGGAAACTCTTTAACACATGGCGGACACCAGGTGGCCCAGAAATTTACTACATAAAGAGTGTTTTCACTGTTTCCTAATATTTTTTCAAGATCCGGGACTTTAATATATTCAATATCCTGACTATTAGCCATATATGATGCAAGCAGCAAAAGAATTGTGATAAATATTTTTGAATTACGGATTCTCATTGATATATCATTTATAATGTAAAACAGATATTATTGATTAATTGTTCGTCAACTTTAAGCTCTCAAAAGAGCTAAAAATGATCATATGGTTTAACTATCAGAACTTCTGATGATACTAAACATAATTAAACAGTAGTTGTTCTAATTCTATAAATAGGGAAAAGCAATGCCAGATATCTTTCAAAATATTCATGTTGCCGTTATTGAAAAATGGATTGGTAAAAAAGTAGTAACTTAATGTGATTCAATTGTTAAATCAATAACAATAAAAATGTTTAATTACACAGCCACTTATACCGATCAGTATCAATTAACTATGTCGCAGGTTTATTACCTGAAAGGTCATAGGAATACACGGGCAGTATTTGATTATTTCTTTCGAAAGTTACCTTTCGACGGAGGTTATGCTGTATTTGCAGGACTGGAGGATATTCTGAATATTATTGAAAATCTGAGATTCGATAAAGACGATCTGGATTTTTTGAGGAGTCAGGGCTTTAATGCTGAATTCATAAATTATCTTAAGGGCTTTCGTTTTTCCGGCAATATTTATTCGCCACGCGAAGGAGATGTAGTATTTCCTGTAAGGCCTGTTATGCAGATTGAAGGTAATATTATCGAAACACAGATAATAGAAACCATCCTTCTTAATATACTCAATTTTCAGACGCTGATAGCTACTAAAGCAAGCAGGATGAGATATGCTGCTGACGGGTGTACCCTCATTGATTTCGGCCTGCGCCGGTCGCAGGGACCGGGTGGATACTATGCAAGCAGGGCAGCATTTATAGGCGGGTTTGATGCTACAAGTAATGTCAGGGCTGGTCTTGATTATGGAATTCCCGTATCAGGAACCATGGCTCATTCATATATTGAAAGTTATGATGACGAAATAACTGCATTCAGCCATTTTGCTGAAGAGTTCCCGCCTGGTTGTGTCTTGTTGACTGATACTTATGATACTCTGAAGAGTGGTATCCCAAATGCCATTAAGGTTGCTAAAAAAATGGAGGAAAACGGACAAAGATTAAGCGGGATCAGACTCGACAGCGGCGACCTTGCATATCTTGCCAAGAGAGCCCGTGAAATGCTTGATGAAGCCGGACTTCATTATGTTAAAATTGCTGTTTCAAATCAGCTGGATGAGTATATCATAAAAAGTCTTCTTGAGCAACAGGCTCCAATTGATGTATTTGGCGTTGGAACGAATCTTGTAACCGGCTACCCGGATGCAGCTCTCGATGGCGTTTTTAAGCTTGCCTGGGCTGATGGCAAACCGCGGATTAAGTTATCAGAGAATGTCGGTAAGATAACACTGCCTCATCTTAAACAGGTTTACAGGATTCTGGATAATTCCAACAATTTTATCGGGGCCGATGCAATTACAATGGCTGACGAAGCCGATGTGGAACAAATGTATCATCCCTTGTATCCGCTTAAAACGCTCAATGTTAAAAAGAATAATAAAGAGACCTTACTGAATAAAGTGATGGAGAATGGTAAAAGGTTATTCAGCCAGCCATCATTATCAGAAATAGCTGAATACAGCAGTTCACAATTAAAGAGGCTTCCTTCCGAATATAAAAGATTTAACTACCCTCATCAGTATAAAGTGGGACTGAGTAAAAATCTACTTAATGAACGTGACAGGCTGGTTGAAGAATACAAAAAATAAAATAATGAAAGCATTAGTAATCGTTGATGTACAGAATGATTTTATTCCCGGTGGCTCTCTTGAAGTTCCTGATGGTGCATCTATTGTCCCTGTGATTAACAGACTTCTGGAGAAGTTCGATCTGGTGGTGGCAACACAGGACTGGCATCCGCAAAATCATAAGAGTTTTGCTTCGAGCCACAAAAATAAAAATCCTTTTGACAAAATAATTCTGCACGGTATGGAGCAGATCCTGTGGCCCGACCATTGCGTTCAGGGCACACAGGGGGCTGACTTTCATCCTGATCTGGAAACCAAAAAAATTGCAGCAATCTTTCGTAAGGGGATGGATACTGAAACAGACAGCTATAGTGGGTTTTACGATAACGGACATAAGAACAGTACCGGACTGTCGGGTTATCTGAAAGAAAAAGGAGCTACTGAGATATATTTTTGTGGCCTTGCCGGAGAAATTTGTGTTTTTCATACAATTAAGGATTCAATAGACGAAGGGTTTTCGACCTATCTGATTGAAGATGCAACAATGCCACTTAACAGAGATGTTTTTGAAAGCATTAAAAATGTGCTTACAGCTATTGGTGTGGTATTACCAGCAGTAATCAGATTAATCCGTAACGGATTGTAAAAGGCAAAGTGTTTGGTAAGTATCTGATTTACAAATCCATCGAATAAATTGGATCTCCGTGAAACCACACACCTCAGTATATTAACTGTCATCCATTAATGACAAAAAAGTAATTTAATTTAATTTTTAATTTAGGAATTTATGTATTTTCAATGCATAATTCTAAAACACTTATTATGAAAAAGATTCTACTTTATTTAATGGTTACATGTTTGTCATTTACCCTTCTTCCATCTCAATCTTTTGGAGCAGCTTTAGAGGAACCTGTTACAACAGAAGCGCCAAAACCTGCAGAAGCTACAGAATCAGCAGAGGTTACAGCATTGTTACTGAGATTAGATGAGATAAATGCCAGAGATATGACCAAGCTTAAGGCATCAGAAAAGAAAAGTCTGAGGAAAGAGGTTCGTACTATCAAACATGAACTTAAAAGTGTGGGTGGTGGTATTTATCTGTCAGGCGGAACATTGATACTGATTATCATCTTACTCATCATTTTATTATAAGCCTTTAACGGATACAGGGACAATGTGACCCTGTTAATAATAGTCTGATTTTCACACTGACGAGTGAATTAATATGCAATTCGCTGTCTGTCAGTGTGAAGTCAGGCAGTTATTTCTTTGTTTTGAATGGGTTGATATTTTCAATGTTGAAGACAAAGCGAATCCTCTCTTTAAGTGATCCTTGTATTGTCCGTATATTATTGGATACAAGAATAGGGAAATAAACCTCGAAAAAATCCCAGATACCTGCCTTCAGTCCGGCTTCAAAAAAGAAAGGTGATATATTGTTTGCTCCTTTACTATAGTCGTTTAACAGTATATTAATAAATGACTTAACCGGTATAATGGAACCTTTGCCCGGCAGGTTACTGGTAATTGTAAAAGACGATACCCACCGGCTGTAACCCAGGCTATCGCTTATTGATGATACAAGACCTCCTTCTGTGATAGTCATCTGTCTCGACCAGAAACTCTTTTGAGAACTTTGAAAACGGTCAGGATAAAAACCCTGGTAGAGGTAAAGATCCCTTCCATTCCGGGCGCTTGAGGAAAAACGGTAAAATGGATAATTGCCGGAACTGTTTATCATTGTTCCTGCAAATAATCTCATTTCCAATCCGCTGTTTTTCCCCCTGTAGCTGTATTTGTAGTTCAAATCTACTGATGTCTTCTGATAGGTTTTACCCGACTCGAAATATAACAGGAACCTGTAAGGATTTATTATTCCGGTTCTTTCTATCTGATAACCAGTCTGAAGATATGACAGCATTGTGGCAGGCACAAGCGACTCAATCTGATTAAGATCAGATGCCGTAGTATAGTATCCATATAGCTTCTGACTGACTGTGCTGGTGAAGTTTGAGTTTCTTAAGAATACTTCAACCCCTATTTTAGCTCTCTTGAAGTCTTTATTACCCGGAGCCCCGAATTTCTGTCCTTCAACAGAAAAGGATGCAAGTCTGACAATACTATTGTAAGGAATTGTATTCAGAGTAATCTTTCCATAGCCGGTTAGCTTATTACTGCCGAAAGAGTAAAATGGCATCATAAGATAGTTTACAGGTTTCGGCAGTAGAGCCGCATTTTGTAAGGCTATTCCAGCCATAAAACCATCTGAATGTGACCAGTTGGCAGAAGGAAAATAGATTAAGTAACGTTTATCCGGATCCTCAATTGTATATAATAATTGAATCCTTAACGGATCAGCTTTTGGAAAAATACCCGATGTCCTGATATTATTGTTAAGCCTGTACAGCTCTGTCATCTTATGTTCGGGATCAATTTTCAATTCCGGATAGTCCGGATTAAACGTATTGATCCATTTTTTACCTGCAAAGCCATCTTCCCATCTCATTGAACCTATTGAGTCTTTTTTCAATCCGGCAATAAGTAGGGGACTGTTCATCTCACCATTATTCTTAATCAACAGCTTATGATCCTTATATTTTAGTATCTTATAATCAAGTCGTTTGGTTGTTCCAAGGAAATCATCAAAAAACCATCTGAGGTCTTTGTCGGTATGTGATTCAAAAACAGCACTCAAATCGTCCGGTCCGGGATGTTTTCCACTCCATTCGCTATAGTAATCATGCATAATGGAATCAAAAAGGGAATCACCCAGGTATGCCCTTAAATAGTTAAAGCCCTGAGCTGCTTTGTCATAGATTATTGTTGCGTAATTATCATAACTGTACGCGGTCGCCTTAAGATTCACTGGCTGATCAAGGTTACTCCTGGATGTGACAAGCCACTGGATCTCATTGGCTCTATCCACCGGCATATTTAAGATATCGAAGAATCTCGCCGTTTTCCTGTTAAAACTCAGTTCCCAAAGCTTTTTCTCCGGGTATCGTTTCTCCATGTATCTAAATTCATAAGCACTTGCCAGACTTTCGTCCATAAAGGGATATCTTCGTTCATTCGATCCAAGTGCACTGTAAAACCAGCTGTGACAAATTTCATGGGCAATCACTTCGTCGAGGAAATAAGGATCCTGTTCATCGCCTATTACTGTCAGACCAGGATATTCCATTCCTGCTCCTGCATTAAGGGAGCTTTGAACAGCTATATAGCTATTGTAAGGATAATCACCTATCCATTCCGAAAAAAGCCATATAGCATTGTTTACATAGTTAATGGCATCTTTCCAGACTAACTTTCCATGGTTGGTATACATTACCCAGGTGGTCACTTCTCTCCCTGAATCCGGTAGTTTGACCTTTCCTTTTCTGACATGGAATCTCTTATCAGCAAACCATGCGAAATCATGAATATTATTCTCCGTATATCTTAATGTTTTTGTTTTTCGTGATGAAGGAGGGAAATATACATCGCCAAGATCGGGTGTTTTTATTCCTAATGAATCCTTCGACAGCATGTCAAGCCATTCCAGTTCATCCGCATTATGAAGGTTCCCTGTTGCTCCGACAACATAATTCGAAGGCAGGGTGATACTGACATCAAATCTGCCGAATTCAGAGTAAAATTCTCCCTGATCGAGATATGGCATCTGATGCCAGCCCGAGTTATCATATACTGCAGGTTTGGGATACCATTGTGAGATCTGGTATGACTGACCAATATGTCCTAACCGTGAGGTGGTTCCCTGTGGAATCTTTAGATGAAAAGGAGTGGTGATTCGTATTGTATCGCCATGGTTCAATGGATTATTGAGAATTATTTTACAGATATCAGGCGTTCCTTCCAGCAAGTACCACCGGGTATCCGGAATCCATTCACTTCAAAATTCAATGAATCGATAAAGCCTCTTAATTCAGGATCATTGAAGAGCTTTTCTTTTCCATCCCTGTTGATTAATTCTTTCGCTAAATCTGTACTGTTTTCTGAATAAGCATTCGGCCAGAGATGAAAATATAAAAAATTAAGTGTGTCAGGAGAGTTATTTATATATTCAATAGTCTCATATCCATTCAGAACATGTTCACGGTCATTAAGCTTTACTTCTATTTTATAATTCACCTCCTGTTGAAAGTAGGATTGTGAAAATGCCCGGGAACAGGAAAAGAATATGAACAGGACAAAAACGGAATATTGCCGGAAATGTTTATTTACTTTTTGCTTTGGCAGACTGCCAGATCCTGTGATTTTCATACCGGAAAAGGGGTGGAGTAGATTCTTTAGGAGTATTAAACAATAATTAAGCTGTATAAGTTTTGCCTCAAAGTTACTTTCAGTTAAGATGATATCCAACATTTAATTTGGAATATGCATAACCTGTACTAATAATGATTTAAAAGAGTATCGGGAATAAGGAATAATCAAGTAATATTATTTATTTGATTGCATTGGGAGCCGGTTCTTCGCCTGACACCTCTGCTAAAGCTACGGTGCCCGATGCGCACAGGCTGACATGGTTTACTACTTTTCCTCATGACCACAAACCAATTCTGTGATCCCGGGGATTTATTCAATTTTTTGTAAGCCAGAATATTATGACAATTAGGTGACGATCAGGTTTTTGATGTCGCTAGATACGTGCAAAAAGGCCGTAGGCCTTGGATATTTTAACGTCGGGCTTAGCCCGACGTAGATCTTCAACAGCTACTCTTTGTACACATTTCTTTCCAAAGCTTCTTTAACCCTTCCCCCAGCCCCTTCGCTTAAACAAATAACCTGTCATCCCTAACTTATCCACCATTTTATCCTTATTCTCTATCAACGGATGTAGGTATCTGTCAAGACAAGAATCCAATCATTATAAAGGATTCGTTATAATGATTGCATTCTTCAACAAAATTTCTGAAAATAGTACCTAGTTAGAAGATGTGTATAAAGAGTAGCTTCAAAAGGAGAGCCTGCACCAATTTAGCAGGGGCAACCGTATCGGACTAATATACTGCCCTTTACATTCTGTTTTGTTCAGCTATATTCAGGTCCTTAAGTTTACTCATATGCCCATTACGGGGCTAAAAAAGTGATGTTAGTCATATAGCCGGGCGTTGCCCTGCCTTAAATATTTTGCCCCTGACGGGGCAAACCTAAATCAAACTGCATTGTATGTTTTCTCAGGATTGTAATCGTGTTCTACAATCTTAAAGACTCTACAATTAAGTGTCTTTAAATAAGCAATATAAATAATGTTGTCATTAGTAGTGTTAACGAGGAATCGAGTCCCGCTCCAGCGGGACGAGCTCACCGACTTCTTACCACTGGGAGGGACTATGTCGGTCGAAGGCCGAAGGTAATCTCCCCTATGAAGTTAAAAGTTTTTTAGTGATTCCGGATACTCGTTATAAATTAAAGAAATTAAATACCTTTAACTGTCATTTTCATATAAGAAACCTTTTATATCAAAGTATCATGAAACAGATCCTGTCACTATTTCTGCTGGCAATAAGCATTGTAACCTTTTCACAATCTTCAGATAAAACAGCAAATGTACCAGCCAATGTACTCCCGGTAAGAGGTTTTTGTATTGCTGCACCAATGCCGGACCAACTGGATGAGTTTATCAGATTTATAAATGAGGAATTGGCTCCCCGTTCAGTTAATACATTGATTCTCAGAGTCGATTATAATTATCAGTATGAGACTCATCCTGAATTAAGAGATTCAATAGCCTTGTCGAAAATCGATGTTAAGAAGCTTGTGGCAGCATGCAGAAAAAATGCTATCAGTATTATACCTCAGGTAAATCTCCTGGGTCATCAGTCATGGGCAGGAAAGATTGGGAATCTTTTGAAGGCATATCCTGAATTTGACGAGACTCCTCTTGTAAAGATGCCTGAGAAATATGAATGGCCAAATGCTGACGGATTATATTGCAAGAGTTATTGTCCTCTTCATCCGGGAGTTCATAAAGTTGTATTTGATATTGTTGATGAAATTTGTGATGTGTTTGAGGCACAGGCATTCCATGCGGGAATGGATGAGGTCTTTTATATCGGAGAGATGCAATGTCCTTTATGTTCCGGAAGGGATAAAGCCGAACTCTTTGCCGGGGAAGTACGTACAATAAGGGATCATCTTGCAATCAAAGGCCGGAAGCTTTGGATCTGGGGCGACAGGCTTATAGATGGCAAGACAACAGGTCTGGGTGAATGGGAAGCCAGTTATAATAATACTTACAGGGCTGTGGATATGATCCCCAAAGACGTTGTAATCTGCGACTGGCATTATGAACGGCCCGATCAGACTGCTGTATATTTTGCAATGAAAGGACTAAGTGTTGTTACATGTCCATGGAGAGATCCGGACATTGCTGTGCTTCAGGTACAGGACATGGTTAAATTCAGAAGTCATTCCACTCCTGAGATGAAAGACCGTTTTATGGGTATGATGCTTACATACTGGTCGGGAGCAGGATCATTTCTCGATAGTTTTTATGGACGAACACCTGAAAGAGGAGAGAAAAGCCCTGTAAAATGTTTCAAAGCCATGTTCACTGAGATTCAAAAATCTGCCGGATCAAAATAAGAATCATCATATAGGAAGATATGTAAGGTGGATGTTTTAACCGCAAAGATCTCAAAGAAAATGTGCAAAGATCGCAAAGAGCTTGAATACAGTGTCTTAACTTTGCGTGCTTTGCGAATAATCTTTGACACCCTCCTTTAATGTTGTAATAAAGTCTTATTTATTTTCAAGCTTGAAACGGACCGGAAGAGAAAACCAAACCGGAACAGCCACACCACCCTGTTTTCCGGGTATGAATTTAGGCAGACTTCTTACAACCCTTATTGCTTCCTCGTCGAGTAACGGATCAATACCAAGGATTATTTCTATGCGTCCGACTGATCCGTCAGGATTGACCACAAATTTGAGCGATACCCTTCCCTGGATGGAATTATTCTGAGCCTCAGCCGGATATTTAATGTTTTCGCTGATAAATTTAAGCAGAGCAGTATTACCTCCGGGAAACTCAGGCATTTCCTCCACAACAACGCGTGGTTTAATTTCTACAGGCTCTGTAATGAGATCGGAAGGTTCAGCATAAACTACACTATCATTTACATTTCCATTCCGGACAGTCTCATTGAGTACGTCGTTTATAGGAATGAATGAGGTAAGCAGTAAGGTATCCGATACCACCTCCGGCTCGAGATTTTTTGGCACTTCGGTTAATGAAGCTGGAGGTTTTGGTTCCGGGCTGCTATCTTTTCAGGGTATAATCGGATCAGTCATGTACTATGGTTACCGATGTTGGTAATTGTTGCTGCTCACCTTCTTTTGTGTTTGCCGAGATGATTGCTGTTAAGTATTACTCCGAGAGCGATTCCTCCCAGGATTGATAAGCTTGTAGTTGATTTGTAACGTTTCCGGAGATCGTACGCTCCGTAATTTTTGTTCCGGTTCTCGAAAATGATCTCATCAAATTTCGGGACTTTGTTTTCATTCCTCTTCATCTTAAATAGTTTTTAGTGGTTTACTTACACAGGCAACCGTGTGTCAAACTATTAATTACGAGGATGTTTATATAAGATACAAAGCAAAAAGGATGCCAGTATATTTGTGTGATATGAGCTCAGTTGTGAATTTGGCGAATTCAGGATGATGAAGAGGTTTTGGGCTAAAGCCTTGTAGTAACCCCGGACTTCAGTCCGGGGTTACTGAGTATGATTACGTCCAAAATGAACCCTAGTAGGTCCTCGTCATGGAGTTAGGAATGACGATCACAAAATCAGCCTGATCCTTATTTTCATCATCCATCTTATCGATATCATCCTGCAGTACAGCAGTGATTGTGACAGTCTTTGCAGAAGGTGAATACCTGTTAAGATACCAGAGAATTCCCATATGGCGGTCGGAATGATAACTGCCATTGTAATGTATCAGGGTGAGTCCTTTATGCCAGTTATCTGAAATTGATTTTGCCATTGTTGCATCCTTAAGTGCCTGGGCCTTAGGAAGATTAGAGCTTATTTTTTTTGACATGCCTCCACCTATCTCGCTTCCCATCGATAACATATCTTTATAACAGGCCAGTGTTGAATCATATTCAACCGGAAGTGGAGCAATATATCTTAATGCTTCAGGAGAGAGCTTCTGCAGAGCTTCAAATCCACCTGATGATACAACGGAGGCATAACGACGGGGAACATTTGATGCAACAAACCTTAGGTCATTCTTTTTCGCAAAATTAAGAAGTGGTTTATAATCTGTCTTGTAGTTTTTCCAAAGTCGTACTTCGCTTTCGAATGAGGACTCTTTAATTATTCCGCTGAAATATTCATCAATAAGCAACTGATTGTCTTTTTCAAACATTTCTGCTGCCAGTACAAGATTTTTCCCTTTTTCAGCATACAGATCTTTTGTTATCTCAAGTTCAAGCCAGTGTGCAATTGGATTATCATGCAATTCGCCGAAAAATACAATATCGGTTTTCTTGACAGCCTTAAGAATGTCTTCATAATCAGCTTTTTTACCTTCACCTGTAAATACTTTATATGCGGGTTTATCCTGTGAAAATGAATTTAGAGAGAACACAAGCATAAACAGTACTGCAGATAATTTCATTTTAATAAAAATTTAGTGAGAGTTGAAATAAATTTGCCCAAAGGAAAGCAAATTAGTTCTAAATGCAATGGAGGAAGCCTGAAAGTGATATATATCGTAATGCCTTCCCGGAATCTAAAATTTAATTGATGTGATTTTTCAGCTAAGGGGAGATGGGCGCTCTAAGGCAACCCACCTCCCTGATTGGAAAACCTATTTTAAACCAAATCGATAGCTGAATTTAACCAGAAAAACATTATGTGGTTTATTGTCATTTCCATTAAAAAGATCACCGAGGTCGTTGAACACATCGAGATTCCCGACCTCATTGTAACTGCTTCTTGTCTGGCTCCAGACCAGATATACCGAAGAACCCGGATTATATTCCCATCTTATAACAAGGTTGGAAAGAAATTCACGGACATTAAAATCTCTTTTATCAAAAGAATAATCAATTGTTCCGTCCATGTTTTCATCAATATTATAATGATCATCTTCCGGAGCAATCTGTTGTGTAGTAAAAGTGGTAAACCGGCTGCTATAGTTATCAGCCATGGGATCTGTAATTATTTTATGATCGTAATACTTTCCTGTTGCAACAAATGGCTGTCCCCAGTACTGAAATGTGAGGTTCGGGCTAAGGTTCAGATTTACACGGAATGAAGTATTAATGGTCTTTCTGTCGATACTTGCGAATATATACTTATCATTTCCGTTTACTGTTACCTGTTCCACATACTGCAGGTCGGAGTAGGATTTGTTATAACCCGGACTCAGGGTAATGACAATATAATTGGTAGGTTTATAGCTTAAGCTTAGTGATGCATTAACATTTCTGGAATAGTTTTCATTGCCTCTTGTTCCGTTTAATGATATTTCTGCAACCATTTTTTTACGATAATCGGTTGAAAATCCGATTCTTGAGCTCATGTTTCCCGGATCCTTCATCATCGGACCCCCACGAAGCATTGTTGTGGAGAGAGATGAACTGTTAAGATTTCCTCCTGTCCATGCACTCCAGTAGTTTTTGAAATTCATGCTTCCATTCCATTCAAAGCCAGTTCCGGTAAAATCACCTCCGAAATTAGCTGAAGAATATACATCGGCACCGACGTTGAATCTTCTGTAGATTCCTTTGGGTTCCCACTGGTTATATCCTGCCCACAAAACAGTTATTACCTGGTCAGCCTCACGGATATATCCCAGGTCGTTGGTCTCAAATCCCGGAGTTTTCCATAAGTGTTGCACTCATAAAGTTCCAGTGACCGTTCAGTTTCATTATCTGCATCCTTCCTCCCGATCCTGCCAAGGAAGTACGGTTTGTATCAAGAACTGTATAATTATTATCAGGTCTCTGGTAATAATGTGCTGATGACTCCTGTGTATTCTTTATTGCTTCTTTTGTTCCTTCAACAAGACTGAATGCACCATTAAGGTTAAACATCCAGCTTTTATCTTTGAAATACTGCGTAAAATCAGCACCGCCGGTATATGCTGCTTTATGCATAAAACTTCCCAGGTTGGCATCCAGAGCCCTGTTGGTACTTGTGAAAATACCTCCGATAATGGTATTTCCCTCCTTGATATCCTTCTGTATACGGCCTACAAAGTAATTAGTAAACGGTTCTACTGTTTCGAATTTTCTTCCGCCAACAGTGTCTATTTCTGCTTTCTCTTCAGCAGTCATTGCTTCTACAATACCAATTGACAAGCCATTTTTTGTCTTTCCGGTAAGCTTGGCTGCGCCAAGGATTGCAGTATTGGAAGGTACTTTTGCGTTCCACCCGTCTTTCAGATCGGGATATCCATGTGGCTGACGGCCTATCCTTCTGGAATAGAAGAGATTATCATTCCCTATTCCCCCATCGCCAATTCCCAGTCCGAAATTTGTAATATTGTTTCCTTCAATAAAAAATGGCCTTTTTTCGCTGAAAAATGTTTCATAAGCTGAAAGGTTTACTTCCGATGGGTCGGCCTCAACCTGACCGAAGTCAGGGTTTATTGTAAGGTCCATGGTCATATTATTTGTGATCCCTATTTTGGCATCTATTCCTCCGTTCAACTTCGACAGACTTCCTTTTGCCATGAACGGATTTTCAGGTTCTTTCTGAAATGTCTCTGTTTTAGCCACACCATAAGGAGTAATATCAAAGATCTTCCTTGGCTTTATCTGTTCCAGACCCGACAGCTCTCCGAACATATGAACCAGTCCGGGTGCATCTTTGGGAATATGCTGCCAGAATGAAGTCTCATTCTTTCTGTATAATATTCTTGCAACTTCCAGTCCCCAGACTTCTCCTGAATTTTTCTCAAACCTTACCTGGCTGAAGGGGATTTTCATTTCAGCTACCCATCCTTCTCTGTTAATTGTCGTTTTTACCCACCAGTTAGGGTCCCATGTAGCATCCTCATTCTGACCGTCGTTGGTAAACATCTGGTCGAATTTTACTCCTGAAGAGCTGACACCAAAAAGAAAGCCTGTACGAAGATCATGAAAGCTGTCAACAATTATAGCAACCAGATCACCATCTGTTTCATCACGTCGTGTTAAGCGGTTAACAATGCTGTCAGGACTTGTGTCGAAAGCTTTGATGGCTACATAGAGGTTGTTTTCGTCAAATAAGATATTGAATTCGGTTCTTTGTGATGCGGCTCTTCCGTTATAAGGCTCATGCTGAGTGAAATCATCTACCCATGTACCCGATTTCCAGGTCTCATCATCCAGTACGCCGTTTATAACAGGAGGTGTGGTTATATGGGTTGCCTTATATTGTTTCTTTTCAATAGTCTGGCTGAATAAAGAAGAGAATCTAAAAATAATAATAATATTGTAGTACAAATTTTTTTCATCAAGGGATCATGTTAAATAGGTTTTCAGCATAAGGACGAACAGAAATGAATTTTGATGCAAAAAAAGGTGTCTTTTTAAAATTTATTATTTTCTGAATGATCACTGTTTAGAAAAAATTCACTTTTGTTCTACCCAAAGGGCCTGCGAATATCTATGCGCTGGTCATTGTGCATGAGTTTATTCATTAATGTTTTATTGCCCGCCGTTTTTACCCTCCAAGTGCCCATATTAGGTTTTTGATGTCATTAGATCATTATTTAAATAAGGCCGTCAGGCCTTTGATATTTTAACGTCGGGTCCTCGCCGCCGGTCTCTAAGAGTTAATCTATTAAGCCCCGAAGCGGAATACGCGTAAACTTAAGGCTTCGGATTGACAAATAGGGAGAAACTTCATGAAAATAGAATTTCCCCCCTCCAATAAGCAGTGTGCATTTCCTCTCCTTTAAACCTAATCTTACATCACATCTTTTCTAACTATACTATTTTCAAGGAAATATTTGTTTGATACCCTGGAGATCCCTCAACTCATCCACCTTATATGCTCAAATAGCTTTAAATGAGAAGGGTGGATGCGCTCGGGATGACACTGATTTAATGGGGAACAATGGGAAGGAAGAAGAGGCGATTCGAATCAAGATATTTTATATATTTTAAAATATGTCGATTCGAATCGCCTCTTCTTCCTTCCCCATTTCCCCCCTAAATCTGTCATCCCGAAAACTCATCCACCCTTTGATCTTCTCTAAAGCAATGGATATAAGGTGGATGAGTTGAGGGATCTCCCAATCATTATAACTAATCCTTTATTATTCATTCTTGTCTTTGACAAATACCTCTTCCGTATAGAGAATGAAAAGATGTGACTTAAGATTAGCCTTCAAAAGGAGAGGGAGATGTATCGGACTAATATACTGCCCTTTACATTCTGTTTTGTGCACTATATTCACTCCTTATTTACGGAATCCCGAATCCATAGGTTTTCTGCTTATGCCCCTACGAGGCTAAAAAAGTGTTATGACTTAATAAACAGGGCGTTGCCCTGCCTAAAAATATTATACCCCTGACGGGGCAAACCTGAATCAAACTGCTTTGAATGTTTTAGATAAACTGAAATCGTGTTCTGCAATCTTAAATACATTATGATTAAGTGCCTTTAAATAAGCGATATAAATAACGTTGTCATTAATAGTCCCCATATCCCTTTAGCCATTCAAACTTAAATTGAGATTATTCCACACTGATTGATGGTTTCAGAAGCTATTTCTTAAAAGCATGTAAAACAGGAAGAAAGTCCTAAAACATGCTCATGCCACAGAAATAAAGAATATCTCTTAATGAATTCAGAAACAATCATATAATAAAATATTCCGGTGCGCTGCACCTTTGTACTCTATGACTACCATGTATCTACAAATATTATGGTGCTCTGCACCTTTCTGGGTTATTCAATGCAGCTATTCAAATACAAATATTACAGAGGTTCTCAAATAGTCTGTATAAAAATTCTCTGTGCAGCCTGAGCCTAAGTCGAAGGCCTCTGTGTCTTCTCTGTGTCTCTCTGTGTAAGTTCTTCCTTCCTGTTTCACTTTCTTTTAAATATCTGTGAAGCCACCTATACCTTCTCGAGTAGAGATAAACTGCTTATTCCAGGATAATATTAAGCGGCAGAGCCGCAAAATATTTGTAGAAATACATTTTAAATACATTACCAAGGTGCAGAGCACCGTAATATTCTACTTTAATCGTACAACTTTATGAATTCGTAGGAGTTACCGACGTGGTTCAGATATTTCAGGAAATCTGATTTGGATATTACAACTGATGCAGTATTTACATTCGGGTGAAAAGCCAGACGTTCAGATTCGTTAAGCTTTTCATCTATAAAGAGATGAACATGTTTTTCATGATCGTTTATGAGACCGAAAGGGGTAACAGAGCCGGGTTCTACTCCAAGATATTTTTTAAGCCGCAAATCTGAGGCGAAAGTAAGCTTACCCTGTTTTAACCTTTTCTCAAGATCCCTGATATTTAATTGTCTGAGATGTTCGAGAATGACCAGGTAATGTCTGTCGCCTTTGTGATTGCGGAAAAAAATATTCTTACACCGGCCTGAATTATAATCTTTCCAGTGGATCTTAGCATCTTCAATTGTGTTCAGGGGTGGATGCTCATGGTATTCAAACCGGATATCCAGTTTTTCGAATAGTTCGTATAACTCTTTTTGTCCCCTCATCTGCGGGTTTCAGGTTTTTTTGCTGATAAATTCAAATTCCATGTTAACAAGCAAGGCTATATCGGCACCTGCTTCCTTAAGATCAATGTCCTCCTCCTCGTGGCACCACTCGATAATTACCGGTATTCCGATATTGATCAATCTCTTCAGATCATGAAATATGTCGTAGAAAAATTTTGCAGAAGATGAGTTAAAATAATTCATATCAATCTGAAACCTGAGTGGTTTCTCAGAATTATATGGTTTAGGGTTAGCATCAAGGATCTCATTTATGAAATTGCTTACCCATTCAATGACAGGATAATATAAAGCACGTACATCTTCAGGAGAGGAGGTTCCGCGTATTATGAAAATATCTTCTTCAGGAGAAAAGTTTATTTCCGGGGATGTGCTTGTAGGACTTAAATAAAGTTTCTGCATATGCTGAACTTTTTACAAAAGTGCACCATCTTTTTCTTTTCTGCAAAACAAATTGATCACAATCAGAGTTTAGATCAGTGTGTTATCTTTTTCTTCGGGTGAGTAACCTGTATCTTCAATCAGCACACCACGGGTATATGCATTCACAGCCAGGCGGTCACAAACTTCATTTTCAATATTGTTTGAATGTCCTTTTATCCATACAAATCTGACATTATGTTTCCTGTAAATCCTGAGAAATCTTATCCAGAGATCTGCATTTTTCTTCTTGCTGAAAGCTTTTTTTTCCCATTGAAAAACCCAGCCTTTTTCAACTGAATCTGCGACGTATTTTGAGTCGGTGTATACAACTACCTTACTGCCGGGTATCTTCAAAGCCTCAAGCCCTTTGATAACTGCAAGCAGCTCCATCCTGTTGTTTGTGGTAAGTTTAAATCCCTCTGATTTTTCCAGACGATGTTTTCCTGAAATAAGTACTACCCCATACCCTCCGGGGCCGGGATTACCACTTGAGGCTCCGTCGGTAAATATTGTTATTTCACCTGGCATGAGGAAGAACTATCCCTGTATTGGAAATGAACAGCTTGATGGCAATTGAAAGCAGTATTATTCCAAAGACTTTTTTAAGTATTTCAAGCCCTGCTTCTCCCAGAATTCGTTCAAAAACAGATGTCAGTCTTAATACAAGGTAGACAATTATCATATTAAGAATCAGTGCTATTAAAATATTAATAGTCTGATATTCAGCTTTCAGTGAGAGGATTGTTGTAATGGAGCCGGCACCGGCTATCAGTGGGAAAGCTATAGGCACAATTGAACCTCCGCTGGTAGAGACATGTTTAAATATCTCAATTCCCAGCACCATTTCAATACCGATCAGAAAGATTATAAATGATCCGGCAATTGCAAAAGAAGAGACATCAATCCCAAATACACTCAGCAAGGGAGTCCCGATAAAAAGGAATGCCATGAATATTCCGAAAGCAACCAGGGAGGTTTTTCCTGATTCAAGTTCTCCGGTTTTGGCTTTTATATCTAAAATTATCGGAATTGACCCGGGTATATCAATGATTGCGAATAAAACCATGAAAGAGGCAAAGATCTCTATCAAACTGAACTGCATATACAATAAATTTACTGCAAAGATAGTCACAAAAACAAAAAGCTTGTCTCAAAAGTCCAAAATTACAGTAATGCTTTCTCTGTGGCGCTCTGTGGCTTCCCGTGACTCTCTGTGTAACAAATAATTAAGAACTTACACAGAGATCACAGAGTTTACACTGAGTTACACAGAGAACTTATGGGACATTTAAGTTTGAAAAAAATATTCTTACTGGACTATTGTCATCTCATCAACAAGATTTTTAGCGCCTGCATAAACATCCATTATCCATAACACATATCGTATATCAACAACGATTGTTCTCTGGAGTTCAGGCTCGTAAGCAATATCACCACTCATTGATTCCCAGTTGCCGTCGAATGCCAGTCCTATCAGTTCGCCATTGCCATTCATAACAGGGCTTCCGGAGTTTCCTCCTGTAATATCATTTGTGGTAAGGAAGCATACAGGCATATAACCTTTTGGAGATGCATATCTTCCAAAGTCCTTCTTATTATTAAGCTCAATGAGTCTTTTTGGAAGGTCAAATTCATAATCGCCAGGAATATACTTATCCACAACACCCTGAAGTGTTGTATAATATTTATAGGTTACCCCATCTCTCGGGTCATAACTCTG
The DNA here is from genome assembly GCA_963741935.1 of uncultured Bacteroidales bacterium. Taxonomy (GTDB): domain Bacteria; phylum Bacteroidota; class Bacteroidia; order Bacteroidales; family VadinHA17; genus LD21. Next base: position 130,253 of record CAVUJY010000012.1, on the reverse strand, counting down.
GATAGTACCATATGACAGCCTCATTGTAAAGTTAGCATCAGGATACAGGGTCTTTTCAGGAACCATCTCCATTAATGCTGCCATCCATATTCTGTCTCCTTTCTGAAGGTCCGAATCAAACTTACTGATGTCTTTCGATAGTTGTGTCCGTACTAATATTAAAAGATGTGGCAGTCAGGTAAACAGGGTCCGATTCAATTGTTTTCAGGAAGGCTTATTCAGGAATGCATTCAGTTTCTCCTCACTTGCAAATATTGATTTTGCAAAAAGATCATCAACAAACTTATCAATGTCACCTTTAAATTTTTTATCGACAACATTTGCATAAAAATCAGGGTGGAATTTGGCCGGTATATCATCTCTGTAAAGCTTAAGCATTGCTTTCATCGATTTTTTATCGGTAGGCGGGTTATAATCCTTGTAAATATCCCCGGTTTGTGATTTTATCAGTGTAATCAGATCCTTGGTTTTCTGAGCATCCCCTAACTCAAGTGTGGTTATCAGTTCTGAAGCCTGTCTGTTCATCCTTAATATTTCACAGCCTGAAAGGCATTCACCAAGATATTGCTGTGCATTATAAAATTCAGCTCTTCCCTCCACAGCATTTTTAATCAGATTGAGTGCATCGCCATATTTTGCTTTCCTTTCAGGATTAGCAACTACCCATGTATCAAATTGCTTTTCAAGTTTCTCTTTCTTGCCCACAACATTAAGTCTTTCAAGGCCTCTTTTCTGCCCTATTGAATACTTCCAATAGTTAGACGAACCGAAATATTTTGATGAGTACTGGATATTTACTTTCTGATCGGCCTGCATATCTTTCATCCAGATCTCCTGCTTGATGCCACGTATTTTTATCCTGTCGGGATGAACAATCTGAAGAAGTTCTTTTACCTCATAGGATGTCATATACCTGTTTGTTCTTCCGGGATATCCCATAATCATTGTAAAATCTCCCTGGTTAAGATCCTTGATGGAGACAGGTAGAAAATATTTTGGTTTCAAAGGAATATTATCAGCAGAAAATTTTGCCGGTTTACCATCAGGCCCCGAGTAAACACGGAATACACTGAAGTCGCCGGTATGACGTGGCCATTCCCAGTTATCAGTATCAGAACCGAATTTTCCTATCGATGATGGAGGAGCTCCAACAAGCCGCACATCAGTATATCTTTCATAAGTAAGCAGGTAAAAATAATTGCCACCATAAAAACTTGATACCTGTGATCTGTAGTCGTTCCCTTCTTCTGCTTTAACAGCAATTTTTCTTCTTGCTTCATTTACGGCAGTATTTCGTGCTTCCTCGCTCATGTCGTCAGTTACATTTGCAAGTACCTGGCTTGTTACATCCTCAATACTGATAAGAAATGTTACTGAGAGACCGGGATTAGGCAGTTCTTCACTTTTCGATCTGGCCCAGAAGCCGTCACGAAGATAGTCATGGTCAACGCTGCTGTGAGTCTGGATGGATCCATAGCCACAGTGGTGGTTGGTAAGGATAAGTCCTTCAGGAGAAACAATTTCCCCGGTACATCCGCCACCGAAAATCACAACTGCATCTTTGATGCTTGCTTTGTTGAGGCTGTAAATATCTTCAGCTGAGAGCTTAAGCCCCAGTTGAGTCATTTTGCCCATATTCAACTTTTCGATCAGCGGTAAAAGCCACATTCCCTCATCAGCCTTGGCTTTGAATCCGAAACTGAGAAACAGGATTGCTAAAATTGCAAACAATTTTTTCATATAAAATCTTATATTATTAGGTATTATAATTATAGGTCACAAATATAAGGCTATTAGTTTACGATATTATGACAAATGACATATATACATAAAGTTCAATATGTTTTTGCAGCGAAGCATAACGCTTTGTTTTATACGTACTGATTGTAGTAAATTATTAGCACTCCCACTTATTCTCAGGTAATTTCTTCAGATGACTCAGAATTCAATTTTCATCTGTGTGTCGAACAGGCTGAATGATTTTCTGTGGTACGGGGTTATACCAAATTTGTTTATTGCTGCTCTGTGGAAAGCTGTTGGATAGCCCTTATTTTTATTCCATCCGAATTCAGGAAATTCATTGTGAATCTTCTCCATATATTCGTCGCGGAATGTTTTGGCAAGGACTGATGCGGCTGCTATAGAGAAAAATATTCCGTCACCTTTGACAATTGTTTTGTGCTCAATGGATTTGTATGGATAAAACCTGTTTCCGTCAATCAGAAGAAACTGAGGCTCCTTTTCAAGTCCCTCAATTGCCATGTGCATAGCTTTTATTGAGGCCCTGAGGATATTCATTTCATCTATTTCATTATTGTCGATAAATGCCACTTTCCATGCAATTGCCGAAGCAATTATCTCATCTCTCAAACTGAATCTCTGTCTTGCTGTGAGCTTTTTGGAGTCATTCAGAACAGGGTGCTTGAAATTCTTCGGCAGGATGACCGCCGAAGCTACCACAGGTCCCGCAAGACAGCCTCTTCCCGCTTCATCACAACCGGCTTCAGTCAGATTATGATAGAGGAAAGATTTAAGCATAATTGAAAATATTAGTTTCTACGTTTGTAAATTAAAGAAATTTATTAACATTGTGAACGAGGAAATCTACAATATAATATGATTAGAAGCTACACTTTATTAATAATATTATTACTCCTCAACAAGGGAACAGCACTCTATTCACAGCAATTGTCGCACCAGGTTTTAGTGCCGGCAGCAGGGGTGATAGCTGTTGATGAGATAAATTATTCTCAGACAATAGGAGAGCCTGTAGTAGAGATCATTACAGGCAGTGAATTCATTTTCACACAGGGTTTCCAGCAACCCCGAATGAGGCTTGATCCGGGAAAACTTAGTGAGGGTAATGGAGTTGAGGTCTATCCCAATCCTGTTATTAATGATCTGACTGTAAAGTTGTTCGGAGAGATTTCCAGAAATTTTACCCTCGAAATAATTAATCTTACCGGCACTGTTGTTTATCTGGAGAGAATCTATTTTTCAAGCAGTTATTATCTTTGAAAAAGTAATTCCTATGGGCAATTTTTATAGAGGCATCTATTTTGTGAGGGTTATCAGTGTCTCAAAAACATTCAACAGAAAATAAAAAATTGAAAAAGTAATCCCTATGGGGAATTTTTATAGAGGTATCTATTTTGTAAGGGTTATAAGTGGTGACAAGAGAATCAACAGAACGTTTAAAATTGAAAAATTGTAATCCGTAAAGTAATGACAGCATTAAAAATTAAGAACTGTAGTTTAATTCTGATACTGGCTGTTATGAGTCTGGGATGTTTCGCTCAGGGTACCGTGCCCTTAGGGATTAATTATCAGGCTGTGGCAAGGGATAATTCCGGAAACGAACTTGTAAACAGGTCGATTGATGTCAGATTTTCTATTATTTCGGGTAATCCATTGGGAACACCTGTTTACCAGGAACTTCATTCAAATGTTATTACATCGAAATATGGAGTTTTCTCACTGATTATAGGCGGAGGCGTTGCAACAGGAGGGATCTATGATGACCTTTCCCAGGTAGACTGGGCAAGCGCACTTCATTATCTTAAGGTAGAAGTGAAATTTCAGGGTGCGTTTACCGATATGGGAACCATGCAGTTTCTTGCAGTTCCTTATGCACTTTACGCCTATAAGTCTCTTGAAGCAGGTCCGCAGGGACCAAAGGGCGATACTGGTCCGGTGGGACCGGCTGGTCCGCAGGGGCTTAAAGGTGATGCAGGCGATCCTGCATCTGACGACCAGACATTATCTTTTGATGGGTCTAATCTGTCTATAACAGTGGGTAACGGAGCTGCACCCAAGTACTGTTAACCTTGCCACTCTTAATGTTCCGAGGTCATTGTCGATTGTCGGAAATAACCTGTCAATTACAGGCGGCAATGAGGTAACCCTTCCTGACCAGATCCAGGATATGTCGCTGGGACTGGATAATAAACTCACCCTGTCAAAATCAACTGCGGCTCCTATTGATCTGACCAGGTTCCTCGATGATAAACAGCAACTCAGCTTTAATAGTGTAGATAATACACTTAATATCAGCGGGGGTAATTCGGTTAGTCTGGCAGCACTTAAAAACGATGCCGATTATGATCCGCTTAAATGAGATACAGGATCTGAATCTTACGGCTAATAAGCTGACAATCACAAATAAAACTTCGCCTACTGAGATTAATCTTGTACCATATCTTGATAATACTGATGCTCAGACACTCTCACTTTAATTCCACCAATAACTCTGTCACAATTTCTAATGGCAATACTATCTCTCTGGGGAGTACTATTGCATTTCAGAGCAAGAAATACTTCATTCAATATCCTATCACAACTGTTGATTATGATTTTATAAGCTCTAATATGTATGATTATAATGATGGAAATGATTATGAATGCACTGAACAGGCATATTTACTGCTCCTGTTGCATGGAATTTATACTTTTATTATAGGTTATAATGCTAATGTACGGGATGAAAGTAATTTGAAATTTTTGTAAATGGTATCTATATGAGACTTTGAAATCAGCATTGGACTTACAGCAGTCAAGTTATATCAAAGTACTATTACAATGAAACTTAATCTGGGGATAAAGTTAAAAGTTATAGTTTAATACTGGATGATCTACTCAAACTGGTACCGGCTCCTTCTCAGGCTACAGGGTATATTAATATTCCATATTTTTTAAGAACTTACACAGAGTCTCACAGAGAAGGCACAGAGGCCTTCGACTTAAGCGCTCAGGCTACACAGAGAATTATGATATTACTCTGTGTCCCGATAGCTATGTTATGCTTCAGTATTGTTGTAACATTAATGCTGGATTTTTATAGGTCAATGGGTGAAGGAGATTCCTCGCTGACGCTCGGAATGACAGTAGTAGAGGGAACTCTTGGGGAAGAAGCGGCGTTTCGACCCAAAAACCTTGGAAAAGACAAAAAATATTTGCGAAACGCCGCTTCTTTCTCTCACTATATCAATATGATCTGTCATTCCGAATGAATCCCGATTTATCGGGATGAATGAGGAATCTCCTGCATGCATATAAATATTTTAAAAAGATATATTTGAATGAAATATGTTGCGAAAATAAAGGGATTTTATCAATAGAATGTTGATGCAAATTTAGCATTGATAAGCTTGATGAATTTGTTACACGAATTGTGAAGAAATACAAAGCTATCGGGACTCTGTGTCTTCTCTGTGTCCCTCTGTGTAACAAAAATCTAGTAAACTAATTTCGCTTATTTAGCCTTAGAAGAATCATCCTAAAGACCACAATACTGAATATCAGTGTAACAAGTATCCCCGAAATATTACTTGCCATATCCTTTAAATTGTACGACCGTCCCGGAATGTATTTCTGATGGTACTCATCAGCAACCGCAAAAAGGATCAGTCCTGCCGTAAGCATAATAAACTTCCACCATGGCATCTTAAACTCCCTGCCGGCAAAGGTGAGAAATGTAACAAATGATAAGATCCCATACTGGATAAAATGAACCAGATGATCGACCCTGAAGACAGTTTTAGCTATATGTACCTTCAGTGTCGGGATATTCGGAACAGATGATAAAGCTATGATTGTAATCACCCATGCTATAAGAATATAACGGGCAAAAGGGCGTAAAAAAATAATCAGTCTGAGCATACATGTTTTTGTAATCGACAAAATTAACCCTTTATACCTAACTGTTGTTCGATAAAAGACTAAATTTGTGTAAAATTTGAGTGATGATAACTAACGAACAGATAAAGGATTTATCGGGACGCCGCGATGCGTTAAGGAGGTATCTTTGACATCGAAGGCAAGAATGAACTGATTACAGGAAAAGAAGACAAGTCACAACAGCCCGGCTTATGGAACGACCCTAAAAAAGCTGAGGAACTACTGAAAAACATAGCACAACTGAAAAGCTGGATAACAGATTTTGACAAGATCAATACGGCCCTTGATGATCTGAATGTAATCTATGACTTTTACAAGGAAGGGGAGGCAACTGAAGAAGAGGTTGATAATCAGTATGATAATTGTCTGACATTATATTGAGGATCTTGAGGTGCGGAATATGTTGCAGAAGGAGGAGGACCAGCTGGGCGCTATACTGAAAATCAACTCCGGTGCAGGGGGAACAGAAAGCAACGACTGGGCTGCCATGCTCATGCGTATGTATCTGCGCTGGGCTGAAAGAAACAATTATAAAGTAAAGGAACTCGATTATCAGGCAGGTGATGAGGTTGGAATAAAGACAGTTACACTCGAAATTGACGGAGAAAGGGCTTATGGTTACCTGAAAAGTGAGAATGGGGTTCACCGGCTTGTAAGAATCTCCCCGTTTAATGCACAGGGTAAACGCCAGACGACTTTTGCCTCTGTGTTTATTTCTCCCCTCGTTGATAATAATATTGAGATTGAGATAAATCCTGCCGATATTTCCTGGGATACATTCCGCTCGAGCGGTGCCGGTGGCCAGAATGTGAACAAGGTAGAGACAGCTGTCAGGTTAAAGCATCAGCCGACCGGCATTGTAATTGAAAATCAGGAGACACGTTCGCAGCTGAACAATAAAGAAAATGCCTTACGGATACTCAAATCCCAACTTTATGAGCTTGAGCTGAGAAAACAGCAGGAAGAACAGGCTAAGATTGAAGGTGAGAAGAAAAAGATAGAGTGGGGCTCACAGATCAGATCATATGTACTTCATCCTTACAAGATGATAAAGGACCTGAGAACAAACCATGAAACAGGTAATGTGCAGGCAGTTCTGGACGGTGATCTGAATGCATTCATAAAGTCATATCTGATGGAATTTGCCGGGAAATAGCAGTTTCTCCGCAATCATCTGAATATGACAAATTTCATAATTCATATGTATTGCTAATTCACTTAATTTGCACTATAAGTATCAACGAGATAAAATAATGGGGCAAAAGGAAAATCTATTTAATCAGTTTCCGCCGGTAACCACAAGAGAGTGGATGGATAAGATCCATGCTGACCTGAAGGGAGCTGATTTTAATAAAAAGCTTGTCTGGAAAACCAATGAGGGATTTGATGTAATGCCTTTTTACAGGAAGGAGGATGTTGAAAATCTTAAGTATATCGATACCCTTCCGGGCGAATTTCCATTTCTTAGAGGAGCAGAAATTAAGGATAGCAGCTGGCTTGTACAGGCAAAATATTGAAGTAAACGATTATACAGAAGCAAATCGTAAAGCTCTGTCAGTGCTGATGAAAGGAATTGATTCCATCGGATTTATAATTCCCGATCCTGAATCAGTCACTGAAAGCAATTTCAGAATACTTCTCAATGAGATTCATATAGATATTATTGAGCTTAACTTTCTGTGTAACGGGAAAGCAAAAGAGATACTTAATATTCTTATCAAAATATCTGAAGAGAGAGGTCTGGATAAGAATAAAATATCAGGTGCCATTGAAGCTGATCCGATTGGTCGTCTGATGGTTAACGGAACATTGTGCATTCCTGCCGGTGAAGGGTTTGATTACCTTACATGATCTGACAGAAAAGGCTTCAGTATTTCCAAATCTTCGTACCATTCACCTGAATGCCTCTCATTTTAATAATTCAGGCGCAAATATTGTTCAGGAGCTTGCATATGCAATTTCATCGGGTAATGAATATATGAAGCAGCTTACCGAAAGAGGGATGGATGCTGAAAATGCTGCTTCGAAGATAAGATTCAGTTTTGGGACAGGTTCCGAATACTTCACAGAAATCGCAAAGTTAAGGGCTGCCCGCCTGTTGTGGGCTGTGGTCACCAGGGGGTATAATATCCCGGAAGAGGCAAATGTCCCGATGAATATTCACTGTGTTACAAGCAGATGGAACAAGACTGTTTATGATCCGTATGTTAATATGCTCAGAACCGAGACAGAGGCCATGTCTGCTGTTCTTGGAGGTGCCGATTCACTCACGGTGGAGCCCTTTGATATTGTATTCAGAAACCCTGATGAATTTTCAGAAAGGATTGCACGAAATCAGCAGCTTATACTAAAGGAAGAAGCATATTTTGACAAGGTCACTGACCCGGGAGGGGGATCATATTATATTGAAAATCTTACAAATATGATTGCTGACAATGCCTGGAAACTTTTTGTCAGAATTGAGGATAACGGTGGATTTCTGGCGGCATTGGATTCAGGTATTATACAGAAAGAAATATCAGATTCAGCTTCTAAACGTAAGTCGGATGTTGCTACCAGGAAGAGAATACTCCTTGGAACAAATCAGTATCCTAATACAGAAGAATCTGTCTCTGCATCGATCAACCCCGAAAGGTTGTTCCCGAAAGTAAGTTCAGAAGAGACTCACGTTGTTGATCCGGTAACCCTTTTCAGAGGGTCAGAAGAGTATGATAAGCTTAGGATGGCAGTCGACAAGGCAGCAAAACGACCCGATGTATTTCTTTTCCAGATAGGAAATCCGGTAATGCGAAAGGCAAGGGCACAGTTTGCTTCCGATTTTTTTGGATGTGCCGGTTACAATTCTATCGATGACCCTGGTTTTGACAGTGCTCAGGAAGGTATAAGTGCTGCCAAATGTATCGAAGGCTGAAATAGTGGTTATATGCAGCTCTGATGATGAGTATATGGTTTATGCACCCGAAATTTACAGCAGTTTAAAGGATAAAGCAATCATTGTTATTGCAGGAAATCCTGCATCCGCCGATGAGCTAAGGTCTATAGGGATAGAGAATTTCATTCATATAAAGACAAATGTAACAGACACACTCCGGGATTTTAACAGGAAACTGGGGATAAGCCCGCTGAAATAAGTCAGGCAGTGACAATTATCAGGCGGATACAATAAAATATAATACAGAAGCCGAAAGACGAAGGAAAAGCTAATGAGACCAAAATTTAAATATAGCGACCTTGAAACACTTCCTCTCAGAAAGAGATCAGTCAGAGATCAGGAGAAAGAGAATCATCTGACTAATGACTGGGTTACATCAGAAAAGATTCCTGTTAAGAGTATCTATACTCCCGCTGATCTGCAGGGAATGGACGCATCTCGATTATGCCGCAGGGCTGCCTCCGTTTCTAAGAGGACCCTACTCAGGGATGTATGCTATGATGCCATGGACTATACGCCAGTATGCAGGTTTTTCGACAGCCGAGGAATCAAATGCATTTTACAGGAGGAACCTGGCTGCCGGTCAGAAAGGCTTGTCAGTTGCTTTCGACCTGGCCACTCACAGGGGGTATGATTCAGATCATGAGCGTGTTGCAGGCGATGTTGGAAAGGCAGGGGTTGCAGTTGACTCAATTCTGGATATGAAGTTATTATTCGACAGGATACCACTTAATAAGATGTCGGTGTCGATGACAATGAACGGGGCAGTTCTTCCGATAATGGCATTCTATATTGTGGCAGCACTTGAGCAGGGAGCAAAGCTTGAGGAGTTATCCGGGACTATACAAAATGATATTCTTAAAGAGTTCATGGTGAGGAATACCTATATATATCCGCCGGAATTTTCGATGAAGATCATTTCTGATATCTTCCAGTATACCTCGGCTAAAATGCCGAAATTCAATTCAATAAGTATATCAGGTTATCATATGCAGGAAGCAGGTGCCACATGCGATATTGAACTTGCATATACACTTGCCGACGGACTTGAGTATCTGAGAACAGGAGTTAAATCGGGGCTTGATATTGATGCATTTGCCCCAAGGCTATCATTTTTCTGGGCTATTGGGATGAACCATTTTATGGAGATTGCCAAGATGAGAGCTGCGCGTATGCTATGGGCAAAAATTGTAAGCGGGTTTAATCCTAAAAACCCAAAATCGCTGGCTCTCAGAACACATTGCCAGACTTCGGGATGGAGTCTTACGGAACAGGATCCCTATAATAATGTTGGCAGGACATGCATTGAGGCAATGGCTGCAGCACTGGGGCATACACAGAGTCTTCATACGAATGCGCTCGATGAGGCAATTGCACTTCCAACTGAATTTTCAGCACGTATTGCACGTAATACCCAGATCTATCTTCAGCAGGAGACACAGATATGCCGATCGGTCGATCCATGGGCAGGTTCATATTATGTTGAAGCACTTACACAGGATATAGCCCAGCGTGCCTGGGAACATATTATGGAGGTTGAAAATCTGGGAGGAATGGCGAAAGCTGTTGAATCGGGAGTGCCGAAGATGAGGATAGAAGAGGCAGCGGCCAGGGCACAGGCCAAGATAGATTCAGGCTTACAGACAATAGTCGGAACAAATAAATACAGACTCGATAAAGAAGATCCGCTTGAAACGCTGGAAGTTGATAATTCCGCGGTTCGCGAATCGCAAATCAAAAGGCTCGAAAAACTAAGAGCTGAAAGAAATGAAAATGAATGTCAGCTTGCACTCGATGCAATTACCAGATGTGTTGAGTCAGGAGAGGGAAATCTTCTTGAACTGGCTGTTGATGCAGCAGCAAAGAGAGCCAGTCTGGGTGAGATATCCTATGCATGTGAAAAAATAGCAGGGAGGTACAAAGCAGTGATACGAACAATATCAGGAGTTTATTCATCGGAATATAAATGTGACGATGATTATATTGCGGCACGGGATTTAGTTGCCGAATTTGCGAAAAGAGAGGGCCGTCAGCCCAGGATAATGATTGCCAAGATGGGCCAGGATGGTCATGATCGGGGCGCAAAGGTAATATCAACAGGTTATGCTGATATTGGCTTCGATGTCGATATCGGGCCATTGTTTCAGACCCCGGCTGAAGCTGCAAAGCAGGCAGTTGAAAATGATGTCCATGTGCTTGGTGTATCCAGTCTGGCTGCAGGACATAAAACACTTGTTCCCCAGGCAATAGCTGAACTTAAAAGGCTTGGCAGGGAAGATATCCTTGTTATTGCCGGAGGAGTTATACCACCTCAGGATTACCAGTTTCTTTATGATGCCGGTGTTGCAGCTATTTTTGGTCCGGGAACATCAGTGTCAAAAGCAGCCAGACAGATTCTTGAGATATTGCTGGAAATTATTTAAGATTCATATGTATACTGTGACCGCAAATAATGGCAAAATTTTATATTAGAATTAGTATTTTCTATCTTATGATCATAGTGAGATTTTTGGAATCCTTCTATATTGCTAGTAATGACAACATTTTATATCTCATAGCTTTTTAGATACTTGCAAATTCGATTTCAGCTGACTTTTTTTTAGCCACGAGAGTGGCTAAATATTAATAACCACCGGTGTAACCGGTGGTGACAACTAACACTCTTATCTCAAGCCCTGAAGAGGCGTTACAAACTTTACATATCATTTAAGCCACCTATGACATTTTAAACAAATACTATCATCTGTTAATAATTTAACCGATGTCGTTGAAGCTCAGTCATTACTGTTAAGATATTAACAGTAACGGCTGAGTTTTTCATTAGATGAGCCTTTCAAGTGGTTCTACGCTAAAAAGCCTGGCAGTCAGTTGTTTATAATCATTCTATATTAGCTGTTTCAGATATTCATAATTATCATCTTTTTTAAATATGAATTTACTGAATACTAAATTAGGACTTTCCTGATACAGATTTAGAACCAAATATCACCTGACAGATGAAATTCTATATTCCACCCCAGCTGACACGACTTGCCCTTGCGTTCGCAATATTTATCTCTTTGTTTCTGCTGCTGCGGCATTTTCTTGTACCTGCAACTTTTGGCGAGTATGGTCATTACAGGGCTGCATCCCTGATTGATAATACATTGCCTGAATTACATTATGCCGGTCAGGAAGCGTGTTTTGATTGTCATCAGGATATTCAGGATCTGAAAGCAAGCGATGTACACAGTGATATCCATTGTGAAACATGTCATGGCCCGGGTCAGAAACATGTTCTATCAGGGGAAGCAGCTGATATATTAAAGCCTGCAGGCCGGGAGTTCTGTGGAAGATGCCACTCCATGAATGCAGCAAAACCGAAGAATGCTGTCTTCCAGGTTGATCTTAGTAAACATAATATTGGTAAAAATTGCATTGAATGTCATAATCCACATCAGCCATGGGAAATGAAAGAGTAAAATCATCAAGGAGGAAATTCCTGAAAACTGCAGCCACACTTGCAGGAGCTGCTATTGGATATCAATGGCTTAAGTCGTCGCAATATCTGCTTTATGGTGCAGAACCGGAGGATAAAAATCTGCCCTGGTACGGAATAGTAATTGACATTGAGAAATGTATTGGATGCGGGAACTGCGCCAAATCGTGTAAGCTTGAAAATGATGTGCCAGTGGAACCATTTTTCTTCAGAAACTGGGTAGAGCAGTATACTGTAAGAAATGATGGAAGTGTTGATATTGTATCACCAAATGGAGGAATTGATGGTTTTGAACAGAGAGTTCCGGATGAGGATATCTTCAAATCCTTTTTTGTTCCAAAGATGTGTAATCATTGTGCAAAATCGCCATGTATACAGGTTTGCCCTGTAGGGGCAACATATGAAAGTCCGGAAGGTGTTGTGCTGATTGATGAAAAATATTGTATCGGATGCAGGTATTGTGTTCAGGCTTGTCCTTATGGTTGCCGGTTTATTCATCCTGTAAAAAAGGTTGCCAATAAATGTACTCTGTGCTATCACCGTCTGAAGAAGAACCTTGCTCCGGCATGCATGGAAGTTTGTCCGACAGGAGCCAGTATGTATGGTAACCTGAGGGACAGGGACAGTGAAATTGTCAAATTTCTCAAAGAACATACAACCCAGGTGCTCAGACCAAATCTGAATACCGGATCAAAATTATATTATAATGCACTAAGCTCGGAGGTAAGATAATATGGAACCAATTACCAACATCTGTATGATATTCTGGCCAATGCTCAAGGCTATATTTTCCCGAATGAAATAGATCTTCAATGGGGAATACTGATCGTAGTTTATCCTTTTATTACCGGGCTTGTTGCAGGCGCATTCATTCTTGCCTCGCTTGAAAGGGTTTTTAAGGTTAAGATTCTGAAGCCCACATATCAGCTGGCATTGCTCACAGCTCTTGCTTTTCTGCTTGTTGCTACCATGCCTCTGATAAGTCATCTTTCTCAGCCTCAGAGGGCTTATGAAATAATGATTACTCCACATTCTTCATCGGCAATGGCCATATTTGGTTTTGTATATCTCTGGTATCTCATGGTAGTTCTTCTCCTGGAGATCTGGTTTGATTACAGGCATAGTATGGTAGTATGGTCGAATGAGAAAAAAGGTGTCATGAAGTGGGTTTATAAGATTTTAACTCTGGGGGTTAGTGATATATCTCCCCGGACACTTAAGTGGGACAGAAAACTGGGTTATATAATTACGGTTGTTGGGATCCCTTCAGCCTTTATATTACACGGATATGTAGGTTTTATTTTCGGCTCAATAAAGGCAAACCCATGGTGGTCAACTCCTCTGATGCCCATAATATTCCTGTTTTCAGCAATGGTTTCCGGAATAGCTATTGTAATGCTGATTTATATGGTCATATCCCGTATCAGAAAAAAAGCCATTGAGGTGGATGTACTTGATTCCATAGGAAAGTTCCTGTTTTTTGTTCTTTTACTTGACTTCACACTTGAAGGACTTGACCAGATCCAGAGGATCTATGAAGCTGAGGAGTCGTTTGAGATTATAAAATTGCTGGTATCCGGTAAGCTGTACCTCACATTGTTTGTCTCTCAGGGTCTTATCGGCACAATAATACCGTTGATAACACTTGCCTTCCTTCAGTTTTATAAACGACAGATAAAATTGAAGAAGACACTTTATTTTATAATTGGTGTACTTGTACTCATAGGTGTATACTCTATGAGATGGAATGTAGTGATTGGTGGCCAGTTGTTCTCGAAGAGTTTTTCAGGATTTACAAGCTTCAAGGTAGGATTGATCGGACTTGACGGGACACTGATGGCTGCGTTCTGGCTTCTGATTCCTTTTGGGATTCTTGCCTTTTTACTATGGCTGTTACCTCCATGGAAAATGGTAAAAGAGGCGGAGGAGGAATAGAGTCATTTCTTTTACAGGATTTGGCTCTCTGAACATGTCACGTTGGTTTTTTCCGATTAATAAAATTTGCTATGGCAGATCATGATAAAGAGATGGAAAAAATTATCAGACGTCTGGAATCTCTTGAACTTCGTCTGAACAGTCTGGAATCAGTTATGGTTCTTCCTGATAATGTGAACCTTTTTCAACAGAAAGGTAATATTCAGGACCATGATATTATAAGGGCTGCAGAAACTTCCGAAAGTGAGGATAAAGGTATCGAATCGCAGATCGGTCGGTTCGGTCTTGCCTGGTTAGGTAATATAGTATTTCTTTTTGGCATAATTTTTTTAACAGAATACCTGATGATCACGGGTTTCAGGTATATTTCAGTATTTCTTGGATATCTGGCTGCGGCATCTGTCTTTTTTCTGGCAGGATACCTTAAAAAAACCAATGATCATTTGTCCTTCATGTTCAGGATCAATGCAGGCATACTGTTGTACTATGTTTCAGTACGGCTTCATTTTTTTTCAGCCTCACCTGTAATCACCAGTGAAGCTCTGTCAATAATTATCCTTTTATTCCTGATTGCATTTCAGGCTTATCTTGCAATCCGTAATAACTCTCAGGCTTATGGGGCATTGTTTGTGATTTTTGCTTTAACAACAGCTATCTTAAGCGATTCCACACATTTTATGTTACCTCTTGTTTCACTGACTGCAGTGGGGAGTACTTATTTCTTTTACAAATTTGGATGGCGAACACTGCTGATTGTTTCAATCTTTCTCACCTACTCCGCATTCTTTATCTGGCTTTTTGGTAATCCGTTTATGGATCACCCCATGCAGATTTTATCAGAGCATCATTTTGGAGTTATATATCTGTTCGTTCTGGGGGCATGCTATTCATCTCTTCTGTTATTAAGAGGAAAAGACTCTTCAATTGATGATTTTTTGATCGGAGTAACATTCATCAACGGGATACTCTTCACATTTATGCTCCTTTTTGTGGTGTTGCAGTTCTTTCTGAATGGTTATGTTGCTTTGTTTGGGGCAATAACATTCTGTTGTCTGACTTACTCTACAGTCCTGCATTCCAGGTCGGAATGGAATTTTGCTACTGCTTTCTATGCCCTTTACGGATTCATGGCTATGAGTGTTTCTCTCTATGGTCTCCTCGGCTTTCCCCAGGTATATCTGTTACTTTCTGTCCAGAGTCTTATAGTGGTTTCAATGGCACTATGGTTTCGTAACAGGCTTATCGTTGTAATGAACAGTTTCCTGTTTCTTGCTATTCTGATGATCTATTTATCAACTTCAGATTCGATAAGCGGAGTAAATTTTGCATTTGCATTTATATCATTGGTATCGGCAAGGATAATTAACTGGAAGCGTGCAAGACTGCAGATAAAGACAGATATGATAAGAAACCTTTATATGATCGAAGGATTTTTTATGGTATTATATGCCTTATCGCATTCCTTGCCCAAACAATTTGTCACACTCTCCTGGACAATTGCTGCACTTCTCTATTTTATTATAAGCCTGCTGTTAAAAAACATTAAATACAGGTATATGGCTTTGGGAACTATGATCTGTGCTGCATTTTATCTTTTTATTGTCGATCTGGCAAGGATTGAATTAGTTTACAGAGTACTTGCATTACTCTCTCTGGCAGTCATATCAATAGGCATTTCAATGTATTACACAAATAGTGTTAAGAAACCTGATAATTAATTTCAGGCATCTGCATTTTGATATTCCTTGCAATTTGTAACCGGCATTAAAAAAAATCCTTTTAATTTGTAAATCCTTAATTTTCGCAAAGTGAGAAAATATTATTTATTGCTCATATTAATGTTAGTCTGTTTTGCAGGATGCAAGACTCAAAAGCCTGTAACAGCAGTTAATCACAACATGAATCCCGTATCAGCAAATGTTGAAGACGCTAAACCTGCTGTCGTGAATTATCATGACCAGACAACATGGTTACTGGGATATTTTAATCCTGATCAGTTAAAAAGAGAACCTCATGCTGAATGGTTTATGAAAGGATTTGATGATTATCAGGTTAATACCTCTGCAATCAATAGTCTCCTTGATACAGATAAGGAGGGTATAACAATAAAAATTGTTATGGGAACATGGTGTCCGGACAGCCGGAGAGAGGTGCCGCGATTCATGAGAGTGCTCGACATTTGGCAGTTTCCTTCCTCGAAGGTTACTTTTATAGGTGTCGATGAGGATAAGCTTTCACCTGTTGGGGAATATAGCTCTCTTGACATTCAGAGGGTACCCACTTTTATAATTTATAAAAATAATATTGAGAAGGGACGCATCATTGAAAATCCTGTGACGTCTTTAGAACAGGATATAGTTAATATCCTCAACAGGAATGAATAAAAACAAATAATTTAATATCATGGAAGAGGTCAGAAACAACGCGGGACAAAATCTGGGAATTGCTGCCCTTATTACAGCTATTATCACATTTGTGCTCGCAGTTATACCCTGTGTAGGACTTATAGCAATCATCCCCGGCATTATTGCTATAATTCTTGCATCAGTAGGATTATCCCAGGCGTCACGGAATAATTCTCCCAAAGGGGTATTGATTGCCGGATTGATTATTGGTATCATCGCGGCTATGATATCAGTATCCCAGATCTTTGTTGCAGGAAAGATCGCACAGGGATCAGATAAATGGCCTAACGACATCCAGAATATCATAAATGATGTTCAGGACAATGTAACCAAAGACCTGGAAGATGCCAACATTTCGATAAAGGTGGAAAGCAACGGCGATAAAGTGGAGATAAATGCAAGTTCCGATAAGAAGAAACGGGAACAAACATTGGAAAATCTGGAATCGGGTGACACTACCAGGAATGATACACTGAATACGAAAAAATAGTCTGATGAATATCTTTAAGGTAAGGTTCAGAAATGAGCCTTACCTCATTATTAATTTAATTTTTGCCGGAGTCATTTTGCTGATAATTGCATACTCCGGTATTTTTTCACCTGAGAAGGACAACTATCCTGTTACCTGTATTCATGAATTGCTTACAGGACAACCTTGTTTCTCGTGTGGTTTATCACACAGCTTCTCTCTTATTGTCAGGGGTCGGATTGCAGAAGCTTCTCAATGGAATATTTACGGGATGAGAGTATTCCTGTTTTTCTTCTCTCAACTTTTCCTCAGGGTAGCATTCTCTCTTTTTTACATCAAATATACTGATACAAGGAAGCAACTTATCCTGATTGATTGCATCGGATCGGGACTGATTTTTCTGATTGCCTTCTGGCCGTTTATAACAAGTATTTTCTCAGGAATATTTTAATAAGATCAATTCTCGTAAGCTAACTGGAGGTTCCTGGATCCGATCGAAATTAGGAGCCCTTAACTCAGGAAACTAATTCCAGGCAATAATCAAATTACACTTCTTCAGATTTTAATCATCAATATCATTCAGGATATCGTACAGGAGACTGATTTCCTGACTTACTGACGATTAGTGTGGTCATTGTAGAAGTGCTACATTGAGAAAACAGGAAAGGTGGTTCTGATGTTGCAGCAGTATAAGGAATACGTTTTTGAACCATCAGGCAGGTAGTACCCTGTTTCTTTTTTTAAAATTGTGAGGCGATAAGCCACGAAGTGCTACCCCCGGGGTAGCCTTGCAAGCCTGGGGCTAAGATATCACTCTGTTTTACAGCTATGAAAGGCATAGCCGTTAACTTAAGGAGCTGAATATAGCGTACAAAACAGAATACAATGTATTGTTTGTTAGCCTGTTACATTTCCCCTCCTTTTGAAGGAGGGGTGGCCGGACCACTTTTTAATTATGATACAGATACTGATACCGGCCGGGGTGGTTGATTGTTTATTCAAATGCCGGATCTTCTCTTTTGAATGTTTTTATTATCTCATTTTTTACAAATTCAGGTTCCTGAAATACTAATCTGTTTTCAAACCTCAATATTGAGAATCCAAGGCCTTCAAGATATTGATCTCTTTTTATATCTTTTTCTATTTTATGATATTCACCATGCGGATTTCCATCAAGCTCAATTACAAGTTTTTCAGAAGCACAAAAAAAGTCAACTATGTAGTTGCCAATACTATGTTGTCTTCTGAATTTTCTTGCATTAAGTTTTTTTGATTTTAAAATATTCCATAACTCAGCTTCAGCAGAAGTGGACTTGTTCCTAAGTGATGATCTGAAAAATTTTAGACTTTTCCTGTTAAAGAGGTTTTGGTTTTTCATACCAATAAAGTTACGAAGAAATCAAGGAATCAACCACCCCGG
The DNA here is from genome assembly GCA_963741935.1 of uncultured Bacteroidales bacterium. Lineage (GTDB taxonomy): Bacteria > Bacteroidota > Bacteroidia > Bacteroidales > VadinHA17 > LD21. The sequence continues at coordinate 111,938 of CAVUJY010000012.1, read as the reverse complement.
TCGGGAAATAAAATACTGTATATATAAGATAATCAATCGTCCCGACCACCCCTCCTTCAAAAGGAGGGGAAACTTTTTATGCAGTTTCTCATTTATCTCCAAAGCTTAAGTTAACGGTTATGCCTGAAAGCGTACAATATAATTGGATCTCAACTTACTTATTGAATATATAAAGAATTAGGTTGGTCATCATAAAAATCTGACATTTGAAGAAGAAGACAAAAAAAAATACCATAGTCTGGATTAATACCAGATGAAAAGTATTTTCCATGATTACATGCCACTATAATATTGCAAGTATTCCTTAAGAAGAGTGTAATGTAAGAAGTATAGTGAAATTCATCTAAGTGCGTTTGCACCCCGGAAACGGTGCGAACCGGGTCCCGAGAAATCGGGACGAGCTTTGCGCAGCCAAATTTTGACATTTAGGTTGCGCCAATAAGGCATGCATAGCAGGCGTACGAAATAGCAAAGTTTGCTGTTTGGCCACGCAAAGCGTGGTTTCCTCGATCACTCTTCAACTTTGGAGAGCTCGCATGGCACCACACTTAAATCAGAAAGTGCCAGAAGGCAGGAGAATCCTGGCAATAAAAGAATTATACATTCGCAGAATTTAATCATCAATATCATTCAGGATATCGTACAGAAGACTGCTTTCAAATCCTTTTGATAAGCCGTACCGGAGTAATTTAGCCTTTAGATCGTACTGGTTCTTTGCTTTAATAAAACGGCGATGATCAGATATAAGTCCTTTTAATATTTTTAAATAGTATTCGTTATCAATTGAATCAAGTGATTGTCTTATGATTTCTGATGGTATGTTCTTTGCTTTGAGGTGGGCAGTAATTTTAACCTTACCCCATTTGTTATATGCAAATTTATCTTTTACAAAGGCCTTTGCGTATCGGTCCTCATTAATAAAGTTTTCCTTGATTAGAATACTGATAATTTTTTCATTATCAATATCTCCCAGGCCCCATGAAGTGATTTTATCATGAATATCACGGATACAATATTCCCTTCCCGAGCATAAAGCCATAGCTTTATTAAGGGCTGTTTTATAAAGCTCATTTTCTGACATTCGAGGTTCCTTTAATTATTCTCTCCTTATCATTGATGTCTTTGATTATTTCTATTGACGAATAGCCGTAAGATTTTAGCAAAACGGCCAACGGTTGACCCATTTTTTCATTGATCTCAAAATAAATTTTACCCCCCGGAGACAGGATCTTTTCAGCAAGGTTCAATATTCCTCTGTAATATTTCAGGGGATCATTATCAGGGACAAACAGAGCAAGAGGCGGCTCGTATTCAGTCACATTCCTGTTCATTAGTTGTTTCTCAGAATCAAGAACATAAGGGGGATTGCTGACTATTATTCCTGTTACGACAATGCTGTTATAATCGGGATTAAAGATATCACCTTCAGTAAATGAGACAGATACATTATTCAGAACAGCATTTTCCCTTGCTTTTAAAATTGCATCTTCTGAGATATCAATGCCGGTTACAGCTGACCCGGGCAGATTTGCCGCCAGGGCTATTGCAATACAGCCGGAGCCGGTTCCGAAGTCAGTTATTCTACCATCGAAGTCTTTATTTTCCCGGATAATAAGATCAACAAGCTCTTCAGTTTCAGGTCGGGGAATAAGTGTAGAACTGTTAAGCCTGATTGTACAGCCATAAAAGAATGTTTCTCCTAAAATGTACTGAAGAGGTTTTCCTAAGCTGAGTTCGTTGCAGATTTCTATAATCTCTGCTGCCTGCGCTTCAGTAACCGTATGGTCATTATTATACAGCTGATGCAACTTTGTAATTCCTGTTTTAGTCTTAAGAATAATATTGGTTAAGGCGACTATTTCCTCCCGGGGATAAACGCCCTTTAGTTCCTTATCTATGTAAAGCCTGATATCCTTTAATGTTTGTATATTGACGATCATAATTCAAAAGTAGTATTTTCAACGAGATGGTTGAACAGGATGATATCAAATTCATGAGAAGATGCCTTGATCTGGCTTCTAATGCTGAAGGCATGACATACCCAAACCCGATGGTAGGTTCTGTGATTGTAAATAATGGCAAAATTATAGGTGAAGGATATCATCATAAGGCAGGTGAACCACATGCCGAGGTCAATGCTATTAATTCTGTAAGTGATAAATCAGAACTCAGAAATTCCACTCTTTATGTGAATCTTGAACCTTGTTCTCATTATGGAAAGACTCCTCCCTGTTCAGATTTCATTATCGCCCATTCAATACCCAGAGTGGTAATAGGAGCTGTTGACACAAGTGAGAAAGTTTCCGGAGAAGGGAATATCAAGGCTCAGGAAAGCAGGCTGTGAAGTTTTGAGTGGTGTACTTGAGCATGAGAGCAGGGAGCTGAATAAGCGTTTTTTTACATATCATGAGAAGAAGAGACCTTATATTATCCTCAAATGGGCGCAAAGTGCCGACAGGTTTCTTGACGTTATCAGGCAGCCTGATTATCAAATTGGACCTAACTGGATTACCGGCAAATCTGAAAAAGTTCTGGTTCATAAGTGGAGATCTGCTGAGCAGGCAATACTTGTAGGAGCAGAGACTGTCAGGGCAGATAATCCTTCACTGAATGTAAGGGAATGGACAGGAACTAACCCTGTTAAGCTTATTCTCAGTAATTCCGGATTGCTTAATGGTAAATTGTCTTTAAATTCAGCTGAGAGTAAAGTAATTGTGTTTACAAATAATAAGACAATAAGTTATCCTGGTGCACAAAAGATATTACTAAAAGAGGATATTCCGGCTTCGAGGCAGATTACGGATTATTTGTACCATGAAGGGATTCAGTCACTGTTTATTGAAGGTGGCGCAAAAGTGCTGACACACTTTATTTCTAATGGACTCTGGGATGAGGCAAGAATCTTTACAGGGCAGAGTAATTTTAAATCAGGAGTATCTGCTCCCACTGTTTCAGGAACACTGATTTCTGAGACAATTTTTAATAAGAGTTTACTGTGTATCTATTCACAGTGAATTAAGTTAATTACATAAAAGATTGATAATTACAATATAATATTTTTATTTTTGATTGGGATATTAGTATTTAACTATAGACAAACGATATGAAGAAGCAAGTATTTTTGATGGTAACAATGATGATGCTTTTATCTGCTGTTACCTTCGGGCAAAATGCCAGAAAGTATTACAAAGCCGGAGTGGAGTTTGTGGAAAGCTTTAAGTATGAGGATGCTATTACTCAGTTCACAAGTGCTATTGGCCTTGAACCGTCAAATCCTGATTATTATGTTGCCAGAGGTCAGGCTTATGATAATCTTTTCAAGTATGACGACGCTAAAGCTGATTTCGAAAAGGCTCTGGTTTTTGAACCCAAAAATATTGATGCTGTCATTGCACTTGGGGCAGACATGAATAAAACCAACAAATTTGAGGAGGCATTGAGACTTCTCAATTATGCTTCGGGCCTGGATAAACGTAATGACAAGGATATATCCTGAAAAGGTTATTACACTTATTGCCCTTGAGAAATATGATCAGGCCTTAAAAGTATCTGATACAACTCTGAAACTGAAAGATACTCCGATGGATTATTATTACAGGGGTGTGATTTATAGGAAAGTTAAAAAATGAGGTAGTTTCGAAAGCTGAATTTGAGAAAGCAATTACAAAAAACAGGACACTTAATAATCGCACGGCTTGCTCTTGCTGACCTTCTTATAAACACAAATCCAATGGAAGCTATGAACCAGTGCAATCAGGTTATCTCCTTCGATGACAGGAACACTGATGCATATTTGCTTAGGAGTGAAATATTCAAAAAGAATCTTGACTATCCCAATGCAATAAATGATGTTTCAAAAAATATAATGATTGATCCTGAAAATCCGGAATTTTATCTACGCAAGAGGTATCTGTTACCAGGAATTTAATCAGCATGCAAATGCTATTGCTGATTTTACAAAATATATTTCCCTGAAACCTGATGACCCTGATGTATATTTTGCACGGGCAAAATCTTATGAAGGTCTGATGAATTACAACAAAGCTATTGAAGATTATACAAAGATTACTGCGCTTTCAGAATTCGACGGACGGGCATTAAAGATGCTTAAAGAAGCGCAAAGCAAGGTTATTTGAGTTAAACAGGGAAGCAGATCCGCCTGAAATAGTGGTACTGAGTCCTGTTCCTGTAAAAGACACAATAGAATTGAGGGGAGACAAACCAGCCATTCTTCTTACAGGTAAGATTAAAGATAAGAGTAAGATAAAATCATTCTTAATTAATAATGGACCAGTTACAATCACTGATAAAAATGGAGAATATGAATTCTATTCCAATATTGATGTCAGCAAGATTGATAAGATAACTCTGGTTGCACTTGATGATTATGACAATGAGAAAGTCATGAATTACTCCTTTAGGCGTACTGAAATCAATCCCCCTGTCATAAGTATAATAGCACCATATTCTTCAGAAGACGGACAGGTTTATCTTGATTCATCAACACCAAATATTGCAATACAGGGAAAAATTTCAGATGAAAGCCCTATCAAATCAATAACAATAGGAGATGTTACTGCAAGCTACATAAGGGATGAGTTAAATCCCTCTTTTTCAGCAACATTGGACGTTTCAAATCTAACAAAGTTTACTGTAGCTGCTGAAGATATTTATGGGAACCGCCAGGAGACTGAATTTAAGCTTAACAGGGACGGGACTTCAATTTCTGAAAATAATCCTATGGGAAGAACATGGGTTGTGTTTGTTGAGAATTCAAGTTATGAGACATTCGCCAGTCTCGATGGCCCCATAAAAGATGTAAGCACAATCCAGAGAGCTCTTGCCAACTATCAGATTCATCAGATAATCCATAAAAAGGATATGACAAAAGTTGAGATGGAAAGATACTTCAACATAGAATTGCGTGATGCCGTTAAGAAAAACCAGGTTAAATCTTTAATGATTTGGTATGCAGGACATGGCAAGTTTATCAATGATATCGGCTACTGGATTCCTGTAGATGCTAAAAGGGATGATGAATTTACCTACTTTAATATTAATGCTCTGAAGGCAGGTTTGCAGGGTTACAGTGATGTTGTGGTACACACTCTCGTTGTATCAGATGCATGCGAATCGGGACCAGGATTTTATATGGCAATGCGATCATCGAATGAAACTCCTACATGTGATAATTCACTTATTGCCGGAGCCAAATCTGCCCAGGTCTTTACTTCAGCCAAGTAAAGAACTTGCAGCTGATAATTCAAAATTCACTGCAACATTTGCCAACACACTGATGAATAATAAGAATGCATGTATCCCTATTGAGACTGTTGTTAAATCAGTAACTGCAGCAGTTACAACAGATAAGGGTCAGAAACCAAAGTTTGGCAGGATCCAGGGATTGGATGATATGAACGGAACATTCTTCTTTATTGCAAAATAATTCCTATATGCCAGACTTAAAAGTCATAAAGCGCCAGACAAAAATCTTTGTCTGGCTTATGCTTTTCTTAGCTTTCACGATTGATACAGTTGAATGCTCAGAAATATTTTTTCGATAATTACAGTATAAAACAGGGACTGAGTGAACAGAAAGTTTATACTACTACTACAGGATTCAAAAGATTATATATGGCTTGGTACAGGAAATGGTGTTTCACGATTCGATGGCAAAAAGTTTGAAAATTTTACTTCACGTGACAGTCTGGCTTCGGGAGGAGTCAAATGTATTATCGAAGATTCACTGGGATATATATGGCTTGGGCATCTGAATGGAGGTATATCACGTTTTAACGGACGTAAATTTGAGCAGATAGCATTTGACTCTCTGATAATTGCCAGGAGATATAACTGGTATTGCGCAGATCAAAGATAAGATCTGGTTTACATCAAGCTCTTCAGGTGCAATGCTGTCCGATTTCCCTGTTGCAGATATAAAGCATATTAAAGCAAAACAATTCCTTGGGAAAGAAGGACTCAGTGATCAGATTTTTGGAGTCAGTGTCAACAATGACGGAGCACTGATATGTATCACTGATGTCGGACCGAGACGTTTTAATAAAGAGGATGGCAAGTTTGAAAATTATCGCATGCCTCATATGACTACCTATTTCAGTACCATCTGTATTCTGGAAGATAAAGGAGGAAACATCTGGTTTGGAACATATAATGGAGGACTTTATAAGTATGTGATGTCAGAGAGCCGTATGGAATTTATAGATCTTCCAAAAGCCGGCATTAAAAGCAATACCGTTACCTGCATAACCCAGGATAGCAAAGGAAGGATCTGGATTGGAACCTGGGAGGGTGGAGTAGCATTTATTGAAGATGGAGTAATTAATAAAATGGATGCTGAAAACGGATTGAAAGCATCAAGGATTTATGATATTATAGAGGATGTAGAAGGCAATATTCTGATTGCCGATCAGAATAACGGACTAACACTATTCAAGGGAGAAGCATTTATAACGATTAATGAGAAAGATATTCTTCCTGATCCGAATGTTAATGCTATTTACCAGGATAATAAAGGGGCAATGTGGTTCGGAACCAATGCTGGCATTTCACGATATTTTATTGGAACGGATAAAAAGCCTGAAATATATAACCAGGCTTCTAATTCACTCTACGAATATATTAATTTTTTCAGAGAGGACAGGGATGGGAATTTATGGATAGGTTCAAATGAAGGTGGTGTAATAATGTATAACATGAAAACCTCGCAGTTTGAAGCGCAGCCATATATTAATTCAATACTTTATCTGGGTGGGCAGGTTACAGCCCTGGAAATTGACAAAGAGAACAATTTATGGATTGGTACTCAGGAAGGCGTTGCTGTCGGGACTATAAATGAACAAAACTTTTTCAGACATACAAATTTAGATAGCCTTACTATATTCGCAATTACAGCTCTTTATTGTGATCCAGACGGGAATATCTGGATCGGTACTGTTCAATGAGTGCAGGTGAAACCGGACTGATAAAATACAACGCAGCAAAGAAAGATTTTAAACTTGTTCCTGCCCTTGCCGGAGTTTCTCCAAAATCACTGGTGATGGATTCCAAAGGAGTCCTTTGGATAGGTACCGGGGAGGGATTGATTGCGCTTCGAAATGATTCAATAATATCTTCTGTTACACAAGATGACGGGTTGCTGTCGAATAATATCAATCTGCTGGCTGCAGGTAAGAATGGCAGCATTTATATTGGTACCAACAATGGATTGAACAGATACTTCCCCGACACTAAAAGAATATTTTCTTACACCGAAAGAAACGGGTTTACAGGCATTGAAGCTAAACCAAATGCTGTTTATAAAAGCAGGGAGGGCGATTTATGGTTTGGAACTGCCAACGGTGCAACAAGGCTGGATCCCGACAAAACCTCCACAGCAAGTCTGGAGCCATTGACACATATTATGGGAATGCGTGTAAATTATGAATCACGTGATATGATTCCCGGCATGAAACTTAATTATAATGAACGGTCTGTCCTTTTCGATTATTACAGCATTTGCCTGACAAATCCTGATGTTGTAAGATATAAAGTAAAACTGGAAGGAGCTGATAATGACTGGCAACCGATAACTGACCAGACCAGGGCAATTTATTCTGCTCTTCCTCCCGGGAAGTATACCTTCAATGTTATTGCGAGTAACAGTCAGGGAGTATGGAACAATGATCCTGTTAAATTTTATTTCTCAATTAAACCTCCTTTCTACAAGACATGGTGGTTTATTCTCACAGCAATCGGGTTGATAGTGATCATTGTGGTGACCTATATCAAGATGAGAGAAAAAAGCCTTATTAAGGAAAAAATTCTGCTTGAGGAAAAGGTTAAGGAGAGAACTGCGGAAGTTGTTCAGAAGAGCATGGAGATTGAAGAGAAGAACCGGGATATAACAGCAAGTATAAGATATGCAGAGCGTATTCAAAGGGCAATGCTTCCCAAAGAGAATACTTTTAACGAAACTTTTGTTCTGTTTCTTCCAAAGGATATAGTCAGTGGTGATTTCTACTGGATGTATGATAATGGTGACTGGCAGTTTATTGCTGTTGTGGATTGTACAGGACATGGAGTACCTGGTGCTTTCATGTCAATTATAGGCCATAATTCACTTAATAAGGTTGTAAGAGAATATGGGCTTACCAGGCCATCCGCCATAATCGATCAGCTTAACATAGAAGTCATGAAATCGCTTTTGCAACGGCATGAAAAAGCAATAAATGATGGTATGGATCTTGCATTGATTGCCTTTAACAGGAAGAAATTCACACTTGAATTTGCAGGTGCTTATAATCCGCTATACGTTGTCAGGAAAGGTGAAGTGTTTGTTTATAAAGGTGACAGGTTCCCTATTGGTATGACAACCATGGATGAAAAGAAAAGTTTCACAAATCAGATTATCGATATTCAGCCGGGTGATATGGTCTATATGTGTTCAGATGGTTATGCAGATCAGTTCGGAACTTGGGATGGTAAAAAGTATAAGTCAGGTAATGTAAAAAAACTACTGTCTGAGATTTGCAATCTTCCTATCTGTGTTCAGAAAGACAGGCTTGAAAAAGAGATCATGGAATGGAAAGGAGATCTTGGTCAGGTCGATGACATCCTGTTTATCGGCACTAAGATACCCGAACGCTAGATTCTGGCAATACTGCGGGGATCGTGATGCCAGCCATCACTTTTTGAGAGATACTCTAATGCTTCTTCCGGTGTGTTGGCAATTACCCACATTCCCTTATGTTCATATCTCAGGAAATTGCCTTCTACCATATGATCGAGAAATTCAATAAATGATTTATAGAAACCGAGCGTATTTAGTATAATAATAGGTCCTTTATATAAGCCTAATTGCTTGAGAGTCATAGCTTCTGTTAATTCCTCAAGTGTTCCGACACCACCCGGTAATGCTATTACTGCATCGGCAAGTTCGAACATCTTCTTTTTTCGCTCTCCCATATCACTGGTAATAATCATATCCGTGACAGCTGTATGGTCCCAGCGTTCCTCTTTCATGAACGAAGGTATCACTCCGGTAATCTTGCCCCCGTTTTTAATCACAGAATCAGCAAGACTGCCCATAAGTCCTATTCCTCCGCCACCATACACAACACCCATTCCGGAACTGGCCAGAAGCCTTCCCATATCTGCAGCCGCAACTCCAAACTGAGGATTAATACGACTGCTTGACGAAGCAAAAACACAGACTGTCATAAAAGAGAATTAAAAAGGCCGTTACAGGATATCCGAACGGCCCGTTTCAGTAAGATTAATATCTATAAAAGTGCATTGAGCTTATTGACAAAATTGCTTTTCGGCACCGCACCAACCTGTTTGTCAGCAATTTTACCATCCTTAAAGAACAGAACTGTTGGAATATTTCTGATCCCATACTTAGAAGCAACACCCGGACTGTTGTCGACATCACATTTTACAACAAGTGCCCTTTCTGAGTATTCATGAGATATCTCTTCAATCATCGGAGAGATCATCCTGCAGGGACCACACCATTCTGCCCAGAAATCAACGACAACCGGTTTGTCTGATTTGACGACTACATCTTCAAAATTGCCATCATTTACCTCTATTGCCATAATATTAAATTTTAAGAAATATTTTAAGTAATATACGTTGCAAAGATAACTAATTAACTTTATAATCTATTCCGGGATGATCGTCAAGATAAGAGATTAATTCATTATTTAACCTGATCCGTAAAGTCCTGGAAAACAATGGGAGAGAGATTTTATCATCGCTGTCGATCAGACAGAAACTTAAGCTCTGTTTCTCCCTTATTATCATGTATGAGCTCTTTTAGTTCATCAATCATCTCAGTGTTTATATTTCCCGGATCAATTTTAAGGGTTACTGACTTTATCAGTTCATCCTTGACACTCGACAGGAGATTTATGGTTTTTATCTTGAATTCAATTTCATCCTCTTTATACTTACGTTTCTGTACTCTTCCCTTAATCAGAAGATAATATCCTGTAAAGAAAAATTTACTGTTCTCTATATAATCCTTATCAAACATCATGAACCGGAAGGAATCTGAATAATCCTGCAGGGTAAAGGATCCATAAGGCTTGCCATTTTTACCGATACCGTTCCGGGTGTCAGTTACCATGCCGGCAACAGTCACATCACGGTCGAGATATTCACGAAGATTTTGCAGATCGGCAAGGTTTGCTGTGGCAAAAGTGTTTATTTCCAGTTTGAAATCGTCAAGAGGATGTGAAGAGAGATAAATTCCAATGACTTCCTTTTCACGGTTGAGTTTTTCGAGCTTGGGCCAATCGGGGCATGAAGATGGTTCCGGTTTTATCATGTCGAACCCTCCAGCTTCCCCGAAAAGAGATTGCTGGCTGGAGTTTTTAACGTTCCTGGCATTATTGCCATACCGTATCAGGCTTTCAATAAAACTCGAACCTTTGGTATCGAGTGAAAAGTATTGGGCCCTTATTATATCAGAAAAACAGTCAAAAGCTCCGGCCACAGCCATAGCTTCAAGGTTTTTCTTATTCAGAGAGTTAAGGTTTACTCTTTCAACAAGTTCATATATATCGTTATAAGTGCCATTCTTCTCTCTCTCTTCTATCATTTGCAGCACAGCACTTTCGCCTACACCTTTAATTGCTCCAAGACCAAATCGGATATTTCCGTCCTTGTTAACTGTGAACTTTAGATTACTTTCATTAATATCAGGTCCCAGCACTTCCATACCCATCCTGCGGGTTTCATCCATGAAAGTAGTGATCTTTTTTATGTCGCTGATATTACGGCTCAATACGGCGGCCATATATTCAGCAGGGTAGTTCGCTTTCAGGTATCCGGTCTGAAAGGCAACAAGAGCATAACAGGTAGAATGCGATTTATTAAAGGCATATTGGGCAAATGCTTCCCAATCGGACCAGATCTTGTTTACAATTGTCTCATCATGGCCGTTTTTTGCACACCCTTCCTGGAATTTAAGCTTCATCTCATCCATGATGGAGCGTTTTTTCTTACCCATTGCTTTTCTCAGCGAATCAGCCTGCCCTTTTGAAAAGCCGGCAAGTTCCTGAGACAACAACATCACCTGTTCCTGATAAACTGTAATACCATATGTGTCATCAAGGTATTTCTCCATTGCCAGCAGAGGGTAATCTATCTTCTCTGTACCATGTTTCCTTCGGATGAACTTAGGGATATACTCCATTGGTCCTGGACGGTAAAGAGCATTCATGGCAATCAGATCCTCGAACCTGTTAGGTTCCAGATCTCTGAGATATCTCTTCATTCCGGTAGATTCGAACTGGAAAATCCCGGTTGTTTCGCCGTTGCTGAAAAGTTCAAAGGTCTTTTTATCGTCAAGAGGCAGATTTTCAATATCTATTTCAATCCCTTTTGATTTTTTTATATTATCGATAGCATCTTTAATAATCGATAAGGTTTTAAGACCGAGGAAATCCATTTTGAGAAGACCAACCGATTCAACATGGCTGCCATCATATTGGGTAGCATAGAGGTCTGTATCTTTAGCTGTGCATAAGGGGATGTAATTATCAAGCGAATCTTTCCCTATAATAATTCCACAGGCATGTACTCCGGTTTGCCTGACGGAACCCTCAAGTACCTGAGCATATTTTAAAGTCTGTGCAATAAGTTTATTTGAAGATTCCTTTTCTCTTGCAAGTTCCGGTACTTCGGCGTAGGCATCAGCGAGGGTTATACCAGGTCTTTCGGGAACAAGTTTTGCAAGCCTGTCGGCATCCGGAAGCGGAAGTTTCTGTACTCTGGCAACATCCCTGATAGCCATTTTGGCTGCCATGGATCCGAAGGTAATTATGTGTGCCACCTTATCATGGCCATATTTGTTCACGACATATTTGAGAACCGAATCTCTTCCATCTTCATCAAAATCAATATCGATATCGGGCATGGATATACGGTCGAGATTAAGAAAACGTTCGAACAGCAATCCATACTTTATAGGGTCTATGTCAGTGATCCTTAAGCAGAAGGCGACTGCTGATCCTGCAGCGGATCCTCTTCCGGGACCGACGGAAACTCCCATCTCCCGGGCTGCCCGTAAAAAATCCTGAACGATAAGAAAGTAACCGGGAAATCCCATCTTAGCTACCATTTCCAACTCAAAATCCAGCCTGTCTGTCTGTTCTTTTGTCAGTGTTCCCCATCTCTTTTCTGCACCCTTATATGTGAGATACCTCAGATACACATCCTTATCAGTATAACCTTCGGGAAGATCAAATTCAGGCATGATAGGATCATGATCGAGCTTGTATTTTTCAATTTTGTCAACCAATCCGGCAACATTATCGATAGCTTCAGGAATGTCGCTGAATATGCCCCGCATCTCTTCCTCGGTTTTTATATATTCCTGTTTGGAATATCGCAGACGGTTAGGGTCATCAATATCTTTGGCCGTATTTATGCAGATTAACCTGTCATGAGCTTCAGCATCCTCGGCATTAATGAAATGCGAGTCGTTTGTAGCGATAATTTTGACATTAAATTTTACCGCAAGCTTTTTGAAAACCTCAATTACTTTTTGCTGGAGAGGAAATGCTGACCCGTCAGCTTCAGGATCATAAGTTTCATGACGCTGAATCTCAAGATAAAAATCTTCACCAAAAATATCAAGGTAGCTTTTTAAAGCTTCCTCAGCTCCGGCGATTGTACCATTAAGAATTTCATCCTGAATTTCTCCCGCAAGGCAGGCAGATGAAGCTATAATGCCTTCATGATATTTGATTAACAGCTCTTTATCTATTCGCGGTTTGTAATAGAATCCTTTTATCCATGCAGTTGAAACAAGTTTGATAAGATTCTTGTAACCGGTAAGGTTTTTTGCTAAAAGAATCAGATGGTTTCCTGATCTGTCTTCTTTTCCGTTTACATCTTCAATGGACCTTTTTGCAACGTATATCTCACAACCTATTATAGGTTTTATCCCTTTTTTTGTTGCCGCGTTATGGAACTCTTTTACCCCAAACATATTGCCATGATCGGTTATTGCAAGAGCCTCCATTCCCAGGCTTTTAACCTTATCCATCAACAGAGTGATATTTGATGCTCCGTCAAGTATAGAATATTGAGTATGAACGTGTAAGTGGGCGAATGATGGCATTAGCGATAAAGATAAATTCAATTAGATGAGTTCACAAAAATACGGAAAATTGAGTTAAGATCAGAGAAGTTTCGCCTCAGAATAAAAATTAATCCGTAGACGGAAAAGTGACATTTGTCAATTCGGATTTGCAATCGGTTGACTGGTCTGAAAATTAGAAATGCTATTAGTTTATTTTGTTTTGTTGAAAGTGACTTAATCACTAAAACTAACAGTAAATGGGGAATCTGTGGGTTCCCTGATATTTTATTACTAATCTAACCTAAATGCTATGAGAAAAATTCTCTTGTTATTTTTGTTTTTTTGCGTGCTTTCATTAACAGCTAATGCACAGCAAAGGACTATTACCGGTACTGTTACCGGGGCTGAAGACGGTCAGCCTGTAATCGGATGTACAGTACAGTTAAAAGGGACTACTACAGGTAATATTACCGATATGAATGGTAAGTATACCCTTGTGGTTCCTGAAAATGCCACTACACTTGTTTTTTCGTATATAGGTATGAAAAAGCAGGAAGTAGAGATTGATAAGCGCTACAGTTATCAACGTATCTATGGAAGCTGATGTACTGGGACTGGATGAGGTTGTTGTAACAGCTTTTGGTATATCACGGGAGAAGAAGGCCCTGGGTTATGCCGTTCAGGATGTTAAGAATGATGTGATTGAACGGACAGGAAACACTGACCTTGCAGGAGCCATGCAGGGAAAGCTATCCGGAATTGACATTAAGCCTTCAAGTGGTATGCCGGGAGCATCCTCGCAGATTACGATTCGTGGTGCACGTTCATTCACTGGTAATAACTCACCGCTTTATATTGTCGATGGTATGCCAATTGCCTCAACAGCTGATATTCAGTCAGGTGCAGGAGGAGATTTTTCGCTGAGAGGAGACGGGGTTTCAGGATCTGACATCTCCAACCGTGCAGTTGATATTAACCCTTCAGACATTGAGAGTATAAACGTTCTAAAAGGACAGGCAGCAGCAGCCTTGTATGGTATCCGTGCATCAAATGGTGTTATTATTATAACAACAAAAAGTGGCCGTAATAACAAAGTTGGAAAACCTGTTGTTTCAATTTCCCATACCAGCGCATTTTCGCAGGTATCACGTTCACCTGACCTGCAAACTACTTATGCCCAGGGACTTTATGGTACATATGTGCCTACTGCATCAATGTCGTGGGGACCTAGAATCACTGATCTTCCCGATGACCCTACCTACGGAGGCAATGCAAACGGACACCCGGGGAAATTTCTTGTTCCGCAGCTTCAAAGAGCTATGGTTGCAGATCCATGGGTTACCCCGCAGGCATTTAACAACTGGAAGGATTATTTCAAAACAGGATATTCTGCTACCAATAATGTGACCATAAGCCAGGCATCCGAAGCAGGTAATTTTGCACTGGGACTAAGTCAGACATCACAAAGTGCAATAACTCTTGCTGCCGGTATGAACAGGTGGAACGGCAAAGCATCTGCTGAACGGAAACTGAATAAAAATTTCGACGTTGGCTTCAGTTCTAATTTCTCAAAGACAGATATAGACAAGCTACCTTCAGGTAATGATGCAGCATTGGCCGGAGTACTGGGAGGTCCCGCAAGTTATAATTTGAAAGGCTATCCCTATTTTGTGCCGGGCGATCCCTATGATCAGATATATTACAGGGGAGGTAGCTGGGATAACCCATACTGGTCAGCAGAGCATACGATTTTTAATGAAAAGACAGACAGGTTCTTTGGGAATGGTTATGTAAACTACCTTGCTGACCTTGGTTCCGACAGGAGCCTGAAGGTAAGATATCAGTTAGGTACAGACTCATATACAACTCATTTTCAGGATATATTTGAGTATGGACATGGAGGGAATAGCGGATTGATTGATAATTACGGCATAACCTCACTGACAGTTAACTCTTTGCTTACTGCAACATATGACTGGAAGATTTTACCTGATCTTTCATTCAACGCAATGTTAGGTAATGAGTTCGATCAGAACTCGGCGAAAACCTATTCGGAGCATGGTGAGAATTTTAACTTTGGAGGATGGGCGCATATAAGAAATGCAAACATTGCTACTGCTAATGAATCTATTTTCAGAAACCGTACTGTAGGTTTCTTCGGAAGTGTTTCACTCGACTGGAAGTCGTTATTATTCTTAAATGCGACAGGACGTAATGATGTTGTATCGACAATGCCGCGCGATAACAGGACCTTCTTTTATCCCTCAGCTTCATTAAGCTTTTTGGCATCGGAACTTGAAGCAATAAAAAATTATGACTGGATCTCATTTTCCAAGTTTCGTTTTTCATACGCTGAAGTTGGCCAGGCAGGTTCATACCTGCAAAACTACTATACCACTCCAAGCTATTCGGGAGGCTGGTGGACTGGTTCTCCAATTCAGTACCCTCTTGGAGGTATAAATTCATATATTCCTAACAATGTGCAGTATGACCCCAATTTAAAACCACAAAACACGAAATCGTATGAGATTGGGGCAGATCTGAAATTTTTCAAGAATAGAATTGGTATTGATTATACATTCTCCAGACAAAATGTAGTCGATCAGATATTTAGTGTTCCGCTTGCAGGTTCTACAGGTGTAAGTTCATTGTTGATGAATGGTGGGAAAGTGCATACTCTGAGTCATGAGGTCGTATTATATCTGACCCCTGTGGCAATGAGTAATTTCCAGTGGGATATAAATTTCAATTTTTCGAAAATTGATAACGTAGTTGATGAACTGGCTCCGGGTGTTGAGAGTATATTTCTGGGAGGATTTGAAACTCCACAGGTCCGGGCCGGTATCGGTTCTACCTATCCGGTTATTTACGGAGTTTCTTTTGTTCGTGATGCTAATAACAAGATCGTTGTGGAAGATAATCCGGGTTCCCCAAGTCATGGTATGCCTCTGATAGGGGAACCTGATGTAATTGGTGTTGTCTCACCCGATTTTATCCTTGGAGCCAGCTCTTCTTTCACATTAAAGAACTGGTCACTTAGTGCATTGTTTGAATGGAAGAGCGGAGGACAGATGTATTCGGGAAGTAATGGATTACTTGACCTTTATGGAATGTCAGCCAGAACTGAGAACCGTGATGCAACATTTATTTTCGATGGTGTGAAACCAGACGGTACGCCAAATGATATTGCACGTGGAGGACCAAATGATCCGGATGCTCTTGAAGATTTGTATGTTAATGTTCTTACATCAATTGATGAGTATTATATACATGATAACTCATTTGTTAAACTTCGTGAGCTCTCTCTGGGTTACAAACCGGCTAAAAAGCTTTTCAATTCTGTTGATCTGGGAGTTTCAGTCTTTGCCAGAAACATTCTTCTCTGGACCGCCCTTCCAAACTTTGATCCCGAATCAAGTCAGGGAAACACTAATATGGGAGGAGCATTTGAGAGATTTACTATGCCTCAGGTAACCAGCTTTGGTTTTAATTTTGATATAACCTTCTAATATTAATTATCATGAGAAAAATAATTTATATAACCTACACTTTAATCCTGTCTCTTGCTCTGTGGTCTTGTTCCGAAGATGCCATGAATGAGATAAACAGGAATGTAAATGACCCGTCCGATATGGAATCGAGGCTGATCATAACTGATGCCATGACCAGTACCGCTTTTCAGGTGGCAGGTGGCGATTTCTGTTTTTACTCCTCTATCTATATTGAACACAATGCAGGTACCTGGAATCAGTTCTATAATGCCGATATCAGAGTTACAGAACCTACAAGTTCAACAACTTATAATAACTCGTGGACTGCTGCTTATGCAAATCTTTACAGTTTGAAGCTGGTACGTGAGAAGTGTTCTGAAGGTGGCTCCGAAGCCGGTAACTACCATACTTTAGGGATCGCTCAGATCCTTACAGCATATAACCTGGCTACACTGACTGATATGATTGGTGATGTTCCATGGACCGAAGCTATCAGGCCGGGTGATATATTCACCCCTGTACTGGATAATCAATCTGATATTTATTCCGGTATTTTCAGTCTCCTGGATGACGCTATTGCAAATCTTGATCAGGAATCAATATTCCCCTCACTGGCTGATCAGGATTTGATATATGGAGGTGATGTGGATCTATGGATAAAATTCGCATACGGTTTAAAAGCCAGGTATACTATGAGACTATCTCTAAAAACGCCTGATTATGCGAATGTTATAGCTTTTGCAGATAAGTCATTTACCTCCAGGGCAGAACAGGCTCAGTTTATCTATAACGGAAGTACATCACAAAGTCCATTTTACAGTATGTTTCAGGACCGGGATTACTATGGAGCAAGTCAAAGTCTGCACGATAAACTTTTTGAGAGGAATGATCCACGCGATGCTGTATTCTTTACACCTCATCCTCAATCAGGGAGCGAAGAATTAGTTTTTGCTCCAAACGGTCAGGCAAATCAGGTTCAGGGAGTATATTCTATCTCAGCCATTAGTACTATAACTGCTCCTACCTATTTATTGAGTTATCATGAGATTGAGTTTTTGAAGGCAGAAGCTTATGCACGATTAAATAATTTACCGGCAGCAGAGGAGGCATTAAAGAATGGGATCACAGCTGCATTCAGGAAAGTTAACATTGGTCTGACAAGTGCTGATGCTGCTGATTATTATGATAATAATGTTTCAACACGATTTAATTCGGATCCTCTGTCTGAGATTATGAATCAGAAGTATATAGCATTTTTTGAAGAGGAAGCTTCGGAAGCTTATAATGACTACAGACGATTAAGAGCAATGGGTAACAATCTTATCAAGCTGGATAATCCTAATAATACGACTAAGTTTCCATTACGCTGTACCTATGGTTCTGCAGATGTTACAACAAACAAAAATGTTCGTGACGCTTACGGAGATGGCAATTATGTGTATACAGAAAATGTATGGTGGGCTGGAGGAACCAGGTAAGAGCACTCTTTTTCAATGTTAAACTAAATACAATATTAAGATGAAGAAAATTAAAATATTAGGATTGATCATCACACTACTAATGATAGTTGTTGGTTGTGAAGAGGTCAAAGATCCTGCAGGTCTCAGAGGGGTAGCAGTAATACCTGCTATTTCTGATCTTAATCCCGGGATCTTTGATTCAAAGGATCTGGTAAATTCATATATAGAATTTGTAGTAGATTTAGCTCCGGGAAGCCAGGCAGACAATGTGACTATTCAGGGATCTTATAATGGTAATCTGGAGAGAGTTACAATGGCAGAAATCACTTCTTTTCCTTCAACGGTCAGAATCGTTTCATCGGAAGCTGCAGCAAAACTTGGAGTGGCACTGGCTGATATTAATAACGGTGCTGTCTTTACTTTTGAGCTGGTAACTACCGCTGATGGTGTTACTACCCGTTCGAATGCGATTCTGAATATTCCCGTTGCCTGTGCTTATGATCCAACTCTGGCTGTGGGAGTTATCACGCAATTTCTGACTGGCCGTCGGAGTATGATGTCAGCCTTGCCATTGATCCTGAAGATCCATATACAGTATTTGTAACCGGACTGGGTGCATTAGACGGCGCTGATGAAGACCATCCTCCGTATGTTTTGCACATTAACCCTATCACCTATGCTGTTACCACTGAAGCAAAACTACTTACTTCTGATTATTTCGGCTATGGTGGAATAACATACTCTGGCTCAGGAACATATAGTTCATGTGATGGATCATATAGGCTTAATATCGATATTTCAGTCGGTGCTTATGGAAGTCAGGGCGTTTATACCTTTAATCTCACCAGAAATCAGTAACGGCATGCTGAATATATCAACGCATATCGGTATAGATTATGGGGAAAAGGCTGACCAGTTGGTTTTATTATCAACAAGGTTAGCTCGGGGTTGCCGATATTTGTTAGTTATAGTGTTGAAGAGGCTCTCAATTAAAGAGAGCCTCTTTTTTTGTATTTTAAGTATCATGTGGAAAATAAGAGGCATGCATGATAAAATATATTTTGCATTTCGATGTTCCTGGTTTATAATTTCAATAAAAGCAGTATAATAGCATTAAAAAAACATTCTAAATATGATTGAAAAATGATAAAAATGTTATTTTTGCAGCTTCGCAGTTTGGGAATATGATTAGAATCATATTAATTTCTGCGAAAATTTATAAACCTAAACCTAAAATTATGAGAAAACTTCTTTTATTATTATTGGTATTCTGTGGGTTTTTGCTTTCGGCAGCGGCACAGCAAAGGACGATCTCAGGTACTGTAACCGGCACGGAGGATAATCAGCCAATTGTCGGAGCCACTGTGCTGATTAAAGGTTCATCCACAGGTGTAACAACAGATCTTGATGGAAAATTTCAGATCAGTGCATCTGATGGCGCTATAGTGGAAATAAGATTTGTGGGGATGAAAGCAAAGGAATTTACTGTAGGTGCTTCATCTGTCTATAATGTTTCACTCGATTATGATCTGGTCGGAGTTAATGAAGTGGTTGTTGTTGGATACGGCACACAGATCAAATCAAAAGTAACGGGGAGTATTGCCAAGGTTGACGGGAGTGTTCTTCAGAACATACCTGTTCCAACGGTTGAACAGGCTCTGCAGGGTAAGACAGCCGGAGTTTTCATTGAATCAGTAAACGGAAAATCAACCGGTACAACTAATATGAGAATTCGCGGGTCATCGTCTATTACAGCAACAAACCAACCTCTCTTTGTTGTAGATGGGATTCCGCTTACGACCGAAGCCCTTAATCAGTCGGGAGCTGTAATAAACCCCTTAACCTCTATTAATTTTAACGATGTTGAATCGATTGATATCCTTAAAGATGCAGCCTCTTCAGCTATTTATGGATCAAGAGGTGCTAACGGGGTTGTTATTATTACAACAAAGAAGGGTATTAATGGTGATACAAAACTCAACTTCACAATACAATCTGGTGTTAACCAGGCTTCAAGAAGGAGAGAGTTTATGAACACGGATGAATATATCTCATATTTCAGGGAAGCCGCTGTTAACGGTGACTTGGCAGATGATGCATACTATGGTGATCCGGTAGGATATAATGACTGGTACAGACTTGAAGTAGAAAAAAGGCTTAAGAGGTATTCCGGCTGGGCTGCAATACTTGATGGAAGCGGAAACTATATCGGATCAAAGGTAAATACTGACTGGCAGGATCTGGCCTTTCAGAATGGTAAGATATTCTCTGCTGACATGTCGGCTCAGGGAGGTAATGATAAACTTAAATATTTTACAAGTGTATCGTATAACAACAGTGAAGGTATATTGGTATCTAATGGGATAGAAAAAATATCTGCACGTCTGAATGTTGATAATAAGGTAAACAAATATATTGATATAGGATTTTCGTTAAGCCTTAACAGAACAAATATCAATCAGGTCTCTGCTGACAACGCCTTTTCCTCTCCCATGCAGCTTGTTGCTCTGTCGCCAGTTACTCCCCCCCGTGATCTTGAGGGCAAGTTATATAACACCCCTGTAACTACTTATTATAACGGGCTTCTTGATGTAGAGTATGCTACAAGGAATATTATTGAATACAGATCTATTGCTAACGGATATCTTACATTTAATATTCTTAAGGGATTAAAATGGAGAAATGAAATTGGCTTTGATCTTTATAATCTCAAAGAAAATGCCAGATATGGTAAGCTTACTGAATCAGGAACAGGGATAAATGGATATGGTTTCGCAAATTACGGACAGAACCAGAACCTGACTACAAAATCTTACTTTGATTATCTTACCAGTTTCGATGATTTTAGCTTAAGTGCAGTTCTGGGAACCGAATTCCAGTATACAACTGTTGATAACGCCTGGGCAGAGGGACAGCAGTTTCCAATGGATGAATTGAAGACTCTTGCAAGTGCCGGATTAATTACAGGTGCAACATCAACACTTACCAAATATAGTTTCCTGTCATATTTCTCCAGGGTTAACTTCGATTATAAATCCAAATATCTGTTAACAGTCTCAGGTCGTATTGATGGTTCATCAAGATTTGGCAAGAGCAACAGGTACGGTGTCTTCCCTGCTGCATCTCTTGGCTGGGTTCTTACTAAAGAAGATTTTCTTTCAACAAGTCCATTGATAAGTTATCTTAAACTCAGGACGAGTTACGGTCTTACCGGTAATGCAGGTATCGGGAACTTTGGCCACCTTGGTCTTTATGGTGTAGGTAACTATAACAGTATTGCAGGCCTTATGCCCTCGCAGATTAAAAACTCGTGATCTTGGCTGGGAATCAACAAGGCAGGTGGATTTTGGAATTGATTACGGTTTCTTCAAAAACAGAATCTCAGGAGAAATAGATTATTATATTAAAAAAACAAATGATCTTTTATTAAATGTCCCGATTCCTGCAACATCAGGTTATTCCACACAAATCAAGAATATCGGATCGGTTCAGAATAAAGGATTTGAATTTGTTTTGAATACAAATAACCTTACCGGGAAATTAACATGGAGTACTAATCTTAACTTCTCATTTAATAAGAATAAGGTTACCAGTCTTGGAGGACAGGAGATGATAGATAACGGAAGTGCCAGGTATATGAATATTGTGAAAGTAGGTGAACCTATAGGTGTTTTCTATGGTGCAGAATATGCTGGTGTTGATCCTGATAATGGAGATGCTCTCTGGTACCTGAACACAAAAGATGAGAATGGCAACATAACTGATAATACTACAACAACAAATGTTTTTACCGATGCGAATTTCGTTGTATTGGGTATTCCTACTCCAAACCTTATTGGTGCAATAACAAACACTGTTAGCTTCAAAGGAATTGAGTTATCTTTTACATTTCAGGGTGTTACCGGCAATAAGATACATCTGATTGGCGACCAGTGGATGGGAGCTAATGGTGTCTGGTTTGATAATCAGCTTAAATCACAACTTGCCAGCTGGAAAAAGCCTGGTGATATTACTGATATTCCGCAGGCAAGACTTGGTTGGGATAATGGAGATCAGAGCCGTAACAGCAGGTACCTGTCCGATGGTTCCTATGTTAAACTACGTAGTTTTATGTTGAGCTATGAATTTCCAAAAAGCATTGTAAGCAAAGCAAAAGTTGACAGGATAAGGGTGTATGTACAGGCACAAAATCTTCTGACTTTCACAAAATACCAGGGATGGGATCCGGAAGTTTCTACTGACTTCCTGAATGATAATATTACATCCGGATGCGATTTTTATTCTGCTCCCCAGCCGAGGTCAATTGTCTTTGGTATTAATATCAGTTTATAATTAAATTAAATTCAGAAACGATGAATAGAAAATATTTAATAATAACATTAGTTGCACTTTTGAGTATATTCACAGGATGCGACAAATATCTCGATCTGGAGCCCTCTCAAAGCATAGATGAGACAATTGCTCTTAATTCAGATGAAAACGTGAAACTGGTTCTTCAGGGAGCATACTCACAGTTTGCATTACCAGGAATTTATGGTGGTAATATTTTACGAAATGCTGAACTTTTGGGGGGAAATGGTGAAATCAAATGGGTTGGCACCTACATTGATCCACGTCAAATATTTAATAAATCCATGATATCTACAAACTCCGAAGTTGAAGTACAGTGGAGAGATAGTTATGAGGTTATAAATACGATCAATAATGTCCTGAGTGCGCTTACTGTAGTCAATGAAGCTGATCGTGAGAACGTTGAAGGCCAGGCTCTGTTCTTAAGAGGTCTTATGTATTTTGATCTTGTCAGGTTCTTTGCTGATCAGTACAGGTTCGGGGAAGCAAATACACAAATGGGAGTTCCGTTGATTCTTACTCCTACTGCAGGTATTAATGAAAGCAGCTTCGTTTCCAGAAACAGTGTAGATGAGATTTATACACAGGTTATTGCAGATCTGACTGCTGCAGCATCAAAACTGCCTGAGGACAATGATGTTTATGCTTCCAGTGGGGCCACATACGCTCTTCTTGCCCGTGTTTATCTTCAGAAAGGCGACTATGCCAGTGCAAGAGATGCTGCAAATACTGTTATTGAGTCAGGTGCTTATTCGATATTACCATCGTATGCCGATGTATTTAATAATGACAACAATTCTGCTGAAGATATTTTTGCAACACAGATAACTCCTCAGGACCGCTTCAGCTCAATGACTGAATTCTTCTCGGTACCTGAATATGGTGGAAGAACAGGAGATATTGATATTCTGGATGCACATCTCGACCTTTATCCTGAAGGGGATCAGCGAAGAGACCTTTTCTTTTTTGGAGAGGGTGCAACAAGGACAGGAAAATGGAACAACCAGTATGGTGTAATTAATTTATTCAGGCTGGCAGAAATGTACCTTATCAGGTCAGAATGTAATATGAGATTAAATACTTCTGTTGGTGCTACTCCTCTTGCCGATTATAACGTAACTCATACAAGAGCCGGATTGGCATGCTGCCACTTCAGTTACATTGGATGATATCCTTCTGGAGAGAAGACTTGAACTTGCATTTGAAGGATTTAAAATTCATGATGTACGTCGTTTGCATGAGAATGTTGGAATCATGCAATATAATGATGCAAAGCTGCTCTTCCCGATTCCGGCACGTGAGATTGAAGCAAATCCTAAGCTGAAACCAGAACAAAACCCTGGCTATTAATCTGAATAATTAAAGCTTATAAAACGGCAGCATTATTTGCTGCCGTTTTTATATTCCGGAAAATACATCGGTTGAGAACGATTTTAATCATATCCATAAAAGAATAGATTTAAGTTATCAGGAAGTTATTTCTCATCTCCTGATGCATATATATATGGCTAATCGAAGAAAATCAATAAATTTGATTATGAAAATCCTTTTAGTAATAATAAATATTATATCTTTGCAGCCACAATTTTTAAAACAGGTTAAATAAAAAAGCGTAAGAATTAATGGCAGTTAAAATCAGATTAGCTAGAAAAGGCCGTAAGAAACTGGCCTTCTACCACATTGTGGTTGCAGATAGCAGATCGCCACGGGATGGCAGATATATTGAAAAAATCGGATCGTATAATCCGGTTACTAATCCGGCAACTATCGAGCTTAACTTCGATAAAGCGTTGGGTTGGCTGCAAAATGGCGCA
Organism: uncultured Bacteroidales bacterium; assembly: GCA_963741935.1. GTDB lineage: Bacteria > Bacteroidota > Bacteroidia > Bacteroidales > VadinHA17 > LD21. Next base: position 87,727 of record CAVUJY010000012.1, on the reverse strand, counting down.
TTACCTACAGATACATGTAGAGCTATCCTGTCTTATAAAGGTGTTCTAATTAAAAAACATCTTCTTGAAGGTGTCAAAAAAGGTGCATTCGATGATGCTGAAGCAACAAGAAGATTTGAAGAATGGGTGAAGCAGAATGAGGAAAAGATTGAAGCTAAAAAACAAAATCTTGAGAAATCACAGGATGATGAATTAGGCAGTCGTCTTAAGGAAGAAAAACGCATAAATGAAGCCAGAGCTGCAAAACTTGCTAAAAGAAATGCAGATTTAGCAGCTAAAGCTGCCGCTGGTAATAGCCCTGAAGCATTACCTGAGGAGGAAGCATAAGATCTGTTGAAGAAACTGTTGCGGAAGAAGTTGTAGCTGAGGAAGTTGTTGCTGAAGAACCCAAAGCTGAAGAAGTTGTAGCTGAAGAGCCTAAAGCTGAAGAACCTACTCAGCCTCCTGTTGCAGAAGATAATACATCAGAGCCAGTTGCCGATGATAAGCCTCAGGAGTAATTATAGGCAAAAGGATCATTGATCCAATGGCTTATACTTACAATATATTACTGGGTCGAATCACAAAAATCAGCGGTTATGAAGGCGCTGTAACAGTTAAGTTAGAAAAAAACTTTACTGAAAATATACCTGAACTGGAATCGGTCTTCCTTGAAGTTGAAGGGAGACCGGTTCCTTTTTTAATATCTGACACTGAATATTCAGGAGCAGACATACTTAGGATAAGATTTGACGGATATGACTCTGATACTAAAGTAAATGAATTTATAGGGTGCAGGATATTTCTGACAGCTTCAACTGAGCCTGAAAATGATGTAAATGGAAGCAAAGACTATATTGGGTTTGGTGTTTTCGATCAGATGAATAAACTGGTTGGAGAGATTAAAGATATTATAGTTAACCCGGGGCAGATCCTCTTAAGCGTAATCTCACCCGACAAAAGGGATATTCTGATACCTTTTCATGAAGATTTTATCCTGAATATCGACAGAAAGAATAAAGTTATCAGAATGAATCTGCCTGATGGACTAATCGAAATAAACTAACATAATTTTTACTGTTCTGTGCAGCTATTTTCAAAAATGGAGGTCTTTTCATAGTATTAATTAAACTATCTAAATCAAGAACTATGAAAAGAGCAATATTTTTTACCTTATTTCTGGTAGCTGTTTCTGTTACATACGGTTTTTCAAAAGGCCAGTCCGAGGAGAGAGAAACCAGAGATTTATCCGGCTTTACCAAGATCAACTTTGGTGTATCGGGAGACCTGTTCATTAACTTTGGGAAAGAATTTAAAGTTGTACTCGAAGGCGACAGAGATGTTCTGGAAGATATTATTACAGATGTCTCAAACGGCAGGCTTGTTATTAAAAAGGAGAAATGGCGTTTCAGAATGAACGAAAGGGTTACGGTATATATTACTTTACCTGAATTAAATGGGTTAGGTGTTTCAGGATCAGGAAGAGCAGAGATTAAAGACGCTTTAAAGACAGATGATCTGAATTTAAGTGTAAGTGGGAGCGGGAAGATATACACTTCGGATGTTACTGTTGATAATATTGATTGCGGTATTTCCGGATCAGGTGATATAATTTTTGGTGGAAATGGTAATGCTTCAAGAGCTGATATCTCTATAAGCGGGTCCGGCAACTATTCCGGGGAAGCTTTGAAAATTGAAACAGCAAAAATAAGTATATCCGGAAGCGGAAACTGCACATGTAATGTTACCGAATCTTTAGAAGCTCGTGTGTCAGGAAGCGGAAATGTTGGTTATTACGGGAAAGCGCCGAAAGTTGATGCACATGTATCAGGGTCAGGGCATGTAAGATCGAGATAAGCTACTTTCGTATAATGGTGATAGTACCGTTTTGAGATACTTTTATGACCGGCGATGCTGATACTTTTCGCCGGTCATCCTGGCGGTAACCAACAACAAAGTCAGCACTCTCAATCACCCCTTGTTCAATCTCGCTAAAATTTCCGGGCGATGTTTTTCCACTGAAATTTGCTGAGGTTGACACAATAGGTTTTCTGAATCTGCTAATAAGCTGATTGCAAAAATCATCATGGCATATTCTTATACCAACTGAACCGTCAGCATGCGCAAACACCTGCAGCAAGGTTTTTTCCTGTTTCATAGATTATGGTAAGAGGTGTATCCGATACACTTATAAGTTCATATGCTATCTCTGGAACTTCTTTAACATAACGCTCCATCATCTGCTCACTATCCACGAGAATCAATAGGCTTTTACTTTCACTTCGGGATTTTATTCTGTAGATCTTTTCAACAGCTGATGCATTTGTGGCATCGCAACCAAGACCCCATATAGTATCGGTAGGATATAGGATTACCCCACCATCTCTAAGGGTGGCTAAAGAGTTTATTATATCTTCATCAAAAAGCATTAAGTCTGACTTACTCCTGAATCTTTGTTTTTGATTAACTCTCTTAGTTTCTTGTATTTATTGAAGGATGACTTAGCGTAAAGGGAACAGATCAAATAACCATTTCGACCGTCAAGGAAACCACCTTTTATTATATATGATCTTAAAAATCCCCATATTAAATGAATATAGGGTGTAAAAAGATTTGCCTGTTCTTCCTGCTTTATAGAATTCCCGGGCTCCGATTATGGAGTATTTTTTCATCTTTTCAATATGATCCTCAAGAGAAGTAAATGGCCAGTGCAACAGGTCCCCACTAAGTTTTCCAATGCTTGCCCCGTTTGACATCATGAATTTTTCATGGAGATTGAGTTCTCCCCAGGAGCCGTCTTCCCTGTTGAATAATCTTAGCTGCCTGTCAGGATACCATTCAGAGTATTTGATCCACTTTCCACAATAGTTATTCCGCCTGTTAAAAAGATAACCGTCATAATCCCATTTATCTTTAATTTTGAGAATCGATTCCCTGAGACTATCGCTCAAAGCTTCATCGGCATCAAGTGAAAGAATATTATTATAAGTTGCAAGGTTAACAGCATAATTCTTCTGATCGCGGTATCCCTCAAACGGGTGTTTAACAAATCGTACATTATATTTCTTACATATCTCTTCAGTAGAGTCAGTTGAAAAGGAATCAACTACAACTATTTCATCAGCAATCCCATCAATAGAGGCGAGACACTTGTCGATGAATAGCTCTTCATTATATGTAATAATTACTGCTGATATTTTTGGCATTTTGACTTTAATAGATTGATTGCGCTCAAAAGTAGTATAAAAACGTTTATTTTTATTTTTTAGTGCAGCTTTTTTGCTAACCTATCTAAAAAAACGCTTATCCGGGGCTCAAAATTGATGATTATTTTATTATTACATAGGTATTTCATATTCTCTTAATGCTTCATTCAGAGATGTCTTCTTATCAGTTGATTCTTTTCGTGTTCCGATAATAAGTGCACAAGGAACACTGTAGTCACCGGCAGGAAATTTTTTGAGATATGAGCCTGGTATCACAACAGATCTGGATGGTACAAAACCCTTATATTCAATACTATTTTCAGAGGTAACATCAATAATTTTTGTACTGTTTGTGATGACTACGTTTGCACCAAGTACAGCTTCCTTTTCAATATGTGCTCCTTCAACAATAATGCATCTCGATCCGATAAAGCAATTATCTTCGATTATTACCGGAGCCGCCTGAACAGGCTCAAGTACCCCGCCTATACCAACGCCACCACTAAGGTGAACATTTTTACCTATCTGGGCGCAAGAACCTACTGTTGCCCAGGTATCAACCATAGTGCCTTCGTCAACTCTGGCTCCAATATTAACGTACGATGGCATCATAATTACACCACGGGCAAGGAATGACCCATAACGTGCAAGTGCATGCGGGACGACTCTGACACCAAGTTCCTTATAGTTTCTTTTTAATGGGATCTTATCATGAAACTCAAAAGGACCGACCTCCATAGTTTCCATCTGTCTGATAGGAAAGTAAAGTATAACCGCCTTTTTAATCCATTGGTTTACGATCCATCCCTTGTCAGATGGTTCTGCTACCCTGATAAGTCCTTTATCCAGATATTCAATCGTTTTGTTAATCTCATTCTGTACATCAGAGTTTTGCAATAATGACCTGTTTTCCCAGGCCTGATCAATAATGTCTTTATTAATTGATACCATCAGATCAAATTTTACACAAATGTAATAATTGTATCCTGTTGAAGCCAAAAAAACATGCGAAGTATTATAAAACATATTTTCATCTTTTCAAATCTTTACCTTTGAAACTGAACATTCAGTACTAAGAAAACCTGTAATTATTTATTGTATAACTAGACAAATTCTATCATGATCAGAAAAACATTATTCACATTAACAGTCATTATTTCAGCTGTTATAAGCATGAATGCACAGGACGCATTAAAGTATCAGTTACCTCCTGATGAAATTGTGAAAATCGTAGATGCACCACTGACTCCTTTAACCTCAGTGAGTCCTGATAAATCCAGACTACTCCTTATTGATCGTTCAAGTATTATAACAATTGCAGAGCTTGCGGCAGAGGAGTTAAGAATTGCAGGTCTGAGAATAGATCCTGCTACATCTGGTCCCAGCCGGCAGACATATTACAAAGGATTCAGGATAATGAATATTGATGGCTCCAACTTACAGAGTATATCAGGATTGCCGGCTGATCCGTCCCTGGGCTTTCCACAGTGGTCAGCCGATGGGAAAAAGTTTCTGTTTACAAACACCAAACCGGCAACAATTGAGCTGTGGATTTGTGATGCAGATACCCGGCAAGCCTCAAAAATTGATGAGGGTATTAATATGGTATTTGGTAATCCTGCCAGCTGGCTGTCTGATAATAAAAGTATAGTCTATGCTGTAAGTGATCCTGCCAGAGGAAAGAGACCAGAAAGGAGTCTTGTTCCGGTTGGACCTGTTGTTCAGGAAAATCTGGGAAAAAAGGGACAGGCTGCAACTTATCAGGATCTTCTTAAAGATCCGGTTGACGAGATGACATTCGAGTATTTCGCAAAATCACAAGCTAAGCTCTGGGATGGTGAAAAGACAGTTCCAAAGGGCAAAGCCGGAATGATCACAGATCTTTCGCCATCGCCTGACGGTAAATATTTTTTGGTCACATCTCTTAAGCGACCTTTCTCATACATAGTTCCTTACAGAATGTTTCCAACCGTTTCTGAGGTATGGGATATAAATGGAGATGTTGTAAAAACATTACTTGAGAAGCCTCTTATTGAGAACTATCCGAGAGCTTATGATGCAGTTCTTACAGGTCCCCGGTCCTTTAACTGGCGTTCCGATAAACCTTCTACGATTTATTGGGTAGAGGCTCTGGATGGAGGCGATTTTAATAAAAAGATGCAATATCATGATCAGGTTTATTTGCTTCAGGCTCCTTTTCAGGGCGATCCTGTAAAGTTTATTGCAACTGAGATGAGATATAGTGGTATAACATGGGGGAGAGACGACTTTGCACTTATTTCTGAAAGTTCTGCAAGGTCAAGAATAAGAATAACCAGTTCCTTTAGTCCCGCTGATCCAGCAAAGACAAGGAAAAAAATATTTGAACTTAACCGTGATGACGGGTATAATGACCCAGGTCGTTTTATCATGGAAACGAATACCTATGGCAGTAATGTTTTGCTTTTTGGCGATAAGGGCAGATCTCTTTATCTTACTGGTCAGGGAGCTTCTCCGGAAGGAGACCGCCCGTTTATTGACAGGTATGATATATCAACAGGTAAAAAAACACGATTATGGAGATCAGAGGCGCCATACTATGAATCTTTTACTTCGAACATTGATATTTCTAAAGGACTGATACTGACTAACAGACAATCTGTTACCGATGTGCCTAACCTGTTTGTCAGAAACATCAAAAAGGGCACTATTGCACAGGTAACCGAATTTGAAAATCCTTATCCTCAACTTGCAGGTGTAACAAAAGAGCTGGTAAAGTATAAGAGAAAAGATGGGATTGACCTCTCCTTTATTTTGTATCTGCCTGCTGGTTATGACGTTAAGAAAGATGGACCGTTGCCCTCACTTTTATGGGCTTATCCACGGGAGTTTAATGATGCCGCTGCTGCAGGACAGGTAAGTGGATCTCCATACATGTTTACAAGAGTCTCGCCATCATCTGCACTTGTATATGTAACACAGGGATATGCAGTGCTTATGGATGCATCTTTCCCGATTGTTGGTGTTTCCGGCAGTGAGCCCAATGATACATTTATCGATCAGCTAGTTGCTGATGCTGAGGCAGCAGTTAATAAAGCGGTTGAAATGGGAGTAACTGATCCCAAGAGGGTTGCAGTGAGCGGACATTCATATGGTGCCTTTATGACTGCAAATCTTCTTGCACATTCCAGGTTATTTGCAGCAGGTATAGCAGAGAGCGGGGCATATAACAGAACTCTTACTCCCTTTGGATTTCAGAATGAAAGACGTAGCTACTGGGAGGCTCCCGATATCTATAATGCAATGTCTCCATTTATGCATGCCGACAAGGTCAGGGATCCTATTATGCTGATTCACGGACTTGCAGATAATAACAGCGGTACCTTTCCCATTCAGAGCGAAAGATTTTATGCCGCACTCAAAGGTTTTGGAGCTACAGCCCGACTTGTCCTGTTACCTAATGAAAGTCATGGTTATGCCGCAAGAGAATCAATTCTGCATAAGCACTGGGAAGTATTAAACTGGATGAATAAATATGTTAAAAAGCAATAAATTGTAAGAGAAATTAACGGATAGCTGAAAATGGTTAAAAAATTAGGTCATAAAAGTCTTGTTTAAAATAAAAACTAATATAGTTTTGTACCGGCGAATTTTTTTTTCATTTCTAAACCTTAATTTTTAATTTAAAAACCTATATCATGATTAGTAGTATTTTTTGGATTGTGCCGATTTCAGCACTTCTTGCATTGTTATTCGCCTGGATCTTCTACAGCAGTATGAAGGCTCAGGATGAAGGAACAGACAGAATGAAGGAGATAGCTGAGTATGTCAGGGAAGGAGCTATGGCTTACCTGAAACGTCAGTATACAGTTGTTACAAAAGTATTTTTAATACTTGTTGTACTTCTTTCTATACTGGCCTATCTGGGAGTTCAGAACCCATTTGTACCCGTTGCTTTTCTTACCGGAGGATTCTTTTCAGGTCTTTGTGGATATCTGGGTATGAAAACAGCAACATTTGCTTCAAACAGAACAGCCTGGCGGCTTCAAAATCTCTTAACAAAGGGTTACAGGTAGCATTGCGAAGTGGAGCTGTTATGGGACTTGTTGTTGTTGGATTCGGACTTCTGGATATAGCTATCTGGTTCCTTATTCTTAACGGACTTGTTTTTACTCCTGAACATATGGATACGGGGCTTAAATTCCTTGGACTTACTTTTGTTCATGCAGGTACAACTGAAAACCAAAAACTTATAGAAATTACAGCCGTCATGCTTACATTTGGGATGGGTGCTTCAACACAGGCTTTGTTTGCACGTGTTGGAGGAGGTATCTTTACAAAAGCTGCTGACGTTGGTGCTGACCTGGTAGGTAAAGTTGAAGCAGGAATTCCAGAGGACGATCCTCGTAATCCAGCTACCATTGCTGATAACGTTGGTGACAATGTTGGTGATGTAGCCGGTATGGGCGCAGACCTTTATGAATCTTATGCAGGATCAATCCTTGCAACAGCAGCTCTGGGGGCAGCTCTTCCGGCAATTACCAGTGATCTGCAGATGAAGGCTGTTATCGCACCAATGATTGTTTCCGCTATTGGTATTCTTATTGTCTATTGCAGGTGTTTACCTTGTAAGAGCTAAAGAATCTGCAACACCAAAGAATCTTCTAAATGCACTATTGCTTGGAACTGGAGGCAGTTCAGCCTTTATTCTTGTTGCACTGGCTATTATGGCCTATACAGGCTGGATAACCTGGGGTGTGTTCGGTTCCGTTGTGGCAGGTTTGATGGCAGGTGTTATTATTGGTCAGTCTACCGAGTATTTTACTTCTGATGGTTATAAACCTACACAAGGAATAGCCAAACAAGCTCAGCAAGGCCCGGCTACCGTAATTATTGAAGGTATGGCTGTAGGGATGTTCTCAACATGGGTTCCTGTTGTGACAATAGTTGCAGGTATTATTGCTGCATTCGGATTTGCAGGAGGATTTCATGATTTTGCTTTAGGAGTTTATGGGATTGGTTTTGCAGCAGTAGGAATGCTTTCAACATTAGGTATTACTCTGGCAACAGACGCTTTTGGACCTATAGCTGATAATGCAGGAGGAAACGCTGAAATGGCTGATCTTCCAGAGGAAGTAAGAGAAAGAACAGATGCTCTGGATGGTCTCGGTAATACTACCGCTGCTACAGGAAAAGGATTTGCAATAGGTTCAGCGGCATTAACAGCTCTTGCTCTTATGGCTGCATATATGGAAGAAGTTAAATTGTGGCTCGGCAGAATTGCAGACAAAGCTCCTGAAGGTTTCAAACAGATTGGAGATACACTCTTTTATCATAATACTATGCCTGCAGTACATGATGGTCAGGTAGCTGTTCAAGTTACTACTTCAACTATTAAAGATTTTGTCTCTGCATACGATCTGTCTCTTTTCAATCCGATTCTCCTTGGAGGTATTTTTATCGGAGCTATGATGGCATTTGTATTCAGTGCTATGAGTATGAAAGCTGTTGGAAGAGCAGCCGGTAAAATGGTTGATGAAGTCAGACGTCAGTTCCGTGAGATTCCGGGTATCATGGATGGTACAGGAAAACCGGAATATGCAAAATGTGTAGAGATTTCTACAATAGGAGCCCAGCAAGAAATGATGGTTCCATCTTTGATGGCAATCGCGGTTCCATTCGTGGTTGGTATTTTATTTGGTGTACCGGGTATCGTTGGCCTTCTTGCCGGAGGTATGACAACTGGCTTTACCCTTGCCAGCATGCTCAATAATTCTGGTGGTGCATGGGACAATGCAAAGAAATATATTGAAAGAGGCAATTATGGCGGAAAGAAAAGCGACTGCCATAAAGCCAGTATTGTTGGTGACACTGTTGGTGATCCTTTCAAAGATACTTCCGGACCAGCTCTTAACATCCTTATTAAACTGATGTCGATGGTTTCAGTTGTTCTTGCTGGTATTACAGTTGCTTATAGTCTCTTTTAGACAATAGAAAATTATATTATACAATAGGGACATGCCACGGCATGTCCCTATTTTTATTACCAATATTTGTTATTTTTGAGAAAAGATTAATATGAACCTTCCCGCTATTTCCGATATTCAGGCAGCCTATTCAAGGATAAAACCTTTCATTCACCAGACTCCTGTACTGACCTCCATACAACTTAACAACATTTTTGGATGTGAACTGTATTTCAAATGCGAGAATTTTCAAAAAGTAGGTGCATTTAAGTTCAGGGGGGCCACAAACGCTGTTCTATTGCTCGAGGATGAGGAAAAGAGCAGAGGAGTGGTTACTCATTCTTCCGGTAACCATGCGGCTGCTCTTGCACTTGCAGCCAGAATGAATGGTGTAAAGGCAAATATTGTTATGCCTGAAAATGCACCAGTTGTTAAAAAGAATGCTGTAGCCGGATATGGAGCCGCAATAACATTCTGTAAGCCTACTTTACAGTCGCGCGAAGAACATACACAGATGATAATAAATGAAACCGGAGCAACTCTTATTCATCCCTATGATAATTTTAATGTCATTTGCGGACAGGGAACTGCTGCTCTTGAATTGCTTGATGAAAAAGGCGATCTGGATATTGTAGTTGCACCTGTAGGAGGAGGAGGCCTTTTAAGTGGCACATCAACATATATTAAAGGCAAGAACAGGAGTATAATGATGATAGGTGCCGAGCCGCTAAACGCAAATGATGCATATCTCTCGTTAAGTACCGGCAAGCTCGTGCCATCTGTTAATCCAATAACAGTAGCTGACGGACTGCTCACATCTCTCAGCGATCTTACTTTTTCTGTGATCAGAAAAAATGTTGATCAGATTCTGACTACCACGGAAGAATCAATAATTGAAAGTATGTTGCTGATATGGGAAAGGATGAAGATAATAGTCGAACCATCTTCAGCAACGGTACTTGCAATTATAAAAGAAAACCCCGATCTGTTCAGAGGGAAGAAAGTTGGTTTAATTATTTCAGGAGGGAATGTTGATTTCAGAAACCTTCCTTATTGATTTTTTTCCCTGAAATATGATATTATTGGATAATGATCAGAATACTTCACTTTAATTATTTCAAAGTATGTATTAATCAGTGTGTTATCATACAGGATGTAATCGATCCTGTTTGGGGGATAGTTGCCTTTATAAGTAAATCCTGCACCATAACCTGAGTTGACAAAGGAATCATTAAGTCCCTTGCGAATCTTTCTGTAAGCATAAGAGACAGGAGTATCATTAAAATCACCTAAAACAATCACAGGGTAAGGAGATTTATCTATGTTCTCCTTTACCTCCTGAGCCTGGATAGCCCTGCGGACAAATCCTTTTTTAAGGCTGACAGATATGTTTTTTACTTCATTTATGGTTTCTTTATCATCAGATGTCGCCATCTCGTTAAGGAATGAGCGTTCCATCTTTTTAAGCCTGAATGACTCAAGGTGATTGTTATAGATTCTGAATGTATCCCTTTTTATAACTACGTCTGTATAAATAGTGAGACTGGAAGAGGCAGGATGAATGATCTCGCCTTTATTTATTATTGGGAATTTGCTGAAGGTGGCAATAGCATAGAACCTGTTTTTACCACTCATAATAACTTTCATATGAGAATAGTATTTCCCGTTAAGCGCAGTTCTGAAGGCTGCCTCATTATCGGCTGGGGCACCATAACCGAAATATTCCTGTAAACAGACTATATCCGGCTTTTGAGAATTCAGAAAGTTGATTATTCTTTTCTCAGAATTAGACCCGTTTCTGCTTTCAAAATAGTTAAACAACTTTACATTATAACTTAGTACTTTAAATGTATCTGTTTTATCCCCTGATGGTTTGACAAGTTTAATATAATTAGAAAAATGAGTAATTCCAACAGCAATAACTACGACGGATATTAAAGCTTCAAACCTCAATAACATAGCCCAGATAACAACCAGTATAATATTCGCCAACAGCAGGTATGGATAAGCAAGTCCGAAGAAAGCAGGCAGAAAGAAGTCTTTCGGATTAATAATTACAGCAAGGTATGATATAAGCAGAGTAAGTGCAAAAATTGCATTTACTGCTAACAGAATTTTATAAAGTATTTTCTTCAACTTCACTGTTTGTAACTACTAATTTACCTGCATAAAGGGAAAAAACGGTTTTTCGCTCCTGATATTTGATAAATGGTTGCAAAGAATGTACCGAAGAGGTATTTATAGAGATTAATTTTTTTTCTGACTCTCTTTAAACAATTCCTCTTTCTCTTCTTTCGTCAGACTGTCATAACCACCTTTGGATATTTTTTCAAGAATTTTGTTTATCTGGGCCTGATGTTCAGCTTTTATCTTATTATATTCGTACTCATTCGCAACTTTTCTATGAGTTACCTTTAGCTTCCTTCTGGGTTTAAACATTGTAGCAAAAAAATCTAATATCTTATTAAACCCTTTCCCGATATCATGCCCCTGTCTCAGTCTTATAGCATAGAAGTATCCAAAAAATGCGCCACCAAAATGTGCTAGTTTTCCTCCTGAGTTAACTGAAAAATCCATTATGGAGGTAAGAACAAAAATACCTATTGCAATATATTTTATTTTAATTCTTCCGAATAAAAATAGCTGGACACTGTAATCAGGAACATATACTGAAATTGCGACAACAATCGCCATAACAGAAGCAGAAGCACCTATTGCAATTGAATCAGCCACTACACCTGAAAAGGCCGGGAAAATATTAAAAGAAAAGATGTAAACAATTGCACCTGCTATTCCTCCCATCAGATATACTGCTACCAGTTTTCTCTGATCGAGATACTCAAGGAAGATCCTGCCAAAAGAATATAACCATAACATATTGAAGAGAATATGCCATACTCCCTTATGCAAAAACATATATGTTATTATTGTCCATGGCCTCACAAGCAGAACGGGAAGGTGAGAAGGCACAGCAAGTAATTTGACTACATCTTCAGATAATTGCTCATTATTAACCAGATAACCTATTATAGCCAGCAGCGATATAATAAGAAATACCGCTATGTTAATGTAAATAAGCCGGTTAAGATTATTTCCGTTTTTATATATTTTTTTAGTATCGTCCCAAATTCCCATTAATAAAAGGTGTTAGTTGTTTTTCGCCAGTATCGGATAAGAATATAGCCGAACAGCATTCCTCCGATGTGAGCTGCATGCGCTATGTTACTGCCAGGCTGTGTAACTGCTAAAAATAATTCAAGTCCGCCATAAAACATAACAAAGTATTTTGCCTTGATAGGAATTGGTGGAAACAAAAGCATCAGTTGGGTGTTGGGGAAGAGTACCCCGAACGCAAGCAAGACTCCAAAGATAGCTCCCGACGCCCCAACAGTTGGGGTATTCAGCAGTAGCTGAAGGCTTTTCATCGACTCATTGGTAAAAACTTTCCCCTGGCTTAGATATGCCGATCCCTGATCCAAAACAAGCTGAAGATTATCAGGACTTATGCTATTTGCCCAATGGCTGTACTGCAGATATAAAACTGTTTCATGAAGAAATGCAGCACCAAGACCTGTTACAAAATAATATACAAAAAATCGTTTAGGGCCCCAGACATTTTCAAGCGCCGGACCAAAGATGAATAGCGCATACATATTAAAAAACAGATGAGGAAATAAGTTCGCATGCATGAACATATGCGTGACAATCTGAAATGGTCTGAAATGCTCTGATTTTATGAAATATAATCCAAGCTTAGCATCAAGGTCGACCCCGAATACTCTTTGTCCTGCATAGTACACCAGAATCATCAGAACGTTGATCATTATGATATTCTTGACTACCGGTGGTAAACCGAAACTTCCTCTGCCGTAACTGTTCATCTATAAATTTTTATTTTTTACCTTCAATAGTCGGGCCAAATATCTTTAATATATACTACCCGACAAAATGTCATTATTTCTTACTTAAATCTTTTATCAATGTCTTCCAGATTAATAATGCTAAGTACAGGCTTTCCTTTGGATGAATAGTTTGGTGACTTGCATGCAAATAATGTGTCGAAAAGTCCTTCCATTTCACTCTGTGCCAACACCTTCCCATAGGGTATAGCAGAAGCAACGGCCATTGCTGATGCTATTTTTTCTTTTGCTCCGGTCAACGGATCTGATTTGGTCGTTTTATAATCTTCCATTAGTATCTCAAGCATTTCAAGAGGATCAGAAGACTCACTTCCTGCTGGTCTGCCTTTAATAGTTATTTTATTATTTCCTGAATATTCAAGTTTGAAGCCCAATAATTGAAGCTCACTTTCTATCTCCTTTAGTATAATTATATCTGAAGGGTTTAGCTCAGAAGTTACCGGGAACATATCCGCCTGACTGACAGCTCTGTTTTGGCTTAATGATTCAAGAAACCGTTCATATAAAATCCTTTCATGAGCCCTTTTCTGATCCAGGATCATTAAGCCTGATTTAACAGGACAAACAAAATATTTACCTTTAACCTGAAAGAATTTCCTTTGTGATTCAGCAGGTTTTTCATATGGCTCAGGAATATTATTCTCCTTTTCCAAAGCAGAGTATAATCTTTCCCAGTTATCTGTGTTTTCTCTCTCAAATCGTTCAACCATTCCTGATCTGTTCTGACTCTTTTCCTCCGAATCAAATGGATTATACTGTGTATTGATCTCAATTCTGGGAGGTTCAGGTATATAGGTGGAAGAATTTCTTACAGGAATTTCTATAAGTGCTTCATTTTCAAAATCAAGAGAGGGTACTATATTAAATCGTCCCAATGCCTCCCTTACAGAAGCCATTAAGATCTGCCAAATTGATCTCTCGTCCTCAAACTTTATTTCAGTTTTAGTAGGATGAATGTTAATATCGATTGATGCAGGGTCCGACTCCATGAAAATGAAGTATGAAGGAATAGCTTCAACAGGAAGAATATTCTGATAAGCTTCAACCACAGCTTTATGAAAATAAGGGTGTTTCATAAAACGGTTATTAACAAAGAAGAATTGTTCGCCGTATGTGCGGCGTGCATTCTCGGGTTTGCCAATAAACCCCTTTATGCTTATCAGACTGGTTTCAGTATCCAGGGTGATAAGATCCTGATTTATTTGCTTGCCAAATACTCCTATAATACGTTGACGGATATTGCCAGGACTAAGATTATATATTTCAGTATCATTATGATATAGGGAAAAACGAATGCCGGGGTGAGCAATTACTATTTTCTGAAATTCATTTACAATATGTCTGAACTCTGTACTGTCAGATTTTAAAAACTTACGTCTGGCAGGGATATTATAAAAGAGATTTTTTACAGAGAAACTTGACCCGACTGCACAACTGCAGGGCTCATGTAATTCTGTCTTTGATCCGTTTATTACAATATGTATTCCGGTATCATTTTCCTGCTTTCGTGTTCTTAACTCGACCATGGCAACAGCCGCAATGGAAGCCAGAGCTTCTCCACGGAATCCCTTGGTAGTAATAGTGTAAAGATCGTTAGCTGTGGTGATTTTTGATGTGGCATGACGTTCAAAAGAGAGTCTTGCATCAGTTTCACTCATACCTGCCCCATCATCAATAATCTGGATTAATGTTTTCCCTGAGTCTTTTATTATAACCCTGATGTTTTGACCACCAGCATCAACTGAATTTTCAACCAGCTCTTTTACTACCGATGCAGGTCTTTGTATAACCTCTCCAGCTGCAATCTGGTTGGCTACTGAGTCGGGTAAAAGCTTTATTATGTCAGGCATTCAAAAGAATTATTTTATAGTAATTTGCTTGGAACTTCAGTTTGTCAAAGGAATGAAATAGCTCCTTAAACAATTTAACAAAGATATAAATAAAAGGTTTATACCATTTCTGAATAGATCATCTGTTGCTATTGCCTGATCCTTTTGATTTATATCATTGTGTTGTTTATCTTTGGTAAAAATTAGCTGTTATGAGAAATCTCTGCATTTTGGTTTTTACTGCCATGATTACTTTTGTTCTTAACTCTTGTTCAAATAAAGCCGATAAGGATGCCCTTAAGGTGATGACGCTTAATCTAAGATATGCTAATCCTGGTGATAGTCTGAATGCATGGGAAAACAGAGAAGGTCTGGTGAGAAGTTATATAACAGGTGACAAACCTGATATTATTGGCATGCAGGAGGTTTTATTAAACCAGTATGTGTATCTCGATTCAGTGCTTAATGAATATTCATCGGTTGCCGTTGGTCGTGATGATGGAGCAAAAGGCGGTGAGATGAACCCCATATTTTACAGGAAAGAGAGATTTGATATGGTCAGGACAATTACTTTCTGGCTTTCTGAAACACCTGAAGTTCCAGGTTCAATAAGCTGGGGATCTTCCCTTCCAAGGATAGTGACATGGTTAGAACTGGTTGATAAAAATACTCATGAGCATTTTTTCTGTTTTAATACTCACTTTGCACATGACTCAGATTCGGCAAGGGTAGAAAGTTCTAAGTTGTTATTGGATGAGGTTAACAAAATTTCATCCGGTTTTCCATTCATTATTACCGGAGATTTTAATATGCTTCCCAATAGCAAAGGTTACGGTATCTTAACAGGACCAGATGAAAGCGTTCCATTGTTAAAAGATTCATATTTTATATCTCAGAAGAGACCGGCAGGGCCCTCTTTTACCTTTAATGGCTTTTCGGATAAACCCGGAGCTGGTAGAATTGACTATATTTTTGTAAAAAACGGGATGAAAGTTCTGGACTACAGCACCGTGGTAAAAAAGTCGAAGGGTATATATATTTCTGATCACTGGCCGGTAAAGGCAACTGTCATTTTGAAGGATAAAAATTAAGTTGCAATCGTACTCCCTGAAGAACAGATCATATACCTTTTAAACAGGTAATACAAAACACATAATTTTATTATGCTGTCTTTCTGTAACGGCTTACTGCAAGTATTGAAAAGCCAAATGCCAATACTGTAAGAGAATAAAGCTCAGTACTGATATCGTTGATTGTTGACCCTTTAAGCATTACCATTCTGTTTACTCTCATCAGGTATGCAACCGGATTTATCAGGTTGAAATCCTGTGCCCATTTAGGCATACTTTCATACGGTGTGAATATCCCGCTCATCAGAATAAAGATTATCATGCAGAAGAATGCAATAAACATATATTGTTGCTGTGTTCCCGAAAATGTCGATATAAATAAAGCTAATCCCAGAACAGCTATAAGGAAAATTGTGGCACCCAGAAACATTAACAGAATATTTCCTTCGAATGGGATGTTAAAGGCAAGTTTACCTATTGCAAGGCCAAGGGCCAGGTCAATAAGTCCTATTATAAGAAAGGGAACCATCTTGGCAATAATGAATTGATGTTTTCTGACGGGGGTAACATTAATCTGTTCAATGGTCCCAATCTCTTTTTCCCTCACCATGTTCAGTCCTGACAGGAGAAACCCTATGGCAGTTACCAGTATCACCAGTATGCCAGGAAGCATATAATACTTGTAATTAAGAGTTTCATTGTACCAGTATCTGTTTGTTATAAGTATTTGAGGAACAGTCACAACAGGGATTGTACTGATGTTCTTCCTGACAAGCTCCATGTTATAATCGCGTATTACACCATTAAAGTAAGCCCACGAAAGTTGTGCTGTTGAGGCATTTATAGCATTAATCGTTGCCATTATTTCACCCGGCTTACCATTGCCTACATCTTTTCCAAAGCCTTTGGGAATCTGAAGTATCATGTTAAATTTGTTACGATTCAGCAGGTTGTTTGCTTCACTTTCTGAAAAAGTAGTGTAGTTTACTCTGAAGAATTTTGATCCTTCAAGTTTGCTTGTTAATCCCCGTGATACAGGTGTCAAATCTCTGTCAATGACAGCCAGATTTATATTTTTTATCTCAAAGGTAACTGCCGGAACCAATAACAACATCTGGACTATTGGCACGGCGAATATTGCCTTTGAAATAAATTTATTTCTGAAGATCTGGATGAATTCCTTTCTTATCAGATAAAATATTGTTCTCATCTTGTTAATCTCAGTTAATTTTCTGTGTCATTTTCTTCTGAATTATCATTTTCTTAACACAATCCTATTTAAATTTCTAATTCCTTACTACTTCACCTGCCCTTCTTCTTTTTTACCACGAGCACACAGAGTATCACGGTTTTCTTTGTCTCTTCGTCCCTCAGCCTCTCATCCTCTCCCCATCACCTCTTCCCCCACTCACCCCTTCACATTACTCCAGTCTGATCTTGAAGTTCCTGACACTTAGACCTATAAAGACTATAGTCATTACTATAAGAACAAGAGTCTCTTTCCATATGTATGTTATCCCCGTACCTTTTATCATAATATTTTTAATAATTACAATAAAATATCTGGGAGGCATTACAGAACTAACATAATCATAGACCTTTGGCATATTTTCAATTGGAAAGATAAACCCTGAGAGTAGTACTGTCGGTAACATCAGCCCTATGAGTGAAATAAATATTGCCTGTTGCATATTATCCGAAACAGTTGAAATTAATATCCCGAGTGACAGACTCATCAGGATGTAAAGCATGCTTTCAGCAAGCAAAAGTAAAATGCTCCCCTTTACAGGAAGTCCAAAAACAAACCACGATAAGACCAGAATGAGAATGACATTGATAAAGGAAAGTATGAAATATGGCATTACCTTACCAACAATTATCTGAATTGGTCTGAGTGGGGATACAAGCAGTACTTCCATAGTTCCGAATTCTTTCTCACGGGTTATTGTAACCGATGTCATCAATGCACAGATGAGTATCAGTATTAGTGTTATCACCCCCGGGACGAACATAAAATGGCTTTTCAGATTAGGGTTATAAAACATCCTGACCTGTGGCACTATTCTGATAGAATTGTTATGGACTGGTCCGGCAAGCTCAGCTGTGAAATTATTAACAATAGCAGACATGTAATTTGTCACAAGAGTTGCGGTGTTGGGTTCGGAACCATCGGCAATTATGCTAAGCGAGGCATTGCCCTCGCTGATAAGGTTTTTACCAAAATCTTTTTCAAAAACAATAACAGCTTTCGTTTTACCTTTCTTAAGAGTCAGATCAATATCATTATAATTGAGCAATGTTTCAGTTCTCCTGAAAAACCCTGATGAGATTATTTTGTCAGTTAATTTTTCGGTTATTTCATCATGTGACTGATCAAGGACAGCCACCCCTGCATTCTTTATATCTGTGTTTACTGCAAAACCAAATATCAGGATCTGGGCTACCGGAATTCCGAATAAAATAAACAGGGTTCTGTAATCCCTGAATATATGCAGGAACTCTTTTTTTACAAACCCTTTGAATTGTTTCATATGTTACATATAATAATGATACATTACTATTATTTAGTTTCCAGGTTCAGTTTCAGAACAGGGAACTAAGAACCATTGACTTTATGAACCAGCTTTGGTCGTGCAATATTTATAAATACCTCCTCTACGGTCTCAGAGTTATATTTTTTCTTTAGTTCTGCCGGAGTGTCAAGTGCTACTATTTTACCTTCGTTCATTATTGAGATCCGGTCGCAGTATTCCGCTTCATCCATATAATGGGTTGTAACAAAAACAGTTATTCCCCGGGAAGCTGTTTCATATATCATCTCCCAGAATTGTCTGCGGGTAATAGGGTCAACACCACCTGTGGGCTCATCAAGGAATACTATTTTTGGCTGGTGAAGCACCGCAACCGAAAAAGCTAGTTTCTGTCTCAATCCCAATGGAAGGTCAGCTATGATCCTGTTTTCATATTCCTCGAACTTCAATTTTTCAAGAAGCTCAGTGAGCCTGGTCCTTATCAGAGATTTCCTCATCCCATAAATGCCGCCATATAATACAATATTTTCCTTTACTGTAAGGTCCTCATACAAAGAGAATTTCTGACACATATATCCAATATTCCTTTTGATATCCTCTGTCTGTTTGTATGCATCAAATCCGGCTACAGTTACCTCTCCGGAAGTGGGTTTTGAAAGCCCTGAAAGAATTCGGATTGCAGTAGTCTTGCCTGCGCCGTTAGCTCCAAGAAAACCAAAAATCTCCCCTTCGTACACTTCAAAGCTCAGATTGTCGTTTGCAACAAAACTCCCAAATTTTTTTACCAGATGCTTTACGGATATAACTACATTATTCATCTTATTTCCGGTTGTTAGATTTAGTTGCTGTAGCAGTTGGTACAAACTCCGGACTGTTTTTTTCCATTAATTCAAGAAACCTGTCTTCAATACCCGGTTTGGTTTCCTCTATAACTGCATCATTAATACCCTCATTTTTAAGAAATACAGAGAAATCAGGATCTATTAAATTCTCTTTAAAAGTGAGGTGTACAGAGTCTCCGAAAGGGTAAGCTGTTAAGGTTCCGGGAAATAGTCTTAGTGTATTGATAAGTTTATATTTATTGGCAGATCGAACAGCGAAGAGTTTATTTCTGAAGCCATCCCTTATTTTTTGGGGAGTGTCTATTGTGAGAACTTTACCATTCTGCATCAAAGCGACCCTGTCGCAACGCATAGCCTCATCCATATATGGCGTGGAAACGATAATTGTGATATTATGCTGCCTAAGCTTTGCCAGCATATCCCAGAATTCTGATCGTGACACGGCATCGACACCAGTTGTTGGTTCATCAAGTACAAGTAGTTCAGGTTTATGTATCAGGGCACATGATAATGCCAGCTTCTGTTTCATCCCCCCGGAAAGTTTACCAGCAAGGCGTTTCTTAAATGGTTCAATTTGAGAATAGATTTCTTCTATCAGATCATAGTTTTCTTCAATTGTAGTACCGAAAACTGTTGCCCAGAAATTAAGATTCTCCTCAACAGTAAGATCCTGGTACAGACTGAATCGTCCGGGCATATACCCAATGTTCTTTCGAAGGAACTTAAAATCACTAACAGCATTCTTACCGAGGACTTTTATGTTACCAGAATCCGGGAGCAGCAGTGTAGTGATTATTCGGAACAGAGTTGTCTTGCCTGCTCCATCAGGACCAATAAAACCAAATACCTCGGATTCATTTACAGAGAATGTGATATCATTCAGAGCCTTTGTTGATCCGAAATTTTTATTAATACCTGATGATTCTATTGCTATCTGCATTATTTTAGTTACTTCCTGGTAAGAAAATTGCGTCACCCGGCATCCCGGATTTTATTGAACCGTCATTTTTAACATCGATGTTCACAGCGTAAACAAGTGTAACACGTTCTTCTTTGGTCTGAATGATCTTGGGTGTAAATTCAGCCTTCCCTGATATATAGCTTATGGTACCATCGAATGAGCTGTATCCTTTTTCTCCTTTATCGATCCTTACCGTGCATTTTTGTCCAAGCCTGATACTCCCAAGCTGAGCACCGCTGATATAGACTTTAAGTTTAACGAGAGAAAGATCTGCAATTTTAACAAGAGGTTTCCCCGGAGCTGTCATCTCTCCCGCCTCAGAATATTTCTCAATTACCGTACTATTAAGCGGGCTTTTTACACTGCTTCTTCTTATTTGTTCGTTAAGAGTGGCTTTTTTTGATTCATAAACACCTATTTCTGCAGAAACGGAAGCTTTCTGGGTATTGTTTGCATCAATCTGTTTCTGAATAACAGCAACCTGTCCGGTAAGATCGTCGTACTGTTTTTGTGTGGCGGCATCATCCTTAAGCATTTTTCCGATCCTTGAAATATTAACATTCAGGTTTTCAATCTGCTGATCGAGAATTTCATTCTGTGCATTAATTGAACTCAGCCGTGTTCTGACCCCCTTTATACCTGCATATATTTCAGCTTTTTGCAGGTGCAAAAGGGTTGTGTCAATAAGAGCTATCTCCGTACCCTTATTAACATCAGAGCCTTCATAAACATTGAAATGCTCTATTTTACCACTTGTTTCGGCTGACACAATTACTTCTGTTGCCTCGAAGTTGCCATATGCATCAGGGACTTCAGTATTATTCTTGCATCCTGCCAGAAGGATGGTCGCGATAATTATTAACGATCTGGTTTTCATGTTATTATAATATATGATTTATCCTCTTTTATTTATTCTATCTCTTGTCCGCTGATATTAAAATACTCAACTTCAGCCATTGCAAGATTTATCTTATGAATTTCGAAATTCAGCACTGCCTGTCGTTCAGCATTAATTTCATTGAGCAGGTCTGTGGCGGTGATTGTTCCGTTATCATACTTCGACTCAGCAGAAGACGAGATTCTTTTTCTAAGTGTAATTAATTCATTATCTGTATTTATCAGAGCCTGCAAACCCCTTATTTCTGCATTTTTTGATTCCAAAAGCCTGGTAAGGTTATCAGCAAGATCTGTTTTCTTTTTTTCAATAATCCCTTGTTGCAGAGTAATAACACTCTTTTCGTTTTTAGACTTATGCCAGTCAAAAATGTTCCATTTTATTCCTGCACCTACAATATAGTAAGGTGCAAACTCATCCTTGAAAAAATTACTTCCGGGGGGATTCCCATATCCCAGTGTGGCAAAGCCGAATGCTTTTGGCAACCTTTTGCTCTCAATAATTTTCATTCCTGCACCCAGTTGTTCTTTTCTGAGGTCAAACAGCTGAAGCTCAGGACGTAAAAGTTCTTTTGAAAGACTTTTCACGGATTGAGGAAGGGTGAATTCAGTTGCCGGATCTAAATCAGTTCCGATCATTCCGGATAGTATTTTCAGGAGAGATGAACGGGTTATATCATTTTGAGTGATCTGTTGTTCTAGTTTGATTTTTTCTGAAGTGAGAACATCAATATCAGATTTAAGAACCACACCATTAACTACTGCTGATTGTGCGGCGGAAATACGTTTTTTGATGAGTTCAAGATAGCTGTTAAAGACCTCTCTCTGCCTGCCCAGCAAAAGCAGGTTAAAATAGTAAGCATTTACCTGTCCGCGCAATTTGTAGATATCAGCTTCATTTTGTTTTTCATTGATATTATAATCAGCCCTCTCCAATGCTCTGGCACCTTTAATTGCACCCCCGTCATAGATTATCTGGTTTATGTCAACGGTTACTTTATACTGTTCATGCGGCAAAGGATTAATTAAATTGGCGATGCCAGGAACAGGCAGTGAGCCAAGTACACTACTCATATCAATAACAGAAGAGTTATAAACGAAACTACCATTAGCATCAAGAGTAGGCAGCCAACTCTTAGACAGGTTTTGATCCCTCAGGTCTGAGATTTCGGAATACGAAGATTTCTCACCGGCAAGAGCACTTGTGGAGGCAGCCATGTTATAGCATTCTTTAAGAGTCAGTATTTTCTGAGCCTGCAGTGTCAATTGCATTGGGATAATAAAAGCTATTAGTATCAGGACTTTCCTTTTCATTTATCTGGAATTTTAATTAATCATTTTTTGCGTTCCGAAACTTACCTTACTCCATGTGCAGTTTATTTGGTTATAGCTCTGATGACAAAATCAGCAGCAAATTCCTTTCTCTGTTCAATATAGTCGTTGAAGTCAATTCCGAGTTTCCCCAGAATTCCTTCTATCAACCCCCTTGCTGCAAAAGGAAAAACACTTAAGGCTGCAATTGATACCATTATCTGAGGTAATGAAGCCTGGTTAATGCTGTACTTATCAAATTCATCTTTATGTTGTTCGTAAAGTTTTTGCCAGAGACTTTCAAAATCGATATTATTCAGAAGTTTCTTTACTCTTACCGGATCGCGGTTGATTTCATTAAGTATAAAACCCGGGAGTTTTGGGTTTTCCTGGAGAAAAGTAATATGTTCCTGGAAGAAGAATCTTATTTTATCTTCAAGACTTAGATTATCATCAAAGACAGGGGCGAATTTTTTGAGTACTTTTCGGGCAATCATCTCAAAAACAGCGTTGAACAGATGATCCTTTGTTCGAAAATAGTAATGCAGCAATGCTTTGTTTATTCCTGCATGACTTGCGATATCCTGCATACGGGCACCGTCCATTCCTTTATTAACGAATACTTCAGTTGCTGCTTCAAATATTTTCTCTTCTGTTTGTTTATCGTTATCAGTCATATCAATTAGTCATTAGGCTTAACCATTTGGATTAACTATATAGTTTAACCGAATGGTCAAAAGTATTGCTAATTTTAAAAACCTCCAAATATTTTTCCCAATTATTTTAAATTATTTTCATTAAGTTAAGGTAATTTATTAAATTTCATGTCATTGTAGGAAAAGGACTAAGTAAACTTAATTTTAGACCGATGAAAATATTAACATTTAAACACGGTTCATTCACAGTTGTTCGCAAAGTGATAGGCATAATAAATGTGTTGGTAGCAATCCTTTGGCTGGTCGCTCATTCAGACCACTTGAAGAATATTTGACTGGCTGTATTTCGTTGTATTTGCAGTTGGTGGATTAACTTTGCTCACAAATGGTTTTGGTACGGAATCTTCCTTTCTTCAGTCAGACGAAGGCACTCTCAGCATTAAGTGGATGAATCGTTTCAGGAAGCGTGTTTTTATCGATTCGGATATTTCGAAGATTAATGCTTACAAGGTTTAAGGTTACAATAACTATGAAGGATAAAACAGAAAACAAATTCAATATTGATTTTCTGGAGCGTGATCAGAGAAGGGATTTATATGATTTTTTTATTGAATATGCGAATAACAGTAATATATTACTAGTCAGAGAGTTTTAGGAATGACAATATTTCCTGAAGGTTCTTAAATTAAGTGAGTATCGCGAACTACTACCAATTCCACTATGAGCAGCACAAAATACTGTCATCCTCAACGTTAGCGAAGAATCGGGTCTATCGAATAGAGGACAAGCTTATAAAAGTTATTCTCCAGGTCTTTCTCATGATCTTATACCTGATTACCGGTAGTCATATATTTTAATTGTAAAACAATTAAAGCGGCCCAACCCTCCACAATATAAATAGCAGCACAATAATTGATACAAAATGTCATTCCCTGGGTCGTGGGATGAAATAATCCCTGTTGCACAATAACATAAATCATTTTAATGAAAATTCATCATACACATGATATATAGTTTGTTATGCAAAAATATTATCAGTTATGTGATGTCTGTGAATTAATTCGGTCCTAAAAAAATCAAAAATAAATTTGCATTTGTATTTAAAAATAGTTTATATTCGCAATATATAAGAAACTTAAATATATAAAAATTATGATATCAAATGATTTATTAAAAGGTTCATTAAAGACAATTGTACTGAATCTGCTAAAGGAAGAAGGACCACTTCATGGATACGCAATTACTCAAAAAGTAGAGGAGCTTTCAAAAGGTAAAATTAAACTTACTTATGGAGCCCTGTATCCGATTCTGCATAAACTTGAAAGCGAAGGAGTACTGGTAACTGCTTCTGAGAATTATAACAACAGAATCAGGATATATTATGCCCTGACCGATAAAGGCCAATCTGTAGTTATTGAAAAAATCAAAGAACTTAACGAATACATCGAATCGCTGCAACAGATTATTAATACTAAACCCGGATTGAGTCATGCCTGAACTGAGTCTTCAGAATATTGATCAGATTACCCAGTGATATCTCAAGCCAGGAAATTACTTTCTCTCATCTTATCCATGACCTGATTGACCACGTATGCTGTGATGTTGAATATGAGATGCAGGACGGGGCAGATTTTGCAGAAGCATATAGGAGAGTAAAACAGAAAATGGGATCGCGAAGAATAAAAGAAATTCAGGAAGAAACACTTATTTGCAGTTGACACTAAATACAGAAAAATGAAAAACACTATGAAAGTATCAGGCATTGTTGGTACGATAATGATTGGCTTTGCCTCATTGTTCAAGATACAGCATTGGCCTTTAGCTGGTATCTTATTGACTCTGGGAGCTCTTATCCTGGCATTTATTTTTATGCCGTCAGCTCTGGGTGTACTCTGGAAAGAGACCCATAACAGAAAGAGACTTTTCTTGTTTATATCCGGATTTTTTGCCGGAATGTTTTTTATACTTGGAACACTTTTTAAAGTGCAGCATTGGCCGGGGGCAGGTATTGTGATAAGTCTTGGAGCATTAGCTGGTATCTTATTGTTTATTCCTGCTCTTCTGGCTGACAGGTTCGCCGCCAGTGAAAAGAAAGACAAACGGCCTGTATATATTCTGGCTGCTGTTTCTATGGCATGCTACGGTACCGGGATGCTTTTTAGAATTATGCATTGGCCTTTGGCAGGTATACTTATGGTAGCAGGATTGGTAATCTTTTGTATCATAGTTTTTCCATGGTATACCTTGTTAACATGGAGAGAGGAGAGCAGCATTAAAGCACCTTTTATATTTATTATTATAGGTTCGCTGCTTATTATTGTCCCGGGGGCACTGATTAATATGAATCTTCAGAGTGCATATGAATCGGGATTCTATTCTAATATGGGGCAGCAGGAAACATTATACAGGTCAATGCACGAAACTACCAGTTCAAATCTCGATGTTTATCGTGATTCAACCGAGATACACGGATATGCAGGAACTGCACTCAAAAACTGAAGCTCTTCTCAATGTGATTTATAGTATTGAGGAAGGAATGATTCTTCAGTCAGAGGGACAACCAGGAGAGCCGGCAGTTAATACGGGTCAGATACAAGGTTCCAACAGTGGTCCTGAAATACAGTATATGAAACTATCGTATCCATTTCATGATGTCCCTGCCAGAGATCATCTGTATCGGGGAACAAATTCACGATTGAAACTGGATAGTGCTTTAAAAGAATATGCAGACTATATTTCAGGTTTATCCTCGGAAAGTGAAAATGAAAATTTTTTGAGCCTGCTGGAACCTGGCATATATTTTCCCACGGAAATGGAAGAGAACGGGAATGTCTCATTAATAGTTGCTCTCCACTCTCTTGCACTGTTAAAAAACAGTATACTGTTACTTGAGGCTGATGCAATGAGTATATCAGAAAGACAATAAGGATCATTAACAATACATGAAATCATGAAACAAAAAATATATATCGTAGGATTGGTAACTACTCTGTTGGTTTTTATTGGGACTATTTTTAAGGTAAATCACTTCCCCGGAGCGGGCATTATGCTGACTCTGGGTCTGGTAGGGCTGGTTGTTCTTTTTCTTCCCGTGGCTCTCATAAATCATTACAGATCAGATGACAGTAATAAGAGTAAGTCACTCTATATAGTTACATGGGTAACATGTTTTGTTGTCTTCATTTCAATGCTTTTTAAAATCCAGCATTGGCCTTTTGCCGGCACCTTACTATTAATATCTCTTCCTTTACCCTATGTTCTCTTTCTCCCGGTATTTATAAATGTCACATCAAAAAATAAGAACTTCAATATCTATAATACGGTAGCTGTTCTTCTGCTGTTGGCGATAAATTCTATTTTCGCTGCACTGTTGGCATTGAATGTTGCTAAAGACAGAATAGATGACAGTTATGACATGGCAAATAATTATGACAGGGTCGAAGCTGTACTTAATCAATTGCCCGCTGCTGGTTCAGTTCAACCTCTTGACAAGCAGATTGACGATGTTCTGCAGATCATTAATAAATATCAGGAGATAATTCTGAAAGAAGGAGAAAGTACTCCCGAACAGTGGCATAGTAAAGCTAAATATGTTAGGTGGCCAACCAGCACAGGAATTTCATCAGCGGCATTAGAGGCTTCAGGTGATGTGCCTGCAGGAACATTACTGAGAAATGGATTGAAAAATATCATTTCAACATTGGAGAACACAAATGGGTGCAAAGAATTGGCTAAATCGGCTCCTGTAATTTTTGAATTTATAGATAATGGGGAAAAAGAACCTCCGGTAAACAAGTTAGGGCTCAATAGCAGAAGCCTTGCATGGACACTAATATACCTGGACGGTCTGAGAGTTGACTTACAGTTTATTAAAGAATACACTAATACCATAAATTAGTCTACGAATTCAATCTTCCCGGTTTTACTTTAACATTTTGAAAAAGGTCATATATACGTTATGGCCTTTTCCTTTTTAGCATCCATGTACTACTTATTCTGTCGTGAAAAAGAGGCCTTTTTATCGGTAAAATCGTCCGATACACATCTCGTAAATATAAAATAATATTTGAGTTCAGATATAACTTATTGCATATAAGGTACTGAAATACATTGTGTTAATAGTTTAACAATGGGATTGCAGACATATTTCAACAGCTTATTACCGGGTTTTTCCAGCATGACACTTTTGCCTGGGAGGTAAATTCTTAAATAATAAAAAAGTTTAAAAAATTTGCATAATAGGAAACATAGCTTACTTTTGTAAATCAGAAAAGCAAAAAATGAATAGAATATTTACAAGTTGGTGTTGGTGGCTCAGCAAATTTCATGTTACAGTGTGAGACCAAACCCTCTTGTTTATAATGATATAATCCAGCGGCCTGTCGTACTCACGACAGGCCGTTTTTTTTGGAAACAGAATCTGAAGATATAATAAATTAAATGCACAATAATGGCAGAATTTAAAGTTAAGACATCATCCAGAAAATTACTGGCCGATATTATCACCCCGGTAAGTATCTATCTGAGAGTAAGGGATATCTATCCAAATTCCTTATTGCTGGAAAGCTCAGATTATCATGGGAACGAGAATAGTTATTCTTTTATCTGCATGAAACCGATAGCCGGATTCGAAGTATCTGACGGAATTATCAGAGAATCATACCCTGATGGATCAGGCATTGTCACCGAAATAACAGATAATAAGCTGTTTAATACAAGGTTTACTGCATTCACAAACTCATTTATCCAGACAGAAAACAGTGCAGATATTCCCGTTAACGGCTTGTTTGGATATATGTCTTACGATGCTGTTACTTATTTTGAGAAAATAGATTTCAGCAGTTCCTCGGAATTTGCCTATAAGATTCCTGATGCCAGATATCATTTGTATAAATATATTATTGCAATTAATCATTACCAGAACACATTGCAAATTATAGAGAATCATGTAGTTGATGAGCCGGATGACATCGACAGGATTGAATCTCTTCTCAGCAGCAGAAACCTCGCATTCTATGCATTTAAAACACAGGGAGATGAGTTACAGAACATTTCTGATGACCAGTTTAAAGAGATGGTTAGCAGAGGTAAAGAACACTGTCATTGCGGAGATGTATTTCAGGTGGTTCTCTCAAGGCAGTTTTCAAGAAAGTTCTCTGGAGACGAGTTTAATGTATACAGAGCCTTACGTTCTATAAACCCTTCTCCCTATCTTTTCTATTTCGATTATGGCAGTTATAAGATCTTTGGTTCCTCACCCGAGGCTCATCTGAAGATTAGTAAGGGCAAAGCCTATATTAATCCGATTGCCGGGACATTCAGGCGAACCGGTAACGATGAGAATGATAAATTGCTTGCTCAGCAACTTTCCGCTGATCAGAAAGAAAATGCTGAACATGTCATGCTTGTCGATCTTGCACGGAACGATCTCAGCAGACATTCAACAAATGTAAATGTTGACAGCTACCGCGAAGTTCAGTTTTATTCGCATGTAATACATCTTGTCTCTTCTGTATCCGGTGAACTCAAAAAAGGAACAACTATGGCAGACATGTTGTCCGCAACATTTCCGGCAGGGACTCTCACTGGTGCTCCAAAGATCATGGCAATGAAAATCATTGATAAATACGAAAATCAACGACGTGGTTATTATGGAGGTGCTATTGGCTTCATTGATTTCAGGGGTAGTTTTAATCATGCCATCATGATCAGAACATTTCTGAGTAAGGCCAATACCCTTTATTACCAGGCTGGTGCAGGTATTGTAGCCAATTCGCAGGAAGATAATGAATTACAGGAGGTAAACAATAAACTTGGAGCATTAAGAAATGCAATTGAAATGGCTGAAAATATTAAATAATACAGAGCAGAAAAAATGAAAAAGATATTGGTAATTGACAATTATGATTCCTTCACATATAACCTGGTGCATTATATAGAGAAACTTACCGGAACTTCTCCGGATGTATTCAGGAATGATGAGATTAGCCTTAATGATGTTGAGGCATATGATAAAATTCTGCTTTCACCTGGCCCGGGAGTACCGGTGGATGCTGGTATATGCATTGACCTGATTAAGACGATTTTCTCCGGCAAAGAGTATTCTGGGTATCTGTCTTGGTCATCAGGCCATAGGAGAGGCATTCGGTGGTAAAATTCTGAATCTGAGTAATGTTTATCATGGTGTCGCCACTCCTGTCCATATTACAAAAAAGAATGATTCCCTTTTTAGTAATATTCCCGATTCCATAATAGCCGGACGATATCACTCGTGGGTAGTTTCAGAAGCTGATTTTCCGGATTGTTTTGACATAACCTGTATTGACGATGATGGAATAATAATGGGAATAAGCCACAAGGAATATGATGTGAAGGGATTACAATTTCACCCTGAGTCCATTCTCACAGAGAACGGTATCAATATGGTGTCAAACTGGATTAATTCATAATGCTGCAATATTTTAATAGTGGTAACTGAAAATATTTTCAAATAAAACAGACATGCGCGAAATATTAAATCATCTGTTCGAACAAAAGACCCTGACCAGGGCAGAAGCTGAGAAAGTTCTGACAAATATTGCAAAGGGGATCTATTCTGATGCTGAAATTGCTGCTTTTCTTACGGTATATCTTATGAGAAGTATAACTGTTGATGAGTTGTCGGGTTTCCGCGATGCTCTTCTTAATCTGTGCATAAGGGTTGATCTTTCTGAGTTTGACCCAATGGATGTGTGTGGTACGGGTGGCGATGGCAAAGATGCTTTCAACATTTCTACCCTGGCTACATTTATTCTTGCAGGTGCAGGTGTGAGGGTCGCTAAACACGGAAATTACGGTGTTACATCTGCTTGCGGATCATCAAATATTCTTGAGCATTATGGTTACAGATTTTCAACAGATCATGATAAGCTCAGACGTGAAATTGAGCAGTCAGGGGTCTGCTTCCTGCATGCACCTCTCTTTAACCCGGCAATGAAAAATGTTGCGCCTGTTCGCCGGGCACTGAAAATCAAGACATTTTTCAATATGCTGGGACCCATGGTAAACCCTTCATTCCCAAAGAAACAGCTGATTGGCGTATATAGCCTTGAACTGGCACGACTTTATAATTACCTCTATCAGCAATCTTCAATGAGCTACATTATTGTTTATAGTCTTGATGGCTATGATGAAATATCTCTTACTTCTGATTTCAAGTATATACTTAATGGTGTTGAGAAAATCGTTAGTCCGGAAGAGATGAACTACAGCAAAGCCAGGCAATCTGATCTGAGGGGAGGCTCAACAGTCAGTGAAGCAGCTGACCTGTTTATTAAGATACTTAAAGGAGAAGGAACAACTGTACAGAATAATGTTGTGACTGTTAATGCGCAAATGGCCTTGAAATGCTATTACCCGGAGAAATCTCTGGAAGAGTGCCGTGAGATGGCTGAAGATTCCCTCTTTGGACTGAAGGGGCATAAATCTTTTATGAAACTAATGGAATTGCAGGCATGACTATCCTTGATAAAATTGTTGAGAACAAGAAGAAAGAGCTCGAACTGATTACTCTTATTACCCCTGTTAAGGACCTGGAGCGATCCGTCTTTTTTGACCGCGAGACTATATCCTTATCGGCTTCTGTTACCGATAAAAGCAGATCGGGTATTATTGCTGAATTTAAGCGTAAATCGCCTTCGAAAGGAATAATAAACTCAACAGCTTCAGTTAGTCAGGTTACAACAGGATATTTCATGGCTGGTGCCTCGGGTGTTTCTGTTCTTACTGATACCCAGTTTTTTGGAGGCTCTTCTGCTGATCTGACAGGGATAAGGGAAAATAGCCATTTCCCGATTCTTCGCAAAGACTTTATTATAGACGAATACCAGGTAATTGAGGCTAAATCGATTGGTGCAGATGCTATACTTCTTATAGCTGCGGTGCTCGATTCAAAGGAAATTTTAAATCTTGCTAAAATGGCACGTTCACTGGGGCTGGAGGTGCTGCTGGAAGTGCATGAGCTTCAGGAGCTTAAGAAAGTGAACGAATATGTAAATATTGTTGGTGTAAATAATCGTGATCTGAAAACATTCAAAGTGAATATGGATATTTCCATGCAAATCATTCAGGAAATTCAATCTGACTTTGTTAAGATATCAGAGAGCGGGATATCTGATCCGGAGATGCTAACTACTCTCAGAAATGCAGGATATGATGGGTTTCTAATGGGAGAGAAGTTTATGTCAACTCCGGATCCGGTAGGTGCATTTTCTGATTTTCTAAAAGAAATATAACAGGGTTATGCTGAGAATTAAAGTATGCGGAATGAGCGATATTCAGAATGTAATGGAGGTATCAAAAACAAACCCTGATTATATGGGATTTATTTTTTATCCTGCATCGCCCAGGTATGTTGGCACTAATCCTGACCTGAATTTATTTCGGGATATACCCTCAGTTATCAGAAAGGTTGGAGTTTTTGTTAATGAAGATCCTGAAATAATAATTGACCTGGCAGGCCGCACAGGTATTGAAACAATCCAGCTGCATGGCAACGAATCAGCTGAATACTGCAAGCTGTTGGTGTCAGCGGGATTAAAAATTATTAAATCCTTTACAATAGACAAAGAGTCTGATTATGAGTTATTAAGGCCCTATTTGCCTTTCTGTGAATACTTTCTGTTCGATACAAAGTCAGAAAGTCATGGCGGCAGTGGCAAAAAATTTGACTGGGATAATCTTAATGGTTATGTCCTTGACAAACCCTTCTTCCTCAGCGGGGGAATTGGCCCTGATGATACTGAAGCGATTAAAAAATTCAGGAATAATGGATTATACGGGGTAGATATAAACAGCCGGTTTGAGAGCGAGCCGGGGATTAAAAAAGTGATGCTGATCAAATCATTCATTGATGAAATAAAAAGATAAAGTATATGAACTACAATGTAGATGAACAAGGTTATTACGGGGAATTCGGAGGTGCCTTTATTCCTGAAATGATGTATCCGAATCTGAAGCAATTAAGTGACAATTATCTTAAAATACTTAATGATGATCAGTTCAATAAGGAATACAGATCATTATTAAAGGATTATGTGGGACGACCTTCTCCATTATTTTTCGCTTCAAGGCTATCCGCATTTCATCATACGAAAATCTTCCTCAAACGTGAAGATCTTAATCACACCGGGGCACATAAGATAAACAACACTGTTGGCCAGGTTTTGATAGCGAAACGACTGGGAAAGTCAAGGATTATAGCAGAGACAGGTGCTGGTCAGCATGGCGTGGCAACAGCTACTGTTTGTGCCCTTATGGGGCTAGAAGTGTGTTGTATACATGGGCAAAACAGACATTGACCGACAGATGCCCAATGTATTAAGAATGAAAATGCTGGGCGCGGAAGTAGTTCCGGTCCTGAGTGGTAATATGACTCTTAAGGATGCAACAAATGAGGCTATCCGCGACTGGATAAGCAATCCTGTTGATACGCATTATATCATTGGTTCAGTAGTTGGGCCACATCCTTATCCCGATATGGTAACCAGATTACAGGCAGTAATAAGTGAGGAGATGAAAATGCAGGTAAGGGAGGTTTCCGGGAAGGAAGACCCTGATTATATTATAGCCTGTGTTGGGGGAGGGAGTAATGCAATCGGCTCATTTTATCATTACCTTAATGATGAACAAGTTGGATTGATTGCAGTTGAAGCTGCAGGGAAGGGGGTAGAAACAGGTGAAACAGCTGCCACAATGGTTAAAGGAAAGAAAGGCGTTATCCATGGGAGCATGACTATGCTGATGCAGGATGAGGATGGACAGATTACCGAGCCATATTCAATTTCCGCTGGGCTTGATTACCCGGGTATAGGTCCTGTTCATGCATTTCTCCATAAAACAAAGAGAGTAGTATTTGAACATGTTACAGATAATGAGGCTGTTGAGGCAGCCTTTAGGTTGACACGACTGGAGGGAATTGTTCCGGCTCTTGAGTCTGCACATGCACTTGCTTTCCTGGATAAGAAGAAATTTAAAGAGAATGATGTTGTCGTTGTAACCGTATCAGGAAGAGGAGACAAGGATATGGCTGCATACGTGAGTCATATGCAGGAATCAGGTTTTAAAGGATAATATAAATTTTAAAAGATGAACAGGATAGACAGACTTTTCAAAAACAAATATGGTAAAATATTATCAGTATACTTTACTGCAGGATATCCTTTGCCTGAGTCAACCACCGGAATAATAAAAACCTTAGCTTCAGAGGGTGTTGATATGATTGAAATAGGGATTCCATTTTCAGATCCAATGGCCGATGGTCCGGTTATTCAAAAAAGTAATCAATCGGCACTAAATAACGGAATGAGTCTGAAAACACTTTTCAGTCAATTGGAGGGAATCAGAAATGAGGTAGATATTCCGCTCCTATTGATGGGCTACCTGAATCCAGTACTACAGTTTGGCGTTGAAAATTTCTGCAGGAAGGCCTCTGAAACCGGCATAGATGGTGTGATTCTTCCTGACCTTCCTCCGATGATTTATTCCAGGGATTATCAATCGGTATTTGAAAAATATAATCTTTATAATATTTTACTGATCTCTCCACTATCTGATGATGAACGAATAAGATACATCGACAGTATAAGCCGTGGATTTGTTTACATGGTCTCCTCTTCTTCAGTAACGGGTGGAAAAAACAGCTTTTCTGATGATCAGATAAATTATTTCAGGAGGGTTAATGATCTAAAGCTTAAAAATCCAGCCATTATAGGTTTTGGTATATCTGATAATAAAGCTTTCAGCGATTCATGCAGGTATGCCAGCGGCGGAATAATTGGAAGTGCTTTTGTGAAAGTTTTGGGTATGAAAGGTAATCTGGATGAAAATATCCGCCTTTTTGTGAGAGAGATCAGAGGGATAATTCGCTATGATATTACATATACAGATGATTTTGATGGATAAATTTCATAATGCCACATGGTAGATTTAGCAATTTATTTCATCTTCTATACGGATATTATAAACAATCATAGGTATTATAATATTATAGATCTCGATATGCTATTGTTCTCTTGCTTTAAGAAGGACAGTGAGTTCAGCTCACTCTTATGTGAAGGTCAAGTTTACATTCAATCTCAGAATTCTTATTTTTTTATTGTAAAGTCAGATTACTGCAGTTCAATTGTTTGCTTGGCTTTAAAAACATAATATTTATTTATAATGTGTGTAAATAATAGGGGGTGGTTGATAAAATAAAGTAATAAAATGGAGTATAGCCCCTATAAAAATAACATAAAACATGAAAAAAAGTATAAATAAATTGATTTTACCCCAAAAAAAGTATATGTTTGCAGTGAAAATATTTCATTATCCGGAAAGAAAAATTACAAAGGATGAAATTCTTAAGAAAGAGATACCTGGTACTTTTTATACTAATATTTCTAAGCACTCAGGAAATATTTGCCGCATCAGATACTCCGATTGATTCGGGAGCAACAGCCTGGATGCTGACTTCAACAGCTCTTGTTCTTCTGATGATTCCGGGACTGGCTATGTTCTATGGTGGTCTGGTACGGTCAAAGAATGTTCTTGGTACCATTATGCACAGTTTTGTTGCTATGGGTATTATTAGTGTCTTGTGGGTAATTGTGGGATATAGCATGTGTTTCGGGTCAAACGTTTTTGGAGGCTGGTTTGGCTGGAATAAAGATTATTTCTTTTTGAAAGGGATTGATACCAATATATTGGATGCAGGAATTCCGGAATATGTTTTTTCAATGTTTCAGGGGAAATTTGCAATAATAACACCTGCTCTGATTGCAGGCGCATTTGCTGAAAGAGTATCATTTAAGGCCTATTGTTTCTTTATTGCTCTTTGGAGTCTTTTGGTTTATAATCCTCTTTGTCACTGGGTATGGGCTTCTGATGGATTCCTTTTTCACCTGGGAGCAAAGGGAGCTATTGATTTTGCAGGAGGAACTGTTGTTCATATTTCTGCTGGTGTGAGCGGGCTTGTTGCAGCACTTTATCTGGGATCACGTCGGGGATATCCTTACCAGGTAATACGTCCTAATAACCTGGTTATAACAATGCTTGGAGCCGGTTTGCTATGGGTTGGTTGGTTTGGTTTTAATGCAGGCAGCAGTATATCAAGCGGTTTAAGTACCGCACAGGCACTTACAGCAACTCAGGTGGCAGCAGCTGCCGGCGCGTTGTCGTGGATAATTATAGAAAGTATTCATCAGGGAAAAGCCACCGCACTTGGTTTTGCCAGCGGAATACTGGCAGGACTTGTTGCAGTTACACCTGCTGCAGGAGTGGTTCAGCCATATGGTGCAATGATTCTGGGCATAGTTGCTTCCTTTATATGTTATTCGGCAATTATGGTGAAAAACAAACTGGGTTATGATGACAGCCTTGATGCTTTTGGAATTCATGGTGTAGGAGGGATAACAGGAGCTATCCTGTTGTCATTCTTAATTCGTCCTTCATGGATGGCTGATGCAGTATCTAAGGCTGGTGGCTCATGGACAGTCTGGAATCAGCTGGGTATTCAGGTTCTGGCAGTTGTAATTGCAATTGTTTATGCTGCTGTAATGACTTTCATTTTAATCTATGTTTTGAATAAGTTCATAAAATTCAAATCATCAGAGGACGATGAGATGGCAGGACTTGACAGATCATATCATGGAGAAAGAGGTTATGGGATGCTAAATCCAAGTTAATCTATACATATCTGAAAACAGTTAATAATGAAACTCATAACAGCAATAATCAGGGAAGTTCAGCTGGATAAGGTAAGGGAGGCCCTTATTGAAGCTGAAATAAAAAGAATAACTGTAAGTCGTGTTTCAGGTCATGGACAACAGAGGATCGAAGAGATGTACAGGGGACAGATCATCATTCCGGACCTTATTCCAAAAATAAAAATTGAAATAGCCGTAAATGATGAATTTGTTGATATTACTGTTGATACCATTTTGAAGAGCGGCTAAAACGAATGGAGCAGGTTCTGTAGGTGACGGAAAGATTTTTATAACACCTCTGGAAGAATGTATCAGAATTCGTACCGGAGAAAAGGGAGGTACCGCAATATAGAGGTTAGTTAGTTTTGTTATATAGTTGGTTATTGTTTAGCCTGGGAGTAATTTTCCCGGGCTTCTCTTTTCATATAGAATTGTTCAAAAAAATAACATCTGAGAAGTTAAAAATTCATAAATTTTCATTTTTATAGCCAATCTGATGCCTATAAGGTAAGGATTTATGTAAATTTAATCCGATCTTAAAATTAAAAATATGGAAGACAATAACAAATCAAAAAGAAGCCTCTCAAGACGCAAGTTCCTGGGAAGTACAGCGACCATTGCTGCATTCTCGATGGTGCCCTTAAAGATCTCCTTAAATGATAATACTGCTGTTAAGGCTGACATCAGGTAAAGGACCTGATTCAAAATTCGGTGGCGTTCATATTGGAGCCATTACTTACAGCTGGCGCAGTATGCCGGGAGGAGTAGAAAATATTATTAAATATTGTAATGAAACAGGCATCAGTTCGATTGAACTCATGAGTGGTGATGTGGAAGATTTTCTTGGAGCACCTAAGAATCCTTGATGGCTATGTTCGCGCCACCTCCACCTCCGCCTCCTGCAGCCCCTGGCGCAACTCCTCCCCTGCAGCTCCGGCTGCTCCACGGCAACGTCGTGAGCTTACTCCGGAACAGCAGGCAACTATTGCCAAATATAATGAAGATCTTAAGAAATGGCGGGTCTCATTACCTATGTCAAAGTATGAAACTGTACGGAAAATGTTCGATGATGCAGGTATAAATATACATATTATCAAGTTTTCTCCGTCCAGATGGTCCGATGGGGAGATTGATTATGCCTTTAACGCTGCTAAAGTTCTGGGAGCA
Source organism: uncultured Bacteroidales bacterium (assembly GCA_963741935.1). GTDB lineage: Bacteria > Bacteroidota > Bacteroidia > Bacteroidales > VadinHA17 > LD21. The sequence goes on along the minus strand of CAVUJY010000012.1, from coordinate 50,691 downwards.
AAAGGTGTAACTGATGAAATAAGTATGGATGCTGTCAAAAGACTTGCTCCATTTGCTGAAAAACACGGGTTGTATGCCATTTTCCATCAGCACATGCAGTTTGCTACAGAAGGATTCAGTTATGATCCTTTCATGGCTGTGTCTCCGGCTGTAATGTTTAATTTTGATGCAGGTCACTTTTTCGGCTCGACAGGAATACATCCTAACACTATTCTCGAAAAATACCATGACCGTATCGTAAGTGTACATATTAAAGACAAAACAGGCCCGGAAACTGATCCGGCAAATACTAATCAGGTATGGGGTCAGGGTCAGATGCCTCTTGAAGATGTTCTTTTACTTATCAAAAAAGAGAAATGGCCAATCTATTGCGATATTGAACTCGAGTACGACATTAAACCATGGTCAAATGCTGTGAGAGAAGTTGATACCTGTGTTCATTTTGCACGACAGATCCTTATGTAGAATACAATTAAATTTAATGGTTATAATTTAACTTGTAACATAAGTCCGGTCAGCGAATAACTGACCGGATTTTTTTACCCTTAACATTATCCAGCATTCATCACTTCTCTATCTTATTTTTGACCAGTCCGCTTATCATGTTGTTCAATCTTTAATTTAACAGGGATTGTGTTTCCGCTTTAACTTTTATCTTTTTCACCCGCTAAAGCAGAGTCTCCGTTTCACTTCGACTGTTGGCTTTCTTTGTCCCCCATAGCTTTAGCAACGGTGGATTATCTTTTGTTTGTTATGCAATTCTTTCATATATTTGGTATTGCGTTTCCTAATGTGCTAGTAAACTAAGTATTATGTTAGTCAGAACTTTTGCCAGTGCCGTTACCGGTATTGATGCTGTTACAGTTACTATTGAAGTAAGTGTGACACGCGGTGTTCAGTTTTTTCTTGTAGGTCTGCCCGATAGTGCTGTTAAGGAGAGTCAGCACAGAATTGCATCTGCTTTTGGTGCACTCGACTTTCACTGGCCTGGTAAACAGGTTGTAATAAACATGGCACCAGCTGATATTCGTAAGGAGGGTTCTTCTTATGATCTGCCTCTGGCAGTCGGTATTCTTGCCGCTGATGAAAAAATAAACAGGAAAGATATAGAGTCATTTGTCCTGATGGGCGAGTTATCACTCGATGGGACACTTCAGCCTGTTAAAGGAGTTTTGCCTATAGCGCTTAAAGCCAGGGAAGAAGGATTCCGCGGAGTAATAGTCCCTTTAAAAAATGCCCGTGAAGCCGCTGTGGTTGAGAGTCTTGAGGTTTATGGAATGGAGAATATCAGGGAAGTTGTAGATTTTTTCAACAATGCCAGAGTTTTCAATCCTGTCAAAGTCGATCTTCTTGAAATATTTAACAGTGAGGCTAATAAGTACGATGTCGATTTTTCGGATGTACGCGGACAGGAGAATGTCAAGAGGGCTCTTGAAGTTGCAGCGGCCGGAGGCCATAATATTATTATGATTGGTCCTCCTGGAGCTGGTAAAACCATGCTGGCTAAACGGTTAGCAACAATCATTCCTCCTCTTACTCTCGAAGAGGCATTGGAGACTACAAAAATCCATTCTGTGGCAGGGAAGATAGATGACCATACTGCCCTTATGACAAAAAGACCCTTCAGAAGTCCCCATCATACGATCTCCGATGTTGCTCTTAGTTGGCGGTGGTACTTTCCCACAGCCCGGAGAAATTTCACTCGGACATAATGGAGTATTATTCCTTGATGAGCTTCCCGAATTTAAACGTACTGTGCTGGAGGTTATGAGACAACCTCTTGAAGACAGGGTTATTACAATATCAAGAGCTAAGTCTACAGTTGATTACCCAGCAAGTTTTATGCTCGTGGCAAGTATGAACCCTTGCCCTTGCGGGTTTCATAACCACCCCGAAAAGGAGTGTTCATGCTCAACTGGTATGGTTCAGAAATACCTTAACAGAATATCGGGTCCCCTGCTTGATCGTATCGATATTCATATTGAGGTAGTTCCTGTCAATTACGACAAGCTTTCCTGCTCAGGGAAAGTTGAACATTCAGCAGAAGTGCGCGACAGGGTCATAAGAGCCCGTAAAATTCAGGCTAAAAGGTTTGAATCTGTCAGAGGTATTTATTCCAACTCACAGATGTCATCATCCCAGCAGCGTAAATATTGTCAGCTCGATGAATCGGGAGGCAGACTGCTTAAAACAGCTATGGATGTGAGAGGACTTTCAGCCAGGGCATACGACAGGATACTTAAAGTAGCAAGGACAATTGCAGATCTGGGTGAATCTGAAAATATAAATGCAGAACATATTTCTGAAGCAATAAACTATCGTAATCTCGACAGGGAGGGTTGGGCAGGCTAGGGTTCGGCTCCGCTCACCCTGGCCTGCCTGGATTTGTCTGTGCTCACCCTGGCCTGCCTGGCTTCAGTCTGCGCTCACCCATACAGGTCGATCTTGTAACTGGATTAAGCATATTAAAATGAAATACCTCTACGTTTATATTCTTGAATGCTCTGATGATACTTTATATGTTGGAGTAACTAATGATGTGGGGAGACGTTTTATTGAACATTCAAGCTGGGTTACATGAAATTCATATACCTATATTCGGAGGCCATTAAAACTGGTATTTTGTAAACAGTTTCAGAAGTCCAATTAAAGCAATAAACTACGAAAAGCAATTAAAGAGATGGACTAAGGCTAAAAAGCTGGCTCTTATCAATAGTGATATTGATTTATTGCATGATCTTGCAAAGTGTAGGAACGATACAAGTCATTTAAATTATAACGAGTCAGGGTGAGCGGAGCCGAAGACTGACCATTAATTACCGTAATCTCGACAGGGAGGGTTGGGCGGGATGAGAATAGCGAATTGATATTGTATTATTTTGAATATCAGGTTATCTCATTAACAATTTCAACCTTATTTTAATTTTCAACCTTAGTAGAAAAAATCATATAAATATATATGTACAACCTTATTACCTTATTTATAGAGCAATGAAAGTAGAATATAATAATTTGTATACCCATTTTATTTTTACAACGTTTCTCCGTGAGGCATTGATTTTAAATAAGAATAGAGAACGAATTGAAAAGTATATAACAGGAATAGTAAATAACAACGGATGTCAATTATATGCTATTTATGCAAATCCGGAACATGTACATTTTCTGGTGTCTCGATCACCAGACATGGACGAAAAGAGATTGGCAGGTATAATTGCAAATAGTTCTGCAAATTTTATCAATAAAAACAAACTCTGTAAATGCATTTTTCAATGGCAAATGTCATGTTCTGCATTTTCAGTTTCAAAAAAAGAAGTTGACCAGGTATGCAAATATATATTGAGCCAGCCCGAACATCATAAGAAACAAACATATATGGATGAGTACGATACATACATTAAATTTTACCAAAAGACTATTAACCCGAAATAAGGTAATAAGGTCGAGGGACTTTTTGTGTCATTTTCTACTAAGGTGTTGGAAGAAAATAAGGTTATTTCAGATATCATCAAATCCAGAGAACGGAATCTCCACAGGGAAAGATGGGCCGGGTGAGCGAAGCTGAACCCTCGACTTCACTAACTCTACATTACTTTTCTCCTGGGAACGCATAAGTGTAAATTAAACATCAAGACTTAATAGGATAACAATTTATTTCTATTATTCATATACTCTCCTAACCAATTATTTGTAAAGTTAGAAGGTCAAATAATTGGTTAGCTAACTTATTCTATATGAATAATTTTGTTTAAATTTATGCTAACATATCAAATTATATCTTCCATTTGGGAAAATTTTAAAACCACACTCCTTCAAAACCACAAGTTAAGTCGGATTCGACAGATTTTAGTCAATGTATTTAAAAAAAAGGGACGAAAATTAAAATATGTAAACCATGCGATAAATTGGCATTGATGTAAGTATTCTCGTTTAAAATAGTAGTATAAACAGTGTCGATATGAAAAAAATTATATTGATTTATCCAATAATTGTTCCAGTTCTTGTATTGCTCCTTACAACGAATTGCAAGAAAGAAGAGCTTGCATCATTGGCAGTTTTGTCAACCGCCTCTGCAACTAACACTGCAGCAACAACTGCAACAAGTGGAGGTTTTATAACTTCTGACGGAGGGGCAACAATAACTGCCCGAGGCGTTTGTTGGAATACCACTTCCAATCCTACCACATCAGATTCAAAAACTACTGACGGTGTTGGCATTGGTCAGTTTGTTAGTGAAATCACTGGATTAACGGCAGGTTTGACTTATCATGTTCGAGCATATGCAACTAATAGTATTGGTACTGCATATGGTGCAGATATGGCAATTTCAACCATGGGACAAGCACCTGAAAGCGTGACTCAACCTGCAACAAATGTATCAGGAATTGTTGCAACATTAAACGGGGCAGTTAATGCCAACTATTTAACTACAATAGTAACATTTGAATATGGTACTACAACAAGTTACGGACAAACAGTGACTGCAACTCAAAGTTCATTGACAGGGAGTTCAATTACAAATGTAAGTGCAGGCATTACTGGCTTAATCGAAGGTACAATTTATCATTTCAGAGTGAAAGCAGTTAATGCACTTGGGACAACTTTTGGAGGTGATATGACATTAACAACAACTCCCTTAATTGATATAGATGGCAATTCATATAATATTATTAGGATTGGCACACAGGTTTGGATGAAAGAGAATCTAAAAACAACTAAATATAACGATGGCACAGTAATACCCAATATAACAGATAATACTGCCTGGGCTGCTTTAAAAACAGGTGCTTATAGCAATTACGATAATATACCTAATAATTCAAATACCTATGGGAGAATCTATAACTGGTATGCAGTAGATAATAATGCGGCTACAAAGGTGGCAAGTAATGGTGGTAAAAATGTATGTCCCACAGGCTGGCATGTACCTACTGATGCTGAATGGACAACTTTAACAACTTATCTTACAGACAACGGTTATGGTTACGGGGGTAGCGGAGACGACATTGGCAAATCCATGGCATCAACATCGGGTTGGACTTCAGACCCATTAGCAGGCGATGTTGGAAATGACCAAGCGAGTAATAATAGCAGTGGTTTTACAGCGTTTCCGAGTGGCCTCCGTAATCTCTATGGAGCGTATCTCGGCATTGGAAGCGTCGGTTACTGGTGGAGTTCTACGGGGGACAATTGGTATTTTGGCTACTATCGTGGCTTGTACCATAATTTCAGCAGTGTGAGCAGGGGCAGCGACGGCGATATGGTGTATGGTTTCTCTGTTCGTTGTTTGCGAGATTAATTGACTATTTGACTTAATTTACCACGAAGGGGTCGAATTTTTAAGCCATTATAGGTTAGGGACATTAATGTTGAGGCAATTTTTTCATAGTTTAATTGCTTTGATTAATGACTTCAATAGTTGGCCATAATCTGTTGATTTTTATCTGCATTATAAATTTGTAAAACACCCCCTCATTAGATACTATTACCGATGTTGCTTTAGTTGGCGGAGGTACATTTCCTCAGCCGGGCGAAATTTCTCTGGGACATAATGGTGTATTATTCCTTGATGAACTTCCAGAATTTAAAAGGACTGTACTTGAGGTAATGAGACAACCACTTGAAGACAGAGTTATAACAATATCACGGGCAAAATCTACTGTAGATTATCCTGCAAGTTTTATGCTTGTGGCGAGTATGAACCCTTGCCCTTGCGGGTTTCATAACCACCCCGAAAAGGAGTGTTCATGCTCAACTGGTATGGTCCAGAAATACCTTAACAGAATTTCAGGTCCTCTGCTTGATCGTATCGATATTCATATTGAGGTAGTTTCTGTCAATTACGACAAGCTTTCCGGCTCAGGTAAAGTTGAACATTCAGCAGAAGTGCGCGACAGGGTCATAAGAGCCCGTAAAATCCAGGCTAAAAGGTTTGAATCTGTCAGGGGTATTTACTCTAACTCACAGATGTCATCATCATTGCAGCGTAAATATTGTCAGCTTGATGATTCGGGAGGAAGACTGCTTAAAACTGCTATGGATGCGAGAGGCTTATCTGCCAGAGCATACGACAGGATACTTAAAGTGGCAAGGACAATTGCAGACCTGGGTGAACCTGAAAATATAAATGCAGAACACATTTCGGAATCCATTAATTACCGTAATCTCGTCCCCCCCCCCCCCCCCCCCCCCCCAAAAAAATTTTTTTTAAAAAATTTTTTTAACAGGTCGATCTTGTAACTGGATTAAGCATATTAAAATGAAATACCTCTACGTTAATATTCTTGAATGCTCTGATGATACTTTATATGTTGGAGTAACTAATGATGTGGGGAGACGTTTTATTGAACATTCCAATGGGTTACATTAGAATTCATATACCTTTGAACGGAGGCCTCTAAAACTGGTATATTGTAAGCAGTTTGAGAAGCCGATGGAGGCAATAAACTATGAAAAACAATTAAAAAGATGGACTCGTTCAAAAAAGGAATCATTAATTAAAAATGATTATAAAAATTTGCATGAGTTAGCAAAGTGTAAAAATGAAACATCTCATCTTAAGTATAAAAAGTCATCGTAAGAGAACAGTCTAACAAATCATCGTAAGCGAACAGTCTAACAAGTCATAGTGAGCGAAGCCGAACTATGACTTGTAGGCGCCCTAATAATTCATTAATGATCAATTAAATATTAGCCTTTCACTATTTAAATGATTATCTTGCACTTTAACAAACTTTGACCAAGGTTAATTATTGCACTCCATTTCTAAGTTAAATTCTCTTCTCTAATTAACCTAAACTTCTCACTTACTGGGAACATATAATTTCAAAAATCAGTTCCCTATATCACAGATGCAAAATGCAAATCTGTAATTCTTGACAGAAATATAATCGTCATCGTATTAAAATTGAAGAATGACGAATAAATAAAAACATATGCAACTTTAATATGATATGATATGATCAAAAAAGAAAAAGTGCGTGAATCAGTCATTGCTAGTGTTAAGAAGACAAAGCTTGCAGATGAGTTAGTCGCAACTGACGCAGAAAAGGTAATACTTGCAGAAAAATTAGTTATTGCTGAGGAAGAGAAAGCAAAACGTGCAGATGAATTAATCATTGCAAATGAAGAGAAAGCAAAACGTGCAGCAGAATTAGTTATTGCCAATGAAGAGAAAGCAAAACGTGCTGCCGAGTTAGTCATTGCCAATGAAGAGAAAGAAAAACGTGCAGCAGAATTGGTTATTGCCAATGCTGACAAAGCAAAACGTGCTGCAGAATTAGTTATTGCTAACGCAGAGAAAGCAAAACGTGCTGCAGAGTTAGTTATTGCGAACTTAGAGAAAGCAAAACGTGCAGATGAATTAATCATCGCTGACAAAGAACTTGTTTATCAAAACGAAGAAAAGGCAAAACGTGCAGCAGAATTAGTCATTGCTGACATAAATAAAACAAAACGTGAAGCAGAGTTGGTCATTGCCAAGATTGAGAAAGCAAAACGGATAGCAAAATCCATCATTGCTGACAAAGAACTCTCTTTTCAAACCGAAGATAAATCAAAACGTGCAGCAGAATTAGTAATTGCTGACGCAGAGAAATCAAAACGTTCAGCAGAGTTAGTCATTGCTAACATAAAGAAAGCAAAACGTTCTGCAGAGTTAGTTATTGCAAATATAGAAAAAGCAAAACGTTCTGCAGAGTTAGTTATTGCGAACAAAGAACTTGTTTATCAAAAAAGCGAGAAATCAAAACGTGAAGCAGAGTTAATCATTGCGAACGTAGAGAAAGCAAAACGTGCCGCTGAGTTAGTCATTGCGAATATTGAAAAATCAAAACGTGCAGCAGAGTTTGTCTTTATCAACAAAGAACTCGTGCTGGCGAAAGAGAAAGAAAAACTTATAGTAGAGTTAACCCTTGTAAACAAAGAACTTACCTATCAAATTGAAAAACGCAAACAAACTGAATTGGCATTGAAGGAAAGCAATGAGAAGTATTCAAAGGCATTCCAGTCATCCCCCTATTCAATCACTATATCTAGGCTGGAAGATGGGGGATACATTGAAGTTAACGACACTTTTGTTTCGTTTTCAGGTTTCACCAGAAAAGAGGCTCTTTCTGATTCAGCAATTGGAATTAACATATGGGTTGATAAAGAAGAACGAAATTCGGTAATATCTGCTCTTCTTTCTGGTAAGGATGTTGAAGGTAAAGAATACCAATTCAGGAAAAAGAACGGAGAAATCATCACTGGTTTGTTCTACGCCAAAATCATTTATATCAATAAAGAACCCTACATGCTATCAAGTGTTGACGACATAACTGAACGCAAAAGGGCTGGGGATTTATTGAAAGAAAGCGAACAAAAATCCATGTCAATCATGGAAAATTCTGCCGATGCCATTTTCATAACAAATCAACTAGGAAAGTATGTGTATTCCAATAAGGCGGTTTCTGCTTTGCTTGGTTATACATCAGAAGAAATGAAAAATAAGACATTCTCTGATATTTCACCCCCGGGCAAATTAGAGGAATATTTTAAGTTTTTTGAGCAGATAATGAATGTTGGTAGTGGGTATACTGAAATTGAACTTTTAAAGAAGGACGGGAACTACATTTCAACGGACCTTAACGCTGTTTTATTACCTGATGGCACAGTATATGGGAGCTGCAGGGATATTACTGAACGAAAGCAGTTTGAATCAGAACTTATTAAAGCCAAAGAAAAGGCTGAAGAGAGTGACCGGTTGAAATCTGCATTCCTCACAAATATGAGCCATGAGATACGTACCCCGATGAATGGTATTCTTGGCTTTGCTGAACTACTGAAAGAACCGAACATATCGAGTGATGACCAACAGGATTTTATTCAGACTATGCAGATTAGTGGAGCACGTATGCTTAATACAATCAATAGTATAGTTGATATATCTAAAATTGAATCAGGACTTACAGGCGTTGACATTAAGGAAACTAATCTTAACGAGAAGATTGAATTCACTTATAAGTTCTTCAAACCAGAAGTTGAAATTAAAGGGTTGCAGTTTTTATATAAAAATGGTTTGCCAGCAAATGAAGCAATCATTAAAACGGACAATGAAAAAGTCTATGGAATACTGACTAACCTTGTTAGAAATGCCATTAAGTTTACTTATGAAGGTTCAATTGAATTCGGCTATGAGAAAAAAGGAGAATACCTTGAATTCTTTGTAAAAGATACGGGGATTGGCATTCCCGAGAATCAACAAGAAATAATTTTTGAAAGATTCAGGCAGGGTAGTGAATCGCCTAACAGAGGTTATGAAGGCAGTGGCCTGGGTTTATCCATATCGAAATCCTATGTAGAAATGCTTGGTGGCAGGATATGGGTGGAAAGCGAAGAAGGTTTGGGTTCAACATTTTATTTTACAATTCCTTACATTGCTGTATCAGAAGAAAAAAACACAATCGAAAAGGTTGTTTCTTCAGAGAATAAAAAAGTTCAGTTAAAAAACCTGAAAATATTGATCGTAGAGGATGATGAAATATCCTATTCCTTACTCTCATTAACGATCCAGAAAATCAGTAGTGAAGTTTTACATGCAATAACAGGAGTACAGGCTATTGAGGCTTGTCGTAATAACCCGGATCTTGATCTGGTATTAATGGACATCAGAATGCCCCAGATGGATGGTTTGGAAGCCACACAACAAATCCGTCAGTTTAACAAAGATGTAATCATCATAGCACAAACAGCTTATGCATTTACAGGTGACAGAGAAAAGGCAATAGAAGCAGGATGCAATGATTATATCTCTAAGCCAATTAATAAGACTTTGTTGTATGAGTTAATCAAAAAGCATGTCAATAAATGAGAATAGTATCAAAAGAAATAATTGACACTATGAATAAAAATGGACTTGGAAATAGGATTAAAGAATTTAGATAGTGATATTGGTTACCAAGGATTATTTTCAATTTGACCAATTTCCCAATTACAGCAAATGCAGAAATTAGAATCATAGATAATCCCAAATAAAGTGAGCAGAAAATCAACAACATATAAGGACTTAGAAAAGAAAGTGCTGGATCTTGAAGCAAAGTTAATCAAAACACAATGGCTTTATGACAAAGAAAATTTAGCTGAACCCAGACCTTATGTTCCCTATTATGGTGATGTAACAGTTCTCAATACAAAGCGAACCATTCTGGGTAACGTGGGAATAGAGACCATGAAAAATCTGACTTCCGAATTAATGGATTTATTGGATACTTCTGTGGCTATTTACGAGAAAAATGGCGACTATGCTTATGGAGTTTTCAATTCAGGCTGGTGTCAGCTATTAGATGCTTCATCAAGGAAACTTTGCAATACCGATGATAACAAAGCAGCATTAAGTTGTGGCAGATGGTTGTGCCACGATGATTGCTGGAACAACTCAGCAAAAGCTGCAATACAATCTGAAAAAAGCACTGATATTTCCTGTGTCGGGGGAATTCATCTTTATGCTGAACCAATTTTTCTGAAAGAGGAAGTGATTGGGATTATAAACATAGGCTATGGAAATCCACCAACAGATTATGATACACTGAAAAAGCTATCTGAAGAATACAAGATTGATTTTGAAATCCTGAAACGGAAAGCTACAGCATATATTCCACGACCTGATTTTTTTATCGAGCTTGCTAAGAAGCGTCTGAAATCTATAGCAAAATTAATTGGGGTAATTGTTACTAATAAAAAGGTGGAAGATGAGTTAAAACTAAGTGAAAACTTCCTTCGCGAAACCGGGCGAATGGCTAAAGTTGGAGGATGGGAAATTGACCTTAAAAATCTTGACCTTAACTGGACAGAAGAAACTTACCGTATTCATGAAGTGACTTTACAAGAAAAACCATCTTATGACGAAGCAATAGAGTTTTTCCCTCCTGATGACAGACAAGTACTTACAAATGCCATTGAAGAAGCGATACAGGATGGTAAACCATATGACTTACAACTACGATTTACTTCGGCAAAAGGAAAAAAATTATGGGTTCGAACTATTTGTAAACCCATAACTTCAGGTAATAAAACTGTAAAATTAAGAGGAACATTTCAGGATATCTCAGAATTTAAAAAAGCAGAACAAGCCCTGAAAAAAAGTGAAAATAGATTTAAGTCAATTGTCAATGAGAGTCCTTTTCCCATAGCTGTTACAGATAAAAATGATGAAATAATCCAGTATTGGAGTCGCAGTGCGAAGGAAATGTTCGGATATTCACCTAAGACTGTTTCAGAATGGTACGAACTTGCTTACCCTGATGCCGAATATCGAGATAAAGTTATTGAACAATGGAGACATCACTATAAAAAAGCTCTTGAAACAGGAAGAGCAACAAATACGGGAGAATATAAAATTGTCTGTAAAGATGGTTCTGTGAAGATTTGCGAATTATACATTCAAATTATCACCAATAATTTAATTGTAACAATTAATGATATTACCGAACACTTAAAATCAAAACTGTCGCTCAAAGAAAGTAAAACAAAATTACAGCAACTCAATGCCGATAAAGACCGTTTCATATCCATTCTTGGTCATGACTTAAAGAGTCCATTTAACAATCTTCTTGGTCTGTCAGAATTACTAATTGAAGATATTCACAATCTCAAAACAGATGAGATTGAAGGCATCATAAAAAATATTAATAAATCAGCAACAATCACAAATAAATTACTGGAAGACATATTGACGTGGGCAAGAGCACAACAAGGTAAGATACCTTTCAATCCACAAAACATGAGTTTTGAAGATATCTGCAAGAATACTCTTGAAACTTTCAACCCGACTGCCCATTCAAAAAGCATCAAAATCAATTATTCTTCAGCAGACCCTATAGATGTATTTGCAGATGCAGATATGTTAAAATCGGTATTGCGTAATCTTGTTTCAAATGCAATAAAATTTACATACAATGGTGGCATAATAAATATTAATGCAAAACAAACGGATTCAAACATTACAATATCAGTATCAGACAATGGAATAGGAATATCACATGAAAGTCTGGCAAAACTATTTGATATTTCAGAAGTCCTTACAACAAAAGGTACTAATGGTGAAACAGGAACAGGTCTGGGATTATTACTCTGTAAAGAATTTGTGGAGAAACACCAAGGAAAAATCTGGGTTGAAAGTGAAGTTGGCAAAGGTAGTGAGTTTAAGTTTTCACTGCCAATATCAGATGAATAATAGGTAATGAATATAAATAATTGAGGTGAAAGGGTATAGTGAAAAATGCTAATTCAAGATAATGCTTGAACATGAGTTATGTATTACTTTGATTGGTAACATTAAAAATAGTCCATAAATGATTGATTTACATCCGCAACATTATTTTATAAAACACCCCCTCATTAGAAACTCTGACTAATGAATCGCGTTGAGTCGGTATGTCGGCTATATCGTTGTATGGCAATAGAATACAAAACAATATTATGCTGTCTCCAAAAACAAGCTATTCGTAATTTTATTGGTTTTAACCATTTTTTAAGGGATGCATGGGTAAAATAAATATCAATTTAACGGATAACAATCTTTTTTTCCTTTCCCAAACACGTATTAATTTATTCTTATATAGAAAAAGGGTCACCTTTCATTCTAAACTGGTATATAAACTAATGTCCAATTGTTTGTAAAGTTAGAAGGCCAATCAATTTTTAGAATACTTATCCTATATGAACAATTTTATTCGACTTGCGTTAATTAAACAGAAAAATATCCTCCTTGTGGGGATACTTTAGTACCACACGTATTCAGGTCTGCTGGTCAGATTTAAGTTAGATTAGACAAATTTTAAATCAATGCATTTTTAAATCAAAAGGACAAAAATTAAAAGAGGTAAACCATGCAATAAAATGACATTGATTAGTATTCTCGTTTAAAACAGTAAAAACAGTATCGTTATGAAAAAAACTATTTTGATTTATCCAATAATTATTTCAGTTCTTGTATTATTCCTAACAACGGATTGCAAAAAAAATGAACCTGCATCAACTCCTTTAAACACCGTTACTGATGTTGATGGCAATTCATATAATACTATCAGTATTGGCACACAGGTTTGGATGAAAGAGAATCTTAAAACGACTAAATATAACGATGGCACAGCAATACCCAATATAACTGATAATAAAGCATGGGTAGCATTAAAAACAGGTGCTTATAGCAATTACGATAATATACCCAATAATTCAAATACCTATGGGAGACTCTATAATTGGTATGCAGTAGATAATAATGCGGCTACAAAGATGGTGAGTAATGGTGGTAAAAATGTTTGTCCAACAGGCTGGCATGTACCTACTGATGCCGAATGGACTGTTTTAACAGATTACCTTACCAACAACAGTTATGGTTACGGGGGTAGCGGAGACGACATTGGCAAATCCATGGCATCAACATCGGGTTGGACTTCAGACCCATTAGCAGGTGATGTAGGCAATGACCAGGCGAGCAACAATAGCAGTGGCTTTACAGCTCTTCCGAGTGGCTACCGTAGTAGTGATGGATCTTATGGCTTAATTGGGGACAACGGTTACTGGTGGAGTTCTACAGAGAACTCGACAACACGTGCATACTATTGGTACATGGACTACAATTTCAGCGGTGTATCAAGTTCCTACTACTATAAGCCGAGCGGTTACCCTGTTCGTTGTTTGCAAAATTAATTTTTCTTTTCTGATAAAGTGAAAAATCCCTGAGTTTAAGATCTTGTTATTAAGCAAGTTAGCAATAAGAGGAAACATAAACCATTTATAATTAAAAACACTGAAGGCAACTATCATGATTTCAGATAATTGCCTTTGTTGCGTTTTTATTGGTGGGGTGGAAGATGGGGTTCGAACCCACGACCTTCGGAACCACAATCCGACGTTCTAACCGACTGAACTACATCCACCGTTTCTGGAGTGCAAAATAAGTCCAAAAAATCTATTTCACAAAATTTATATTTTATTTTCTCGATTGTAGTCAATTACTATCTTTGAAGGTTCGTAAAAATATGAACTCTACTGAACAATTTTTGCACAAAAGTCTAGTTATTAGAATGATTTTAACATACCACTGTCTGGATTGAAAAGGTTAAAGCTAATAGACAATATTTCGGGATTGCAGCTTTTTCAGGTGATGAAGCCTGTGATCTTTCTGATTATAAGTATTGTCTTTACCAAAAGCCATCTTACCCTGGCAGAGATAGGGCAGTGGGAGATGTTTATGTTTATTGGGGGACTGATAACTTTTTTCTGGGTTACCGGTATTGTACAATCTCTCCTTCCTCTTTATCACAGGAATCAAGACATATCGTAAACTGGGAGATAATGGTTCAAATAAATCTCCTGAAATTTTTAATGCTTTTCTTTTACTATGCTTGTTCAGCCTGCTCTTTTTTATATTGGGTCATACCATAAAATATAATTTTTCGGTTTTTCATTTGTCAGGTAATGTCCCGTTCATAAACCTGCTTTTATTATATATACTCTTAAGCTCTCCGGTCTGTCTGATAGAATATATATATCTGCTTAATAACCGTTCGTACCGCATTTTCCAGTATGGTTTATATACATATACAGCACAATTAATATTTATAATTACTCCTCTTCTTGCCGGGAAAGACCTTATCTGGTCCATTTACGGACTCCTGGCAATTACAGGTGTAAGATGGATCTGGCTGATCATTCTGTTGCGTCGGTATACCGAAATGAAGATCTCTGTTAAGTTTATGAAAGAGCATCTTTACCTGGGTGCACCCTTAATACTTACCACATTAATAAGCGGATCAGCCCAATATACTGATGGAGTGATCATTTCTGCGGTCTTTCGTGACCCCGACAAGTTTGCTTTGTTCCGGTACGGGGCAAAAGAATTTCCTTTGGTACTTATGCTTGCAAACGGGCTGAGCAATGCAATGTTACCTGAGTTTTCAACAAGGGAAAAGATGAAAGAGTCGCTTGCAAAAATCAGGGTTAAGTCAAAAAGGCTGATGCACTTACTTTTCCCCTCAGCAATCTTTATGATGCTTTTTGCAAGGTGGATCTATCCACGAATGTTTAATCCGGAATTTTACAGAAGTGCTGATGTTTTCCTGATATATTCGCTTCTTATTATTCCCCGTCTGGTCTTTCCTCAGACAATTATTGTAGGTAGAAAAAAGACCCGTATTGCACTTTTTGCCGCAATACTCGAACTGGCAGTTAATATTCCATTAAGTCTGTTTATGATCAAATGGGGATACGGTCTTGTTGGAGTAGCCCTTTCAACATTCATTGTTTACTTTATAAGCAAAGCTTTTCTGATTGGATACCTGTGGTTTAAAATGAAAATTAAACCATCCGATTACATACCGATTCAGCTTTATGTCTTATATTCTTCCCTGATAACAATAGTGTTTATACTTATCGACCACAGGATTATTGGTAATTACTAATTACTAATTCCTGATCCCTGATTCCTGATCTCTGTTTACTAATTATTTCTCCTTCCTGGATAAGGATCTCCTGATCCGTCATCACTCTGATTCTTCCCTGTTTTAAAATTCTGATTATATTTACATGAATTTTCTCTCGATAGATTAATTCTGCGAGCGGGAGTTATTATTTTATTTAAATTCTGACATGGAGATAATCGAAGTCATAACTAAGAAGGATAAAGAAGAGTTTATAAATTTTCCAAAAGGTTTGTATCGCTACGATCCATCATGGGTATGCCAGCTTGATTCAGGAATAGAAGCTGTTTTTAATCCTGCAACAAATCATACATTCAACCATGGGGAAGCTATCAGATGGATTCTTAAAGAATGAAGATCATGCTACTATAGGCAGGGTAGCCGCATTTATCGACAGGACAAGGTCTGCTGCCAACAGGCAGCCTACCGGAGGGATCGGATATTTCGAAGTTATTGAAGACAGGGATGCTGCATTTTTGCTTTTTGATACTGCCATGGAATGGCTGTCTGCAAGAGGAATGGAAGCTATGGATGGTCCTATAAATTTTGGAGAGAATGATAATAACTGGGGGCTTCTGGTTGATGGCTACATGCAACAAGGTTACGGAATGCCTTATCATAAAAAATATTACAGAGCTTTTTTGAAGAATACGGCTTTAAAAACTATTTCGAACAATACTCATATCACAGGGATGTCAGGGGGCCCGATAATAATATTGTCCAGTTTCCTGCGCGGATAATGAAAATTGCCGAATGGTTATCGAAGAGACCAGGTTATTCATTTGAACATTTTGATTTAAAGAATAAGGATAAGTATGTTAAAGATATTGTAGAGATCTATAATTCAACATGGTCGGTTTTTAAAGAAGATTTTTCTCCACTCGAAACCGAGTTTCTTAATGAATCACTTGTAAAGGCAAAACCTATTACTTGATGAAGAACTTATCTGGTTTGCCTATTTTAATGACAGGCCGATTGCGTTTTTTATCCTTTTCCCTGATCTTAACCAGATTCTTAAACACATGAATGGAAAACTCAATTTATTGGGTTTGATAAAGTTTCTTTACTATAAGATTACTCATGAAATGACCCGGATGAGGGCAATTGTTGGAGGGGTACATCCGTCACATCAGAACAGCGGTGTGGAATCAGCAATTTTTCTGCAGCTTTATAATGTATTTAAGAAGAAACCATGGTTCAGAGAGCTGGAGCTTTCATGGGTCGGTGACTTTAATCCCAAGATGATTGCAATATATGAAGCTATCGGTGCAAGAAAAGCAAAGACTCATATTACTTACCGGTATTTGATTAATAAAAATCTTCCATTCATACGTTATAAGGATGAAATGGCAGAAAGTCAGGATGTTACAACAACAGCTTCGTAATGTGGACTAATAAATTGACATTTCATTTTGTATTTTAATAAATGTTAATTAATTTTGCAATCCCTAAATGGGAAAATTGAGCTGGATAAATAAAGATAAAAAAGTATAGCAATGAAAAATGGAATTCATCCGAGCAATTACAGGTTTGTAGTATTTCAGGATATGTCAAACGGACAGGGTTTCCTGAGTAAATCAACTGCACCTCAAAAGAGAATATTAAATGGGAGGATGGTAATGAATACCCGCTCATTAAGCTTGAGATATCTAATACCTCTCATCCTTTTTATACAGGTAAGATGAAACTTGTCGATACTGCTGGTAGGGTTGATAAATTTATGAACCGTTACAAGGATCATGGTGGAAAAAAGAAATAACTCCAGTAGTTAGTATAAATAAGAGTCCCGCATGCGGGACTTTTTTATTTATATTACACTCTATGGCACAATCATTGCATAACTCTGTTTCACGCCAAATGTGAAAATAATATGTAATTTTGGCATAGGGAAAAGATAATTGTTAAAAAAGTTAGGAGTAAAATATAAAATGGAAAAGAAATTCAGGAAACCGGTTAATGAAATATTGCTTCCGGATATTCTTGATGGGGACGGAGATATAATTCCAATAATTGCAGATGGAGATGACGGTGAACTCGAAGATGTTGATGTGCCGGAGGTTATTCCAATACTTTCACTCAGAAATACTGTACTGTTTCCCGGTGTGGTTCTGCCTATTTCTATTGGCCGCCCCAAATCAATACAACTTATTAAGGATGCTTACAGAAATGATAAAATAGTTGGTACTGTTGCACAAAAAGATCCCGATACTGAAAACCCGGAATTTAAGGATCTTGCATACTGTCGGCACTATAGGTCAGATAGTCAAGCTGCTGGAGATGCCAGACGGGTCCACTACTGCTATTATTCAGGGCCGCAAAAGAATGGTGTTAAGCGAGCTTGTAACAGACGATCCCTATTTTTTGGCAAAGGTTAAGACCATGCCTGAAATAAAACCGGATATGCTGAATAAAGATTTTAATGCAATTGTTGGTTCCCTTAAGGATCTGTCTCTTAAAATTATAAAGATCAATCCCAATATCAGTCCTGAAGCTTCATTCGCCATTAAAAATATTGAGAATAATACCTATCTGATTAATTTTATCTGCTCCAATACTGATATCAAAGTTCAGGATAAGCAAAAGCTTCTCGAAATTAGCAGCTTGCGCGACAGAGGGTTTCTGTTGCTCGAATTTCTGGTTCAGGAGATACAGGTGCTGGAACTTAAAAATGAATTACAGTCTAAAGTTAAGAGTGATCTCGATCAGCAACAGCGCGAATTTCTTCTGCATCAACAGATGAAGACCATTCAGAATGAACTGGGAGGTAATCCGGTTGAGAAAGAGATTGAGGAATACAGGGCAAAGGGAGAAACAAAAAAATGGAGTGAAGATGTTAAAAAAGTCTTTCTTAAAGAACTTGATAAGCTTCACCGTCTGAATCCGGCTGCTGCAGAGTATTCTGTTCAGGTTAATTATATTCAGACACTCCTTGATCTGCCATGGAATGAATATACCGTTGATAATCTCGATCTTAAGAATGCCCGTAAGGTTCTCGACTCCGATCATTTTGGACTTGAAGAGGTTAAGGAGAGAATACTGGAACATCTCGCAGTGCTGAAGCTTAAGGGTGACCTTAAATCGCCTATTTTATGTCTTTATGGCCCTCCGGGTGTAGGAAAAACATCCCTTGGAAAATCAGTTGCCAAAGCAATAGACAGAAAGTATGTCAGAATGTCACTTGGCGGATTGCATGATGAGGCAGAAATAAGAGGACACAGAAAAACTTATATTGGTGCAATGCCTGGCAGGATAATTCAGAATATAAAAAGAGCAGGTTCCTCAAATCCTGTATTTATACTTGACGAGATCGACAAGGTAGGTCAGGATTTCAGAGGAGATCCTTCATCTGCATTGCTTGAGGTTCTTGATCCGGAACAGAATAGTACCTTCTTTGATAATTTCCTTGAGATGGAGTATGACCTTTCAAAAGTACTGTTTATTGCCACAGCTAATAATCTGGGCACAATAAGTCCTGCCCTGCGTGACCGTATGGAGATGATTGAGATTACAGGTTATCTTGTTGAGGAAAAGCTTGAGATTGCCAAACGGCATCTTCTTCCAAAACAGCTTGAAAATCATGGGGTTCTGCCAGGACAGCTAACTATCGACAAAAAGGTTATGGAATTTCTGATTGAAAAATATACCAGGGAATCCGGTGTAAGGGAACTTGATAAACGACTGGCAAAGGTTGTCAGGGTTGCTGCAAAAAATATTGCATCCAACACAACTTATAATCCTGCTGTATCCCAATCTGACCTCAGTGAAATTCTTGGTCCTGCCAAATATACACGCGATATTTACTCAGGCAACGATCAGGCCGGAGTTGTAACAGGTCTGGCATGGACAACAGCCGGAGGTGAAATATTATTCGTGGAAACAAGTATAAGTAAAGGTTCCGGCAAGCTCACACTGACAGGAAACCTGGGAGAGGTAATGAAAGAATCAGCTATAATTGCCCTTGAATATCTTAAATCAAATGCTGAGGTACTTGATCTTCCCGATAATTTTTCAGAAAAGTGGAATATTCATATCCATGTGCCTGAAGGAGCAATTCCAAAAGACGGACCATCAGCGGGAATTACAATGGCAACATCAATCGCTTCAGCTTTTACACAGCGAAAGGTAAAGAAATACCTCGCAATGACAGGGGAGATAACATTAAGAGGTAAAGTACTGCCTGTAGGAGGAATCAAAGAAAAAATTCTTGCTGCAAAAAGAGCCAGTATAAAGGAGATAATCTTATCGGAAGAGAACAGAAAAGATGTGGAAAATATAAAGGACATTTATATCAGAGGTTTGAAATTTCATTATGTTCAGACAATAATGAGTGTACTCGAACTGGCATTGCTTAATCAGAAGGTGAAAAATCCAAAAATAATATCATTTGAATGAAGAAGATCGCAGTTTTTCCCGGATCCTTTGACCCTTTTACTATTGGTCATGAGGCTATTGTTTTAAGAGCGCTCAGTCTTTTTGAGAAGATTATTATTGCTGTCGGGGACAATGCCCTGAAAAAAAACTTTTATCCTCTCTCCGTAAGAAAGGAAATGATTGAAAAAGTATTCAGTAATGAACCAAGAGTAATTTTCGATCACTATGAGGGACTAACTGTTGATTATTGTAAAAAGATTGGAGCCGGTTTCCTGATAAGAGGGCTGAGGACATCAGCTGATTTTGAATTTGAAAGAGCAATTGCTCAGGTAAACAAGGTTATGGCTCCTGAGATTGAGTCAGTATTTCTTCTGACAGTCCTGAGCATAGTCATGTTAACTCGTCAATTGTGCGTGATATTATAAAAAACGGGGGAGATGCTTCAATATTTGTTCCTTCAGTCAATTAATCTTAAGGATTATAAAAGTTATTGACTCACTAGATATTATTTGCTGAGAATTGATGAGTTTATAATATCCATAAGCGATAACCAGGCATCACTTTTAATCTGATTTATTTCATCGGGAAACAGCCATTCAACTTTTGTAATACCCTCCTCTGTCTGCGGCTGAGTTATCATTTCTCCATCGTAATGCATTAAGAACCAACTTGTTTTTTTCAGGTAGGATATTCCTTTCCAGCTATATGTATGGTAACTGGGGGCCAGTTGACTGACTACTTGATGACCCGTTATGCCACACTCTTCACTTACCTCCCTCAGGGCACAGATATCAGGTTCTTCACCAGGTTCAATATGTCCTTTGGGAAGATCCAGTTTTCCCTTCTTCTCAATGAAAAGATATCTCCCCGAACTATGTTTTACAAGACCGCCTGCTGCTCCGACCTCTGTGAAATAGATCCTGAATATTTTCCAGAGATGCTTAATATCCGTTCCATATATATTGATGGAAGGAATACTTGTATCTGACTGAAAATCTGCTATTATTCTATAAAGTTCTTTTGTGTCATTGAATTTATAGAATAAGCCGTATTTTTGTAAGCGGTCAGGCTCAGAACTGATCAATATAAACCGGTTTTCAAAATGGACTTTATACATATTCTTATGGAGAATAGTGCAAAACAAACTGCTGAATTTCTTTTACAAATTAACGCAATAAAATTGCAACCATCAAATCCTTTTACATGGGCATCAGGTTGGAAATCGCCGATTTACTGTGATAATCGCAAAACCCTGTCTTTTCCGGAAGTGAGGTCATATATCCGCGACTCATTTGCTGACATGGTTAAGAAGCTGTACCCTGAAGCAGAGATGATTGCCGGAGTTGCTACCGGCGCAATAGCTCATGGGGCACTTGTTGCTGACAAACTTGGCCTGCCGTTTATTTATGTCCGGTCAGGTGCAAAGGAACATGGTCTGGGCAATCAGATAGAAGGATATTTTGAAAAGGGACAGAAAATAGTGGTTATTGAAGATCTTATTTCTACAGGAGGCAGCAGCCTCAGTGCTGTAAATGCACTCAGAGAGGCAGGTTGTGAGGTTCTGGGAATGCTGGCAATATTTACCTATGAATTTAAAAAGGCTTCTGATAGTTTTGAAGCTGCAGGCTGCATCCTTCATACCTTAAGTAACTATTCCGTACTTATTGATACCGCCGTTAATTCAAAATATATTGGTACAGGATGAGATTGATACCCTGAAAAAGTGGAGAGTTGACCCTGCTAACTGGGGAGTGAAATAATTATGGATTTCCGATTCTTTGTTGCTTGTGCTGAAAGTGTCGCGCTCTTCAAATCACTTTTCTTTAACGTGAATCAATACTTTCAGATAAATAATAAAACCATTTTGTCAGGGGAATGTTGTGTAGTAGTGAATCAGATTAATTCAAAATGTATGCTGATCTATCCAATGTGAATCAGATCAAATAATATAGGCAAAATAGCCGCTATTGGTAATTAAACAGAAAGTAAAAATGGCTGAAGTATCATTTTATGAAAGCAGGGTAGGCAGATTATCAGGCAGTACTGATGAGATATTTGATTTTGTTACCGACATACGTAATTTTGAACGTTTTGTCCCGAAAGAAACCGTCAGTGACTGGAAAGCTGAAAAAGATTCATGCAGTTTTAAAGTATCAATGCTTGGAACTATAAGTTTCCATATTTCAGAGAAAACGAGGAGTTCCATGGTGTCTTTTGATGGTGATGCCCTCAAAAAAAATGATTTCTCACTTATACTGCACCTGGCAAGTGAGGGGAATGGTTTTTCGGAGGTACAAATCTCATTGAGTGCCGATCTGAATCCAATGCTTAAGATGATGGCTGCCAAACCTATTGCAGGCTTTCTGGAAATGCTTGTTAATGAGATGGAAAAGTTTGACGGGTGGAAGGACATTAAAAGATAAAGTCCAGCTCTTTAAATGAGTACCATGTAGTTTCGCCGGATTCTTTTTCAATCTTCAGCCTGCCATTTTCAGCAACTGATACTAATTTTTCCGTTAAAATCTCCTGATTCATCCTTGTATTTATTCCATTCATTCAACCGGTACAAATGAGCAGTATATGCCTTTTTTAACATTTCAAAATTTTCGGATGTAAGCTGTTTATACCTTTGGTCCAGGTCGGATGCAAGTTGACCCAGACAGGCTGTTGAGATCATATTTTTTACCGGTAATTAAACTCAGGGATACAGGATTGGGTGCATCACTTAAAAATTTCTCCTGATTTATATTAAGACCTATCCCGGCAATAGTACTTTCAATTTTATCTCCCATTATTGAGTTCTCAATTAAAATACCTGCAATTTTGTCATCATTTACATAAATGTCATTCGGCCATTTTATTGAGCAATCAGGTATAAATCTCTTTAAAAAATCACAAATTCCCAGAGAAAGAGCCATTGAGATCAGGAACTGGCTGGCAGGATATATTATTGACGGATATAGTATAATGCTGATTAACAGGTTTTTGCCATTTTCGCTTTCCCATATGTTGCTTCCCTGTCCACGCCCGGTTGTCTGATATTCTGCTGATACTATTGCTCCTTCAGGAATCACTTCGTTCTTTAATAGAAATGCCGCATAGCTGTTTGTTGATGGCAGACTTTCAAATAAAAATAGTTTTGATCCTATAATCATGACTGTCAGGTATATTGGTATATTAATTTTCTGTTTATCTTTATAGTTTTAATCCTTAGCTTAAGATTGGCATTGTAATTGCAAAAGCTGTTTAAGTAACAAAAATACGGATAAAAGTGGTACTTTTGTTACTTAATATCAAACGTATAAATATTGATGAAAAAAAAATCGATGGTGCTGAAGTCCTTTTAGATAGTGTTTTGAAGGGAATTTTTGAAAAGAAAGGACTAAATGTTCTGAAAATTGATTTAAGAAAACTAGAAAACAGGATTACAGATTACTTTGTTATTTGTCATGCCCCATCGGGGACTCAGGTAAGTGCCATTTGTGATTCAGTGGATGATACAGTCAGAAAAGAGGTAGGAGAAAAGCCATTACATATTGAAGGACTCGACAATTGTTTCTGGGTTCTTGTTGATTATGGTAATGTAATTGTTCATATTTTCCTTGAGGAATACAGAAACTTTTATAATCTTGAATCGCTCTGGGCTGATGCAGTTATTAAAAAAATTGAGGATAAAATATAGTAAGTTTAAAATATATGGCAGAAAATTCAAAAAATATTAATCAGGGAACAGATAAAAAACCTGATAAATCAATTAAACCCCGCTTTAATTCCAACTGGATTTTTGCGATTCTTGCGGTTTCTCTGATTCTTTTTCAGTTTCTCTATGGAGGTAAATCAGTAGAAAAAACTAATACCAGCGAGCTCAAATCGATGATTGCTAATCACGACATTGAGAAAATAGTTGTCGTCAATAAGGAATATGCTGAGATTTATCTTACAAAAAATGCTCTGGAATCAGGAAGATATCCTAAGTTACCAAAGCCAGGGACAGGTTTGGGCATGTCGGTACCAAAGCCAAATTATACATATAATATTGGTGATATAAGTACTTTTGAGCCTTTTATTATGGATGCTCAAAAAAGTGCCGGGTATTCTGAGAAACAACTTATTTATCCTGATTATCAGACACGTAAGAATTATCTTGCAGATGTACTTTCATGGCTTCTTTTTCCTGCATTGTTGATAATTCTCTGGCTTTTCCTTATGAAGCGGATGTCAGGTGGCGGTGCCGGCGGCGCAGGAGGTATTTTCAGTGTTGGTAAATCAAGAGCACAGATATTCGATAAGGATACAAATATTAAACTAAATTTTAATGATGTCGCTGGTCTGGAAGAAGCCAAGACGGAGGTGATGGAGATTGTAGATTTTCTTAAGAATCCAAAAAAATACACCAACCTTGGAGGAAAAATTCCTAAAGGCGCACTTTTAATAGGCCCTCCCGGAACAGGTAAAACCATGCTTGCAAAAGCTGTGGCAGGAGAAGCTAACGTACCGTTCTTTTCAATTTCAGGATCTGATTTTGTGGAAATGTTTGTTGGAGTAGGTGCTTCAAGGGTAAGGGACCTGTTTAAGCAGGCTAAGGAAAAGGCACCATGTATCGTATTTATAGATGAAATTGATGCAGTTGGAAGAGCAAGAGGCCGTAATGCAAATTTTGGATCAAATGATGAGAGGGAAAATACTCTTAACCAGCTTCTTACCGAGATGGATGGTTTTGGAACAAATATGGGTGTAATTATACTTGCTGCCACAAACAGGGCTGATATCCTCGATCGTGCACTGATGCGCGCAGGCCGTTTTGATCGTCAGATACATGTTGAACTTCCTGACATAATTGAAAGGGCAGCAATCTTCAAAGTACATCTGCGTCCGATAAAACTTGAGAAAGATTTTGACCTCGAATTTCTTGCTAAACAAACTCCTGGATTTTCAGGTGCTGATATAGCAAATGTTTGTAACGAAGCGGCGCTTATTGCTGCAAGGAAAAATAAGACCCATGTTGAAAAGCAGGATTTCCTTGATGCTGTCGATCGTATTGTAGGGGGACTTGAAAGAAAGACCAAAATAATCTCCCTTGTTGAGAAAAAGACAATAGCATATCATGAAGCAGGCCATGCCACAGTAAGCTGGCTTCTGGAATATGCAAGTCCATTGCTCAAAGTGACAATTATACCACGCGGAAGAGCACTGGGAGCTGCCTGGTATCTGCCTGAAGAGCGACAGCTCACAACACGTGAACAGATACTTGATGAGATGGCATATGCTCTGGGAGGTCGTGCTTCAGAAGAAATTATATTTGGCAAAATATCAACAGGTGCATTAAATGATCTCGAGAAAATTACCAAGCAAGCTTATGCAATGGTAGCCTATTTTGGAATGAGTGAGAAGGTAGGAAATATAAGTTTTTACGATTCATCGGGACAATCCGATTTTGGATTTACAAAACCTTATAGTGAAAAAACGGCAGAACTTATTGATCAGGAGGTTAACCAAATTATAGCTGAATCTTATGTGAGAGCCAAGGAAGTACTTAAAAATAATATGGTAGGACTGACAGAGCTTGCTGAGTTGCTACTTGAAAAAGAAGTCATATTCAGTGAAGATCTGGAGAGGATATTTGGTAAGCGTAAGGCTGATATTCTTAAAGGCTGAACATGAAGCTGAAGCGGCTGTTAAAACTAAACAGATTCCTGCAGCAAGTGTGGTAAAGCAAAGAAAAAAAAGAAGTCAGTAAAGCTGTGAAATCAGAGCAGGTAAAAGCTAAGGCAAAAACAGGTAAGGATAAAACCCTGCCTGATGACTGATGCAACTTAGCAAAATCTGTTAAAAAAGCAGGATCTAAAACACAAACAAAAAGCTAGTATAATAACCTGAGGTTTTGAATAATTTTTTCAGACGAACACTGACCGGAGCCTGGATTGTAATATTTGTTTTGGGAGGATTCTGGCTCCATCCTTTTTCATTTATTCTTACAGGGTTGATAATGCTTATAGTTACTCAGTATGAGTATTTTCAGATGGTAAGAAATACAGGTGTCAGACCCCAGGTGATATCAGGTATTATTCTTGGTGTTGCAGCCTATGTGATCTCAACACTTATTGCTTCAGGTCTGCTTCCGGTCAACACATTTCTTGTCCTCATTCCGGTAATGATTGTGATAGTGATAGCAGAACTATACAGAAAACAGGATAAACCTTTTGATTCACTGGCACATACTTTCTTTTCTGTCTTATATATAGCTGTTCCGCTATCACTGTTCCCTTTTGCAGCATTTTCCCGGACCGGGTTAAATTCTTTGATTCCTCACGAAACAATCTCGTTCTCCCCGGGAATCATAATTGGTTTTTTTCTGCTTATCTGGGCAAATGATACAGGAGCTTACCTTACCGGTGTGAGCATTGGAAGGCACCGGTTATTTGAACGAATTTCCCCTAAGAAATCCTGGGAAGGACTTTTTGGAGGATTGATACTGGCTGTTCTTACCGGATGGTTTTTATCAGGCTGGCTTGGGGTGACAGGTAAGACCCAATGGATAATAATTGCTGTAATTGTTTCGGTAGCAGGGACATATGGAGATCTGGTTGAGTCCATGCTGAAACGAAGTTCGGGAGTAAAAGATTCCGGTACCATCTTTCCGGGTCATGGCGGATTTCTCGATCGATTTGACAGTGCAATAATATCTTTCCCTCTTGTATATCTTTTTATTACACTTTTTGGATGATTGACAAGACTTGATTAGTTTTGTGCAAATTTTATATAAATGCGAATCCATATTCATAAGGAAGGATATAAGCTGTTAGCACTTGCTTTCATAACATTGCTTATTCTTAATATCGTTGTTGGGATTGTCTGGTCTGATCTTGAACTTTTAAGATGGGCATCCATAATCTGTTCATTGATGCTCTACATATTTTTACTCTTTTTCTTCAGGTTACCTGTCAGGGCTCTTGAGCCTGATCCCGGGCTTATATATGCACCTGCCGATGGCAAGGTCGTTGTTATTGAGGAGACTATGGAAAATGAGTATTTCAAGGATTTACGGCTTCAGATCTCCATTTTCATGTCGCCTTTCAATATGCATAGTAACAGGTATCCGGTTTCAGGAAAGGTAAAGTATGTTCGTTATCATCCCGGTAAGAATATGGTTGCCTGGCATCCAAAATCTTCAGAGCTTAATGAAAGAAGTTCTATTGTTATTGAGATGAAGGATGGAACTGAGATACTGATAAGGCAGATAGCCGGCGCTGTTGCCCGCCGGATTGTGACCTATTCCAAAAATAATCAGGATGTCAGACAGGGAGAGGAGCTGGGATTTATTAAATTCGGTTCAAGAGTTGACGTTTTCCTGCCTGTCGGAACTGAAGTTGAGATACCAATTTTGCAACAGGTGAAGGCTAATAAAACCATTATTGCAAAAATCTGAGAAAGTCGATTTGAGTATGAAAAATGATGATAAAATAATTGCCGTTACTCCGGATGTTAAATGGATAGGCATACTTGACTATGATATCAGTACTTTTGATATTGTTATGACAACGGAATATGGGACAACCTATAATTCCTATTTCATAAATGCCGAGAAAAAGGCATTGGTTGAGGTCGCAAAAGAGAAATTCAGCGAAACCTATCTGAATAAACTAAGATCTTTAACTGATCCCTCTGATATTCAGTATATTATTCTTGATCATACTGAGCCTGATCATTCCGGAAGCCTGAAAATTCTGCTTGATCTTGCACCTTCAGCCACCGTTGTAGGAAGCGGTAATGCAATCAGATATCTTGAGGATATTGTAAATATTCCTTTCAGATCATTGGTAGTAAAGGATGGGGATACTCTTGATCTTGGCAATAAAACACTACGGTTTATCAGTGCTCCCAATCTTCACTGGCCCGATACTATTTATACCCTTCTTGTTGAAGATAAGGTTTTGTTTACATGCGATTCTTTCGGAGCACATTATTGTTCGCCTGAAATGTTCAGCGAATTTACAGAGTCGTATACTGTGGCTTACAAATATTACTTTGATGTGATATTGAAACCATTCAGCAGGTTCATGTTAAAAGCTATAGAGAAAATAAAACCTCTGGATTTTGATTTTATCTGTACCGGTCACGGACCAATTCATGGTAAGAATAAGGATAAAGCTATTGAACTGGCAGAAAAGTATGCCCATGAATATATGAAGCTTGTCTCAGAGAGAGATAAAAGAAATGTTCTTCTGCTTATGTGTCTGCTTACGGATATACCAGAGAGGCTGCAGAGTTAATTGCATCAGGAATTCTTGAAACGGAAGGGTTAAGAGTAGATGTTGTGGATATTGAAAATATTGATCTTGATGTTCTTGAAGCTAAAATAATAACAGCCGACAGCATTCTTGTAGGTTCTCCAACAATAAATCAAAACACGTTACTTCCTGTATATAAGCTTTTTGCATTGATAAATCCCTTGAGAGACAAAGGTAAATTCGCAGGTTCATTTGGTTCATACGGGTGGAGCGGAGAATCACCAAAAATTATTCTTGAAACTGTTTCGTATTCTTAAATTCAAACTTTTTGAAGAGACCGGCTGCGTTTAAGTTTTCTCCGGGAGGTTCAAAGGAAGAATATTTGATTGACTTTGGAAGGAGATTTGGCCAGAAATTCATTCTCGAATGCAGCCATATAAAAAATCCCGGTAATTAGCCGGGATTTTTTTTTTATGAAATTTCAACCTGTCTGGTTATTTTGTTCTTTTCTTCTTCCTGTTTTGGAAGTCCGATTAACAAAACACCATCTTTGTAGTTTGCCTTAATATTATCCCTGTCTACATTTTCAGGAATGTAGAAACTTCTGCAGAAAGAAGAATAACTGAATTCTTTTCTCTTATAACCATCATTTGATTCTTCGGTTTCATTTTTTGTTTCAGATGAGATTGTAAGAACATCTTCATTAATGTCAATTTTCAGATCTTTTTTATCAATACCCGGAACTGCAAGTTCAAGTGTATAGTTCTTTTCATCTTCCCTGATGTTAACAGAAGGCATTGTGTTTGCCCTGCTTGTTAACGTTGGTAAAAAGTCATCATCAAAAATGTTTGGCATGTAAAATGGTCTGAAAGTTCTTCTGCTAATTGTTGGTAACATGGTTTTATCCTCCTATAAATTTAGTTTAACATTTTATTATTTCTTATGTCTCATTTCAATTTCTGTTCCAAATATAAAATAATGACAAAATGACATTTTATTTAAATAATAGCTGACAAAATGGCAGATATGATTTTCGTTCCATTCAAAAATGAAAATATTCTATATGTAATTTATTGATATTCAATGTATTAATTATTGTTTGGAATTAGTAGAAATCATGACAGTCTCTGGACCTGATGCGATCTTATATCACGACGATTTAGCTATGATTTATTGTCATGTCAGTTGTTTACAGATGTTGTCACACTTCATAAATTTTTAGCGAATTAAAAAAATTTGAAGTAGGTTTGTAATAAGAAATGCCTTATTAATGAAAGCAACTTTAAGAAACATTCTTATTTTTTTTGGAATTTTGCTGCTTCTGGCATGTGCATGGTATTTCCGTAACATTGTAGTATACATTCTTGTATCCGGTGTTTTGTCAATAATGGGCCGTCCTCTTGTCGATCTTTTTTGCAAGATCAGAATCAAGAACTGGTCATTTCCACGGGCATTGGAGCTCTTGTTACCATAATAATTATATGGGGATTTATCATACTCTTTTTTGCTATTTTCGTTCCTCTCGTAACACGACAGATTAATTATTTCTCTACAATCGACAGTCAAAAAATTGTTCAGATTGTCGAGATCCGCATCAATAAGGTTGAGAATTTTTCCAGCTCATTTAATAAGGATATTACAAATGATCTCTCGATACAGGATTATATTGTCGGCAAAGATTGCAGATGTGTTGAATATTAATATGATACAGAATTTTCTGGGGTCCATTATCGGCTATCCTGGGAAATATTCTTGTTGCCGTATTTTCAATAACTTTTATAACATTTTTCTTCCTTAAAGACCAGCGACTCTTTTTCGAATCTATATTAATGTGGGTGCCTGATAACTATGTTGAAAATGTTACAAGGGCATTACATTCAATTAAAAAACTTCTTACACGGTATTTTATCGGAATTGTAATACAAAGTACCTGCATTATGATACTGGTTACTATTGGGATGACAATTGTCGGAATTGATTTTCAGCAGGCACTGGTTATGGGTCTTATCCTTGGGATTCTTAATGTTATTCCATATGTTGGTCCATGGCTGGGACTGTTTATTGCAATCATTATGGGGGTTGCTTCACATATGAATCAGGATTTCAATACTGTTGTTATCCCGCTGGTTTCGTATATGATAATTGTTGAGGCAATTACACATCTGATTGATAATATGTTTTTCAGCCTGTAATATTTTCAAATAGTGTAAAGGCTCATCCTCTTGAAATATTTATTGTTGTACTGGCATCCGGATTTGCTGCCGGAATACCGGGAATGATACTTGGAATACCTGCTTACACTGTTCTGAGAGTTTTTGCCAGAGAATTTTTTTATAACTTTAAGGCAGTACAAAAAATTACATCCAGTCTTTCACCTGATGATATAGGCGCCAGTGATTCAGCTCAGGAAGAAGATGATGATGCATCTGATGATGGTGATTTATGATTTTTAAGGTAACTATTTTATTATGAATTTTTATTTTCACCGATGAATAGATGAACCGGATTATTTCAAATATTGGCAGAATTTTTCAGTTTTATTATGATGGATTCAGGGATATGCCAATCTGGGGAAGAAAAGTATGGATTATAATCATTATTAAGCTCTTTATAATGTTTGCTATATTAAAGATTTTCTTTTTTCCTGATTTTCTTGATAATAAATTTGACAATGATAAGCAAAGAAGTGAATATGTTTTGGATCAATTAATTAACCCATCTGATAACCATGATTGAAAATGTTGATCTGACCCTTGTAGATTGGTCGCGGGCACAATTTGCCCTGACTGCTATTTACCATTGGCTCTTTGTTCCTCTGACTTTGGGATTATCGTTCATTATTGCCATAATGGAGACAATCTATGTAAAGACCGGCAATGAGGAATGGAAGAGTATTACCAGGTTCTGGATGACTCTCTTCGGAATAAATTTTGCAATAGGCGTTGCCACCGGAATAATACTTGAATTTGAGTTTGGTACCAACTGGTCAAATTATTCCTGGTTTGTTGGCGATATTTTTGGTGCTCCTCTGGCTGTTGAAGGGATCCTGGCTTTCTTTCTTGAATCAACTTTTGTTGCTGTTATGTTTTTCGGATGGAATAAGGTAAGTAAGAAATTTCATCTCATATCAACATGGCTTGTTGCAATCGGAGCAAACCTTTCCGCTCTGTGGATTCTTGTTGCCAATGCCTGGATGCAGAATCCGGTAGGCATGGTTTTTAATCCAGAAACAGCAAGAAATGAAATGGTTAGTTTCTGGGCAGTCCTGTTTAATCCGGTTGCAGTTGATAAATTTCTTCATACAATTTCGTCGGGATTCCTGCTGGCCTCAATGTTTGTTCTGGGAATAAGTGCATGGTTTCTGATTAGAAAAAGAGAGAGCTGAAATGGCTAAAAAAAGCATACTTATTGCAGGTGTTTGGTCTGCTATCTTCTCTGATGGTTGCATATACAGGTGATGCTTCTGCCAGAACATTTTCAAAAGTTCAACCTGTTAAATTTGCCGCAATGGAAGCGCTGTATGAAGGCAAAAGCAATGCCGGACTTGTTGCAGTAGGGTTCTTAAAAATTCGGATAAGAAAATAGGTGAAAAAAATGTTAAGGAATTTGCTTTTAAAATTGAGTTCCCGGATTACTTTCAGTACTTACCGGAGGAGATAAGAACGCATATGTTCCAGGATTGAGGGATCATATGTACGGTAATGAGGAAATAGGAATAATATCTGTTGCGGAAAAAATAAAAGGGGAAATATTGCAAAAGGTCTGATTGACTACCAAAAAGCCCGGAAGAACAGGGAATTAATAAAGTTCAAGCGGTCTATTTTTAACGAAAAGGATTTCAGGAATAATACTTCAAGTATTTTGGCTATTCTTCAATACTAAACCTGAAGATGTCATCCCTAATGTACCTGTTTCATTTTATTCATTTCATCTTATGGTTATCCTTGGATTTCTGTTTATCTGATATTTACTTTGGCTCTTTATCTTTTGTTCAACGGAACACTTGCAAAAAAGCATGGTTCTTTGGATTGCTCTTCTTTCAATCCCATTGCCTTATATTGCAAGTGAACTGGGATGGATACTTACTGAAATGGGTCGTCAGCCCTGGATAATTCAGGATCTGATGCCTGTGTCAACAGCTGTTTCACAAATAAGTTCAGGATCGGTGATAACAACATTTATTCTGTTTGCAGTACTGTTTACAGTATTGCTTATTTCTGAAATATCAATTATGGTCAGACAGATTAAAATAGGACCAAAACATTAGGAGGAAAAAAATATGACAATATGATATCACATCTGTTCCTTCAGCATTACTGGTGGATGATTGTTTCTCTTCTGGCAAGCCTGCTGGTTTTCCTTATGTTTGTACAGGGAGGACAATCAATGATTTTTTCGCTTCCTGGAAATGAAATTCAAAAAACACTTATTATTAATGCTCTCGGGAGGAAATGGGAATTCACATTTACTACACTTGTAACTTTTGGTGGTGCATTTTTTGCTTCATTCCCGCTTTTCTATGCAACAAGCTTTGGTGGTGCGTACTGGGTATGGATCGCAATATTGTTCAGTTTTACAATTCAGGCTATTGCATACGAATTCAGGTCAAAACCTCAGAATGTATTTGGACAAAAAACCTTCGATATATTTCTGTTTCTTAATGGCTCGCTTGGTCCTTTTCTGATAGGAATAGCTGTTGCTACTTTTTTTACAGGCCAGATATTCCCTTAACCTATGTACCAGGTTAAATGGGAGACATCATGGTATGGTCTTGAAGCTTTATTGAATATCCGAAACCTTGCACTGGGCTTTGCAGTACTGTTTCTTGCCAGGATTAATGGCTTGTTATATATTGTTAATTCAGTTGATGATGATGAACTTAAGAACAGGTCTTCAAAAAACTGTTAATTAACACCATCCTTTTTCTTGTTTTCTTCCTCTTTTTTGTTGTTTCACTTCTCTTTTCGTCAGGTTTTGCTGTTGATACAGAGAATGGAAGAGTCGCAATGCAGGGGTATAAATATCTGAAAAATTTTATTGAGATGCCGCTCGTTCTTATAATATTCCTTGCAGGAGTGGCAGGTGTTCTGTCAGGTATAGGGATCTCATTATTTAAGAAAAGCCTTAAGGGGATATGGCTGACCGGGGCAGGTACTATTCTCGCCGTTTTCGCATTGTTCCTGATTGCCGGTTTCAATGGCACGTCATTTTACCCGTCGTCGTATGATCTGCAAAGCTCTCTGACGATTACAAATGCTTCATCTAGTCTGTTTACTCTGAAAACGATGATGTTTGTATCATTTATAATTCCATTTGTGGTACTTTATATATGGTATTCATGGAAGTCGATAAATAGCACTAAAATCACTGAGGATGAAATGAACTCAGGTGAACATAAATATTAGGAATTTAGGATACAATCCGCTTTTACAAGTGAAAGAAGTACCTCCTGGATTCCTGTTTTTTATCAGATAAAATAAAAATTATTAAAGATGTATATTAGTGAAATTCTTCAATATCTTATCTGGCCCGCTTTTATTGTTTTAAGCCTGGTCCTGATCAGATACGCTTTAACGGTTTACGAGAAGAAATTTCCACAGGTTGACGAACCTAAGGAATAGAAGGGGATTAACTGAGTTGAAACGATTTTTATGGATATAGTATCCTTGAAAAGCTGGTTTGACGGTTTTGGGAACCATCCTTTAATCATCGCCGGACCTTGTAGTGCAGAGAGTGAAGAGCAGGTACTTTCCGTCGCATCATTTCTTAAATCGACGCACAGGGTAAATCTGTTCAGGGCCGGAATATGGAAACCCAGAACACGTCCGGGTACCTTTAACGGAGTTGGTGTAAAAGCCTTGAAATGGTTACAGTTGGTTCAGTCAGAATATAACCTTCGTACTACAGTTGAAGTTGCCTCTCCTAAGCATATTGATGCCTGTCTGAAGCATGGTGTTGATATTCTTTGGATTGGAGCAAGAACAGTG
The DNA here is from genome assembly GCA_963741935.1 of uncultured Bacteroidales bacterium. Taxonomy (GTDB): domain Bacteria; phylum Bacteroidota; class Bacteroidia; order Bacteroidales; family VadinHA17; genus LD21. The sequence goes on along the minus strand of CAVUJY010000012.1, from coordinate 16,644 downwards.
TCTAATCCATTCTCTGTTGAAGAGATTTCTTCAGCTTTAAAGGGGGTTGATATCCCTGTTCTGATAAAGAACCCTTTAAGTCCGGATATTGATCTCTGGCAGGGAGCAGTAGAAAGAATTTATGCTGCCGGAATTAATAAAATTGCAGCAGTCCACAGAGGATTTTCTCCTTTTGAAAGAACCCTCTATCGTAACATGCCAAAATGGGAGATACCAATTGAACTAAGGCAAAGAATTACCAATCTTCCGGTGATATGTGACCCAAGTCACATAGCCGGCCGGTCCGATCTTGTGCCTGAAATTGCACAAAAGGCTATGGATCTTACCATGAGCGGACTCATGATTGAGGTTCATCCAGACCCTTCTGCTGCTCTGAGTGATTCTGCCCAGCAATTGAATTATAATCAGTTCTCATCCCTTTTGTCATCTCTTATTGTACGTAATACCACAGTTGACGACAGTGGTTTCCTGAACCAGCTGGAGGAATTACGGCATCAGATCGATTCGATTGACTATCAGCTGATAGAGCTGCTGGCGTCAAGGATGAATATATCCGGTAAGATGGGAACATACAAATTCAGAAATAATGTAAGTGTTCTTCAGATGGAACGATGGCTGGAGATTATCAGGACAAGAACAGACCATGGTACAAGACTTTCATTGGACACCTTATTTATTGATAAAGTGATGACCCTTCTGCATCAGGAGTCTATCAGAATTCAGACAGCAATTCTGAATAATCTTAAAACAGATGGTGATCAGTGGTCAGAAGAGAAGTGATAATGCAGAAGCTATAAGATAGAATGGTATCACCAGAATAACTGCAGGCATCCCGAAAATAATCAGCGATACAAGAATTAATATCAGAAGTAAATAACGTCCTTCATTTCCTTTTAACCTGAGATTAGCAACCTTCAGCGAAAATAATGGTAAACGTGTTACCATCAATATTGAGAGTATAATGGTAATAAGTATTATTATATACGGAGAACCGATGATATTGTGTAAGATCTCTGATTGTGTGAAATGATCAGCGATTACTATTGATATGACGGCAATTGCATTTGCCGGAGTCGGTAAACCCTTAAATGATGTTGTTTGTGTTGTGTCGAGATTAAAGACCGCCAGCCTGATGGCTGCACAAGCTGGCATTATAGCCGGGATTATCATAAGAATTATCGCTATTATTCCTTTAGTGTCAACTGTTCCAGGGGTATCATAGCCAAGCGATCTGGTTAAAAGCTCGTAAATAATTATTCCGGGAGCCACTCCAAAACTTACTACATCAGCCAGACTGTCAAGCTCTTTTCCAATAGCTGAGTATGCTTTTAACATACGTGCAGAGAAGCCATCGAGAAAATCAAATATCATAGCGGCCAGTAATAATCCATGAAGCAGTTAAAATATCTCCTGTAGAAGCAAAAATTATGGCAATAAATCCTGAGGTAAGATTCAGGGATGTAATAAAATTTGGAATATTTTTCATCATGAAATAAGATATCGTGAGGCAGTGCGGAGTAAAATTAAGAAAATCTTCTCTCTTTTATTATTAGATTTGTATTATTAATCTTTTATTATGATTGATTTGACAAATATAAAAATTGCAGTCGATTTTGACGGAACCATTGTGGAGCATGAATATCCTGAAATTGGAAAAGAGAACCTTTTTGCTTTCCAGACTCTGAAACAACTGGAGAAAAAGGGTGCTCTTCTGATATTGTGGACATTCCGAGCTGGAAAAGAGCTTGATGAAGCAGTTGAGTATTGTAAAAAAAACGGAATCGAATTCTATGCAGTAAATAAGAGTTACCCGGAGGAGATCTTTGATGATTCGGTTAGCAGAAAAATAAATGCTGATATTTTTATTGATGACAAAAATATAGGCGGTTTTCCTGGCTGGGGTGAGATTTGGCAGATACTCTTTCCATATGAATTGCAACAGCAAGAAGCTGAGAAAAGGATTACCTCGGCACGAAATAATATTTTTAAACGTTTGTTTGGCAGAAATCCCAAAAGAGATGAAGACTGATTATTCAAAGTACATTATTTACTTAGTTGTAAGCCTGTTCCTGGTCTGGACAATTTCATGCTCAGGACGTTCAGGTAAAAGATCAAAAACTGAATCCGTTCCTGTCTCCAACATCCTGAAGGAGAATGTTACAAAGCTTATCAAAATGATATCTCCTGATGAAAATACAGGATTCAAACTGCATGATCAGATAAAAGTAGTTCTGGAACCGGTAAATACGAGTAAGTTACCCGATTCAGTTGTGGTTTATTTTGACGGACACGCTGTTAATACTGTCCGGTCTGCACCATGGGAATGCATAGTCCCTAAGGAGCTGACTAAAACAACTGGCAGAAAATCATTAAAAGTAACCGCTTATAGCAAATGGTAAACCAAGAACTACCATAACCCGGTTCATGATAATATATTCAGATTCTGTCCCGGTAAAAAATGGATACAAAGTTGTAAATGTCTATCCTCACGACAGGAATGCTTTCACACAGGGACTTTTTTACGATAAGGGATTTTTATATGAAGGAACAGGTCAGGAGACTGAGTCAAGCCTGAGAGAAGTTGACCTTAAAACAGGTAAGGTAATAAGGCAGCTTAATCTTAGTCCGTCACTTTTTGGAGAGGGTATAACATTATATAATGACAGGATTTTCCAGGTTACCTGGACTTCAAGAGTCGGGTTTGTGTATAAAGAGGACAATTTCGAACTTATAAATAAGATTTATTACCAGACCGAAGGTTGGGGTCTTACTACTATTAACGACAAGATTGTTATGAGTGACGGGACTAATGTTCTTTATTTTTATGAACCTGAGTCTTTTACTGTTGTGTCCAGAATTGAAGTATATGACAATAAAGAAAAAGTTGACTCACTGAATGAACTTGAATATATAAATGGCGAGATATGGGCAAATGTCTGGATGACTAATCATATTGCACGTATTGATCCGGTATCGGGTAAGGTATTAGGATATGTTAATCTGAAGGGTATTCTTAAGGATCCTGATACAGACACAAGTGTGAATGTGCTCAACGGAATAGCTTTTGACAAAACGCACAACAGGATTTTTGTTACCGGGAAAAACTGGCCTGAATTATTCGAGATAAAGATTACTGAATAGCTTTTGTTCCGTATATAATATTCAGGCAGGAAGGCAATATACTGAATTCTGCGGGTGTATGACCTAGCGATTCCCCGTCTGCCTCAATATAAAGGATGGAATCTGAACTGACTTTTATGTTTTTGCATCTGTATCCGTTAATTTTGGGATGGTTTAAAATAGTACCGTCATAAAGTATCTTAAGATTACGGATTATCTCAAACTTCCCCATTCCATTAATTATGGTTACATCAAGAAAACCATCATTTGGTAAAGCATCAGGTGTTTGCCTCATTCCTCCGCCACAATATTTTCCATTGCCTACATTGATTGAAAATACATCAGCCATGATGCTTTTACCGTCAATATTAATCTCAGCTTTGGTATTCTTATAGGAAAGAAGGCTCATTAGCAGGTTATAAAAATATATCAATTTGCCACTATGTCCCTTGTCTTTCTGAATATTGGTTCTTCTGACCACTATCGATTCAAATCCTAGTCCGGCGATATTAATAAAGTATCTTTTTGTATCTGATAAGGCATCAGAATATCGGATCATTCCTATATCATGAAGCATCTTTTTCCCTTCACCGATAATTTTAACAGCTTTTTCATAATCAAGTGGTATCCCAAACATCCGGCCCCAGTCATTCCCGGTTCCAACAGGTATAAGTGCGAGAGTGATATCTGTAGCAGGACAAGTATTACCAGTAAACACACCATTAACAACTTCATTCAGAGTGCCATCACCTCCAACTGTAATTATGTTCCTGTATCCGGCAGCTATTCCATCCATGGTGAAAATTATTGCATGACCTTTTCTTTCTGTAAATCTTACAGAGTGGGGCAGGTTCTCCTTTTTAAGCAGATCAGATATGATATGCCAGTCTTTCTTGCCTTTTCCGTTACCTGCATTCGGGTTCACTATGACCAGCCAATCATTCAACTCTCTCTTTTGCATTCAGCTTAGTTTAAGTAATCGTGGTAAAGATGGAAATAATTACCGGAATTTTTAAAACTATCAAAGCTGACAATTTAAATTATAAACCGATGAAATAGTGAGACGCATTTTTCCTTAATACATTCTTACAACCTTTTCTAAAAAGCTTCCTTATGAACCCCTTCATGGATACAAAATCCATATGAACATCCTGAATCCTATATTCCATTTTAGCTTTGTCACAGAAGAACATGAGCCGGCTAACAGGCTTTAAGAGAGTAAATAGCAAATAGTCAGTGTATTGGATGTTTACTCAATCATCGATCGTGTGTTGATAACATGTTGAAAACCCCAAAAAAAATGTTTACAATTACATCTTTGACTATCTTAGGCCGTAGTGCATAAATAGTAAATTTGAAACTCAAAACATAACTAGTAACTTAATCTAAACAGATGGGACGTATTATAGCAATAGCGAATCAGAAAGGTGGTGTTGGAAAGACAACAACGGCAATTAACCTTGCAGCAAGTCTTGCTGCACTTGAAAAAAAGGTGCTGATTGTTGACAGTGATCCACAGGCAAATGCAACTTCAGGGATTGGCATTGATACCCGTACAATACGCAGCACAATCTATGATTGTCTTATTGATGGAAAAGAACCTGCAGATGCGTTGATCAAATGTGAAGTTGAAAATCTGTCTATTATACCATCAAATATTGATCTGGTAGGTGCTGAGATTGAAATGCTTGACAGGCCGGAAAGGGAGAAAACATTAAAAGATGTTCTGGTAAAAATTGTTGATGATTATGACTATATACTTATTGACTGTTCTCCATCTCTAGGCTTGCTGACAGTAAATGCTCTTACTGCATCTCATTCTGTTATAATTCCTGTTCAATGTGAATATTTTGCGCTTGAAGGACTGGGGAAACTTCTTAATACCATAAAAATAATTCAGAATAATCTTAATCCTGATCTTGAAATTGAGGGTTTTCTGCTTACAATGTACGATTCAAGGTTAAGGTTGTCAAACCAGGTTGCCGATGAGGTAAATAAGCATTTCCAGCAGATGGTATTTAAAACAATCATACAAAGAAATGTTAAACTTTCGGAAGCGCCAAGCTTTGGTCAGCCTGCAATTCTGTATGATGCTGATTCACGGGGAACAGTAAACTATCTTAATCTGGCTAAAGAGCTGATTGAGAAACAGGAAGAAAGAGTTAATCAGAAGTAACACAACTATTCAATTTTGGAAACAGCAATGAATATGACAAAGAAAAATGCGTTGGGAAGGGGTCTTGGTGCATTGATAGATGGAGTGGAGAAGGAAGTTCTTGAAAAGAAGGTTGAGGCTAACCGCGATATCTCCGTTGATTCAATAGAAGCAAATCCTTTTCAGCCAAGAACAACTTTTGATAGTCAGGCACTTGAAGAACTGGCTGCTTCAGTAAAGAAACTTGGCATTGTTCAGCCTCTTACTGTAAGAGAAACCGGGCCAGGAAGATATCAGCTGATTGCTGGTGAAAGGAGACTAAGGGCTGCCAGACTTGCTGGTCTGACACATGTTCCTGCTTATATCAGAACTGCTGACGATCAGGCAATGCTTGAGCTTGCCCTTGTAGAAAATATTCAGCGTGAAGATCTTGATGCTGTTGAAGTTGCAATTAGCTTTCAGCGTCTTATTGAAGAATGCAGGCTCACACAGGAACAACTGAGCGACAGGGTCGGAAAACAAAGATCCACCGTAGCTAACTATCTCAGATTGTTGAAGCTGCCGGCAGAAATCCAGCTCGGTATCAAAAACAAGAATCTGATGATGGGCCATGCCCGTACTCTTGTAAATATTGAAGATCCGAAAAAACAGATAAATGTTTATTATCAGATCATTGACGGGGAATTATCTGTTCGTCAGGCTGAGGAGCTTGTAAGGCAGCTGCAGTCAGCAAAAGTAAAAGATCCTGCAAAAGCTGAAAAGAAGACTAAGCTTAACGATGATTTTACACAGCTTTCAAACCATCTTGATAAGTTGTTTTCTGCTAAAGTAAACTTCAGAATAAATGAAAAGGGGAAGGGAAAAATTGTTATCCCGTTTGAAAACCCTGAGGAGATGGAGCGCATTTTAGGAGTATTTGATCGCCTTAACTCCTGAAAATAATTATCTTTATCGCGCGTTATCTAGTACTGGAATATTAATACCGGTCTGTTTTTATTTTGAAAACATTTCAGAAAATATTCATAATATTTATCCTGCAGATTATTTGCTTTCAGCAAAATATTATTGCTCAGGATACAACAAATATTATTGCTCAGGATACAACACACATTATTAAAAGGTCAAGCACAAGTTTCAGCCTGAGCCGCTTAAAGCGACAATGCTTGCAGTAGCTTTTCCCGGACTTGGTCAGATTTATAACAGAAAGTACTGGAAAATACCTCTCGTTTATGCAGGATTCGGAGGATTGTTATATTATATGAGTTTTAATTCATCCAACTATATTACTTATCTGAAAGCATATCAGGATTTTACTGATAATAACCCTGCAACTGACAGTTACCTTGTACTGATCAAGGCAGATCCCTCTGAGTATGATCCTGTAAAATATCCGGAAACAGCAAATCCGGCTGCAACATCTTATTTTAAGGATGGATTGCTAAGATCAGTCGATTATTATAAAAGATATCGAGATCTTTCGTATATTGGCCTCGGTGCCTGGTATCTTATATCTATACTTGATGCAAACGTTGATGCAAGTCTTTATAATTACGATATAAGTGATAATCTTAATATTGCTGTATTCCCTGTCCCGGTTCTATTACCCGGAGGATTTACAGGAGCAGGTATAAATGTGGGAATGAAAATTAACTTTTAAACTATTGATTATGAGATTTTCAATTATACTTATCACTGTACTGACAATAAATATTAATCTGATAGGCTCAAATTTAGCTCAGTCAGATACCATAATAATTAATTCGGATAAAAGTATAGAACGTATTAACGCCAATCTTGACAGTCTTGCTTTCTCATGGTATGTCAAACTGGCTTTGAAAAATGCTCCTAATGATTTTCAGGCTGATTCTCTTGGTATTGCAATATCCTGATACTGTATATGCCAGCAGATTAAGCAGGATAAATTCAATTGTAAGTTTACCATATAACAATATAGTACGTAATCATATTCATGTTTATACAATACGACAGAGAGATAAATTCAGTGCTGTTCTTGGATTAAAGGATTATTACTTTCCTATGATTGAGGATATCTTTGATTCATACGGCCTGCCAACAGAACTTAAATATATGGCTGTTATTGAATCAGCTCTTAATCCAAATGCTGTTTCCAGAATGGGAGCTACCGGATTATGGCAATTTATGTACAGCACCGGCAGAATGTACGGACTTACAATTAATTCAGTCGTCGATGAACGCAGGGATCCTGTGAAATCGACTCACGCAGCAGCAAAATATATAAAAGATCTGTATAATATATATAATGACTGGATCCTCGTTATTGCAGCTTATAATTGCGGTCCGGGTAATGTCAACAAAGCAATCAGAAGGTCGGGAAATAAAAAAGATTACTGGGACATATATTACAGGCTTCCAAGGGAAACAAGAGGATATATTCCAATGTATATTGCTGCAGCATATGCAGTTAATTATTATAAAGAACACAATATAAAACCATTGCAGTTGAATATCCCTGTTGCTACTGATACGATAATGGTAAATAAGGATATTCATCTGTCGCAGATTTCTGAAGTTATGGGCATCCCATTAGGTGAATTGCGTGCTTTGAATCCTCAGTATAAAACAGGTCTGATTCCCGGATCATCAAAACCACTTGCTCTTACACTTCCTATGAATCATCTGGGTGATTTTATCGATCTGAATGATACAATCAGAAATTATAAATCAGAGATATACCTAAACAGAACAACTCAAATAGCTGATCCGTCACGATCGACATATGCCCCTGCTGATGTTAAGGGAAAGAAGAAGCTGTACTATACCGTTAAGGATGGAGATAATCTTGGTTTTATCTCGGAATGGTACAGAGTTGGTCTGTCTGAACTCAGATAGCTGGAACAATATTTACCGTAATATTATCAGGGTAGGACAGAAACTGGTTGTTTATGTTGATCCTGCAAAATCTGATTACTTCTCAGCTATAAACACGATGTCGTTTGCAGATAAACAGGCAACCCTTGGTAAAGCAGTTACAGGTAATTCAAAGACTTTTACAGCAAATCCTCCTGTTGACTCTGATGGAGAATTTATTACATATACTGTTCGCCAGGGAGATACCATATGGGACATTGTAAAAATGTTCGATAATGTTACAACAACTGAAGTACTTGCATTGAATAATATTTCTGATCCGGGAAAGATACAGGTGGGCCAGAAGCTGAAGATCAGAAAGAAGATCTGATTCTTTTTTAATATATGCGCCCTTTAAGGTCATTTTTCTTATTATTGATCTTTCTGGCCTGTTTTACTGGTCTTCATTATGTTATTAAGGTAAGTCAGTTTTTTCCTTCCATCACCGAATATATTCCTTCTGATCTTATAAGTGCCTTAAATTCAGTAGATAGCTCCGGTTCCAGTATGCCGGTACGGACTGTTAATGATACATTTCACTTACCAGTTACTGATACCTTAAGTGTAACCCAACTTGCTGATTCTGTCAAAGGATCAGTCTGAGATAAACCTTCTTCAGCCATTTTTTGACTCTCTTAAGTATTCCAAAGGACAAATAAGGATCATGTATTACGGTGATTCACAAATCGAAGGAGACAGAATCACTTCATACCTGCGGGAAAAATTGCGAATGGGTGTCGGAGGAACAGGTCCGGGTATGTTTCTTCCGCTTATGCCGGTAATGTACACAAAATCGGTATGGATTCGCTCATCAGCTAACTGGGAGAAATTTAACTATTTGGCCTACAGTGAGGGAGATATTTCAAACCGGAATTTTGGTCCCTTTATGGCTTATTGCAGATATCTTCCTGAAGGCGGGAAATCCAAAGTCAGTGTTAAAGCGTATGTTCATATTAAACCTTCATACCTGGCCGATAGTGCTTCTGCTTATTTGATATTCTTAGAATATTTTACCGGAATGACTGAAGGTGCTGTGGCAGTTTCGGTAAGCGCTGATGGTACCATGGTTCTTTCAGATACACTAATCCGGGGAGAGGGATTTAATGAAACAAGATGTCATTTAGGTGGAGCAAAGGATGTTATTATTGAGTTTGAAGGAAAAGTGAGTCCTGATATTTACGGATTTAGCATTGAAAGTGATAAAGGTCTGGTAATTGATAATATTCCTCAACGCGGGAGTGCAGGATTAGAATTTACAATGGTCGATAAAGCTAATCTTACAGAAGCTTATAAGAAGCTTGCTCCTGACTTGTTTATTCTTCAGTATGGATTGAATGTTGTAAAAAATGTTTCAGAAGATTTTACTTATTACAGGAAAGGACTGGAAAGACAACTTTTAAGACTCAAAGAAGTATCGCCGCTTACACCCATATTAGTAATAAGTGTTACAGATATGGCTGAGAATGAGGGAGATGAGATCAGATCATATCAGGATATTCCTGATATTATCAGAGCACAGGAAGAGGCTGCAAAAGATGCCGGCGTTGCATTTTGGGATTCTTACAGGGCGATGGGAGGAAAATCATCAATCATTAAATGGGCAGAAAAATCTCCCCCTTAGCCCAGAAAGACTATGTTCATTTTACATATACCGGAGCCGATTCTCTGTCAAAATTGCTTTTAGCCGCTGTATTTCCACATGTGTTACGTACCCAGGAATTTACCAAAAGTAAATGATTATGATTCGGTTAAACTGATTCAAAATGCGGATAAAGCAACCGGAAGATAAAATTGCAGAAAAAGAGACTGCCTTTCAGACTGTAATTTCTTCATTAATAAATTATAACCCCGACAAACCTCTGATCTTTACCACTGCAGCCTTCTGGCTGTTTTTCCTGTTTGTATTGGCTGGTTACAGCATCATTTATAAAAAGCTGTTTCTCAGGAATGCCTACCTGTTTGTTGTAAGCCTCTTCTTTTATTATAAAACGGGAGGGTTGTTTCTGTCCCTCCTGATATTAGTCTCACTGGTTGACTTTACATGTGGTCTGCTTATTCATAATTCCCGTACAAGATTAATGAGACGTTTGTTTGTCATTTTGAGCATTTTAAGTAATATAGGGATACTGGCATATTTTAAATATTACGGATTCATTGTTGAGACGGTAAATGAGCTTTTCGGATCAAATTTCCAGGTATACGATATTCTGTCTGCATTTTCAAATGCCCATCTTGGAACCTCTTTTAATATCAATACTATAATTCTTCCGGTAGGAATCTCATTTTTTACCTTTCAGTCTCTAAGTTATACCACTCGATGTTTACAGGAAAAGGGTTGAGCCGGTACGAAATATTATTGATTTTGGATTTTATGTATCCTTCTTTCCACAACTGGTTGCCGGCCCAATTGTTCGGGCTTCTGAATTTATTCCCCAGCTATACAGTGAGTTTCATCTTGCCCGACGGGAATTCAGCCATGCAATGTTTCTTATATCAAAGGGATTAATAAAAAAGATAATAATCTCGGATTTTATAGCAACCAATCTTATCGACAGGGTTTTTGACGCGCCTTCTGTATATTCCGGTTTTGAGAACCTCATGGCAGTTTATGGCTATGGGCTGCAGATCTATTGCGATTTCTCGGGGTATACCGATATAGCTATAGGCTTGGGACTGATACTTGGATTCAGATTACCTATTAATTTCAATTCGCCATATAAAGCCGCCGGCCTGGCTGATTTCTGGAAAAGATGGCATATTTCCCTTTCGCGATGGTTAAAGGACTACCTCTATATTCCACTGGGAGGGAACAGAAAAGGTAAATTCCGGACAAATCTTAACCTGCTTATCACAATGTTACTGGGAGGACTTTGGCATGGAGCTGCTCTCCGCTTCATTATATGGGGAGGACTTCATGGTATCGGACTTGTAATAAACAAGATATGGACTTCAATGTTCGGAGAGAAATTAAAACAGGGTAAATTTGGCAGGGCTGTGGCAGTGTTTATAACATTTCAGTTTGTAAGCTTCTGCTGGATCTTCTTCAGGGCTGCTGATTTGAATACTGTAAGAATTATTCTGAAACAGATCATGTCGAATTTTTCACCCGGCTCATATTCAACTGTTCTTCCGGCTTACAGTAATGTGTTGCTGTTAATGCTGGTGGGATATGTCATTCATTTCCTGCCGGAGAGAATAAAGGAAGCATACAGAGGGCTTTTTATCAGAATTCCTCTTGTATTTCAGTTATTCATAGTAATGATTGTAGCAGTGCTCTTATTCCAGATGCGAACAACAGGGGTAATGCCGTTTATTTATTTCAGGTTCTGAGAATCACATTCTCTCTGCCCTTCTCTATAATAGAAATGAAGAACTTACACCGAGTAACACAGAGAAGACACAAAGGAACACAGAGCATTGTCATCCTTACTCTGTGGCTCTCTGTGTCCCGATAGCTATCGGGACTCAGTGAGCTCTGTGTAAGTTCTTTATCCTTACTCTGAAACAGGATTGACTCTGTTTTCCCCAGAGTAACAATAAAGCCTGATCGGTTCTGAATATCAGATAACTGTAGTAGAAATATTAAAGATATGTACTATTATCTTTCTCTCCTTTGGTAAATGGTAGATACCGCCCTGTTATAAATACCCTGCACCCATGCAATTGCCATTCCATAATTTGTAACCGGCACACCCGCCTTTATTGCAGCAGCGAGCCTGTTATGTAATTGCTTCCGGGTTATCATACATCCTCCACACTGTATTACAAGTGAATAGTCTGTTACAGGTCCTGGCAGACTGTCAAGGCCTGCCACTACATCATATTCGATTTTTTTCCCTGTGAATGCTGTTATCCATCGTGGAATCTTTGTTCTTCCAATATCGTCACACGAAACATGGTGGGTACATGACTCAAGAAGCAGGACCCTGTCCCCATCCTTCAACTCAGATATTTTAGGGGTACCTTTCAGATAATTATCAAAGTCGCCTTTGAACCTGGCAAGCATAATACTGAAGCTGGTCAGTGGAATATCCATCGGAATGGAGGCATCTGCTTTTTTAAAGACCTGGGAATCTGTTACTGCCAGCGCAGGTTTTATTTTTGTTTTGCTAAGGAATGAATCCACTTCTCTTTCCTTAAGCACGATTGCAACTGCATCATTATCAAGAATATCCCTTATAGCCTGTACCTGGGGAAGAATCAGGCGTCCGGCAGGAGCCTCAACATCAATGGGTGTAATTAACAGTACAATATCACCATATTTGATAAGATCTCCGAGAAGAGTCGGTACCTTATAAGAATATTCAGGTATAGTATTACGGATAAGCGCAATCAACTCCTCAAAGTTCCTCTTATCAAGAGATGAGAACTCAAAAAGCTCTGTTCCTGTCAGTTCCGATAATTTTCTGCTAAAATCAGGACGAGGTTCTTCGAGATCAGATTTACTGTGGATTATTAAAAATGGAAGATCATGGTTCCTGAATTGTTTTATGAGATCATCTTCAAATAAGCCCCATGAGTTATTTGTTATAACCAGCAGAGCAAGATCTATTATTTCAATTGTTTTTACTGTTCTTTCAACTCTTTTTTCACCCAGTTCACCTGAGTCATCTATTCCGGCTGTATCTACAAGAATAACAGGTCCGAATCCTGTTATCTCAAATGATTTTTTTACAGGATCGGTAGTAGTACCTGCATGATCGGAAACGATTGCAATATCCTGTCCTGCAAGAGAGTTGATCAGGCTGCTTTTCCCGTTATTACGTCGGCCGTAGATTCCGATATGCGGTTTTGATTCTCTTCCTTTGGTCATAGACTGATAAAATTTGATGCAAAATTAACAAATTTTACGGGAGGAAGAGTTATAAAGATAACACAGAGATTAGAGATCATCAAGAGAGAATCCCAGCTTTAACAGGTTTCCGGCTGTAAGTATTGTCTGTAGCTTTCGCTCTTCAATGATCTTTAGAATAGTGTTGGCTTCGAAAATATCTATATTCTCCGATTTCATCAGTTTAGCAATTTCCGAGGCTTTATGATAACCAATATGGGGAGTTAGGGCTGTAGTTACCGACGGACTTTTTATAAGAGCATTATATCCCGATTCTTCATTTATGATAAGTCCCTCGAACAGATTGTCATGTAATGATTTATTACAAGATATCAGAAGGTTAATACTTTCAATGAGAGCATATCCGATGGCCGGCAGATAAGCATTAAGCTCAAGTACACCCTGACCACTCAACGAGCTTATCATTACATCATTAGCATATATTTTATGAGCAGATGAAATTACAAATTCAGGAATGACGGGGTTTATCTTTCCGGGCATAATTGAACTGCCTACCTGACGGTCAGGAATTGAAATGGTTTTTGAACCGGACAAATCGGAAGAAAGGAGCCGGAGGTCGGAAGACATTTTTTCAAGATTTACGGCATGAGCTTTTATAGTTGCATGGATCTCAACCCATTTGTCCATGTTCGAAGTGGCATCTGAAAGATTCTCGCTGTTTGCAAGAGGCAAACCTGTTAGTTCACGCAATTCAGGGATGACTTCCATTATGAAAAAACGTGGTAAGGCCAGTCCTGTTCCTATGGCTCCTCCACCCAGATTCACCTGCTTGATTCTTTCGGCGCATTTTGATACTCTCCACCAGTCGCGCGAAAGAGCTTCATTGTATGTACTGAATAATAATCCGAAAGAGGAGGGGACTGCTTCCTGCATCTGGGTATATCCAGGACGAAGTTTATCCCTGTATCCGTTTTCGAATCTCTCAACTCTTTTTCTCAGGCTGTTAATCTGTACTTCAAGAGTAAGCAGAAGCTTCATAACAGCAATAGTGAGAGCAGTCGGAATTACATCATTTGTTGACTGATAAATATTTGCATGTTCAAGAGGATCAATATAAGTGTATAAACCACACTTATTCCCTGACGACTTAAGATGCAACGTTTGTTATTATTTCATTGATATTCATATTTATGCTGGTACCGGCACCCCCCTGCATTGCAGGTACAATAAAATGGTCGAAATACTCTCCTTCAGAGACCTTCTGTGCAGCTTCAGCAAGGATATTTAAAATTTCATCCGGTATAATTTTTAATGAAAAACCGTCACCAGATTTTTTTACAGCTGCATCTCTGAATTTACGGTAAGTATTATAGCAGGCAAGTTTAGTGATGCCCACAGCTTTATACCATTCGGCAGGAAACTGAGTGTTCCCTGGAAAATTTTCTTTTGCCCTTACAGCATTTATCCCATACAATGCATCAGCAGGTATCTGTTTTTCTCCAAGAGTGTCTTTTTCAGTACGGAACATAGGTTATTCTTTTTGATTACTTTTTAGCCCTCTTACATCTAAAAAGAATATAATTAAGAGTGATGTAATAACCTCTTTTTAGAATGAATGCAGGACAACCGACCAGAATTTCTTTCAACCTTCTCTATAGAACGCGTAATCAGAGTTATTATTTTCTGTATTCCTCTGTGTAACTCTGTGTCTTCTCTGTGCAACTCTGTGTAAGTTCTTAAATATGATTGTTATACAGAGGAATACAGATCATTAATTATTTGTTCCTGAAACCGGTAAGGCGTATGCAAGAACATCCTTCCCTGTTATTTCATTTGGGCAAAGGATTATGAGTCTTTCAAGAACATTCCGGAATTCCCTTATATTACCTGTCCATTGTATTTTTTGAAGTTCATCGATCGCATCCTGGCCTATGATCTTCTTGCTCATGCCGTATTCATTGCATATCAATGTGTTAAAATGTTCAGCGAGCAGAGGTATATCTTCTGATCTTTCATTAAGTGAAGGAACATGGATTAATATAACACTAAGTCTGTGATAAAGGTCCTCTCTGAATCCATTGGTCTCAATCTCTTTTTTAATATTCTTATTGGTAGCAGTTATTACACGTACATTAACATGAATATCCTTGTCGGAACCAACTCTTGTAATCTTATTTTCCTGGAGAGCACGTAAAACTTTTGCCTGGGCAGAAAGGCTCATATCACCTATCTCATCAAGGAAAAGTGTTCCGCCGTTAGCCTGTTCGAATTTCCCGATTCTCTGCTTTATAGCAGAGGTAAAGGATCCTTTTTCGTGTCCAAATAATTCACTTTCAATAAGTTCTGAAGGAATTGCCGCACAATTAACTTCAACAAACGGACCTTTTGACCTGTTGCTTTTTTCATGGATCTGATGAGCCACCAGTTCTTTTCCTGTTCCGTTCGATCCTGTAATAAGGACCCTTGCCTCAGTGGGGGCGACCTTATCTATCATGTTGATTACCTTCATGATAGGATCCGATTCGCCTACAATCTCATACATCTTGCTGACCTTGTTCTTAAGAACCTGTGTCTGCGTGATGAGTGTCGACTTATCCATTGCATTACGGATGGTTATAAGAAGCCTGTTAAGGTCAAGTGGTTTCTCAAGAAAATCGTAAGCTCCCTTTTTTATTGCTTCCACAGCGGTGTCGATATTTCCATGGCCTGAGATCATTATAACCGGGACATCAGTGGTAATCTCTTCAATCTTACCAAGTACCTCAATGCCATCCATCTTAGCCATCTTGATATCGCAAAGTACGATATCATATGAATTTGCAGAAAACATCTCAAGTCCTGTCGGACCGTCTTCTGCAACATCTACCTCATATTTCTCATATTCCAGAACCTCCTTCAGAGTACTTCTGATAGCTCTTTCATCATCAATAACCAGTATTTTTGACATATTTTTATTATTATATCTATGTTCTTTCAAACAAAGCTCACAGGAGGTAAAATCTCCCCCGGCACAATCATGGCAGGGGAATCAGCAATTATTTAAACGTCATTGCGAGGAGCTTGCGACGAAGCAATCTCCACACATAAATCACAATATCGAATCTATCTATTTTCTTATATCGTCCGTACTTTATCCGCTGTATCTCAGCCACTTCAACATTTCTTTCCATGAGGTTTTCTTACCATACATCAGAATTCCGGTACGGTAAACTTTAGCAGCCATCCATACAAAGAGGACGAATGTAAGTAACATTATGACCATTGAGACAGCTATCTGCCAGTAAGGTACGCCGAACGGAAGCCTTGCCATCATTACAATAGGAGAAGTGAGCGGTATCATTGAACACCAGAACGACAGAGAACTTTCAGGATTCTGCATGGTTCCCATAGCAACCATCAATCCAAGTATAATGGGAATCGTTACAGGCAGCATAAATTGCTGCGTTTCCGTTTCATTATCTACCGCCGATCCTATTGCTGCAAACACTGAAGCATAAAGAAGATAGCCTGTAATAAAATAAAATACAAAACATATTATAATGAGACCCCATGGCTGATTCATTGCATTTTCAAACATTTTTGAAAATTCTGCCATCTCGGGAGACATGGTATTTTGCTGAACAGAAGCACTGGCCTGACTATCTCCGGCCATAAGATTCTGTGGCATTGACTGAACAGTTTCTGTAGG
>CAVUJY010000011.1:0-97455 GCA_963741935.1 uncultured Bacteroidales bacterium | reverse complement strand
CCTTTAATACATTTGGATTACCTACATCGACAACTGTTTCAATTGTCTTTGAATTACTTGGTGCAGCTGTTGCTATATCGCTTATTAAAATATCTCACTCTTCAGATACGCTTGCTGATCTCAACACTTATATAAACTCAGCAAAAGCTTTGGCAATAATCTCAGGAATACTCCTTTCCGTAGTTATTGCATTCACCGGAGGGACAATCGTTCAATTTATTACACGTATTATTTTTTCCTTTAATTACGAAAAGTCGTTAAAGTACTTTGGCGCATTATGGGGAGGTATAGCTATTACAGCTATTGTATATTTTATGCTTGTTAAGGGGGCCAAAGGTGCATCATTCATGACAGGTGATACTATAGCATGGATACACAACAATACTGCAAAGCTGCTTCTTTTTTCATTTATTGGTATTACCATACTTGCTGCAATTTCTGATAACAACATTTAAGGTTAATATTCTCAAAATAATTGTTCTCGTTGGAACATTTTCACTTGCAATGGCATTTGCCGGAAACGATCTGGTGAATTTCATAGGTGTTCCGCTTGCGGGTTTTGAATCGTTCAAAGAATTAATTGCCAATCCAACTTTCAATCCCGACACCTATACTATGGAGTCCCTGACTCTGCCGGTTAAAACACCAACTCTGTTTCTATTGGGAGCAGGGGCAATAATGGTAGTTACCTTATTCTTTTCTAAAAAAGCCAGAACAGTTTCCTCAACTGAGGTCAACCTTGCCAGACAAGGATCAGGAATGGAACGTTTCTCTTCATCGCTTGTATCAAGGTCTTTGGTCAGAGGTATTGTAAGTACCCTGAAAATAACCGGAAAAATAATGCCTGCAAGGGTAGCAAAGTTTCTTGATAAGAGATTTGATTCCAAGCATTTCGGGAAGAAGCATAAAAATAAAAAAGATGCATCATCTTTCGATCTCTTACGAGCTTCGGTAAATATGTTTGTTGCAAGTATCCTTATAGCAACAGCTACATCCTTAAAACTGCCGCTTTCTACAACTTATGTAACATTCATGGTAGCAATGGGTACTTCACTTGCCGACCGTGCATGGGGAAGAGAAAGTGCAGTCTATCGTATTACAGGAGTTATTACGGTTATAAGCGGATGGTTCTTTACAGCATTTGTGGCTTTTACAGCTTCGTTGCTGATAGCCTTCTTTTTACACTGGGGAGGAATAATAGCGATATTTACCGCCCTTGGTGTAGCAATACTTTTTGTTATCCGCACACATTTTATTCATAAGAAAAGATCTGAAAAGCAGAATAAAATGGATGATTTTGATGAAAAAGAGACATTAAACGGAGATAATATCCTCCAGAAATGCAATTCCTCAATCACCAGCTTAGCCAGTTCCGTTTCCAAGCTATACTTTTCAACAATTCTTAATCTTATTAAAGAGGATCGAAAAAAGATGAAGAAGGTAATCCGGAATATTGATGAATTGAATCAGCAGTCGAAAGAATTAAAGTACAATATTTACCCCACATTAAAGAAGCTTGAGGAAGATTCAATTGAAACCGGTCATTACTATGTACAGATTCTTGATTATATGAGAGAAATAGCGCATTGCCTTAAGTATATTTCGGATCCTGTTTTTGAACATCTCGACAATAACCATCCTCCACTCCTTCCCGAACAGATTAAAGATCTCCATGAACTTAACGGGTCGATAGCAGCTTTTTATGACGATGTTTTAACTATAATCAAGAAACAGAATTTCAAAGAGATTGAGAACATTATTGCTCAACAGCAGTCCATTCTTAATCTGATAGATAAGATGAAGAAAAAGCAAATTAAATTTATCAAATCAGAGCTTGCCGGTACCAGAAACATTCTTATGTATATGAATTTGCTTGCAGAAAGCAAAAACCTTATCCTTTATACTCTTAACATGGTAAAATCACATCGTGATTTCATTATGGTTGAGCGGCTTAAAAAACCTACTTTCGCTTCCTTTAACTGATCTGAATCTTATTTTTATCTGGCAATCTTTACCCTTTTTTGAAAAACATTCTATTTCTCAATAGAAATCTCAGTTTTTATAATTATCATTGTATATACAGAGATATATTTCATAACTATCTATAAACCAAATGATTGCTTCATACAAAAAATTTATGTTCATTTTAATACCTATATCAAAAAGATGACATTCTTATATATAGTTGTTGCTCTGGTCATTATTTTTGACTTCATCAATGGGTTCCATGATTCAGCAAATTCAATCGCAACCGTAGTTTCAACCAAAGTACTTTCTCCTGTAGCAGCAGTCACCATGGCTGCTTTCTTTAATTTTATTGCTTTCCTTATTTTCCCTCTAAAAGTTGCTACTACAATGGGAAAAGGGGTAATTAATCCTGACGTCATAAACCTGACGGTTATTGCATCTGCCCTTATTGCAGCTATTTTATGGAATCTTGCGACATGGTGGCTTGGTCTTCCATCCAGTTCATCCCATACACTGGTAGGTGGTCTCGTTGGCGCTGCTGTTGCCAGTACAGGCTGGAGCTCTGTTGTCATGGCAGGCGTGATCAAAATAGTTATTTTTATAGTAATAGCTCCGGTTCTCGGTATGGTAATGTCTTTTATTATATCGGCAATTGTAATTTACCTTGCCCGAAATCATTCGCCTTCAGGTGTTGATAAGCATTTCCGAAGGCTTCAGCTTCTCTCAGCAGCTGCATTCAGTTTGGGTCATGGAGGAAATGATGCCCAAAAGTCAATGGGGATCATCTGGGTTGCCCTGATTGTTGAAGGTTTAGCTACAAAAACAGACCCTATTGCACTTTGGATAGTCCTTTCATGCCAGGCTGCAATTGCTTTAGGCACATTAATGGGTGGATGGAGAATTGTAAAGACAATGGGTCAGAAGATAACCAAACTAAAACCATTTGAAGGGTTTTGCGCTGAATCTGCTGGTGCACTTACACTGTTTGGAGCTACCCATTTCGGCATACCAGTCAGTACAACTCATGTTATTACAGGTGCAATTATCGGTGCGGGTGCACGAAAAGGAGTTTCAGCGGTAAAGTGGGGAGTAACTAAAAATATTTTCTGGGCATGGCTGCTTACAATACCCGTTTCTGGTGTGGTGGGTTCTGTTATGTTCCTATTACTTAACTGGATAATGTCCTGAAATTTAGAACAATATAAAATATTTAAAAACCAAATTATGAATATTGACAGTTTTCTTAAATTTTTTGTTCCAAAAGATCACTCCTTCTTCCCATTATTTGAGAGTGCTGCACTTAATCTGGTTAAAGCGGCCGAATTACTTAAAGAACTAATGGCAAGTGAGGGAATTGATGAACATGAAAGAATAAATAAAGACATAAAGGACATTGAACATATTGGTGATGAAATAACCAGTAAAACTTATGACCAGTTAAACAAATCATTCATAACACCATTTGACAGGGAAGATATCCATGAACTTACAGCCCATATAGATGATGTTGTAGATTCAATAAATGGTGTCAGTCGGAGAATATGTCTTTACAAACCCAAAAAGATGATCCCTATTTATAAAGAGATGGCTGAGATGATCTACCAGGGTGCAAAACAAATTGAAATAGCTATTAATTGCCTGAAAGATCCGGTAGCCTATAAAATTAAAATAACACAGGCATGCGACCAGGTACGGTTGATAGAAAATCAGGCTGATGAATACTATTATGTGGGGATCTCCGAACTATTTGAAAAAGAAGAAAATACAAAAGAACTTATAAAAAACAATAAAATCCTTGAGATACTTGAAAGATGTGTTGATGAAGAAAAAGATATAACAGAAACTTTAAAGGCAATTCTCATCAAAATGGCTTAATTAATCAGTATTTATTGTTTTCTGATATCATAATATTATTTAGGGGTGAATATCATTTACACTCCTATTTTGCTTTTCACCACCCAAACTCCTTGTTTGTCCCTTCATACCGGCATTTAGCCACTTTATTGCAGATAGTGGCATTTCTGGTTATACCTTTGATAAAGGTATTTAGCAATTCAATTTAATGGAGACAGATCATGGAAACAATTAATAATAATCAGATAAATGACAGATCGTGGGAAAAAATAATAATGAGATATAATAAACCCGATTTGCGTAAAAGTATCTGGCAAATCATCAACTCAGTTATACCGTATATATTTCTTTGGTACTTAATGTACAGGAGTCTTCAATACCCCTACTGGGTGACACTTATATTATCCGTGATTGCAGCGGGATTTCTTATAAGAATCTTTATAATATTTCACGATTGCGGACATGGTTCATTCTTTTCATCAAAAAAGGCAAACGAGGTAGTTGGGAAAATAATGGGAATTCTCTCATTTACACCATATTATAAATGGCATCATCAGCACTGGATTCATCATGCTACTGCTGGAAATCTTGACAAACGGGGAGTTGGAGACGTGTGGACAATGACAGTGGATGAATATTTAAACTCATCCAAATCGCAAAGATTTTATTACAGAGTATTCCGGAATCCGTTTGTTATGTTCACTTTAGGGCCACTGCTAGTAATTTTCGGGCAAAACAGGCTCACAAATAAACGGATGACCCACCAGGAAAAATTCAATATCTACTTTACCAATATTGTAGTTCTTTTCATGGCCCTGGCTATTAGCCTGTTAATTGGATTCAAGGCGTTTCTGCTTATCCAGTTGCCGGTGATAATTATTTCACATTCCATCGGAATATGGCTTTTCTATATTCAGCATCAGTTTGATGATTCCTCATGGGAAAGGGACATAAAATGGGATTATAAAACAGCTGCTATGGAAAACTGCTCTTATCTTAAACTGCCTCCGATATTGCAATGGTTCTCCGGAAACATTGGGTTTCATCATGTCCATCACCTTAGTTCAAGAATACCAAACTACAATCTGGAAAGGTGTCATAAGGAAAATGAATTTTTCAGTAAAATAAAACCTATCGTATTATTTAAAACTTTCAAAGCTTTAAAATTAAGTTTGTGGGATGAATCGAAACATACAATGATAAGTTTCAACAAATTAATTGGGTAAGGAAGCCCGGGTGGGATCAGCCTGATATCTGTTATTTATTTCACAAATAAGGTAGAATCACCATGTCAATTCAGGCTAAACATTAACATCTGATCTTTGTTTAATCAGGATAATAAACAAAATCAGAAGTGGTCTCATTGCGTAAAGTACTCAGAAAGTTAATAACCCTCTTTATTTTTTTAACTCCGATAACATTAAGTGCTCAGATCCTGAAGGATCCGAATTCGCTTAATCAGGTAAAGAGAGGTATAGATTATATTTATAATCTTCAGTTTAATGAAGCAAAAGAAGTATGTAATAAATTAAATGAAGAATATCCGGAAGAACCTGTCTTATATCTGATAAAAGGATTCGCCACTTATTGGGAAAATTACCCAATGCTTCCTGATTCGCCGGCAAGGCAGAAGCTCGAGGGGGATTTGCAGAAATGTATTGATCTGTGTGACAAGGATCATAATAAAGAAGATGATGCAGAATATCTGTTAGCTAACTTGTCCGCCAGAGGAATGCTGCTTCAGTATTATTCTGAAAACGGTTTAACAATGAAGGTTATACCACTGGCAACCAGCAGCTACCATTACATTCGAAAAGCCTTTGACTTTACTGCATCATATAATGATTTCTATTTTTTTACAGGGTTATATAACTATTATCGTGAAGCCTACCCTGAAGCATATCCGGTATATAAAACCATGGCATTCTTCTTTCCAAAAGGAGACAGGGCAAAAGGATTGGATCAGTTGGAGATAGTGGCAAAAAATTCAATCCTTTACAAGGCAGAATCATATAAATTCCTTACATACATCTATTTAAGTTTCGAAAACAATTTTGAAAAAGCATATAAGTACAGCAAGTCTTTACATGAATTGTATCCGGCGAACATGGATTATTTTGCTGATTATATTAAATCTGCACTCCTGGTAAAACATTATGACGAAGCAGAATCGCTGATTAAGGCTTCTGCATATATCAGTAACCCTTTTTATACAGCCCAGCTTTCCATATTTAAAGGAATTTTGCTTGAAAAAAAATATCAGTGATAATAGAGAGGCTGAACAGACTGTATCAAAAAGGAATCAAATGACATTGCATCTTTTGGAGAACTCGGTCACGAATTTGCTGCTTATGCCTATTTCGGATTAAGCCGGATAAGTGAATCACTGGGAAATAGTAACCAGCAAAAGGAATATCGAAAAAAAGCTTTGGATCTGGCTGATTTTAAACTGGTTAATTATGACTGATGTTTAGCAGATGAAAAAAGTCATAATCATCCGCTACCTCCGGACAATTATGACTCGCGAAAAAATTAATACCTAAAAAAATTCAGGAGTATAGAAAAATCGGGGAATCAAATCCTTCTATTTTGCCATACCCTTACAGGTAGCTGGATCACATTTCGTACCATCTGCGGCAGTACAATTGGCTTTGCAGGTAGCCGGATCGCATTTGCCTTCTTTACATTTGGCAGGATCACATCCCATCTCTTTACATTTTGCAGGATCGCAAGTTTTTGCTTCTGATACATTTGTATCTGATTTCTTTAATTCGGACATCTTTGCACAAGTGGCAGCTGAGGGGCATTTAGCACAATCAGCCGATACTGCAGTTGCTGCTTTTTTAACCTCCTGCGGGGCATTTTGCGCATTAGCTACCATAATAACAACAAAAGCTACTACCAAAATGCCTGATAAACCAATAATTGCCTTTTTCATATCTAAAACTGTTAAAAGAATTTGTTCTTAGCAAAAGTATTTTATTTATTTTCCCAGCAGGTTATACCATCGTTAATTCATGTTATGCCGATGTTAAATTAACTCAACATTTATAAAATCTGCTTACTTTTGAAAAGCATGAAAAAATCAAAACTTCAACTTTACCTGCTCATACTGACATTAACATGTCTGGTGGCACTGATTGGCATTCAGATAAGCTGGATAGTGAAATCGGCACGATTGCAGGAAGCCCAGTTCAACTATAGCGTTAATATGGCAATGAACAGAATTGTGGAAAACCTTGCCCGGGATAAAGCAATCTGTAATGAAGTAAGCAATTGTTTGCGTGAAGGAAATAACAGTTCCTGCTACCTGATGATGAAAAACCGTGAGGAATGGGCAAATATGGGGTCAATTATCAGACAAGATCTTAAATTCTATGGCATATCCCTTGATTTCGAGTTTGACATAACCGAAATTGGAAATGGTCCTGATAAAAAATCTACCAACGGAGTATATGTAAGCAGCGACCTGGTAAACGCATTACAGCAATCAGGATATGAGTTGAGTTTAAAGTTTCCCGAAAAGCGTGATTTCATTGTTGCCCAGATAGGCTATATTTTCGTGCTGTCCATTGCCCTTCTTATGCTTGTGATCTTATCATTTGTCATAATATTCGGTTTTTATAAAAAGGAGAAAAAACTAACAGAGAATATTGTTGATTTCATTAATAATATGACACATGAATTTAAGACCCCGTTAACAAATATAGCCCTTGCAAACAGCATGATCTCAAAATCAGGACCTATAGAAAAGGATGAAAAACTTGCATTCTATTCTCATATAATAAAAACCGAGCACGATAAGTTGAAACAGAGAGTTGAAGAGCTTCTTAAAACTTCATTCACTGAGGCAGGTGGTCCATCTTTCAATGAAAGAATAGATGTTAATCTTGTTATTGAGAATATTACTGAGACCTATTCTGTTCAGATTAAAGAAAAAGGCGGATTATTCAATTTTATCAGGAAGGGTGATAACTTCTATGTAAATGGTAATATTGATATGTTTCATATTGCTATCGGCAATATCATTGATAATGCGATTAAGTATTGTTCAGTGTCACCTGAAATAAGCATTCTTCTGACAGCAAAAGGAAACCTGACAGTAATTGAAGTTTCAGATAATGGCATTGGCATACCAAAGGACCAGCAGGCTCATATTTTTAAAAAATACTACAGAGTTCCAACGGGGGATATTCACAATATCAATGGTTTTGGCCTGGGACTTTATCATGTTAAGAATATTATCTCAAAGATGGGAGGTAAAATAAAAGTAAGAAGTTCGAAAGAAAAAGGAACGAGCTTTATCATTGAAATTCCAACATCAGTAACGAATGAATAATATAACCACACGGCCAAAAATTATTCTGGTTGAAGATGATGTTAACCTGGGGTTTCTGCTTGTGGATTTTCTCGAATCCAACGGATTCGATGTAAAGTTATACAGGGACGGCATTGCCGGAATAAATGGTTTCCAGTCAAACACTTTTGACTTCTGCATACTGGATCTGATGCTTCCGCGAATGGATGGATTCACCCTGGCAACAAAAATAAAAGAGATTAACAGAGATATCCCGGTAATTATACTTTCTGCCCGTTCAATGAAGGAAGATAAAATAAAGGGATTTCGTCTGGGCATTGATGATTATATCACAAAACCATTCGATGAAGAGGAGCTGTTATTCAGAATACTTGCTATTATGAACCGGATCCGGCAATCTCCCGATAGTAAAAGTGTAAATAATCTGATAGCGATAGGCAGCTTTGAATTTGACTGTTTAAACCAGACATTGTCGTTCAATGGCAACTCAAGAAGACTAACAATTAAGGAGAGTAATATACTGCAACTCTTGAGTAAATCATTGAATAATCTTGTAAAAAGAGAAGAAATAATGATTGAGATATGGGGAGAGTCTGATTATTATACCGGAAGGAGTCTTGATGTCTTTATCTCAAAGCTGCGCAGTTATTTACGCAGTGATCAAAATTTAAAAATTACAACTATACCAACAGTCGGATATATTCTTGAGGTAAAGGAATAAAAAATGGGTGACCTGAAACGGCCACCCACCCTTCTATTATAATTATTTTTATTTCTTGATATTCGGAAGTTCAAGACCATAGCCTTTCTTTTTATCTTCTGCTTTAAGAAGGAAAGCAAATAACAAAGAAAGAAGACTTAAGTGATGTAAAGATCACCAGATCAAAGAAATAATTATATCTCAGATTCAGCTTTGTAGTCGCAATTACCGGATAAATGGCTTCTGATGTTTTTACTTCAATTGCATTATAGAATTTCTCCTTGTCTTCAGTTGGGGAAATCCCTGAAAGGGCGCTGACTGTCTTTTCAGAGATGGTGTTTTTGAGACTCTCGATATCAATTGCCGAGGCAGGAACTGCCTCGTATATTGTATTCTGAACCAATGAGTCAATAGTACGGCTGCTGGCTTTTTCAGCTAATGTTGAAATTTCCTTACCAGAAAGATTAAATGATTTATCAGATAAAACTTTCTGATATGCAACTGCAACTGCATCTTTTATAGTTACTTTATTCGGAGTTACCTCAGGATTTGTGGCATTAAGAACGATTCCCAACAACAGAGGAATAGCCCATAAACCAATGTTCTGGATCCAGAAAATAACCGCATATGCAGTACCAAGCTGCTTTTCAGGTATAATCTTAGGAACTGAAGGCCACATAGCAGCAGGAACCAATGAAAAACCTACGCCAAGAATAATAACCATTACAGCTGCCAGCCACCAGGCAGTTAAAAATGGGATTGCCAGCACACCATGAACAACAATCAGTATGACAGAACCAATTATCATTATGGTCGCTCCTTTTCCTTTCTTATCATAAATTGTCCCGAATAACGGAGTAAGAAAGATGGTGCCAAATGGAAGCAACATCGGGATTAACCCTGCAAGATTTGGATTGACAGAATATTTGTTAATCATCAAATCAGTAGCATAAAATAAAAACGGGAATACCGCAGAATAAAACAAGACACAAAGAATTGCGATATACCAGAATCCTTTATTCCTTATAATAAAAAGTATATCCTTCAATTCAAAAGCATCTTCTTCATTTCCTTTATTACTTTCTGCAATTGAAGCATCGAGCTTCTTATCCATGAACGTGTAAACAATAAAAGCAGCCAGTGCAATCAACATAAATACAAATGCCAGCAAAACAGGAGAAGAGTAAGAATATGCCTTGGCTAATGGCAATGCAATTCCAAGAGCTACTGCTGTCCCAAGACGGGCAATTGACATCTGCATACCCATTGCCAGAGCCATCTCTTTTCCTTTAAACCATTTAACAACAGCCTTTGAAACAGTAATACCACCAGCCTCAGTTCCAACACCAAAAATTCCAAATCCGATTGCTGATATTATAACCTGTGTTTTAATTCCGAAAATCATTGCACCGTCAGGAAAAACATGAATAAGCGCCCAGTAGTTTAGTCCTGTTCCTATTGCCATCATGAGTGTGGCAGCAACACCGGTAAAACGCACCCCCATCTTATCAAGGATAATCCCGCTGAAAATCAGCATGAATAAGAATACATTAAACCATGTGTAAGAAGAAGTATAAATTCCAAAATCAGAACTATTCCAACCTAAAACACTTTCAAGCATTGGTTTAACTGGGGAAAGGGCATAATTAAAATAATATGCACCAAACATTGAAAGTGATACAATAATAAGCGCGGTCCACCTCGCTTTTTTCGAATCACGTAAAGTGTGGATTATTTTTTCCATTATAATTAATGTTAATTATTAAATTTTGACCGGTAAATGTAAAAAATAAAATGAATGATAACATCAAATCGATTTGTTATAATGAACTTAAATATAGGATGGTTGTTAAAAAAAATAAAGAGACATATTTTAATCTGATTTTTTAAAGATTTTTCATTTA
Organism: uncultured Bacteroidales bacterium; assembly: GCA_963741935.1. Taxonomy (GTDB): domain Bacteria; phylum Bacteroidota; class Bacteroidia; order Bacteroidales; family VadinHA17; genus LD21. Next base: position 86,711 of record CAVUJY010000011.1, on the reverse strand, counting down.
ATTTGCAAAATGAATACATATTAATATATCAAAATAACTAAATATGAAAAAACTTGTTTTTATAGCAATACTTGCCCTGGTAACGTTTAGTTCCAAATCACAGAATACAGCTACGACTGAAAGTTCTCCTGTCAAATGGCTCACAATACAGGAAGCTGAAAAATTAAACAAAGCAAACCCACGGCCAATTTTTGTAGATACATATACCGATTGGTGCGGATGGTGTAAAAAGATGGACAAGGATACATTCACTAATTCAGTAATTTCTGAAATGCTGAATACAAAATTCTATCCTGTTAAATTTAATGCAGAGGGCAAAGAGAGTGTGACATTCTACGGGCAGACATTTATAAATGATGGAAAATCAGGAAATGCCAATCAGTTGGCTGTAGCCCTTCTTAAGGGTCAATTATCCTACCCTACTGTTGTGTTCCTGTTAAACATGCCTGACGGAAAATTACAGGTATCTCCGGTTCCCGGATATAAACCACCAAAAGATATGGAGGCTCTTCTTAGTTTCTTCGCTACAAAATCCTATGAAAAACAATCATGGGATGATTTTCAGAAAACTTTCCAGGGAAAGGTTCAGTAATAAATTAAGCACAAAAATAAAAAAGAGGAGATGTTTTTTATCAAAAATGCATCTCCTCTTTTTATTATTTCTGTATAGCTACTTGCCAATCAGATAATTTGCAGGCAATGGAATAAGTGTCCAAACTGATAAATCAGTCTCCGTGAACTTAGTAATTGTTCATTACCCATATTTATCTTCATCTTTACAACATCCGGCATCCTGTAATATAGTTTATCATAATCTGACGATGATTTATCTGATGATGGTCTGTTCAGAAATGTAATATCTTTTGTTTTCTGCTCAGGAACAAATTCTATAGTTACAGGTTTTCCCTCAGTTATACCGGAAGCAACTGGTCCTGTCAATTCAGAGAATCTGAAAAGCAGTTGAGCTTTCCCTGTCATTTCTTTTTCAGGAATAATCTGAGAAGCAAAGGAGCGTGTTTCCTTAATTGTCTTCCCTGTAAACAATTCTGTAAGTTCCTTCTCAATACGGTTCATCTCATTAAGTGCAGCATCGTTCTGAGGAAAAACAGTTGCCTCTCCTGTCAGGATAAGATGTTTCCCTTCACGGATCTCCATGAGCCTTTTTGCGGCCTTTTCTGCCAGCTGATCTAAAGTGAGTAATTTCTTCTTTTCAACAATGTATGGGATCCTGATAAAAGTCGAATCGAGACTTACCCGTTTATATGCAGTATCTCTTTTAAGCTGAAAATATTCGTCCGACCCAAGATCAAACGATGGAGCCTGATCGCCTGATGTACTCTCGCTATTGTCTAAAATGTAACTACCAGCTCTGGATACTGAAGGATTCAGATCAAGTATCAGTCCTTCTTTTTTAAGGGACAGAATATTGGTCTGAAACAGTGTATTACTTGTAATTACATAGTATTCAGAAGGATCCACCTCCTCAGAGCTGTTTAATTTCACACTAACTATCGACCAGGATTCAGTTTCATTTTTGGTTACATTGGTAAGACCAAGAAGATCAGCGGCATATTTAGCATATGGTCCGGGAATTTCAATTGTTCGTTCCATTTCAACATTCACAGTAAAAACAGTTCGTGGAAGTGCATAAACTATACTGCCTTCTCTTAATGTAACAGTCTCAGAAAGAGGCAGGATAACCGTATTCGATTTCGACTTCCGCTGAGCCGTCAGACAGATACTGAAAGCAAATATTATTGTAAACACCAGTGATATCCTTTTTAATGTTTTCATAGTAGTCTATAGTTTATTTTTTGGTGGTACAGCTAACCAGTTCATATGGAAATACTGCATTAAAGAATGTATTCTCTTATTTTATTAAACGCTTTACCTATATTATTAATTATATCTGAGGCAATAATTGACTCATAACACCCTTTCTCTGCTGCAATATCTCCGGCAAGTCCGTGCAGGAAAACTCCCAAAACAGCAGCTTTTTCCGGAGTATAGCCTTGTGCCAGCAAAGATAGTATTATTCCTGTGAGAACATCGCCACTACCTCCTGTTGCCATCCCCGGATTACCTGTACTGTTAAAAAAGACTCTTCCATCGGGAGTTGTTACTGAGGTATTGGCGCCTTTAAGCACAACGATACACTTGTGTTTCGCTGAAAAACCGATCTGTTTGTTTAACCTTGTAAAGCTGTTTTCAGATTTTCCAGCAAGCCTTTCAAACTCTTTTGGATGCGGAGTAAGTATGCAACCTTCAGGTATCATGGAATACCAGTCTCTATTCAATGACAGAATATTGAGTCCGTCAGCATCAATTACCAGAGGCTTTTTACATCCGGATAATAAGTTATGCAGTGCGTTTTGGGTTTCGACGTTTTTCCCAAGGCCAGGCCCTATCCCAATAGCAGAAAAAGCATCTGTGCTGCCAATATCTGATACGAAACCGGCAGACTTGTCAGCAATAGCCATAGCCTCTGGCAATGAACTCTGTAATACAGGTACTCCGACTGCCGGAATATGACACGTAATAAGTCCTATGCCTGTTCTAAGTGCGGCTCCTGCGCCAAAAAATGCGGCACCCATCTTTCCGAAAGATCCTGCAATGAGTAAGCCATGTCCGAAAATTCCTTTATGATCAAATTTATTTCTTTTTTTCAGGAAGGGGATCATATCGGTACCTTCCAGAAAATTATATGGTGAGTCAGTCCTATCAATTGCATCTTTGCTCAACCCAATAGGCAGTATTACCCATTCTCCGGTATATTGTGCATTTTCAGCAAACATAAAGGATAACTTAGGAAACTGAAAACTGAGTGTATAATCAGCTTTCACAACCCCATCAAATGAATTTTTGCTGTTATCTTCCCCAAAAAGACCTGAAGGTATATCAACCGATACCCTTATAGCATCACTACAGTTAATATAGCCGATTACATCTTTTACCAGTCCCGTTGCCGGCCGTGAAAGGCCCGATCCAAATATGGCATCAACTATGACATCTCCTCTTGAGATAATCGGAAACATTCCAGGATCAGTGATGTCATTCACCTTAACATTTGTCTCATCTTCAATACGTTTCTTGTTAATTTTCCAGTCTGAAGATGTGTTTTCAGTAAATTTCACATAATGCACTTCAACATCATATCTGTCTTTAACAAGCATCCTCGCAAGAGCAAGACCATCTCCCCCATTATTTCCGGGTCCAATGAAAAAAACAAAATGGTCCGATCGCTCAAATTTTTTGGTGATCCAGCCGAATAACTGCTTCGATGCCCTTTCCATGAGATCGATAGAGGCAACCGGTTCATGTAAAATAGTAAACTCATCAATGATCCTGGTCTGTTCCGAACGGAAAATCTTCATCTGAATTGTAGCTTTATTTTTTACAAATTTACACTCTTCATCCATTAATAAAAAGGAACCTGAAAATATTGTGTCAGTAAGACAATTTTGATCGTTTTTTACTTTCAAAAAGATTAATATATTTGTTCAAAGCCGATATTGCCATGAATCGATTTCATCCGGATCAGGCGAACTATCGGATATTGCACCAAACAACTGATTGTTAATTAATTACTAATAATAAAATTGTTATGCTAAAGAATCATCCCAAGGGACTACTGGTAGCCTTTTTCTCAAATATGGGTGAGAGGTTTGGATTTTACACAATGATGGCAATACTCGTCCTGTTTCTTCAGGCCAAATTCGGACTTAGCCGCTGAAAAAGCCGGAGAGATTTACAGCTGGTTCTATTTCAGCATTTATGCTCTTGCACTTTTTGGAGGAATTCTTGCAGATGCTACAAAAAAGTATAAGTTAGTGATACTTGCCGGTATAATTATAATGTTTGCCGGATATATCATTATGGCAGTTCCTGGAATGACACTTACTATAACAATCATAGGCTTGTTTACAATTGCTCTTGGAAATGGATTATTCAAAGGAAACCTGCAGGCTGTAGTCGGACAGATGTATGATGACCCCAAATACTCCAAACTGAGAGATTCAGCCTATATGATCTTCTATATGGGAATAAATGTAGGAGCTTTCTTTGCTCCTTTTGCTGCAAATGCAATGCGCAACTGGTGGCTTAAAACCAATGGATTCGCTCATGATGGAATCCATTCCATCACTTTGTCATCAATTAATAAACGGGACACTAACTGATACTTCAACACTTCAGGAGCTTGCTGATAAAGTAAGTCTGAATGGCCCGGTTACCGATCTTTCTGCATTTGCTAACAATTATCTTGAAGTTTTCTCAAAAGGATATAATTATGCTTTTGGTATTGCTGCGATTGCAATGGTTATTTCACTTCTGGTATATATATTCTTCAATAAGTATCTCCCCAATAAAGAAAAACCTGCGAAAGGAACAAAATCTGAAATTCCTTTTAAAACCACTCCTCTTCTGGCCGCAATTGGAGCACTTCTGGTAACAGGGTTAATTTTCAGTTTCATTCTCAGCTATGCTACTGGTAATCCTTTTGGTAAAGTAGTCGCCAATGGAATGGCATTTGGACTTTTTGGAGGATTTGTTACATGGATGCTTATAAGTGCTAAGAAAGAGGAGTTTCCCCGGGTATCTGCATTAATTCTTGTATTTGTTGTGGTAATTTTCTTCTGGATGTCATTTCATCAGAATGGATTAACACTAACAATGTATGCCCGCGATTATACGGTAAAACAAGTTGACCCTGTAACAAACATGTTTTTCACACTACCATCATTACTGGCATTGATTGGATCCATTGCGGGGTTAGTTATGATTTTAAAAAAGAACCTGGAAAAAAACATTAAGATAGCAGGAGGAGTCCTGTTTGTTATAGCCTTCCTTCTTTCATTATTTTTTACCACCGGTATTGATACATTCCATATCTTCGGAAAAGTATTCAACAGGTTTGATGCTCAAAATTCTATTTCCCCGGAGATATTTCAATCGTTTAATCCACTATTTATTGTCGCTCTAACCTTCCCGGTTATGGGGATATTTACCTGGCTCAATAAGAGAGGGAAAGAACCATCAACACCTAAAAAGATTGGTATAGGTATGGTTATTGCTGCAATTGGCTTTATACTTGTTTTAATTTCATCACTAAGTCTTTCTTCGCCTAAACTACTTGCCGGCTCTCCTATCCCTGATCCTGAAAGAGTTTCAGCCTACTGGCTTATAAGCAGTTATCTTATTCTGACCATTGCTGAACTTTTCCTGAGCCCAATGGGATTGTCATTTGTTTCAAAGGTGGCACCATCGAGATTCCAGGGCCTTATGCAGGGTGGATGGCTTCTGGCAACTGCCGTTGGCAATAAACTATTGTTTGTTGGAACTGTAATGTGGGACAGGGTTGAGCTTTGGCAATTATGGCTGGTATTCATTGTATGCTGCTTTGCATCTGCCGCCTTCATATTCTCAATAATAAAACGACTTGAAAAGGTAGGACAAAACTAATTTCTGCATTGTATAAAAAAAGAGGATGAATTGGGTTTCATCCTCTTTTTTTATTACTATCAATCATATATTAAATATTCAGACCATTTTTCTATATTGTTATTAACATATCAGGCATAAAAATTAATAAATACAATTACACAGCGATATCTGGCTAATTATTACTAATTTTGCAATTAATTAGTGTGCATCGTAAATGATGCATTTTTTATTGTATTTCCATGAAAGTACTGAAATTTGGAGGAACATCTATTGGATCGCCTGAGCGTATCAGAGGCGTAAAAAAAATCATAGAATCACAAAACGTCCCCTGCGTCGTTGTTGTATCTGCATTCCAGGGAGTAACAGATGAATTAAAACAGATTTGCGAACTTGCCACCGGGAGAAATATCGAGTATAAGATCAGCCTTGATAAATTAATCCGGAAACATCAGGAGTTTACTATTGAACTGATAAACTCAGATAAAAGATCAGGTGTACTTGAGGTGATAAATAACTTATCTGAAAAACTTCATGACCTTCTGAACGGCATCTGGCTGTTAAGAGAATTAAGCAAACATTCACTTGATAATATTCTTGGAACAGGAGAGATTCTTTCATCGGTAATAATCAGTGCTCTGATTGACAAAAGTATTTTTATCGATTCAAGATGTTTCATCCGGACTGACAGTAATTTCGGATTTGCAGCAGTCGATTTTGACGAAACAAACTCATTGATCAGGAGTCTGTTAAGCGATATTGATAATTATATTATCGTCCCGGGATTCATAGCAACTAACTCTAAGGGAGAAACAACAACTCTCGGCAGAGGAGGTTCTGATTACACAGCCTCAATTATTGCAGCTGCTATAAATTCTGAGGTCCTTGAAATCTGGACTGATGTTGACGGATTTATGACAGCTGATCCTAAAAAGGTTGACAGAGCCTATGCAATAGAAAGTCTGACTTATTCGGAAGCTATTGAACTTTCTCATTTTGGGGCAAAGGTCATCTACACACCTACTCTGCGACCGGTTTATAAGAAAAATATTCCCATTCTTGTTCTGAATACATTCAAGCCTGAGTCTAAAGGAACAATAATTTCAAAAAAATCAACTAATGGAAATCACAGTCCAATAAAAGGGATTTCATCAATTGATCATATCGATCTTATAACATTACAAGGAACGGGGATGGTAGGTGTTTCAGGAACTTCAATGCGGTTATTCGGAGCTCTTGCCAGAAAGGAGATCAACATAATTCTGATAACCCAGGCCTCTTCAGAATACTCAATCACATTTGCGGTAACTCCTTATGATTCTGATCTTGCTGCGGATGCAATTAAAGAGGAATTTAAGAATGAGATTGATTCAAAAGGCGAACTAAAAGTCAAGATTGAACACAAGCTTTCAATCATCGCCATAGTTGGAGAGAGAATGAAAAACACCCCAGGCATTTCAGCAATTCTGTTTAAATCGCTGGGGCGAAACGGAATAAATGTGATTGCTACAGCCCAAGGGTCTTCCGAATTAAATATATCGGTTGTCATCAGGAATGATAGTCTGAAAAAGGCACTAAATGTAATACACGACGGCTTCTTCCTTTCCCCGTATAAAGAGATGTACCTCTTCGTTGCAGGTACCGGACTTGTAGGAACAAGCTTTCTGAAACAGATACAAAATCAAAACCAGAAACTTCTTAATGAGCATAAACTTAAAATAAGTCTCATTGGCATTACCAATTCCAGAAGAATGGTCATTAATAAGAAAGGTATTTCTTTTGATACATACAGAGACATATTGAAAAATGATGGAGAAAAGGGTGATATCTCGGTTTTTATTCAAGAGATGACAAAAATGAACCTCAGGAACTCCGTCTTTATAGATTGTACAGCCGATGAGGATGTGGCATCAAGGTATGACGAGATCCTTTCAAAGTATGTTTCAATAGTTACAGCTAATAAAATAGCCTGCTCGTCAGATTACCTGTACTATCAAAAACTAAGGACTATAGCAGGCGATCGTGGTGTACGCCTGATGTATGAAACTACAGTCGGTGCAGGACTGCCCATAATTAAAGACTATAAGTGATCTGGTCCTTAGCGGAGATAAAATCATTAAAATCGAGGCAGTCCTTTCGGGAACCATGAATTTTATTTTCAATGAGATTGGTCCTGACCTGCCTTTAAGTGCTGCCATAAAAAAAGCAAGAGAAAAGGGATATTCAGAACCTGATCCGCGAATAGATCTGAGTGGAACAGATGTTGTAAGAAAAATACTTATTCTGGCTAGAGAGGCTGGCTACCATATCGAAAAAGATGACGTAATAATCACAAAATTCTTACCTGATAAATGCTTTGAGGGCGATATCAATAATTTCTATAGCAACGTTAAAGAATATGATGAGGTTTTTGAGCAAAAAAGGTCAGAACTTGAAAAACAAAATAAAAAATGGAGGTTCTTTGCCACACTAGAAAATGGGAAAGCCAGGGTTGAGCTTATGACTATTGGTCCGGATCACCCATCTTTTAACCTGGAAGGAAGCAATAACATAATTCTATTTACTACCGACAGGTATCACGAGTTACCAATGGTTATAAAAGGTTATGGAGCCGGGGCTGATGTAACAGCTGCAGGGGTTTTTGCCGACCTAATGAGAGTAGGAAATGTGTGAAAGAGGCGGAGGGCTGAAGGCTGAAGGCTGAGGGCTGAAAACGGACAGCTGATAACAAACTAAAAATACTGATCTGCAAGGTTTTCTAAGATATTAATCGAAAACTATTAAAATCTAGAAATAATTAAATTGAAAGAGAAGACAATAAAATATTATTCAACAAATGCCAAAGCTTCAAAAGTCACTTTCCGGGAAGCGTTGTTGAAAGGGCTGGCTCCTGACGGGGGATTATACATGCCTGATTCAATACCTCATTTGTCATCAAACGAACTTGAAAGTTTATCAGAAATGCAATATTATGAGATTGCTCAGTTCATACTTAACAAGTTTCTGGACAAGGAAATAAACAAAGATGATCTCTCTAAGATATGTACTGAAGCCTATGATTTTGATGTCCCAATTGAAAGGGTTATTGACCGGAATTATATTTTGCGGCTTGATCAGGGACCTACGGCTTCATTCAAGGATTTTGCAGCAAGGATGATGAGCAGGCTGATGCAATATTTTCTGGCATCAGAAAAACGACATCTCACAATCTTAACTGCCACCTCAGGAGATACCGGAAGTGCTGTAGCTAACGCATTTTTCGATCAGCCAAATATCAGGGTAATAATTCTTTTTCCAAAAAACGAGGTTACAGATATGCAGAGAAAACAGATGACGACTCTGCATAAGAATATCAGTGTGATTTCGATAGATGGCAAGTTCGATGATTGTCAGACCCTGGTAAAACGAGCTTTCCTTGATGCGGATCTGTCCGGCATTAATCTGTCATCGGCAAACTCCATCAATATAGGAAGGTTACTCCCACAATCAGTATATTATTTTTATGCTTGGTCCAAACTTGCAGTTACTATTGCAGATAGACCTGTTTTTAGTGTGCCGTCCGGCAATTTTGGTAATCTGATGGGAGGAATTTTAGCAAGGGAAATGGGCCTGCCTGTTGAAAGGTTCATTATTTCTACAAACAGTAATGATGAAGTACCTGAATATTTAAAAACAGGAGCTTACAAAAAAATAATCCCTTCAAAAAATTGTATTTCCAGTGCTATGAATGTTGGCCATCCAAGTAATCTGGCCAGAATAGTGGCTATTTATAATGGAGTAATGGATGAAACGGGAAATATCACAAAAGTCCCTGATCTGGACAGAATGCGTCATGACTTTTTTGCGATAAGTGCATCTGACGGCACTACAAAAAGAACAATTTCAGATATTTACAGAAAGCATGGAATTCTACTTGAACCTCATGGAGCAATAGCATGGCACGGCTTGAGAGAATTTCACAAATCATATAAGAAGAAGAAGAAATCACAGTTAAGTATTGCTCTTGAAACAGCTCATCCTGCTAAATTTCCGGATGACTTGCTTGAGATTACAAACGTTATGCCATTATTGCCATCTTCTCTCAAAGGCATATCTGCGAAAGAAGAGAAATATATTTCGATGGAAAATAGTTACGAGGCTTTAAAACAGACTATTCTTGGTTATATTTAAAAATAAATTATCATCATATGTATATTGTATGTTCCGATCTTGAAGGTGTATTTGTTCCGGAAATATGGGTTAATGTTTCCGCAGAAACCGGGATTGATGAACTCAGACTCACTACAAGGGACATTAATGATTATGATGTTCTCATGAGAGGAAGGCTGGAAATATTAAAAAAGCATAATCTTACATTAAATGATATAAGGAAAGTTATTTCCCGTCTTAAACCACTTCCCGGAGCTTTGGAATTTATTGAATGGCTCAGGACGAAGGTACAGCTAATAGTTGTTTCTGATACATTTGTTGAGTTTGCAGATCCTTTAATATTGCAGCTTGGCAGACCAACCCTTCTTTGTCATAACCTTACATTAGATAAACAAAATTGTATAACCGGGTATAATATAAGGCAAAAAGATGCTAAAATGAATGTTGTCAGAGCATTTCAAAATCTAAATTACAAAGTCATTTCAGTTGGGGATTCCTATAATGATATAGCAATGCTCCGAAAGGCAGAATATGGCATCCTTTTTAATCCTCCCGAAAATGTATCTGACTGAAAATCACGATCTCCCTGTTGTCCGTACTTATAATGAACTTAAAGAAACCATCCTGGAAATTATTAATTCTGAGAACATAGCTTAACATTTTTTAATCCATAGTGGATTATCTAATTTGCTAAATTTTAATACTGAAATATCTTCCGATACTTAAGCATTACTAACACTCCAATTCTTAATCCTTAATAAATATCATTTCGTTATTTCTGCACAACATGCTTCTTCTAATAATTAACATTCAATACATTTAATAATATTTCGGTGCGCCGCACCTTCTTCGTCTTTTCAATACCAGATCAATCTATAAATATTTATATTCTGCACATTACAGGTATTTAAGCGGCAGAGCCGCGCAATATTTGTAGAAATACATTTGAAACAAACTTCTACAGGTGCAGAGCACCGAAATATCTAATCCCAATCATTAATATCAGAAAAGCTACACACCTTCATCACCATTTAATTCAGATATATACTTACAAATAGTTGATATTATATACATCCCGGATTGTTTTAAGCGGCAGAGCCGCGCAATATTTGTAGAAATACATTTGAAACAAACTTCTATAGGTGCAGAGCACCGAAATATCTAATCCCAATCATTAATATCAGAAAAGAGTTCAACAGGTATTCATCTTTAAATTCAACGTTGTTCTTTTCGAATCTCTAAATATTCCTCTTTAAATGGCTTTGTTTTGTGATGGTTACTGAATCTGGATAATTTTTATACTGACAATTCCTGAACAGGAAACTTATTACTTCGAAATCAGAATTTTAATAAATTGAATATTTAAGATCATGCTGTTAATAAATTAACAATGAGGATCTTTTGTTAAATTATTATCAGCAAATATATGATTGAATCAATATTTTTTTACTTTTACCACCACATATTTACTTAAGCTGCCAACTATGAAATTACCTCCATCATCCAAAAACTGGCTAACTATTATTGGATCAATAATTGCGAGTATCAACCTGATACTGATACTTTTGTTATTTGTTATTTCCACCATTTTCAATAAGGACAATACGAATCTGGGTTTGTATATCTATATAATACTTCCCGGGTTTATGATACTTGGCTTGTTATTGATACCAGTTGGAATGTTCCTTGAAAGGAAAAAGCTGTTTAAAAGGGTAGTTACAGAAGAGTCAAGACTTCCGCGTATTGATCTTAACGATCCAAGGCACAGGAATGCATTTATCATATTCACCATCACCACAATCATTGTTCTTTTTCTTTCAACTCTTGGCAGTTTCAAGGCCTATCATATAACAGAATCAGTAGAGTTTTGCGGCACCTTATGCCACACGGTTATGCAACCTGAACACACAGCTTACCAGAACTCACCTCATGCCAATGTATCATGTGTTGAATGTCATGTTGGTTCAGGTGCTTCATGGTATGTAAAATCAAAATTATCAGGATTGCATCAGGTTTATGCAGTATTAACAAAAACTTATCCTACACCAATTGAAACACCTCTTCACGATCTGCGTCCTGCAAGGGAAACATGTGAAAAATGCCACTGGCCTCAGAAATTTTACGCCCGTACTCTCTGGACAAATAAATACTTTCTTGCTGATTCAGCTAACACTGAATGGGATGTAATGCTGCAAATGAAAACAGGTCCTGAATACAGCGGACTTGGACTCGTGGAAGGAATTCACTGGCACATTAATCCAGAAGTTAATATTGAATATATTTCAGAGAACGACAAAAGGGAAAATATCACATATGTAAAATACACCAATAAGGCTACCGGAGAAGAAACAATTTACAGAGATGAGGAAAACCCTGTATCTGACAGTCTTATTGCAGCATCATCAAAGAGATCAATGGATTGTATAGATTGTCATAACAGACCATCGCATAATTATAACTCACCATCAGTTTATGTTGATAAAGCTATGACTACGGGTGCTGTATCTAAAAGTATTCCGTTTATTAAAAAAGCTGCCATGGATATCCTGCGGGAAACTTTCAGTACAAGTGATACTGCTATGATGATGATAAATGAAAGCATATCTGACTTTTATAAGACAAACTACCCTGACTATTATGCAAATAACAAGAATCTTATCGACAGTGCAATAGTAGCTATTCAGAAAGGATATAATCAGAATACTTTTCCGAAAATGAAAGTATCATATGATAAGTACCCTGATCATATCGGACATCTTGAGTCCAATGGATGTTTCAGGTGCCATAATGGTACATTTAAAGCCGATAACGGTCATGTAATAACCAAGGACTGTAATTTATGTCACTCAATCGTTGGCGAGGGACAGCAGGGAATGATGCAATACACAAGTATAAGGGAGAACCTTGATTTCCAGCATCCGGTTGACATTGGTACCGCCTGGCAGGAAGCCAATTGCTCAGAATGCCATTCTTTTCTGTACTAGGAAGGCATGCTGAGTTTGTCAAAGTGCCCTGCTAATCCATAATAACAAAATATCCTGAGTCAGCTAACTGATTCAGGATATTTTGTTATGTTTCAATATTGAAATATTTATAGCCGGTTGCAATAACCGGTATAAGAAACCTTACGGAAAAATTCATTTAAGTATATCGGAAGTGTATCTGTCGGCTATATCTGACTGATCTTGTGATAATCCTGAAATTATTACTATTGTTTTATTTTTCCATGCAAGGAATATTGTTCCATTATAGCCATCTTTCAGCATATATCTTCCACTTTCAGAATCCACAGCATCCATAGCTGCTGAAGTGAGATAATCGTTTACAGTCTTATTAAGCTCTGCCGGTGTTGCTTCATTTATTATAAAAACAGAAAAGTCATCAGTACCCGCTGTATAATTTGCCTTAAATGAATTGGTAAGAAATTTATGTCCCAAGACACTCTCATTAATATAGGTCTCTTCATTGACTTTCTTACCTGCTACCGGAAACATGGCAAGTGTGGAAGGTAATTCTACCGTACCATCCAGTTGTTCAGCAACTATATGAGCCAATGATTCTGTTGCTTTTAATATCTTTTCTTTTTTGGAAAAGGTCCTGATTTTAATATAATAATCTCCCTTAAAAAAGTTAATAGTTCCATCTATCTTATATCCCTGTGCACCAATATTTACAAACTGAAAAGACGGAGATCGCTCACTTGAATATATACCGAAAGCCATAATATTATTACTGAGCTTATACACTTCAAGCTTAATAATATTCTTGCCCTTCTTATATTCTGCAACATGCAGATTTTGAAATCCATATGCCAGGTAAGTATCAGCAGCACCGTTAATAAAATCCCACAATGTCTCAGGCGTAAATACTGGATAATTTTCAATCTTCTTAAACCCTTGGAGCGAAGGCAATGCAAGGTTCTGAGCAGAAACTGATCCTATTAAAAACAAAAAGGACAGGATTGTAAAAAATTTAGTTTTCAACATAAAATATTTACTTTATCTCATCGGATTAATAAAAGGAATCCACAATCATATAAGAAAATCAGCCGGTACATCAGCAAACCTGAATACCCGATATGCAATCAGAACAAAACAATCCGGTTTCAGCATTTGTGATCATTAGATTGCTCTTTTTCCCTTCAGCGAATGCTCTTCTAGCTAATACCTATTTTAAGTTTCTAATTCGTACAGTAATGCCACTATCTTTCAAGAGTTTTAAAAGTTCGTCGGTATTAGTCTCTCCATAATGATATGGATATAATATTTTTGGTCTGAATGCGAGCGCAGCATCTGCAACCATTTCAGGGGTCATTGTATAAGGCAGGTTCATCGGAAGGAAAGCGACATCAATATTCTTTAAAGCCTTCATCTCCGGTGTATTCTCAGTATCGCCTGCCACATAAATTCTTTTACCTCCATAGCCGAGAATATAGCCTACTCCTACCCCTTTGGGATGAAAAGGTTGTCCGGGGGCCCTTTCATTTACAATATTATAGGCAGGAACAGCCTCAATCACAATATTATTAATCTCCTGTCTGTCTCCGGCTTTCATAACCATAGCCCAGGTGACTTTTGCAGCAGAACTTTCATTTGTAAACAGGAGAGTACCCGGCTTTTTCAGATCGCCAATTAATGTAGGATCAAGATGATCACCATGGTCATGAGTTACCAGAATTATATCAGCTTTCGGCATGAATTCATAATTGCCTGAAGAACGAACAGGATCAATGTAAATTATTGAACCATTTATTTTAAACATCAACGATCCATGCCCTATGAAGTGCATTTCTACAATTCCTGCTGAAGTGTTAAGTTTATCATAAGTAGGTATCTCCTGAGAAAAAGCGGATGTGTACATAGCTATAATTATTAAGGTTATAAAAACCCTTAATCCTCTGATTGAATGATTGTTGCTCATATTTCTAATTTTATAATTTACAATATACGAAGTTTTGATGCAGTTCAGAAACTATTAACTTTAATTAAGAATATTACCTGTCTGATATTCCAGTATGAGTATACAATAAGTCTTCAGGTTTTTATCCCCATTACAAGAATATCATCAATCTGTGGTGTTGATCCCATCCATTCCTTCAGATTATTATCGATAAGTTCCTTTTGCTTGTCCATCGGGTAATCCTGTATACTGAGAATAAATTCCTTGAATGCTTTTTTCATAAATTTTCGTCCATGTAGGTCCCCCAAATTGATCCTGGTAACCATCTGAAAAAAGATAATATGAAATACCTGTTCTATCGGCCATTCATTAAATACAAAACTCTCATCCATCTTTAAAGAGATACCTATTGGCATCTTGCTTGCATAAATAGTTTCAAGTAAATATTTTCCATTTGACATAAATCCAGCTCTTTTAGATGCAGAGTTTTGATTATTAATATCATCATCTTCATTAAGTTTTCTGACTTTAAAACAAGGATTATAAGCACCCGAATATTCCATCATCTTTGTTTTAAAATCAATAACCAGAATCGCTATGTCCATGCCATCCTTGGCTTCATCATCATCTCCTACCTGTTTCAACGACTCAGTTACATGAAGTCTTAACTCATTAAGAATAATATTAGCTTTGGGGGCAGAATCCTTATCAATGATCTCATCAAGAAAAGACATCCCAAGAAGACTCATGAAGGCACCGGGCACTCCATGACCTGTGCAGTCGGCAGCAACAATATAAAGTCTGTCTCCTTTTCGTGTCATCCAGTAAAAGTCACCACTAACAATATCGCGCGGTTTAAAAAGCACAAAATAGTTTTTAATGTTCTCTTTAAGGATAGCTTCTGATGGAAGTAGTGCCATCTGAATCCTGCTTGCATAATGAATGCTCGATTCCAGCTCTTCTTTCTGTTTAACTACTACGGCCGTACGCTCAGCGACTATTCCTTCGAGGCGAATGTTTTCATTTATAAGCTTTTTTGTATAGGCTTTAATTACTAAATAAATAATAATCAAAGCAATTATGATAAAACCAAGGAGAGCAGCAATTGTTGCATACCAAGGTTTAAGAATTACAAATTCATAACTCAGTTCGTTTCCTTTCAGGCCCGTCAATGTTTTAGCTCTGACCCTGAAAATATAATGTCCATAAGGAAGATTCGTATATTTCCTTTTTGAATACTGAGCTTCCATTGTATTACCATATGAAATACCTTCCCATGCTGACCATTCCTTATCAAAACCATCGAGTTTATAACTATATTCTGTCAGCAACTCTTCTGTATAATAAGGGGTTGTCCATTCGAAGGAAATTTCATTCATATCAAAACCATATTCAGGAACTTCTCCTATTATCTGTGAATGCTGAGGAATTCTTTTTCCCTTTTCAATGGTTTTGAAAAAAGTTCTCTGCATAACTACTGAATCGGAGCCTGCTAAAATTCTTACAAAAAATGAATTTACCGTTGTAGTATCGGGTATTAGCCCTGCTTTATCGAGGACGTACACTGTTTTAGATTTTAGTAAAAATATCTTCCCATCAAGATACATTATATCCATTAATGCAACATTCGGAAGCAAAGACAGAACACCTGAGTACCCGATATAACCTTCCTTTGTCTTTCTGAACAACATTTCTATCCGGTTTTTATCTATTCCGCTGAACCATATATCACCATCGCTGTCAGGATAAATACCCTGACAAGATTTATGAAATGAATATCCTCCGGTGAGGCTGTCATCAGGGATAAATTTATCTTCTGGAACGAGATATTTCAGCATCCCATTTCCAGTTGTCAGATATATATCATTATTAAAAGAATTAATTGAATTAATATCTATATCAGGAACACCCTTATCTCTTCCATACTTTAGAACTAATGTATCCTTACCAGAAATCTCCATACTATATAATGCAACCGGATCATCAGTAAGTATCCATAGTCCCCCCTCTTTCTTTTCAACAATTCCAGAAATAACCCCGGGAATTTTTTTATCTCTGTTAATAAATGACCAATGATCACCATTGAATCTTAAAAACACCATACCTCCTGCATCCAGACCCAGATATACAATTGATCTGTCATTGGATGACTGGAGTATCTTTTTGACATTAAAAACAATAGGGTATTTGACGGGCAAGCCTGTGCAATTTTTTTCAACATTTGAGATTTTTCCTTTCGCGGACAACTCAAGAAGTGCATTCAGAGAGCCTGCGAGCAAAATGTTTCCTTCTTCTGACTTTATTATCTCAAGAGGAAAGACCTGAGTGTTAATACCTTCAATTTTTTTAAAACCCGTACCATTTTGTTCATCGGTGTAACTCTTAAGAATACCTGCATCAGATGAGAGATATAGATCTCCATGGAAGTTAGATATTTTATTAACACCAGAACCGATACCCTGTTTATCGCCAAACTCGGTCAGAGGTAAATTAGTATATGCTTTGTTTATATAGCCAAGGGTTGAAAACCATAGCTCACCATCATTCATGTAATCGCAATACATTGAATATATTGTATTGTCTTCCAGAGCAGAATTCTCTTTTCTTATTTGCTGAACAAGTTTTCCGGAATGATTAAAAATCAATATACCTTCCTGATTTGTAGTGCCGAATGCATATAGGCCGGATTTAATCATTGCACCGGCATAAACACTAACCTGTTTAAGTTTTTCGTTAATATTATGATCGATAAAATTGCTGTTAACATCTCCGGTTTTATAATCATATAAAAAAACGCCATCGTAAAAAGTTCCGATCAGTACCCTGTTATGATCATATGGTAAAAATACGAGACAGTTCTTATTCTTGAAAAACTCTCCACCGGGTAATTGAGTAATTACTGTATCATTTAATTCAAATAGTCCGCCAAAATTATCAGCAATTATAAGTTTATCATTGACTTTCACTAATCGCAAAGCATCGATCAACTTGTATTTCAGTAGATTAATCTTGGATAATGAATCTCTTACTATATCATAGATATATACAAATTTGGGACTCAGAAACAGTACTTTCCCATTCTCGATAACGATTGAATATACAACTTTTATTTCCGAAATTGAATCGAGTCGTGATGCAAGTGATATATATTCAGTGTTACCTCTTTTATCAGGCTGGAGATAACCAAATTCAAAAGCAGCTCCAACGTAGACAATTCCTCTGGAATCTGACTCCAATGAATAAATCCTGGGGTTTTTTCCGATCTTAATGCTGGTCCATTTGGTTCCGTCATAACGTGTTACTCCCCTGTCCTGGCTTCCCAAATATATATTCCCGAAATTATCCTTTGTAATGCACCAGTTTTGTTCTGATCCCGGGGTTAACTGAGTCATATAATTTTTAACGAGGGGAACACCATACTTATTGGTTTGCCCTGTCGAATTAAGACCCGGAATTAGCAGAATAAATAATATCACAATTTTTCTCATCCGGCAGACAAGTATTTTAGGTTCAAAACCAAATATAAAAGTACGAAATTTATATTTTAAATAAATTTAATATCATCACTATCATATTTAATAGGTTTTTTATAACTTGCCTTCAGAATTTAGGTAATAGCGTTAATTAATTAACATTGATGCGTTTAGGGAAAGCTAAACAGTCAGGTTTGGTAGTAGTTTTTCTGCTTTGTACGGCATCAGCTGCAGGGCAGCCAGGTAATAGTGTCAAATTCCAAATTGGCAATAACCTACAGAAGACCAGTGTCATTACCGAAAACCAATCATTAATCATAAACTACTCAATATCAGAACTTAACATAGAAGAAGTATCTGCTGATAACGGATCTTTTTATCGGATCTACATTGCAGATCACAACTATACAACTGTTCCGGGTGAGCCGGAGTTGCCTGTTTACAGCAGGCTTATTTCTGTACCGGAAGGTTCACATTATTCGGTAAAGATTTCAAATGTTATTTCCACCAGAATAAAACCAGAAGGTAAAAGAATAAAAGGGAAATTATTTCCGGTTCAGGAGAGCGGGACAAAAAATGAAGTACAGGAAAAACATCCTTTTATACAAAATAAGAAAACGTACAGTCAAAAAGGCTTTTTACCAGCTGATACAGTTCAGATTATTCATTTGGGTAAAGCACGAAGCAAACCATTGGCAAATCTAGTTATATCTCCGGTAAGATATAACCCTCATTCAAATGTTATTGAGGTAATCACCTCCATGACAATTGAGATATCATTTACTGATGAATTAAGCTCATCTCAAGTGTCACCACTATCCAGATCAAGTCTTTTCACCAGTTCCCTTAAAAATGTTTTGCTGAATTACAATCCTGACGAAGTAGTTCCGGGTTATACAGATCAGCCTGTAAAAATGATTATTCTCACTGACAGCACTTTTAAAAAGCAACTTGAACCATTTTCTGAAATGGAAGCTGCAGAAAGGTTACCGGCTGACAGTACTTTATAAGGGAAATGGTTTGGCTGGCAATACTTATGGCGAACTCAAGGATACCCTGAGCAAAATCTATAAATCTTATTCCGATGAGCCTCCGCCTGAATATCTTTTAATTATAGGTGATGTAAAAAAGGTTCCATATTATGGTACGGGAAATATTACAGATATGTATTATGGCGAATTTGACGGTGAAGGTGATTATATCCCTGACATGTATATCGGAAGATTGCCTGTTGCAGATACAACTGAATTAAAATCAGTCATCAGCAAGATAATCCAGTATGAAAAATTTCAGTTTGCCGATACAAATAAGTTCTACTCAAGGGCTGTTGTTACAGCAGGTAATGATGCCTCATAATATAAAATAATGAACGGACAGGTAAAGTATTCAATCACCAATTATTTGAACTCTTCAAATAAAATAGATGAATACCACTTTTATTATCCGCAATCAGCTGCATCGACCGTATCAGATTCGTTAAAAAAAATAATTAACAACGGTGTATCCTTTGTTAATTATACCGGTCATGGCACTTCCGAATGGCTGGTTATATAACTCCGGCGGCACTTCGTACTATTTAAAATCATCTGATATTCCCTTGCTTAAGAATAATAACATGTATCCTTTTATTATCAGCAATGCCTGCGTTACAAGTCAGTTCAGCAGCGCTACCTCATTTGGCAACAAGATGGTACTTGCTGACGGCAAAGGGGCTATTGGATTTATTGGTTGTTCAAATGATTCATACTGGGATGAAGACTTTTTCTGGTCTGTGGGATCAGGTATTGCATCTGATAACCCTACTTATGAAGGTACAGGTGCAGGAGCCTATGACAGATTATTTCACACCCATGGGGAAACACCTTCAAATTGGTATTATACTATGGGTCAGATTAATTATTCAGGCAATATGTCAGTAAGTGCAAGCACTGCAACCTCAGCACGTAAAAAATATTATTGGGAAACATATAACCTTGTGGGAGACCCCAGTGTTATTCCTCTCCTAGGGAAACCCGATCATTTCAACATTTCCTTACCTGATACACTACCGAACGGAATAAAATCTTTTTCTCTTAATACTGATCCTTTTGCTTATGTTGCTGTTTCTCATTTCGACACTCTTTGGGATGCTTCCTTTGTAAGTCCTTCCGGAGCAGCAGAGCTTAACATGCCTGGGTTATCTGATGATTCCTGTCTTATTGTGATCACCGGGCAGAATAAATATCCGATTATTAAGACAATTTATTTTTCAGATATAACAAAAGAGTTTATTAATCTCTCAGGTACTGCTATAAACGACAGTGCCGCAAATAATAATGGCAGAGCGGACTTTGGCGAGACTTTCTATCTGAAGTTTACGGTCAGCAACCTTGGATTAACATCTGCTAATGGTCTGTATGCCACAGTAACTTCTATTTCTGATTATCTTACTGTAAATAATGATTCTGTATATATCGGCACTTTGGAAGCCGGCTCTGAAGTCTCAATTCCTGACCGTCTGAGTATGACTATTTCCCAGAATGCTCCTGATC
Organism: uncultured Bacteroidales bacterium; assembly: GCA_963741935.1. Taxonomy (GTDB): domain Bacteria; phylum Bacteroidota; class Bacteroidia; order Bacteroidales; family VadinHA17; genus LD21. Next base: position 66,220 of record CAVUJY010000011.1, on the reverse strand, counting down.
TGTCGGTTGCCACATTAAAACTAAAGCTTAAGGATCAGCTGACAGAGAAAACATATACTCAGGATATTACAATTCACTCCCCAAAGCTACAGACTATAAACTATGTCATTGATGATACATTCGCAGGGAACGGTGATTATATTGCAGATCCCGGAGAATCATTCAATCTTGTTTTCAAGATCACGGAATCAGGGTAGCAGCGATATTTCAGGTCAGTTTTCAGTAACCAGTCCTGATCAGGATATTACTATTCTGCAACAGGATGTTAAATCAGGGATATTAAAATTCGGAGAAATTACAGACATTGCTATTCCTGTAAAATTATCAGAGTCAGTATTATCAGGGAGTACAATTAATGTTTCATCAGCTCTTGACTGCGATCCGTTTTTTATAAACAGAGATTTCTCATTCAGAGTTGGCAAAATGAGGGAAAGCTTTGAAGCATCATCATTTACAGTCTTTCCATGGATAAACAAAAGTACTAACCCTGGACAATTACAGGAACAAACTCTTTTGATGGTATTATCTCAGCTAAATCGGGGATGATATCAAATGATGGATTAACATCACTGATTATTAAGACTTTTTATGCAAGAGAAGATTCCCTGAGATTTTATTATAAAGTCTCATCTGAAGCTGATTACGATAATTTTTCATTCCGGCTAAATGATAAAAACTCCTGACTAAATCAGGAGAAATTCCCTGGACACGATATGTGATAAAAATGTCCCCCGGATTAAATAAACTGGAATGGAGATATGATAAGGATAATACTGTTAATAAAGGGGCTGATTGCGCATGGATAGATTTGATTGATTTTGCCGAGTCAAGTCCGGTTCTTTATATTAAAAACGATATCCAGGTAGCAAAGATTATCAACCCTGTTCAGAAAGAGAAGTACGGCTTTGAGACACTTTCTGTTTTAGTCAAAAACCATGGGAATTGAGAATATGAACGGGTTCAATCTGGCATACTCCGTTAATAATAGTTCATTGCCGGAAACTCAACATTTCGGAAATACTATTCCATATAATGATTCTGTAATTGTTTCCTTTAAGCTCCCTGTAAACATGACTAAATATGGAATTTATGATATTGCTGTGTATGGTTTGAATAATAAGGATGATTATACTCTGAATGATACTGCAAGGGTCAACATAGAAAATATCAATCTTGATGAATCATTTAGTTTATATCCGAATCCGTTTAAAGATCAGTTTACAATCTATTTCAAATCGCCTTATTCCGAGAATGTAATAATAAGCATATCAAATCTTACGGGTTCGGTACTATATTCCTCTGAAAGATATATCTCCATCGGAAAAAATACAATTACTGTTGATGATGTGATTTTAAAACCAGCGCTCTATTATCTGAATATACGTGGATCCACAATCAATAAAACGATTCCCTTGTTAAAGGTTATCAGGTAATGTGTGGATCAAAATAAGTTATAACAATCTAAATTAAAATATTAAATGCCGGAGATAACACCTACCAGAGATATTGCTCTAGAATTATTCAGGCGATATAATAAATCAGAGAGTCTGTTAAAACATGCTTTGTCAGTTGAAGCCGTAATGCGGTATATGGCAAAAAAGAATGGGGAAGATGAGGATAAATGGGGCATTATAGGACTCATCCATGATCTCGATTACGAGATGTATCCTGACAAGCACTGTGTTATGACAGAAAAAATCCTGCGGGATAATAATTGGCCTGAAGAATATATCAGAGCTGTATTAAGCCATGGATGGGGGCTTGTCACTGATATTGAGCCTAAATCTCAGTTAGAAAAAACCATATATGCAATTGATGAACTAACCGGTTTGGTAGCCACCAGTGCTCTGGTCAGACCATCAAAAAGTGTTATGGATATGGAGGCAAGGTCAGTAAAGAAAAAATGGAACGACAAGAAGTTTGCTGCCGGAGTTGACAGAAGTGTTATTGAAAAAGGTGCTGAAATGCTGGGTGTTCAACTTGATGAACTCATCACGGATTGTATCATGGGGATGAGGATGGTGGCAGAAGATATTGGATTAAAAGGTAGTAGCCCGACTCCTTGATTTATAAAAACAATAATCAATATTTTTCCACCATTTGAGAAACATACTTTTCGAATTTTGATTGTTTTTAAACCGCAAAGTTCGCAAAGAAAATGCAGAGGTCGCAAAGACTGAACATAAAAAAACCGGATCAAATTGATCCGGTTTTAATTTATTTCAGAACAAGACTATAATATTTTAAGCTTGATATTCTTGAACCACACGTCATTACCATGATCCTGAAGACCAATATAACCCTCATGGGCAGTATTAAGAAACATTGGCCAATCCTTGAATTTTGAATTCTCTACCATTTTCTTCCAGGCATCAGTCCAGAGGTGGAATTCAACCACATGTTCGCCATTCTGTGAGAATACAACTGTTCCCTGGTAGCACAGGATATCAACATGATTCCATTCACCGGCAGGTTTGGTGTTCTGTGGTTTGGCAGGTATAAGATCATAAAGAGAACCTGCCATTCTGTTTCCGTCAACACCAAGTTTTGCATCGGGATGTCTGTCATTATCAAGGATCTGCATTTCAGGAGCTGATTCATAAATTGGAACACTATCAATCTCCTGGGCAAGAATGAAGATACCGCTGTTCCCACCTTCTGAGATCTTCCAATCCAGCTCCAGTTCGAAATTAGATAATTTTTTATCGTAGATAATATCACCCCCGGGACCACCGGCTTCACCGTTTCCGGAACCTATACAATGAAGTGTACCATCGACTACCTCCCATCCTTCTGCGGGAAAAGCAGGTTTATCATAGCCACGCCAGCCGTTGGTTGTTTTTCCGTCAAATATTGAGACAAAGCCATCATCTTTTGCAGCTTCTTTTTTTGCACCTCCCTTTGATCCGCATGATGTTACGAGACCTAATACCATAACAGATGACAATAAAATGTTAATTGCTTTCATATTTTTTAATTTTTTTCTAACCTGCTCATTCGGCAAAACTCTTAATAAGATACTTAATTGTGAAAAAAATATACTTAACATATCCTTGCCTAATGAAACAAGAGGATTAATTAATAAAAAGTAAAAAGTCACAGGCTATTTTAACCTGTGACTTTAAAATCTGCACTAATTCTTAAACTGAAGGCATAGCCGGCAGTTCAAATCCTTTGCGGTAGGTATGTTTAACCATCTCTGCTGCAAATTGCTTTGCATTCAGAGTAATATTTGGTCTGTCAAATTTAGGATCACCATCAACTATTGTGAAATTATCAGAAATGGTAAGTCTTACTTTATCATCATCTGATAATGTTGGTGAAATTCCATATTTTTCGCCATCCCAATCAAGTTCTTTATTCAAACCCTGAAGTCTGACAGCAAGTACACCCATAACAACCATTTCGTTGAAAGGACCTGCTTCTGAGAAATCAGATTTTGTCATAACTCTGCTTTCAGGACTTTCTTTACATGCACGTACCCAGTCCATTTCATGACCGCCGTTCATTGCATTTTCAACTCTTCGCTCAGTTTTCGGAACATACAGGCTTACGACCTGACAATAACCATGGATCTTTACCATAACAACCACAAACAAGAGTATCTTTTGTTCCGTGGAAAATAACTCCGCCACCACTATCATTCATATTTTTTCCTGCAGGCCATCCTTCAGGTTTTGGAGGCTGTAAACCACCATCATACCAGATAACTTCAACTTCAGGATATTTCATTTTTGATCCTTTTGGTGTAGCTCTTTCAGGATAAGTAAGGGTAACCATCTGTGCATTTGGAGCACAATCGGTTAGTAAAAGTGTTGAACTTCCCTGTGCTTTTATCGGATACTGTAATTTAAGACCTATAAATACCGGATGCATAATATGGCAAGCCATATCACCAAGTGCACCTGTTCCAAAATCCCACCAGCCACGCCAGTTCCATGGTGTGTAAATACTGTTATAGGGACGCATTTTTGCAGGTCCGATAAAAAGATCCCAGTTAAGTGTATCAGGAACCCATTCACCTTTAGGAACATTCAGTCCCTGAGGCCAGATCGGACGGTCGGTAAATGCTTCTACTTTTTTTACTTCACCGATTTCACCATTATTCATCCATTCTACAGTTAGGTTAACACCTTCGCCTGAAGAACCCTGGTTACCCATCTGAGTAGCCACTTTGTATTTCTTAGCCAGTTTGGTTAATAACCTTGATTCATAAACAGTATGTGTAAGAGGTTTTTGAACAGTAAACATGTTTGCCCATTGCGATTGCATTGGATGCTGCAACTGCATGAGAATGGTCAGCTGTTGCAACTATAACTGCATCAATTGATTTACCCATTTCATCATACATTTTTCGCCAATCCCAGTATGCTTTTGCATTTGGATTTGCTTCAAATACTTTTTTTGAATAACCCCAGTCAACATCGCAGAGAGCTACAATGTTTTCTGTTGGTTTTACATTCTTTAAGGTTTGAATTACCCATACCACCAATACCAACAACAGCTATATTCAGCTTGTCGCTGGGAGCTTTGTGGCCAAGACCACTGACTAACTGAGCTCGGAAGTATAGTCAAACCTGCAGCAACAGCACCGGTAGTACCAATAAAATTCCGACGAGTCATGTTTTTTGAATCTTCTTTCATTTTCAGGTAGATTTAAATTTATTATTGATCGTTAAAATTAATAATTATTTATTTAGAATATGAAACCAAGTGTTATATTTAACAACATGTTAACCAGATCTACAATTCCCTGATCCAGATATTTCTGTAGGCTACCGGATTTCCATGATCCTGAAGTGCCAGGCTTCCGGGGCCATGCTTTTTAACAAAATATTCAGGAATACCGATATATTCAGTTGGTCCTCTGAGACATACATTATTCTGAACAAGAACACCATTCTGCAAAACAGTAACTCTTGGAGGTGTAACATAAACAGTTGAGTCACTTCCAAATGTTGGCGCAGTGAAAATGATATCATAAGTCTGCCATTCTCCCGGAGCCTTGCATACATTTACCAGAGGAGGATATTGTTTATAAATACTTCCTGCCTGTCCGTTACGATAAGTGCGGTTATTATAACTATCAAGAACCTGTACTTCATATAGTTCCTGTAAAAATACACCGCTGTTTCCTCTTCCCTGACTTTCACCTGTCACTTCCGATGGCGTTTTCCATTCGATATGCAACTGAAAATTAGTAAACTGTCGTTTGGTTTTAATATATCCTGCTCCTTTGACGCTTATCAGTTCACCATCTTTTACGATCCATTTCGAAGGATTTCCCTGCATATCTGACCAATTGGCACTTATGTCATTACCATTAAATAATACAATAGCATCTGATGGTGGTTGAGAATTAGTAGCGGCAGGTTGAATAATTTTCACTTCAGGTTCCCATATCTCTGTCATACCCGGTTTCATCATCTCAGGTTTTGGATATTTTGATTCCTGTGGAGTTGTTTGCTGTGCATTAAGAGAACTAAATACACAGCCCAATAAGATCAAGCTGATAATTGATAGTTTTTTCATCTTTTATTTTTCTGTTTAATTAAATTTAAAATAGAATATGCATATTTTTTTGAAGAGTTGTTAAACACAAATATAATGTAGGAATTCATAAAAACCTAATCATTCTTTTGCTACTAATGAATGAATGAGTGAATTAATTGATTTCAAAACAATGGTACACTTACTGTTAATATTCTATCACCAATATACAATAATAGACAAATCAACTATTTATCAATGCAAGATGTATTATGCTAGTTTTATGCAGAAAAAAAAATATTTGATGTCCATTGGGTTTAGGTAATGGAAAAATACCGGAGTTCTCTTCCTTTATTTTCGACTTATTAATGTTGGAATACAACTATTACAAATTTGTATTTCAGGTATTTAAATAACAGGATCATTATTCAACAAGATTTTGACTCGCAATTGATCCATACTGTATATTACATACAAGGGTTTCTAAACTGAATATTAAAAACAGCTCAAAAACCATACTAATCCCAGCACAAGTAAAAAATCTTTTAACTGCTCTGCATTCAGACTAATTCCTGTTTTCACATAATAACCCGATACTGCATTTGCTACTAGAAGTGACTGATAAAGATCCAACTTATTCAACTGGGCATAACAGAAACCGGCGTTAAAATTATCCCCTCCACCTGTAAAATAACAGGATTTTTGCACATAAATGTCTCACATTTTTCAAATTTTCTCCCCGTCAAAGGCAATTGCATCCAAAGTCTGATGAATAGTTAAGGTATCAACATCAATAGCATCATAAATTGACTTAATAAATTTTGAATCGGAAGATGAAAACGGAGCATCAATTGCCTGCGCAACCAATCCTGCCTCGTTCCTGTTCATGCTAAAGATTACTTTAAAATATTTCCTGAACCTCCCCAGAAGATCCAATACAAACTGGATCTCTTTCTTTGACTTTCTTGAGCAGTCGGAAAAGTCGGTGAAAAATATAGGTTTATCATCTGAATTAACCACCGCATGAAATACTTCATCAAAAAATCCCTTCCATATTGTCGATGAATTTTCAATTTCACTCCAGTTAAGAAATGAAACAAGTTGTTTCCCAGCCAACAAAACTTTAAGATTCTCCAGGCCAACGATATGTCTTATATCATGCCATGTAAGATTCTCATAAGGTCCGGGATCAAACATTATAACTTTTGAGTTACTGAATTCAATAGCAGTGGCTGTTATTGTATCGGCTATAGTATGAAGTTTACAATTGAGAGACATTGATCTGAAAACCGGCAATATTTCCGGGAAGCCAAAAGTACCGAGACATTCCACCCTGATACCAAGATTTCCGAGAGCATTGCCAGTAATTACCATATTACCCCCCGGTTTTAACAGTTTGGTATTCAGCTCGACACCACAACTTTTATTTTCCAGATTTAAAAGGTACTCTCCAAACTGCCTGCTTGTATCAAAATATCCATGATTACCGTTCTCATCCTTATCCTTTACGACCCTTACTATCTGATCTATACATGCATCAAATCCGACAAATGCATCTATTTCAGCATGTTTGTTCTGATTTAAGAACGATACTATTTCAGATATTTTATCTGACCTTCTTTTATTCACATCAATTTTTTATATCAATTTAGCAGCATCTTTATCCATAAGAAGAAATGAGTTCTTATGCAATTTAAGGGCTGAAGCGGGAAAAGATACTGAGGGATTCTCAGTGATTAACTTTTTTGCGACTTCAGCTTTTCTGTCTCCATTTAATTGTAAAATGACAGTCGCAGCCTCCATAATATATTTTATTCCGAGTGAAATACCTGAGGTAAGTTCAACGCTGCCCGAGAAATATTTCTGACCAACTTTCCTGGTTGTATCATCAAGTTTTACAATATGAGAATAGAGTTCCCATGATGTACCAGGCTCATTTAAACCAAGATGACCGTTCATTCCCGCACCCAGCAGAATCATATCAATAGGTCCGTACTTTTTAAGAAAGTTGTCCGTCTTTTTGCACTCATTCTCCAAGTCATCGGATTCTCCGTCGAAAAAGCAAAAATTCTCTTGAGAATAATCAATATGATCAAAAAGGTGATTTTTTAGAAATGAATAACAATTTTCCTTTTTCATTTCTCCGATGTTTGCCCATTCATCAAGACCAACAATCCGGCATTTACAGGAAACTGATTTCCCCAGCCTTATACATTTTAACAAGGTGCTGAAATGTTCCGACAGAAGTCTCTCCGGCAGGAAAACAGAGAAGTGCATCAGGTTTGTTTTTCACTATATCTGCGATCATCTCAGCAGTTTTTACGGAGAGTTCGTTATAGTCTTTATAAACTATTTGTTTCATATTACGATTAAATAAATTAATATAATCGGGACTAAAATATTTTAAGAACTTACACAGAGCTCACTGAGTCCCGATAGCAGCACGGAGAACCACAGAGCTAAGAATAATCTCTGTCTTTTCTGTGTAACTCTGTGTCTTCTCTGTGTCTCCCTCTGTGTAACAAAAACATGAACTTACACAGGAGATAAAGAGGTTACTTCTCCCTTCTCCCACTCTCCTCTTCTCAATGTCTCCCACTCTCCCACTCTCCATCTCATTTACAATCCTATCAGCTATTATTTCAAGCAACATATGGTCACAGTTTTATCTCCCCCCACCCTTTTCTGTACTCACGTTTAACAAACTGGTTAGCCTGTTCAAAGTTTGTAATTCTCATGTTTGGACCATCCCATTTATAGTTTATGTATCTTCCTGGAAAAGTATAACCCTCCATCTCACCATAAACAGGGTCGGTTCTCTTAATTTTTTCCCGGATATTAAAGCTTCTCAGTAAAAGGTTACCCATTAATACAGTTTCGGTAAGTGGTCCTGCATAACCCACAAACGGAGAATCAACTTCAGCATTTCCATATCCGGCTATGCATGCATCAATCCACTGCCACCAGTGACCATCCATATTTCCCGGAACTCTTGCATACTTTTGAGGAATATTTACATCCTTATTATGGGAAAGTGGTAAAAGAATCGGATTACGGCCACCCCATCCGCAGGCTGCTTTTCCCTTTGTTCCAATAAACAAAGTACCTCCTTCATAATCGTTAAGACCCAGGGTAATCAGCCATCACTTCATTCATATTCTGATCAGAGTCAATTTCAGATGGACGTTCAGGGGTAATTCCACCATCCATCCAGTAAAGATCTAAATCCTTCCCATTGTCCAGCTTATATTTAAAACGAATTGAACTGGATACTGGTCCGCTGTCAGGATATATTCCTTCCTCAAAAATTCCACTGTATACGTGTGCTTGCACTACCTGATACTTCAGTAGGATATCCCAGTTTGAGCAGCTTAAATGGAGGTCCCATAATATGACATCCCATATCTCCAAGAGCACCGGTACCGAACCTCCACCAGCCACGCCAGTTGAAAGGAACCATATTATCAATATAATTTGTTTCCATGGCTGTTCCTAACCAGAGATCCCATTTCAGTTCAGAAGGAACAGCAGGACTGGTCTGATGGCCAGGGTATTCCCTGTGGCCAGACTGGTCTGTCGGTCCAGCAATACACCTTCTGAATTTCCCCAAGAACGTCTGCTTCAATCCATTCGCGAAGGGTGCGCATACCGTCGCATGAAGCACCCTGGTCCCCCATCTGGGTAACCACCTTGTATTTTTCAGCAGCCTGTGTCAGAATACGGGCTTCATAAATATCGTGAGTAAGAGGTTTTTGAAGATAAAGATGTTTATTAAGCTGCATGGCACTTAGCCCGACAATAGCATGATTGTGATCAGGTATTGCAACAGATACAGCATCAAAGTTTTTACTCTCCTTATCGAACATTTCACGCCAGTCGTAATAGAACTTTGCTTTTGGAAATTCTTTTCTTCTGGGTGCCGCCATCCTGTCGTCTACATCACAAAGGAAAGCTATTTCAGCATTCTTTTTCGGCGCTATCGAATAATGGCGTATATCATCAGCCCCCTCTCCGCCACAGCCTACAGCAGCAATAAGTAACTTATCGCTTGGAGCAACATGTCCCAGTCCGCTAATTGTAAAATTTGGCAGTATAGTCATTGCAGCAGCACCTGCAGCAGCTGTTTTCACAAAACTCCTGCGGGAGATCTCTTTTTTGTTGGTTGTTTTATGACTTGTCCTTTTCATAGGTTTGTATTAAAATGGATATTAATAATCAGTTAACATTACTTTGCACTTTTGAAGCGGTTTGACATGAAACTTCCTTAAAGAATACAACATCTTTATCACCATGATTTTGTACCCCTATCCATCCTAATACCGGACGAAGTCCATGAAATGGTTCAAAATCAAATTTACGTTCAGGCACCGGATCACCTTCTTTGTAATCTGTAACTTTTACTCCATTGAGATAAACAATTGTTCTCAAGACCATCAAGTGTTATATCCATTGTGTTCCATTCCGGACCAGGTTTTCCTGTTTTAGCTAATGGTTTGGTCAGTGAATACAACATCCCTGTATAGTGATAATCATCTTCATCTGAGAGTTCCGGTTTATTATCTATCTGAACTTCATATCCATAAAAAACCGGCATCCATTCTTCACGGGGTTCAATAGGTATTCTGATAAAAACACCAGAATTACTGTTGTTATCGCGCATCCTGAAAACCACACGAATTGTACAGTTCCCGAATTCTCCACCAGTCCAGTAAAGTAAACCCATCCCTCCGGTAGACTTTAACAAACCATCTTCCACATAATGTGTTCCCGGACCAACCTGTTTCCATCCTGTCAGGTCCTTCCCATTAAAAAGCTGTATCCATCCTGTATTATCAGCAACCTGTGCTTTGGCAACAGTTGAAATAACGAGGAATAAGCAAATGGTAACAATTGATGCTAATAAAGTTTTGCCTGTTTTAATTCCTGCGGCAATGCCCTTTCTGTTAAATTCATTTGTTTTCATAATGATAAGATTTTAATTAATTGGTATTTTTTCTTTTGATTGTTGCGTTAGTTACTATTGGCTTTGCCCAATAACTTAAACTCAGAATATAAAAAAGCGGGATAAACAATATCAGCATGCCAGATTGTAAACCGATCATATCTTTAAGCTTTCCGATAAGGAGAGAAAATATTGCTCCACCTGCTATGGCAGTACATAGTATTCCTGCAAACGATCCGTGGTATTTTGAGACACTGTTTAAAGCAAGAGAAAATATTATGGCATACATTACCGAAAGGCAAAATCCGAGTGCAGGAAATCCAAACAGAGCCATTTTTGCGCTCCCGAATAGAGTAAAAGATAAGACAACAAGCGCGGCAATAACAAAGATGCGTAAAACAATTTTACTGTCTATTACTTTTAACAATACAAGTCCCAAAATGCAGCCTACTGTCATCATTCCCCAGAATAATCCTACTGTTGCAGCGCCTCCTGTTTCAGGCTTAATACCATGATAGGTACGAAGAAACTCAGAAATCCAGTTTGCAATACCCTGCTCAATACCCACATAGGCAAATATGCCAAGAAAGAATAGTATTACAGTCTTCTTTTTGAATAGTTCAATATGAGTTTCCCAGGCACCAACAATCTCATCCACTTTTCTAATTACTCCTGGAAACCTGACAAAAAGTATTATGGCTATCATTGCGAAGCTTATAAAAGTAAAAATCCAGTAAATTGAGACCCATGGCAACTGTTTTGGAGTCAGAACAGACATAAAACCTATAAATATGCCTTTTGAAACCTGTTGATCCGTAAGGTTCGACACGAGGTAAGAATATACAAATGGACTAAGGAATGAAGCTATCCCGAAAACAAGCTGAACAATTACCGAATTAAATGCAAAATGCTGTTCCCCTCCGGTAACTCTTAATAATGGGAATAATGCAACCTGCAGAAGAGCCATTCCCGAACCTATTAAGAATAGTGAAAAGAGAAAAACAGGAAACGAGGGGAAAAGAGAAAATATCAGAGCCCCTGAAAAAGAAAGAACCCACGCTACAATCAGACTTCTTTTTTCATCATATTTCTGGACAAGCATACCTGAGGGTATTGACATTAATGCATATGCAATAAAAAAAGAAAAAGGAAGCAATCCTGTCATCGTTCCGGTTAATACAAAACTGTCACTCACATTCGGATTTATCGATCCAAGAATATTGGTTAAAAATGATATTGCAAAAAAGATCAGAAATATCAGTACAAGAAGATAATAGTTAGGTTTCATATATGCCTGTAATGGAAATCATATTGTATCTGCAACAAGAACATTTACGCCCTTCCTTTCGGATTACATCAAGAATTGCTGATGACACACCGTTGTCGGTAATTATTGTGTCAATTTCCGATAGAGATGCTATTGTCATAGTCCCCATACAATTGAATTTAGAGGAGTCAATAAGCGCAAATACTTTTTTCGAGTTCTTTATATTCAGTTTCGCCAGTGATGCTTCCTCAATATTTGCAGTCATTATACCGCGCTCAATATCAATAGCATCTGCGCTAAGAAAGTATTTATCGCAGTAATAGTTCCGTAATGATTCAACAGCCATTTCCCCTACCAGGGAGAGGGAATTTCTTCTTAATATTCCTCCTGGCATAATCACCCTGATTGCCGGATATTCAGCCAAACGGAACGCAATATCCACAGAATTGGTTATAATAGTAACATCAATCCTCTTCGGCAGATGTTTGGCCAACTCCATTATTGTGGTACCGGTATCAAGAAATATTGTTTCTCCATCGAGAATTAATCCTGCTGCAGTTTTGCCTATCGCCTCTTTTAGTTTAATATTCTTTTTCCGTCTGTCGTAGATCGACAGATCGATATTAATGAGACTTTGCTTCATAGCACCACCGCGTGACCTTATAAGGATATTTTTCTGTTCCAGGTGCTTAAGGTCTTTACGAATTGTAACTTCACTCACCCCTAACTGTTTACTAAGCTCAGCTACATTTACCTGGTCATGCATTTCAAGATGTTTCAGAATAAAGTTACGCCTGCTAACAGTTGAGCTCATTTCAGAAATTTTAATTCCGTTTTATTTCATACCAAATATACAAATTAATATTCTGAAACTTTTTGAAACTAATTGAAATTTTTTATGTTCAAAATACAGTTAGGCGTCGTTAAAAGGATGCTAATAATTTTCAGTTTTGAATACATCTAAAAAAAGGATAAATTGCCGGAAATGATTTAAAATGGAAAAGAAGCATTTTTCACTTGGTACTGTTGAAAATAATAAAGTAATTAAGGTGTTCCGGATTGCATTTGGAATAATCTGCCTTATCGTTGCTGTCTTTTGGCTCATCTTCAATTTCAAAACGTTAAAGGCTGATGGTACATTATGGATAACAATTTTATTCCTTACAGGATTCGGTTTATACCAGATATGGTCCGGATTGGGTAAAGCAGTTAAGTTTATCGAGATTGGAGCAAAAAATATTTTACTTAAGAAAAATTCTATATTTCCGGCTGTTTTATTGGAGTCAGAGGATATAGAGAAGATTGAGGTATATCCTATGAATATAATATTTTTTATGAAGTCGGGAAAGAGAACACTACTGAGATTCGGCTCCACATTTCATGATATAAATACCTTAGTCAGAGAAGAGATTCTCAACTTCGCCGAAACCAATAAGGTTCCATTTGAGATTATCGAGGAAAATATTTAAAAGAAGCCTTGATAAAGAAGACATAGGTATTACGTACATGGAAAACTAACTCATGTTTCAGGAGATCGGCACAATAAATACATGCGAGTATTCCACAGCTTTCAGATACATGAATTGCAATATCAGTTTATAAACTCAGGATCTTTTCCCAGATATCTCTGTTTACCGGAATTCCATTCTTTGAATTTACTGACCTTGTCTTAACAACCTGTTCACCCGGAAAACGTATTTGCGCGGTATTGCTTTCAGGATCAGACTTCTTCAAATCAGTTACAATATTATCAATTGTGTGATTTATTGCAGGAAAGTTCTTAAGGCTGCTTAATTTGATTGCTATAAAAACCTGAGACAGAGCTGATTCTACTTTCTTGCAACTAATTTCATGAGTTGAGAGACCGCCTGCAAGAACTGCAGCAAGTATATCAAGAATTATTGAAAATCCGGCACCCTTCCAATAGCCTGCAGGAAGAGCCCGCCATGTTTTTAAAACTTCCCCCGGGTCAGTTGTTAATTCTCCGTTGCTATCGTACCCCCCGGGATACGGGAGCATTTTATTCTCATTTCTGTACGATTCCATCTTTCCATACGAATATTGTGACATCGCAAAGTCAAGAACAACAGCTTCATCACCATAAGGGATTGCCATTACAAACGGATTATTACCAAGTCGTGGATCAGTAGCTCCCCATGCTGGCATATTTGCGCATGTATTTGTCCAGCAGATAAATACAAATCCTTTCCTGGCAGCTTGCCAGCCATATGTTCCTGCACGCATCCAGTGATTCGTGTTTGACAATCCTACCATTCCAATAGCATTCTTTTCAGCCAGCTCCATTGCTCTTTCTGTGGCAAAAGAAGCATTCAGCGGCCCGGGACCCAGATTCCCATTCCACTGTTCAATAGCACCTGAACTGTGGACCAGTTCAGGACTGGCTTCAGGCATTAAAATACCTTCCCTGATACCTTTTATAAATCGCGGGAACCTGTTAACTCCATGGGAATAAACACCTTCGAGACTGTTGACACTGAATATCTCAGAACATTCCTCTGCCCTGTTTTCCGAAAATCCGAACTTGACAAGAATACGGAAAAACTCAGATTTCATTTTCTCAAAAGGTACAATGACAGTATTTTCGACTTTGTCCATAATTATAAATATTGTAACTGATTAGTACATTAAAGTGAGCTAAAGTTTGGAGTGACTAAAGATACTATATAATATTTAATAAATACTCGCGGCTTAACCTGATACTCTCAAGTGGAGTATGTGTTTTACAACTATCCTGCTCAACAAAAAAATATTTCATCCCTGCCAAGCCGGAATTGGCAAAAATCGGTTTAAAATCAATTATCCCTTCTCCAAGAGTTGCAACACTCTTGTTTGCTGTCATGTCCTTCACATGGAATAATTCGAATCGTCCGGGATACTTCTTAAAGTATTCAACAGGACTGTAACCGGCAGCAGTTATCCAGCAAAGATCAAGTTCAAACGTAACCAGTTGAGGATCTGTTCCGGAGATTAGAATATCGTAAGGAATCTGTCCCGCTCTTTTCTTAAACTCTATTCTATGATTATGATATCCGAATTTGAGTCCGGCAATCCTGCATTTTTCACCTGCCATATTAAAAAAATCAATTGCTTCCTTAAAGCCGTCCAGTGATTTCCGCCATTTAGAAGGCAAAGAAGGGAGGATAAGGTATTTCATTCCTGATTCGTTAGCTGCCTCTATTGCAATGTCTAAATCAGTAATAGTCAACTGAACAATGGGTACTTATACACTTAAGTCCGAAACTTTCAACAATTCTACGGAAATCTGATGGTTTTCGATTATAAAAGAGTCCGTCCTGATAGCTTGCAGCCTCGACCCAGTTATAACCAATTTCTGCAATTGTTTCGAGAGTCCTGTTGAAATCATTAACCAAATCATCACGAACTGTGTATAGGATTACACCTGTCTGTTTCACTGAAGATATAAGATTCAGAGGAGATATTAATGCTGTGATGCAGCTGCTATAAAAGTCTTCCTTAGAAAATCCCTCCTTGAAACCATAATTTATTATATTCCGTTAAATATACGTAATAGCCATTTAAATGATATTAAATCAAAATTATACTGAACATCAGAATCCGGCAGAAACAATTTCTCCATTATACAGAGTAAAATTAAGAAAATATTACCTCCTGCATGAATAAAAACCCTCATTCATGATTAATTTTACAAATATGATTTTATAAACCAAAAAGAGTTCTGAAGTAATATAATATATGACACCTCTTTTTAAAAAAAGTTCAGACAGACTCGAATGTCTTCTTTGCCCACATTTCTGCAAGATTGCATCCGGAAAAACAGGAATATGCGGCGTAAGGAAGAATACCGGGGAAAGAATAGAATTGCAGACCTATGGTATTATTTCAGGAAAATCCATTGATCCAATTGAAAAGAAGCCACTGTACCATTTTTTCCCGGGCAGTAATATCTTCTCCATTGGTTCTTATGGTTGCAATATGAGGTGCGACTTTTGTCAGAATTACGATATATCGCAATTCATTCCTTCATTGATTTCAGAGAAAAGAAGCCCGGAAAGTATTGTAAGAGAGGCTATGGCTGTGAAAAACAATATTGGAATAGCTTTCACCTATAATGAACCAATAGTTTCAATAGAATATGTGCTTGATACTGCAGCGATGGCACATGACAAAGGATTATTTACGGTTTTGGTAAGTAATGGATTTGTGAATCCGGGACCTCTAAATGATTTGATCGGGCATATTGATGCCTTTAATATTGACCTTAAAGCATTCAATAACAGCTTTTACAAAAAACTTACCGGGGCTGACATTGAACCGGTAAAATCTAATCTTAAACTTATTGCTTCATCAGGAAAACATTTGGAAATTACCACACTTATTATACCAGGTCAAAATGATGAAGAAACAGAAATGCTCTTACAATCGGAATGGATAGCAAACGAATTAGGGAAAGATGTTCCTTTACATCTTAGCAGATACTTTCCCAGATATAAAAGGGATGATCCCCTTACCCCGGAAGAGAAACTACTAAAATTGCATGAAATAGCTTCCGAAAATCTTGATTACGTTTACCTTGGCAATATGGAATCAGATAAAGGGACACAATACTATTTGTCCTGAATGCGGTACAACTGTAACTAAAAGGGAAGGCTATAACATTCAAATACTAAACCTTAGCCGGGATGGAAAATGTGTAAGCTGCGGAAAACTTATTTACAAAAATATTACTCCTCGCTCTTAGACAACTCGCTTAACCGGGTAAATAATTTATCTACACCCGTCATTAAATCTTTTTCAACTGATTTATAATAAGCCTTGACAATCTTAGGATTATCCTTACCATCAGGATTATTTACGCGGGATATAAGATCATTTCTGAATTCAACTGCATCTGTGATCAGTACAGATAATTCATCAGATTTTGTATCGGGATGAATGCTTGAGTAAGCGAAACAATCAGAAATAACTTCGAAAACCAGGAAATCTATATCTTTTTTAAGCTCTCGTACACTTGCCATATTTTAGGTGTTAGATTTAATTTGGTACAAATATAATAAATTATCCTTCAGAAGGTTTAAAGGGGAATCATAATTCGGATCTGAATTGGACAATACTCTCCTCAGCTTTTTTAGCATAAAGCTTCCTTAAATGTTTGATTAAAGGTAACCTGACCTGAAAAGGGATATCTCCAATATGATGGAATGGCAGGACTATTGGTGAAGTACCTGTCATAAATGCTACGTCATAATCAGATAATTCATCAATTCCTACACATTCAAATTTTATATTTATATTATTTTCATTACAGATATCAAGAATATGCTTACGGGTTATACCGTTAAGAATCAGTCCATCAGGTGCAGTATAAAGGGAATCACCCTTGAGGAAAAAAATATTGGAACGGCTGCCTTCAGTAATAAGATTATTCTCATTTACAAGCAAAGCTTCATACGCTCCTTCAAGAATAAGTTTATGATAGATAGATGACCTGAGTTTATGATTTATCATCTTTGACTCTGGGTCCTTTCTCTCGGCATGATAAAGTATACCTTTTACCCCGTTGCTGTATTGGTCCTCAGTCGGGTAAATAGGTTCTATGAAATATGCAAGGTAATTCTCCGAACCATTGTTATAATTAAAAACGATCTTAAGGTTTGCATCTTTCCTCTTATCCGCTCTTGAAAGATTTAATATTGCCGGTCGCAAGGAAGAAATGTCTGCCAAATGATTCTTCCCCTGTTGCCTCACGCTGGCAGCGAGTCTTTCCATGTGGTCAGCAAAAAAAACGGGGTTCCCTTTTACCATCCTGATTACTTCGTAGATTGAATCACCATCATAAACAAGTGAATTATCAAATAACTCATTCGACAATAGTTCACCGTTCAGTATGAATTTTTTTCCGTAACACTCATGCATGGCTGACAATTTTATATAACAAAAATACGAACTCCAGTCCACTTAGCTCTCAAAACTCATTATATTCGTACCATTATTCCAAAACAGTATCCCCGGATGTATGCAATTATTGATATTGAGACTACAGGAGGAAGCGCGCAGGTTGAAAAGATCACTGAGATAGCAGTTTATCAGCATGACGGGTACCAGATAACAGGTGAGTTTGTTTCACTGGTAAATCCTGAACGAAATATTCCGTACTTCATCACCAACCTTACCGGAATAACCAATGAAATGGTTGAAGATGCGCCCAGATTCTATGAAATTGCAAAAACAATTGTTGAGTTAACTGAAGGAAGAACCTTTGTAGCACATAATGCCAGATTTGATTATTCTTTTATAAGACAGGAATTTAAGTCACTGGGATTCAATTACAAAAGAAATATACTTGATACTGTGGCTTTAAGCAGGAAGCTACTTCCGGGACACGGGTCATATAGTCTGGGGAACATATGTAAAGATCTTAAAATTACTATTAACGGGAGACATCGTGCAGCTGGTGACGCACTGGCCACTGTTAAACTGCTCGAGATTCTGATGGCAAAAGACAAAGAGATTAGTGGCTCCAAATCAGTCCTTCTAAAAAATACCCGTATTGCAAAACTAAATCCAAAACTTGACACAGCTAAAGTTGAAAGCATACCTGATGAGCCGGGGATATATTATTTCTACAATGAAAATAAGGATCTTATATATATTGGAAAGAGTCGCAACCTGCAGCAGAGAGTAAGTACCCACCTATCCAATAATTCTACAAACCGTGCAATGGAAATGCGTGACATGATCGCTGATATTTACTGGGAAACAACTGGCAGTGAACTAATCGCTCTTCTTAAGGAATCGTACGAAATAAAAAAACATAAGCCTGTGTATAACAGGGCTCAGCGAAGAACAGGCTTCCAGTGGGGAATATTCAGTTTTACCGATATGAAGGGATATATTAACTACCGTTATGGTCAGATTAATGATGATGAAATTCCGGTATCGGTTTTCACTTCAAAGGATAAAACAAAATCTAAACTGCTGTATCTTGTGGAAAAATTTGGTCTTTGTCAGAAACTTTGCGGACTCTATGAAACTGAAGGCGCATGTTTTCATTACCAGGTGGGCATATGCAAAGGAGCTTGCTGCGGGAAGGAATCCTCTGAAGAATACAATAAACGGGCTGCATCTGTAATGGATGAGTTCATGCTATCAAGACGTAATTTTTTTATAATTGATAAAGGACGTGCTGAGGAAGAACGATGTGCAGTAAAAGTAGTAAATGGCAAATATGCCGGCTATGGCTATTTTAATATCAATGAAATGGGGTTCGGATTGGTGGCAATTCACGACTGTATCACACCTTCTCTTGACAATCAGGATATCCAGGTCATCCTGAAACAATATCTCAAAAGCAATAAGGTTGAGAAGATAATTGATTTTTAAAGATCATCCTGTAGTATGTATAACATAGTAATATGCCTAACATAACATACATAAATTACTTTCTATTATTCTATACATACACGTAAACTAACTCTCTGATCTCAAGCACTGTAACGATGTTGTAAACATATTCAACTCCTTTAGAGCTGATAATTGCAGTGTGATTCTCAAGAGAGTTTCTCAGAATTCATTCTCAATTAACCGCAAAGCTCACAAAGGAATTACGCAAAGTTCGCAAAGCGCTAATTATAAAAGTATTATCATTGCGCTCTTTGCAGAGACTTTGCGCACTCTGCGGTTAATAAACATTTTCGAGAAACCCTATCAGTTATTTACAGGAAGAAAAGAATAATTTTTCCCGTAAAACATCATTTCACTCAGATAATCATCTATATAGCTGAGTTTTATATCAACAATATCTCCATCCATATTAACTGAAGCAAATATATAAGGATTAACAAACCCTGTATATGGAGCCAGGTTAAGTTTTTCATACCTGGCAAGTATTTCTGTATGCAACTGAGGATCAATCTTCACACCATAATCTTCAACTAATTTTTTACCTGCAGCAAAATCGCCTTCCGACTTAATTCGCTGAATCTCCTTTAATAAATCACCGAAAAGAATCCTTAGCTTTTTATAATCATTAATCTTTACATAGGTTTTACCGTCCCTTTTAAAAAACTCAACTACATTATCCGCTTTTCCTTTTTCAAATACCCAACGACTAATGAGGGCCCTGTTGCGCATATGTGCTTCTTCAATATCTTTGCCGGGTTTGATCCTTACAATCTGTGTAAGCAATCCGTTACGCAGGTATGAATCATAAGCAGCTTCAGCAGCTTCCATGTCTGGCAAGAGGCCAAGCTTTAATTATCTTTTTATCCATCATATAATAAAGTGCGAACAGATCAGCTCTTGCCTCCTCAAGCGTTGATGAATAGTTCTTAAGTGCATTAGGATCTGTTCCTTCTGCAAGTTTTCCGCTTGCATGTCCAACACATTCATGCAGGTCGGTATGTAAAGCATCTGAAATTGCTCCATATTTTTTAACCCGCTCCACTTCGGCAGGACTGGCAGCAAATTCTTCAAGAAAACCATTTCCCTGCGAGGCTATGTTATAGGCATTTGTAATATTTGCCAGAGTTACTGATTTTGAACCAACCTCTTTCCTTATCCAGTCAGCATTTGGCAGGTTTATACCCAACGGAGAAGCAGGAAAGCAGTCGCCTCCAAGCATTGCAATATCTATCACCTTGGCAGCAACACCAGTAACCTTTTCTTTTCTGTATTTAGGCTGAATAGGTGAATTATCTTCAAACCATTGTGCATTTGCAGTAATTATTGCTGTTCTTTTGGAAGCTTCAATATCTGTATAATCAACAATGGCTTCCCAGGTAGCTTTCATTCCCATAGGATCTTCATAATTCTCAATAAAACCATTGATATAATCTACCATAGATTCAGTATTTTGAGCCCATGCCACATTATACTCATCCCATTTTTTAAGGTCACCGGTTTTGTAATAATCAATCAAGAGCTTTAATTCAGTTTTTTGAGTTTCAGTTTCTGCCTCAGGAATTGCTTTCTCAAGCCAGTAGATTATTTTATCAATAGCAGGTCCGTATAGTCCACCTGATTTATAAACCTCTTCAGTTATCTTGCCGTCTTTTTTCACAAGCTTTGAGTTAAGTCCTATAGAAACTGGCTGGGTATTCTTCGGATCAGTTTTCCCGGCATAAAAATCTTCGGCCTCTTTTTGTGTAACTCCTTCATAAAAATTTGAGGCAGATCCGGCAACAAGATCATAACCTTCACGCTGTTCTACTTTTCGGGCATAAAGGTTTTCATCAAACAAAACAGGAGTCAGAAATTTAATAAGCTGGTCAACAGTCTGACCTTTGGCCAATGGCAGTTTCAATTTATCGCTTCCTTTTAAAAGGGTAGCAAAATAAGCTTCCGGAAATCCGGGTTTAAACTTATCACTTGAATAGTGATGATGGATTCCGTTTGCAAAGAAAACACGCTTTGCATAAACAAGAAACAACTTATATTCAGGATCTTCCTTATCTCCGGTATAACTATCAATTACCGTCTCAATTGTTTTTCTGATAAGAAGGTTGTATTTGAAATTTTGATCCCAGAGAATATCTCTTCCGGATAAAGCTGCCTGACTCAGGTAGTATATATATTTTTTCTGTTGCAAAGAGAGAGATTCAAAACCGGGAACTTTATACTTAAGAACCCTGATATCTTCAAACTGTTCAACAAAATATTTAAAATCATCAGCAGCTACAGGATCTGGTTGTTTCTCATTTTTACATGCGTCAAGACCTAAAATTATCATAAGGATCAGGATTAAACGTTTTGGCAAGTGTTTCATGTCAGCAAAATGCATTTAATTAATACGACGCTAATTTATTAAAAAGACAGAAGCTTTAATAAGTATTTTCAGCAAAGATTTTTAAAGAGAACTCAATATACTGAAAATATGGGTTTAACTTTGTTTAGATTTTTATATTCTGAGCCTCATCATAAAGCAAAAAATTGTCATGGCAAATATTATAGAAAATTTAAGAAAGGAATTGATCAGAAATGCTGATGAAAAAACAAAATTATCAGGAGAAAGATTCTTCAAAGAAGCAGTAAAAATGTATGGTATCAAGTCGGCAGTGGTTATCCGGATAAGTAAGGATCATTATAAA
Source organism: uncultured Bacteroidales bacterium (assembly GCA_963741935.1). Taxonomy (GTDB): domain Bacteria; phylum Bacteroidota; class Bacteroidia; order Bacteroidales; family VadinHA17; genus LD21. The sequence continues at coordinate 44,433 of CAVUJY010000011.1, read as the reverse complement.
ATGCTGGAGGACAAAAACAAATCCAAAATATTTTCTTTATGCGATTCTTTATGGAAATCAGGCATAATGGAAGAATCATTTGTTGCATGCAACTGGTCTTATAATTTAAGGAAATGAATACCAGCCTGGCGATTTTGAAATTTTTGAGAAATGGGTAAACAACTATGTAGGAAACTGGGCATCGTGCGATACTCTTTGTAATCATACAGTAGGAACTATAGTTGAAATGTATCCTTATCTTATTTCAGGGTTGAAAAAATGGGCAACATCTGATAATCGGTGGGTAAAACGAGCCGCTGCCGTATCATTAATAGTTCCTGCCCGTAATGGACAATTTTTAAACGATATCTTTGATATAGCTGATATTCTGCATTCTGACAAGGACGACATGGTACAGAAAGGATATGGCTGGATGCTAAAAGCTGCCAGCCAGGCACATCAGCAGGAAGTGTATGAATATGTAATCAGGAATAAATCAACAATGCCAAGGACAGCTCTAAGATATTCAATTGAAAAGATGCCCCCGGCATTAAAAGCTGAAGCAATGGCAAAATAATGCCTGTTGTTTTTTACCTTTGTATCAATAACACTACTTTATGAAAAGAATAATTACACTACTATTTGCTATCATGCTTCCGTTTCTTTCCTATGCTCAGGACAGGATTACAGGAAGAGACTTTGCAACCAGGTCAGAAGTGATCGCCCGAAACGGAATGGCTGCAACCAGTCAGCCACTGGCTACACAGGCGGCCCTCGACATACTGAAAAAGGGAGGTAATGCCATTGACGCAGCAATTGCAGCAAATGCTGTTCTTGGTGTTGTGGAGCCGACAGGATCAGGGATTGGAGGTGATCTGTTTGCAATAATATGGAGCGCTGATAAAGGAAAATTATATGGTCTTAATGCCAGCGGGAAATCACCACGCTCACTCAAACTTGAATATTTCAAGGACAACGGCTTCGAATTTATTCCAAAATATGGTCCCTTGCCTGTTTCGGTACCCGGTTGTGTTGATGGCTGGTTCGAAATGCATGAAATGTTCGGAAAACTGCCGATAAAAGACATCCTTCAACCTGCAATCAGCTATGCCAGAGAAGGTTTTCCTGTTAGTGAAGTTATTGCATACTATCTCGATAAAGGAACAGAAATACTTAAAGAATATCCTAATATTAAAGAAGTCTACATGCCAGGAGGCAAAGCTCCGTCGAAAGGAGAAATATTCAAAAACCCTCTCCTTGCAAATACACTGGAAAAAATTGTTAAAGGTGGAAGAAATGAGTTTTACAGGGGAAGCATTGCCAGGGACATTGATGCGTTTATGAAAAAACAGGGTGGTTTTCTATCCTATGATGACATGTCGAGGCACCATTCTGAATGGGTTGAACCAGTAAGTACGACATACAGAGGCTACCAGGTATGGGAACTACCTCCAAACGGACAGGGAATCGCTGCACTTCAGATGCTGAATATACTTGAAGGCTATGATATTGCTGAGATGGGTTTTGGATCAGCAGAATACATCCATCTTTTTACAGAAACAAAAAAACTTGTTTTCGAGGACCGTGCTAAATATTATGCAGACCCCGTTTTTGCTAAAATACCTGTAAGTCAGCTTATCTCAAAAAGCTATGCAGCTGAAAGACGTAAGCTTATCGATATGAATAAAGCTGCAAAGATCTATGATGCCGGAAAGATTGAAGCCGGAAATACAATATATCTGACTGTGGCTGATAAGTACGGAAATATGGTTTCGCTGATACAGAGTAACTATCGTGGAATGGGCTCTGGTATGTGCCCTACCGGACTTGGGTTTATTCTTCAGGACAGAGGTGAGATGTTCAGTCTGGAAGAAGGTCATAATAATGTTTATGCACCAGGGAAAAGACCCTTTCATACAATAATTCCAGCCTTTATCACAAAGAATAACAAACCCTTTATAAGTTTTGGTGTAATGGGAGGCGATATGCAACCACAGGGACATGTTCAGATTGTTGTTAACCTTGTTGACTTCAAAATGAACCTTCAGGAAGCAGGTGATGCACCAAGGATGCATCACGTAGGATCATCAGAACCAACAGGTCAGGTAATGACAAATGGGGGGACATTACTTCTCGAAAGTGGATTCCGATGGGAAGTGATTCAGAAACTTATCAATATGGGACATGTTGTACAATGGGATCTCGGTGGATATGGAGGCTATCAGGCTATTATGTGGGATGATAAGAATAAGGTATGGTTTGGAGCTTCTGAAGCAAGAAAGGACGGACAGGCATCGGGGTATTAAAAGGCGTAACGGCGTACCCTTACGGCAAGCTCAGGGTAAGGCATAACGGCGTAACGGCATAAAACGGCATAACGGCGCATATTGAAGAAAAGAGGGAGATTGGGAGATAATTCTTGATTACTTAATACCCAGCAAATCCATTATTCCATTTATAAAGGTCAGAGGATGAACCGGATTCCCGGGAATATAGAGATCGATATGGTTTTCTTCAATAAATTTTCTGTCGATTGCAGGGCTTCCCTGAAATATTCCACCACTGATTGCATCAGTACCAACAAGTATTATTAGTTTAGGTGAAGGTATGGCATCATAGGTTATCTGAAGTGGTTCTGCCATATTTCTTGAAACAGGACCTGTGATTACAATTCCATCTGCATGTCGTGGAGAAGCTACAAACTCAATTCCATAACGTCCCATATCAAAGTTCACATTGCCCGCAGCATTTAATTCAAGTTCACAACTGTTGTCTCCTCCAGCCGACACCTGCCTTAGCTTGAGTGAACCACCAAATATTTTCCTGATCTCCTTCCTTACTTTGGCCGGGTCAATTTCTACCGGACTAACAGATCCTTCGGATATAATAAGCCTTGCCCTGTCATTCGAGGAGAGCTTAAAGTCTGTTGTAAAACGGATCTTCGAAGGAAATAATCTTGCACATTCTCCACAGAAAGTACATTTTCCAAGATCTATCCTGACAGGATCTGTATATATTGCATCTGTGGGACAGACATCCATTAAAGCCCTGGTATCAACTGTTTCCAGACTAATTTCAGGACGACCCCTGAATATACCAGGAACTTTGGCATTTCTAAGGTCCGGAATATATTGTTTTCCCTGATGTTGAAGTATTTTTAAAGTATTAAGCATATTCTATAGCGTTTCAGGTTTACAGATCATGACCACAATATGACAGATCAAAGCTTTTATTGCATACCGGAAAATCTGATATCTCATTATTTCTTACACTCAGGGCAAGAGCCAGCCAGTTATGAAAAGACGGATCTTTTATTTTATACACTATAAGTTCTCCTTTTTCATTGGTTATGGCGGCATGACAAATCTCTCCTCTCCATCCTTCGGTCAGAGAAACTGAAAAGGCAGAGGGAGTCATAGAGATACCAACAGAGCCGGTATTACCAGGCTCTGGCAAACTCTTCAGCAACTGTCTGAGATATGATATTGACTGCAGTACCTCTTCCTTTCTTATCTGTACTCTTGAATATACATCGCCATGATGTTTTATTACGGGAATATGGTCTAATTCAGAATATAATCCATAAGGATGAGATTTTCGTATATCCCTTTCCAGAGCGTTCATTCTTGCAGACATACCTACGGTACCAATCGATAGAAGCTGGTCATAAGATAAGGTACCTGTTCTCTCAAACCGCGATAAGGTACTTGGCAAAGTGGAAAGTTCACTGTTTATCTCAATAAAATCCGGTTCAAATGCATCCAGAATCATTAATAACCTTTCAGCCAGCGCATTAGTAAATGGATATGGATTATACCCGGTTCTTATCAGTCCTTTGGCAAGTCTGTTTCCACACCATTCCTGAAAAAAATTAATTACAGGTGTTCTTAATCTTCCCAGAACTGAACTTCCAAGCTGGTAAGCAATATCAGTACATATTGCACTCAGGTCACCGGTATGAATTGCAATACGTTCTATCTCCTGGGCTATTGTTCTGGCATAAAGAACATCTCTTACCAATTTCTACTCCACCCAGACTTTCCATCAGATATGAAAAAGCTGAATTATGTTCGATAACACTATCTCCGGCAATCGATTCAGCAAGAATTGTTCGCTGAATCAGTTTAGTTTTATCCAGGAACAACTGTTCTACTCCCCGATGCTGAAATCCCAGTTGAATTTCAAGATGCAAAATCTGCTCCCCATTACAAATAAACCTGAAATGCCCGGGTTCAATGATACCGGCATGCACAGGCCCCACTCCTACTTCATGAAGCTCCTCGCTTTCAATATTATAAAACGGGTAATCAGCAATATTCTGACCCTTATCGGATCTGTTTTCAGAATACCTAACCGGCTTCAGCCATGGATGATCAGAATAAGAAATACCGAAATTCTCATGAATCTCACGTTCAAATTTCTCAAATGCAAGATTTTTGGAAGTGAAGGAATCCAGAACTGGAGTTTTCTTCAACTATGGATGAAGAAACCATTATATTATGCTGATTATCATCGGCTATACAACAAATAAGATGCACAATATTACCTGAACGATAACCAAAATAACAGACACAGTGTCGTTCAGGATGATCTTCGAGTAATGAAGTGTTGCATCTCCATAAAGGATTTATACTCCAAAACCGGAATTTCTTCTACCGGAACTGACTGATGATTAGTTATTGCTAAAACATTCATATTAGTTAGGTAAAATTTTAACTGCCTCCTGTATCATCTGAACAAAAACATCAGGAGGATTCAGACCAAGCCAGATTGCCGAAAACATAAGTATATATTGAGTTAATGATTCCCATGGGCTTATAACTAGGCACTTTTGATTCATCAAACCCGGGAACCGGAACAAACAATATTTTAAATATATTTTTACCAAATGCCCATATAACAATGGTAAGCAGTATCAATACCAGTACCAGTATAATCAGATGACTGCTCTCAAAAAGCGACCTGAAGATCAAAAATTCGCTAACAAACAAGCCAGATGGAGGCATAGCAGTGGCACTAATAAAGCCAAATAGTAAAACAATTGCACCGGCTGGATTATATTTAAAATAATTGCCTGCCTGATGAATACTTTTGCTCTGAAATACTCTGTATAGCTGGTTATACTGAAAAAACAATCCTGATTTTACAAAAGTGTGAAGTATTATATGCAGTACAGCCGCATAATAACCAATACCGCCGGCAGCGACACCAAGCATTACAATGCCCATATGTTCTATTCCTGAATAGGCTAACATTCTCTTAATATTCATAACCTTGGTCATATAGACAGTAGCCACTAAAACCGAAAGAATTGCCGATACAAAAATTATGAGGTTGGCCCAGTGAAAAAGAGATGTCTGTGCAATAACAATGTAAAATCTGAATATAGCAACAAAGCCCATGTTCATCAAAACACTTGCCAGTAAGGCACCCACAGGAGCAGGTGCTTTATCTTTTGCATCAATACCGGCTGTGTACATTGGAACCAGTCCCATCTTGGCTGTAAATCCTGTGAAAATAAAGAGGAAAGCCAGCCTTAACCAAAAAGGGTTGAGCTTATCCTTATATAACAGAAGATTACTGAATGACAAATCATCAGATCCTGAATTGCGAAGAGAAAGGCTCAGAAATAATATGCCAATAAAGACAAAAGTTAAGCTTATTGCGCAAATGAAAACATACTTCCAGGTGCCTTCAAGAGCCAGCTTGTTGCGGTGATGGTATATAAGCATAGATGCAGACAAGGTGGTCATTTCAGCAAATATCCAGATAACAGCAATCTGATTTGCCAGATAAGCAGCTGTAATAGAAGTAATAAGGACAACAAGTGCTGCAAAATATATTGAACGCGATTGCGGTGTCTCATTATGTCTCTTAATATAAAGATAACTATGAAGCAAAGCAGGAATAGTAACAATACTCAAAGTCATGAGAAGAAGTAAACCCAGAGCATCAAATGTGAAATATTCAAGAGAACCTGACCTATAGTTCATTACTGCATATACTGTGAATGCAGTCTGCAATATTCCAAAAGCAACAATTAATATGTTATTTATTAAGGTTTTCCTGTTCAGGAAAATAAATCCTGCAAGAACAAAAGAGCAAATAAGATAAATCCCTGTCATCATTTCCTCGATTAATAGTCTTTCAAATTACTTAGCTGGTCAACATCCGCATCTTTAAATACATCGCCGATCTTATTAAGGAAGATGCCCAGAATAAGAACACTTGCAAATACATCAAGCATAATACCAAGATTAACCAGGTTTGGCATCTCATTACCAACTGCAAGAGAAAGAACAAATACCCCATTCTCAATCATGAGATATCCCATAACATGTGTTATAATCTTTTTCCTTGAAGCTATGAAGTATAAACCCGTAAAGAGAGTCGATAGCGATACTATAAAGAAAATCTTATCAAGATTTGCGTCATGGACTGAATTAGCTAACAGTATTGTAATTACCACAATCAGAGTAACTATAATCAGTGATATAAAATGCGGAAGATATGGCTCAGATTCACGGGTAATTTTATTTCTCTTAATAAGATAGCTTAAAAAGAATGGAACTGCCAGAGCTTTAAAAACAATTGTTTCAAGAAGAATGAGAATCAGATTCCACGTCTTTATATCCTGCAATTGAAGAAAGGCCACTGCAAAAAGGATAAAGCCCTGTAATGCAAGTACCCTCACATATGTTATGATCCTGTTCGCAATCGCAACATATAAAAGACTTATAATAAATATAATCAACAGTACATTTGTCATCTTCAGATGTTTTATACAAATTTTTCCAAAACAAGTAATACTCCAAGAAATATCAGAAAACTGACGGATGATAGAGCAAGAATAAACTGTGGGTTATGGCTCATTCTGAATCGTGCCATAAAAGATTCAATAAGACCTACCATTACTGCATAAGCCAGCTGAATTATCAAAAAGACAGGAATGGCCCAGATCAGTGATAATCCACCTATAAAAAAATCTGCAATTAATGCTCCGTACATTGCAAACTTCAGATATCCGGCTGAAAGGATTAATCCAAAATCAAAGCCGCTATTATCAAGAATCATAACTTCATGTATCATAGTTAGCTCCAGATGTGTCTTTGGATCATCCACAGGCATCCTGCTGTTCTCAATCATTGATATCATTATAAGCACAAATGCTGCCAGACCTCCCAAAGTGTAGGTTATTGAAGAGCCAAGATGCAAGGTAGAAAAGATATCATAGAATGATGTATTGCCAGTAAGAAGTGCAAATGAACCGATGAGTATAAAGAAAGCAGGTTCAGCAAACATTGAATATAATGCCTCGCGGCTTGCTCCCATGCCTTCAAAACTACTGCCTGTATCCATGGCTGAAATAATACTGAAGAACTTGCCCAATGCCAGTATATATGCAAAGAAAATAAAGTCGCCATCAAAGCTTACGATACCTTTGTAAGAGCCAAACGGAACAACCAGACATGCCATGAACACAGATGTAAAGTAAATGGTTGGGGCAATCTGGAAAATGATACTTGTGGTATCACTATAAACTGAGCCTTTCCTGAAAAGCTTAACTACATCCTTCAGCGGCTGCATTATACCCGGACCTTTTCGTCCCGAAGCTATGCTTTTGGTTCTCAGAATAATACCTGTAAAGAACAAGCTGGTTAGTAATATTAAAATCAGACTTAACATTTTTTACAAATTATTTAAGAAATGAATAAGTGTCAATATCTTATCAATAATCAGAGGGACACAAAGCACAGCGGTAATAAATATTATTCCATAAAGAATATATCTCTGCAAATGGCCATTCTGTATGAATTTAAAAAGATCAATAATCCTGTACATCAGCTTCAGTGGTTTATCAATAAGAATATGTTCAAGCTTATCATAAGACTCGTGTATAATAATGTTTTAGTGATGGAAATACCTTATCAACATCATCACCTGATTTCTCAATTTTCAGAAATGGCTTGGCAAGCTTCGAGTAGCTTTTGACAAATGAGCCGGCTGTATACTGGACTTTGGAACCAGCTGCATTATATCCGCATCCCCATGTTGGTCCTTTTACAATGAGCCTGTTCCTTTGAACCAGTTTTTTTAATATCATCAATCCTGCTACTACCAATATAAATACCATGAACAGCCAGCTGATAATCTGAAGAGAATCAATGGCACTTACTTTAATAAGATTAAGATTAAATACGATATGATGTGTAAACAGATTAACCGGAGTTTGCAAAGCACTTATAAAAACGGAAGGAAACAATCCGATAATTATCATTAATGTTACCGTCATATACATAGGAAGCAATTGCCAGAACCCTGTTTCTTTTATATTTCCTTCAGGAATATCCCTTGATTTTCCTAAAAATACAACGCTGAAAGCTTTTGTAAAACAAAGAATCGCCAAACCTCCTATCAGGACAAGTCCTACAAGAGCAAATATTATAGCAATCAGTGAAATCAAACTGGCGCTGAAAAGCCAGTTGTAAATTCCTGCATATATCATGAATTCTGAAATAAAACCATTCAACGGTGGAAGTCCGCAGATAGCTATCGCAGCTACCAGAAACAAAATTGCAGTCTTTGGCATTCTCTTTATTAATCCACCCAACCTTTCAATATTAAGAGTGTGAGCAGCCTGATAAACATTACCTGCACTATAGAACAGCAATGATTTAAATAATGAGTGATTTAAAGTATGAAGCAAGAGCACCGGAAAACCCCAGAATAGTCATCCATTTGTTGGTATCTCCAAGTCCAATGCAGCCAATACCGATACCGATTCCTATAATTCCGATATTTTCAATGCTATGGTATGCCAGGAGTTTCTTAAGGTCATGCTGTATTATAGCCAGCATAACTCCATACAATCCGGTTATAACTGAAACTATAAGGATAATATACCCAATTGTTGTATAGTCTGTTTTTATCAGCAACAACATCCTTAAAATGCCATAGATCCCTATTTTTATCAGAACACCTGACATTATACCTGAGATATGAGCAGGTGCAGCAGGATGTGCATATGGCAACCAGGTATGAAAGGGCACGAAACCGGATTTGATTGCAAAACCAACAAAAAAACAGAGAAAGAGTGCAGTTCCGGCAAGTGTGGATTGATGAGATGAAAATTCTGAAATAGAATCAAAGCCGTAACCGCCATTTTTGAATGCCACATAGATAAATCCAAGCATTAAAAAAACAATACTGATATGTGACTGAATCAGGTAGTTTATTCCGGCTTTAATTGTATCTGGCTTTTCATGTTCGAAAATCACCAGAATAAAAACAGACAGAGCCATAAGTTCCCAGAATAAAAGGAAAATGAAACCATTCTGAACTGAACAGATCCCAAGTAAGGCAACCTGGATAAGAATGTAGGCAATACAATGAAGAGTAATCTCGCTCTTACGGTCACTGTACATCTTCATATAATTAAAACCATAAATAGCACCGGTAATAAGTGTAAAATTTATGGTCAGAATAAACCATGCTGAAAGTGCATCAATAAGGATGCGGACTTTCCCAAACATGATGGTACCGGTTAATACAACATCATAGTTTGTTCCCATGAGTGCTCTAAATGCAATAAAGCTTGTCAGTAAACCGATTATTACCACGGCTGAAACCGCGATAATTCCCTTTACTGTTGTTTTTACCAGCAGTATTGCCAAAACAGCAATCAGCACTATGAATATCAAGGCATTAATCAATTAATCAGAGTTAAAACTGTTAATATAAATATTGTTAATATAAAGACAATTCCGTAAATAACATAAGCCTGAACTTTACCATTTTGTATGAACTGGAATTTGTTGGTAATGTATGTAATCAATTGAATAATCGGATCAATTATCTTGTTTTCTATTACATCGAGATAAAAGGAACTGTATTTTCTCGTTTCAGGGAATGTATCATTTCTGTCGATTTCTTCATATCTTTTTTTCTCTATAAGCATAAAATTCAATAGCTTACCGAAAGACTTTGAATATGATTTTCCGGTATACTGCATATGAGTGTTTGGATTTACATAGCCACATCCCCATGTTGAGGAGATTTTTTGCTCTTTTCCCCTGATAAAGGTATATCGCACAAAAAATAAGATTCCTGATAAAGCTATGAATAGCAATGATGTAATGCTTATATTCTGCATAATGAATATGTATCTTTCCGATTCGGCAGTAAACATATTAATTCCCGGGAATCTGAATGTATTCAGAACTGTTGTCATAATTTGAATAACATAACCCGGGAAAACAGAAATGAGAATCATCAGGCATACTATCAGATATTGTGGCAATAACATTATAAATGAGACTTCAACCGGTTTGTGATTACTTCTCTGTCGGGCATTACCAAGAAAGATAGTACCGAAGGTTTTTGTAAAAGTAATAATTGACACACCTCCGATTATACTCATTCCTGCGAAGGTTATTATCATTAATGTAAGCTGTGAAATACCAGCTGTATTAATACCATGAATTATTCCTGAATAGATAAGAAATTCCGATATAAAGCCATTAAAAGGAGGAATCCCTCCAATTGCAATTGAACCAATAAGGAAGAAAAGTGCAGTGGATGGCATCACCTTTATCAACCCTCCCAGTTTATCCATATCCCGGGTATGGGTTTGTTTGTATACCGATCCTGCAGAATAAAAAAGCAACGATTTAAATAATGAATGGTTAAGTACATGAACCAGTGCCCCGCCGAAACCAAGAAAACAAAGCAAACTCTGCCCTTTTGAAATACCGATTAATCCGATACCAATTCCTATTCCGATAATGCCAATATTCTCGATCGTACAGTATGCCAGAAGCTTCTTAAAATCGCGATGCACTGCAGCATTCATTATCCCGAACAAACCAGTCATTAAGGAAACGGACAGCACAATTTCCCCGATAATCAGAAAATCTGATTTAAGATAAGATATTATTCGAAAAATGCCATAGATACCCATCTTAACTATTACGCCTGACATCACGCCTGAAATGTGTGACGGAGCAGCAGGATGAGCTTTTGGCAACCATGTGTGCAGTCCAACAAATCCGGCTTTCAGACCAAATCCAAGAAAGAATACAAGAAACAACCAGATATTGTCATTTGAACTAAAAAATGAGGATATTCCTCTGAAGTCGAATGTACCGGTCTTAAAATAAACCCAAATAAATCCCACAGTCAGAAAAACCACACTTATATGCATCTGCACCAAATAGTTAATTCCTGCCTTCAGCACTTTTGGATTTTCATGCTCAAATACCACAAGAAAAAGGGATGACAGTGACATTATCTCCCATGCAATAAGAAATACGATGCTGTGCTGAACCATAGTAACAGCAAGCATTGAAGAATGAAACAAGATATATAATATCCAGTGCAGTGATATAACTGAAGGTCTGACAGCGACAGATTTCAGATAACCTGTTCCGTAAAGTACGCCTGTAATTGCTGTAAAATTGATAATAAGGATAAAAAAAGCAGTAAGGGAATCAATTCTTAATGGTATAATACCAAAAAACAGTCCGCCGTTTATCTGAATTTCAATAGCTCCCCAGGCTAAAGCTTTAAAGGCTAAAGCACTGGTCAATACTGCAATCAGAAAAACAAGAATGATGCTAATCGTTGCTTTATGACGAACAGGAATGAAAGGTAATAATAAAGTACCCGATAATAAGAATAATAAATATGCACTAAAAAGCAAACCAATTAATTCGCTACCCCCTGATACCATCTTTGTTTAATTAGTTCATCTGCAGTTTTAAACAGGGTGCAAAGTAAAGAAATTTAGTAATCAGTTGTCTGGACAAGCCATTATAATTTCAGCGCATATACAAATTTGATCTGACTATCCGGTAAATCAATCAGCTATTACCTTGATTTACTTAACGTTCAATTGCATTTTTTCCCTTGCTTCTGCTATATCAAGTACCTTAGTGGTGCCTCCTGTTTCAAGATTAATTCCATGAGGTTTATTGGTTTTCCACGAACCGCCTGTAAAGTCAGGAACATCAATTGACTGGGATCTGTTGGCTACCGACCATTCACTTAGAGGTGCGACAGAGCTCCAGAGGGCTCCATCATAGACATTCTGATCGAGAGGCAGTCCATTCCTGAGACAATCTATTAATCTCCAGTCCATTATAAAATCCATACCGCCATGACCACCTACTTCTTTTGCCATCTCTCCAACTCTCTTTACTATTTCAGGGGTATACTTATCATATAGTTCTTTCAGTTCTGGTCATCATCAACCCACTGTTTCACCAAAGCGATAAGTTCTTCCGGATATTTTCGCGCCATTCCTTTAGTTCCCTTAACAAGATGAATTCTTGAATATGGATGCATTGATGACACATCGTGCTGGACCATTATTGTCTTTCCAAGTACGATGTCTTAATTATTGTAGTGTTCATGTTACCCCTGAATTTAGAATCTTTCCAGGGATCATAGAATGCATCCTGTGCAACCAGCTCTTTCTCTTTTGGTCCCATTGTAAAATCGTTATGTTGACACTGAAGAAAGATACTCCATTTTATCACCCCAGTTGATATTCAGTGCCTGGCATATAGGTCCCAATCCATGTGTAGGATAAAGGTTTCCGTTACGTGTTGCATTTTCTTTAAGGCGCCACATACCTGTGTAGGCACCATCAGTTTGCTTATCATCGAGAGGCTTTTTGAAGTTATATCCCATAAGATTATGAATATAAGCTCCTTCACCATGAATAATCTCGCCAAACATCCCCTGCCGTGCCATATTTAATGTTAATAATTCAAAGAAATCATAACAGCAGTTTTCAAGCATCATACAATGCTTTTTGGTTTTTTCAGAGGTTTCAACAAGTTGCCATGCTTCATCAATCGTCCGTGCAATAGGTACTTCGCATGCTACATGTTTCCCATTTTCCATAGCATATACTGCCATAGGGGTATGCCATACCCATGGCGTACATATATAAATCAGATCAAGATCTGTCAGCTCAACTAATTTCTTCCAGGCATTATCATCACCAAAAAACTCCCGTGCTTCAGGTCTGCCTACACTTTTAAGATATTTCTGAGAACCGTCTACAGCTACTTTACGAAGATCTCCGATTGCTGTGATCTCAACACCCTCGATATAAGACAGTCTTTCAACTGCACCACTTCCCCTGTCACCTAATCCGATAATCCCAATTCTAACCATAGGCAGAGCAGGCGCTGCATATCCTGACATATTAAATTTCTGGGAATGGATCTTTTTAACTGATTCAAGAATTCCAGCCAGATTTGATTCAGGTTGTTTAGGAGCACATCCCGAAATAAGCCCTCCGGCCATTGTACCTGCACCGGCAAGTGTAGTGGCCTTAAGAAAATTCCTGCGATTGATTGACATGATAAAAGTATTTTCAGTTTAGATTGATAAAACTAATCATCCGCAAATTAATATTTTATTTAAAATGTACTGCACCTATTACCACAAGAATTTTGAGCCAACAGCAACTTTGCCTTTAAAAGTTGAATATACAGATAATTTACCTTAAAGCTATGCAGAGCATCACCATGTCAGTAACCTGTACATTGCAACGGGGTAATCTTTAACCAATCATCTCTGATTCTCAAGCCCTGAAGCATGAGTACTTCTGTCGCACATATTCTGAAACGGTTAATTAGAACGACGTGATTTCGATTAGAATCACACCTGGCTATTCATATCTGGCTCTTTCAGAGCCAGTTGTCATAATATTTTGTGTGCAAAAATGCATGGGGACCCGGTATTACAAAGAAAAAAGCCATCACTATTTAAAATGACAGCCTTCTTTTGAAAAAAAATCTACCTGAAATTTTTCCAATCGTAAGTCCAGACTAATGACTATTCTTTTGATTCAGAATCTGATTCAGCTCCTGCTTTTTTCTTATCTCTGACCTTTAAAAAAAGATCTTTTATTATACTTGCTGTGAGGTATCCAAAAGTCATTCCCCATATTGTACTAAGGTACCATACGGATTTTATAGGGCATGTACCTGACTGGCATCCAATAAGTTTCCAATAAAGAAAACCTGCAACACCACCCACCAGAGCAAAAATAATCTCGACGAAATGTTTATTGAAAAAATCTTTCATATTTAAAATTTGAGACAAAAATAGTTATCGCTTGCCGGTTCCTTCTGTGACTTTAGTCACAGAAGGAGCTATTTCTTTATTAACATGGAATAATCTACCCTGTTTCTGTCAGTCCGAACCAGATCCTGGAGCTCAAGATGGCGCAAAAGACGGCTTACCACTTCCCGTGATGTATTAAGCTGTTCGGCAATATCTGCATGTGTTCCGATAAAAGTACTTTGTCCGGTGGATTTGTAACGCTCTTCGAAAAACCTTATTATCCGGTCATCAAGCTTTGTAAACGCTATTGAATCAATTGTTTCAAGCAATTCTTCAAATCGCTGACGATATGAATTCATCATGAACTCTTTCCATGATTTAAATTCAGTCATCCATTTCTCCGGTTTATTTACAGGTATAGTTATAATTGATGAATTTTCCTCAGCTATCATTATAATATTACTCTTCTGCAGCGACATACAACAAGTCAGCGACATACTGCATATCTCGCCTTTATTGAGATAATATAAAAGCAGTTCATTTCCATCTTCTGAAAGTCGTACAACACGCAGGCAGCCTTTAAGCACCATTGGAAAGGATTTTATATAATCACCTTCACCAAGAATGCTCTGGCTTGTCTTAAGCTCCTGAAATGTTGAAACACTATCTATTTCAGCAATCAGTTCCTTCTCCAGGAAAGGAAATGCTTCTTTTATCAGATCCAGTTTTTCCATCGTCAAAAAAATATATCAAACAGAATGATCACTAAAATGCCACAATAGTGACCAGAGAATAATGCACTGTCAAAAATAGTAAATTAGATTTTATGATATCGGTTAACCAGATTAACAATTTGACCAATTAAGTATTATTAGATACTTGTAAATTCGGTTCCAGCTGGCATTTTATTTTTTTAAGCCACGAATCGGCATAATATGAATAACTCCTGGTCGCACCCTTAATCTTACATCTCATCTTTTCTAACTATACTATTTTTGCAGATTTTTGTTGAAGGTATCTCCCAATCATTATAACGAATCATTTATTGATTGCTATTCTTGTCCTTAACAGATGACCTCTTCCGTGATAGAGAATAAAGTTGTAAAATCGTGTACTATAAGCATTAGGGTTCGACACCATAGGTAATTTTCATATATGTAACGCTCTTTCAGTCAGCCTGTTGTCAGTAATTTTTTGTATGGCTGATAAATAGACGATTACGCCACATGTCATCCTGATATCTATTATTTATACATCCATATAAAACAATCAAAATGTATTACAAGCTTTAAATATCATCGCGGGTTATAAAACAAACTGATTCAATCTATTTAACTTTAGGCATTTTAGGCACTCCAAACTTTAGACACTGATTAGTAACCTGTAACCAGCATGATAATAAAAAAAAATATATCCCTTAAAAAATATAACACCTTTGGTCTGGATTATAAGGCAAGTTGTGTGATCCATATCAGAAATGAAAAGGAAGCCACGTCTGTACTTGCTGGTGGACTAAGATGGAAAAAACCTCTTCTGATAATCGGAGGAGGAAGTAATCTACTCTTTACCAATGATTTTAAAGGCACAATTCTTATTCCTGAAATAAAGGGTATTAAAGTGGAAGAAGAATCGGATAATTACGTCATAGTATCAGCCGGAGCAGGATTGGAATGGGATAAACTTGTTGCCTGGAGCGTTAGTAAAGGATTTGGAGGGCTGGAAAACCTCTCACATATTCCGGGAGACGTTGGAGCAACTCCTGTTCAGAATATAGGAGCATATGGAGTTGAAGTTAAGGATCTGATTGTGAAGGTAAGAGCAATAAGTACAAGTGATGGGAGCAAAAGAATTTTCGATAATGATCAATGCAGGTTTGAATACAGAAACAGCATCTTTAAAAGCAAGGCTAAAGGCAAATATCTAATTACCCGGGTATATTACAGACTTTCAAAAAATGAATCAATTAACCTGACTTATGGTTCACTCAAAGATGAAGTTTCGAGACTTGGGGAAACGACTCTTAATAATGTAAGACAGGCAGTAATAAATATAAGAAGCAGTAAATTACCTGACCCTGAAAAGATTGGCAATGCCGGCAGCTTCTTCAAGAATCCTGTTGTTGATAAAAATGTTTCAGAAAACCTAAAAATAAAATATCCTCAAATACCTTTTTACGCTGATATATCGGGAGGTATAAAACTTTCTGCGGGCTGGCTTATTGAACAGTGCGGATGGAAAGGGAGACGTATTGGTGATGCCGGCATTCATGAAAAACAGGCATTAGTTATTGTTAACTATGGGAAAGCATCAGGAACTGATATTTACAGATTATCTGAGGATATCAGAAATTCCGTCCTCGATAAATTTGGTATTGTGCTCGACCGTGAAGTAGAAGTTATCGGTGCTATCTGAAAATTTTTCTTTTATTCAGTTCTTTCTGATACATGGCAGCATAACGATTATGCTCTGAAAGGGTTTTTGAGAAATTATGATAACCTGAAAAATCTGATTTAGCTGCAAAAAAGATGTAGTCATTCTTTTCAGCATTTAACACAGCATCAATAGCATCAACAGATGGGCATCCAATAGGTCCGGGAGGAAAGCCTTTATGTATATAGGTATTATATGGAGAATCAACAACAAGATATTTCTTTAAAATACGGGTAATAGTAAAATCATTTAATGCGAATTTTATAGTTGGGCAGGCCTGCAAAGGCATTCCTTTCTTTAATCTGTTCAGATATACTCCGGCTATACGTGGTTTCTCATCAGGCTTCGATACTTCATCGTCAATTATTGAAGCAAGAATTGATACCTCCAAAGGATCAAGACCTTTTTCTTTTGCTTTGGTCAGACGATTTTCGTCCCAGAATTTCCTGTATTCCGTGAGCATCCTGGTATATAACCCTTTAGCATCTGTGCTCCAGTTAATCTGATAAGTATTCGGAATAAACATCGCTATGATATTCTCCTTTTTAAATCCATCGGAAGAGTAATTTGATTCATCTGAGAGGAAGTTGATAATATCGGACGAATCAACTTCAATCAGATTGCCGATCTTCCCTGCAAGCTGATTTAATGTTCGTATATTGTTAAAAGTTACCCTTACCGGCGTCTGACGACCAGATCTTAACAGGTTTATTAATTTGGAATAGCTTAAATCAGACTCAATAACATACCGTCCCGGCTTAACCCTGGCAGGATAGTTTTTCCTTTTTGCCACCCAGTCAAGAGCCTGAATATTGGTAACATTCAGGTTCTTTTCAATAGTATCAAGCACCTGTGAATAAGATGAATTGGTTGGAATATAAAGGATGCTTTTGTTGTTTTTGACGAACACTGTAGTACCATATACATTTTTATAAACCAATATGATAACAGCTAAGACTAAAACAGCAATGCTCCCCAGAATATATGCTAAAGCTTTTTTCTTCATTGTCTTTCAAACAGGCTACAAATTTACGGATAATGTTGAATGTGGCAAAATAATGATGAAATGCTTATTAACTCAAAAAGAAGAGTTAAGAATAATGCATAACATTCTGAGAAAATAATTATCTTTTTTATATGCAACAGATCTTTGTGCTTACCATGCCCGTTTTTTTTATAATTTTGTTCCGATTCATTTAACCTAATACATTATGAAGATGTCAATAACTATGCTAATTATCCTGATACTAATAGGAATAGTAACAGGTGTTATGGCTGGAATGCTTGGTATAGGCGGAGCTATTATAATGATTCCGGCTCTGGTTTATATTTTAGGATTAAGTCAGCAAACAGCACAGGGAACAAGCCTTGCAGTGATGTTACCTCCTATTGGTATTATAGCTGCATACAATTATTATAAAGCTGGTGAAGTAAATTTCAAATTTGCATTTATAATTGCAATCTTTTTCATTATTGGATCATATTTCGGATCAAAACTTGCAGTGACAATACCACAGGCAGCACTGAAAAAAATATTCGGAGTACTTATTACTTCTTGTAGCTGCTAAAATGCTATTCTCCAAGTAATTAAATCCTATCAAAATCATGCAAATAACTCTATTTGAAGGAATAAGTTCTTCATCTATTTGAAATTTGCCTGGGCTTACAGGACAAACAGAGCCAGCAAACCCAGGCAAAAAACAGGATATTTTATTTATAAAATATTTTCTTAAAACGAATCATCCTAGAAAAACAAACCCAAACTAAACAGGAAGGCATTTGGTCTGTCATCGAGATTGAATTTCGTACCAGTCAGGTTTTCAATTTGATTCTGGTATTTTTTAAGACTTCCTTCGTAACGCACATCAAATGTCAGAGTCTTCAGAATATCAATACCTACGCCTGCCTGATATCCAATTGTCATTCTGCTGTAATTGCTCTTTAAATTTGGATCATCAATAAGGTCTTTGGGACTATTAATAAGAAGTGAAGCTGCAGGACCTGCATTCAGACGAAGCGGACCAAGCTTAAATCCTACCATAACAGGAATATCCAGTTTATTAAACTTTTGTTTTACTACAACAGATGGACTTAGATAATTCTGTAACCGTATATTCACTTGTTCTGTTAGTAAATAATAATTCAGGCTGAACATAGACACCAAGAAGTGTTACCCTCATAAACGCGCCTCCATGAAAACCATATTTTGCAGATGAAAGGGCTTCAACAGAATATGAAGTCGAGGCAGTTTCAACGGTTTTTACGGATGGCATTGATAAATTGGTTGTACTTACACCTGCTTTTATACCAAATTTTATCTGGGAAAAGGCTGGTATTGCTATAAATACAATAAGGATTACTGCAAATAGTTTTTTCATCATTTTTGTTTTTATGGTTAAAAGTAAAGTTCTGTAAAAGTATTCGTAAAGAATCAATTAATAGAACATTATTCAAGACAAAAAGTTTATGTTTAACGATCTCAGTGCATATAACGTATATATTGTCAGATTATTTCAGTGTCAAGTTCTGCAAAAATCACCTTTTTCATCTGATCAAATTCACTGCGGTCGTAAAGTCGCGTGAGAAAAATAATTTTCCCGTTGCGGTCAATAATTACATTTCTGGTAACGCCTGCTTCCTTTTCGGCGATAAAGACCAAATATATCTGCGCCGGGGTCAAGAGCTCATAGGGTATGTTACTGCAATATCTTTTTTAAACCTGATTACTTTATCAACAGGTTCATCCCTGTCAATGCCGATAACAACCAGACCATCGTTTTTCTTCTCCATCCATATCTCCTTTTCAATAAACGGCATCTCTTTTCGACATACACTGCACCAGCTTGCAGTAAACTGGAGCATAACTACTTTCCCCTTAAGATCAGAGAGTTTATATGACTTTCCTCCTGTTTCATTAATAGTGAAATCAGGAGATTTATCTCCAACCTTAACAAGATAACCATTTTGATAGACTGTCCTTGATTGTGAAAAAGCCATACCTGAAAATACGATCATTGCTATTATTAAAGTTACAAATCTTCCTCATAGATATTTTATTTAATTTTTCCCAAATATAAAAATTTAACCTCAGATGAATTATGATCATAGTTTCAAAAAAAATAATCCATCTTTAACCTGAAAATATATCAGAAATTCAAAAATTACGGGAATGGAGATAATATTTTTATATTTTAGCCTTTTCATTTAAAATATTACCAAAAAACCAATTACACGTGAAAAAGCAATTTTTATCAATGCTTCTGCTGTTTCTTATTAGCTGCCAGGTTAATAAATGCACAGATAACACCAATGGACAAAGGCTTTGATGCCATCACTCCCAATGCACTAAAAGCGCAACTGGGTTTTTTGTCGTCCGACTGGACCGAAGGCCGGATGGCAGGTGAAAAAGGAGAATCACTGGCAGCCGATTATATCGCCAGCATGCTTCAATTATACAATGTTAAGCCTGCAGGTGACATTATAAGACAAAGAAGCCGCCTAAATAATAACAACATTATTGAAAGGTCTTACTTTCAGAACTTCGTCCTTTTAAAAACACTTCCTGGTGATGAGCAGTTGATGAAAATAAAAGTATCTGACGGTAAAAATGTTAAGACTATAAATTGTACTTATAATGTTGATTTTCTGGTCAGACCATCAGATCCTGCTGTCGAAATTGAGGCTCCTGTTGTTTTTATAGGTTATGGAATTAAAAATGAAAAACTTAAGCACAACGACTTCAATAAGCTTGATATAAAAGGAAAAATCGTCCTTAAGATTGCTGGATTCCCGGCGTTTATTAAGGAAACACAAAATCAGTCAGAACTTCAGTCAATTTCAAGAGCGACAGAATCAACCCTGAAAGAATTGGGTGCTATCGGTATTATTGAGTTTAATCCTGCATCAACTGTTGTCGGATATCCTGCTCCAAATGATTTTATGAATATGTCTCCTTCAGAAGGAACTCCACGAACCGGAAGACCTTATGCAAGGTATTCTATTCCGAATAAGAATAATCCTGATAACATGATCAGGATTACTGCTTCGGTAAAAACAGCCAATGAAATTTTGAAAGGCACCGGGATTGATCTTGATGAATATATTGCCAAAACGGAAGAGAACAAACCCTATGTGATACCACAGACGACAAATAAATCGGTTTATATTAAAACCTCAGTAAATACATCGCAGGTAGCGGTTAAAAATATTATTGGTGTCATTGAAGGCAAGAATCCGGACGAAATAATAGTAATAGGCGCCCACTATGATCATATGGGCATGGGGAACGGATATATCTGGAATGGAGCAGATGATAATGGATCAGGTACTGTTGGAGTACTGACACTGGCAAAAGCTCTTATGCAAACCGGAGTTAAACCCGAAAAGACTATTATTATAGCACTATGGACAGCTGAAGAAGAGGGCCTGCTTGGTTCCAGGTATTATGTCAGGAATCTGCCTTACCCACTGAAAAATCTTAAGCTAAATATTAATTTTGATATGATCTCAAGATATATTTCGGAGGATGAACCCAAAAAGGTCACTATGACTTATAATGATTCCTATCCCTTATTCAAAGAGATAACACAGGCAAACCTGAAAAAGTATAATATTGATCTTATTGTTGACTATCAACCATCTGACGATCCTCCGGGAGGTACCGACCACAGATCATTTGTTGAAGTTGGAGTGCCTGTAATGAGATTCAAACCAGGTCACAGAGAAGAGTATCATACACCTAAAGATGAAATTAATACTGTTAACTGGGATATTATGGAGAAGATAATTAAGATAAGCTTCGCAAATGTTTGGGATCTGGCTAACTCAAGCTGGTAATGATAATTAACTAAAACCTCATACGATATGAAAACTGTTCTGTTTTTTATTCAGGTCGCCTTTTTGCTTGCATTCTTTCCAAAGGTAAATGCACAGGATCAGGAGAATAAGAAGTTACATGTTATAATAATCGGAGCCCATCCCGATGATGCTGATAAAGTTGGAGGAACAGCCTACAAATGGGCGCAGCTCGGATATGATGTTCTAATGGTTTCAGTAACCAATGGAGATGCAGGGCACCAGAGCATTAAAGCTCCTGAATTAGCCAAAATTCGTCGTGAAGAAGCAAGAAAAGCCGGTGAGGTTATAGGGGTACGGTATATTACACTTGACAATCATGACGGACAGTTGATGCCTACGTATGAAAACCGACTGGAAATCATCAGGTTAATCCGGGAACAGAAAGCCGATATAGTAATCTTCCCACGTCCTTATGACTATCATCCCGATCACAGGTATACAGGAGTCCTGGTACTTGATGCTGCGTACATGGTCACAGTTCCGACAATATTGCCTGAGGTGCCGTTTTTGAAAAAGAACCCGATGTTTCTGTTTATGAGTGATAGGTTCATCCATCCTGAGCCATTTAAAGCTGAAGTATGTGTAGATATAGATGATGTTATTGAAAAGAAAATGGATATGTATCATCAGCATAAATCACAGATGTATGAATGGCTACCTTTTAACCAGGGTGTTCTTGATCAGGTACCGGCATCTGATGCAGACAGAAGGATATGGCTGGGAAAAACCAGGAAACAATCATCTGATGCTTCCCCTTATCGCGAAAAGCTTATTGAGATTTATGGAAAAGAGAGAGGCGAAAAAATAAAATATTGTGAAGCTTTTGAAGATTCTGGTTATGGAACAAGGCTAACCAAGGAGAATATGAGCTACTACTTCCCCTTTATTAAATAGTTTTCTTCAAGAACATATCTTCCTGTTATGGCATGATATTTGTTTCTAACAAAGAAAAACATACTGCCATGAAAAAGATATTATTTCTTGTATCGACTCTTTTTATAATAACATCATGTGCAACCACGAAAGACACCGGTGTCTCCAGGGCTGAACTTAGGAATGAAAAGAAACTTGCCAACCAGGAAGTAGTTAAGAACGCCGTTGAAAACCAAAGGTTCATACTTAAGTTCAACAAGCTGCATTTTGCATATGGAGGACTGATCGACCTTATGCCACGATCGAACTACATCATAGTTGATGGGAATAAAGCCGTGATAAGTGCTGCATACCTGGGAAGACAATATGAATTCAAGCCAATAGCTGCAATAAACGTTATAGGGAGAACAAAAGATTATCAATTGACTAATATCGAACAAAAAGGCAGATATGAAATTAAACTGACTGTTGATAATGGAGCCAATTCATTCGATGTTTTCCTCAGCATAACAAAGGATGGCACCTGTTCGGCTTCCATGAATACATTAATGATCGATAATGTAAGCTATACCGGTCATCTTGTTCCGATTAAAGCCAGAGAGCACACCCCGCTTAAGAATAACGTGCGCATCTGATTCCTCTAATATTAAATCATAAATAAACCGTAATCAGACTACTGATAATCGAGATACTTCTCATTCTGTTTTAATTCCAGATAGTCATCTTCTGTGAAACAATATCCATATTCAAAGCAAAAATGAAACTTTCTGCCCTCTGATGTTTCAATAATATGGGTAAAAAAGCTAAAATTATACCCAAGTGCGAACAGAGCATCTTTATGGATTTTAACCTTTCCGTCAGAATAGAGATCAGATAATATCCTTCTGTTTTTTCTCAACAAACCGTGAACATTCCTTACATAGTTGTTTGAATCGCGGTTTAGTTTATTGTTGTAATTATTCCTGCATTGGTCGGAACAGAATTTTTTATCGGTACGACCACGCAAGGTATCGCCACAATCGAGACATTTCTTTTCCAAAGCACTTATGTTTTTATAAAGATACAAAATATATCAATCATATATACCTGATACAGATATTAAAAAACGTTTTCAAACGGGTACAACCGACTATAAATGATTTGAAAACGAGTATAAATGATTTAATAACCGTAACACATTTCAGAGATGACTTAAGTTTGCTAAGAAATTAATTCAAGTCAAACTAAATCTTTAAGTTATGAACTCATTAAAAAACAGAGTAACACTCATCGGAAATCTTGGAATGGATCCTGAAATCAAAACAACTGAAACAGGAAAGAAAGTAACTCATTTCACTTTGGCCACCAATGATGGCTATAAAAATGCCGAAGGTCAGAGAGTCAGTGAAACCACCTGGCATAATATTGTAGCCTGGAACGGACTGGCTGATATTGCCGGAAGATTCCTTAAGAAAGGGAAAGAAGTTGCGGTTGAAGGAAGAATTGTCTATCGCACTTACGAAGATAAGAAAGGGGTAAGTAAGAACATTACCGAGATTGTTTTGAATGACCTTCTCCTGCTACGAAACGGAAAGGCTCAGGGTCAGGATGAAATGATCCAGGAATAATGTTAAGCAGAACGGTGGAAATGTTCGCTGCATTTCTGACGAAAAGAGGCTGTTTCCAATCAGGATACAGCCTCTTAAATTTTTGACGGTTTACGATTTCCTTTTAGTCTTTGGAATCAGAGCTGATACTGTCCAGTTCATAAAAAACCTGGAAACCTTTTCTTTACTGTATCCCTTTCCTTCCTCTAAAAGAGCACTATCCTGAATATGCAGAACAGTCCCTTTTCCGTCAAGTATAATGAACACCGGAAAACCAAAGCGAGTCGGATTTCCGAGGTATTCATTCGCAGCATCATTTTTATTGGAAGGATCATAGTTAAGTTTTACCGGAATATAATTTTGGGATATAATTCTGGAAATTGCTGTATCTGCTTTACAGAAAGCATCAAACTTTATACACCAACTGCACCAGTTACCGCCATACTGAATCAAAACATGCTTACCCTCTTTTGCAGCTGTTGCAGCAGCCTCTTTTATCTGCTTCATACCGTCAAGAGAAGGATCATACAATTTTTTTGCTTCCTGTGCTTTGACACCTGCAAATACAAAGATAAGAGCCGCCAGAGCATATACTCTCAAATTATTATGCTTTTCATTTTCATAGATTTATTAATTTATTATAGATTCTGTTCTCATTTTACCTTAAATATACCTTAACTATTTAACTCTGCTTTTCTATTGCTCTTACTGTTGTAAGTACAATCGATTTATCACCATGTGTTTTCTCAAGCATCTCATATAGTTTATAACAAATTTTGTCATAAGTCAGTTTTATATTTTTTCTTTGCAGAATCAGGTCAATATATCGTATTGACCTGTCTATAAGCTTGTTATTACTAGCCCTTACATAAGTCATAACATTTCCTTCATACCTTCCCAGTCTCCCCATTATCAAAGTTGAATGTGTATTTAATATCATTTTAAGAACCAGATGTATAAAGATTGGAGACTCGAAAGGTGTTTCTAAAAAATGTTCATTATTTCCCAATTTAAAGTCAAGTCCTGTTTCTTCTGATTTAATCACAAACCTGTACTGATTGCCATGCACTATCTGATTTTCACGTCTCGATAAAACCTTCTGACTAAAATCGAAACCAAGAAGCCGTTTTTCGGATGCTATTCCATTAATATCTGACCATTCCAAAGTTCTGGGAGATCTCCATAATAAAGATTTCCATGCCTTTTCACTGTCAGTTTCTTCAGGCAGGTAAAGGTAGCATAGGGAAAGACCAGGTTCAATCTCGTCCTGCGTTTTCAAAAGGGTACAGACTAAAAGTTGGAGATCTTTCTGTAGTGTCAGTTATCACAGTAATTCCCAGTTTATTATCAGTTTCATATAAAAGGTAATCACCGTTTTTGTATAATGCTGATTCCTGAATTATAAACCTTCCAATGAAACTTATATCAAGTGAATCCCAGTAAGCACTGAATGATCTTGATTATATCTGATACTGTTGAATCACTTTCAGAAGAATAAAGCATTGCAATTCCTGCTGCCGCAAGAAGTATAGTTGACGATTGCATGCGGGTGCTTCCGGTAACCGCCATTGGCCCGACCGTAAGATTAATCTTTTCAATATGCTGGTTCTGAATTACCAGCTTTGATCGTTCTGCTACCTCACAAAGAATATCATCCGGATTGCAATAGAGAAAGAATGGTTTCCTATCTGATATAAGCGCGGCCTTTTCAGTTGCCCCTATTACAAATGGAGTTTCTCCTCCTTCAGTTGTAGAAATTAACAAGTCCCCGGGTTTAAATCCGGCCTCAATAAGCTGTCTTGCTCCATATTGAGGATAATCTTCAAAATTTTCAATTGACCTTATCAATGCAACATCCCCGCCGGACATAAAACTGAATACCCTGTCTTTTAGACCGTCACCTTTATGTACCTGTCTCCAAAGGGTCTCAATTGTAAGTGATAATCTTCCTGTGGCACCGCACCCACAGAAAAAAATATTATTCCCGGCTTTCAACGTTTCGTTGATTTTATTCTTCAGATCGCATATCTGCTTAGTCTTATCTATCAGAACTTTAACTGTATCATTGTCAAGTTCCTTTAAAACTTTTATTGCTTCAGGAAGGTTTTCCACTGGCAAGTTCAGACAAGTTTACGGTAGCTGGGTGAGAAGATTCAGTTACAAGTTTACCCAGTTTATACTGATCGGCAATAGCAAGAAATCTCTCAGCTTTATTCTAATGAATCTGTTGACATTAAACCTATTTATTTAAGAGTTTACAAATTTTGTTAAAAAAAAACAATTAATCTCCTTAAAAGAGCTTTTATAATATTCTGTTAATCAAAATTTAAAAATTTACCTCTTTTCAGGGTTGCATTAATTTATAAATTTTACATTTGCGATTCTGAATTTTGACCTAATCGTAGGATTATTTTTAATGAAAAAAGTTTTTGCTATCCTGTTTTTTACAGCATTCTGCTTTCATATGCTTAGATCACAGTCTGTTACAATTGACGGAAAGCCATTAGCTGAAATATTTACTGATTTTCATTATAGCTTTAATGATACTGTCCAAAGAAATGGATTTTACTTAAACAGAGCTAATCTGGGTTATGAATTTCTGCCCGAAGGGAACTTTTCTTCAAGAATAATTGTCAATGTTGGCTCTCCGGATGATCTGGCAGAAGGCTCTGTACTTAAAAGATACGCTTATTTCAGAGAAGCATCAGTCACCTACTCAAAGGATAGACTGACACTTTCTTTTGGGATTGCAAACACCAGGAATTTTTAGTTTTCAGCAAGGTTTTTGGGGTAAACGATATCTTGGACCAGAATATCAGGCAAAATATGGTTACGGTACAGTAGCTGACCTTGGCGTGGTTTTGGATTATGAAATTAATGATATCCTTGAGATCGATTTATCCCTGATGAATGGAGAAGGCTATACTAATATTCAGGTCGATAATAGTTTGAAAAGCTCAATTGGAATTACAGCCACTACACCCGGACATTTTGTGTTCAGGATATATACTGATATTATCAGGCCTCAGGGAGTCTGGCAGTCAACGTTTATTGCATTTGCCGGATATAAGGATGACAAAATAAGTATAGGTGGAGAAGCCAGTTACAAATCAAATCTTGACCTGATACCAGGGCATAATGTCTGGGGAATTTCAGCAACAGGTTCATACTTCCTTAACGAAACCTCGGAGATCTTCGCAAGATATGATTACGCAACTTCAGTCATTTTGCCGGGGGAAAGACTACAGTGGGATTACAACATTGATGGCAGTTATCTTATTACCGGTTTTCAGCACTCCTTAACAAGCAACCTGAAGCTGGCACTTAATTACCGTCGTATCATGCCATATTTAAATGAAGTTCATGCGACTGATGCTATTTATCTTAATGCACATTTCAAATTTTAAGAAGCATAAAGAAATCCCTCAAGAGAAAGGAGAGATTTTTTACTTTGAGGAAAGTTCTATTCTCAGAAATTGCCCTTCCCGACTTAAGAGCTTTAAGATTTATCCCGACTATATCCTCTCCTTTTCGTTCAAAGAGCTTTCTGACAGCATTTTCAAGACTTGAATATGACATCTCGATAAAGGGTGATGCGGCTCCAAGAATTACCATATTTCCGGAACGAACTGATCCTGATTCTTTAGCTATTGCATCAGCATTGATTATTATATGGTTTTTGACTTTTTTTATCTCTCCCGATATCTCTTCTTCTGACGGATAGTCAGTAATGTTAATAAAAGGCACTGAGTTTGTTACCAGCCATCCGTCTGATGAAAGCCAGGGAAGATACCTTAAAGCCTCCATCGGCTCAACTGATATAATAATATCGGCCTGTCCGAAAGTAATAAGGTCAGACGCTACAGGCTTATCTGAAATGCGAAGGTGGGATTGCACATCTCCGCCTCTCTGACTCATTCCGTGAACCTCTGATTGCTTAAGATAAAGGTTATTCTCAACTGCAGCAAGACCTATGGCAGCAGCAATAGATAAAATACCCTGTCCTCCTACTCCTGATAATATTATGTCATTCTTCATAACAATTCTTTTTCGGGTTATTCGTTTGAGTTTTCTGTTCTTTTTCTCCGCGTTGCGGTCTGAATACATTCACGCATTGCAATTATTACAGACACTCCTTTGTATTCAAACTCCTCACTCATTATATGTACATTATCCTCATGATTTTTTCGCAACGGGATGATTACCCTTATATGATTCTCCTCAACTCCTATACCCCTGCATATCTGTTCAATTCTTCCGGTGGCATTTGATTTTTGACCGCCCGTCATTCCGGTAGTTGAATTATCTGATATAATAACAGTCACTGTGGAATTTTT
Organism: uncultured Bacteroidales bacterium; assembly: GCA_963741935.1. Classification (GTDB taxonomy): domain Bacteria; phylum Bacteroidota; class Bacteroidia; order Bacteroidales; family VadinHA17; genus LD21. Next base: position 16,289 of record CAVUJY010000011.1, on the reverse strand, counting down.
AACTACTGCATCAAGCAGACCGGTCATACCCGAATGAGTGAAGGTGGAGTCGCCTATCACAGCCACAGTAGGAAACAAACCGGCATCCGCGGCTCCTATTGCCATTGTAACCGATGCACCCATATCAACACATGAGTTTATAGCACTATAGGGAGGAAGTGCTGCAAGCGTATAACAACCAATGTCAGAAAAAACGTGTCCGGAACCATATGGTTTAATTGCTTCAATTAAAGAATTAAACATATCGGCATGACCGCATCCCTTACAAAAGGAAGGAGGACGCATTTTTACTACCGACGGGACTTTTGCTCCATAACAAACAGTAAGACCCATCGCTTTTGCAACAATCGCCGGATTTAATTCCCCATCGCGGGGAACAGCTCCATCAAGCCTGCCGTATATTTTTATTCCATTATCAAGAATTCCTCTTAACGACTCTTCAATCATTGGTGCTCCCTCTTCAAGTACCAGAATTTCACGACAGCGATTTGTCAGATCCTCAATCAGATCCTTTGGAAAAGGGTATGCAGCAATCTTGAGAACGGGTATTTCGTGATCAGTGCCAGCCAGGTTCTCCATAAGGTAATTATATGCTATTCCGCAGGTAATTATTCCCAATTCTCTTTTTCGACCGTCCTTAAAGGTATTGTACTTAGAGATCCTGTGTTCAAATTTTAGTGAATCATAGGCAGACAACAGTGACTTATACTTTTTTCTTGCAATTGAAGGAAGAAGAACGAACTGAAGCGGATCAGAAGGTATATTCATTTTATTTTCCGGCATGCTTTTTTTCAATAATAACACTTGATCTGGAATGAGCCAGACGTGTTGTAATCCTGACCAATACCGGCAGCTTGTATTTTTCTGAAGTTTCAAATGCATCAAATATCATTTCATATGCTTCCTGCTGATTGGAAGGCTCAAAACAGGGAACAAGGGCAAACTTTCCATAAAATCTGGAATCCTGCTCATTCTGAGATGAATGCATTGATGGATCATCTGCAGAAACAATAATTAGTCCACCATTTACTCCGGTTATTGCAGAATTAATAAAACCGTCTGCAGCAACATTTAATCCAACATGCTTCATTGCAACCATGGCTCTTTTACCAGCATATGACATTCCAAGAGCGGCTTCCATTGCTGTCTTTTCATTTGAAGACCAGTCGCGGTGGATATTTCTTTCCTTTGCGGTTTTTGATGATTGAATGTACTCCATAATCTCAGTCGACGGAGTACCGGGATAAGCATACATGCCGCTTAATCCTGCATCCATTGCGGCCTGAGCTATAGCTTCATCACCCAATAGTAGTAGTTTATTCATTTTCATTATAGATAATTATCAGTTTAATGAATACGATGAATCTATTGAATTAGTATAAAATACTTTGTCCGGTATTAATTTCCAAATAAACCGGATGTTTGTATCTGACAAATATTAAAATAATTTCGAGATATAAAAATGACGATTGTTTCAATTATAAGAAGAGTTCCGATTATATATTGACAACCCACGTTAAATTATAGTTAAATGTTTTATGGTTACACTCAATAATGTTTATTTTGCAGATACAAATTTTTAAAATTCAGCCTGTTTGAGCAAATATCTATATATTACAATATTCTTTGTTTTATCCTCTGCCTCCTCTTTCAGTCAGACAAATGAAAATGAACGATATATTCAGGTAAGCGGAATCATTACTGATGAAGCTTACAGACCTGTTCCCGGTGTTGCAGTCATTTCAAAAAAGCTCCATCATGCTTCTTTAAGTGAAAGAACAGGTATCTATTCAATAACAAGTACTCCGGGTGACACAATATTTTTCAGGGCTTTAGGATTTAAAAGATATCATACAATAATACCTATCTGATTTTGAACAGCGACACTGTGAAGTGGATATTGTTCTGGATGTTGATACTATAGCAATTGAAGGAATCACAATACTTCCATGGAAGAATTACAATGAATTTATAAAGGATATGACCAAAGAAGTTCCTGTTGATCCTATCATTGAAAACATGAATGACAACATAGCTTCAATATATGTTGCAGTAGCAAATCAGACCGGAGTAAAAGTTTCACCTGAAGCAGGATTCAAATATGCAATGGAACAGAATTTCAGTGCTATGTCAACAAAAAACCAATATCCGGTAAATAATCTCTTAAACCCGTTTGCATGGTCAAAATTTATTAAAGAAGTCAAAAACGGGTTATTTAAAAATCAAAAATTCAACAAACCTGTTAATGCGAAAGTCAGGAAGAAAATAAAAAACAAATAGAATAAATAGCTGATTTATAATATCAAAAAGCAGAATTATAAAGATAATCCTTAAATGAATATTCATTAACCGGTTTAAGTTCCATTTTAGTCTCGTCTGCCTGTAAAAGTTCAGGAGGCAGAGAGTTACCATCCCCCATATATCCGACTACCATTATCGTAACAGGCTCAATATCATCATTCATCTTAAGATATTCTCTAACCCTTTCTGCAGAAAACCCTCTGACCTGATGAACAATAACATCGAGTGCTGTTGCCTGAACCAGTAGATTTCCTACTGCCATACCGGTATCGTAGTAAGCTAACCTGTTTGATATGTCATTAGCCAAATGATTTGTCCTGATCAATGGAATAATTATAGCATAAGCATTTCTTGCCCATACTTTGTCAGAATCCGACATGAAGCCAAGATATGTATCAAACAGTTCTTTGCTTTCACGTGTTGTATAAAGGAACATCCATGGCTGTTCAATGTTACTCTGACGGTGCATAACCGGCAGCCTCAAACATTGCCTTAAGTTTGAATTCTTCAACTGGTGCAGGATGAAAAGGAGTACAGGCTCCTGCGGTCCTTTATAACTTCAAGTATTAATTCCTGTTTCATAAATAATCAAATTAGGATAATCATCATGTAATAACTGGATGGAATGATTGTTCAATTCCAGGTGAAATATTAAAAGTCATGAATTATTCATTGAGATTATATTAGATACAAAAGTAATAATTTATAATTTCGCACAGAATGGGAAAGAATAATGGCAAACTGGTTGGAATCCTTGGCACTGTGATAATACATCTTATTGCCGCAATCATCTTTATATCGTTTCAGATCAAATCGTTAAACAATAATTTGTCTGCCGAATACGAAGTTGAGCTTGCAGCTCCTCCTCAGGTTGATGTTAAAAATGACCAGCAAGAAGATTTGCAGCCTCCTACTCTTGAAAAGATTTTCAAAGGAGATGAGGAGATGCTAAATATTGCGCGCAATCTATCGAACAAAACAGTCGAGAAAATTAATGCAGAAGATTATATTAACAAGGTTAAGGACGAGCTGATTAAAAGCGGAAAGCTGGGACAGGATAATTATATTGATGCTCAAAAACAGTCTGAAAACAATAATGGAAATGAAACCATTTCTATTCCGAAGGACAGTTCTGATAAGCAAATAATCAATAAACCCAGGGAATCACAGCAAATGGCAGCCAATTATAAAGGACCAACACGAATATATTACGATCTTGCGGGTCGCAATCATATGTACCTGCCAATACCAATATATAAATGTCAGGGTTCCGGAATGGTAGTATTAAGTATTGAAGTTAACCAGCAGGGGATTGTTGAAAAAGCAAATATTTTGGAGAAAGCCAGTACTACCTCTGATCCATGTCTGATAGAAACTGCAGTATCCACAGCTCTCATGTCGCGATTTAATCCTGATATCAATTCCCCGAAAATTCAGACAGGCACTCTCTCATATCAGTTTGTTGCACAATAAATCCTGTGCCTATTTCCAGATAAAACCTTGCTCTTGTAGTCAGAAAAGCAGGTTATCGTCGTGATATTTAAATGGTTTTATAACCTCATATCTGTTCTTATCAGCTGACCTGTTATTAATCAACGGGCTTACAGTATGAGCTTTAAGAATTTCTTCAGGACATGGATTTATTAACTTCAATGCTTCTTCCGACTCAATTGAAGTATCTAATCCATAGTTTCTCCGCTTTGTAATCAAGAATTGCGGGCATTCTTTTTGCTGAGTTATGAATTTTGGCCATCAGGTCATTTGCCTCTGTAGTTATAATTGTAAAGGTTGAAAGGGTATCTCCTGTGGTATCGGATCTCCATTCATCATATAACCCGGCTAATGAAAAGACATCATCCTGGTAATGATAAATATACCATGGTATTTTTTCATTCCCTGAATGTTGCCATTCAAAAAACCCTTTTACCGGGATGATACATCTTTTTGACTTGACTGCTGAGGAAAATGAGCGTTTAGTATGAATCGTTTCAGCTCTGGCATTAAATGTTTTGTACCGTATCTCGTTTGCATCTTCATCTGTTTTTGTCCAGGAAGGAATGAGTCCCCACTTAAGGAGTCTTAAATATCCGGGAGTTTCAGAACATATAACAGGTAAGTCCGGAAGGCTGAAGGCATGGTAATAATAGCTTGGTCTGTACTTCTCCGGATCGATTAAAGTTGCACCATATCTGTTTTCAAGCTCTTCCTTTATGAGATTCACATTTACGGTAAAACACATAGTTCCAGAGATTAGTTTATGGCATATCCGGATTTAAAGGTACAGGTAATGAATATGCAAAAAGATCCTGTTCCGGGAATGGTTTGATCTGTGATATTACCCTATACATCATATTGTTAATGTATGAATATATCTCCGGTCCGTTCCAGGCGCTGGAGTTAACAAGAACTACCCATGAAAGACCGTCGGACTGTCTTTTCATCATTCCTGCACTACCCGGGAATGATCCTGTACGCCACCATGTACCATTATAAATAGTAGTCTTCCAGCCCACAGGGGCGAATCCGTTTTCATTATCTGTCATAAACCTTATGCTTTCATCGCTAAGAATATCAGGACGAGTACTGAAACCATCAACAGCGAGCAGTAGTCTCATAAGGTCTGGCGCCGTTGCCAGCCAGGCTCCGGCACCTCCAAGGGCAGTTATATCATTACCTCCATAAATAGGAGTAACAAGCTCCCCTGTTCCATAAATGGAAGGTTTAAGCAAAACATCCGAAGGCTCATAATAGGTAACCTCAAATGGATTCTTTTCTGAAGGAAGATTTCCTGCTATTTTCATATCGTAAATTCCCAGAGGCTCAAATATGTTTTTCTGACAATATTCTTCATATGACATACCGGATACCTTCTCAATAATAAGGCCAAGTATACTATACCCCAGGTTTGAATAAGCACGGCCTTTGCCCGGGGTGTAATGCAGTCTTCTATTTAAAGCAAACCGAACAATAGTCCTGGTATCTACCGGTGGCTTAACGCCCATCCTTTCAGCTATCGTAATAGGCATAAACATCTGATCACCATATCGTTGTGTCCATCCAGCTTCATGACTCAACAAATGTGCAACTGTTATACCATAAACCCTTTTATCCTTAGGATCGTCGAAATAGGGATCATTCAGAATCCCGTCGGGGCCGAACACTCTCTGATTAAGCGATAATCGTCCCTCCTCATTTAACTTCATTATTCCAGTAGCAGTAACCAATTTGGAAATGCTTGCAATCCTGAATTTATTATAAGGTTCTATTTTTTCTTTTGTTGCTGTATCGGCAAATCCAAAGCCCCTGGCAAAGATAAGTTTACCATCTTTTGCAATAGCAATTGAAGCACCTGCTAAAGACCATTTATGCAAAAAGGAATTCAAAGTTTTCTCCACACCTGAGAATTCTTCTCCGGAGGAGCTACTATTTGTAAGCCTGACATTTTCCGGCACAAGCTTATCAATTATAACAGCACTTTTTTCTTTCGCTCCGGGATTGAAATTGAAGCTAATCAGTGAAACCAGCAATGTAGCCAGTAGTATTTTCTTCGTTCTGCTCAATAAAAAACTATTTTTAGCCATTACAAAAATAAAAAGTATTCTTTTTCAGTCGGCAATTAAATCATAAATATTACCGAAATGAATATTATTTTTTTTTTGCAAAATTAATTTTTAATCCTGATCTATTATGTAACCTGTCATTTTATGAAATATTGTTCTTATAACTAATGATGATGCTACATTACCAGTGCTTTTTTACTTCAATATAACAGATATGAAAAGTTACTTGTTCTAACAACTAAAACATAGCGATTCTCTTAAGGTCCCATATTAATCAGATAATGTATTGTTATATAAACTCTGTCTAAATACACAAACACCTATTTATATTTGTTTGATAAAAATCTAATGCTTTGGATAAAATTTGAAAATATATAAACAATTAACTTTAAAACAGGAGTTTGGCATGTTGTTTGATTCGGAATTAATATTTAATTTCAAGCTGTGAAATAATTTTTTCTGATTCAATCCAAAGTCGATAAAAAAAACAACTAAAAAATTAACTTTGCACCTATGCATTCATTCAGGGTACAACATTTACGGATTTTTTCAGTGCTTGTGCTGATGCTCTTTTCCGTAACTGTATCATCACAAATAGCTGAAAATTACCAATCGTATTACGATACTTCGAATTATCTGCCTGCTACTTACCCTGGTAGTCTTGAAACAAACCTTATGATAGCTGCTTCAGAAGGGTATGACCTGGAAGTTGAACGACTTATAAGTAAAGGAGCTGATATAAATGCTGAATCGCCAGAGGGAGCAAGTCCTCTGATTTTTGCAGTTGCCAACAATCATATCTCAACCGTAAAGATCCTCTTAGGTCATAATCCTTACCTTGATAAAATTACTTCTGACTACCAAACGCCTCTTCTGATAGCTGTCGAAAATGGATCTTTTGAAATTACTGAGCTTCTGATCAGGGCTGGTGCAGACATTGATCTGCCTGACAGATTCGGGGCTACACCTCTTCATCATGCAGTTATAAGAGGTTTTGCTGATATAGTTGATCTCCTTCTTTATTATGATGCTAATATTGATGAAAGAACAGACGAGGGGACAACTCCACTTCTGGCAGCCATATGGGCTGATTATCCTGAAATTGCAGACCTGTTGATTCAAAATGGCGCCAATATAGAAATCAGCGATAATGAAGGCTATACTCCCTTTCTTATGGCTACGTTTGTTGGCGACACAATTTTGATGAAAATTTTGTTTAAGGATGGGGCCGATATCTATGCAGTGAATAAAGCCTAATTATAATGCATTAAGCTTGTCTATTCTGGCTGGACATGAAGATGTCACTAAATTACTTTTCAGTATAAGTGATAAATGGGCAAAATATACAGGAAATATAGTAGATCCATATAGCGTAGCCGCCAAATACAGAAGGAAAGAAATAATTCCTATCCTGAAAGAGCATAATATCCCGGGTAAAATCAAATATGAATTTGACCAGGTTAGTTTTACTCTTTCCTCAAGAATTGTGATGCACGACATTTCTACAGGATTTGGTATTTCATTTAAGGAACCTTTCCTTGATATTGGAATTATTGCAGGAATTGATACGAAATTATGGTATACACGTGTTCTTATGAAAGATTCAGAACATCTTTTTCATCAGTATCTCGATAAAAGCTCTGTTGCATATGCGGGAGTTTTTAAAGATTTTCCATTGACACAACGACTTGATAAATACAATCTTGCAGTCTCCGCTTCACTTCTTGCAGGTTATTCATTTGGAAACAATTTAAAGGGTACATTATTGACACCAGAGAATAAAATCTCTCTTATTCCTTCGGTATCAATGAAAATGATATTAACCAATATTACTTTATCTACAGGCCTGGAATATTTACAAACTTCTTTTTATAAAGACGGGCCTCTCTGGGTCAGAATAGGAATATCATATAATTACTATTTTGATAAGATAAGAACGCGTGTTAAACCTATTAAATGGTATTAGCTGCAATTTAAAACATGAAATAAATGCAGCTTCCGGTTTATTTTATTTTTAAGATTGAACCAATAAAGAATTTAAGTAAAGGATACAGTAATCATAAGAAATAAATGAGAACAGTTATTAAAATATTTCTACTCACATCCATTACAATCCTCTTTTCATGTGAAAAGCAAGGTCTTCTGGTTAAATGCCAGGACTGTACAGCAACTGAGCCTGTAAAAACGGAACTTATTATTAAGCTTGATACGGGACCTTTTGGAGCTTCAACCTTAATAAATGTTTATGAAGGGAATATTGAAGACAGTATTCTTTATAGTTCTACTTATGCTTTAGGAACAAGTGCAAATATTTCAGTAACTCTGAATAAACAATATACAGCCACTGCAACATATTACAAGTCAGACAATACTTATATAACTGTAGATTCAGCTACCCCAAGGGTCAGATATGACAAGACTACATGTAATGACCCATGTTACTTTGTATATGACAGAAATCTTGACTTAAGGCTGAAATATACAAAATAGGGCAGGTCTGATCTCAGGACATCGGGTATTTGAATAATGGTTTCCCGGCAAGACCCCTTTCTTTCATTAAACGTATCTCTTCATTGTTCAGAGGACTTAAATCAGACGACATACCTAAGGCAGTCTTAAACAGTTCAGCTTCACCAGGAGGTATAGCTGCAGTTACCGGATGAGATAAGGTAAATCTTAGTCCCATCCTGATGTCAGAATCGGTAGTTAGAGGTTCATACCAGCATTTAGAATACTTCGACCTGTCTGCATTTTCAGGCCATGGTCCCTTAGCCATCGCTTTAAGCGCGAGAATTCCCATCTTTTTCTCCTGTGCCCTGGCAAGAACCTGCGGACCAAAATTGCCTGCATTCCATGTTGTAAAATTCACAGGGAATAAAATTGTATCAAAATCAAATCGGTCCATAAGAGCCATTGCAGCTTCGACGGAGTGGGCCGAGAATCCGATGAAGCGTATCTTGCCTTCTTTCTTTGCTTCAACAAATGTTTCCATTGCACCTCCGGGTCCAAGTATTGTATCAACGTCAGCAAGAGTGGTAACTGCATGAAGTTGATAAAGATCCAAATGATCAGTACGTAGTCTTATTAAAGATTGCTCCAATTCCTCCCTCGCCTTGTCTTTGGTCCTCTCTCCTGTTTTACAGGCCAGAAATACATTTTTCCGGTAAGGTTCAAGTGCAGGGCCAAGTTTCATCTCTGCATCGCCATAAGAAGGAGCAACATCGAAATAATTAATCCCTGAATCAATTGCAAGCTTCACAAGACTGGAAGCAGCCTCAGGTGAAGCGTCCATGACAACAATCCCTCCGAATCCTATCACAGACAGCATTTCTCCTGTTTTGCCCAATGATCTTTTCTCAATCTGTCCGCGAACAGATTGCCTGGTAATTGAAGACAAATCAGGCAGAAACAGACTCATTACAGGTGCAACAATAGCTGTTGATTTAATAAAGGTACGTCGTTTCATAAGTTAATGATCTGGTTTATAATTAATCAACATAAAAGATAAGCAATTGTTTGCATATAGAATGTAATATTTATGGAAATATGAACGTTACCTTTGGGTAAAAATGATCTGCAATACATTAATAAATGGATGAAAAGATATATTTTTGGTAAAATCTAAACGGACGGTCCCTATGAATAAAATATACATACTGCTCGCTTTTAGTATTGATTATAGTAGCATGCAACAGCAATAAAATCAGTTCTGAAGACAAAAGATTCTCCCAGAAAAGAAATACTTGATATAGCAGTAAAGTATTCAATGGAAAATTTAAGTGAACCAGAAAAGACTGTTGAGAGTAGTGGTATCATTACAATTAGTGATAAACGGCCTAATTTTGTATCAAAAAGTGTAAATCAGAAATATTACGTAATTGATCCTGCCAAAATAGTTACCGGTTTTATCAACGATGACGAAAATGAAGATGCAATAATCACTATACCTTCATATAACGGACAGTATATGCTAGTCAACATGAACTTTTAATCCTTATCAATTCTGATAATAAATTTAAGATAACCAAGGTTTTAGAAGGTGACATGAAGGTATTAAAGATTGCTGACAGGGAAATTTATATTGAAATCCCGGAACTTCCGTCTGATTCTCCAAACTACAACTGTGCAATTTGCAGAGAGGTTGTCAAATACAAGTACATTAACGGTGATCTTACCAGAACAGAATAGAATACAATTTTTAAGATTTTTTAATTAAAATTTATAAAATTAGATCACCATCTTTGTTTTGCTAACTTTGAATAAAAAATAATCAATGAAATTTAAACTTTTATTTATAATCACTGCAATAAGTATGTTTGGTATTAATATATCTGCATATGCTCAAAAAAGTACAGATATTTCCGGCATAGTCACTACATCTTACAGCTATCCATTGAATCATGTTTTAGTAAAATCTTTAAATACCGGAGCGACGGTCAACAATCCGACTCTCTGGGACATTTTTTTATTAAAAGTACCAGGTAAGGATATCTTAGTATTTTCAGCTTCAGGTTTTAACACAAAAACTGTTAAAATAAAGAAGTCTCAAAATATATCAGTGGATCTGACTTATAGCAATACAGGAACAAGTTTTGAAGATGCCGTAAACAACAATCATATTTCTGAAGAAAATTTGCAAACAGCAATTAAAACTGGAAAGTCAAAAGGAACAAAAGATTATTCTAAATATAAAACCATATTTGATGCCATAAATAGTGAAATATTTCCTGTCAAAGTTGTTGGTAATACAGTTACATCTAAAAGGATTCAATCCTTTTCCCTTTCTTCGAATATCATGTTCGTTGTTGATGATATGGTTGTCACAGATATCTCAACCATCTTACCGTCTGAAATAAAATCAATGGAGTTTATCGACGGAGTCCGTGCTTCATATTATGGATCCAGCGGAGCAAATGGTGTTCTCAAAATTACATTAAAAGGAAGTCATTAACCTTTTCCTATTTCCTTATTCTTAAAAGAATTATTTCCATTGAAATATCCGTCCCACCTTGTGATTGATAATGCATCAAAGGTGCAGTCATGGTAACATTCAATACATTCAATAAAATATTCCGGTGCGCTGCACCTTAGCCTTTTGTGACAATCATTCATCTACAAAGATTGCGGTGCTACGCACCTTCTTGGCTTTTCAATCCAGATACATTTATTATATAGCTGACATGTTGCATATTACGAATTGTTTTTAAGCGGTATAGCCTCGATAAACTGCACATTCCGGGCTAATGTTGAGTGGCACAGCTAGATAATATTTGTAGAGATGAACAGCACATTCCGGACTAAAAATAAGCGGCAGAGCCGCGAAATATTTGTAGAAATGCATTTGAAACACCTTACCATAGGTGCAGAGCACCGTAATATTTAATCCCCACCATTAAAGAAAACAATTCAAACAAATATTCATCTTTAAATCCAACGTTGATCTTTTCCTGGATCTCCAAATATTCTTCTTTAGATGACTTTGTTTTGAGATGTTCTTCCTGAGTTAAAATATACCTTGCCTCAGAGTCAGTTTACGAGCTGGAATTTACAATTGCCACATATTCTTTTTACCATTCAAATTAGAATTTTTATCATTTCTCACTAATTGAGGGTTACCGAAGCTATTTTTAAAAAGTATGTAAAACAGGAAATAAACTATCCTACAACTTTTCAAACCCTATTCCTCGAATCAGGAATAGCTGGGGTACAAAAAAAATGAGGCTGACAAATGCCAGCCTCATCCTTGAATATAAATAACTTATTAATAACCTGTGTTCTGTGTAAGGACACCTGGTTGAAGTTGAACCTGAACCGAAGGAAGTGGCCAGTACTCATTCTTACCAGCTGTAAAACTAGCAGGTGCAACACCACCAAGTAATGATCTGAACTGTCTATCCTCAGCAATATATGCATTGATAGTAGTTGCAGCAATACCCCAACGTACAAGGTCGAAGAAACGGAAACCTTCCATTGCAAATTCAAGACGCAATTCATTCCGGATAGCCTTAAGGGCATAATCCTGACTTGCAAATGTTGGATATAAGCCAATTTGATAATTGGCAGCAGGAACAGTATTATCAACATTCAAACCATTCTGTGTTGGAAGAATAAATGTACGGCATCTGCCCATAATTGGATCACTGCCTGCTGCTCTTGCACGGATCTGGTTAACAAGATCAGTTGCTGTTGCTAAATCATTAGTTTCAGCTGCAACTTCAGCTCTCCATAATAAAATATGACCATAAGTGATTACTCTGTAGCTATTGGAGTTTACACCAGTTGCCCAACCTGTTGTGGTTGATAAAGCACCTTTATCTTTTTTAAGAAACATGTTTTTCTTGTTCAGATAAGGACCTGCGTTTGACTGGTCGCGAATCCATGTTGAACCACGCATAATTCCCCAATCAAGATATGGAACCCCACGACGACCAACTGTAAAATCTAACCTTGGGTCAACAGGAGTAACTGTATCCTGAGCAAAACTTTGAGTAGATAAAATCCCCATATCGTTTTTAAAATTCGGGGGTGTTCCGGTAGTAACAGCAATCGGAAGACCTGCAGCATCAACCTGGAATGCATTAACCAGGTTTTGTGTTGGCTGATGGAATCCACAGCATGTACCTGTTCCGTCTATATCAACCGGGAAGTTAAGAGCGTCGCCCCAACCAGCATTTGGTGAGCCACTTGCTCCATCGTTTACACTGTATTGAATTTCGAAAACAGATTCTGCATTATTCCTTGTTGCTGCCAGAAAATTATCAACATAATTAGGCATAAGAGAGTATTTATCACTTGCGATAATATCATCCAATAATGGTTTTGCTTCAGCAAATTTGTTCTGGAACATATAAACATAAGCAAGAAGAGCTTCAGCAGCATATTTTGTCGGACGACCAACATCACTTTGCGATGTAGGCAGATTAGCAACAGCAAACTGAAGGTCAGCTTCCATTAAAGGCCATGCATCTACAGTATTAGCTACCTTTATAGGATCATCACCTTCTAATATGTAAGGGATATTATTATATACCTTTTTAGCCTGGAAATGAATAAATGCTCTGATAAACATTGCCTGAGCCTTAATTGAATTTGCATGTAGCATCAGGGAGAGCAGGATTTACTAATGCAAGTTCGTTCAGAACTGCATTTGCACGTGCTACTCCTGCATACCAGAATCTCCATGCATTTGCAACGTAACCATTGGTGGCGTCAACCGAGTAGTTTTCGATTGGAACAATAGTTGACTGGTCAGTAATATCTGATCCTTTTGTTCCATCATCAGAGGCAACATCACCCCAAACCCAGTTTGTAACAGATGAAGCCCAACCGGCACCGTCAGTACCGTTGATCTGTCCGTCTATTGCAGCATAAGCACCTATCAGAAGGGCGTTCACTCCCTTTTCATTTGCCAGGACATTTTCATCTGCCACCCCGGTGGGCAGAGTATCCATAAAACTTTTCTTACATCCATAGAACACTGTCATCAACGAGGCAACAATCAGTGTTAAAAATATTGCTTTTCTTTTCATAATTAATTATATTTTAATAGTTTCTTCACATCAAATCATTTACAAATCAAGTTTTATTCCAAATATAATCTGACGTGTTGTTGGCCACTGACCGGCATCGATACCAAGATTGACTCCTGAATTGTTAACTTCAGGATCTAATCCTCTGTATTTAGTAAAGGTAACAAGGTTTGAACCTTGCACATAAACCTGGAAGCCTGACATGGTAAGCTTCTCAGAAATAGCTTTCGGAAGAGTATAACTCAACTGAAGAGTTTTCAATCTGAGGAAAGAACCATCCTCAAGAAATGCAGTAGATGGATACTGGCTTATGTTATTCAGGTCAGCAATTGGTAATGTAGCATCTGCATTGTTTGCAAGATATGGGCTGCCCCATGTTTTTGTCAAACGATCGATAGAACGGTTACCTGTAAACATTGGATAATCTATCCAACGACTTACATAGTTAGCAATTTTGTTGCCATAACTTGTATACCAGAATGCGCTAAGATCGAATGCCTTGTAGCCAACGTTCATATTCAGACCAGCAGTAAATTTAGGATGTGGGCTTCCGATATAAGAACGGTCGCTATCATCTATTTTACCATCATTGTTTACATCCCTGAATTTGAAGTGACCTTCAGTATTATAGGTACCACCATATTCAGGAGCATAGGCAGCAGCTTCTGCATTAGACTGGAAAATTCCATCAACAATCAGACCATAGAATTCAGGAAATGAGGTACCAACAGTTGCACGGGTATATGTCATCTGCCTGTAATCGCCACCATTAAGGAATTCTGCAGCGTTACCAGAGATCTTAACGATATTGTTCTTATAATGTGAAAGAGTAAGTCCCAGGCTATAAGGAAGATCACCGTTTAAAGCTGTATTGTTGTAGTTAAGGTTCAGATCAAATCCTTTGTTATCCATGTCACCAATATTCACCTGAGGTGCCTGAGCTTCTCCGGCAACATTTGGTATTGCAACCCGGAATAACATATCTTTGGTTTTTCTCTGCCATACGTCAAGAGATCCAGTAAGAGTACTGTTCAGAAATGCAAAATCGACACCTACGTTCATTGTACTTGTGGTTTCCCATTTTGCATCCGGATTACCACGTTTTGCATTAGTAGAAACCGGAAACGGATGAAGTCGGAGCACCTGTAATACTATAAGAAGAAGTGGTTGAATTAGATGCGAAGGTACTAAAACCATTATAGAGTCCGATGTTATCATTACCTGATACACCGTAACCACCACGAATTTTAAGATCGTTAACAACACCTTTAACACCATCCATAAAGCTCTCCTGTGATATTCTCCATCCTAATGAAAGGGCCGGGAAATTACCCCAACGGTTATTGGCTCCAAATACTGAAGAACCATCACGACGGAAAGTAGCTTCAACCAGATATTTGCCCATGTAATCATAATTCACCCTTGCAAAATATGAAAATTTTCTTGATTCATTACCGTTTCCTGAGTTATCTTTGTCATTTTCACCTGCATCAAGATACATGTAATTTACATTATCTGAAAAGAATGTTGAACGTGAACCCATCAGATAATAATAGGTGCTTGATACAGCTTCAGTACCGGCAAGGATATTAATATTATTATTTCCAAAAGCTTTCCTGTAGTTAATTGTGTTAGCCCAGTTCCACTGAATGGTATAGTTGCTTGACATTGTAAGGATGTCAGTTGGTTTTGACTCCTGGAATTCAGGGTTCTGACGGAAAATATCTTTTGAATCATTATTACGATAGTCAAATCCGAAAAGAGATTTTGCTGTCAAACCTTTCATGATTGTAGCTTCTGCATATGCGTTACCAATTCCTCTAAGGCTTTTGGTAAAGTCATCCCTGTCACGAGTAAGTATTGCAAGTGGGTTTTCACCGTTACCTGTACCTGTTGCTTTGGTACCTGCAAAATTACCCATAATATCATATACAGGAATAATAGGTTGCATACGATAAGCCTGAGAAACAACTGATCCTTCTGAATTATCAGCGTTGTTACCACTACGTTTGGTAAAAGTAATACCAAGTGATTCACCAACTTTTAACCAGCTACTGACTTTTGAGTCTGCATTGGAACGAATTGAATAACGATCAAAAGAAGTATATCTCAAAATACCATCTTCTGTAGAATAACCAACGTTAAAGGCATAGGTTGATTTGTCAGAACCACCTGAAAGAGAAATGTTATAATCTTTCATAGGTGCCTGCTTCATAATTGGATCATACCAGTTGTTTCCTGTTTTGTCTGCTTTGGTAATATTGTAGAAACTTGCACCAGGTGTATGGTTATACAAACTTGGGTCGGTCAAAGGATTGCCGTTCCATCATACCAGCAGGAACAACGTAGTCAGGAATTACAGGAGTTGCGCCATTACCATAAAGAATATTAGATGGATTTACACCCCTGTTTTTAGCTTCGAGCCATAGCATTTCCCCATACTGTTGTGTATTCAGGAGGTCATACATGGTAGGAACAAGGCTTACGCCATAACGAGCTGTAAATGTGACATTTGTTTTACCAGCTGTTCCGCGCTTGGTTGTTATAATAACAACACCGTTAGCACCGCTGGCGCCATAAATAGCAGCTGAAGTTGCATCCTTCAAAACTGTGAGTGATTCAATTTCGTTAGGGTTTATCTGGGATGTTCCGTATTTTGTTGGAACTCCATCAATAACAAACAATGGTCCGTTGTTGTTGATTGTACCTAATCCACGAATGTTGATGACTGCTTCGCCACCAGGTACGTGAGAATTAATAATATTTACCCCTGATGCTTTCCCCTGCAAACGAGTAATAGGGTTTGCGGATGTTTCCTCTGAAAGTGAAGCAGCACTTACAGTTGAAACTGCACCTGTAAGAGACTTTTTAGTCTGAGACTGAATCCCGCGAGACCGGG
>CAVUJY010000010.1:0-175544 GCA_963741935.1 uncultured Bacteroidales bacterium | reverse complement strand
TCGAAAATCGGGCGGCTACATCTGTAGAAGTTGCAATCCGGTTTCCATCAATAAGAGCAACAACATTTTCACGGCTAAGTCCCCGAATGCTTATCTCTGTTCCCCAGGCACCTTCATTGATCAAAGAAATCCCCGGTTCATTTTTAAGTGCCGCAGCAAGTGAGATAAATGGTTTTTCCTGGAGTTTTTCCCTGCTTAATAAAATTTCAGAAAAAGGAGAATATCGAAGGTACTTATCGAAACGTGGTGTGCTTACAATTACTTCATCAAATTCTATCGGCGAAGATTCAAGTTTATACTCTTTTTCTATGTTCCCGTTAATAGCGATAACCCCAGATAGAGGCTTGTAGCCTACATGCGAAATTTTTATTTCATATTTCCCTTCGTCAAGACCTTTGAAAATGAAATTCCCCCTGGAATTTGTATAAGTTAACCGGTTAACAGATATGATTACTGCTGCACCTTCAATTTGCTCCCCGGTTTTTATATCGAGGACATGACCTGATAGAGATCCAGACTGAGAATAACTTCGGGAAGTATTAATTACTAAGAAAAGAATCAATAAGATTTTGAGATAATTGTTACAACCCCTAACTGCAGTAGAATATCCTGACCGGAACACGACTAGTCTCTCCTTTTTCCAATAAATAAGTCATGTAAAAATAAGCTTTCAAAGCCACAATATGAATTTATAAGGGGGTTTGCCGGAAAAAAGAGTTGTAACTTTCAGGTTATTTTGATAAAAGTACAGCAGCGGCAATTACAGTTGTCCATAAACCTGTACGGTCACCCTCAGCAGATTGAGTTATGTTGAAAGTTTTTACTATTTTACCTGATAATTTGAACACCTGTTCCCTCTCACTCCAATCCGTTTCAGCGTCAAAATCAATACCGAGTGTTGTAGCCAGCATCTGGGCAGCCAGGTCTTCTGAATACTCACCCGCAATTTTTTCTTTAATACCAAATGGATGATATTCTGATAAATATCCGTATTGAGAACCATCTGCAGGAATTGCAACCCCTATAGATGCTGTAATCAGCCTGTTGGGTTCATTAGTTGAGTTTCTAGCCATGACAGCAAAAGTAACCTCTCCCGGCCGGATATTTTTAAGTCCTTCTTCTTTACTTATTCTTTTACATCCGGGAGGAAAAATACTGCTGACCGAAACAAGATTGCAGATTTCGATTCCGGCGTTCCTAAGTGCAAGCTCAAAAGAACTTAAATAATTCTTATGTTTTCCAACACCTTTTGTGAAGAATATTTTTGAAGGTACGAACAATATTACACCTGTTATTTTTTTAAGTATTTTTTAATTGCCTCATCTACCGAAGAAACAGCATCGAGAAGCAGCACAGCAACATGTTCTTTTGCAAGTACAGAATATGCTTTAACGCCGATCTCTTTAGTAAGGAGTATGTCGGCATGGGAATTAATAACAACCTCAACCGCTTTTATACCCGAACCATCCATTATCAAATTACCCGGATTAGGTATGGCAGAATATCTTCTCCGGTCAGAATCATATATAATAATAAACTTGGAACGGCCTAATGTACGACTCAAATCAGATCTTTTATTTTCACCCACAGAGGGTACCGCAATTCTCATTTATATCGCCCTGTTTATTATTAATCTTTTTTTTAATTATTTCGAAAGCGTTTTACTGAATTTGTTTCCGGTCGTCAATGAGGTCATATTAAGCGCAGGTAATCCATCTTTTACGAGGAGTTCTACAGCTTCTAGTGCTGTTAACTCTGTGCATTGATATACTTCTACCTTGGCCGACAAAAATAGTCTGAAAGGACCGGCACCCATCCTGTTAGTGATTACCGAATCAACTTTTTTTTCAATAAGCAGGCGGCCGAGTTGAACACCTGCTCCCACCCCCATCGTGTTTGCAAAGGGGTTCTGAATTATTTCAGTACTGTTCTTATCTTCGTCAAAGAATATTAAGAATGCACACCTGCCGAAGTTCTGTGAGATTAAAGAATTAAGGGCCGGTGTATCTGTTGTAACTGCTATTAACATTTATCCTCCTGACCTTCGGCCTGCACCGCCATGTCCATTTCTTCTGCCTCCACCGTTATGTCTTCTCCCGCTTTGGAAACTCTTTTCTAAACCTTTATCTTCCTCCTCCTTATTCTTTTCACTCCATGATCCTCTACACTTGCCCCTTTTCCTCCCAGTTAATGGTCCCTTTCCTGAAGGACCTGTTCCATTAAAATCAGGCATTATATCCTCCTAATTATTTTTTACGAAAAAAATGTCTCCTGAATACTCTTCAATCCTCAGAATATCTTCACTAATTAATGTTGGTATGATATCCCACGGCAAATTAGCTCTCGTCAGAAATTCTTTGACAGCCTTTTCCCTCATAGGATGAATAGAAAGGATATCCAGAAGTTCCTTTTTTGCTTCAGATGTAAAACTGAAGTTACTTCCCTCATCGTAATCCATTATAAAAGAATTTTTAATTTTACACCTGAAAATTTCGAGAGCTGTGTTCCTGATGTTTATATCAGGAGCAGTCACGGTTTCAACAGTCGGAGGTCTGGTTGGTACAAGTAGGTAAGCTTTTGCAGGTTGTAATTTTTTAATAAAATCCGCTGTTATGTATAGAGATTCAATAGAATCGTTAATCCCTGCTGCTAGCATTGTTTCAGTGTATACCGTACCCTTAAAGCTGCTGGAAAAGTCCAGAATCCCTCTGGTTATATTATTAATTTTAAGCTCTCCGTGTGGCCTGTTTATTTTTTTCCATATCTCCCGGAATACGGTATCTACTTTAATTGAGACAAGATCCGCATCCATCAGATCATTTTTTACTGAATCATCCCATAACAACGAACCGTTTGTTATGACCGCTGTCCTAATTCCAAATTCTTTCAGCCTTTTAATTGTAGTGCCTAAATTAATATCAAGCATTGGTTCTCCATCAGGCACAAAAGTGATGTAATCTATTTTTTCTCCCTTATCCCGAAGTTGCTTTATTTTAAATCCGGTTTCACTATATATCCTGTCGGGGGAGAAAAAAGAACTTCGATTCAGAGTCAGACAGTTTGTTTTACCTACCTGGCAGTATATACATGAATAGCTGCAGGTTTTCGGCGGGATATTATTAATTCCGAGACTTCTTCCCAGTCTGCGCGATGGAATAGGACCAAATACAATCATTTTAATTTTACCTTCAGTAATTCCTTTTAATTATAGCCGGTACGAGAATTCTTGTCCTTAAGTACAGGCTTCATAAGTTCATTCCAGCCTGGTATGTTTCCGGTATTACTTTTCAAATGTGCCATATAGTAGGTTTCAGGAACCGGGTGAGTACCTACAACCACTTGAAGGTTAAACCTGCTCTGGATATAATTTCTGAAATAATCTATGTAAATACAGGGAGGGAAACCTACAAGCATTCCTGTTGCAAAGTGTATTACCTGTGCTCCATTTTTCCTCATTTCTTCGGGAGCATATTCTATATTCGCACCGGGACAGCCGCCGCAAGTAGTGTAACCCACCAGTTCAATGTCTTTATCTTTGTAAATATCAAAAGCGCCTTCCCTTTTTTTCATTGCCCGAAAACATTTTCCACCGGTACAGGAGGCATATCTTTCACAGGTAATAATCCCTATCTTTATTTTTTCTTTCATGATACTTCCTTAATAAAATTAGGATGTTCATATCCGGCCAGCATTTTATTATGCTTTTTGTCGATCAGAACACATTTTTGTAGGGCTTCAGCAGCAAGCGTGTCTTCGAGCATAAACTTAGCTGAGACGAACCATATGCCTTTAGAATATTTATCGACCTTTAGAATTCCCCTGGGTTCATTATACAGGAACAAAGGAACCCTGTATTTTATACTGGTGGATGCAACTACCAGGAAAATATTTCTTTTTATCAGAGATTGCAGCGGAATTATTTCACTGAATAACTTAACTCGAAGATCTTCCAGCCAGTTGATATAAACTGCATTATTTACATGCCCGGCTGCGTCTATGTCATAAGGTTTAATTATAAATTTGATTTCGGTATAATCGTCATATTGTTCCATTTATGCAGTTCCATACAGTGACAAAAATTTCTTACCATTGAATTCAACAGGCTTTATGCTCCCCTCCTGCAGCATTTCAGCCAGTTCATTCTTTTTATTGTTGGACTCAGCAAACTGAATTACAGCCTGCTCACTAACCGGGTGGAGGGCAAGCAAACCAAGGAGTTCATTTTCAAAATCTTCGGAAATCATCAATTTATCCTTTTCAGGACAGCAAAGCATAGCGGAATTCGGGACCTTATTTCTGACTGTTTCAGACAACATATTAAGTGTTTTCTCTTCAGGACTTATACCATAGTCTTCCAGAGGCGGATAAACAGGTGTCATAAAATACGAGGCATCGCACTTCAAGGTTTTCAGGTATTTACCTAATCCCATAACCTCATCGGCATTATCATTGATGCTTCTGATAAAAGTGGTTTCAGTTGTAAGCGAACCTTTAAATGTATCTGCAAATTCTTTAATCCCTTCTAGTATATGGTCGTACTTTAATCTTAAATGTGGACGATTTATTTTATGCCAGGTGTTTTCATTTATTGTATCTATTTTAAGAGATACATAGTCAGCAAACATTAAATTCTCCTGGATTTGCTTGTTCCATAACATAGCAGAATTTGTGAATACGGCGATCTTATAACCAAAGTCTCTAAGCATAAGAATTTCTTTTGCCAGGCAAGAATCGAGACAACAGTCGCCGCTCCCGTAAAATAGGATGTATTTTATTTTACTTCCGGCCTTTGCCAATTCCCTCAGTTTACTTTTTACAGCTGCATAAAGGGTATAGGGAGTTATACAATTATCTGGACAGACCGTATTAACCGAGGTTTTGCCGGCAGGACAATAAATACAATTATAAGAACAAGTTCCCGACTTAACGGTATTTATACCGAGCACCATGCCCAACCTTCTCGAATAGGCAGGACCGTATACGACTCTGCCTTTCAGGTGTTTATGAGCCAGAAGATTTTTCTCTAATTTCCGGCCTAGTAATTCAAATTTATCGTTTAGCCATAATAGCGCCATAATTAATTCTCACTTTATAACTATTTATTTTGAAGGCAATTCAATGCGAATGCCATAATTAAGTTGTGAAAAAATTAGTGTTTGAGGGTACCTGGTTTTCTCAAATTGCGTTCCTGCAATATTATGTAATAAAGCATTGAATTATTGCAACGGTATTGCAATATTATGGCAGTTGAAAATTTCCTTTTGGGGAGAAAAAATGAATGAAGTAAAGAGTCCAATATTATCTCTATCCGATGATCTTGCCGCAAAGAACCAGGAACTTATCGATCAGCGCAATAAATTTGAAGCTATTTTCAATAGTAATATCGAAGGGACATTTACTATTGATAATGAGTGGAATATAACGGCGTTTAACAATTCAGCCGAAAAGATAACAGGGTATAAAAAAGAAGAAGCTGTTGGAAATAAATGCTGGAATATTTTCTCTTCAACCCTATGCAGGAACGGCTGCCATATGGAACAAACCATGAATAAAGGTAAGTCGACTATAGGCAATGAGCTAGAGATAGTTCAGAAGAATGGAGATAAAGTTCCAATCCGGATCAACTCCGCAATTCTACTAAACAACAAAAATGAAAAGATCGGTGCAGTTGAGACATTCATCGATATATCAGAAATAAAAAATTTATCATCTCATCTTGAAGAACGGTACAGCTACGAGAATATAATTGGAAAGAACAAAGAGTTAAAGAAAATTATCTCTGTACTCGAGAGTGTAGCTCAAACTGATAGTTCGGTGTTATTAACAGGCGATAGCGGAACAGGAAAAGAACTGGCGGCAAGAGCAATCCATCTCCGGAGCCCCAGAAGAACCGGGGCTTTCATTGCAGTAAACTGCAGTGCGTTTGTTGAAGCGTTGATTGAGAGTGAACTATTTGGACATGAAAAAGGCGCTTTCACGGGAGCTGTTAAGACCAAAATTGGCAGATTTGAACTTGCAAAAGGCGGCACGTTATTCCTTGATGAAATTGGTGATCTGTCATTAGCTGTACAGACGAAGCTGCTGCGTGTACTGGAGACAAGAGAATTTGAGAGGGTCGGCGGAACAAAAAGTATTACTATGGGAACAAGGATAATAGCTGCAACTAATAAGGATCTGGGTGAAGAAATATTAAAAGGCAGATTCAGGAAAGATCTTTTTTACAGGATAAACATTATAAATATTCATTTGCCTCCATTAAAGGAAAGAAAAGATGATCTGCCTTTGCTTGTCAGTCATTTCATCGATCATTATAATGAAAAATTCGGTAAATCAGTCAGTCAATTTTCTGCATCGGCCTATGAGTTGTTATATGACTATGATTGGCCCGGTAATATAAGAGAGCTTGAAAATGTGATTGAGCACTGTTTTATTTTATGCAACAGCAGTATAATTCGTACGGAACATCTCCCTAAAAGTCTCCGGGAGGAAAAAATTAAAAGTTCTATGCCTGGTTCAACACAGATCAGGAAAAATGTAATGGAAATGGAAAAAGAACTTATTCTAACTGCTCTGGAACAAAATAAATGGAATAAAAGAGCAACATCAGAAGAGCTTCAAATTAATCCTTCCACTTTATGGCGGAAAATGAAGAAACTAGGTATAAATTAAACTTCAACTATCTGTTTACTTTTTACATTAAAACGCAAAGTCAGCAGCGAAGCAGAGGCAGCAAGTCCCAGTAGCAGCCCTATCCATACACCCACAATTCCGTATCCGAAGGTAAATCCAAGCATATACCCGATTGGCAAAGCAAGTACCCAGTACGCTATAAATGTAATAAGAGTTGGTCCTTTAACATCTGTTAGTCCGCGCAGCACTCCGATTCCGACTGCCTGAACTCCATCAAATACCTGGAATAATGCTGCAATAACCAAGATAGTAGAGGCAAATGAAATAACTTCAGGATTATCAATATAAAAGGAAGGCAGAATATTTCTGAATATTATAAATATTATTCCGAAAGTTCCCATCATTGTGCCTGAAATAATTATTGCTGTGAATCCTGCTCTCCTCGTCTCAGAGATATTTCTGCGGCCTACGGCATTTCCGACCCTTATGCTCCCGGCCGCCGAAACTCCCAGAGCACACATAAATGATATTGAAGCAAGATTTATTGCGATCTGATGGGCTGCAAGCTGGTTAGTGCCAAGCCATCCGACCATAACCACTGCAAATGAGAAAGCTCCGACTTCAAAAAAATACTGTATGCCGCTAGGAAGTCCTAGTGCGAGAATTTTCTTTATTATTCTGGTGTTAATGCTTTTAAAATGGAAGGTTACATCATATCTCCTAAAGCGATCTGCACGCATTACATAAAACATCAGAACGGCAGCCATAAAGGTTCTGGAAGCAAAAGTAGCCCATCCTGCACCATCCAGACCAAGCTGTGGGAAGCCCGCCTTCCCGAATATTAGTATCCAGTTGAATAAAATGTTAACCAGATTTGCGAGGAGAACTACAATCATAGAAGGGCGTACTACGGAAAGTCCCTCAATGAACTGTTTATAGGTGGCAAATAACATTGATGGAATTGCCGAGAATCCAAGCAGCCGGGTATATGACTGGGCCTGAAATACAACTTCATTAGGCTGATCAATGTACACCAGGAGATATGAGCCTCCGAATACAGCCAGGCCGATCAGAATACCTGTGGTCATATTGATCAGTAGCGACTGCCGGAAAAGAATGCCGCACTCTTCATACCTGTTTCCGCCAACAGCTATTGCGACAAGAGGGGTTACAGCGATGGAGATACCTAAACCGATTATCCATATCAGTATAAACAAGCTATTGCTCACAGAAGCAGCAGCAAGGGATACAGCACCAACACTGCCTACCATAATGCTGTCTACCACGCCCATCATTATAAATCCGAGTTGACCTATTATGACAGGATAGGCAAGTTCCAGTGTTTTTTTGATTTCCTGCTTATAGAGGTGCATAAACGGTATTAATTTTTGCTGCCAATATAATTAATCTACCGTCGCTTTGCGGCAAATAAATAAAAAAACCGGGATGGGCAATCCCGGTTTTGAGGAGGTTCGCTAATGAAGAAACAATTTACCGGATTGCTACTTCACTGTCTTCTTTTTCAAAAGCAACTGCTCCATATCGATCTTTGAGAACTTCATTATAAAAGTTTTTGCACATTTTTTTCACTCTTTCACTGTTGTCAAACCTGGTAGCCTGTTTAACTGCGAATAGTCCTTTGGGGTTTCCTATTTTATATAATGCCAAAGCTGCTACTATTCTTGATTCCTCGCAATCATCCGTTTTCAGCATTTTCATTAAAGGATAAACAGCTTCTTCTGCTCTGATCTCGCCTAACATAAAGGCTGAACTTGTCTTCAGTCCATAATTATCGTTTTGAAGACCGTTTAGAAGGTTTTCAACTGCTTTTTTTCTCGTTTCCGGATTTTTAAGAGATTCTTTATTAAATCCGAAAGAAGTCATCACAAACAGAAAAAGAATTAAGCTTGAAAGAAACATTGCTGATCGTAACATATTCACCTCTTCTTTTATAATTTTAACTTGTCAAAAGGTAAGTTTATAAAGTAAGCTTGTAAATTGATTTGGGATAAGAGGAAGGTTTTGGGGGTTGATGTTTATCTATAGATGATTGATGAGCAATGACCTGATTACTTTATACCCGGCGGGAGGAGTCTAGTTGGTCTATTTCAACAATATAAGTTTCTTTGATTGTATGAAGGTTCCGGATTCACCACTTGCTGAAGTACCTTCAAGTATGTATAAATAAACACCGCTGGAAAGTTTGTCAGCGTTGAACTTTACACTGTATGTTCCGGGACTCTTTGATTCGTCCACCAATACAGCAACTTCCTTTCCTAAAATGTCATAAACCTTAAGTGATACTTTACTTGTTGTGGGTATGGAGAAATTTATGGTAGTAACCGGGTTAAAAGGGTTGGGATAGTTCTGGTATAATTGGAAATCCGCGGGATAAGGTTTTTCATTTGAGACATAAACGGGATTTGTTAATTCATACGTAACCTTAAACTCTCCACCTGTTCCTGAGAGAAGTTGAAGTCTCCTTTGTTCTGCATTAAAGTTGTTATAAGCTTCACCATCCTTTGTGATTTCTTTGATCTTGTATTTAGAATCAGCAAATGCAATCGGATTCATCTTGACTTCCCTGTCGTAATCAACCGGTGAGAAATTGTAATATAATACAACCGGTTCACCTTTATAGAAAAGATTACCATACAAATATGTATAATAACCGAGTTCTATTGAATGGTACCCTGCTTTACCATTATTTCCTTTTTCAAGACCCCATATTTGTCCGCCGTACCTGGTTCTGTCAGAATATACTTCCCCGTACTGATGATCAACAAAATAAGTCATAAAAAACTTCAATGTTTCATCAGCCATCTGAAGGTATTGGGATTCACCGGTGATATTGTACATCATAAGACCGGCGGTTACGGCCTGTTCCATCTGCCACCATGCTTTGGCTGTATCAGCCTGCCCCCACATGAGCATTTCACCCGTCTGCCGGTTAAAATCTTTATAAGGTCCTCCAAGTTCATGATCATAGCCTTGATCAAGACATTCAGGATTAAACCCCAGCGTTAACATAGTTTGAATCAGGAAAAAGCTGTGTAATCCTGCCGAGACACCATCCTGATTTTAGAACGTGTCCCATAATCGTCATCGTTTCATTATTATTCCACGCCCAGTAGGAATAGTATTCTTCAACGAAACCGATCTCCTGTTGGGACATACTTCCATAGAGATGGGTCAAAATATTATCAGCAAGCTGAAGGAGACGGGTTTTGTATGCGTTATCCCCTGTCATCAAATATAGAGCCAGGACATCGCATTAATCCTTCCAGATCATTTAAGATCACTGTTAACCCGACGGCACAGGTTAATGATCCTGCTGATCAGGTTGTATGCAACGGTTCAAATACAACAGCTGTTGCCTTTACAACAGGTAATTCAGGAGGCACGACCACCTATTCATGGGCTAATGATAACACCTCAATTAATCTTGGTGTATCCGGTACAGGGAATATACCTGCGTTCGCAGCAACAAATACAGGGCTGGGACCTGTTGTTGCAACAATTACAGTTACTCCTCACTTTGCAAATGGCTCTGTAACATGCGATGGTCCTGCAGAGACTTTCACAATAACTGTAAACCCGACAGCTCATGTAACTGATCCTGCCAACCAGGTAGTATGTAACGGATTACCAACGAACCCGGTTGTGTTTACAAGCGATAACCTTGTAGGAACAGTAACTTATAACTGGACGAACAATGCTCCGGCAATAGGATTGGCATCAAGTGGTTCCGGTGATATAGCATCATTCAATGCTGTCAATCTGGGTACATCACCTGTAATTGCTACTATTACAGTAACTCCTTACTTTGATAATGGATCTGTAAGCTGTAGTGGTCCGTCCGAGACCTTTACAATAACGGTTAACCCGACAGGTCAGGTCAATGTGCCTGCCAATCAGGTAGTTTGTAAAGGCTCTTTGTCAACACCAGTAATATTTACGACCACAAATACCGGAGGTACAACAACCTATTCATGGTCTAATGATAATCCGGCAATTGGTCTGGGTGCAGGTTCAACAGGAAATATTGCAGCCTTTACTGCAACTAATGCTACACTCTCGCCAATAGTAGCTAACATAACAGTAACGCCTCATTATGAAAACGGATCCGTAACATGCGATGGTCCGGATGAGACATTCACAATAACTGTTAATCCATCAGGAGATGTAGCTGATCCTCTCGACCAGGCACTTTGCAATGGTGAAACAACAAACCTGGTAACCTTTACAACAGGTAACGGGGGAGGTGTAACCACATACAGCTGGACGAATTCGGCGACAGGCATAGGGCTGCCGGCATCAGGTGTTGGAGACATAGCATCCATTTACAGCCTCAAATATTACTTCTGCACCTATAATTGCAACGATAACTGTTACACCGCATTTCACTAACGGTTCAGTAACATGTAACGGTCCTGTTCAGACATTTACAATAACTGTTAACCCGACAGCACAGGTCAACGATCCTGCTGATCAGACAGTATGTGAAGGCGGCATGACAGCATCAGTAGTCTTTGGCACAACCAATTCAGGAGGCTCAGTGACCTACAACTGGACCAATGATAATACAGCCATTGGATTAGGAGCTTCCGGTCTGGGAGATATTATATCCTTCCCGGCTACTAATGGTGGAACTGCTCCGATATTCGGAACAATTACCGTTACACCAACTTTTACAAACGGATCGGTATCGTGTAATGGTCCTGCACAGACATTTACAATAACAGTCAACCCGGCAGGTCAGGTCAACGACCCTGCCGACCAGGTAGTATGTGCAGGTTCATCAACAGCAACTGTGATCTTTGGTACACTTAATACAGGAGGCAGCACCACCTATTCATGGACCAACGATTTACCATCAATTGGTCTGGCTGCAAACGGAACAGGAAATATTCCATTCTTCACAGCAGTAAATGGAAGCACTGCACCTGTAGTTGCTACCATAACAGTAACTCCTCATTATACCAATAATTCAGTTACCTGCGATGGGACCTCTCAAGACTTTACCATCACAGTGAATCCAAAAGGACAGGTGAATGATCCTGCCGATCAGGTAGTATGTAATGGGTTACCAACAAATCCGGTAACATTCGGCACAGTTAATACAGTAGGAACAACAACCTATACCTGGGTTAACAATACACCGTCAATTGGTCTGGGGGCATCAGGAACAGGTCCGATTGCTTCATTTAATGCTATTAATTTGGGCACTTCTCCTGTTACAGCAACAATAACTGTAACCCCTCATTTTGATAATGGTGCTCCGGTATGTGATGGCACAGCTGAGACATTTACTATTACTGTCAACCCCACAGCACAGGTTAACGACCCTGCTGATCAGGTAGTCTGTAACGGACAAATGGTATCTGCAATAAACTTCAGTACTATTAATCTCGGTGGAACAACCACATACAGCTGGACAAATTCGGCGACAGGCATCGGGCTTGCCGGCGTCAGGCGGTGGAAATATTGCAGCCTTTGCAGCTTCCAATCTCACAACTGCACCTGTGGTTGCAACTATTACAGTTACTCCTCACTTTGCAAATGGATCTGTTACATGCGATGGTCCGGTTCAGAACATTTACAATAACAGTGAATCCGACCGCACAGGTTAATGACCCTGCTGATCAGGTAGTATGCAATGGGTCCGCGGTAAGCGCAGTAGCTTTTGGAACTGTTAACACCGTTGGAGTCACAACGTACACCTGGACAAATTCAGCCAGCAGTATTGGGCTTTCTTCTTCAGGTTCAGGTGATATAGCATCATTTAATGCAGTAAATACCGGAACCACTCCAATAGTAGCTACAATAACTGTAACTCCTCATTTTGACAATGGCTCGGTAACCTGCAACGGACCTGCTCAGACATTCACAATAACAGTCAATCCGACAGCTCAGGTTAATGATCCGGCAAACCAGGTTCTTTGCAACGGAGATCTTACATCAGTTACATTTACTACTGGTAATTCCGGAGGGCTTACTACCTATTCATGGGTCAATGATGATAGTTCAATCGGAATCGGAGCAGCCGGAACTGGTAACATTACGTCATTTGCAGCTTTAAATGCAGGAACACTTCCTGTTACAGCAACCATAACAGTGACACCACATTTTGATAATGGCTCTGTAACTTGCGATGGTCCGTCTCAATCCTTCACAATAACTGTTAATCCAACAGGTCAGGTCAACGTTCCTGTTGATCAGGTTGTATGTAATGGTTCATATACTGCTCCTGTAGCATTTGCCACAGTCAATACAGGTGGAACTACAACCTACACCTGGACAAATTCAGATACAGGTATTGGTCTTGGCAGCCTCAGGAGCAGGTGATATTTCTGCCTTTGCTGCAATTAATACAGGAAGCTCCTGTAACTGCAACAATAACAGTTACTCCTCATTTTACAAATGCTCTGGTAACCTGTGATGGACCTCTGAATCCTTTACTATCACAGTAAACCCGACAGCCCAGGTTATCGACCCGGCCGATCAGGTGGTATGCAACGGAGATCCAACGACACTTGTTACTTTTGGTACTCTTAATACCGGAGGAACAACTACATATACCTGGACAAATTCGGCGACAGGCATTGGGCTACCGGCGTCAGGCGTTGGAAATATTGCAGCCTTTACAGCCTCTAATGCCACTACAGCTCCTATTGTAGCAACTATAACAGTTACACCGCATTTCTTTAATGCTGGAGTAACATGTGATGGTCCGGCTCAGACATTTACAATAACAGTGAATCCGACAGGTCAGGTTAATGATCCTGCCGACCAGGTAGTATGTAATGGCGCATCGTCAACAGCTGTAAACTTCAATACAGTCAATACCGGAGGGACAACTACCTATAGCTGGACAAATTCGGCGACAGGCATAGGGCTACCAGCGGCAGGCGTTGGAAATATTGCAGCATTTACGGCTATTAACAGCGGAGCCGTTCCTGTTGTTGCCACAATAACTGTAACCCCTCATTTTGCAAATGCTACGGCGACATGCGATGGTCCTGATGAATCATTCACTATAACTGTAAATCCGACACCGACTGTCTCAACTGCCAGTCCTCTGGTTATCTGTAGCGCAAGTACTACAAATATTGCTCTGACAAGCAATATTGCAGGTGCTACTTTCACATGGACGGTGGGAGCTGTTTCAGGCGGAATCTCAGGCGCAAGCGCTTCAAGCGGCTCAGCGATTGCACAGATACTGGTTAATCCGGGAACTTCTCCCGGCACGGTAACCTATGCAGTTACACCAACAGCCAATGGATGTGCAGGGTCACCTGTAGACATAACGGTAACTGTAAATCCAACACCTAATGTATCATCAGCAGGTGCAACGACAATCTGCAGTGACAACAGCAACCAATATTGCCTTGAGCAGCAGTGTCGGCGGCACATCATTCAGCTGGACCATTGCATCTGTTACAGGTACAGTTACAGGAGCTACCGCATCAAATGGTCCTGTAATCGCACAGACACTCACTAATAGCGGATCTACAGCAGGAACTGTTACTTACAGAGTAACGCCAACTGCAAATACCTGCCCGGGCAACCCTGTAGATATAGTTGTGACAGTAAATCCGACTCCTGACGTAAGCACTGCAAGTCCGACAACAATATGTAGTGCAACCGCTACCAATATTGCACTTGTCAGCAATGTTTCAGGCGCTACATTCAGCTGGACTATAGGAACGATTACCGGTAGTGTAAGCGGAGCAACCGCATCAAACGGGACAACAATTTCACAGACTCTTTATAACTCCGGAACTACACCTGGCACCGTCGAATATATTGTGACACCAACTGCGAATTCCTGTCCGGGTAACTCAAGTACCATTTTGGTGACAGTAAATCCATTAACAGGGCCAACAACCTTCACACTTGGATCAATGGTAGTCTGCCAGGATTCTCCGGATGAGCAATATACGGCAACTGCTGTAAACAGCACATCAATATTGTATTCAGTTACACCTGCAGCAGCAGGAATAATGAATACAGCGACAGGATTGATGGACTGGGATCCTGCTTTCTACGGCAATGTAACTATCACAGCAACTGCGACAGGTTCGTGCGGTACATCCTCTTCGAGTCTTACAGTAATGGTAAGGGAGCTTCCTTCTATAGTAACTCAACCTGTTAACAGCACAACCTGCGAATTTGGTACTGTTAATTTTGATGTTACCGCTTCAGGAGAAGACATAAGCTACCTATGGTATGTAGATGCCAATACCGGCACATTTGTTCCGGTAACAGGAGGAAATTATTCAGGACAGAGTTCTCCTACACTTCAGATCTGGAGCACAACAAGGGCTATGAATAATTATAAGTATCATGTTGTAGTATCAGGTTGTCTGCCCGATGCAATATCTGATGATGTTGTTCTGACAGTGAACCAGGCACCGGAACTAACAGTTCATCCTTCTGATCTGTCTGTTTGTCTTGGTGAAGGAGGAACCTTGTTGGCTGACGGAACAGGTACATCTCTTACATGGCAATGGGAAGTTAACAGAAATGATGGAAACGGTTTTGTTGCTTTGCCTGCCGATGCAAATTTCAGTGGTGTGACCAGCACAACATTGACGATCACTGATGCCCAGGCCTCATTTAATAGCTGGATGTTCAGGGCTAAAGCTACCGGCATATGCGGCGCACCTGTTAACACTAACTTTGCAAGGTTATCGGTGACAAATCCGCCTAATGTAATTACTCAGCCTGTCGATAAGGCTATCTGCGAAAACGGAGAGACAAGCTTCATAGGCAATGGTTCCGGTTATACAAGTATGCAGTGGCAGGTAAGCGCCGACGCGGGAGCTACCTGGAGCGATATAGCCATTGGTGATCCGCAGTACCTGGGAGCTGTTACAAATCAACTTTCAGTATTAAATGCTCCGGTTACACTTAATGGTAACAAGTACAGGCTTGCACTTATAGGTTCTTGTACCACGGTTTATACAAACGAGATAACGCTAACCGTTAATCCGAATCCGGTAGTTGCATTCGCATCCGATATTAATGCCTGCGGCGGAATTCCGGTAGTACTCGATGGTAATCCTTCAGGAGGTACAGCTCCTTATACACAGCACCGCTGGACGGGAGATGTAGGTCCACTGAATATCTATACAGTTCAGTCTCCGACATTCAACTCACAGATCCCGGGAACATATAACCTCAATTATCAGGTTACCGACAGTAAAGGCTGTACAGCAAATGATGACCTGGCAGTGATAGTTGACTCACCGTCAGCAGTGTTCACACAGGATATAAATGGCGGTTGTACACCACTCGATGTTCAGTTCACAAAAGCTGATATGACAGGTATCGCAAGCTTCTCGTGGGACTTTGACGACGGAACGCCTGCTGAGACAGCTATTGCAAGCCCGCTTCACACATTCGAAAACAGTAACCCGACAACAATAGGGTACTACAATGTGAAGCTGAAGGTACAGTCACCGGGCGGATGTATTAAGGAATACACCTCACTGGTAACTGTTTACCCTGCAGTGAGACCAACCTTTACTGCAAGCACAGATACGATCTGCAGCGGTAATACGATAACCTTCACAGGCATTTCGGGAGCAAGTAATTATTTCTGGGACTTTGGAGATGGTGTGAATGGTCCAATGGGAAGCAACGCAATGCATCTTTATATGAATCCCGGACCTGATCCTATGAATCTGGATGTTAAGCTTATCACAACCTCCTTCTATGGTTGTATGGCTGACACAACAATCGGGATTGTAGTAATGCCGGTACCTGCTGTTCAGTTCTCAGCCAATCCTGTTTCACAGGTTTACGATGCGGGAGGCAATCCGGTAACATTTACAAATCTTACCAATGCCGGAAACTGGACCTACTTATGGACCTTTGGTGATGGAACCACATCTACAGATGTAAATCCATCGCATACCTATACAGATCTTGGCGATTACGATGTAACGCTTGAAGTCACTAACGGATCTTGTTCAGATATGGTTATGCATACAGTTAGTGTATTACCTCCGGCACCGATAGCCAGCTTCGATCCGATACCTTCGGGTTGTGAACCATGTATATGAATATCAACAACACTTCGCAGAATACTGAGGTCCCGGGTACCAGCTACAGCTGGGACTTTGGTGACGGTGGTATCTCAACGGCCAAAAACCCGACCTATACCTACTTCGATCCGGGAACATACCGTGTTGAGTTAACTGTTACTGGTCCTGGAGGAACATCATCAGTATCACAGGTAGTTAATTCATATCCATCACCCAGGGCATACTTTGAGGTTTCCCCGCAGTTTGTCTTCGTGAATGATGAAAAAGTCAGAATGTTTAATCTGAGTCAGGGTGCCAACGGCTATCTGTGGGAGTTTGGTGATGGAGACACATCGAAAACCAAGGAACCATTCCATAAATACATGGAAGCAGGAGTCTTCGACATTACCCTGTGGGCATATTCAGACAATGGTTGCACCGACAAGTATATTCTGTCGCCGGGAGTAACTGTTGAACCTGCCGGTGAGATCAGATTCTCCACAGTGTTTACACCTAACATGGATGGACCGATAGAAATGGATCATCTTCCAACCGGAGGCACAGAGATTGATCAGTTCTTCTTCCCGCCGATAAGGGAGAAGGTCATCAACTATAAGCTTCAGATCTTTAACAGGCTGGGAGTGCTGATCTTCGAAAGCCATAATATCAATACCCCGTGGAACGGTTACTATAAAGGTCAGATCTGTCCGCAGGGAGTATATATATGGTACGTCGAAGGTAAATACGCCAATGGTCAGCCATTCAAGAAAGTAGGAGATGTGACGCTGTTGCACTAGGATTTTACCCCCTCCCGATAGCTATCGGGACCCCCCTTCGCCTTCGCGTAGCCGCTTCGGCAGAGCAAGGCAAAGGGGGGCTAAAAATAAAAGAGCCCGTTGAGAGACGGGCTTTTACTTTTATATTTTTGCCTGCCCTCCTGGAGGGGAAAGTCGTTCTAGAGAAATTCTGGTTGGGTAAAGAAACAGAAATCAGTGACTTAACCTCCTTGGAGGGTCAGGGGACAACAAAACAAATTAATATCGAATTTGAGCGCGTCACAACCCTTTATTACCCCCCTGGCCCCTCCAGAGGGGAATTGTTGATTTCAAGCCCCCCTTGGGGGGTTTGGGGGTAAATATGATTGGAGGTCAAATAAGGGGTAATACTGGAGATTAGAAATGAAACTCCATTAAAATCGATTTTTTTCTCCCCCATTCCAACTATTTTAATAATATGCAGTCTTTAGTCTGAACGTATGAGCACCGACGGATTAAATATTAACGAAAAGATAATTGAAGGTTGTAAAAACGGGGAGCCAAAAGCCCAGTTCTTACTCTATAAACAATACTCTAAGGCTATGTATAATATTGCAATAAGGTTCCTTAATAATAAGATGGATGCAGAGGATATCCTTCAGGAGTCTTTTGTGACAGCATTTGAAAAGATAGATGAATTGTTGAGTCATAATGCTTTTGGAAGCTGGCTGAAGAGAATAGTTATAAATAATTGTATCAGTCACATCAAGAAGAACAGGCTAAAGTTTGATGATATAGACGATCATCATTCACTGATGCACCAGGAGGAGGATGAAGATACAGGATTAAACTTCGATCCTTCACTTGTCCATGATGCTATTAAAGAACTTCCCCCGGGCGGCAGGACTATTCTTGTTCTTTATGCGCTTGAAGGCTATAAACACC
Organism: uncultured Bacteroidales bacterium; assembly: GCA_963741935.1. Lineage (GTDB taxonomy): Bacteria > Bacteroidota > Bacteroidia > Bacteroidales > VadinHA17 > LD21. The sequence goes on along the minus strand of CAVUJY010000010.1, from coordinate 157,180 downwards.
GTGAGATCGCAGAGATGCTTGGTGTAACGGAATCTACAAGCAAGTCACAGTATCGAAGGGCACTTGACCTGCTCCAAAAACAGATAAAAAATAAGACATATGTCAGCTAAAATGGAAAAGTATCTTTCAGATCACAGGGATGATCTGGATGTTGAGAATCCGGATGATAATATTGTCTGGCAGAATATTCAAAATGAACTTCTCAGGAAAAGACAAGCGGAGAAACGTGCGATCAGAAAGCTCATGCTTATCAGGGTCAGGAACATAGCTGCCGGAATACTACTCGTATTTTCACTTGGATATATTGCCAATGATATCATAAACGGAAGGACAAGAAACAGTGAAGTAACTCTCTCATCGATCAATTATGATCTTGGCGTTCGTGAGAAGGAATATAAAACACTTGTCAGCTTCAAAACAGAAGAGGTAAGCTCCTTTACCGGTTCGCACGACATTATTATAAGGGAACTTTTTTCTGAAATAGCAGGAGTTGATACGGTTTATAACCAGGCAATGAATGATTTGAAGAAGCTTGGTCCCAATGTGAAGGTAATAAACACAATATTCAATACATATGAACAAAAGATCCGTCTGCTCGAATTGATAATACTTGAAACAAATAAACAATCAAGCCATGAAAACGACAAAAAAATTATTCTTTAGTACACTTGTAATATTGATTTCCGCAGGATTTATTTCTGTGGCATCGGTATCTGCCTCTGAAATTCATAAGACATATACCTGGAAGTATAATGTGAATGCTGATGCACATATCACATTCGAAAATTATGACTGCGACCTGGTAATACATACCTGGGACAAGGCTGAAACGGAGTATCACCTTACTGTTGATGCGAAACCAGGGTCCGATGAAGATGGCGTTGTTCTGGAGAGTTTTCTTCAGGGTCTGCAGTTCAGGAACACCTCATCTTCAGCCTCTTTCAAATCGCATTTCTGGGAGAGCCGAAACAGTATTATGGGCCGTACCACAATGAAACTTGAAAACGGCAAGAAGATTGTTCTCACTGATTTTGCTGTAAAAGCAGAACTATGGGTCCCGGTTGGATGCAGCCTCGATCTTACTTCAAAATATTCGGATATCACTATTGAGAACCTTAACGGACCGTTAGTGCTCGATTTGTATAATGATAACCTGTATGGCGGTACTGTGAAAGGTAATGCAGAGATAACAGACAAATACAGTACCATTGAGTTTAAGGATATGAAAGATATAAGAGCCGATCTTTATAATTCTAAGCTTGAAGCGGCGAACACAGGTAACATAAAAATAGAATCGAAATATTCAAAAGTAACGGCATTGTCTTCAGGTACTCTGGATGTCAATGGATATAATGATAAATACAATATAAATAAAGCTGGAGATATAACCTTCGTTGCAAAATATACCGATCTGAAAGCTGAATCGGCCGGGAAGGTATCACTTGATTTTTATGAAGGTTCTGTTGCTATTAAAGAAACAAAGGATGTGGATATTGCCTCAAAGTATGCTGATTTTCATTTTGATAATGCAGAGAACTGTACCATCTCTTCTTCATATAATGATAAGTTTGAAGCAGGGAAGCTGATATCATTGAAAATAAATGATTCCAAATACTGCTCATACAGGATAGGGGAGCTGGTTCAGTCAGTCATTGAAACAAGCGGTTATGAGGATAAATTCTTTATACTAAAAACAGGTTCAGTACTGAAAGAAGTCAAGGTAACCGGGAAATATGTTGATGTATCACTTTATCTTCCGAAAACAACAGATTACAGGTTTAAAGCAAATATAACATACCCTAAGCTTGATATGGATGAGTCGCAACTAATGCCTAAGATTAAAGTGAAGGAAGGGTCACAGCTTGAATATGATGCTATAAAAGGAAAAGAAAGGGAAGGAATGCCTCTTATTGAAATAAATGGTTACCAGATGTCGCTGAAGATTGTCGATCTATAGGTTTTTATTTAACGCAAAACATTAAGGTCTGTTTAAAGATCCATCAGCCGGGGCTGTCTCAAAAGAGGCAGCCTCTTTTTTTAGTTTTAATAGTACGGGGTATGAGAGTGCGGAATGCAGGCAACAGAACAACCAGAATCCCTCTAAAGACCACTGTCATTGCGAGGAGTCACGCCCCGCGTGACGACGAAGCAATCCCATTATCCCATTCACAGCAACCAATAAGTATCAACCTGATGGTTACCACCATTTTCGGACCTGGTTCCCCTGCCCCCCTTGGGGGGTTGGGGGGTATACAAGGGTAAAAGTCGTTTTTTAAGTAAAATTCCGGTTAGCATTAAACAAGCAGAAATCAAAGTCAGGCTCTTACCCTCCCCTTATTGATTAATGGGAGTGCAGGGAGGGGTTAAGAAAAGTAGGGGGGTTGGTGGGCAAATTCGAGAAAGAACGAATCATCCATGCTTACACAAATCCAAAGCCTCCCATCTTCGCCTTGCGTAGCCGCTATGGCGGAGCAAGGATGGGGGGATTGGGGGGTAATAAAGGGAGGTAAAAATGCTATGTAGGTAAAAAACTGCAACCCTAACCCAAAAAAATTCCCCATTTTCTTCCGTCTATATAAAATATTTCCTAAATTTGGTTAGCTGCATTTCAAAAATGTAAGTCACAAACCTTTAAAAGGAGTGCTAATACCTTAAAAAGAAAGTGACTGACGTCAGTCTGTCAAAGTGCTAATTTATTAGTGTGGATATCATGGATATAATTCCATCATCGCTGTCTTCATCCTCACTGGAAGCCTATCTGGCAAGGATCTCATCCAGGAGCAGGATCATATACTGGTTAATCATTGGTATGATAGTTGCCTGTATTGCTGTACTTCCATTTATCTATGTCGATGTTTCCGTTCAGGCACGGGGGTATTTTCAGTCCGATATTGAAAAACAGATTGTCTATACTCCTTTTCAGGGGAAGATAGTTTACTCGGCAATTCACAACGGGAATCATGTGAACAGAGGTGATACACTTCTTGTAATTGATTCCGAAACAATAAAAGCCCAGCAGAATGCCCTGTTGCAGCGTATGGCTGAAAATGACGCTTCAATACTTGATCTTGAGAAACTGTCGGAGCTTGATTCCATGACAAATCATGTTACTCCCGGAGAGCTGATAACTGAACGTTATAAGGCAGAACTGGCAAATCTTCTGAATCAGCAGTCAATTCAATTCCGGAAATACAGTAAGAAAAAGACAGAGCATGAGCGTAATGAGATCCTTTATAACCAGGATATTATCCCGGCGGCCGATTTCGAGAACAGTATGTTCCAGCTTGAGTTCGGAAAAAGAGAATCTGAGTCAGATAATTATTTACCAGCAATCATTATGGCAGAACGATCTCACGGTCACGAAGGAATGATGCTGTAAGCATCCTTGCATCGCTGGAGCAATGTACCGAAGGATTGAGAAACCATGTCATCCTTGCACCCACTAGCGGAGAGATAATACAGAGTGCCGATATCCAGACCGCCAGTCTTGTGGGACAGGGAGTAAAAATAGCCGAGATCTCACCCGACGGTGAGCTGATAGCAACATGTTTCGTTAAACCTGCCGATATCGGACTAATAGGGAAAATCAGAAAGTCAGGATACAGGTCGATGCTTTCAACTATAATGAATGGGGCATGCTGCAGGGTTCAATCATCGATATCTCGGATGACATGATCATTGAAGACGGATCCTCAGCTTATTTCAGGATAAAATGCAAGCCTGCCACAACTTTTCTTTCACTGAAAAACGGGCATAAGGCAAATGTCAAAAAGGGCATGAGTGTTAATACAAGGATTGTTGTTATTAAACGCAGTCTGTATAATCTTCTGTTTGATAAAGCAGATAAATGGTTCAATCCTTATACATATAATAAGGAATAGCTTATGTCAGTAAAGATAAAACAAAGCGATATTACTGATTGCGGTGCAGCTTGCCTGGCATCCGTTGCAGCATATTACAAACTAAAGCTTCCGGTGGCACGTATCAGACAGCTGGCAGGCACCGATAAAAAGGGAACAAATGTTTTAGGTCTGGTTGAGGCTGCCGGGAGAATGGGATTTCTGGCGAAAGGAGTAAAGGGAGACTGGGACAGTCTGTTCAAAATACCCAAACCATGTATTGCTCATGTTGTGGTGAAGGAGGTTCTCCAGCATTATGTTGTACTTTTTAAAACTACCGATAAGTATATTGAGATAATGGACCCGGCTGATGGTGAACTTCACAGGATTCCTCATGATGAGTTCAGAAAGCAATGGACAGGTATAATGGTATTAATTGTGCCGGGTGAAAAATTCAGGGTGGGTAACAGGAAGACCTCACTCTCCACACGCTTATTTGAGCTGATTAAGCCAAACCGGGGCATACTAATTCAATCTCTGGTCGGAGCCCTGGTATTCTCGGTTCTTGGTCTGGCGATGTCGGTATATGTTGGCAAGCTGGTTGATAATGTTCTTCCCGGAGGCAATCTGAATCTTCTTAATCTCCTGGGAGCAGCTATGGTTATCATCATTCTTATGCGTCTGGTGCTGAATCTTTTCCAGACCATTTTCATTCTTAAAACAGGTCAGAAGATTGATGCAACGCTGATTCTCGGCTACTATCAGCATCTCCTGAAACTGCCCCAGACCTTTTTTGACAATATGCGTACAGGTGAGATAATTTCAAGGATAGGTGATGCTGTGAAGATCAGGGTCTTTGTGAATGATGTATCAATAAGCCTGGTGCTTAATGTCTTTATCCTTATCGTTTCGTTCGCACTAATGTTTACATACTACTGGAAACTGGCGCTCATTATGCTGTTTGTTGTTCCTCTCTATGCTGTAATCTATTATATATCAAACAGGTTGAACAAGAAGGTGCAGAGAAGTGTCATGGAGAGGGCGGCTGATCTTGAGGCACAACTTGTGGAATCGCTTAATTCGGCAGGAACGATCAAGCGGTTTGGTCTGGAAGAGTTCTCCAATCTCAAGACAGAGACACGTTTTGTAAATCTTCTGGAGATTATCTATAAGTCGGGACTCAATGGCCTCTTCTCATCCGGATCAACAGGTCTTGTTTCCCAGCTTATTACCATAGTTTTATTATGGGCAGGAGCGGGTTATGCCATAGGTGCCCAGATCACTCCGGGCGAGCTGCTCTCCTTTTATTCCATTGTAGGTTATTTTACCGGTCCGGTGACAAGCATTATCGGCTTTAACCGTACCCTGCAGGATGCTAAAATTGCTGCTGACAGGCTCTTTGAGATCTTTGATCTGGAGATAGAAGATGAGTCGAACCGTATTGAGCTCAAACCTGAAATGGTTGATGATATACATTTTGAGAATGTAAAATTCCGTTATGGCACCCGTGTTGATGTTTTTGATTCGCTGAATCTTAACATCAGAAAGGGTGAGATTACAGCTGTTGTCGGGGAGAGTGGTTCAGGGAAGTCAACACTTGTTTCTCTGCTGCAAAATCTATATCCTCTGCAATCGGGACATATCCGCATAGGGAGGTATGATTTGTGCCATATTACAAATCAGTCGTTAAGGAAGATTGTCTCGGTTGTTCCCCAGAAGATCGATCTCTTTGCCGGTAATGTGGTGGAGAATATTGCGGTAGGTTCATTTGAGGCAGACATGGCCAGGGTCATTGAGGTCTGTGATAAGCTGGGAATGTCAAAGTTTATTGAGCAGCTCCCTCATGGGTACAATACCTACCTTGGTGAGAACGGAGCTTCATTATCAGGAGGACAGCAGCAGCGTATTGCTATTGCACGGGCGCTCTACCGCGATCCGGAGATCCTGATACTTGATGAAGCCACCTCTTCGCTTGATTCGGTGGCAGAGACATTTGTTCAGAATACCCTTAAATTATTAAAGCAGGAAAGCAAGACGGTTATAGTTATTGCCCACCGGCTCTCCACAATAAGTATCTCCGACCGTGTGATAGTACTGGATAAGGGGCAGCTTATTCAGGACGGCACCTTTGACGAGTTGTCCGGGGCTGAGGGTCATTTCCGGAAGATGTGGATGCACCAGATGCCTGAAATGAAAGAGAAGATAGTAACCTGAAAACCATTATATCATGAAAGTATTTGAGTATCTCGACCGCATCAGTATGATGCACAAGCTTGTCGCCAGGCAGCGGACAGGCACCCCCGATGAGTTTGCACGTCAGCTGGGAGTCAGCCGTACGAGTCTTTATGAGCTCATTGATGAGTTAAGGTCGCGGGGAGCACCCATTGCCTACTCGAAGTCAACCAAGACCTTTTTTTACAGGCAGCCATATGATATAGCTGTGACCTGTCTTTTAAGACCATTAACCTATCAGGAAGAAAAAGAAAATTCAGGAGGAGCGATTTTTTTCCCCAGAATCCTTTTTTTCCGTACGCTGGCCTCCGAACTTAGTAAAGTAAGCTTACCATGCTAAAACCCCGGGCATGTAAAATAAGCGGTTAGTTGTTTTAGCTTAAACCTGAAACATTTTAATCTGCAACGAATAGCTTTCCGGATGAATTATTTGAAACAGATTAATTATTTTTACTAACGAAATTACTTCTAACATGAAAAACTTAGATTTGAATTCATTCGGTGTTCATGAAATGAATACCCTGGAAATGCAGGAAACCGATGGCGGATTAATTCTGCTTATATCATGTGTTGCAGCTGCTCTACTTTGTTCAAGTTGCATCCATGATAAACAATATTAATTTTCAATTTGGGGTTCTGACCTACGAATATCCCAAACTAAAGTTACTGTAACAGATCTTCATGATAATACCAAACTTGAATATTCCAATAGATGTACCAATAGGATATTGATGAAAATTATTGACCAAATTAAGGCAGGTGCGAAAAATGCACCTGCTTTACTCATATTGACTTATATATTTTTAGGTTGTTAGATATTTATACTACTTATTTAGCTTCACCTGATCTGAAATATGAAAGTAACTGGATGGTTCGGTATTTTGATTTTGGATTGGACCCAGTTAATTGTTAAGATTTATTGATTATTATTTATCAGTGTTAATTGCTTTATTTCTTGCAATATATTATGTCAATAATTTTTATAATGATAAATATTAGAAAGCATAATGCTTTAATTTTTACAAGTCTTAAAAAACAAAAAATTATGTATTAGCTTTATTGTATTTGGTACATTTTATTCTCACTTATATGTATTCAATTTTTGTAAGTATAAATAATTATTTAGGTTATATATATCTCCATAATGGCGAATACATGTTTTTCAACACATTTCATCATTCTATGTCAGACAATATAATGATTGGTCATCCAAATTTCCTGCTTAGCATTCAGTTGTTGACTCCAATTCCGGGATATTATATTGGCTCTTTACATTCTTCAAAGAAAAAGTAAAAAATATCAATCATTCAACGACAAGTAACTTAACTTTGATTAACAATCACTGCTTCTATTAGCCTAGATGTACTTATGACAGTACCTGATCTGACGTCTAATCCCAGGACTTCAGTCCGGGGTGTACATGGTGATCAGTACATCATAGAACTAGATATGGAGCCTCCCCTAACCCCGAACTTCAGTCCTGTGTTAAAGGATTTTGGACGAACTGGGAGCAGACTTAAGATGATATAGTGATAAGTTCCTTGATGTATTGCTAAGGTTTAGGACTAAAGTCCATTAGGAGACGAGATGTCATGTACCACGGACTTCAGTCCGTGGTGTATACGGTGATCCAGCACATCATCATAACCGAGATATGAAGCTACCGCCTATCCCCGGATTTCAGTCCGGGGTGTAAGCGAGTGAGTGGTGTACCAGTACCTCATTAGACCAGACGTATGAATCCTCTCCAATCCCCGGACTTCAGTCCGGGGTGTACACGGTGTATCCAGTACCTCATATAACAGAGATATGAAGCCTCCACCACTTCCGGACTTCAGTCCGGGGTATATGAAGCCTCACCTAACCCCGAACTTCAGTCCGGGGATTTTGGACGAACATGGGAGCAGACTTAAGATGATGTTGATTAGTTCCTTGATGTATAGCTAAGGTTTAGGACTAAAGTCCATTATGTGACGGAGATGTCTGTGTACCACGGACTGAAGTCCATGGTTACACGATTCAGACTAGCCAGGAAGCTGGGTGATACGTCCTCCCCCAACCCCGGACTTCAGTCCGGGGTGTTACGAGTGAGTGCGAGTATGAGGGAGAGAGTGAGTGGTGAACCAGCACCTCATTAGACCAGTGTATGAATCCTTCCTATCCCCGGACTTCAGTCCGGGGTGTACACGGTGATCCGGTACCTCACCATGAAGCGAGTATGAGGCCTCCACACTTCCGGACTTCAGTCCGGGGTATATGAACTCCCCTAACCCCGAACTTCAGTCCGAGGATTTTGGACGAACCTGGAGAGCAGACTTAAGATGATGTGATAGAGCTTAGTTCCTTGATGTATTGCTAAGGTTTAGGACTAAAGTCCATTATGAGACGAGATGTCAGGTACCACGGACTGAAGTCCGTGGTTACACGATTCAGACTAACCAGGAAGCCGATGATTCGTCCTCCCCTAACCCCGGACTTCAGTCCGGGGTGTGAGTACCCTCCTGGAGAGCACCCCAACTATCCCCGGATATCTGTCAGGGGCTGGTTCCATGGCTTGATGTATAATACTTTCCAGAATCCTTTTTTTCCGTACGCTGGCCTCCGAACTTAGTAAAGTAAGCTTACCATGCTAAAACCCCGGGCATGTAAAAGAAATGGGGGAGAAATAAATAAAATATTTCGTAATGGAAGTAGTAAATGTATCACTTAAAACAAAAGCTCATGAAAAATCTAAAGATCAAATCTGTTTTTTTTGTATTATTGATTTTAGTACCACTTTCTTTTACTGATTGTGAGAAGAAAGGTGGGTTACCTGATTTACAAGACGGATTAGTCCAGAAATTTATTGACTCTAAAGAGTTTTGTAAAAATGAATCATTATTCAACTCATATGGATCAATAGGTAAAGGAAAAATCGAAACCATTATTGACGGGGAGAATGAAATACATTACCTTATGATACCTATTTTGAAATCTAACGTAATAGTAGCATATATTCAAGCTTTAGAAATTATGAAAGAACGCTTGCCCAACTATGAGAAATGGGCAATGAACCTTATCGATTTGAGAAATTTTGACAATACTACTTTGACAGGGAAGGTCCTTATGTTTGACCTTAATTTTGATGCATTTTTGCATTGTGACATGATGGTCTCAGAAAATATAATTACATCATGGGTAAGTTTTGATCTTCCAAAAGATATATCTTTGAAGTACGACGTGGCATCTAAAGGAAAGGTATCTGAATTCTTTGCTTGTTATAGAGAGGTAAGGGATTTTTATGATAGTAATGATATTGTAAATTTTATTTGTGATTGGGCTGGAGTAAGTTGTGCCGCATCTGCAACGGCTTTCTGCTTATATCATTCATTTGATTATGAAACTTAATAAAATGACAAAATCATGATTGGAAAATCTTTAGTAGTTTTATTATTGTTGTTGCCCCTTGCAGTTTCGATTTATTTTCTTGTTAGAAGGAAAAAAACAAAGTTACCCTGGTATTTGACAGGCTTATTAGTACTGGTTGCGTTAATGTGTTTATTAACAATTGGCCTTTTTATCTTTGCAATGATTTCCTTTAAACCATAAAGTTATGTATTCTGAAATAAGGCTTTGATAGTTAATTCTTCAAAACCCTATTTATTAAATTATTCGATGATCTGGTCTGGTATAGCATTAGTACCGATGCATTAGCCCTCCACTATCCCCGGACTTCAGTCCGGGGTGTACACGAGTGAGTGCGAGTGTGAGGGAGCGAGTGAGTGGATCCAGTACCTCATCAGAACCGAGATATGAAGCCTCCACTAACCCCGAACTTCAGTCCGGGGTGTACGGATTTATACTAACAATAGGGCTTTCAGTGAACACCAAAGCTTTCTTTGACCACCGTAACAATGTGAAGGTGGTAGCGAAGGTGTTAGCCCAAAACACTTAAAATATGGCATATGTGAAAATATGGCTCCACTGTGTCTGGGGCACAAAAAACCGGGCAAGGTTCCTGATTGGAAACAAAAAAGCCGATGTAATAAGTCATATTCGAAATAATGCCAGAGACAAGGGCATATATATTGACTTTTTGAACGGTCATACCGAACATCTCCATTGTCTGTTAGCTCTGAATCAGGATCAGACAGTTTCAAATGTGATGAAGATGATTAAGGGAGAATCCTCATTCTGGATTAACAAAAATAACCTGATGCAGTCAAAATTTGAATGGGCTGTGGAATATTTTTGTGTTTCTGTAAGTGAATCGCATGTAAAGTATGTACGAAACTATATTCGTAATCAGGAGCAGCATCATATGCAGAAAACCTGGCAGAAAGAGTATGATGAGTTTATCGAGAAGTATGGATTTAGTATGTTTTATGATAAGTAATTTATGGTACAGCTAAGGTTTAGGACTAAAGTCCGTTATGAGACGAGATGTCAGGTACCACGGACTGAAGTCCGTGGTTATACGATTCAGACTATCCAGGTAGCTGGGTTGATGCGACCTCCCCTAACCCCGGACTTCAGTCCGGGGTGTATGAAGCTAACACGTAACACCTAGATACCCTCCAGTATCCCCGGACTTCAGTCCGGGGTATGAAGCCTCCACTAACCCCGAACTTCAGTCCGGGGTGTTCAACACATAACTAATAACCCCTTAATTCACTAACCATGAAACACTTTAAACTAACAAAGCCCCTGTATGGCATAGCTCCACTATATGTTGTACTTATTTACCTTGTTCTGGTCTCTATGGACTTTGGAACAACCTTCCTGGCATCACCCGATCTCAAATATGAAGGTAACTGGGTCGTCAGACATTTTCATTTTAACTGGCCCCAGCTATTAACCTTTTTCTCACTGCTTGCGCTAGTTTCAAGCCTGATTTTTCTGACAGCCTGCAATTACATAGATAAATACTATAATGAAAAGATTCCGTCTGCCAATCATACTTTTTTATATGAGGTTTTCCATAATAAGAAACTGATTATAAGTTTCTTCTTCTTCGGATTAATTTATAAAAATATCTTCTACACAATTTTCATTGTAATTCAAAACTACCTGGGTTATGTCTATCTGTTTAAAAAAGACAATTTTCTAACTGAAATAGCCAATGTATACATTAAGGCCCAAATAGATTATTCCCCATATTTTTTGCCTGTTATAGAATCACTTTTCGTAATTGCAACAGTCTTCTTTACCTATTATGCAGGGAAAAAGATCCGCAATAAGTACAGGGTCTTATCCTTTCAATTATCATAAATTGAATATTGTTTTTGAGGATCTATATATCTTTAGGAGTGAATATTAAACGTACAGAAGTATGAAAGCCTTCTTCCTGTCCCTTTGTCTGTTTCTCATATTTGCTTTTGGCTATGACCTGATTATCAAGCATGAGTCATTTAACGACAAATATTATTTATTATTATTCGCCCTTGGATCTGCTATTGGCTGGTATATTACCATTTTGATTGAGAGGAAGAAAAAATGTCATAAAACCCGGACTTCAGACCGTGGTTACGAAACACCGACGATGTATCCTCCTGTATACCCGGACTTCAGTCCGGGGTATAAGCAACAGGATTAAGTGTAAAAATTAGCCCCGGAAGGTAATCAGTAAACTTCCGGGGCTAGGGGTCTCTGGTCAGGTTGACCAATCGTTCAAAATGAACGAGAAAAAAAGCACGAAAAACCAGCGAGACAAAAAATTAAAGAGCTGTTTATGGACCGCAGGTTGTCATGAAATACCTGCCGGGCATCCACTTCCTGATTTTGAGATTTGTTAAAATTAAAACGCATACTATTTAAACAAACATGACTTGATAATACAATTTTAAAAAGAGCCGGGGACAGAAAAATGGATGACCCATATGTTTTACAACATATTATTGATTTTTTTCTTCCATCACGTATGACATACTTGTATTACTGAACCTGATTTGAGTGCCTTCATCACGAAGCTCTTTTACAATTCTCTTTACACTTCTTTCGCTTATCTCAAATCTGGTTGCAAGATCAGCAGGTGCTCCTGTACTTCTCAGAGCAGCAAGCTTTACTAATCGCTCTTTGAACGTCTCTTTTTGAAACTTATTCATAACAGTTAAAATTTAGTTTGCATTGCAGATGCTTCAATTCTAAAATTAAATAAAAATGTATTAAAAAGCCAAATAAAAGTGAAATAAATTGAAAAAAAATTGATGAAAATGTCAGATTATATGCATTTTGATTGATTATTATGAAATGGAAGCCCGGAATTAATATGATTATTAATCGCTGAATTACTGAAATATTGCGAATTTGAAAGACTCTGTTTCCTAAATATCTAAAGAAAAATATTTAGACAGAATGTTTTTTATATCGCCCGCTTCGGGCATATGCGTCAACTTAAGCATATAATATATTTGTCTAGATCCGGGAGATCCCTCATTCTTCCACAATTAAAGGTTTTGTTCTATTTTAAAAATTGTTTTTTGTGGAAGAATTCGGGATGACAGGTCATTTTTCAGGAAGAAGGGAAGGAAGAAGCGGCGATTCGACAATATTTAAGCTTAAATTAGTCGAATCGCCGCTTCTTCCTTCCTATTGTTCCCCCCTTAAACCAGTGTCATCCCGAGCGAATCCACCCCCTTCATTTACAGATATTTGAGCATGTAAGGTGGATGAGTCGAGGGATCTCCCAATCATTATAACGGATCCTTTATTGATTCATTCTTGTCTTTGACAAACACCAGTCATCCTGAGCGCATCTCGGACACCTTAGCTATTAGCTGAGGTGCAAAGCGAAGAACCACCATGTTTTGGGAGACATTTTATATTAGTAAAATTCGGGTTTTAATCGTTTGAGGTAAACGATATTTGATTTCAGTAAGCTCACAACTCATTTTATGTTAATTTTGCCATCTGAAAACAATATAGAAATGGCAACTTTTCTTTTTGATGAAATAATATTCGGACCGGTCAAAAGCAGAAGACTCGGAGTCTCTCTGGGTATTAATCTGCTACCTGTGAAAAGAAAGATCTGCAATTTCAACTGTATCTACTGTGAATGTGGCTGGACTAAAAATATTGAAAAGGCAGCAAGTCATCTTCCATCGAGGAAAGAAGTCTTCGATGCTCTTGAACACAAATTGTCGGAGATGAAAGAGAGGAATCAGGCTCCGGATGTTATCACATATGCAGGCAACGGTGAGCCAACCCTGCATCCTGAATTTGCAGGCATAATCGATGATAGTATAGCTCTGCGGGACAGTTATTTCCCTGATGCAAAAATTGCAGTGCTTTCCAATGCAACTACCATAAATGATCCTGTAATAAAGTCAGCTTTGCTTAAAGTTGATAAAAATATTCTTAAGCTCGACTCTGTATTCGAAAGAACTATTAAAATCCATAACCAGCCAAGAGTACGGATTGATGTTAAACGACTTATTGAAGATCTGGCATCGTTCAATGGAAAGGTGATCATCCAGACACTCTTCCTGAGAGGCACATATAACGGAGATGAAATTAACAATACCACTGATACTGAGATTGAAGGATGGCTTAAGGCACTTCAGATCATTATGCCCTCAGAAGTTATGATCTATACAATTTCGCGCGACACCCCTGAAGGGAGCACTCTTGTTAAGGTGCCTCTCAACGAGTTAAGGGATATTGCTGCCAGGGTAGAAAAGCTGGGAATACCAACCCGGGTTTCAGGTTAAGATTGAAAAGAAGAAATAATATACTTATCTGTCCGCTTGAATGGGGACTTGGTCATGCCTCACGGATGATCCCTGTTGCAAGGCAACTTACCGCCATGGGACAGAATGTCATTATCGCATCCGGAGAACAGCACCTGGCACTGTTGCGTTCAGAGCTCCCTGAATTAACTTTTGTCAGTTTTACTGGATTCAGACCTTCTTACTCCCGATTCTTGCCGCAATACATTTCACTGTTCCTTAAAATTCCACTGTTATTATTTCATATAATCAGAGAGCATTATCTGCTTAAGGGGCTTGTAAGAAAATACAGTATTGATATTGTTATCAGCGATAACCGTTTCGGGTTATGGAACAAAAAAGTTACTTCTGTATATGTTACTCATATGCCAAGAATCCCTTTCCCCCGGCTTTTCAGGTTTATGGAAATAGCCGGAATTCTGCTTCACAGGATTATTATAAGAAAATACAATTATTGTTTAATTCCTGATCTGCCGGGAGAGTTAAATCTGTCTGGCCGACTGTCGCATGATCTCAGGCTCCCCGGAAATGTAAGGTATGCCGGTATTTTGTCAAGGTTTTCTGATGAAGAGGTCAAACAAAATACTTCCGCAGGAAGTTTTATACATAACACGATTATCCTCTCCGGCCCTGAACCACAGAGAGATATATTGAAACAGAAGCTTGTGTCACTTCTTATTGATAAGCTCCCGGTTACAGTTATCCTCGAGGGTAAACCCGGTTCGGGAAACGAGGTGGTCAGGCGTAATAATATTATTCTTCATCCTCATCCTGATGCAAAGGAGATGATCGACATTTTAACCGGAAGTGATTGTATAATTACACGCTCGGGTTACACAACCATCATGGAGCTGGTCAGCCTCAGATGCAGTGCATTATTGATTCCTACTCCGGGCCAGACTGAACAGGAATATCTGGCTGAATATCTTTCTGAAAAAGGATGGTTTTCAAAACTATCACAAAAAGATTTAAAGGAAGGAGTAACTCTCACTCCTGATAATGCAATCTGGTCCGATGAGATTGTCAGTCAAAGCAAAGTCCTTCTTTCAAATGTTTTGGAGGAAATCCTGGATAGTAACACATGAAGAATAGAATTTTTATCAGCCCCCCATCTGGGGGTCCCGATAGTTTTCGGGATGACAAGTTTTTTGGGTATATGGGGAAGGAAGAAGCGGCGATTCGACCAAAATTTTCAAAAAAGATAAATATGTTGATTCGAATCGCCGCTTCTTCCTTCCCATTGTTACCTCCCTTAAACCAGTGTCATCCCGAGCGAATCCACCCCTCTCATTTACAGATATTCTGAGCATGCAAGGTGGATGAGTTGGTGAGATCTTCAGGGTCTCAACAAAATTTCCGAAAATAGTATTGTCTACGAAAAGATGTGATGTAAGATTAGTTCAAAAGGAGGGGAAACTTTCTTATTTATCTCCAGCACTTAAGTTAACTGTTATGCCTGAAAGGACTCAATATAATTGGGTCTCAAAGTACTTATAGAATATATTTAGAATCAGGTTGAACATCATAAAAAAGTGACATTTGAAAAAGAATACAAGAAAATACTGCATGCTGATTGTTAGCAAGGAACCGTGTCCACCAAATGGCGGATGTGCTCACCGAAGGTAATCTCCAATTCTTTCTCGGGATCTTCTTCCTGATTCCCGACAGTCATATATTGATTAAGGTGATGTGTCTGTTATTAAACTTCTCAGTCCGGCGATATCATAATCTTCTCTATGTAGTGAGCTAGAGATACACCATTGAGAGAGTCAATCCCAACAGACCGGTCAAAAATCCGAACCATACCTGTGTAAGGTTATGAGTATTCAGTTTCAGACGCGAAGAGATAACCAGACCCCCCGCAATAAGGGAAGCTACAAAATACCATAATAACGGAGAATACATTTTAAAGGAAAGTATCAGTACTATAGCTATAAGTGCCCCGGCGCCTGCTGAATGAAGTGATATCTTCCACCAGAAATTGATCAGGGTAAGTAACAGCGAGACCACACAGGTTGAAATAATAAATGATTTAAGAAAAACAGGTATCGGGAATCCGGAGATGATATAGGCAGAGGCACCGTAAAGAAGAGTTGTTATCACCATTGGTATTACCCTTTCCTTCCTGTCGCTGACAGTCCATGAGCTTATGATATTCCAGTGTTTGAAAAAAGGCAATAATGATAAGGGGAGTAATACATTATTTACCAGCAAAATCAGAAGTAAGAGCTTTTTAACCTGGAAAGGCAGATATCCGAATAATGTCGGAGCTAAAAATATTATTAGTAATGCATAAACAGGCATGAACAAAGGATGAAAAACAATTGAAATTATTCGGGCCGGTTTAATCAGGATATCTTCTTTTTCGTTGGTATTCATTCGATGGATGTAATAATTAATCTTGAAATTCAATTCTCTTCATAACCTCCAATTGAAAAGCAAAATGATCGGTTATTCACTTAGCTCAGGCTAAATTATATCTCTCTTCGCAGCCTTGCAACAGGGATATTAAGCTGTTCACGGTATTTGGCAACAGTTCTTCTGGCTATCTGGTACCCCTTTTCCTGAAGTATCTCAGTCAGTCTCTCATCTGTAAGAGGCCGGCGTTTCTGCTCATTTTCAATGCAATCCTGCAGTATTCTTTTTATCTCTCTTGTTGAGACCTCCTCTCCGCTGTCGGTCTGAAGTCCTTCGGAAAAGAAAAACTTAAGAGGGAATATCCCGAAATGTGTCTGTATGAATTTACTGTTTGCCACTCTTGAAATTGTCGAAATATCGAGACCGGTCATTTCAGCAACATCTTTGAGAATCATTGGCTTAAGTTTTGTCTCATCACCATCGATAAAATATTCCTGCTGATATTCAAGAATTGCATTCATTGTAAGCAGAAGAGTATTCTGACGTTGTTTTATTGCATCGATGAACCATCGGGCAGAATCAATCTTCTGTTTAACAAACATCACGGCATCCTTCATCTCTTTCTTCTGGCTCTTGTCTTTGCTGTAGGTATGAAGCATCTCGCTGTATGCACCGCTTAATCGTAGTTCAGGCAGATTCTTTGAGTTGAGATGAAGATCAAATCCATCTTCAGTAAGCTCCAGAATAAAATCAGGAATTATTGGCTGTGATGTCTTGTTGAAAGGATCGCTGTAAACGCCTCCTGGTTTCGGATTAAGTTTCAGAATCTCATCAATGGCTGCTTTCAGTTCATTTTCAGAAATTCCCAGTCTTGTAACTATCTTATCATAATGTCGTTTTGTGAATTCTTCAAAATATGAATCAAGTATTGTATAGGCGAGCTTCATGGAAGGTTGCAGAGTTATCTCTTTTTTCAATCTGAAGCAAAAGACATTCTCTGAGAGTTCTTGCTCCGACACCTGCCGGTTCGAGATCCTGAATTATTTTAAGTACCTCTTCAAGCTCCTCTTCGGTTGTTTCAATATTTTGCAGGAAAGCAAGATCATCAACAATATTTATGAGTTCCCTTCTCAGATATCCGTCCTCATCAATATTTCCAAGGATATATTCTCCAAGAATCTTCTGTTTTTCAGTGAGGTCTCGCAGGCCAGCTGTGATTCGAGATGTTCATGAAATGAGAATCCTACCGAAAAAGGAATCTCGCTTCTTTTTTCTTCATCTTTACTGTAGTTTTTTGTCTGAAGCCGATAGTCAGGAATGTCATCCTCTTCTATATAATCATCGAGAGTGAACTCCTCCTGGTCCTTGTCTTTTTCATCATAAATTTCTTCCTCTTCTCCGTCTGAATGAATATCTTCCTCCTCCTGACCCTCTTCAAGAGCCGGGTTCTCTTCCAGCTCTTTCTTTATACGCTGTTCGATCTGCAAAGTCGGAACCTCCAGCAGTTTAATCATTTGGATCTGCTGGGGTGAAAGTTTCTGAAGCAATTTCTGCTGTAGTCTTTGCTTTAACATTCTATTCTCTTAGACAATTTGTTATCTGTACAGTTTTTAAAATTCAGCATTTTTTGGAGTTCTTGGGAATGGAATTACATCCCTGATATTCGACATTCCTGTAACAAATAATATCAGTCTTTCAAATCCCAGTCCGAAACCACTGTGTGGAGCTGTTCCGAATTTTCTGGTCTCGAGATACCACCAGAAATCTTTCTCGGCAAGCTTCATCTCTTTAATACGTGAAAGCAACTTGTCATATTGTTCTTCTCTCTGCGAACCACCAATTATTTCGCCAATTCCGGGAAAGAGAACATCCATGGCTCTGACTGTTTTTCCATCATCGTTCTGCTTCATATAAAATGCCTTTATATCCTTGGGGTAGTCAGTAAGTATAACAGGACGTTTAAAATGTTCCTCAACAAGATATCTTTCATGTTCAGCCTGAAGATCTCGTCCCCAGCCAACCTGATATTCCCATTTCTTACCTGAAGCTGTAAGTATTGATACAGCTTCCGTATAAGTTATTCTTACAAATTCATTTTCAAGAACAAACTTAAGTTTTTCAAGAAGATCTTTGTCAATCATATTATTAAGAAACTCAAGATCTTCCCTGCAGTTCTCAAGAGCATATTTTATCAGATATTTTACAAATTCTTCAGCCAGATCCATATTATCATTAAGGTCATAAAATGCCATTTCCGGTTCTATCATCCAGAACTCGGCAAGATGCCTTGGAGTATTTGAATTCTCGGCCCTGAAAGTTGGTCCGAAAGTATATATCTCACCCAGGGCAAGTGCTCCCAGTTCTCCTTCGAGCTGTCCCGATACAGTCAGGTTTGTCTCTTTACCAAAGAAATCCGTTTTATAGTCAACCGATCCGTCATCGGTTCGGGGCATATTTTTCAGATCCATTGTTGTAACATGGAACATCTCACCGGCACCTTCGCAGTCACTTCCTGTAATTATAGGAGTATGCAGATAGATAAAATCCTTTATCGTTAAAATATTTGTGAATGGCAAAAGCCATTGCATGCCTGATTCTGAATACAGCTCCAAAAGTATTGGTCCTGAAGCGAAGATGTGCATTCTCCCTCAGAAACTCCATTGAGTGTCCTTTTTTCTGAAGAGGATATGTTTCGGCATCGCTCTTCCCGTAAAGTTCTATTGATGCTGCATTTATTTCGATATTCTGACCCTGGCCCTGCGATTCAACAAGCTTACCTTTACAGCAATACATGCTCCTGTGGTTATGTCCTTTAGTAGACTCTCATCAAATGATGCAACATCAACAACAATCTGTATATTATTTATTGACGATCCGTCATTCAGGGCTATGAAGACAATATTTTTATTTCCCCTTTTTGTTCTTACCCAACCTTTAACCAATACATCCGAACCCACCACCGGGTTTGATAACAATTGTTTTACTTTAATTCTTTTCATCATTTACATTATGATCAACATAAATTTAAGCGCAAAAATAATAAAATGTTAGCGGCTAACTTCATCCTTCAATTAAAAGAGTCGAATAAATTTCATTATGGCACTGTTTTTGCTCAATAGACTGCTCCTGATCCTGTTTATCTGACCTGAAATAGTAATAAATACCCTATATTTCAGTTATAAGTAATCAGGTTTGATTGAATGGACGGTCAGGGAACACATTCTTCTAGACAATGTTTTATGTTTCTGGTTTAAATATTGATACAATACAATTAAAATGAATTATACTCCTTCATGTACATGGGTTTGATAATTGGCAAAATCTGAATAACTTTGGGTATTGAAACTGTTAATTCAAATAGACAATGGAAGAAAATAAAAAACTTATAGTTGTACCATGGGATTTCACTGTTGTTGCCGGTCATGCACTGGCTCATGCAGTTAAAATAAGCCGCATGGTAGGAAATGATATAAGTCTTCTGCATATTGTTGACAAGGGCATTAATGCAAAAGATCTGGCCACAAAAAAGATGCAGTTACAGCAACTGGCTGAAGAAAACAGTAAAAAATACAACTCGCAATAACTTATCATATTTCAAAAGGAAGCATCTTTTCAGAAATTGCCGAGTTTGCAAATGATAAAGAAGCAAGTCTGGTTGTAATGGGAACACATGGCATGAAAGGTATGCAGAAGCTTACCGGAAGCTGGGCCCTGAAGGTTATTGTGAAGTCAAAAGTGCCATTCATTGTAGTACAGGATCCTCCGTTGGATCAGGAGAGATACCATAATATTGTTTTCCCTATTGATTTCAGAGGTGAAAACAAAGAGAAGATCAAGATGGCAATTTTTATGGGAAAATATTTTGATTCAAAAGTGCACCTTCTTGTTGGAACCACCAACGATAAGAACCTGACAAAGAAGACTAAAGTGAATCTGAATTTTGGTATTAAATATTTAATTCAGAATAATATAGAGTATGAAATTCATGAAATTCCCAAGGGAAATTTTGCCGAACAGACTATCGAATTTGCTCAAAAAATAAATGCTGACCTGATACTTATCGTGACAACAAAAAATATCACTTTTGCTGATTATGTAGTAGGAGCATCAGAACAGTATATTATAGCAAACAGCTCAAAAATACCTGTTTGCTGTGTTAATCCCAGAACATCCTTTGCCAATGTAGGACAATTTATGGGTGGCTGGGGATCATAATAAAAGGAATCCAGGAATCATCTTATGTCAATTTTAGTTCAGGGTGTTACAAAACTTTACGGCGAACAGAAAGCCCTCGATAATATTTCATTTGAAGTAAAAACAGGTGAGATTGTCGGATTTCTCGGACCCAATGGTGCAGGGAAATCAACTATGATGAAAATTATTACCGGATTTATACCGGCATCATCGGGGATTGTATATGTTAATGGTCTTGAGGCTGGTACTGACAATCTTGAAGTTAAAAAACAAATCGGCTATCTGCCTGAAAATAACCCTCTTGTATCCCGAAATGTATGTCAGGGAATATCTTGGTTTTGTAGCTTCAATGTATAAAAGTGACATTCCAAGAAATAAACAAATAGATAATATTATTGATCTGACAGGTCTGGCTCATGAGCAGAAAAAGAAGATCGGATCGCTCTCAAAGGGTTACAGACAGAGGGTAGGACTTGCCCAGGCTCTGATACATAATCCTGGTGTACTGATTCTCGATGAAGCAACTACAGGACTGGATCCAAATCAGATAGTTGAGATACGGAACCTTATCAGGGAAGCCGGAAAGGAAAAAACAGTGATGCTTTCCACTCATATAATGCAGGAGGTTGAGGCAATATGCGACAGGGTTATCATTATTGATAAAGGCATTATTGTGGCTGATGAAGAAAAGAGTAATATCTATTCAATGATAAAACGTCCAAGACAGATCATTAATGTGGAGTTTGATAAAGAGACTGATGAAATATCCCTTGCAGGGATAAAAAATGTCAGCAATGTCAGGCTAACTGGTAATAAAATCTGGGTTATTGAAGCTGAAGGTGAAGAGGATATACGTCCGGAGATTTTCAATTTTGCTGTAAAAAATAATCTCACTGTTCTCTCACTTCAGAAACAGGAGAGTAACCTTGAAGAGGTATTCAGGCATCTTACAAATGGATAAAATTGATTTCATACAGAACAATAACAGACTTTCTTTGTATGATATATAATCGATGCCACTTAATCAAAACATGTAAAATTCTTTAGATGGGACGGTATAGTCGATTTTTTTTATTTTCTTTGCACTGAAATTTTTGGTGGAAAGATTTGAGATGATTGCAACCACAGGAAAAAAATGCTAAACCACGGGTAATTCCATTTACAATCAATCAAACTTCCCATCCGTTTATTAATAATTTAATGTTAAAACTATGGGATATTTATTTACTTCAGAATCAGTTTCCGAGGGTCACCCCGATAAGGTAGCTGATCAGATTTCAGATGCATTACTCGATGAATTTCTTCGTTGGGACTCAGAATCAAAAGTAGCATGTGAGACATTTGTGACAACCGGACTTGTTGTTTGTGGCGGTGAAGTTCGCACTGATGGATGGGTTGATGTTCAGGAGACAGCACGTGGTGTAATACGCAATATTGGCTATACAAAAGCAGAATATCGTTTCGACAGTGACTCATGCGGGGTTATTTCGACCATTCATGAACAGTCAAGTGATATACGTCAGGGTGTTATGCGTGAAAATCCTGAGGAGCAGGGCGCAGGCGATCAGGGTATGATGTTCGGATATGCATGCCGTGAGATGGATAACTATATGCCATTAACTATTGAGCTTGCGCACAGGTTGCTTCAGGAACTGGCAGCTATAAGGCGCGAAGGCAAACAGATGAAGTATCTTCGTCCGGATTCCAAATCGCAGGTTACGGTTGAATATGATGATAACAATAATCCTCTTCGGATCGACACTATTGTAATCAGTACCCAGCATGATGAATTTGTTCTGCCAAAAGACAAGTCACTTAAAGCAGAACAGGCAGCAGAGAAAGCAATGCAGCAAAAGATCAGGGAAGATCTGGAGAAATATCTTATCCCGAGGGTCAAGAAGACATTGCCTGCCAGAATTCAGAAATTATTTAATAAAGACATTAAGTTTCTGGTAAATCCTACAGGTAAATTTGTAATCGGAGGTCCTCATGGTGATACAGGTCTCACAGGCCGGAAAATCATTGTTGACACTTATGGCGGACATGGCGCTCATGGAGGTGGAGCATTCTCAGGAAAAGATTCCTCAAAGGTTGACAGGTCTGCTGCTTATGCTGCAAGACACATTGCAAAAAATCTTGTAGCTGCAGGAGTTTGCGACCAGGCATTGGTACAGGTGGCATATGCAATTGGTGTAGCTCAGCCTGTTGGCTTATATGTAAACACATATGGTACTGCCAGGGTAAAAGATAATAAAGGTAATTTACTGCATGACGGAGAGATTGCAAAGACTATCAACACCCTGTTCGATATGCGCCCGTACTCTATTGTACAGCGTTTTGGACTTAAAAACCCTGTCTTTCTGCCAACAGCATCATACGGACATTTTGGCCGCGACAGTTATTCAGAAACTGTTGATGTATATTATGAGGTACCCGGAAGCAAAGCTACATCTGTTGCCGGAAACGGAAGGAAAGTGTATCAGAAAAAAGTTGAATTCTTTGCATGGGAGAAACTCGACTATGTAGAGAAAATACAAGAAGGCTTTTAATCTGAAATAAGATATTAATCAACCACCCCGGTCGGGAAAGAAATTACTGTATATATAAGATAATCAATCGTCCCGACCACCCCTCCTTCAAAAGGCTAATCTTTAGTCACATCTTTTTATTCTCTATCACGGAAGAGGTATTTGTCAAAGACAAGAATGAATCAATAAAGGATTAGTTATAATGATTGGGAGATCCCTCAACTCATCCACCTTATATCCATTGCTTTAGAGAAGAGTCAACGGGTGGATGAGTTTTCGGGATGACAAGTTTTTTGGGTATATGGGGAAGGAAGAAGAGGCGATTCGATCAAAATTTTCAAAAAAGATAAAATATGTTGATTCGAATCGCCTCTTCTTCCTTCCCATTGTTCCCCCCTTAAACCAGTGTCATCCCGAGCGAATCCACCCCTCTCATTTACAGATATTTGAGCATGTAAGGTGGATGAGTCGAGGGATCTCCAGGGTCTCAACAAAATTTCCGAAAATAGTATAGTTAGAAAAGATGTGATGTAAGATTAGTTTTGAAGGAGGGGTGGCCGGATCAGTTAATAATTATGATACCAATGCTGATACCGGCCGGGGTGGTTGATTGTTCATTCAAATGCCGGATCTGAAGAATTTAAGACTTTTCCTGTTAAAGAGGTTTTGGTTTTTCATACCAATATAGGTAAGAAGAAATCAATGAATCAACCACCTCGGTCGGGAAAGAAATTACTGTATATATAAGATAATCAATCGTCCCGACGCCATCCCAGAGGCCTGGCTCTTCGCTAAATTTACCCACAGGGCAAATTCTTAACGCTCAGCCCCCTTCAAAAGGAGGGGAAATTTTGTAATGCAGTTTCTCATTTATTTCCAAAGCTAAAGTTAACGGTTATGCCTGAAAAGGCACGACAAAATTGGCTCTTAATGTAATTATTGAATATTACGGTGCTCTGCACCTATGCTACTGTGTTACAAATGTATTTCTTAAGGAGCTGAATATAGTATACAAAATAGAAGGTAAAGTATAGTATATTAGCCAGATACGATTTCCCCTCCTTTTGAAGGAGGGGTGGCCGGACCACTTTTAAATTATGATGCAAATGCTGATACCGGCCGGGGTGGTTGATTGTTCATTCAAATGCCGGATCTGAAGAATTTAAGACTTTTCCTGTTAAAGAGGTTTTGGTTTTTCATACCAATAAAGGCAAAGAAGAAATCAATTAATCAACCACCCCGGTCAGGAAAGAAATTACTGTATATATAAGATAATCAATCGTCCCGACCACCCCTCCTTCAAAAGGCTAATCTTTAGTCACATCTTTTTATTCTCTATCACGGAAGAGGTATTTGTCAAAGACAAGAATGAATCAATAAAGGATTAGTTATAATGATTGGGAGATCCCTCAACTCATCCAACTTATATCCCTTGCTTTAAAGAAGATCAAAGGGTGGATGAGTTTTCGGGATGACAGGTTTTTTGGGTATATGGGGAAGGAAGAAGCGGCGATTCGACCGAAATTTTTCAAAAAAGATAAATATGTTGATTCGAATCGCCGCTTCCTCCTTCCCATTGTTTCCCTCTTAAACCAGTGTCATCCCGAGCGAATCCACCCCTCTCATTTACAGATATTTGAACATATTAGGTGGATGAATCGAGGGATCTCCAGGGTGCTCGACAAAATTTCCGAAAATAGTATAGTTAGAAAAGATGTGATTTAAGATCAGTTCAAAAGGAGCGGAAACTTTCTTATGCAATTTCTCTTTTACCTCCAAAGTCTTAAGTTACCGGTAATGTTTGAAAGAGCTCTACATAATTCAATAGTTTCAATCTATACTTATTGGAAACTACAGTGCTCTGCTACTGTACTTCAAATGTATTTCTTAAGGAGCTGAATATAGTATACAAAATAGAAGGTAAAGTATAGTATATTAGCCAGATACATTTCCCCTCCTTTTGAAGGCTATTCTTTAGTCACATCTTTTTATTCCCTATCATGGAAGAGCTATGTGTCAAAAACAAGAATGAATCAAAAAAGGATTCGTTATAATGATTGGGAGATCCCTCAACTCATCCACCTTATATCCATTGCTTTAGAGAAGATCAAAGGATGGATGAGTTTTCGGGATGACAGGTTTTTTGGGTATATGGGGAAGGAAGAAAGAGGCGATTCGATCAAAATTTTCAAAAAAGATAAAATATGTTGATTCGAATCGCCTCTTCTTCCTTCCCATTCTTCCCCCCTTAAATCAGTGTCATCCCGAGCGAATCCACCCCTCTCATTTACAGATATTTGAGCATGTTAGGTGGATGAGTCGAGGGATCTCCAAGGGATCAACAAAATTTCCGAAAATAGTATAGTTAGAAAAGATGTGATGTAAGATTAGTTCAAAAGGAAGGGAAATTTTGTAATGCAGTTTCTCTTTAACTCCAATATTCCTAAAATGAAGCCTTTACTATCCTGGCGACATTATCGGATCGTCCAAGTGTATAATAGTGGATACCCGGAACACCCTCTTTAATAAGCTCCTTCGATTGCATCGTTGTCCATTCTATGCCTACCTCACGTGCTTCCTTGTCTGTATTACACTTTTGAACAGCTGTCACCAGATCATTGGGAAGATCGATATGGAAAGCCTGTGGTAAAAGCTTAATATCATTTAGTGCAGATATTGGTTTAATACCCGGAATAATAGGCACTGTGATCCCTGCTTTACGGCATTCGTCGCGGAACCGGCAAAATTTACGATTGTCGAAAAACATCTGGGTGACTATATAACTCGCTCCTGCATCCACTTTAGATTTAAGATTGGCAATATCCATCTGCCTGTTAGGTGCTTCGAAATGTTTTTCAGGATAAGCAGCTACTCCTATGCAGAAATTTGTTGGAGACAGTATCTACAAGGGATGATTCAAGATATTTTCCATTATTCATATCAGTAATCTGTCTGACCAGTTCAAATGTATTGGTATGGCCATCTTTTTCCGGAACAAACCTGCGGTTGCCTTTCTGGGGATCACCCCTGAGAGCCAGTACATCATGTATACCCAGAAAATTCATCTCAATAAGTGCATTTTCAGTCTCTTCCCGGGAAAATCCTCCACAAAGAATATGAGGAACAACGGTAATATTGTACTTATACTTTACTGCAGCAGCCAGAGCTATAGTTCCGGGTCTTATACGCACAACTTTTTTCTCAAGAAGCCCGTCAGGCCGCTCAAAATATGTTATTTCATTACGGTGTGAAGTAAAATTAATATAAGCCGGATTAAATTCTATCAGTCTGTCTATTGCCGTATAAATCCTTTCAATACTATGCCCTTTCAGCGGAGGAAGCAATTCAAAAGTGAATAATGGCCCGCTGGCATTTTTAATTTTTTCTATTACACTCATTTTCCTGTAATCATAAGTTTGGAGCAAGCCATCTTGCCTGCCTCTTCAATTGTCATATTTTTTCTTTCTGCATAATCTTTAAGCTGGTCAGGGCTTATCTTGCCAATATTGAAATAGGCAGAATCGGGATGAGAGAATATGTATCCGCTTACTGAAGCTGGCGGAATCATTGCAAAATTTTCAGTAAGGCTGGCTCCGATTGATTTTTCAACCTCAAGGAAGTCAAAGAGAACACGTTTTTCGGTATGATCGGGACATGCCGGATAGCCCGGAGCAGGCCTTATACCTTTATATTTTAACTTCAGGATATCTTCAATAGAAAGCTTTTCATCTGCGGACATATCCCCAATATTCAACCCGGATCCTCTCATGAACCATTCAGCTGCAGCTTCTGCCAGCCGGTCGCTGAGTATCCGTATCATTATTGTGGCATAGTCATCATCCTTGTATATCTCCATTCCTTTATTATCAAGATCAGCCGTTACAGTAAATAATCCGATATAATCAGTTAATCCGGAGTTCTCAGGTGCTATATAATCAGAAAGTGAAAGATTCGGAGCATCCGTTTTCTTTTGTCTCCTGGTTTCTTAAGAACCTGAAGATGACTTTTGTATCATGCCTGCTTGTATCGGAATATACTTTTACATCATCTCCGTCTGAAACAGCAGGGAATAGTCCAAATACTGCCTTTGCTGTGATAAGTTTTTTGTCAATTATCTCTTTAAGGTATACCTGTGCGTCATCAAATAATTTCCTTGCTTCTTCTCCTTTTACAGGATCATTGAAAATAGCCGGATATTTACCTGATACCTTCCAGGAAAAGAAGAAAAATGTCCAGTCAATATAACCAGAAATCACATTCAGGTCTAATTCAGGCAGAATATGATGTCCGGGTTTAAGCGGACTGTATGGCTTGAAGTTATGCCAGTCGGTCACTAATCTTGTTTTTTCTGGCCTCTGCCAGTGAAATCAGATTTCGTTGCGACTGCCTTGAGTTATGGTCATCCCTCAGTTTGCGGTATTTGTTTTTTACTTCTGAAACATAAGCTGTATTATCTTTCTGGAGAAGTGCAGAAATCACTCCTGCAGCTTTTGAGGCATCTTTTACATGAATGACAGTATTGGAATATGCAGGGGCAACTTTAACTGCTGCATGTATCTCTGATGTTGTGGCTCCTCCGATAAGCAGCGGAACCTTAAATTTCCTTCTCTCCATTTCAGCTGCCACATGAACCATCTCTTCAAGTGAAGGTGTTATGAGACCGCTGAGTCCGATGATATCAACATTTTCTTTTATAGCAGTGTCAATGATCTTCTCAGCCGGAACCATCACTCCAAGGTCAATAATCTCATAATTGTTACAGGAAAGCACCACACCCACAATATTTTTGCCAATATCATGGACATCACCCTTAACGGTAGCCAGAAGGATTTTCCCTGCTGTCTTCTTTTCCTCCCCCTCGCTTTCCAGTTCAATATAAGGGGCAAGTTTTGCAACAGCTTTTTTCATGACCCTTGCACTCTTAACTACCTGGGGAAGAAACATTTTACCCGATCCGAAAAGGTCGCCAACCACATTCATTCCCCCCATCAGCGGACCCTCGATCAGTTCAATAGATCTGCGAAAGAGTGAACGTGCCTCCTCAACATCATGGTCAATAAATTCATCAAGACCTTTAACAAGGGAGTGCTTAATTCTTTCAACAACAGGGAGCTTGCGCCAGGCATCTTCTTTCTCCTGTTTTTTGCCTTCATTCTTTATTCCTTCTGCAAATTTCACAAGTCGTTCAGTAGCATCCTTCCGGCGGTTCATCACCACATCTTCACAAAGCTGAAGAAGATCAGGATCTATTTCGCTGTAGACCTGTAACATGCCCGGATTTACAATCCCCATATCAAGTCCGGCTTTTATAGCATGAAAAAGAAATACCGAATGCATTGCCTCGCGTACCTTATCAGTGCCACGGAAAGAAAATGAGAGGTTGCTTATACCTCCGCTGACCTTTGCATACGGAAGGTTTTTCTTAATCCATTCAGTGGCATGGATGAAATTAACAGCATAGTTATTATGTTCTTCAATACCGGTAGCTATTGCCAGAACATTTGGATCAAATATTATATCTTCAGGAGGAAAATCTCAGTTTATCAACAAGGAGCCTGTATGTCCTTTCAGCTACTGCAATCTTTCTCTCGAATGTATCAGCCTGTCCGTCTTCATCAAAAAGCATGACAACAGCTGCAGCTCCGTATTTCCTTATTTTACGGGCATGTTCCAGAAAAGAATCCTCACCTTCCTTCAGACTTATCGAATTCACGACTGACTTACCCTGAATGCATTTAAGAGCTGATTCTATGACGCTCCATCGCGATGAATCGATCATTAGGGGAAGCTTGGAGATATCAGGTTCCGACATAACAAGGTTTACAAATTTCACCATAGCTTTTTCGGAGTCGAGCATTGCTTCATCCATGCAGATGTCAATGATCTGAGCTCCGCCTTCAACCTGTCCCCTGGCAATAGCCAGAGCCTCATCATATTTTTCTTCCCTGATAAGCCGGGCAAATTTTATTGATCCTGAGACATTGGTACGCTCACCAATATTAACAAAATTGGTTTCAGGTGTTATTGTGAGAACTTCAAGCCCGCTTAATTTTGTATACCTTATCTATTTCAGGCTTTTGTCCTTGGCTTATATTTTTTTGCCAGCTCAGCAATTTTCCGGATATGATGAGGTGTTGTCCCGCAACAGCCGCCAATAATATTTACCCATCCCTCTTTCATAAATTCCTCAACTATTGAGGCCATGTAGGCAGCAGACTGATCATATTCTCCAAACTGGTTTGGCAGCCCGGCATTGGGGTGAGCAGATACATAAAAACCTGTTTTATGCGATAACTCCTCAATAAACGGACGTAACTGTTCAGCTCCCAGGGCACAGTTCAGACCAAGGCTTAACAGTGGAAAATGAGAAACTGAAACCATGAAGGCTTCAAGAGTCTGCCCGGTAAGTGTTCTTCCGCTGGCATCAGTAATTGTGCCGGAAACCATAACAGGAAGCCGGATACCTTTTTCCTCAAATACCGATTCAATTGCAAACAATGCAGCCTTGCAGTTAAGGACATCAAAAATTGTCTCAACAAGAAGCAGATTAACTCCGCCATCTATTAATCCCCTTGCCTGTTCGGAATATGCTTCAACAAGATCATCAAATTTTACCACCCTGGCACCAGGGTCATTTACATCTGATGACATTGATGCTGTACGGTTGGTAGGGCCCAAGCGTGCCGGCAATAAAATGTGTTTCGGGTTCGCTGGTATTCTCAAATGAAGTAATTGCCCTGGCAGCCAGCTGTGCAGACTGAAAGTTCAGATTATATACCTGGTTTTCCATGCCATAATCCGACATGGATATCTTGTTTGCATTAAAGGTGTTAGTTGTAATAATGTCCGCTCCGGCTTCAAGATACTCCATGTAAATGCCTGAAATAATTTCCGGCTGAGTAAGAGATAAAAGATCATTATTACCTTTCTGAAGCATAGGATGATCTTTAAACTTCTCACCCCGGTAATCATTTTCCTGAAGCTTATGTTTCTGGATCATCGTACCCATTGCACCGTCAAGTACAAGGATCTTTTGTTTAATTATTTCTTCAATTTTTTGCTTCACCTTGTTATGTTATTAACTTACATGTTATTACACGAGTATGCTATTATTCACTGATTTATACCCAAAATCTTGTACAAGTAATGTGCATCAACATATTGACTTTTTGTTTTACTCCCTGTCTTTTGGGCTTCAAAAATACCAAACATGAAAGTTTAAATGGTTATGTAATGTTCAAAATAATTTCTCCTGCAAATCCGAAAGGTTTAAAAAATCTCGTAAAGTCCTGTATTTCACTGCTTCCTGCCACAGATACCGGGTCATTAATTTTTCTTCCTGTATTCACAATAAAAACATCCATTGTGCTAAGTTGTTCCCTTAAATGCAAAAAGGTTTTTAAGGTTTACCACTCCAATCACATATTTGTAAAATCTTCCGCTAAAGTATTCCGAGACTTCCTCAAATCCAAATAATTCCTTATCCTTTTCATCCTTATACCTCAGGTAGACCTCCAGTTTATGATCGTGTGTATAATTTGAAACAGTACCCTGCTGACGTTTTTTATACTCATAGCGATACCCATATGAATTAGCAGAAATGTCGGAAAGCACTGCACTTCCTGTAGCATGTCCGCCTGCACCCTTGCCGCTGAAAAACTGCTTATCCGCAAAAGCAGCTTCTGTTATTACCCCGTTATATTCATTATCAACATTATAAAGATATTTATCTGCTGATATGAATCGGGGCAGAACAAAGCTTGTAATTGTATTGTCATTGGTTTTGCCTACATATGGGACCAGTTTTATTTTGAAGCCTTTTTCCTTGGCATATTGAATATCAAATTCTGAGATTTTATTTATCCCATAATGGAAGACCTCATCGGGATCAAGGAACAGACCATAAGCATGACCGGTTATTATGCAAAGTTTAAATTTGGCATCCCATCCCTCAACATCAAGTGTGGGATCCGACTCTGCAAACCCTTTTTCCTGTGCTCCTCTTAAAGCTTCGCTATAGGCTATTCCTTCATTGTGCATTTTTGTCAGGATATAGTTTGTTGTTCCATTTAATATTCCGCGCAAGGAATAGAGCAACTCATTATCATAATATTCCTCAAGGTTCCTTATTATGGGAATGCTGGCTCCGGCTGAGGCTTCATAAAGAAGTGACACCTTATACTTATCCTGCATTTCAACCAGCTCTTTGAAATGTTTGGCTACCATCATTTTGTTGGCTGTAACAACATTCTTACCGCTTTTCATGGCAGTAGTAACAATGTTGAAAGCCTCGTCAGCATCATCAATAAGCTCTACAACAAGGTTTATTGAAGGGTCATTAAGGATATCATCCTTGTCGAAAGTAAAATTCGACATAGGGATCCGTCTCTTTTTATTCCGGTCTTTTACACATATTCTTACAATATCAGCCTTAAATCCTTTGCTGCTGTTCAGAACGTCCTGCAATCCCTGACCAACGCAACCGTAACCGAAAAGTCCTATTCTTAATTTTTCCTGTGTCATTTTAATGTCTTTAATTTGAATTTTCACTCCAGAATTTTCGTACAGCACCTGTCACTAATTTTGATTCAATCAGGAAACCATCGTGTCCGTAAAATGAATCTATTTCAACATAGCTGGCTCCAGGGATATTTTCTGCAACATATTTCTGTTCCTCAACAGGGAAAAGTATATCAGATGTTATTCCTATGCACAGTGTTTTAGCTTTTATACTTCCCAGTGCTGCTGGTCTTCCTCCTCTGCCTCGTCCAACGTTCTGGGTATCACTGAGGCATACCAGACTGTAATAAGAGAAACGGATTAAACCTGTTTACAAGCTTATCGCCCTGGTAGGCCTGGTATGAAGAAGCTTTGAAAAGGTCAGTTTTTTCATCATCCTCTTCCATCTGTGTCTTGTTATATGCTGCACTGTTGCGATAACTCAGAAGAGCAATGGATCTTGCAGCTTTCAGTCCTTTTTTGCCTCCGTCGGGTTGATTTCCGACAAACGAACTGTCAGCATTCATAGCGATACGCTGCGATTCGCTGAAAGCTATTGCCCATGGTGATTGTTTGGAGCTGGAAGCAACAAATATCAATCTTTCTACTATCTCAGGGTACATGATGCTGTATTCGAGCGATTGAAATCCTCCTATAGATGCTCCAATTACTGAATGTATCTTTTTAATATTCAGCTGTTTTCTTAATATCTCATGAACATTAACAAGGTCCCTCACAGTTATCCTTGGAAAATTCAGGAGCCATTGATTCCCTGTATCAGGATTTATGGATGACGGACCAGTTGTACCATAGCAGGAACCAAGAACATTTGCACATACAATAAAATATTTTTCAGGGTCAAAGAGTAGTCCGGGACCTACCATCCCGGGCCACCATGATTCAACATCGGAGTTGGCAGTGAGGGCATGACATACCCAAATTACATTGTCAGCCTCACTGTTAAGCTTGCCCCATGTGTTATATGCTATATCAACAGAGGGCAAAATTGCTCCCGTTTCAGTTTTAAAAGGGTGATTATATTTAAATATATCCATTATAATACTTGCTTGAATGCCTGTTCGAAATCGTTAATAATATCGTCTATATGCTCAATTCCTACTGATACCCTGAAGAGTCCGGGTTCTATTCCCACTGCAAGCTGTTCTTCAGTGGAAAGCTGTGAATGGGTTGTTGCAGAAGGCTGAATTATGAGTGTCTTTGCATCACCAACATTGGCCAGATGACTTACAAGCTCAAAATGTTCTACAAGTCTGACAGCTCTTGATTTGTCTGCTTTCAGGACAAAACTGAGGACTCCTCCGGCACCTTTAGGCAGATATTTTTTTGCCAGCTCATGATGTGGATTTCCGGGAAGTCCCGGATAGTTTACCTTTTCAACACCAGGATGAGCTTCGAGCCATTTTGCCAGAGCAAGAGTATTTTCAATGTGTCGTTCCATCCTTAATGATAGAGTCTCAAGTCCCTGTAATAGCAGGAAGGAGTTAAAAGGACTGATGGCAGGTCCCAGGTCTCTTAATCCTTCAACACGTGCCTTTACGATGAATGCAATGTTCCCTGCAGGAGATGTCTGTGAGAAGATTTCTCCGAATATCTTGCCGTGATAGCCCTCGGCAGGTTCTGTAAAGACAGGGAAATTGCCATTGTTCCAGTTAAAGTTTCCGGCATCTGTAATTACACCTCCGATACTTGTTCCGTGACCGCCTATCCATTTGGTTGCCGATTCAACAACAATATTTGCACCATGCTCAATAGGACTGCACAGGTATCCGCATGCCCCGAATGTATTATCAACAACCAGAGGTATGCCGTGTTTCCTGGCAACTGCTGAAAGAGCATCAAAATCAGGGACATTGAATCCGGGATTTCCTATTGTTTCAACATATAAAGCTTTTGTGTTCTTATCAATCAGTTTTTCGAATGATTCTGGTTTAAGATCGCTGGCCAGTCTGGCTTCAATTCCAAAATTTGCAAAAGTGACTTTAAACTGATTATGACTTCCGCCATAAAGAAAGGGCGAGCTGACGAAATTTTCACCTTTCCTCAGAATAGTTGTAAGGGCAATGAACTGGGCTGCATGCCCTGAGGCAACAGCCAGAGAAGCTACTCCGCCTTCCAGGGCGGCTACCCTTTTTTCAAATACGTCAGTTGTAGGATTATTCATTCTCGTATAAATATTTCCCCATTCAGCCAGATCGAAAAGATCTGCCGCATGTTTGGCATTTTTAAATACATATGAGGATGTCTGGTAAAGCGGGACTGCTCGTGATAATGTTTCCTTATCAGGGAAATGCCCTGCATGGACCTGTAATGTTTCAAATTTTATTTTTTGTGATTTCATTTTTCTGGGTTTTAAATTCTACAAATAACCGGACATACAGATATAGCTATCGCTTCATAATCTCCGGCGGTTAACTGATAAGATGACTGATTACAAATCAAATTGCTTACCGGCACATGCACATAGGCATGAGCGGCATAATAAAGTTGTTGTTTGTCAGATGAAAATAATTCATTTTTTCAGTGTTAAATTTTTATCATCTCCCGTCTTTCCGGGATTAGGTTTTGGCACCGTTATTCTGATTCTCAGGATTGGTTGCCAGGGTTTCACAGAGCCTAATCTCTTCACCCTTCTTAATAAAAACCAAACACCCTTTAAAGGAAGGAATATTTGATTTGTGGGTGCAAAGATAAATAGGATTTTTGGGAATGCAAAATAAATTTCTTGTTCTTATGCGATTCAGGCTTTAAAATATTAAGATATTACCCTGAACCCCCTAATAAAGAGGGCTTATTACGGATATTCCGGTAATTATTTTCAGAATTCATTATAAAAATTCATGACTATCAGGAATAAGTAATACTTCTGCCCTGATAGAAGGAGATTACTCATCCGCCAACAGGCGTATTACTAATGACAATATTTTATATATCACATAATATCAGATATTTGTAAATTAGGTTGTAGCTGAAATTTTATTTCTTTAAGCCACGTAGTGGCTAAATATGAATAACCTCCGGTGCAACCGGAGGTTAAGAATCCACACTACAATTATCAGCTCTGAAGGAGCTGAATATGATTATTACGCCCCTTCAGGGCTTGAGATTAGAGAGTTAGTCATCCACCCCCGGTTGCACCGGGGGTTATTCATATATGGCTCTTTCAGAGCCAGTTGGCATAATAATTGGTGTGCAATAATGAATACAGACTAGTTCCAAGGCCGAAGGTAATCCCCCGCTTAAGAAAGTTCAGTTGGTATGTAATTATTCCTCATTCCCGATACTCATTTAAAATAATTCAGAAAGAGAGGATATTCATTAGCACGTTAAACAAAAAATTAATAATTACCTTACTTTTGTCATAACAAAATCACTGATGATGCAGAATAACTTAACTATTTTTAATAGTCTGTCAAAAAAGAAGGAGCTCTTTAAACCGCTTCATCCACCCTTTGTCGGGCTATATGTATGTGGTCCAACTGTTTATAGCAATGCCCATCTGGGTCATGCACGCCCTGCAATAATATTCGATCTGCTTAACAGGTATCTTCAACACCTGGGATACAAAGTCAGATATGTCAGGAACATTACAGATGTAGGTCACCTCGAGGATGAAACAGCAGGGGAAGGAGAGGACAGGATTACAAAAAAAGCACGACAGGAGCACCTTGAGCCCATGGAAGTTGTCCAGAAATATCTGAACACATATCACAAGAATCTGGAACAACTTAATACCCTGCCTCCTTCAATTGAACCCAGGGCAAGTGGTCATATCATTGAACAGCAGGAATTTACTAAAGAGATACTTAAGAACGGTTATGCATATGAAGTAAACGGATCGGTATATTTTGACATACTCAAATACAACGAAAAATATAAATACGGAAAACTTTCCGGCCGGATTCTTGAGGACCTTCAGAGCAATACACGTGTTCTCGACGGACAGGATGAGAAAAGAAATCCCTTTGATTTTGCACTATGGAAAAAGGCATCACCTGAACATATCATGAAATGGCCATCTCCGTGGAGTGTCGGATTTCCCGGATGGCATCTGGAGTGTTCGGCGATGAGCGTCAAATATCTTGGTGAGGTGTTCGATATTCACGGTGGGGGTATGGATCTTCAGTTTCCGCATCATGAATGTGAAATAGCACAGTCAACGGCTGCACTTGGAAGTGAGTCGGTAAGATACTGGATGCATAATAACATGATAACGATCAATGGTCAGAAGATGGCCCGGTCGCTTGGAAACTTTATTACTCTTGATCAGCTATTCAGTGGCGATCACCCTGTGCTTGAACAACCTTACAGTCCGATGACCATCAGGTTCTTTATTCTGCAGGCGCACTATCGCAGTACCGTTGACTTCTCAAATGAAGCTCTTCAGGCAGCTGAGAAAGGACTTCAAAAACTCATGAAGGGGATAGATACTCTTAATAAACTTAAGTCATCACCTACAAGCACCATAGATGTTCCGGCTCTTGAGAAAAAATGCTACGAGGCTTTGGATGACGATCTTAACAGTCCGATATTACTGGCGAATCTTTTTGAAGGGGTGCGACTGATAAATTTAATAGCTGATGGTACTGAGAAGATTGATGAGCCGGGCCTTGAATCACTTAAATCGCTTTTCAACACTTTTGTATTTGATATACTCGGATTAAAGGATGAAGCTTCTGCAGCAGGTGATGAAAAGCTTACCGGCGAGCTGATGAAGATTATTATTGACCTTCGGCAGGAGGCTAAGAATAATAAGAACTGGTCAGCTTCAGATAAAATCCGGAATGAGCTGAAGGATGCAGGTATAATTCTTAAAGATCTTAAAGAGGGGGCTGACTGGGAGAGAGAGTGAGGGAGTGATAACGATTTTGACCCCCTATAATCCCCCCGAGGGGGGATAGTTGCGTTAAGATAATAAGGATGATTTGGGATTTTGATTTTTGAAAACTCTGTTATTAATTCATTAATAAAGGTGTAAATTAAATTATTTATAGTTAGGGTATTAAATGATTTATTACGGAAACAGGGAGTTAATTAAAAAGGCCAGAATTTTAAGGAAAAGTATGACCGTGGCTGAAATAATTCTATGGTCAAGGTTAAGATCAAAACAAATATCTGGGTACAAATTTCGAAGACAACAGCCTATTTTTGAATATATTGTTGATTTTTATTGCGATGAGCTCAAACTAATCATCGAAGTTGATGGTGAGATTCATGATCTCCCTGAAATGGTAGAATCTGATTTTAAACGTGAAAAAATCCTCACCATAAATGGATACAAGATTTTACATCTTTCAAATTTAGAAATCGAAGAACAAATTGAAGCTACAATTGTAAAGATAAAAACATGCATTCAGTCAACCCTTAATGATGCCAAAAGCAACTCAAATGTGCCAGACAGATGATTAGTAAACCAGAAGAGACGGATTTGTCCCCCTCACAGGGGGACTTCAGGGGGTCAGGGTACATCTCCTCAGTCATCCCCATTGGCTCCGTTCCTCTTGGTGGCGACAACCCCATCAGGTTGCAGTCAATGACAAATACGGATACTCTTGACACAAAATCATCTGTAGCGCAGTGCATCAGGATAATTGAAGCCGGTGCCGATTATGTTCGTCTTACAGCACAGGGTGTGAAGGAAGCAGAGAACCTGGCTCTGATCAAAAAGGAACTGAGGAAAGCCGGTTATGATACCCCCCTTATTGCAGATATCCATTTCAATCCGCTTGCTGCTGAGACAGCTGCACGGATTGTTGAAAAGGTCAGGATAAATCCTGGTAATTATGCTGATAAGAGAGCCTCTTTTGAAAAGAATGAACTGACAGACAAGGAGTACGAAGAAGAACTGGAAAGGATTCATTCGAAGCTTTTACCATTAATCAGCATATGTCAGGAAAATAAAACAGTAATACGGATTGGTATAAACCATGGTTCTTTATCGGACCGCATTATGACCCGATATGGAAATACTCCTGCCGGCATGGTTGCTTCAGCAATGGAGTTTATCCAGGTTTTCAGGGCAGAGAACTTTAATGATCTGGTTTTGTCAATGAAATCTTCCGATACAGCTATCATGATTGAGGCAACCAGGATGCTTGTTGCTTCAATGCAGGAGGAGAAGCTTTCCTATCCGCTTCATCTGGGTGTTACGGAGGCAGGAGAAGGTGAAGACGGGAGAGTAAGGTCTGCTGCAGGAATAGGAGCTCTTCTGGCCGAAGGTATTGGTGATACAATAAGGGTTTCTCTGTCGGAAGATCCGGAAAAAGAGATTCCTGTTGCCAAAAAACTGGTTCAGTTTATGCCCAGGGGTGTTGCCGGCAAAAAGCCTGAAACGATACTTACATACAAGGCTCCGGATACAAAGCCCGAGATATTTAAAAAGATCAGGGGCCCGCTGGTCTTATCAAATATGACATCTTATACTGAAATTAATGCTGATGCTTATGCAGATGCAGGATTCAGAATTAACCAAAAAACAGGCAAAGTTGTAAGCACAGATAATTCATCAGATCTGATCATTGCAAGAAATTGTCCTGAAATAATACCGGATGATTTGTCGGTTATAATTCCTTTTAAGGTTTGGTTTGAAAATAAGGAGAATGAGAGAGTGCTGCCATTATTCTCTCCTGAAACATATCATGACAGTGTCCTTAAATCGGGCAAGCTGAATGTAATGCTTACAGGTTCACATTTTGATATCAGGTATCTAAAAAGGCCCGATCCGGCAACTGCTCTTGTAATATTTACATTTAATCCTGACAAGGAGATGTATGCTCCCGATCACTTTATGAATACGCTCTCAGAACATGGGTTAAAACATCATATTATATTAAATCCTGTGTTTCATGAAAATATCAGGGAAGATCTTCAGGTGAAAGCTGCTTCTCTGCTCGGCAGATATATTACAGATCGAAGAATTTCAGGTATTGCGGTAACCAATATGGGTGATATCAGTTTCAGGGATGTAACAGAGCTTGCATTTTCAATACTTCAATGTACAGGTGCACGTATTACCCGCACTATGTATCTGTCGTGCCCTACCTGTGGCCGTACAAAGTTCAATCTTCAGGAGTCAGTCAGAAAGGTAAAAGAGGCAACAGGTCATCTGAAGGGACTTAAGATTGCGGTAATGGGATGTATTGTAAACGGACCCGGGGAGATGGCAGGGTCAGATTACGGATATGTAGGTGCTGCTGAAGGGAAAGTGCATATTTATCGCGGAACCGTTGCTGTTAAGAAAAATGTACCTGAAAAAGATGCTGTTGAAGAGCTGCTCAAGGTTATTCAGTCCGACAGGGAGTAGATTGAATTATTTGGAATAATATTCCGGTGCTCTGCACCTGTTTCTTCTGCAACAATATTGACAGAAGTTCACAAAGTGCTAAATATTAATGCGATTGTCTTTGCGTTCCCGCCCGAACGACGTTCAGTCGGGCGGGCTTTGCTTAATCTTTGCTCACTTTGCGGTTAAAATATTCTTTAAATACAGCAAATTCCACTGGCTTTCAATTTGGAAGAGCCACATAATAATTGTAGATACGCAACTGATGTTACGCCGGAAATATTAATTGAATCTTTCTATGCAAGTTTGTAATCGAGTTGTTTTTTCTGAAGATCAGCTTTCACAACTTCAATATTTATACGGTCACCAAGGGTATATACCTTCCCTGTTGAACGTCCTTTTATGCAATAGTTCTCCTCATCATATTCATAGAAATCATCTGCAAGCTCTCTGATATGAATCATCCCTTCGCATTGATTCTCAATAATCTCAACATATATACCCCATTCTGTTACACCTGAAATAACTCCTTCAAATACTTTCCTGTCTTATCACTCATGTATTCAACCTGTTTGTACTTAACAGATGCTCTTTCGGCCTCGGCCGACAGCCTCTCCATCTTTGAGGAGTGGTCGCACAGTTTTTCCCATTTATCCTTCGATGAAGGGTTTTCTTCTGAAAGATATTCTGTCAGAAGTCTGTGAACCATCATATCGGGATAACGACGGATAGGAGAGGTGAAGTGAGTATAATACTTGAATGATAATCCGTAATGACCAATATTATCTGTAGAATATACTGCTTTTGCCATTGATCGCAGGGCAAGTGTTTCAATAATATTCTGTTCTTTTTTGCCTGCAACAGAAGTCAGCAGCTTATTCATTGCCTTTGGAAAGAGAAGTCTTTTCATCTTAATAAGCTTATATCCAAAGCGGGTGATAAAATGCTGAAGTTACTTATCTTTTCAGGATCCGGTTTATCATGGATCCTGTAAACAAATATCTTTCCCTTCAGCTTTTTTCCAACATATTCAGCAACACGTTTGTTTGCAAGCAAGCATGAATTCCTCAATAAGCTGATTGGCAGTTCCCATCTCCCTGAATTTAATTCCAATAGGTTTCCCTGCCTCATCAAGGTCAAATCTCACTTCAACCTTTTCAAAGGCAAATGCCCCGGAGGCGAATCTTTTTGTTCTGAGTTGCTGGGCCAGACGGTGCAGTAATAATACCTCATCCTTCATATCGCCCTCTCCGGTATCGATCACCATCTGAGCTTCATTGTATGAGAACCTCTTATCGGAATTGATGATGGTTCTTCCAAACCATTCGTTTATGACTTCTGATTTGTCATTCAGTTCAAATACTGCTGAGTATGTAAGTTTATCTTCTGCCGGATTAAGTGAGCAGATATGGTTTGAAAGTCGTTCGGGAAGCATTGGCACTACCCTGTCGACCAGGTAAATAGAAGTAGCCCTCTGTTTTGCCTCTTCTTCAACCAATGAACCTGTTTTTACATAATGTGTAACATCGGCAATATGAACTCCTACCTCCCATGATTGCCGTTTTCAAGCTGCCTGATAGACAGAGCATCATCGAAATCTTTCGCATCTGCAGGGTCAATAGTGAAAGTAGGTATCTGCCTGAAATCGCGACGTTCACTTAATATCCTGTTCTGTTATCTTGCCATGAATTTTTTCAGCATCCTCTTCAACCTCTTCAGTGAAGTTATACGGGAGCTCAAATTCAGCAAGTATTGCATGCATTTCTGTTTCATGCAATCCGGGATAACCAAGTACGTTAATAATCTCTGCAACAGGATTTTTTGATTTTGGATCCCAGTCAACAACTTTGGCCACAGCTTTCTGACCCTGTTTTGCTCCATTGAGTTTTGAAGTTGGTATAAAGAGGTCGAAAGGCATATTCTTGTTATCGGGAATGAGGAATGCAAAATTTGGCATTATCTCTATTGTCCCTACAAATGAGGTGCGCCATCTTTCAATTATCTCCACCACTTCACCCTCAGGACGGGCTCCTTTCCTTTTTGCATAAAGCCACACCTTGACCTTATCGCCATGAAGAGCTGTCTTTAGATTCTTGGCAGTTACAAATACATCATCTTCAAGATCATCGGTGGATATGAACCCATATCCCATCCTGGTCATATCAACAGTACCTGTAATATAACCACGGCTAACCTTTACTTTATATTTCCCGTGGTAAATTTCCTGAATCTCACCCTTTTTTGTGAGTTCTCTTAAAATGTCTGATACCTGCTGTTGATCGTAACTGCCGGTTATATTTAATCGTTTGGAGATCTGCTTATAATTGAATCCCTGATCAGGGCTTTTAGTCAATGCTGCAAGTATCTGTCCCGTAAGTGTTTCTTTTGGAATGCCGGACTGTTTCTTGTCATTTCCCTTCTTACTCATAATTAAGTTTTTGCGAAGGTAAGAAATTGATTCATAAATTTTTATAAATCAGGGCACTAATGTTGAGTGTGTCGAACTGACAAAATAGTATAATATTAAACTTCAGCATTTTACAGATAATTCTTATATCTGTTTCCGCAGTTCCTCCATTTTGCCGGCCAGATTTACAATACCTATTTAACTATTCTTAATCTCACATTAATGGCATCTTAATATACTTTATTTAATGTTGAAATACTTTTGTGTTAAAGATTAATTATTTAGTGATAACCATATAAGTTTATCTTCCTAAAGTATTAAAGCTATGAAAAAAATATTATTGACATCGATCTTCCTTATAGGATTCGTATCTGCTAAAAGTCAGATATCAATAACTTCGGATTCACTGATAGTAAACAAACTGGAGGCAACGGAGGAAAGGTATATTCCAACCAGCAGACACGCTGAAAATTTGTCATTGGAAATTGATAAAGATTTGTTAACACTCAGGGTTTTTGGAAAAGAACATGAACACTCAGCTATTGAAGCCGCATATCTTCTTGAATTGCTTTCAGTAGATAAGAATATGCAAAAATGGATCTTTATGGGTGAAGACAAAAATTGCATTTCATATACAATAACACTTGATGCGGTAAAAAAGAGAATTGACTTTCTGACATTCAGTAAGGATACAAGTAATTACAAATCCATGACTATGTTCTATTATCCTATTGTTAATATAAAAATAAATAAGGAAGCAATTATCAGTCATCTTCAGGATCAAAACAGCACTAAATGGTAAAGGTCAGGACGAATAATATTTAAAAAGCTGTTGAATCTGAAATAGTCAGGCTTTTACAAAGTAATCAATACCCGAAATAAAATTCATTTTCACCGGTATGGTATAAGGGCTTCCATGGCTGGTAAGTAGCTGAACTGTTGTCATTACTGTGGTGTGCTATCATACCCGTATATGACAGTATGGGGGAAGAACCATAAATTTTTATACTTTTGAGTTATAATTGAATTTGATGACAGGTTTGAAATCAATCCTTACCCATTCTGCTTCAGTAGTTACCAGGAAAACAGGTAATGAATATGTACTTGTTCCAATAGCGAATAATATTGCTGACATGAACAGTGTTTATACACTCAACGAAAGCGGTGCTTTTATCTGGGAGCAGATTGACGGGAAAAAAAGTGTGGAAGATATTATTGATGCAATGACAAAGGAGTACGATGTTAGTACTGAAACTGCTTCAAAAGACATCTTTATATTTATTGATAACATGAGTAAATATCTGATTGTTACTTAAAAACATAAATATCTGTATTGGCCAATGCTTGTTTTTTTTATTAGGTTTACTAACTCAAATAATACCATAAATGGTCAAAAGGATCTTTAGGATTGTCAGATAACTTTTGAAAGTGCAAAATAACTGCAAAGAGAAGTCTTTAGCGATGAACTGGAAGATATGAGAGATTATAATTTGATCATTGCCGGTTATAAAATCAGGTTTGAGGCAGACGCCAACGGACCTGAACTTGTTCCTTCAGCGAGGTTTCAGAAAAATTTAGTAAATAAAACAGAGTCAGATATTCTGATTCGTGTACATTCCGGACCATTTAATCTTCCAAAAAACGCTGAAAGGGTTTTTCACGCTCCATTTGTTGAGGAGATAAATGGAGTTAAGATTGAGCATAATGCTAATTTCTGGAGTATCTGGAAAGATCATGCTGAACTTTTTATATCGACGATCTTTCCTCTTTCAGAGCCGGAGAAGAATGCAATATTAAAGTTTTCACTTACAGACAGGGAATGGGATCTTTGGGTTAATGGTTCCGTAGATGAAATTGATCCTTTTGAATATCCTCTTGACGGACTTATTCTTTATTACCTTACTGTTATCTATGGCGATATTATGATCCATGCTTCCGGAGTAAACCATGCGGGTCATGGATATATATTCAGCGGTATTTCCGGAAAAGGTAAAACAACCATAGCAAGACTTTGGGACGATGGTGGCGCAAGGGTTATTCACGATGACAGGCTGATTATTAGAAACAATGAATATGGTTACCGGATGTATAATACCCCTGTTTACAAGAATGATGAACCACGTGAATCCAGGCTCAATAAGATTTTTATAATTGAACATGGTATTTCAAACAAATTAGTCACATGTAAAAGGAGCTTCTGCTGTCAGCCTTGTTATGGCTAACTGTATTCAGCATAACTGGGGATCTGAAATTATTGCCAGATTGTTAGGTTCAGTATCAATAATGTGTAATGCCATACCTGTTGTAAAGCTGAGTTTTAAACCTGACCGGAGTGTAATTGATCATATACTTGAAAATGAATAGTTTACTTAGGAATAGAAACATAGTTAAGGATATGGGACTCACTCTCCTTGCTGAGGGCAAATCCATTAGAATAAAGGCTCATGGATATAGCATGTATCCTTGTATTAAACCAGGTTCACTGATTCTTATAGAACCCATTAGCATCAAAGGTGCTCCCGTGGCGGGTGAGATTATTGCAATAAAACGCGAGGGAGGGCTTATTGTACACCGGATGACTAAAGTAATTAACAAAAATGGCGTTCTGAGCTATATTGCCAGGGGCGACAGTAATGCCCGCGAAGATTTTCCTGTAGGGATTGACAAAATAGCAGGCCGGATTGTCGGTGCTGAAACAACAGGTGAGAATCCTGTCCGGGCTGATATAAGAATTAACAAAAGTCCGGACTACTTTATAAACAGGCTGAGAGTAATTGGAATACTAATCTGGGGAAAATTGCATTGACACTATAACCTTGTCGCCGGACCTTTGTTTTTAACCACTACTTTTGTCTTGTGATGAAAAATCAGCACATATAATAATTTTGAAACTATTATAGCATCATTACTTTAAGATGAAGGAGAAAATCAGACTATTCAGGGAATCAATACAGCTTGTCTGGAATAGTGCACCGGGGTGGGCATTCACAAATACAGCATTGTCTGTTATACGCAGTATATTTCCTCTTATCCTTATCTGGCTGCTTAAAAGAGTTATTGATGGCATTACCGGAGCAGCAAATACCAATCCTGGTTCATCACTTACCGTTGTGTTATGGCCCGTTATTGCTGTAGCAGTTTTCTGGTTCCTCGATGAAGCATCTTCGGACATCAGTAATTATGTACGCAAAAAACAATCTCTCAAGCTGGAGATTTATATGTATGGTCTGTTACATGCCAAATCAGTTAAGCTTGACCTGATAAACTTTGAACGACCTGAATATTTTGATTGTCTGGCACGCGCTTCCAGGGAAGCTCCATGGCGTCCGAATAATATTCTTAATAACCTTGTGGCAATATTAAGGTCTTTGCTTTCAATACTTCTGATGGCCGGACTTATATTCACACTCAACTGGTCTCTCGCCCTTTTACTTATTGTTGTCAATCTACCCGGAATCTGGTTAAGGCTTCATTATGCCGGACTTCTCTATAATTTTCAGAGGGAGCAGACTCCTGAAGCCAGGAAATCATCATACTTTAACTGGCTTCTGACAGGTGACAGACCTTCAAGAGAACTAAGAATCTTTGGCCTTGGTAATTATTTTATGGATCTTTTTAAAGTATCATTTCT
Organism: uncultured Bacteroidales bacterium; assembly: GCA_963741935.1. GTDB lineage: Bacteria > Bacteroidota > Bacteroidia > Bacteroidales > VadinHA17 > LD21. The sequence continues at coordinate 112,486 of CAVUJY010000010.1, read as the reverse complement.
TAAACAGAAGGAGGAAGAGGTCAATATTATACGGAAAAGGACCCAGATAGAAATGATATCAAACCTGTTTAAAGCCTCTGCATTATTATTTACCATAATTTATATTGCCCGTAAGACTATATCCGGTTCCCTGACTATTGGTGAAATGGCTATGTTTCTCATGGCCTTCAGGCAGGGAATGATTTACATAAGGGACCTGTTTACATCTGTTGGCAGTCTTTATGAGGATAGTCTCTTCATTGGAGATACATTTGAATTCCTTAATCTTAAAGAAAACATTACTGCAGTCGCACCTGTCATTATGCCGGAACCTCTTGCAAAAAAAATAAGTCTGGAAAACGTCTCATTTACTTATCCCGGAAATAATTCCAGCACCCTGAGCAATATATCTCTGGAGATTAATAAGGGTGAGATTATTGCACTCGTTGGATCGAATGGTGCAGGAAAAAGTACGCTCGTCAGGCTTTTATGCAGGTTATATGAAGCCGATTCAGGATCGATAAAATATGACGGGAATGATATCAGGCACTTTCAGCCTGAGGAGTACAGGAAACAGTTTTCTGTTGTATTTCAGGATTTTATGTTATACAACCTCTCCGCCGGAGAAAATATCAGGATGGGGAATATTGAGAATAACAATGCACAGGAAGGGATCAGGAAATCAGCGGCAACAACCGGAGTTCATGAGCTTATTGAAAATCTTCCGCGGGGTTATGATACTGTGATTGGCAACCTTTTTGATGACAGTCGGGAACTTAGCTGGGGTGAATGGCAGAAAATTGCCCTTTCAAGAGCCTTGTTCAGAGATGCCCCGGTTCTGATTCTGGATGAACCTTCGAGTTCTCTCGACGCCGATACTGAGTACGATATCTTTAACAGGTTCAGGGAGATAGTAAAAGGACGGACATCTGTTCTTATAAGTCATCGTTTTACAAATGTAAGACTCGCTGACAGGATAATTGTAATTGATCAATGGCAAAATTGCTGAAACGGGTACTCATACTGAATTAATGGAAAAGAGAGGAATCTATTTTTCAATGTACACAAAACAAAGCAGTCGGTTTGCATAATGACCAGCAAGCCTAATATAAGAAATGAGGAGTTACTTCTTCTCAGATTATGCAGGTTGAATTTCATCGATATTCAGGTTGTTGAGATAAAATCTCTCGCTTTCGGAATCATGGATTGGAATTATTTTGCTAAACTCGCTAATTCTCATGGTGTTGCTGCACTTGTGTATCATAATCTCGAAAAGCTGAAACTTCTGGAACTTATTCCCGATGATTCTGTATCCTTTCTGAGAGGTGCTCTTTTAAAGAGTTTAGGACGAAATGCCTTCCATACAGAGACAATGGGTGAAGTCCTGAAATTGCTGAATGCTAATAATATAAAGACAGTTCTGCTTAAGGGCATGGCACTTGAAATTTCGGAATATGGTAATGAAGGCCTGCGCCAGATGTCGGATGTTGATATACTTTTAGATAAGGATGAATGTGTTACAGCCAGAAATATCATGTTACAAAATGGCTTTGTATCTCTTCCGGTAAAATCCTTCTTTCATAACCTTATAATTGCTGATATAGGAAAGCATCTGCCTTCACTTCTGAAGAACGGCGCATCAGTTGAGATTCACCATGAACTTTTTGGACAAAAGGATAATTCACTGACAAAGCTTTTCTATGAAGAAAGTTATGAATCTGAGTTGAAAGGCGAAAAGGTTTATATCCCCGGGCCACAGTTGTTTTTCCTTTACCTGATCAGGCACCTTAATCTTCATGAGATGAATAATGAATCGCAGCTTAGGTTATATACAGACCTTCTGGTGCTGATTGAGAATCATTATGATGAGATTATTAATGACAAACTTTTTAATTATGCTTCCCTCGCGGGTATGTCGGAAGTAGTGGCACAGCATCTCGGACCCTTGAGAGAAATGTGGAATGTCACATTTCCAGTGTGGATAAATGAAATAATTGATAAGTGGTATGATCAGGTGGTCATTGATAAATTCATCTTCTTCCTGAAGAGCCCGAAGGATAATCCTCCGATCAATAAACCTGGCTTTTATCGTAATACTGTTGGTGAGATACCCGGTATACACCGGAAGTTTTTATATATCCTGGGTGATATCTTCCCTTCAATAAGTTTTATGAAAAAGCGATACAGATGTTCCGGGACCCTTAAAAGTTTTATTTTATTATCCGCACCGGATAGGTAAGCTGTTCTGGTTGTTAAGGAGATGAGTTCCGGGTTTGGGAGCTCTTGCAGCTCATGCCGGGATAGATTAAACCAATCGTGTTACTACGCTCTCAGGCAGTAATTTCATATTTTTAAGGTCCACATCCCGGATAAGTAAAAGTCCCGGGTTTTTGCCCGGCTCAATCTTTCCGAACTTGTCATCCATACCAAGGGCTCTGGCCCCATTAACAGTTGCCCAGCGAGTTAAATCGTTAATTGAAAGGTCAGGAAAATTTAACTGCAGAGTCTTCATCTCCTCCAGGATGCTAAGGTTATCGTTCGATGAAAGACTGTCAGTTCCCAGAACGATTTCACAACTTTCCGACATAAGCAATTTAACCGGAGGAATTTGATTCTCAATAAATATATTTGAATTCGGACACAAGCACCAGTAGATGTTTCCCCGGGTATTTACTTTCGCTATGGTCTCACTATCGGCAAATGTGTTATGAACCAGTATCAGATTCCCATATGGTGTTACTTCATTCAGTATGGCATCTGCATGATTCCTGGCAAGATCCGGATGTGCCGGCAATAGTCCGGATTTTTCATATGATTCCATAAATGGACCCGAATGATTCTCGAGGAATGACTTCTCTCCGGGTGTCTCCATGAAATGAATGGATGTTACCCTGTTATTATCACTCTTGGCTTTCAGCAGCCTTAACAGGGGAAGCGACGTGGAATAGACAGCATGAGGAACCATTGAATAAGGAAGATCCCAGTTTTCGGCCGACTCAGCCACATTAATTGTTTCATTCATTCTTATATCGGCTTTTTCATGATCTATCCCAAAAACCTCAATAAGATTGATATATTTTATTTTGCTGTATCGTTTATGATTAAATGTAACAGAGGTGTTACAGATATCGGCACACAACACAATTCCTTCATTATACATTGCATTATCTGCCCTGTCTGCTGCATCAATAATTAAATTGTCATCAGATCTCCTGTTGTTCCTGATCTTAAAGATAAAATTTCCTAATCCTTCACCACGCGGTATAGCCCCTTTAAGATGTGAGAGCTCAAGATGGCAATGGCAATTTACAAATCCCGGGACAATAATTCCGTTATGAAATTCCACCGATTCGTGCTCTTCCAGATTGCCTTGATTTTCTTCAATATCATGAATTGTTCCATCATCATGCGTGGTGATAACAGCCCGTTTTAAAGGCAAACCAGTGTTGGTCAAAATGTATTGTGCCGAGTATCGTTTCATTTAATTCCTGCAGAAAACACGAAAGTATATATCTTCAAATACTGCATCTTTATTAAACTCTGTTGCATTTAAGTCAGAATCGTAAAGCCAGCCTTTTACCCTGATAATAGGTTTTACGGGAACATTAAAAAGTAATCTGTAATAGTGTGGTTGTCCGTCTTTTATGTAATTCAATGTTTTAATATAGGTTTTCTTTCCTGAATCCAGACTGTCAGCATTGTATGAATAGACAGTTATTCTTGGATTAACAGACTGATCATCAGGGTATAAAGTAGCAGAAAAGGTAAGGACATAGCTGCCTGGACTTAGCTTATTTATGTCAAACATTGTTGAATCAGCTGGTTCTGACCCGAACAAAGAGTAAATTTCCTTCCCGCTCCATCTGTTATATGATTTACGCTGTTCAATCAGGGATTGCTTCTCGAGAAGTGATTCCTGTTTACTGTATATACCAAGCACCTGGTCGTATATTGAGATTAGTTTCTTAGGCTTTTTATAGAAGTAGTATTTAAGTGTTTTATCCATGGTTTCTTTATCGTAGCCATGCGATTCAAAAATATATCTATACGCTGAAAGTGAATCGAGATTGGTATACTTATTATAAATTTTGGGAAGAGTAATAAGTCCGTCAGCAATATAAATCTCCTGAATTATTGAGACCATCTCCTTTTCAGGTATCAGGCCATTACTGTCCAGTTTGCTTTTTCTGCTTCCGCAGGAGCCGGCAAGCAAAAGAAACAATATTGATACAATAAGTATAAGCCTGGTCATTCCTTCCTTCATTTTAGATGTAGTCGCAAATATACTAATTGATTATTATACCTCCTTCTTAAGATATTTCTTTGTAAGAAATCTTACAGGATACCATGCTGCCCAAAAGCCAATAAGTAAAACAGTTCCGGGGACAATAATGAAGTCTTTTAATTTCATAACAACCGGATATGAATCCATGATAAGTGAATCGCTCTGAAGCTTCACAAGTCCGTATGTCTGCTGAAGCCAGCAAATAAAAAATCCAAGGATGATACCTGACAATGCTCCTATTATTGAGATAAGCCATCCTTCAAAAATAAATATTTTGCGTATCAGTCCATTGTCAGCCCCCAGGCTTTTAAGAATTTCAATATCGCGCTCTTTCTCAATAATAAGCATTGTTAATGAGCCTATTACATTAAAGGAGGCAATTACAAGGATCAGGGTAAGGATAAAAAAGATGGCAAGCCTCTCAGACTTCATGACCTTATAAAAAATTTCCTGCTGTTCATACTGGTTCTGAACTTTGTACCCGGTATTGTATATCCTTTCAATCTTCTTTTGTACGGCATTGGCATTTGCATCCTTAGTAAATTTTATCTCAATTGATGACACAGCAGTGTCAATATCGGTCAGTTCTCTTGCAAAGTCGAGAGGGATGTAAACATATTTTGAATCATACTCTTTCTCAACTTCAAAGATTCCTGAAGGGAAAATGAATTTTTTATTGAATGCATCCTCAGCATTCAGATTACTGCTTCCGTCTTTCCGGGGAACATAAATTGTCAGCGGAGTAATAAAATTAATCCTGAGACCGAGATATGTTGCAATTCCCAGCCCTGGCACAGCATAAGGGCGGCCCTTATCTGAACGCAGAACAAAATCTCCTTCCCACATTGAGCTGTCGATATTGGTCACCCTGGCATAGTTATCATCAACTCCTTTAATAGTGGCAATGAACTGTCTGTCGCCATACTTAAGCAGAGCATTTTCTTCAAGAGTCAGCGAATAACATGAGACACCATTAACCTCTGAAAGCAGTTTCAGACGACTGGGGTCAGGAATAAATGTCTTGCCTTCTGCTGCAGTTATTTTAATATCAGGATCAAAGGTGTTAAAAATAGCACTGACCATTTTTTCAAGGCCGTTGAATACAGAAAGAATAATAATAAGTGCCATTGTTCCGACGGCAACTCCCGCAACTGAAACAGCTGAAATAATATTTATTGCATTTCGCGATTTTTTTGCGAACAGGTACCTCCTGGCGATATAATATGATAGTTTCACAATTCTTACTTTCTGGCTATTACAAGTAATCCTGTGCCGGTCTTATGAGTCAGAAGCAGGTCAAAAATGTTAAGAACCAATGAAACCGGGAAAAAGATAAGGTAATAAAAGGGAAGGATGATAAAAAAGAGATATGAAGCGTTTAACATCCTTATCGGATTCTTCATCGATAAGCGCCAGGAAATATTTCCCGGTACACCATATGTGTAAGCAACATCAACATTTATGAATCCTGCTTCAGTCAGTTTTTCTGTAATATCCTCAATGCTATAGCCGTCCCTTACATGTTCATCAATAAATGATTCTTCATGGTCATTATGAACATCCGAACCTCCTTTGTCGGATGGTGTTGATATGATTAATACTCCATTTTCTTTGAGCGACCTGTTGAAATTCTGAAAGACTAACAGATCTTCTTCAATATGCTCCATTACATCTACAGAAAGGATAATATTATATAAGTTGGTGTCATTCAGCTTTGTAATATCTCCTGTAATGAATTCAACTCGGTCAGACAGCCCTGATTTTCTAAAAAATCTGGTACAATCATCGATCTGTTCAGAGTTTATATCTATGGCTTTGATGTTCCAGCCTGAGTTCATTTTGGCCATTCGCCAGGTATACTGACCAAAGCCTGAACCAGCATCAAGGACAGTTGCCTCTCCGGGAAACTGGCGGGATATCTTTCTCAAAGCTTTTTTGACATGCCAGGTGCGGAGGAGTAACAGGTCGAGAAGAAAATAAAGCAACCTTCTCATGAAAACAGACCCTGCAAAAAATCGGCCTATGGTTTTTTTAATCGGTTCGTATTGCATATATATGTCAGGATTTCAGGAGCTTGTCTATCTTATCGATATAGTCGAGACTGTCATCAATATGGAAAGCTATATCAGGAACAATCCTGAGTTGTGTTCTTACTTTATGTCCAAGGTCAAATCTTATTTTTGAGCTGTGTTCCTCAATGGAATGAAGAACCTCTTCCTGATTTGTAGCAGGGAATATACTTAAGTAGACTTTTGCAAAAGAGAGATCGGGGCTTATTCTGACCCTGGTAATAGAAACCAATTTACCATGTGCAAACTCATTTCCTCTTCTGAGAAAGATATCAGCCAGTTCTTTTTGAATCAGGCGGGATACTTTTTTCTGTCGTGTTGATTCCATGGCGATTAATTTATTACCGTACAAAGGTAATAAAAAAAGGTGCAAAGACATAAAGGCTCAATGGCATAAAGGCGCAACGTCTGCAACGGCGTTGTGCCTTTATGCCGTTGCGCCGTTGCGCCTTTTTGTTAACTTTGCGCTGAATTATATTTTTAATGACTATGGACACAGTAGTAAGTGGTATCAGATCAACTGGCAATCTGCACCTTGGTAATTATTTCGGGGCAATAAAGAACTTCCTCAAAATGCAAAGAGAGAATAATTGTTATTTCTTTATAGCCGACTATCATGCTCTTACTACTCATCCCAAACCCGGCGATCTGCACGGTAACATAAAACAGGTACTGTCGGAATATCTTGCCTGCGGCATTGATCCTGAGGTTGCAACAGTATTCATCCAGAGCGATGTGCCGGAGGTCTCGGAACTCTACCTTCTGCTAAATATGAATGCTTATGTAGGAGAACTTGAAAGGACCACTTCATTTAAGGAGAAAATAAGAAAGCAACCTGATAATATTAATGCAGGATTGTTAACCTATCCGGTTCTTATGGCTGCTGATATAATAATACATAAAGCCAATAAGGTTCCGGTCGGGAAAGATCAGGAACAGCATCTGGAAATGACAAGGAGGTTTGCCAGAAGGTTTAATATGATGTATGAGGTAAATTATTTTCCTGAACCTGATGCATATAATTTTGGTAAACAGCTTGTTAAAATACCCGGACTTGATGGAACTGGTAAGATGGGCAAGAGCGAAGGGAATGGAGTATTTCTGGCTGATACACCTGAAGATATCAGGAAAAAGGTAATGAAAGCTGTAACCGATACAGGTCCAACAGTTCCCAACCAGGAGCCCACCGAAGCTGTAAAAAATCTGTTTACAATAATGGAAGTTGTTTCTGATCCATCTACTGTTAAATATTTCACAGATAAATATGCATCATGCGAAATTCGCTATGGCGATTTGAAGAAACAGCTGGCTGAAGATATAATCAAATTTACCGATCCTATACGAACAAGGATAAATGACATTCTTTGCCGATAATAAGTATCTCGCAAAAGTTGCTGCTGAAGGAGCAGAAAAAGCACGAAGCAGCGCAGCTAAAACTGTAAGTGAGGTAAGGGAAATAATAGGATACAGATCTTTCTGAAAAAATAAAAGCCAGGTTTTTTTAACCTGGCTGCCCTGATTTAACAGGGATATGATTGAGATTGCCTGTGTAATTATTATATTTCAAAATGTGTGCCAAAGTGATAATTCTGAGATCAATTATCTGGATTTTAAGAAAAGTTTAACCTCTTTTATTTCAATGGTGTTAACTGGCACTTCATATCCGAAACCTGCTGACAGTTCTTCACCTTAAAGTCAGGTGCAGGTTAAAACCGGAATAGAGGAAATTTCTTGATCTTCAGGCGATTTAGAATAATTTGTCAAGGTTCAGCTCTGATCATTATATTTTATTTGTTATTTTTGGAATACATCTAATACTGATTTTCTTAAAGTGGGAAAAAGAATAACAATCTTTTTAGTTCTGATTCTGATATGCGGTCTGGTTGTGATGGGATACTTTCTCAGTCAGGGCAGGAAAAGCTTCTTCACCGACCCCTACAAGTCTGTTTCACCGGATGCAGCTTTTATTATTGAAACAGAAGATCTGCAAAGCTTCATGAATTCTCTTACAACAGGAAAAGGTCTTTTCGGTGAGCTGGGAAATGTAAAAGAGCTGGGTAATTTTAGTAACCATCTGAAATTCATTACAGATCAACTTAATAAACCTGCCTTTAAAAATCTCACAAGTGAGCGAACTGTCATAATTTCATTCCATAGCGATTCAAAAGGTAAACTCAGATCTATACTGTCAATGGCTCTGGCAGGTAAGCTAAAATACAGACAGATAAAAGAGATTCTACGTTCATCGGGTATCTCCGATGTATTGGAAAGCAAAGAATATGGCAATGAGCTGATAAAAATCCCTTACTTAAATAATAATCAGAAGGATACTGTATACCTGTCTGTTGTTTCAGGATTGCTGATGTGCAGCAGTACCCCTGAACTCATTAAAAAATCAATTGCACAAACTGAAAGCGGGAGTGATGTCAGGAGTTTGCCTGACTTCTCAAAAGTTCAGATGGCGGCCGGGAAAAATGAGGATAAATTATTTGTTATATTTTCCAATCTTCCGGGGATCTTCCGGAATCTTCTAAGCAAAGAATCAGGTGCGGTGGGAGAAAAGCTTGGCAGGTTGGCAGGTGCAGCCGAGGGAGATATTTTTATTAACGAAGATGGCCTCGTAATGAGTGGCTTCACTGAGAGTACCGATTCAACGGATATTCTTTACAAATACAAAGATATTTCACCAAAAGAATTTCATACCTATAAAATTCTCCCTTCAGCCACAGTTCTATTCGAAACATTAGCACTTCCATCTGCAATAACGGCTGGAGTTTCATTCAGGGGATTAGATCAGAGAGCAGTTGACCTGGGTCTTAAATTGAGAGCTTATGCCGGGGAAGAGATCACTCAGGCATATATAAATATCAGGGATAATGCTGTTGCCGACAATACTTTAATAATTTACGAGCTTGCTAACCGGATTCAGGCTGAACACCTATTTGTAAATTATACAGGATCTGAAAGCGAAACTCTTTATTTTCAACCCGATGATCAGACAAAAATTCCGGTTTACAAAACTGCCTTCAAAGGACTGACAAGTGTTCTTCTGCCTGGTTATGGAAAAACATTTAATGATACTTATTTTGCATTCTATGATAATTTCCTTGTTGCCGGAAGCTCTTTTAAAACTATTTCCAGATTACTATATGATAATATGTTAAACAAGACTCTGGCTAATGACCTTACATACCGCGATTTTGAGGAATCGCTTCCAAGCAGGGCAGGTTATTTTTTATACTGTGTACCATCACGAATTATCGAGTATCTGTCCGGTATTCTGGATAATGATGTAATCACTGCCCTTAAAACAAATAAAGGTTCACTTAATAAAATTCAGGCCGCCGGATATCAGCTGGCTTCAAGTAACGGTATGATATATAATAGTATATCTGTAAGGTTTAAGGAGAAAGCCAGAGAAGAGTCAACCACAGAATGGGAAACCTTGCTTGATACTGTAGCCGCCATAAAACCATTCTTTTTCACAAACCACAACACGGGTGCAAAAGAAATTTTTATCCAGGATGTAAAAAATAATACCTATCTGATAAATGCTGCAGGACGGGTACTCTGGAAAGTGCCTGTCAATGAAAGGATTGTTGGTACAATTTATATGATCGATTATTATAAAAACGGAAAATATCAATTGCTCTTTTCAGGTAGGAACTATCTCCATATGCTTGACAGAAATGGCAATTATGTAGAACGCTATCCGGTAAAGCTAAGATCGCCTGCTACTAATTCACTAGCCTTATTTGATTATGATAATAATCTGACATACAGACTTTTTATTGCCGGAGAGGATAAACTGATCTATTCTTACGATAAGACCGGAAACACTGTAAAAGGATGGAAGCCATTCAGGACACTGGGTACTGTGAAGGCAGAGATTAATTATTTTAAGGTTTCGGGTAAAGACTTTCTGGTTGCAGCTGATGATAAATCAATTTATTTCATCGACAGAAGGGGAAACCAGAGAATTGTGCTAAAAGAGCCTGTTACTAAGGCTGTTGGATCAGCAATCAGGCTGATTCCCGGATCTAAGCCTTCTGTTGTATGTTCCACTCCAGACGGAACAGTGCTTCATATATATTTCGATGGCAGCATAAAAAAAGTGAGCCTGAGGAAATTTAGTCCTGATCACTCATTTGATGTTTTTGACATTGACGGAGATGGTTTTAATGAATATATTTTTATTGATAAAGGTATATTGTATCTTTATGACCATAACAATTCTGAGATGTTTGAGAGGGATTTTGGTTCAGATGAACTCGGAGGACCTATTGATTTCATCTTTTCAGCATCCGACAGAATGATAGGTGTGTTTAACGCAGAGAAAAAACTTATTTATCTGATTGATAAAAATGGGGAGACAATGAATGGATTTCCTTTAAAAGGAGCATCTATGTTTTCAATAGGGAAATTATCAGGCAGGAGTGGATGGCATCTTATAGTAGGTGGAACTGACAGATTTCTTTATAATTATAAAATTGATCCGATGGTTAAATGAGAATGATTATGAGAAGGAACAAATTATTATTAATAGCCATAACCTTCATGCTCTTTATTACGTCCTGTATTAAAGAGACCTACGATATGAATAAGATATCGAAGGAGGCGCGATATTCCCCTACATTTGCTCTCTCAGCTGTGAAAGGTAATATTTCACTGAGAGACATGATCACTCCTAACGATACAATTGTATTTGATCAGGACAATTTTGTAAGAATTGTCTTTCATGAAGATTCAATATTCGAGTTATATGTTCCTGATTTTCACACACTGCTTAACATGCAGCAATCTGGCCTTATCTACAATGGAAAAGATTTCACTGCTCCCAAAGGAGCTCTTGACCTTGTGGCAGATATTAAAAATGATACCATTAATCTTGATATAGAAGATATTTTAAGCAATATTTCAGGTGACTTTCTGATATCAAATCCTTCAATAAAACTTACCTATTCCAATTCATTTGCTGTTCCTTTAAAATTAAAGCTTAATGCAGTCGGGACAAGGGAAGGAAAACCGCCGGTAAGCCTCGATCTGGATACACTGACTTTGTCTGTCCCTGATGTTCCCAGCCAGTATGACATTACAGATTTTTTTATTATTGACAAGACAAACTCTAACTTACAGAATCTGGTTTCGTTACCGCCTGTCGATCTGATTGTATCCGGGGCCGCTGTTCTGACTCCTTCAGCCGATATTTTTATATCAGGAAACAGTCGTCTCATTGGTAGCCTTGATGTTGAAGTACCACTTGAGTTTCGTTCGAATAATCTGCAGTTTAAAGATACGCTGGATAATTTTCTGGATAATTCAGGAGATAATAATAATGATGATATTCTCAATCCTGAGAATTTCGATCTTTTACGTGTTGACCTTATAGCTAAAAACGGGTTCCCCCTGGGGGTGTCAATAAAGATGATTCTTTATGACTCTGTTACACAGACCGATATAAGCACAATAACTGCAGATAAAATTCTGGAACCAGCTGCAGTGGAAATTGATGGTAAAGCAAGCGGTTATACAGAAACTACAACTCACCTGGAGTTCACGAAACAGTTTTTCAGTTCAATAAAAGATGCTGATAAGATCATTTTTCAATTCACTTTGAACACCACTGATAATGGTACAAAAGATGTAAAGATCTACTCAGACTACAAGATTAATTTTAGTGCTGCTGTTGTTGTGAAACCAGATATAAAGCTCAATTGACCCCTTATAATCAGGTAATATGACAGGGAAAACAAAATATATTCTTACGCTGCTGCTGCTGACATGGGTTTTTGCCGATGTGTCAGCACAGAATACGCAGGTACTTTATTTTATGAATCTGCCACAGAATCATCTGAGCAATCCTGCTCTCAGGCCTTCCAACTCATTATATATTGGACTGCCTGGAATTTCAGGGATTAATCTGAATCTGAATAATAATTTTGTTAATTTTTCAGATGTCTTCATGAAAGGAACTTCTGATTCTGTTATCTCTTTTCTGAATTCCGAAACAAGTACTGATAATTTTCTTTCAAAGATCAGGCAAAGAAATTCGCTGGAGGTTGAGACATCTGTACAGCTTTTTGGACTTGGCTTTACTGTTGGTAAGGATATTTATATTTTTCTTGATATAAATGACAGGATAGATGGGAATATGGTGCTTCCTGGCGATCTTTTCCGACTGGGACTGAAAGGTAATGAGCAGTTTGTTGGCAGTACTATTGATCTTTCGCCGTTAAGGGGCGATCTGAAGTATTACCGTGAATATGGTTTTGGATTTTCCAAAAATTTTACCAGTAAGCTGAGAATAGGAGTTAAGGCTAAAATTTTATCGGGAATAGCTGCAGCATCGATTCATAACTCCTCGCTGGGGATTACTGTAAATGATGATTATACTCACACTATTAATGCTGATCTTTCGGTGAACATGAGTGCCCCGCTTAATGTTTATCTAAATAATGATAACACTATTGACAGTATTTCATTTGATGATAAAAGGTTTGATACCTCCAGCGGCAGGAATGACTTTTTTTTAGGAAAAAAGAATATGGGACTTGGTCTTGATATTGGAGCTACATATGAAATTACTGATAGAATAGTAGTTTCAGCTGCCATTACTGATCTGGGATTTATTCGCTGGAAGAAAGATCTTACAAATTTGAATGCAAAAAGCAATTTTTATTTCAGCGGCTTGAGTCTTGATGATGTTATTAATGACACTAAGACAATTGATGAGGTAGGACAAGATATGCTCGACTCTTTAAAATCATCATTTGTAGTGTCCAATACCAAAGAACCCTTTACTACCTTTCTCCCTGCAGGAGTAACATTAGGTGGAAGTTATGGACTTACACCAAGTTTTTCTGTAGGGCTTCTTTCGTACAGCAGGTTTATTGGACAACAGTTTCGGGAGTCTGTGACATTGTCAGGAAATCTTAATATCAGAAATGTTTTTTCCACCAGTCTGAGTTACACCATTGAAAATCACCGGTTTGATAATCTGGGCTTTGGGTTGGCCTTTAAACCCGGAATCTTCCAGTTTTATATTATGACCGACAGGATTCCTATAAGCTGGAACAAACTGATATTTGACAACAATAGTAAAGTAATTCTGCCTGCTAACTGGAATACTGCTAATCTGAGATTTGGAATGAACCTTGCATTTGGCAACAGGATAAAGAGTAAAAATGATAAACCAATGTTATTGGTTGAATAATTATTGAATGAAGGATGATATTATTTCGAGTAGCATTAATCTGTCTGATAATATATTTGATTGTCAAATCATTCGGACGATTTGGCAAAAATGAACCACCTGTTACAGATCAGAAGCCGGAGAATAAAAACGACGGAACAAAAAAAATCTCAAAAGAGATTGGTGAATATGTTGATTATGAGGAAGTGGATGATAAGGATTAAGGAACTCTAATTATTCTTTTTATTCTTTTCTCTTAGTTGTTTTGCCAGGGAATTGGCAAATACAAAATCGTTTAATGTTTCACAATCTGAATTCAGAATTTCATTTTTATTACCTTCCCAGCATTTGATACCTTCATGGATGAAAAGGATTTTTTCACCTATTTCCATCACGGAGTTCATATCGTGAGTATTTATTATGGTAGTCATTGAATACTCTTCTGTAAGCTCCTTAATAAGCGCATCAATCAGGATTGCGGTCAAGGGATCGAGCCCTGAGTTTGGTTCATCACAGAAAAGGTATTTTGGATTTAAGGCAATGGCTCTTGCTATTGCAACTCTTTTTTTCATACCACCCGACAGTTCTGAAGGAAACAGCTTGTTTGAATTAATAATGTCAACCCTGTTCAGGCAGAAATTTACTCTGTCATTCTTCTCTTCATCACTACTATCGGTAAACATATCCAGAGGGAACCGGACATTTTGTTCAACAGTCATCGAGTCGAATAAGGCACTTCCCTGAAACAGCATTCCAATCTCGCTCCTTATCTCCTTTTTATCCTTAAAATTCAATTTATTGAATAAAGTATTCTCAAACCAGACCTCTCCGCTGTCAACAGTATGAAGTCCCACAATTGACTTGAGCAATACTGTTTTACCTGACCCGCTTCGCCCAATAATAAGATTTGTTTTACCTGTATCGAAAGTAACAGAGATGTTCTCAAGTACTGTATTTCCGTTAAATGCTTTATTAAGGTTTTTAACTCTTATCATGACAGTAAAAGTTGGGTTAATATTACATTGAACAGCAAAATCATGATACTGCTGTAAACAACGGCTTTAGTACTTGCCCTGCCTACTTCCAGGGCGCCTCCCTCTACATAATAGCCCTGAAATGATGAAATACTGGTGATAATAAAAGCAAAAAACAGAGTCTTTATTAAAGAATAGACTACATAGTAAGGTATAAAGTCATATTGTATCCCGTAAATGAAATTCTGCGATGTTATCACACCGGAAATGGTTCCTGCAGTCCATCCTCCAAAAATTCCAACAATCATAGCAATGAGGGTAAGAATCGGATTAAAGAGAAATGTGGCAATCAGTTTGGGTAATATAAGGTAAGATGCCGAGTTAATCCCCATAATGTCTAATGCCTCTATTTGTTCCGTAACTCTCATAGTACCAATTTCAGAGGCAATATTTGAACCAACTTTCCCTGCAAGGATAAGAGCAGAAATAGTTGAAGAGAACTCAAGTATAATAGAGTCACGGCATCCTAAACCAATAAGATATTTAGGATAAATAGGATTTTCAGTATTATAGGCAGTCTGAAGAGTAATAACAGCACCCATGAAAAATGAAATAATAGCTATTATGCCAATTGATGTCAGGCCAAGGGATACAAATTCCCTCATAGTTTGCTTATAATACACGGATGGTTTTTCCGGTATGGAGAAAACTTTCTTTAGCAGAAGAAAGTACCGTCCGACCTGTGTAAGGAATTTAATCATAATAATATCTTAAAGAAGGTCAAAATTACAAATATTTAACGTAAATCCGCTATCTTGAATTTTGAAACATATGAGCATAATTAATTATATATTTGCATATAATTTTTCTGATACAATTCTTCGATGAAAAACAGATATGTTATAATAATGGCAGGTGGTGTCGGAAGTCGTTTCTGGCCACTCAGCCGCAGGGAAAGACCAAAGCAATTTCTGGATATACTTGGAACCGGGGAGACCCTGCTTCAACAGACCTACAGGCGCTTTAAATCTACATGCCCTGAAGAGAATATATTTGTAGTTACAAATGCTGATCATAGAGATCTGGTGGTTGAACAGCTGAATATTGATCCTTCAAGGGTGCTTGGTGAACCATTCCGGAGAAATACAGCTCCCTGTCTTGCATACGCAACATTCAGGATCTTAAAGGAAAATCCGTCTGCAGTTATTGCTGTTACCCCTGCTGACCATCTTATTATTAAAGAGGACAAATTTCGTGATGTCTTAAAGAAATGTTTCGACTTTGCAACGGATAACGATGCTCTGGTTACAATTGGGATAAAGCCGGATAAACCGGAGACAGGGTATGGTTATATACAGGCAGATCATAAAAAGCCGGTAGATGGATTTGATAACCTTCTAAAGGTTAAGACCTTTACTGAGAAACCTGATATTGAGCTTGCAAAAGTCTTTCTTGAAAGCGGTGATTTTTACTGGAATTCAGGGATATTTGTTTGGAATATCAAAATCTATTCTGTCAGCTTTTGAAAAGCACATGCCAGACACATTTTCGGTATTTGATGAGGGAAAAAATATTTTCGGAACAAGCCAGGAAGATAGTTTTATTCTGAAAACCTATACGGAATGCCGGAGTATTTCAATAGACTATGGTATTATGGAAAAGGCGCAAAATGTATATGTTATGTGCACCGACATCGGATGGTCTGATCTTGGTACCTGGAGCTCATTGTATGAGCATTCAGCTGTCGATAAAAAGGGAAATGCACTGGTAAGGGAAATGTCTTTTCTTACGATACCAAAGGTAATGTAATCAATATTTCTCCCGATAAGGTAGCGGTACTTCAGGGTTTAAAAGACTATATCGTTGTTGATTCCGACGATGTCCTTTTAATAGTTAAGAAAAGCGATGAGCAGAATATTAAACATTATCTTGAGGATATTAAAAAATCAACAAAAGAAAAATATCTGTAGATTATCTGCTATTTTTAATATTATTACATAATAATGACCAGTATAAAATAAAAAGAGGAGGGCCATGCCCTCCTCTTTTTATTTTAATTACTGAAAAATATCTTTTAATATTCCCAAAGATCATGTTCAAAGTTAAATAGTTCAGTCTTAATGCGATCAGCTTCATAAAGGGTATATTTCCCAACAGTATAATCCTTTATCATCCTGTCATTGTAAACATTTGACTCACCGTAAATGATACTCCCGAACCGACGTTGCATAAAAAAGTCATCGAAGGAAATCCTCTGGGCATCATTATTAAACATGTAAACCTCATTTTTTGCAAGAGCATCTCTGGCCTCATCAAATTTAATCCAGAACAATGGTTTCCGGAGTACTTTGCCTACCTGGGCATCATAACCCATATAGTAAGGCTCAATACCAATAATTCTGACATCAAGTTTCGATAATTTCTTATCAAAGTACCATTCCTCATAGAGCAGAAGCTGTTTTATCTCTTCAGGTTTGGCATCCTGCTTTATTACAGTGTCCCTGGTATCTCCCTGCGCATTTATTGTAATAGATTCGGTTCTGGTTGTTGAGCCCATTAACCCTTCAATATCTGAATAAGTGGTACTCACATTTGTATTTAAGGGGTTGTAGGCATTTAGTCTTCCAGCCTTAATCTCAGCGAGAATGATATTAATAAAGTTCCTTCTGCCATCAAAAATAGCAGTGTCAGTAGGATAATACAGTGGTTGATTAATCTTCTCCCTAAGATCGATCAGCCGCCAGATTTTTATCGATCTCATAACATCTGCTTCGCGAAGGTAGGGGTAGTCTATCTTTCTCGCTTCAGGAATGGATTTCTGGTATATATCACCAAAGCTCTGGGCAGTAACAATACCTGAAAATGAGAGGGCGATAAATCCAAAAAGAATTTTTTTAATCATAGTAGTATATTTTTTTAATCTAGTCTATCTTTAAAATTACAGGAGACAATTCTTTTACTCTTGCCATCAGGACCGAGAGCAGTAATATCTTTTATTGTTAAATATTTACCTCTGGTAAGCCTTCCGATAAGGTCTTTTTGCTGTGATGTAAGGTTACTGTTTGTACTTTTTGCTTCAAAGTCACCTCTACTGTCGGAATATAAAATAGTAAATCCTGTAATGTTATACTGCAAGGTCAAAGTCGAAGTCAGGTAAAATAGCAAATACACCCTGCTGTGCAGCAGCGGTTGCTCTTGGAATTGAGCCCTGAGTTTTACCTCCGAATACTGCAATAGGAGCAGGCAATGGTTTTACCCTGAAATCATAAGGCAGGATACTGTACTTGTTTTCCATTGATATTAGCTGTTGCAATTACCTTTACATTGTACCGGAAGCTGTTGGTTTAACTGCCCATTTACCTTTGAAGGGCTCTCCCTTTGAGTTTTTAACTTTTTCTGTTGAAAAAGTTCCGTTCACAACTTTGATTGAGATTTTGTCAGGGCTGACTCCGGGAACTGATACGTCGATTGGGTTTCCTATTCCCAGGTACATTACGTTCATAGCTGTAGGAGAAACAATAACATTAGGTTCGCCAACAGCATATTCAGAGCTAAAATCATAATTCCTTGTTGTCCCGTCGGGTGCTTTCAGTGCTATTACACCACCCCATTTTTTAGGACCTACAGATGAGGCACGTACCTTGTAAATACCTTTTCCGCTCTCATCGAGTTCAAGCTTGTTATCTCCCACAAAAATCTCAGGTTGCTGGGTGGAATCAGTAGCAGAAATAAAGACCTTGGCTTCGTAATCACTTCCTAATGTCACATAGTTGGAATTAGGAATCACAATTGCGTTCAGCTTATTGAATTTGAATGAAGAAGCATCAATCTGAGTATAGAGGTAATTCAAAACTTCGGTTTCAGCGTTTCTGATACTTAATTGATATTCTGAAAGTATACAAATGACAGCAACAAGAGGCAATGTCTGGAAGTTGAGATTCTCCCAGCGTTCTTTTTCTCCATCCTTATTTATTCCGTCTTCAGTGTTCAGACTGTTTCTCAGTGCAGCTTCAGCGGTTGGGTTTTTCCCTTCAAGTGTAGCAATTAGAAATTCGCGATATTCATTCAGGATAGCTTTAAGATCATTGGCTTTCCCGTTTTCATTTGCGCCGATAAGAATTTCAGATGGTATGTTGGTATCATCAATTCTCTTAACCTCTTCTATATCAACTTCATTTCCTTTAACGGCAAGATTGTCAGGCCCTTCAGCTGTGTTGATGATTTCTATCTTAAGTCCCTGAATAAAATCAAATGCCTCGTCAGCTCTTTGTTTTACATTGTAAGCAGTAGTTTTATACTTTCCGGCTTTTGCATGGTTTTCAGCATCAGCTCTGTCGAATTCTTTATAAATATCATTGTTTTTGACAGCATAATTTGCAATAGTCTGAGTCAGACCCTTGTCAACTTTTTTAAAGGCTTCAACGGCTTCTTTTGATACGTTAAGTGCAAGCATGGCGGTAAGCACCAGGTACATCATACCGATCATCTTTTGCCGTGGAGATAGCTTTTCGTGAGCCATTTTTTGATTAGTTTAGTTAGGATAAAAAAGCCACGTTATTTAACATTCATAGCTGAAAGCATATTTCCATAAACATTATTCAATGCAGATAGATTGTCATTGAGTTTTGTAATCTGTTCACGATATTTTTTTGTATCACCGGCTGATTCCGAAAGATCTTTCATCAATTCCTGAATTCCTTTGTAAAGGGTTTCAGATTCTTTAATATGATCATTTGCTCCTTTACGCTGGAGTTCATATACAGTATTTAAGTGCTGATAAGTTTTTGTTAAGAGATTCCAGTTGTTCCTGGTAAGATTTTCCACCAACTTCAATAACTGAAAGTGAATCAGCCATATTACGATATGTGGAACCTGTTTCATTAATGACTTTGGCAGTAGACTGGTATGAATCAGATAATTTGCCTAAGTGACTGGTTAGCAGTATCGATTGTCGACATATATTTGGCTGAGGCTGCTGAGATATCGCCCATTGAATTAATATTAGCAGTTGAGTCGCCTAGTTTTTTCATTCCAACACCAAGTTTCTGGAAAAGGTCTGGTGAGATTTCAGCTTTTTCGAGCATTTCATCGAACTTAGCCAGAGCCACTGCACCTGCACCGCCTCCATAACCACCACCTCCGCCAGAGATGCCACCCTGATGTTTTCCACCATGTGCAGCAAGTTCCGGTGATTCATCTTCCGGAATACCTGCCAGTTCAGGGTAAACCAGAGACCAGTCAATCTCCTCATGTAATGGCTCAAAAGCTGAAAAGAAGAAGATTACTGCTTCGGTAAGAAGACCGATAGTAAGCATCGTTCCTGCCAATGGCCAGTGCTGTATTTTAAACAATGCACCAATAATAACGACGGAAGCACCTAAACCATAAAGTTTAGCGATGAAATTTTTCCACCCGCTGCTTTGTACTAATTCTGCTAGGCTCATATACCTGATTATTTTAGGGTTATTTCAAATATTTAATTTACACCAATATACGATCTTACATTACGAAAACCAACAAAAGGTTTTGTAGAATCCTGATATTCATAGTCTCTTGTGCTGGTCTGAAGAAAATATGCGATATCCTTCCATGAACCACCACGAACAACCTTCCTTTTCATAACAGGAGGATCCTGGGGGGTAGCATTATATTCATAATTTGGCTGAAGGTCGTGCTGGAATATATATGCTGAAGGGTGATATGCGCAACATGTCCATTCAGAAACGTTTCCGGCCATATCATATAATCCGTATTCATTTGGTTCATATGAACCTACTTTGCCTGCATATACGTTACCATCATCAATATAATTACCCCTTAATGGCTTGAAATTGGCAAGGAAGCATCCTTTGTAATTACGTGTATATGGTCCGCCCCATGGGTACATCGAAAGTCGAGTCCGCCTCTGGCAGCATATTCCCATTCAGTCTCCAGAGGTAATCTGTATTGTGACACATCAGCAATTCCATTTTTTCTAAGAGCAGAGTTCATATAGTCAGTTCTCCAGATACTGAATGCTGTTGCCTGAACCCAGGTAATTCCAACAACAGGATAATCATCGAAATGAGGGATGCCAGAAATACAGGGCAGCCTGAGGGTCATTGAATGAATATGTAAAGTCCCTGATCCAGCAAAGCGTATCAGGATAAACATTTATAATATTATGTTTAATAAATGATGAGCGGTCTTTTACATCGGAACGGGTACCGTCAAGATCGGTAACCTGTCCTTCGTACTGACCTGTGTTATTTGCATAATCATACTTATATGTGGCTTTGGCAGCTGTCTGTAATCGACCCAGAAATAGGAATAATTGAGTTTCCTGATATCAACCTGTCTTTTCCCGTTAAACCTTTCTTCAGGAGGATAATACATCTCCTCAATAGTTGCCTTTGTGGTCTCTTCTTCAGGATCAATTTTTTCTTCCCAGTTAATTACATATGGTTCAATCTGATTTCCTTCATCATCTACCATAAAATATTCACGGTCAGGAACACCCGCATCTCCAAGTTTGGTTCTTAAAATAGAATCCCGTACATAATAAACAAACTGGCGATACTTGTTATTTGTGATCTCTGTCTGGTCCATCCAGAAAGCATCAACTGTAACAGACTTTGAGATACTGTTCATGGCAAATGTGGCATCCTCATCACTTGGTCCCATCATAAAATTACCGGCAGGAATGAAGGCCATTGCAAAAGGTTCGGGTTCGAAGAACTTTTTCCTCCCCAGAACACCGGTTAATTCTCCATTATTGGAAGAACCACAACCAGTTACCAAGATTGTAAAGATCAGTGCAATTAGGGGTACCTTTTTCATATTACTTAAGAATTTTATATTGCAAGTAAGTTAATTTTTTTTAATAATCATAAAAATCGAATACTTTTATATTTCATGGGGCTTTTACCCAGACTAAGGTCAAAGCAATAGTTGACCATGAATTCGTGAGACCCACTACTATTCTTTCTGATATCAGATATGGTAAAATCATAGGCATAGCCTAACCGGATTCCATTGTACAATTCAACCCCTGCCATTCCTATCAATGCGTCACCGGCTCTGTAAGAAACGCCTCCCCATACTTTTTTATTGTATCTTAAGATTGAAGTAGCTGTAAACTGAACTGCCTTACCATCACTAAATACAAAAACAGAAGGTAATAATTCAAGTGAAGGATTAGGCAGCTGAAGGTTGTAACCTGCTGTAAGATAGTAATGTCTGCTGATATATGGGGTTCCCTTTGAGAATTTTATTTTAGGCTGATTTATATGAGTTACGGATAAGTGAAGCATAATATTTTTCTGCTTTGTAATAGAGGCCAAATCCGGCATCAAAAGCAACATAACTTTCCTTGTTTTCCGGAATCAGCGGATCGCCTGAAGCTGGTGTGTGAGTATCTCCGTTAGGTATTTCCCATTTAGGATCAAGTGTTTTGTTCAGCATTCCCAGATTCAATACCGATACCCAGCTTACCCGGCCCTGCATCCATAATATAAGAATAAGCAGCTGAGATGTTTATATCCTTGTCAAATCCGATGTTGTCGCTCTCAACAAGCAGCCCTATACCACTGCTTATCCTGAATGGAGACACCGGGGCGCTGATATTGAAGACGGTTGTTGAAGGAGCACCTTTGAATCCTACCCATTGCTGACGGTTAAGTGCTGTAGCACATATCATTCCTGATGTACCTGCAACACCCGGATTATAAGTCAATGTATTAAACATATACTGACTTGATAAAGGATCCTGTTGCGATAATACAGGCCGTAAGAATAATACTAAAAAAAGAAATGCTACATTAGTTTTTTCATTTCTTAATTTGACGATGCGGTGTAAGTATGTTGAACGAGTAAAATAAGTAAAAATCTTATATCTAAACAAATTTAAAATTATTTATTTGTGATTATTTCAGGAGCTCAATTTACTGAGACTTAGCTTACCAAATAAATCACTAAACTGTATTTAACGGAAAATTTTAGGAAATGTTTCAGGATTTATTTCTTTCTTCAGCTTTTACCCACCTGTCGGGTACTTCGTTACGGTTAGCCCTGAGATAGTCTTCGTGAGAACAGGCTACATATATATTTTCATCGCTGCCTGTAGATAACTCCATCCACCATCTGTCAGTAAGATTACTTTTTACAAAAATCAAATCCTCTTCAAGATCAGTAATACGGACATGATATTTTATAAACCGACCTGAATTACTGCTGCTTAGATAAGGCGATTCATATTGTTTCTGCGAAAATCCTTCAAGGAAGAACCATAGAATCTGTGCTGCAAGACCGGCAGTCTGGAACCTGATATCAAACTCAGGATTAACATCAAATAATCCAAACATTTTTAAATTATCCGAAATTCCGGCATACCGGGAAAGTAAACAGATCTCCTCACCATAAAATCCATTAGGTGACGGACTTATTGTTCCCGGGGCATCAGACTGCCTTACAGCCGAGATATCAAATACTGCAACATCAGAATCCCTGAACAGGGGTTCGGTCAGATATATTGCCTGTCGTACATCACCTATTCTCACAAGTTCTGACTGACGTTTAAGAAAACGATTAATTACCTGCTGATCATTAAGATATGTTTGGTAACCAACATTGATATAATGGTGAAAAGTACTTTTGTGATTGTTGATTATTGAATTGAGGTAATTAAAAGAATCGGGCAGCTTTCTCTCATTGCTGTAATCAATCCTGGGATCAACAGCAGTAAGTGTATATTTCACCTGCTGCTTTGAAAGAGCTCCGTCTATTGCTGTTACAAGTGCACTGCTGCCTCCTATAATTACCGGGAAAATATTTTCCTGTAATAATAAGGTAAGTACATCGGTCAGACCTGCTATTGTATCATTAAATGTAACACCCTGTTTCATGTTTCCCAGGTCAATAATTTTTGATCTGCCCGGGATTTTTGCCAGTTTGTATAGCTGACTTCTTACAGCGTCAGGTCCTTTGGCAGAACCTGTATTTGGCGAGTTGCGTCCTTCAGGAACTCCCAACAAGGCTATCTTGTACTTTCCGGGCTCTTTAACAGGTGTGCTGTCGGTGTGGATCTTAATATTGTGAGGGAACACAGCCTGACCAGTAAGATGTTCAAAGTCAGGTCCTTCAATGCTAACAGGATTAAAATAGTCGTTCAGGTCTACCATGGTCATCTTAAGAACTCTTTTTGGTTTTATCACTATTCTCAATAATCTTAATGCAATCCTCTTTTGTAAGTTTCTCAGCATCAGTGCCCTTAGGAAGCCTGTAATTCTGTTTTTCCTTTACCAGGTATGGTCCGTAACGACCATTCAGAAGCATAATGTCACCAAAGTCTTTAAGGACCTTTTTCTTGTCACTTTCATTCTTTTCAGCAATTACTTCAACAGCCCTGTCAAAGGTTATGGTATATGGATCGTCAACACCCTTCTTCAGAGAATAGAATTTGCTTTTAAACCTGATATACGGACCGAATTTTCCGATACCTACAACCATTTCGGCTCCGTCATATTCTCCTAATGAGCGGGGAAGACGGAACAGGTTGAGAGCTTCATCAAGAGTTATTGTTTCCAATAGCTGACTCTTGGAGAGACTGGCATACCTGGGTTTTTCAGTGTTTGCAGAATCGCCTATCTGTGCTACAGGGCCGAATCTGTCCCATTCTGACTGTTACCGGTTCTCCGGTTTCCGGATGATTGCCAAGCACTCTGACACCAGTCTTTCTCTCTTTTTTCTCGAGGGTGCTCGTAACTGTTTTATGGAATGGAGTATAAAAACTGTCTATCATACCATTCCATTTCAGGTTTCCGAGAGCTATCTCATCAAACTGCTCCTCAACCTCTGCAGTAAAATGATAGTCAACTATTTCAGAAAAATTTTCCATCAGAAAATCATTTACTATCATTCCGATATCCTGAGGGAATAGTTTTGATTTTTCTTTTCCGGCAATTTCTGTTTTTGAGGTGGATGTTATTTTCCCTTTTTGAAGATTTAATATTTGAATTTGTCTTTTCTCTCCCGGTCTGTCTTCTCTTGAAACATATCCCCTGTTCTGTATTGTAGAAATTGTAGGTGCATATGTTGAAGGCCTTCCGATACCCAGTTCTTCGAGTTTTTTGACAAGACTTGCTTCAGTATATCTTGGAGGAGGAGTTGTAAATTTCTGGGAAGCAGTTATATTATCATAAATCAGAGGCATGCCTTTTGTTACAGGCGGGATTACATATCTCTCTTCATCATTGTTTTCAACATCGGTCGATTCGGTATATACCCTGAGGAAACCATCAAACTTAATTACCTCCCCGGTGGCCTGGAAAGTAATCGGGGAGTTATTCATATCAATTGAAATCGAAGTTTTTTCAATCACTGCATCCGACATCTGGGAAGCAACAGTCCTCTTCCATATCAGTTCATAAAGTCTCTTTTCATTCTGACTTCCTGCTGTGGTTGGATTATCGAGGTAAGCAGGTCTTATTGCTTCGTGCGCCTCCTGTGCTCCTTTGGATTTGGTTTTGAATTGTCTGGTTTTTGAATATTTTTCACCATATTCTGAAATAATCATCTCCCTCGATTTCACAAGTGCAAGATTCGACAGATTTGTGGAATCGGTTCTCATATAGGTGATCTTCCCTGCCTCATAAAGCTTTTGTGCCACAGCCATTGTCTGGGCAACGGAAAAACCAAGTTTACGATATGCTTCCTGCTGAAGTGTTGATGTGGTAAATGGCGGAGCAGGAGATCTTGACCCGGGTTTTACGCTTATGCTTCCGATTGTATACTTCGAACCATTGCATAACTCAAGGAATTTCAACGCTTCTTTTTCATCAGGAAACCTTTTTGAAGCTTCTGCTCTTAATATTGCATTTTCTTCGTTTATCAGTAGTTATAATGAAAACGGCTGTTACCCTGAAGGAAGATTCCGTCTGGAATGATATAATCTCCCTCTCTCTTTCAACCAGCAGCCTTACTGCAACCGACTGCACCCTGCCGGCTGAAAGTGAAGGCTGAACCTTTTTCCAGAGTACCGGAGAGATTTCAAATCCAACAAGTCTGTCAAGAATTCGCCTGGCCTGTTGTGAATTAACCAGGTTCATATCAATCTGCCGGGGATTTTCTATCGCATTTTTTATTGCCTCACTGGTAATTTCATGAAATACAATTCTCTTTGTGCTTTCCAGATTGAGTTTTAAAACACTGGCAAGATGCCATGCAATAGCCTCTCCCTCACGGTCCTCGTCAGAGGCTATCCAGATATTCTTTGAATCAGAAGCAGCTTTACGCAGTTCACTGACTACTTTTGCTTTTTCCTTGGGGACTTCATAGTCAGGCGTGAAATTATTTTCGACATCAATACCAAGATTCTTTTTTGAAAGGTCTCTGATGTGCCCGAAACTTGACACTACACGGAAATCTTTTCCCAGGAATTTCTCAATGGTCTTTGCTTTAGCAGGCGACTCAACAATTACAAGATTTTCGATCATTACAGCAGATATTTATTCTTTTTTCAGACGACAAAGTAAATCAATTAGGTACCAAACTTCAAAATAAACCGTTAAGATTCTTTATTATTTACTATTTTTGGCCCAAACATCATGATAAATGAAAGGCAATATTAACAACAGAAAATATTTAATCTGGTTCTGGTCATTATTCACTTTTCCCTTCGTATTGATAATTATTTTATTCATACTCATTTCGAGGGAAAAGCTGGGCCCGATGCCTACTTTCAAAGAACTTGAAAACCCCGAATATTATCTTGCTGCAGAGGTTTTTTCCGAGGATGGTGTACTACTTGGAAAGATCAGTATTGAGAATCTTACCTGGACTGATTATAAGGATCTGTCACCATACCTGACCGAAGCACTTATAGCAACGGAGGACATTCGCTATTACCGTCATTCAGGGATTGATATCAGGGGTCTGGCAAGAGCAGGAATCCTGTACAATTCTTTTGGGTCAGAACACTGGTGGAGGAAGTACTATTACACAGCAGCTTGCCAAGCAGTTATATCCCAGGGATACGGCAAGAACCTCCGCCTTTATGAGGAAAGTAAGGCTGGGAGTATCCAAGTTTAAGGAGTGGGAGACAGCTGTTAAACTTGAAAGAAGCTATACTAAAGAAGAGATACTGGCCATGTATCTGAATAAATTTGACTTTAATTATAATGCAATTGGAATAAAATCAGCTGCAAAAGTATATTTCAATACAACACCTGATTCACTCAATTTACAGGAATCAGCTGTTCTGATAGGGATGCTTAAAGCTTCAACCAGGTATAATCCTGTAAGAAATCCTGACCTTATGTTAATGCGCCGGAATACGGTTCTTTCGCAGATGGAAAAATACGGATACATAACATCTGAAGTAGCCGACTCTGTTAAACAGCTTCCCATTGAAACCGACTTTAAGGTTCAGGATCATAATTCGGGACTGGCTCCATACTTAAGGGAGTATATCAGGAATACAATGAGAAAACCAATGCCCGACAGAAACAAATACGTGCGGCAATCTTCATATGATGACGCACTCTGGGAATGGCAGAACGACCCTTTATATGGCTGGTGTAATAAGAATAAAAAGCCTGATGGCTCATATTATGATATATACAGGGACGGACTTAAGATTTATACCACAGTTAACTCAAAGATGCAGAAGTATGCTGAAGAAGCATTAACAGAACATCTTTCGAAGGAGATGCAGCCTGATTTTTATAAAAGGGCTAAAGGATTTAAAAATCCGCCATATTCGAATGATATTACGAAAAGTGAAGTTGAAGATCTGATAATGAGCTCTGTAAAGCAGAGCGACCGCTATTATATAATGAGAGCCCGTGGTATCCCTGAAGATTCAATAATGCTTGCATTCAACACAAAGGTAAAGATGAGGGTGTTCTCATGGAAGGGCGACATTGATACTGTTATGACTCCTCTTGATTCTGTCAGGTATTATAAATATTTTATCCGTTCAGCATTTATGGTTGAGGATCCGCATAACGGTAATGTTAAGGCCTATGTTGGAGGACCTGATTTCAGATACTTTAAATATGATGCTGTGACTCAGCAGAAAAAGCAGGTTGGAAGTACAATTAAACCTTTCCTTTATACTATTGCAATGCAGAATGGATATTCTCCCTGTGACGAAGTGGAGAATATACCACGGACGTTTCCTGACAGAGATTCCACCATGGACTCCAAGAAGCTCGGGACCAAGAGAATATCATGGCAGAATGGTTACACTGGCATGGGGACTTGCCCAGTCGGAAAATTATATCTCAGCATGGCTGATGCAGCAATTCAAACCTTCTGCAGTTACTGACCTGATGCACAGGATGGGGATAAGAAGCTTTATTGATCCTGTAAACTCGATCTTTCTCGGAACATCCGATATAAAACTTGAAGAGATGGTTGGAGCATACGGGACCTTTGCAAATAAAGGGGTATATACCAGACCTATGTATGTTACGCGTATTGAGGATAAAAACAGCAATGTTATTTCGAGGTTTACTCCAAAAATTGAAGAAGTACTCAGTGAAGACCAGGCTTATCTGATGGTTAATCTTTTGGAAGGTGTTGTGAGAACCGGAACTGCTCAGAGAATGAGAAGGGAACCATATAACCTGATGAACCAGATAGGAGGAAAGACAGGTACTACACAGAATCATTCCAACGGATGGTTTATGGGGGTTACTCCAAATCTTGTGGGGGGAGTATGGACCGGATGGGAAGATCAGTCAATTCATTTTGAGACTCTTAGCGAAGGACAGGGAGCTAATATGGCACTGCCTGTTATGGCAATCTTCCTGAAAAAGGTATATTCCGATCCTCAGTTTGGCATAATGGAAGCTGATGAGTTTGAACGACCTGCCGGTTTCGATATGGAACTCGATTGCAATAAGGTTAAAAGGAATAATTCCAGACCGGATAATCAGGGAAGAGTAAGATACTAAACGGCACACGGCAAACGGCAAACGGTAAACGGTGCATCGTTCGGCATGTGTCCTGAGTTGGAATTATCCGAACAGAGACCTGACAAGATTCTCTATCTTACCTATTTGGATTACCTCAATATTGAGGTTTTTGACAGAAATATTCCGGTGGTATTTCGAAATATAAATTTTAGTGAATCCCATTTTTGAAGCTTCCTTTATCCTCTGATCAATCCTTGAAACAGGCCTTATCTCACCAGACAGACCTGTCTCACCTGAGAAGCAGATTTCTCTGCCAATCGGAATATCGAGGTTGGAAGATAATACTGCACTGATAATTGCCAGGTCAATAGCCGGATCAGTTACTTTTATACCCCCGGCAAGATTTAGAAAGACATCTTTTATTCCAAGCCTGAAACCTGCTCTTTTCTCAAGGACTGCCAGGAGCATGTTCAGTCTTCTGATATCAAATCCGGTGGAGCTTCTTTGAGGTGTACCGTAAACAGCGCTGCTGACAAGGGCCTGAGTCTCGATAAGAAAAGGCCGCAGCCCATCAACAGTTGCGGCTATTGAAATTCCGCTGAGAGCTTCTTCATGCTGATTGATAAACATTTCAGAAGGATTGTCAACCTCTCTGAGTCCGGTTTCTATCATCTCAAATATGCCTATTTCAGAAGTTGATCCAAACCTGTTTTTAACCGATCGCAGAATCCTGTAAACATAATTGTTGTCGCCCTCAAAATAGAGAACAACATCGACAATATGTTCCAGAACTTTTGGTCCTGCCAGGCTTCCATCCTTTGTTATATGACCGATAAGAAAGACAGGAATTCCTGTTATCTTGGAATATTTCAGAAGCTGTGCTGCACATTCGCGTACCTGCGATACAGAACCGGCCGATGATTCTATCATTCCTGTACTGATAGTCTGTATGGAGTCAATAATTATTAAGCCGGGTTTAAGATTTTCAGCATGTGTAAGAATATTTTCCAGTTCAGTCTCGCTAAGAATATAGCACCCGGGATTTGAATTTTTCATTCTTTTTGCCCGGAGACTGATTTGCTCTTCACTCTCTTCGCCCGAGACATAAAGTATGTCTTCACCTTTTAATGCCAGTGCCAGTTGCAGTGCAAGAGTTGATTTGCCTACCCCGGGTTCACCTCCAAGCAATATAAGTGATCCGCCTACTATGCCACCTCCCAGTATCCTGTCAAGTTCAGCAATACCTGTTTTCTGACGGCCCTTTTCATCTGAAATTATACTGTCGAGTAATTCAGGCTTTCGCTTTTCTTTATGCAGTGAAAATGTCGATTCATGGGTCGGAGAGGCTGAGATTATTTCTTCGTGGTAAGTGTTCCATTCCTTGCATGAAGGGCATCGTCCGATCCATTTTGCCGATTCAACACCGCAGTTCTGGCACACCCATATAGTTTTGCTTTTCGCCATTGTTACCCCCCGTACCTTACAAATAATAGTGCTTTAGCATAAACAAATTCCTAAAGACTTTATTAAAAATATTCTTGTTTAAAGTTACCGAAATTTACTTAATAATATTATAATTTCCTTATGCGGAGAGATTGAAAGTGATACATCAGAATAGTCGGATGGAAGGCCCGGAGAAAATGGGTAAAAGTTTAGTAATCATCAGTTAGTCCTTAAGAACGGAAGAAGAAGGCGTGGATTCAGGTGTATTTTCTGATTTGTCTTTTCTGAAAATGATAAAGAATGAAATAGTTCCTATTATTGCAACAAAAATCAGCTGCGATTCATGGGTAAGCAGGGCATAAACAAGACCGTCTTCCAGCGGAATCCCCTTTACAAATAAGAGACCTCTCGATATTATGTAATGAAAGGCGCCAAGACCACTCTGAACAGGAGCTGACATTGCCAGTCCGCCAATAACGAGAAGGAAAATACTGTCCTTAAAAGTAAGCATCGAGGTGCTTGGGATGGAGAACACTACAACCCAGGTCATCAGAGCATAATTAACCCAGATGAAAACAGTATGAAAAATAAATTCCCACTTTCTTTCAAGATTTGTAATTGTCTTAAGTCCGTTTATTACCCCTTTGGCAAGGTCGAACATCTTTGAAAAGAACCTGATCTTACGAAGTTTTTTCTTATACCTGATCAACAGAAATAATGCAATAATCATTAATCCGGACAATATGACCCAGATTATCCAGGTAACACCGAAAACAGAAAATACCTTTTGTTGTATCGGAACAAGGATGCTGTCTTTAAGAAACAGGTTTATCTGTTCCCCGCTGGTGAAAATGAGGTAAATCATAATTGAAAGCAGAGACAGGAAATCGACCGTACGCTCAACAACTACGGTTCCAATAAGTTGGTCAACAGGTATTTTTTCCTTCTTCCCAAGAGCTACACATCTGGTGATCTCACCTACTCTGGGAAGAGCAATATTTGCAAGGTAGCCGGTCATAAGTGCATAGAAAGAATTTCGGGTTGATGGTCTGAATCCCAAAGGATTTATAAGGAGTACCCATCTGCGGGCCCGGCTTACGAAAGCAAAAAATCCGAATAATACCGACAACAGCAGCCAGTAATAATTGGCTTCCTTGAGATCTGCCGCAAGTTTGGTAAAGTTAACATTGCGGAACGCGAACCACATCAGGATAATTCCAACAGCAAGAAAAGCCATGAACTTAAGTGTCTGCAGAATACCTTTTCTCAATTTCAGATAAGTTTATTGGTTTTTGTGTCGGGGAAAATGATTGTTGGTTTGAATTTTTTGGCCTCCTGAAATTCCATCAGGGCAAATGACATAATAATGATAGTATCCCCAACCATCACCTTTCGTGCTGCAGCTCCATTTAAACAAATGACTCCGGAACCACGCGCACCTTTAATTACATACGTCACAAGACGCTCACCATTATTAAGATTTAAAACATGCACCTTTTCATTCTCAATCATATTTGCAGCATCTATCAAATCTTCATCTATAGTGATGCTGCCGATATAGTTAAGGTTAGCTTCCGTAATGGAAACCTTGTGTATCTTCGATTTTATAACTTCTATTAACATAGGATGATATGAAGTTGATTCTATTTAAAGTACAAAGGTAATTAACCTTTTTGTTCAGACCAACGTAATTTTATATTATCTATAAGCCTGATATTTCCTGCTTTGACTGCAATACAGCAAAAATATTGTTTGTCGGGCCTCATTTCAGCTTTTGCGGCAACCGGGAATAATTCTTTATCGTCAACTATTTCAAAATATTCAATACTGAAGCCGGGAACAGAGTTGATCCTCTCTTCAACAAATGTCCTTATCTCATTTATTTCACTTTTGTCAATCATGTCAGAAGCTGCGGAAATAGTTCTGAAAATGACGGAAGCATTTCTTCTTATATCAGGGTCGAGAAGAAGATTTCTGCTGCTCATTGCCAGTCCGTCATCTTCACGTACAATCGGACCCGCAATAATTTTAACTTTATTTTTTGTCTGCCTGACCAGCTCTCTTATAACGGCAAGCTGTTGAAAATCTTTTATCCCAAATACTGCAATATCAGGCTGTACTATCTCAAAGAGCCTGCTAACTACCTGGGCTACACCGTTAAAATGACCGGGTCTGTGAAGGGCTTCCATAACATTATCAAGATTCCCGAAATTGAATTTTCGTATATCTTCTTCGGGGTAAATCTCTTTACTGTCAGGAGTGAACACGATATCTTCTTCCCTGAGTACCTTTCCGAGTAATAACAGGTCTGAATCCAGGGTTCTGGGATAATTCTTCAGGTCTGCTTTATCATTAAACTGTGTGGGGTTTACAAAAATGCTGACCACAGTAAGCGGAGCTTTTGTCCGGGAAATTTCTACAAGCGAAATATGTCCTTTATGCAGGGCACCCATAGTAGGGACAAAACCTACAGAACCAGGATTCAGTGTTTTAATCCTGTTGTGCAATTCTTTAACAGTGCTTACAACTTTCATCAATTCAGAATTTCAAAATGCAAACCTACGCGATTTTTATACATTAACGGGAATCTTCATCGCAGTATTCTTAAAAATTATGAAGATTTTATAATAATATGAATGGCAGAACCTGTTTATGGAAATATTGGAACCCTATACATATTATCAGGTTCAAATAAAAACAAGCATTAAAAAGAGTTGCATGATACACAAAAACAGAATTAGTAAATTCATATATTTGTATTCTGGAAACCATAAAAAATGATTTACTCTTCAGTTTTATTATTTATTGGTAGAATTTTGTCAGATAATTTTATAATTCAGTATGGATAAATATTCTGTTTCAAGTACAACGCCGGTTTATACTCTTAGCGTCGCATCAAAATTATCAGGTATACCGGTACATTCAATACGGCAATATATTGATAAAGGTCTGATAGTTCCTTATACCAAGGAGACGAGCAGACATTTGTTTTCACAGGTAGATCTTTTACGATTAAAATATATTAATAAGCTTCTCAATGAGGACCGTTTGAATATTGCAGGTATAAGGGCTTTATTCGCATTGATACCATGCTGGGCAATACGCTCATGCTCAGCAAGTGATCGCAATAGCTGCCAGGCTTATCAATCAACCTCTTTTCCTTGCTGGGAGGCATCAGAAAAAGGCACCCTGTGCAGGAATACCGATTGCAGGGAATGTGAGGTTTACAGGATAATGGAGAATTACCCTGATGTTAAATCGTTCATGAAAACAATAATTAAATTAGATGTAAAGGGTTTTTAATTATCTGCATTTATTCATGTTCGCGATCGATTTAATTTGATTACCAGATTTGCAGGTCTGTTTCTCCATGATAATTGTGACAGAATAATACTATGTAGGTAGTGTTTGCCCGCTTTTTTATTATGTTATTAAATTTTACTATCTTTGCACCTTAAATTCGAAATGAAATCCAGGCAGGTAAATAAATGGAAAGCAGGAAGGTACTATTCATTTCACAAGAGATCACTCCATACTTAGGTGAAACAAAGTTGTCGAAGATCGGAAGATTTCTTCCCCAGGGTATTCAGGAAAGGGGTAAGGAAATCAGGACATTTATGCCAAGGTATGGCTGCATAAATGAAAGGCGTAACCAGCTTCATGAGGTTATCAGGCTCTCGGGAATGAATCTGATAATAGACGACACCGATCATCCTCTTATTATAAAAGTCGCATCAATACAATCGGCCCGTATGCAGGTCTATTTCATTGATAATGACGATTATTTTCAAAGGAAGCATATCATTAGTGATTCATCAGGCAAGGAATTTGAAGATAATGATGAGAGGGCGCTGTTTTTTGCACGTGGTGTAATTGAGACGGTTAAAAAGCTTAGATGGGCACCGGATATTGTTCATTGTCATGGCTGGATGTCGGCGCTGGTTCCCGTATATCTGAGAAGTATATATAATGATGATCCTCTCTTTCATAATTATAAAATAATCTATTCGGTTTACAATAATGATTTTAAAACTCCGTTTAGATCAACATTCGCTGATAAACTGCGTTTCGACGGGATTGACGGGGAAAGCCTGAAGATGGTAAAAACCCCTGATTTTGTTAACGTCTCAAAACTGGCAATAAAATATTCCGATGGTATCATAATCGGAAGTGAAGAGATAAACGAAGACTTAAGTAAATATATCAGTACACTTAACAAACCGGTTCTTGCATTTAAGGATGAAACCGAATATATTGATGCCTATAATGAATTTTATGACAAGATATTATCATAGTTCCCAATATCCCCACAGAATTAATTCTGTTCCAAAAAATCTTTATAACTTATTCAAACTGTCAATTATTCTGCTGGCAGTTATTTTTGTGACATCATGCGAACAGGTACCCACTACAATAGGTGAAGGAAATCTGCCCGGAAGCGATTTTGTCTCAATAAATGCAATAGACACAATGAGTGTTACTTCATATACTCTCTATGATAAATCAGTTCCTACCGACAATCTCGCTACATCTTATCTTGGTCAGCTATATGATTCATATTTTGGGACTACAACAGCTGAATTTGCTACCCAGATAAGACTATCATCTGAATGGGTGGATCAACATTATATAATTGATTCCGTGGAGCTTGTGCTTACTCTTCTTGATGTAAAAGGAGCATCGGATGCGCCACAGGTACTAAGACTTTCGGAAATAGCTGAGCAACTTTATACCGATTCAATGTATTATTCAGATAAAGTAGTGCCTCTTACAGGTTATGTAATTGGAGATATACCGCTTCCGGCTCTGACATCTGATACAACAAATATTGTAATAGTAAAACTTGGATACTTTGTTTGGAAGGTATCTTATAAGGGATCCTTCAAAATTATTTTACAGTAACACAAAACCTGATTTCAGATCATTCTTTAAAGGAATACTTTTTCAGATGCTTCCAAGTTCTGATCCGATAATGGCTTCTTTAAGTCTTGATACCTGTATGCTTCTAACCGGGATTATGTAAATTATTTTGTACATGTACATGCATACCAGCGATGGTACACCGCATGAGGCATTGTTTGCACTTGATGCTATAAACAGAAATGCCTCATTCAATCATTTTTCTCATGATTTTTCAACTGCTGTTAATGGTAATCTTAATAGTGTTGTTGATAAAGTCAGCAAGCCGACACCTTCCGATACCCTCTCATATTTGCAGTATCTCGATGGTGTTTATACCAAAATTGTGATTCCCGGTCTGGAAACAATCAAGAATGACCCGGCATATAAAAATATTGCTGTAAATAAGGCAAGAATTACCATTCCAATTTATTTCGATAATAATATTTTTAAACCTTCAACAGTTCCGTCACAGTTATACCTGAGATATAAAACCAAAACAGGAGTGAAGGATCTTGTGCCCGATTATTATATAAATCAGGCATTCTTAGGTGGTGCAATTGATTCAACAGCCAATGTTTATACTTTCAATATCCCGGCTTTTGTTCAGGATTATCTCGACGATAAGACTAACACACTTGTTCCTGAGCTGGAAATTTTCCAGTATGCAGGTATTAAGAACCTGATCATTGAAGGCCAATAGCAGTAAAACTCCGATTAAATTTGAATTTACTTATACTAAGTTCTAGATTTTGTGAACCAAAGTAAGTATTTTTGCGTTTAGAATACTAAACATTGTTCATTATGTGTGGAATTATCGGTTATATTGGTTCTAAACCTGCCAAAGAAATAATTATTAACGGTTTGAAACGACTTGAATATCGCGGATATGATTCCGCCGGTATGGCTATTGTTAATGGTGAAACTAAAGATCTTTAAGTGTGCCGGCAGGGTAAAGGATCTTGAACTGATGGTAAACAAATCAGAAATTAAATGGTTTCATTGGAATGGGTCATACCAGGTGGGCAACACATGGTGAACCCAATGAACTGAATGCTCACCCTCAGGCCTCAAGTAAAGGAAACTTTATTGTTGTTCATAATGGAATAATCGAAAACTATTCGACTCTGAAAAGGCACCTCGAAAGCAGGGGCATTAAATTTACAAGTCAGACTGATACGGAAGTCCTTGCCAATCTTATTGAACATATGTACCTGGAAGGAGACCTTACGGCTGAACAGGCTATAACACTGGCTCTTAACAGGGTTGAAGGAGCTTATGGACTTGTTATTATTTGTACAAAAGAACCCGACCGGTTATTTGCAGCCAGAAAAGGAAGTCCGTTAGTTATCGGAGTAGGTGAGGGAGAAAACTTTATCGCCTCAGATGCCACTCCAATTGTTGAATTTACCCAGAGGGTGATATACCTTAACGATGAGGATCTGGCTATTATTAAGAAAGACGAGCTTATTCTTAAAACAATCCGAAATGAGAAGATACAACCTGAAGTAAAAGAACTGGATCTTAAACTTGGAGAGATCGATAAAGAGGGTTTCGATCATTTCATGATGAAGGAGATTTTTGAACAGCCGAGAGCAATTCATGATACCTTCAGAGGCAGGATGTTACCGGATAATTCAGGTGTCAGACTGGGTGGCCTTAATAAGCACATCGAAACTATTTCAGAGGCAGAAAGGATTATTATAATTGCCTGTGGGACTTCGTGGCACGCAGGGCTTGTTGGCGAGCATCTTTTCGAGGAGTACACCCGTATTCCCGTTGAGGTGGAGTATGCCTCTGAATTCCGGTACAGGAATCCGATTATAAAAAAGGGCGATATTGTAATTGCTATAAGCCAGAGCGGAGAGACCGCTGATACCCTTGCCGCAATTAAACTTGCAAAGGCTAAAGGGGCAAAGGTATATGGTATATGCAATGTTGTCGGAAGCAGCATTCCGCGCGAGACAGATGCCGGTGTCTATACTCATGCAGGCCCCGAAATTGGTGTTGCATCAACAAAAGCTTTTACCAGCCAGATAACAGTGCTGGCAATGATGGCCTTTGAGATAGGACAAAAGAAAGGGACACTGACTGATGAGTTATACAAATCCCTCATAAAAGAGCTGGCACTTATACCGTCCAAAATAGAAAAAGCCCTGGAAGTAAATGAAAAGGCTTATGAACTTGCAGAGAAGTTTCAGAATACACTGAATGCACTTTACCTTGGAAGAGGTTACCTTTTCCCTGTTGCTCTGGAAGGGGCGCTTAAACTAAAAGAGATATCCTACATACATGCCGAAGGTTATCCTGCTGCTGAAATGAAACATGGTCCTATTGCTCTGATTGATGATAATATGCCTGTGGTTGTTGTTGCTACCAAGGATGATACTTATGAAAAGATCATAAGTAACATACAGGAAATTAAAGCCAGGAAAGGGTAAAGTTATTGCAATAGTTACCGAAGGGGATGAAATAATAAGGAAGATGGCTGATTTTGTCCTTGAGGTACCGGAAACACTTCCGGCATTCTCGGCTCTCCTTGCAGTTATTCCGCTTCAGCTCTTTGCATATCATATTGCTGTTTTACGGGGATGCGATGTTGACCAGCCAAGAAACCTTGCCAAATCGGTAACTGTGGAATAAGCCATCATGAATAGTGATCAGTTTAAACAGTCATTATAGTTCAATGAACCAGCAGGAAACTTACCGGCCACTTACCAAAAATGAGACACAGATCCTTATATCAAACGGATGCAGTTGTAATGACTGGGATCTTGTAATGGTTAAGGATGGATTTGATCCTTCAAGGTGTGTAAATGTTATTTTCTCAGGAAGGATAAGGCTGGGTGTTTTTAATGAGCCTTTTGTTGATGAGTCTGGCGTAAGTATTCCCGGCGGGATTCTTAATGCACGGCTTCATAACTGTACAATCGGATCAGATGTTATAATTAACAATATAGGAGATTACATTGCCAATTATAATATTGAAGACAAGGTTGTAATTAAAAATTGCGGGAAAATACACACCGAGGGAAGTTCATCCTTCGGTAACGGGACTTCAGTAAATGTACTTAATGAAACAGGAGGCAGGGCAGTAAAGATATGGGACAGGCTTTCTGCTCACCAGGCATATATCATTGCTCTCTATCGTCATCGGAGCAAAGCAATAAAGATGATAGAGAAGATGATTGATGATTATACATTGTCAAATTCATCACATACCGGTACCATAGGACATAATTCCAGGATTTTCAATTGCAGTAATATACGAAATGTAAAAACCGGTCCATATACCCGCATTGAGGGTGCAATGAAACTTAATGAAGGGTCGCTGAACAGTTGTGCGGAAGATCCTGTATTTATTGGTCCGGGTGTCATCATGGAGCATTTTATAGTATGTTCCGGATCGGAAGTTACAGAATCTACACTTATTGATAAATGTTTTATTGGTCAGGGATGTGTGCTTGCAAAGCACTACTCTGCTGAAAACTCTCTTTTCTTTGCCAACTGCGGAGGGTACCATGGAGAAGCATGTTCAATATTTGCCGGACCTTACACTGTAACCCATCATAAATCGACGCTCCTTATTGCAGGAATTTTCTCTTTTATGAATGCCGGAAGCGGGTCGAACCAGAGCAATCATATGTATAAACTTGGCCCTATTCATCAGGGAATAATGGAACGTGGCTCAAAAACAACCAGTGATTCCTATCTTCTCTGGCCTGCCCGTATTGGCCCGTTCACACTTGTTATGGGACGTCATTACAAGAATATGGATACCTCCTCTCTTCCTTTCTCCTATCTTATCGAAAGTAATGATGAGAGTATTCTGGTCCCGGGAATTAATCTCAAGAGTGTTGGTACAATTCGTGATGCTCAGAAATGGCCGCTGCGCGACAGAAGAAAAGATCCGCTGAAAATAGATCAGGTAAATTTTAATCTTCTTAGTCCGTATACAATCAGAAAAATGATTAGTGGCAGGGATCTTTTAAAGGAACTTAAGGCATCATCACCTGATGATACAACTTTCTATTACTATGGGAGCATGAAGATCAACAGGAGTGCTCTTGAAAAAGGTATTGACTTTTACCAGACCGGAATAAATAAGTTTCTTGGTAACTCTTTAATTAAAAGGCTGGAAAAGAAAGAATTCAAGTCTGATGATGAACTCAGGAAGCAACTCATGCCTCTTAACAGTCAGGGCAAAGGAGAATGGGTTGATCTTGCCGGATTGATAACTCCGAAGAGCGAGGTAGACAGACTTCTTGATGAGGTTGAAGCCGGAAAGCTCAGCGCAATAACTGACCTTTCAGATGAATTCATGAAAATGCACAATAACTATTATGACTGGTTATGGTCATGGGTCTGTGAAAGGATTGAAGAAGAAACAGGCATCTTCTGTTAATAAATTAACAGCAGGGGATGTTATTACGTTGGTTGAAAAGTGGAAGAAAAGTGTTGTTGATCTTGATAATCTTCTGTATGAGGATGCAAGAAAGGAATTTACCTTATCCTCCATGACCGGATTCGGGATCGACGGGGGAGATGATATTAAGAAAGCTTGATTTTGGCAGGTAAGGGGTGAATTTGAATCAAACAGTGTTGTAACAGCTATACAGGAGCACATTAAAAAGAAAACAGCACTTGGAAATGAGCTGATTGAACGAATGAAAAACATACACAGGCAGGCTGTATCACCTTCCTGAATACATCAGATCATAATATTTCCCATAATCACCTGATAGCACGCTCTCAAGCCATCTTCGTATTGGAAAGGTACCATTCAACGGTTTTTTCCAGGCCCTACAGCAAAATCCGGAATTGGCGACCATCCCAGCTCGTTCTGAGTTTTGAAGAATCAATAGCATACCTCATATCATGACCCGGACGATCTTTTACATAGGTAATCAGTTTTTCTGAAGTTCCTGCAGGGCCGATTGAGTTTTTTATCCATGATTCTGCATAAGCAGCAGTATAAGATCAATATTTTTCCATTCGTTGTTTCCTCCTATATTATATGTTTCTCCTGTCCTGCCTTTATGAAAAATCATATCAATTGCTTTTGCATGGTCCTCAACATATAACCAGTCGCGGATATTTTCACCTTTACCGTATACCGGTATTGGTTTACTGTTTTTGATATTGTTGATTGCCAGGGGGATCAGCTTTCTCCGGAAATTGGTTGGGACCATAATTATTTGAGCAGTTTGAGATTACAACAGGAATTCCGAAAGTATGATTATAAGCTCTTACCAGGTGGTCAGAGCTTGCTTTTGAGGCAGAATAGGGACTTTTGGGATCATAGGCGGTTTGCTCGGTAAACAAACCCTCTTTGCCAAGTGATCCATAAACTTCATCTGTTGAAATATGATAAAATAATTTGTTCTCAAAATCATCTTTCCAGCTGTTACGTGCTGCATTCAGCAGGTTAACAGTTCCCACAATATTGGTAAAGACAAATTCATCAGGTCCGGTGATTGAACGGTCAACATGCGATTCTGCTGCAAGATGAATCACTCCGTCGAAATGTATATTTTTCGAACAAGATCGGTTACAGATTGTTTATCTGTTATATCTATTTTTTCGAACAGATAATTTTTCTTCTTATCTATATCTGTCAGGTTTTCAAGGTTACCGGCATAGGTTAGTTTATCGCCATTTACAATCAGGTAATCAGGATATTGATTTACAAACATTCTTACTACATGGGAACCTATAAATCCTGCACCTCCGGTTATGAGAATCGTCTTTTTCATCAGTTTATTGTTTTTTACTTCTTATATATTTTTCCCAGTCCCATGCTGTTTTCATTGACTCATCAAGAGTAGCTCAAAGTTTTCCAGCCAAGCTCCTTGTTTGCCAGAGAAGGATCAGCCCATATTTTCTCTATATCACCGGCTCTTCTTCCTGCTATCCGGTATTTAAGTTTTACACCTGAAACTCTTTCAAATGATTTGATAGCCTCAAGAACAGAAACTCCGGTACCGGTTCCAAGATTAAACACTTCGTAATTTTTTATTCAGTGCTCCTGACAATAAGTCTTTTCACTGCTACAACATGCGCTTTTGCCAGATCAACAACATGCAGATAATCTCTTACGCATGATCCATCAGGTGTATCATAATCATCTCCGAATACTTTTAGTTCATCCCTTAGTCCATATGCAGTCTGAGTAATAAAGGGTACCAGATTCTCCGGAACTCCACGTGGCAGTTCGCCAATCAGAGCAGACGGATGAGCTCCGATAGGATTAAAATATCTGAGTGAAATAGCTTTTAAGTTTTTGTCAGAAACTGTAGTATCCCTGATTATTGACTCCCCTATCTGTTTTGTGTTTCCATATGGTGATGTTGCCGGTTGTAACGGAGCATCTTCAGTGACAGGTAGTTTTTCAGGTTGTCCGTAAACAGTGCATGAAGATGAAAAGACAAGATTAGAAACTGAGTGCTGATTCATGGCATCCAGAAGGTTGACCAGCGATAAAAGTTATTGCTGTAGTATGCCAGTGGCTTATTAACAGATTCTCCAACAGCCTTATATGCAGCAAAATGAATCACTGCATCAATATCATTATACTTGTGAAAGAAAGTATGAAGTTTATCCTTATCGCAAAGATCCAGAATTTCAAGGTCTGGTTTAATACCTGTTATTTTTTGAATCCTGTCAACCACATTGGCTTCTGAGTTATACAGATTATCAATGATAACAACCTCATAACCCTGATCAATGAGTTCAACTGTTGTGTGTGATCCAATATATCCGGTTCCTCCTGTAACGAGGATTTTCTTTTTCATCAAAGGCTCCAGTAATTTATGTTTTTTAATTTTCCCCCTGAGTATTCCTTTAACATCAACAACCAGCCCATCTTTATTAAGCAAGGCTGAAAAATAGGATTCATCAAGTTTTGTATATTCCTTATGGCTTACAGCAAGAATAACAGCGTCATATTTCCCTTCAGGTTTATCTTTCATAACTAATGCAGTATTCTTTTTCCACATCATGTTTGTCTGCTCCCGGATCAATAACATCTACTTTTATCCCAAAATCGACAAGTTCTTTTACGACGTCCACAACCTTTGAATTTCTGATGTCTGTAACATCTTCTTTGAATGTTATTCCCATCACCAGTACCCTGACGTTTTTCAGGTTCTTTCCGGTAGCAATTATTTTCTTTACAGTCTGCTTTCCTATGTAACCGCCCATACTGTCGTTAATAAACCTCCCTGAATCAATCATCTGGGGGTGATATCCCAGCGATTTTGCCTTATAGGAAAGATAATATGGATCAACTCCGATGCAATGTCCTCCGACAAGCCCCGGGATAGAACTTAAGGAAATTCCATTTTGTTCCGGCTGCTTCAAGCACTTCGTATGTATTAACTCCAAGACGGTTAAATATTATTGAAAGCTCATTCATGAAGGCAATATTGATATCGCGCTGAGTATTTTCAATAATTTTGGCTGATTCAGCTACTTTTATTGAACTTGCTCTGTGTACTCCGGCTTTGATAATGAGTTCATATATTTTTGCTATGTTTTCAGCAGATTCCTCATCGCAGCCACTTGTTACCTTCACAATTTTTGTAAGAGTATGATTAGTATCTCCCGGATTAATCCTTTCCGGAGAGAATCCTACTTTAAAATCAGTGCCACATTTTAGGTCAGAAAATCTCTCCAGCACTGGAATGCAGTCATCCTCGGTACAACCCGGGTAAACAGTTGATTCATAGACTACATAGTCGCCTTTCTTCAGTATTTTGCCAACTGTTTCGGAAGCTTTCAGTACCGGTGTCAGATCGGGAAGATTATTCCTGTTGGTAGGAGTAGGCACTGCAATAATATGAAATGAGGCCTCTTTTAAATCCTTTGGATCAGATAGTAAATTTGATATCAGAATTTTTAAATGCTTCTGAAGTCAGCTCGTTGCTGGGATCAATGCCTTTTTTCATCAATTCAACTCTATCGGGTTTAATATCAAATCCGATCACTTTGATTTGTTTGGCAAATTCGAGTGCAATTGGCAGGCCTACATAGCCCAGCCCAATCACTGAAAGGCGGGTCTCTTTGTTTGTTAACTTTTTATACATAATGTACTATTATTTTACTGATTTCAGCATTGGATGATAATCACCTGTTAAGCCCATGGGTTTGGCATTTCTAATGTTATATGCGGTCTGAACTGATTGGCGTGGCTTCTTTCAGACCGAAACCTCTTCCGGCTAGTATTTCCCTGTAAGAATCAGTGTGAAGATCGGTGAATCCTTCACTGAATTCAACTTCCTCCCCGTCTACAGTGATTGATCTGAAAGTTCTTTTCCCCATTGCTTTGGTTGCTTCGGGGATATCATTATAGTCAAGGCTCAGGAACCATCTTACCCTTGCATTCTCAAGTTCCAGGTACCCGGCAGCTTTATTTGGTTCTGATAAATGTACAATATTTTTCTTTGCGTCTCCAAATACCCAGCTAAGCATATCAAAAAAGTGAATACCAATATTTGTAGCGATGCCACCTGATTTCTGAATATCTCCTTTCCATGATATTGAATACCAGTTTCCACGGCTTGTAACATAGGAAAGGTCAACATCGTAGACCTTATCTTTTGGTCCATTTTTAATTTTATTGTATAATTCCTTTAGTTTCGGATGAAGACGCAATTGCAGGATTGTATAAATTTTATGACCAGTTTCATTTTCAATCTCCTGCAAGGCATCAACATTCCAGGGATTAAGAACAATTGGCTTCTCACAGATTGCTTCTGCCTGATGACGCAAAGCAAATCTAATATGTGAATCGTGAAGATAATTTGGAGAACAGATACTTACATAATCAATTTTTGTCCCTGTTCTTTTTAGTTTATCAAAATGCCTGTCGAATCTTTCAAATTCAACAAAAAAGTCACTGTTTGGGAAAAAATTGTCAATTTGTCCGACACTATCAAATCTGTCAAGACTTGCGAGGAGATTATTCCCGGTATCTTTAATAGCCTTAAGATGTCTGACCGCTATATAACCGGCAACACCTATCAATCCAAAATTTTTTGTCGAATCTGTTAGCATAAAGATTGTAAATGGTTTATAAAACTATAAAATTATTTTTTGAAACTTTGCCATCCTCAAGCTTATATGATTCTCCACTTTCAGGGCATGTTGCATAGCCCTCAGCGTTAAAAATCAGTTTATGCCCAAATTCGCTCATCCAGCCGGTTTGCCTTGCAGGATTGCCAATAACAAGGGCATAGGGCTTTACTTCCTTTGTAACAACAGCACCGGCACCAATAAATGAATAAGCTCCGATCTTATTGCCACAAACGATTGTTGAATTTGCTCCAATTGAGGCTCCCTTTTCAACAAGGGTTTCCAGGTAACTGTCTTTTCTGATAATTGCGCTTCTGGGATTGATCACATTTGTAAATACCATTGACGGACCCAGGAAAACATCATCTTCGCACTTAACGCCTGTATAAATTGATACATTATTCTGTACTTTAACATTTCT
Organism: uncultured Bacteroidales bacterium; assembly: GCA_963741935.1. Taxonomy (GTDB): domain Bacteria; phylum Bacteroidota; class Bacteroidia; order Bacteroidales; family VadinHA17; genus LD21. The sequence continues at coordinate 68,251 of CAVUJY010000010.1, read as the reverse complement.
GCCTAGTATTACCCCCGGAGAGATTACAACATTTTGTCCGATATTGCAATTTTCTCCAATTTCCGAACCTCTCATAATATGGCTGAAATGCCAGATTTTTGTTCCTGATCCAATGTTGCAGCCCTCATCAATTACTGCTGTTTCATGGGCAAAATATTCTTTTTGCATAACGCTTAATTGTCGAAAAAGTTTAAAATTGATGAAATAATATGGTTAACTGGTCCTTTTCAATATCGGGATGCATCGGAAGAGAAATGACTTCTTTGCAAAGTAATGTGGTAACAGGAAAGTCATTTTCAGAATATCCGAGGTACCTGTATGCCTCCTGCATATGAAGTGGTCCCGGATAGTAAATCATTGCAGGTATTTTTTGTGATTCAAGAAAGATTTTAAGTTCATCCCTTTTACCATTCTTAATTCTGATGGTATACTGATGAAAAATATGAGAAGAGTAATTCACTCTCTCCGGAACTAATATGGAACTGCAGCAAGAAAAGGCTTCATCGTAAATTTTTGCCACTGCCTGCCTGGCTTCATTAAACTCAGTAAGATATTTAAGTTTAACTCTGAGAATTGCTGCCTGAACCGTATCTAATCTTGAATTTATGCCTATATCATCATGGAAATATCTTACCCTCATTCCATGATTGGCAATGCTTCTGAGTTTCCTGGCAAAATCATCATCATTTGTATAAAGGGCACCTCCGTCACCATAACAACCAAGGTTTTTCGACGGGAAAAAAGAGGTAGTACCAATATTTCCTATTGTACCGGCTTTTTTTGACTTTCCGTCTTTGAAAAAATAATCAGCACCCGTTGCCTGAGCTGCATCCTCAATTACAAACAGATTATTTTTTGCAGCAAGCTCCATAATGCTCTCCATGTCAGCACACTGGCCAAAAAGATGCACAGGAACAATAGCTCTGGTTTTTGATGTTATAGCTTTTCTGATTGCTTCAACTGATATTGTAAAACTGCCTGGTTCCGGATCAACAAGTACAAGTTTAAGTCCAAGAAGGGCAACTACTTCAACTGTTGCAATAAATGTAAAATCAGTGGTAATTACTTCATCCCCCGGCTTGAGATCGAGTGCCATCAAAGCAAGCTGAAGAGCATCAGTACCATTGGCACACGAAATAACATGTTTTACATCCAGATAATCCTGCAGTTCGCTTTCAAAGAGCTTTACATCAGGACCATTGATAAAGGCGGCAGATTCAAGAACAGTTTTAATGGCAGGATCAATCTCCGATCTCAATTTTCTCATACTGAACCTTAAGGTCAACCATTTGAATATCTCTCATAACTTTCAAAATTTCCGTACTACGAAGATAATATTTTTAACTGACTTATAAATTCACACTTTGAGCTGATAATGGAGTTTTACAATTAATTTGAGGCGCTCCTGAACAATATAGTATAGAGGAATATAGTAATTTGTATCATTCAGTATTTAACTCTGAAAATATATTGTTGATTTTAATTAGGGAAAGGATAATTACTGTAATAATAAGATTTTTGTTAAATTTGTATAATTCAAATGAAATTAAAGTGGATATAACAGCTTTTGTACGGGAATTATTATTTGGTCACGATTGTGTTATCGTTCCAGGGTTTGGTGGATTCATTGGTAACTATACTCCCGCGAGTATTGATAGTAACACCGGCACCTTTTATCCACCTATAAAGCAGATCTCATTTAACAGGAACCTGAATCATAATGATGGTCTTCTGATAGGAAGGATGACTGCATCTTCAGAGATGAATTATGGTGATGCACGGGATCTTGTTGAGAAATTTGTTTCAGATTTACGACGGAAGCTTCAAAAGGGAGAGAAAGTTGTTTTTGATAATATAGGCAGTTTTATCAATAACCAGGAAGGTAATGTTCAGTTTGAACCGGACCGGAGTGTTAACTATCATCTTGATTCCTATGGCCTTAACTCTTTCCAGTGCCTTCCTCTTGAAGGTTATGATGTCAGGAAAAGGATAGTAAGGCATATCTCTAAAGATCCTGTACAAAGATCATCAGTACGAAAAATTATGTGGAGAGCTGCTATCATCATCCCTCTGCTCTCAGCTTTGGTTATCGTACCCCTGAAATTAGACCTGTTTAAGTCAAAGATTGAAGTGACAACAATGAATCCTCTGGTAGCAGCTGAATTTGCGCAAAATAAGAAGGCTGTTGATCTGGGATTAAAGGAAGAACCTTCAAAACCTGAAGATAATCAGATAGTAACAGACGAGCCTGAACAAACAGCCGAATTAATTGCACCGGTTAAAGCCGAATCAAATTCGTACTTCCTCATCACAGGTAGTTTTCAATCAGAAGAAAATGCTATTGTTCAGGTCAGCATGCTGAAGGAAGATGGTTATATTCCTGAGATAGTATCAGCCCCTAATGGTTTTTACAGGGTTAGTGCCATGATGTGCAGTGATATTAATACCGCTAAATCAAAAAGAGACAGTATTTCCAAAAGATTTCCGGGAACATGGATTTCAAGAAAGAAATAATTCAAAGGTTATATAAAAATTAAAGCCGTCCTGAAAAAGAACGGCTTTTTTGTTTATATTTCTTAAGCCCGAATCTGGATGATTAATAACTACTTAATAGCACTTCCGTTACTCACTTTATTTTCACGGAGACACCATAACCAGCTTTCCATCCTTATCCTCAGCCATCAGGATCATGCCCTGCGACTCGATTCCTTTTATTTTTCTTGGCTCAAGATTGGCTATAATTGAGATTTGCTTCCCGATAATATTTTCAGGTTCATAATATTCAGCAATTCCTGAAACTATTGTCCTGATATCCAGTCCGGTGTCAATTTTCAATTTAAGAAGTTTTGTGGTTTTTGGTACTTTTTCAGCTTCAAGTATAGTGGCGGTACGGATATCAATTTTAGAGAAATCATCAAATGTAACAGGATCTTTTCCCGGCGCCACTGTCATAACAGCCGCTTCATTTGCCTTTTTTGTGCTGAGAAGTTTCTCCATCTGTTGATTTATTGCCTCATCTTCAATTTTTTCAAATAGCAATCCGGGCTTATTTATGGTATGACCCGCCGTCAGGATGTCCTGATTCCCTGCTTCACTCCATTTCAGCTCATTTAAATTAATCCAGCCACGCAACTTTTCCATAGAAAAAGGAAGGAAAGGTTGGCAGATAATGGTCAGGTTTGCAGTTATTTGCAAAGCTATATTCATGATCGTCTTTACTCTTTCCGGGTCAGTCTTAATTACCTTCCATGGCTCAGCATCAGCAAGATACTTGTTCCCAAGCCTGGCAAGGTTCATGGCTTCCTTTAATGCTTCACGGAACCTGAAGGATTCAAGGCTTGACTCAACCTTCTCAGTAATTTGCCTGATCTCGTTAAGCACATTGGTATCATTTGAATCGGTTGTACCTCTTTCAGGTACTTTGCCCCCATAATAATTATTGGTAAGAACAAGGGTCCTGTTAACAAAATTCCCAAGTATGGCAACAAGCTCATTATTATTTCTTGCCTGGAAATCCTTCCAGGTGAAATCATTATCTTTTGTTTCCGGGGCGTTGGCGCAAAGAGTATATCTGAGAACATCCTGTTTGCCCGGGAAGTCATTAAGATATTCATGCAGCCATACTGCCCAGTTTCTGGAAGTAGATATTTTATCTGATTCCAGGTTAAGAAATTCATTGGCAGGAACATTATCAGGAAGAATAAAGCTCCCCTCGGCATTTAGCATAGCAGGGAATATAATACAATGGAATACTATATTATCTTTTCCGATAAAGTGTACCATTTTTGTCTCTTTATCCTTCCAGTATTTTTCCCATTCAGGGGTGAGCTCTTTTGTAGCGGAGATATAACCTATTGGTGCATCAAACCATACATAGAGAACTTTGCCGTCTGCTCCATCCACAGGAACAGGTACACCCCAGTCCAGATCACGGCTGACAGCTCTTGGTTGCAATCCCTGGTCAAGCCACGATTTACATTGTCCGTAAACATTTGTCTTCCATTCTTTATGATCTTCAAGGATCCATTTTTTAAGCCAGGGCTCGTATTTATCAAGAGGAAGATACCAGTGAAGGGTCTCGCGTAACACAGGTTTGCTGCCGCTGACTGTTGAGTGAGGATTGATAAGTTCGTTAGGGCTTAGCGATGTTCCGCATTTTTCACACTGGTCACCATATGCATTTTCATTCCCGCAATGAGGACAAGTACCGATAATATATCTGTCAGCAAGAAAACAACCTGCTTCTTCATCATAATACTGATCGGAAGATTTTTCAATAAATTCACCTTTGTCGTACAGAGTTTTGAAGAACTCAGAAGCAGTATCATAATGAACCTTATTTGAGGTACGTGAATAAATATCGAAAGCAATTCCAAAATCCTCAAATGCCTTTTTATTCAGGGAATGATAACGGTCGACAATTACCTGAGGAGATACTCCCTCTTTTCTGGCTTTAAGGGTTATAGGAACACCATGTTCGTCAGATCCGCAGACTGATATCACATCGACACCTTTCATCCTGCAGGTATCGGGTGTAAATATCGGAAGGTATATAAACACCTGCAAGATGGCCTATATGTATAGGTCCGTTAGCATACGGAAGTGCAGATGTGATAAGATATCTTTTAAAATTATTCATGATCCTGAAAGTGAGATGTCAGCTTTTTTAAAAACGAACAAAGATAATAAAATTAAAGACTAGGAGAACCATACAGTCTCCTCGCAAGAGCTGTTAAAATATCATTGCATAATAGCTGTTTGGCCGAATAAGGAATAAGAAATTAGTTCTGAGTGCCGTAAATGGAAGTTGTAAAAGGATTCAATAACACTTACTTTTACATATTATATGAAAACAATGTATTCAGAAAAAATACAACCGGAATACCTGAACCAAGGTGATAAAGTGGCAATAATCTCCCCGTCATTCTGTATCGATAAAATAAAGCTGGATGAGGCAGTTGTATTTCTTGAAAGTTGGGGCCTCAGGGTCATTGTCGGTGAAAATGCTGCCAAACAATTTGGCCCTTTTGCCGGACAGGATGATGAGCGCTTATCGGACCTTCAGATTATGACTGATGATAAGGATGTAAAAGCAGTTTTTTGTTCACGGGGGGGGTATGGTGTTTCCAGGATAATCAACAGAGCTGACTTCTCATCATTAAGGATTAATCCAAAATGGTATATAGGATTCAGTGATATTACTGTTCTCCATTTATGGTTAAGTGAAGTAACAGGCTTAGTTTCACTACATGGTGAAATGCCTCTTAACTATAATAACCCGGAGAAAAGCAGTGAAACATTCAAATCTCTTCATCAATCCTTGTTCGGTAATCTGCAGCCTTGTCCAGTGGGAAGGAACGATTTACCAGGCCAGGAACTGCTACAGGGGAGCTAACCGGAGGTAACCTGTCACTTATTATATAGTCTGATGGGGACTCCTGCCGAACCTTCAACAAAGGGTAAGATATTATTTATTGAAGAGGTTGGTGAGTATTACTATCATATCGACAGGATGCTGACTACCCTGAAGCTTGCAGGAAAACTTAAAGACCTCTCTGCACTTGTGGTTGGTGGCATGAATGATATTGAGGAGGCAAGAATTCCATGGGGCAGGAGTATTGAAGATACAATTATTGACTTGGTTAAAGAGTATGATTATCCGGTGTTTTTTAATTTTCCGGCTGGTCATATTAATGATAACAGTGCCTTTTATATTGGACGGCAGGCAAAAATTGAGACCGATGGCAAGAATGGCCAGTCTGATATTTTAGCAGTAATCAGAATGCTGATATCAGAAGATCCAGATCCTTTGAAATAATACCAAATTTTTGTCCAAGTGTTTCGTTTGTCAGCATACCATTGTAGAGATAGGCCCCATTTCGTACTCCTTTGTCGTTTTGAGTAGCTGTGTTATTCCTCCGGCATCGGCCAGACTTTGAAGAAAGGGGTGAAAATATTACTCAGGGCATATTGAGGCTGTCCTTGCAACTCTCGATGGCAGATTCCAGGCTGAAAAATGAATAACGCCATGCTTTTCATAAACAGGATCTTTCATTGCCCGGCATTCAGTAGTCTCAATACATCCTCCGCGATCAATACTAAGATCGATTATCACAGCATCCTTTTTTCATGCTCCGCACCATATCCTCAGTTACATAGTACCATGGTTTAAGATCTTCCAGTTCAATTGCACCTATCAATACATCAGCCGATTTAAGAGCCTTTTTAAGTACCTGGGGATGAAATACTGAGGTTTGAAGACGCTGACCAAGATGATTCTGAAATTTCCGAAGGTTAGCCAATGAGTTATCAAAAATCTTAACTGTGATCCTAGTCCTAGAGCTCCTCTTGCTGCATACTCCCCGGCAGTATTAGCACCAAGTATAACAACTTCAGTTGGTGTAACTCCTGTTACTCCTCCCAGCATGACTCCTTTCCCTCCATGTGTATTGCTCAGATACTCCGAAGCTATTAAAAGAGAGGTAACACCTGAAATTTCACTCATTGCCTCAATAACCGGCATTTCACCAGTCATGTTACGGATCTTTTCAAAAGCAATGGCAGTAACTTTTTTCCTGATAAGCTTCGACAGTGTTTCTTCTGTGAGCTTAAGCACATTGAGATATGATATTAATACCTGGTTACCTTTAAGATAATTTGTGTCTTTTTCCGAAAAGGGAGCAACCTTAATAACAACATCAGCACTATAAACCCTGGCAGGTGATTCACTTATCATAGCCCCGTTCTCACTATAGTCCTTATCAGAATAGTTGGCTCCAAGACCTGCTCCTTTCTGAACAATTACTTCGTTATTGCTTTCTACCAGAAGGTTTACCGCTTCGGGTGTCAGTGCAACCCTTTTTTCATCTTCCTTATTATCGCAGGGGATACCTATGGTAATTCTACGGTTTTTAACAGCGGTCTCCAGATGTTCCTCTTTTGGCATGAACCGTGTATTACCAAAAGTGACATTCCCGTTCATACCTTTGTCATTCATCATAAGGAGGTAGTAATTTCTCCAAAGGTAAAAAAAATGCAATACAGCACAAAATACAATTATACTAAGAAATATTCAGGATTCGTTGGTCGTCATTATCAACTGTTATTCTTACTCTGACAGTATCCGGAGGAAGTATTTCCTCCACCATTTCAGGCCATTCCATGAAACAATATGAATCGCTAGTCAGATACTCCTCAATGCCGAAGTCAAAAACCTCATCCAGTTTTTTTATTCTGTAGAAATCAAAATGATAAATCGAATCACCGTTAATTGTCCTGTATTCATTTACCAGAGTAAATGTTGGACTTGAGATAATATCCTCTGCTCCAAGAACCTGGCAGATTGCCTTTATTATTGTTGTTTTGCCGGCTCCCATTGAACCATAGAAAGCGATTATTTTCCTGTCCCCTGTATAGTTCAGCAGCTTCTTTGCGGAAGCGGTAAGGTGTTTCTTATCCTTAATAATTATCTCCATTTCAGTTAATCAAAGTTGAATAAAACTGTTATTCAAAAATATATACAAATTTCTATTTCATGATATATTAGTGAATTGAATTATAAATTTGAAGCAGGGTTCACCAGGCTTCCCGTTACAAAATATTTATTTATGTTAATGTGTCTGAAGATGAGGCAATAACCTTTGCCAGGGATTTAAACAGGTTCAATTACTGCAAACGGCAGCATTATTTCCTGCATCGATATTCCGCCATGCTGGAAAGTATCTTTGTAATACGAGGCATAGTGATTGTAGTTATTCTGATAGACCAGGTAATCCTTATTCAATGCGAAGATATATCTGGAGCTTATATTGGATTTGGGCAGCATTGCTTTTTCAGGATTTATCAGCTCAAAAACTTTTTTTGGATCATAATCCAGATTTCTGCCCATTTTATATCTGAGATTGGAGGATGTTTTTCTGTCTCCGATAATTTTTAAAGGATTCTGAACTCTGATTGTACCATGATCGGTACTGAAGACTACCCTGACCTGATGTGATGCAAGTGATTTAAGGAGCTCATAAAGAGACGAGTGAAGGAACCATGATCGTGTCAGACTTCTGTATGCCGGTTCATCACTGGCGAGGTCACGGATAACTCCTGACTCAGTCCTTGCGTGCGAAAGCATATCCACAAAATTAAAGACCAGAATATTGATATTATTTTCAAGCAGGGATCTCATTTTATCATTAACCTTTTTTCCTTCAGTGCTGCTGCTTATTTTATTGTATGACCATTTGTAATTCAGGTTCTTACGGGCAAGTTGACGTTTAAACAATTCTCCTTCAAAAAGGTTCTTTCCCTCTTCCTCATCATCATTAATCCAGTACTCCGGCAGGGTTTCTGCTATTGCTGATGGCATCATGCCGGCAAAAATTGCGTTTCTGCTGAATTGTGTTGCTGTTGGTAAGATGCTGAAATAGATTTCCTCTTCAATAACTCTGTACATACCGGATAATTCTGCAGCGATGGTTTTCCACTGATCGTACCGCAGGTTATCAATAAGAATAAAAAAGAGGGGTGTGTGTTCCTGTACGAGAGGGAAAATTTTATTTGTAAACAGGTCAGAAGACATAACAGGCTTATCTTTAACATCAGGCTTGACCCAGTTAAGATAATTTGTTGTCATAAATTTTGAGAAGGCATTGTTGGCTTCATTTTCCTGTAATTTAAGGATCTCAGTCATTCCGGGGTCAGTTGACTTCTCAAGCTCCGATTCCCAGAATATAAGTTTTTTATACAATTCAGTCCAGTCGTTAAAGGTTACGGCTGTTGATATCATATTACTGATACGGTTAAATTCCAGTCTGTAGTCGGTGGTTGTCTTTTCAGTGACCAGCCGGCGCTGGTCAAGTATCTTTTTAATTGCAAGGAGTACCTGTTTGGGTTTGACCGGTTTAATAAGATAATCAGCTATTTCAGAACCAATTGCTGTTTCCATCAGGTCTTCCTCATCACTCTTGGTGATCATAACAACCGGGATGTCTGTCCGTACTTCCCGAATCAGCTTGAGGGTTTCAATACCGCTGAGACCAGGCATGTTTTCATCAAGGAAGATCAGATCATAACGGTTCTGTCTGACCAGGTCTATTGAATCATTACCATTGGAACATGTATCGATCTCATATCCTTTTTCCTCAAGGAACAGGATATGTGGCTTAAGTGCTTCCACTTCATCATCAGTCCAGAGTATCCTGATTTTTCTCATTTTATATAATTTTCCTTGAAGTAAAGCTCATAACGCCCTGGGTCCTTATCATCGTTAAGAACCTTCAGGTTATCACTGCTGATAATAAATGATATCATCTTAGTACCGGAGGGATTCCTTACTATCTGGTCAATTTTAAATTTGTTGTAATAATCCATGGCCTGTGAATAACCTGAAAAGCCTGACACTGTGATCTGAATGTATTTATTATCAACAAGCATTCCTTCAGTACGATAGTTGCTGTTTGTATAGTTGTCAATATTATAACTTATAACATCAAATGTTGCCAGATTAATATTGAATGCAGCATTACTAATGATTAACACAAATACATGTGTTTTGGTTGTGTCTGTAACATATAATTCTGCAGCGATCTGTTTGTCTTCCTCTACTTTTAACTCAGGTGTCTTCTGGTTAAGGTATGCGATAAGCTCTGCAGCCTTCTTACTCTCAGGAGATTGTGGCCATGTTTTTATAACTTTATTCAGATCCTCTTTGAATGTCCTCTCGTCGCTTATACGGGCAACTGATAATGCATGAAGAAGCTGAAACTTTGGAGCCAGGACATCCTGGGGATATTTTCTGAGTCCTTCATTGCACAGGTTTATAGCGTCATTAAAATTCTCGTTGTTATACGCGGTGTAAGCATCCTCATAAACTTTTCCTGCCAGTTTCATGTTTGCCATCTTTTTTTCAAAATAGGCAGGATCGGAGAGAATCCGTGCAAATTCGCTTTCGGGATATTTTTGAAGAAGACGCTGTCTGTATGCTTCTGATTTGGTTTTATTGGTTTCCGCATTGATCTTATAAAGGTTGTATAATGCTTCAGGAACAAGTTCATGATCAGGATAACGAGTTATTAATGATTCAAGTGACTCTGTTGCTTTTACAGGATCCCCTATTTTTTCAAAGTAGGCTTTACCGGCGTTTAAAAGTGCATTGGCTATCTTATCATTGGCGATTGCTTTCAGAGAATCAGTCAGCGGAAGGTTAGTGAGATAAAACTCAGGTTTCTTGTAATCGAGAAGTACTTTTGATGAATCAGTAACAATATTTGCTTCTTCGTCGGTATTACCAGCTAACTGTGAATTATTTTGCCTGGTTCTGTTCGCTCTTCTCCAGTTATCTTCAAGTTTTCTGTTACCCCAGCGCCGCCGGAATTCAGTTCGTCCGAAAGTCAATGCTGCCTGATTGTAAAAGTACCATTTGCCCTCCTGGTCAATATTGCCCTGAAAACGTCTTTCATTTTCATAGAACTGACCAATATTATATCTGTCAGAATATTCCGATACCTTTCCTTCACTTTCATCCTTTATTATTCTGGCAATGATTGAGGCAATCAGGGAATTTCTTTCAGGTTCGGTCATAGAAGCAACTCTAAGAAGACTATCCTGAGTCTGCACAATTGTTAACTGGCTTACCAGTGTATTAAGACTCTGCGATTTTGTTTTCAGTGCAAGATAATCGGGATGTTTCTGATCAATAAAAAACACGGCACTGTCATAGTATTTCCCTGCCATCATGTAATCGGCTTTGTCATAATAATGGTCGGCGAGAGCCAGGTACGAACGTCCTTTCTGATTTTGATTCACTGAACTGGCATTGGCAGATTTTCTATAGAATTCAATAGCTTCAGTCTCCTTGCCTTCTTTCATTGACATATTACCCAGAGCAAAGTATATCTGATCCTGAAAATCCTTGTTTTTAGTATCCCTGAGCATCTTTTCAAGTTCTCTTCTTAACTCCTGAGGGTTTCCTGAATTGATATCAAAGGTACCTGCAATGTTAATTCTTGCATTAAATTCAACATCGTAAGGGGGATTCATCTTTACAACATGCACGGTAAAGAGAGGTTGCTTTAACTCCGTCACCGGTCCTTTCATATAGCTGTGCCAGAAGATAGGTCATTCTGTATTTTGACTTTTTCCCTGATAACAGATCTATAGAATTCGTGAGGGGTTCAATTGCTTCAGAGTATCTTTTTTGCCTTATATAAAGATCTGCCATGGTTGTATAGTACATTGATCTTAAGGGCTTTGAAAAGTCTTTATTTATTTCAAGTCCGGTTAATAATCTCAGGGATTCATTATAATTTCCGGTTTCATTATTAATCCTTGCCAGCCAGATGGTCGCTTCCTCTCTTATTTCCTTATCGTTGGCATTAGTAATACAGTAATCGAATACTGAAGTTGCTTCATTAAGTTCATGTTTATAAAAACGTGCTTTTCCAATGAGCAGATAACTGTCGTCTACCCAGTCGTTGAATTCTTTTCTGTCAAGAAGCTCCTTCTCTTTTTCTGAAATCCCGTCACCCTTAATTTCAGGTTTTGCAGTAATGGATTTAAGAGTTATTACTTTTGATGCTTTCTGTATAGCTCTTTCCATATCGGATATACACAATGAAGCTGTTGACGGGTCGCTGAATTCAAATACCCGGAGCAGTTCGGCATAATCATCAACATAACCATTGGTAACCTTTAAGACTCCCGCCTTAAAGCTCTCATTTCCATTAAAATATATGTTGTAGCGGGCTGTCAGGTCATTATAAAAGCGTGATGCACCCGTGTTTTTTTCAACCGAGCAGTCCGACAGAATCAGGGATAAGCCTAATAATGCCAGTATTTTATATAATGCTTTTTTTGAAGCCAATAAAAGAGTTTAGTACTATAACTGACTAAATCAGAGTATAGTATTTCAAAGGTAAATAAAATTGAACTGAACTTCCTTATCAGGCAGAAATTACCCCTTTTATTTCGGGAACCTCTTTCATTATAGCCTGTTCAACTCCGGCTTTGAGCGTCTGCATACTATATGGGCAGCCATTACATGCGCCTGTGAGCCTGACCTTCACGGTCATATCTTCGTTTACATCAATAAGTTCAATATCGCCCCCATCTGACTGAAGATAAGGTCTTACCCTCTCGAGGGCCTTCTTAACACGGTCTTTAATGCTATCTATATCGGACATATTTGTATTTTATTTAGTTATCTCAAGTTTACTTGTAGGTTTTATTTCGGCATTTCTTTTTCTGATGCTTTCTATCACTTCTCCGGCAAGGGTCATGAATGCGTTTCCGGTTATGGAATCATTGAGTGCTACCGGCTGACCACTGTCGCTTCCTTCACATATACTCTGTACTAGCGGAATACTCCCAAGTAGAGTTACATTCATTTTTTCAGCAAGTTTTTTTCCTCCTTCTTTGCCGAAAATGTAATATTTGTTTGAAGGAAGCTCGGCAGGGGTGAACCACGACATGTTTTCGACCAGACCAAGAACAGGAACATCAATTTTATCAGTACGGAACATTGATATACCTTTTATGGCATCAGCCAGCGCTACCTCTTGCGGTGTTGTTACAACAATTGCTCCGGTAACAGGGACCTCCTGCACCAATGTCAGGTGGATGTCGCTGGTTCCCGGGGGAAGGTCTACAAGCAGATAATCGAGTGTACCCCAATCTCCCTGTGTGATAAGTTGTTTAAGAAAATTTGAAGCCATAGGCCCACGCCATATTACAGCATCGGCCGGATCAACAAAGAATCCGGTCGAGAGAACCTTAACTCCATATTTAGTCATCGGAATTATCTGATCTGTATCATTTACCCTTCTCACTTCAGGCCTGTATTTCTCAGCGTCAAACATTTTAGGCACCGATGGTCCGAATATGTCAGCATCAAGCAACCCTACCGATGCTCCCATACGGGCAAGTGATATAGCAAGATTTACAGCAATAGTTGATTTTCCGACGCCTCCTTTACCTGATGAGACGGCAATAATATTTGAAACTCCTGGTAGTATTTCAGGATGCTTTTCAGGCTTCCTTCCGACGATGACCTTTGGTTCTACTTTTATCTCTTTAACCACTGCGTCCGGTCCAAGAACATCCTTTATTGTTCTTACAATAGTACTTTTTATTGAAGAAATAAAAGGATCATTTGATTTTTCGGGAGTCAGTGTTATTACCATTCCATCTTTTCCGGAAACTATTTCTGATACCATACCAAGAGAAACTATATCTTTTCCCTTGTCGGGATGTTTTATTCCGGATAAGGCTTGCTCTACTTGTTCTTTTGTAAACATGTTATTTAATTTTATTATTTCAGTTCAAGGATTTGTCACCCCATTAAATGTTAGCTGCAAACTAATCTAAGTTCTGGTTATCGAAGGCAAAGTGATTATTTGCGTTTTGTGTTTTGCTTTTTTATCAACAAAAAACTTTACTTGAATATTTTGTTGTTCTGCCAGATTCGGATGTTTTAAGAGACCGGTTCCGGCAACTCTTTCAAAGATTACTATTTTTATTTAAATTAAATATAAACAAGATGCAATTTTAGCAAATTTCTGCCATATTGCAAAACTTTTATTTCAGTTCAGTAAGAGGATCCCAGAATTTTTCCCTGAAGTTAATTATCTTATCGTCTTCAATGACAATACCTTCATTTGCCAATAGTTGTTCCATTGTAGAGGAATTGCCAAAATGATGTTTCCCGGTAAGAAGGCCGTTCCTGTTAACAACTCTGTGTGCCGGAATAAATTCGTGGTTGTTATGGCAGACATTAAGGGCCCATCCCACCATTCTTGCTGACCTGCCTGAACCCAGATATCTGGCTATGGCACCATATGATGTTATTCTGCCATAAGGAATGAGTTTGGTTACTTCATAAACCCTAAGGAAAAAATCGCTGCTATCCTTTTGTTTTTTGCCAGGCATCTTCTATATTCTTTTCTTTTTCAAGCCTGAAAGAGATGTAGTTGATTTTTAATCCCACATTAAGAAAAAGCTTCTCATAATGTGTTTTTATCGATAAAATAGTATCCGGATAGTCCTCGGAATAAAGATCATTTGTAGAAAACAGTACATCGAGTTTATTATGAGTCGCAACAGATTTTGTAAATTCATACAGTTCTGTATTATCCGTTTTAAGATGGACAATCCTTTGTCTTTCAGGAACTGCCGGTATATATTCAGGAACCATGGAGATGTCAGTCTTTTATTCGAATTTCTTCCTCCCGGATGGGGATCAGGGAAAGTTATCCATATCTCATCAACCTCATCGGTGTCGAAGAATGAGTTTATAAACTCAATACGGGTCCTTAGAAAGGCTACATTAGAAAGCTTTTGTTCATTGGAAGTTTTTGCGCCACGCCACATTCGTGCACCTTTTATATCTATTCCAATAAAATTATTTTCAGGGAACATGGTAGCCAGGCCTACGGTATATTCTCCTTTTCCGCATCCCAGCTCAAGAATGAGTGGATTTTCATTCCTGAACATCTGATTATTCCATCTGCCCTTTATATGATGATCCTTAGCTGAAACTTCACCTATTTCAGGCTGTATTACATTTTCAAATGATGATAGTTCATTCCACCTTGCCAGTTTATTTTTTCCCACAGCCGAAAATTTATTTACTGATCTTTTCTATTCTTATTCCAATATCGTAAACGCCTTTAAGATCTTCAATTCTCATACCATGCTGAATATTGAACTGATATATGCCTTTTCGCGGAAAGTAAACATTTGTTTTATATGGAAGCTTTAATTCATGAATATCTCCGAATCCTTTGCCATACCATTTTCCTTTTTCATCAGCAAGGTTATATTGCAGAGTGTCGGTTATACTTTTCCCTTCAGGAGAGGTAGTGGTAACGAATAAAAAAATATTTCGGTAAGGATAGGAGGAGCCTGTTCTGATTGTAAAGAGCACATTATTACTGTTAACTGTATCTGTAACAGGCACATTGAAGCTGGCGATATCCATCAGTTTCCATATTTCCGAAGGCATTGGTTTTGAGTCAGTAAAGACGACATTCCTGTCGCAGGAGGACAAAAATAACGAGGAGACCAATATCAGAAGAAAGGAATAGTTAGTTATTCTTTTTATCATTGAATCTTCTGTTTTTTTTCCTGTTCTGATTCCTGTTTGGGCGTTGCCCTTTATCTGGCGGATCGAACCTTGTGAGGCTGTTGTTTTTTAAAAGGTCCTGGGAGACAGGCGCTGTTTCCCACGAATCATCAATAAGTTGAAGTTTATCAGCCTTTTTACCTTTTCTGTTCAGTGCCTGAATTTCTTTGACCCGTTGGACAGGAAGAGCAACCAGGTTTGCTGTTGTATGCTGATCGGTTGAATACCAGTAGATTCCTTTATGTACTTCCATCTTAAAGAAATAAGCAGTACAGTCAAGAGCTTCAAGAGGAACATCTTTAGGAGGGAACGATCGCTGTGCATCAACATAGCAATCGAGCTCAAAGGTAAGGCAGCATTTTAGTTTGCTGCACTGACCTGCCAGCTTCTGAGGGTTAAGTGACAGCTCCTGATATTTTGCATGTGTTGTTGTTACTGAAATAAAATTTGTGATATGAGTTGCACAACATAATTCTCTGCCACAAGAACCTATGCCACCTACTCTTCCTGCTTCCTGACGGGCCCCAATCTGACGCATTTCTATCCTGACCCTGAATTCATCTGCAAGAACCTTAATTAGTTGACGAAAATCCACTCTCTCGTCAGCAATATAATAAAAGATTGCTTTTGTCTTATCTCCCTGATACTCAACATCACTTATCTTCATATTTAGCTTCAGCTCTTCAGTGATCTTTCTGGAGCGAAGCATTGTATGGTCTTCCAGTGCTTTGGCTTCCTCCCATTTCTGAATATCTACCGCTTTGGCTTTTCTGTACACCTTTTTCAGGTCGTCAGGCAGAGGATGTGACTTAAGCTTCTTTATTTGCTCATTAATAAGAGGTCCTACCATTGATACCCTACCGATATCATGCCCCGGAGAGGCTTCAACAGCAACAACATCCCCGATCTCAAGCCGGAGGTCGTTTACATTTCTGAAAAACCCCTTTCGTGTATTTTTAAACCTGATCTCAATTATGTCATTTGAGGAAGGGACCTCAGGAAGGTCCTTCAACCAGTTGAATGAGTCAAGTTTATTATATCCGGGTTTATATGTTATATCGGGCATCCTGGGCTCTTCTCCGGATTGTCCGTGTATATCTTCGTCTTCTGTCATAATATTCTTATACTATCGAAATTACTCCGCAAAAGTAGTGAATAAAAGATAAAAATAATAATCGGGGTCAGGATGACTTGATGAGGCGGGTAACTTTTAATGCAAGATCAAGGAAGATGATTTTCGCATTTCCGTTGGATTCAATATGTGAATAACCGAGGTTAAACTCTTCTGTAAGCTGGTGGATATTTCCCTGATTGATGAAAGGATGGAACTTACCGGAAAATGATGCCTCCTCTCCTGTCAGATATACAAGATTATTTTTAAGCTGATTCAGTGTCAGCATAAGATTTTCCCTCAGAATACGCATCGAAAAAGAGATGAAGTTTTTTTGTGCTTCCCTTCCGGTAGCAGCCATTTCTTCCGACCATCCTATTATTGAAATAATATCACGTTTCCAGGCAAAACGCATCAGACTTTTGAACCTCTCAAGATTTGCAAGGGAGGCATCTTCATTTTCGCACAATTCAATTGCACGGCTGATGTTTCCATTTGATACCCTTGACAGGTCTGCTGCTTTCTCCTGTGAAATATTAAATTTTTGGATGAGATAATTTTCAATGTCCTCCACTTTAAAGGATGGTATTTTTACAAGCTGACATCTCGAAAGGATAGTGGGTATAATCTTATCAGGTTCTTCCGATACCAGAATGAAAAGAGTATTTTCTGGAGGCTCCTCAATCATTTTCAGCAGTTTATTTGAGGTAGCCTGGTGCATCTTTTCAGGAAGCCAGATAATCATTATCTTGAATTCCGACTCAAATGTTTTCAGACTAAGTTTTTTTATTATCTCCGACGCCTCTGATGCAAATATCATTCCCTGAGCATTCCCAACATCGATTGCATCCATCCACCCGTTGACTGTAAAATATGGAGATCTCCTGACAAATTCCCGCCATTCTTCAATGTAATTATCACTAACCGGGTCAGTTGCCTTTTTCCCTTTTATTACAGGGAAAACAAAATGCAGATCGGGATGGATCATTTTCTCATATTTGACACATGATTTGCATATGCCGCATGAGTCACCATCCAACCTGTTTTCACAACTTATGAACCTGGCATAGGCAAGAGCGAGGGCCATGCTTCCGCAACCTTCCGGACCTGCGAAAAGCTGTGCATGGCTTACTCTTCCTTCTTTTACAGTCCTGATAAGTTTTCCTTTAATTTCTTGCTGACCTGGAATAGAGGAAAAGTTCATCTCAGATAATCTTTCTGTTCTATAGCGCGGCTATTGCTGCGTCATAGTCAGGTTCATGTATATGTTCCGGTACAAGTTCGGTATATATAACAGTGCCTTTTTCATCAACAATTACAACAGCCCTGGCATATAATCCTACAACAGGTCCGTCGACATAATCAACACCGTAAAGCTTACCAAACTCACTGTCGCGGAATCCGGAAAGTGTAATCACATTGGTGATACCTTCTGTTGAGCAGAAGCGGCCATGTGCAAAAGGAAGATCTTTTGATATCCCAAGCACTACAACGTTATTCAAACCTGCTGCCCTCTTGTTAAATGCCCTTACTGAGTTTGCACAGACTGAAGTGTCGAGACTGGGGAATATATTAAGTACAACTTTTTTCCCTTTAAGTTCAGATAATGAGAGACTTGAAAGGTCTGATTTTACCAGTGAAAATTCAGGAGCCTGACTCCCTTTGACCGGCAGATCACCTGAAGTGTGTACCGGATTTCCTTTAAATGTAATTTGTGCCATAACTTTTTTTCAAATTTAGTCATTATTTTTCGAAGGGTAAACAGTTTTAATGGTTGTTATGTTTATTGAAAAAAGGTGCAACGGCATAACGGCATAAAGGCGCAAGGGAGTAACTACGTGACGCACGAGCGGCTGAACGAAACGAAATTATTTGATTTTGAAATGCTTCAGTCGTTTGGACGGGGCATAATAGAAGACAGAGAGACAAAACCATGAAACCCAGTGTTCCCTGTGTAACTAAGAAAAAATAACTAACATGGAGGGTAACACAGAGCTTACCCTGAGTAAACTATTCATGAGTATAAAAATTAATCTCATTATGTTGATTTCAGTCATTTAAATATTTCCAAAAATAATGTAGGTTTGTAGTAAAATAAATATTCTGTTAATTATAAATATACGATCTATGAAAATGATTCAGGACTTTAATTTCAAGGGAAAAAAAGCGATAGTCAGGGTTGATTTCAATGTGCCCCTCGACAAAACATACTCTTACCGTAACTGATGATACCCGCATCAGGGGAGCTCTTCTGACAATAAACAAGATTATCGACGATGGAGGTTGCCTGATACTTATGTCACATCTTGGCAGACCTCAGGGACCAACTGAAAAATATTCACTTAAACCTGTACTTCCGGTTCTCGAAAAACTTTTAGGCAGAAAAGTATTATTTGCTGATGATTGTCTCGGGGAATCTGCAGAGAAAATGTCTGCAGCTCTTAAACCCGGGGAAATCCTTCTTCTCGAGAATGTACGTTTTTACCCTGCAGAAGAAGGCAAACCTATTCTTCCGGAAAATGTAACTGAAGAGGAGAAGAAAGCAGCAAAAGCTGAAATGAAGGTCAGGCAGAAAGAGATGGCTAAAAAACTGGCAGGTTATGCTGAGATTTATGTGAATGATGCATTTGGGACTGCTCACCGTGCTCATGCAACAACCGCAGTTATTGCCGATTTCTTTGAAACTGATAAGAAGATGTTCGGATTTCTGATTAACAGCGAACTTTTAGCAATGGATAAGGTTCTGAAGGACCCTCAAAGACCTTTCACTGCAATTATGGGCGGTGCTAAAGTATCAGATAAGATTATGCTGATCGAAAACCTGCTTAACAGGGTTGACAATATTATTATAGGCGGAGGTATGACTTATACCTTTATTAAAGCTATGGGTGGGAAAATAGGCAAGTCTCTTTGTGAAGAAGATAAACTTGACCTGGCACTAAGTCTTATAACTAAAGCAAAGGAAAAGAATGTGAAGCTCTATCTTCCTGTTGACAGCCTGAATGCTGATAATTTCGATAATAATGCAAATACAGCTGTTTCTGAAGTGGATGCTGTTCCTGATGGTTGGATGGGGCTTGATATTGCAGAGAAAACCATAAAGGAATTTTCGACAGTTATTGAGAATTCAAAGACTATTCTCTGGAACGGACCAATGGGTGTATTTGAGATGGAAAAATTCTCCAAAGGGACCACAGCAGTTGCAAAAGCTATCGCTGCTGCTACCGCAAAAGGAGCCTATAGCCTTATCGGTGGCGGTGATTCTGTTGCTGCAATTAATAAAAATGGTCTTGCTGATAAGGTAAGTTATGTTTCAACCGGTGGCGGAGCAATGCTCGAGTATATGGAAGGTAAGAAACTTCCGGGTATTACGGCGATAAGAGGAGAATAGGAGAATGAAGTAGGGGGAGAAGAGGAGAAAGGGAGAGTGGGAGAAAGGACTCATGTTGAAGACACACGACTCCCGAATTAAGGAAGAATAGATAACCCCACTAAGTTGGCGCTGTTGAAAAAGTTCTTTTTAACCGCAGAGTATGCTAAGTAGGCGCAAAGCGCACAAAGTTAAAATAATGATTATCTGTCCTTTGCGATCTTTGCAGTAATCACTCTGCGATCTTTGCGGTTAATGAATTTAGCCTTTTTCAACAGCCCCGTCGCTATGGGTTATAACTATCTTAATTCAATTATAAATCATAAAGGGCTGCATTGATTTGCGGCCTTTTTAATGGAACAATAATAAAATTTGTAATAATTGCTAAAATATAATTTACAATTTGTAAATTGCAATTTGTAAATTATGATTGATTGTTATGAAAAAGCCATTAACTCCCTTTCCTACAACTGGTTATTTTGGGGCTCAGTACTTCTGTAACAGGGAAGAAGAAACAAAACGGATCCTGTCAAACATAAAAGGAGGGCAATCAACTATCCTTACTGCTCCAAGACGGATAGGAAAAACTGCTTTAATTTTCCATGTGATTGATAAACTGCCACCGGGCATGAAAGGGATATATTTTGATATCCTGCCAACAGAAAATATGGCCGGGTTTCTTAACGAAATAGCCAGTGCCATAATTAGAAATGTGCCGGAAAAAAAGGCCACTGGCCGTAAGATCTGGGATTTTATCAAATCATTAAGGCCATCTGTGAGTTTTGATATGCTCACCGGTTCACCACAGATCAACTTCACTTTGAAAGATAGTGAAGTTAATCACCAGATTGAGACAATATTTTCATTTCTTGAAAAGCAGGAGGAGAAATATGTTATTGCGATTGATGAATTTCAGCAGATACTTAAATACCCGGAGAAGAATACAGATGCATGGATGAGAACTCTGATTCAAAAATTAAAGAATGTGATCTTTATTTTTGCCGGAAGTCAACAGCATCTTTTGAATGAGATGTTTACAGTTCCTTCACGACCTTTTTACAATAGTGCATCTCTTCTTAAAATTGATAAGATAAATGGTGAAAAATACAAAGCATTTATCCTGAAACATTTTAACCATAACGGTCGTCAACTAGAAGATGCGGTAGCAGATAGCATTCTTAAATGGGCAGATTACCATACATTTTATGTTCAGTTGATCTGTAACAGGATATTTTTAACTGCGGAGAAAAAAATTACTGATGAAACCTGGAGAGAGGAAGGAGATCGGCTGCTTAAAGAACAGGAGCCTGTTTTTTTTAATTACCGGAATATGCTGACCCGGCCACAGTGGGATATCCTTAAAGCAACTGCTCTTGAGGGCTTACTTTATGAGCCCACTGGAATCGAATTTGTAATGAAATACTCTCTTGGAAATCCATCTACAGTATTGCGATCATTGGATGCGCTTATCCGGATGGAACTAATATATTATGATTTCAATCGGGAGGGTAAAAAATATTATGCAATTAACGACCTTCTCTTCAGGAGGTGGATGGAGGGTTTAAATCTATAATAATACTTCAGATTCTCCGGGGAGAAAAGGTGAAGAGGAGATAGAGATTCCTTTAATAAATACTAAAAGGCTGCACTATTGTGTGGCCTTTTCCGTTTATTATGAAACAGTTTGATCAAAAGTACCGGCCGTTTGTTAATCTTTTATGTATTTTGCAGATAGGATAATTCATACTTGCCGGTACATGAATATCAGGTAATCTAAATCTATTATCTTTGCATTATGATGAAAAAAGCAGCTCTCTGGTCAATTTTAGTTGTTTTAACTTTCACTGGTTGCACAAAAACAGAACCGGCCAGGACAAAAGGAATTGATACAATCGATAACATAACATATCAGTCAACAACTTATTATGTTTACGGTTTTTCTTTCTCATTGGCAAATCTGGTAGCAACATATCCGAAACCCGGCCCTGATATTACTGTATATGTCAACACCGATACTGAACCTTACAGACTGACTCTTCAGGCAGAGAACCTTAAACCCTCATTTTATAAAGTTGGCGATTTTGCTGACGAAACAGCAGCCACGGAAGCATTTGACAATCTGAAAACTGTAACAGCAACAGCATTTACTGATATGGCGGATCCTATTAATGATAACCAGGTCTGGATATACAGGTCGGGAGATGACAAATATGCCAAAATCAGGATTATAAGTACAGTTAATGAAATACGACAGGGAATTCCATACGGGGAATGCAAATTTCAATGGGTCTATCAATCTGATGGCTCGTCAACCTTTTCAGGTAAATGAGTGACTGATGAATATTATAACATCTTCGACATCCGAAGTCAAAATGATTTCATAAGTGCCACAAAAAAGGTATTTG
Source organism: uncultured Bacteroidales bacterium (assembly GCA_963741935.1). GTDB lineage: Bacteria > Bacteroidota > Bacteroidia > Bacteroidales > VadinHA17 > LD21. Next base: position 46,253 of record CAVUJY010000010.1, on the reverse strand, counting down.
ATTATCAGTACAATAAAAATAATTTATATCATTCATTCCTAAAGAGTCTTGGGAATAACAACGGACAGATAAATTCAGTTTACGACATACCGTTTCTCCCGGTTGAGTTTTTCAGAAATCATAAAGTACTTACCGGTGACTTTTCTGTGGAGATGATCTTTGAGAGTAGCGGAACTACCGGCTCATTTCCCGGGAGGCATTATGTGAACAGTCTTCAGTTATATGAAGAGAGCTTTACCCGGGCATTCAGTCTGTTTTATGGTAATCCTGAGGATTATCTTATTGCTGCATTGCTTCCATCTTATACCGAAAGAGAAAATTCTTCGCTGGTTTACATGGTTGACAGGCTCATAAAAATGAGTCAGAATAGAAAAGGCGGGTTTTATAAAGACGGGTTTGACAGTTTATTGGAAACAATTAAGTGAAGCAAAAGAGAGTGGCCGGAAAATTCTGTTAATAGGAGTAAGCTTTGCTCTGCTTGACCTGGCAGAAAAATATTCACCCGATCTGTCAGAAGTTATTGTTATGGAGACCGGAGGAATGAAAGGCAGAAGAAAGGAGATCACACGACAGGAACTTCACAAAATATTGAAAGACAGATTTAACGTTGAATCGATTCACTCTGAATATGGTATGACTGAATTGCTTAGCCAGGCCTATTCACATGGCGATGGAATTTTTTATTGCCCTCCATGGATGAAAATAGTGATCAGGGATCCTCTTGATCCTCTTACTCTGTATTCTGATCCCGGCAAAACAGGAGGTATTAATGTTATAGATCTGGCTAATAAAAACTCCTGTGCCTTTATAGCTACCGGCGACCTGGGCAGACTTCGTGAAGACGGTGGATTCGAAGTACTTGGCAGGTTTGACAACAGTGATGTCAGGGGCTGTAACCTGATGGCGGAATAAGAAGCCCCTCTGCCGCTACTCACCTATGCTTTTACTTCGGTGAGTAAAGCACGACATCCCCCTTAAAGGGGAGCTAATGCTCACACTTATAATTAATTATGCTTTAAGTAAAAGTATTGGCCCCCCATGATTGGTTAGGGGTCAAAGACCCAGTTTTGTTTTTATTTCAGGTGGGATTGCGTTCTTATGTATCATTATGGAAATGGTTTTAGCCCTGACATAGTTCTCTGACATATTCAGGTAGCCCCCGAAAGCATTCCTTGATGTTCCCCATGAGTTTTTGGTGATATAGTATTTTGTTCCAGCCTGATCTTTCGAAATTCCGGTAATATGCATAAGATGATCATCGGTTGTGGATTTATTGTCATATCCTTCTTCGCGTGATTCCTGTGTTACCTTGACTTCAGGGAAAGGCTTTGCAAATTTGTATGCTTCAGCAGCACGTGTCTCAGGAGTCAATTTACCCAGCCTTGCTTTGTCGGCTGCAGTATAATTATCTGTTTTTTCAAGTTCAGGAATAATAGCCACTCCATTTTTATGTGAGAATCCTTTTTCACTTACATCACCATCCCAGTCAACTGTGTAACCGTTATTCAAAGCATAATCCATAATTGAAATAAGCTCATCAAGTGGTACATTATAGTAGTTGGCTTTTCTCCAGTTATCAGGAATCGGTACTAATCCCTGCTGGTAGAAAGGGAACAGAGTTAAAGAAGTAATCTCAACATAATCATCGGGATTTATTCCCAGGCTGGCAGTGAATGATTTGGGTGTATACCCTACGCCTTTGTATGTGAAAGTCTTTGGAACTTTGCCCAGGTATGTATCAAGTACAGCATCAACGATATCAAAGTACTGGTCACTCTCCCTGTTTCTTTTTAACGGAACAGTAGCTATGGCATTAACAAATGCGTTGAGTTCGCCATGATTGTGATTCGGCATACCGTAATTAAGGCCTGTATATACCTCATCGGGCAGAATTCCGTTTTGTTTGAATTCTGTCAGGAAATCATGTCCTACGCTTCCCTGTCCGAGGTTCCCTTTTCCCTGCTGTACGAAATTATCTTTGAGTCTGTCGACATAATTATACCTTACAATATACATTTCGGATAAATCATATTCTCCCTTACCCATTCTGAGGAGTTCTGATTCAATGAAGGATGTTGTTGCAAAACACCAGCAGGTACCGGTACTGGACTGATTTTTTACCGGAGTGGCTTTTAGTTCAACAACCGGAGTAAACTTGTAGCCTTCTTCTTTTTTATTTGCATCAGCACTTCTCTTCTGCCCGAATGAAGGGACTAAACCAATCAACAAAATTGCCGTAATCAGCAGGATATGTTTTTTCATTTCAGCAAAGATTTAAATTTGAACTTAGACAGTGATCTCAAGTGTTTTTAATTTTGAAAACGCTAAGCTAAAAATTTTAATTCGAAATAATGTTGATTTATTCGGGTTATTTGCGTGGAATAAGTATGACATTTAGCTGAGGTCGTATTATTAAACTAAAGAAAAGTTGAAAACCTTCTTCTCTGAAGCTCTGGAGGCTAAAGGTTGAAAAGTTGAATTTGAATACTTCGATTAGGTAAAAAGAATGATCAATAAGTGAAAATATCTCGGTCTCTGGTACTGTTCTGTCACAAAGTATTCTATTCCAATGTTTTTTGTTCAAGCGATAATCCTGCGTTACGGAATGGTGTTATTTAAAACATTCTCCAGGACTTTGAGTTATTGCGGTCTGCTATTTAACGGTTTACTAAACTATACACTTTGGGATTCTGAGTTTCATCTGCAATCTTCCTCACATTTTTCGATAGTATAATACATCTTCCCTAACCTGTTTATTCAACTGTAATACGCATCATTTCAAAAATAGATGGATATAAAGATACAATTAACAATTGTATTCCCGTAAATACATCCAGAAGTCCATGCCCGGCAATTAAGGGCAACAAATCCCTTTTTTTGTAATACCATATTCCAATAAAAATCAATAAAGGAATAAACATCAAAAATCGGGATAACATATGCTTAAAATCAAAGATTAATGGCATAAAGCTGTGCTGCAATGCATAGAAGAATAGAGGATAAACAATTGCAAAAACTTCATTATTTGTTTTTTCCTTTATCAGAGGAGCACAATAGCCCAGATATAGCGGAATTTCTGCAAACATAACAGTCGCCGGGAATAGTATTATCACAAGTATTGCAGCCCAAACAGGTAATGGCTGTGTTGTAGTTACAGGCATGTATCCGTATACCAGCCAGGAAATCCCCACCAAGCCACCAATTCCCAGCAATACCATTATGGGGATTACAATTGAGCTTTCATATAAAGTATTTTTCTTGTCAGGAATAATGATTAATCAAATCCCTGAAACTTTTTCCATCACGTTTGGTCAGCACTAATTAAAAGAATAATTGTAATAATGTTAACAACAATACATAATATATGGCCACCACCTTGATACTTCATTCAAGATTCTTTCCTTTTAAAGGAGGGATATATATAAGTAAAAGGCCTGCTAGCAATAAATAATAATGGCCGCAATGCCGGTATAAAAAATATTGCATTTGAACGATCTCTGTCATTTTATTCATCTCTATTTTAATTCTTTACAGTTATATTCCACATGCTTGATGCTGAATGTTCCATAACATAATTCATTTTCAGGATACTTGTAAATTGCTTCTGCATAACCTGCCAGCCTATAATCCGTCAACCTCTTTATAATCTTTTAAAGGAGTGTGCCAGGGTAACTTTCGCATGATTTTATTATCATCATATGCATATCGGTCTTCTGAAATAAAGTTGATCAATTCACCATGATCATTAAAATATAACCAGGCTGAAATTGTAATATTATTATTTGTGAATTCTGCCTTAACATTATCGCCATCAGTTTCAATCCATTTAATCCTTTTATCGATGAGAGTTGCCGGGGCCATACAGCACATATCATTGAAATAAGGTAACCGTTTCAGATATTCCCATTTCTTTACCTGTTTGATATTGTACTTTTAAGGAGTGAAAAGAGACGAATATCCATATAGGCCTCTCCATTTTTAAAGCAATGGTATCCTGCAACTGGTAATTTCTTCATTACAGCCTTCATGAAGAACAGGCGAGTGGAGGGTTCGAGGAAATTATACTGGACTGTTGTGAATGGCATCCATTCAGATTTTTCATCCTTCCTTATTTGTCCTGTGAACTCTAACCTGAAATTACTCACCTTAGGTTTCCCGACTAGAGCCTGAATGGCGGATATATTTCTTAACAGGATCAGGTAATTGTTCAATATCAGTTTCAGTTAGTATTGATTCCTGTAAATGAAGTAATTTTTTCAAGATCGGTCTTTCACATCATTTTTGAACTTCTTGTGGAAAGAGTAAGTTCCGTAACATTACTGCCACAATTGAAAGGATAATAATAAATCATGATGATTAAAAGGATATATGTCATTGCTAGATGTATTAATGATTATATCACCTAGTGGGGGGATATTTGGTTTTTATTTATTCATCCATAGCTTTAAATTCAGCAGCACGATCGATACTTACAATAGTATCATTATCGCCAATATTTCTATTCCGGGTGCTGTTTCGACTATCAGCTTTTCAAGTCTTTCGGCAGCAAGTTCCTCTTCATCAATTATCCTGCGAAATTAAGGATTTGATTTACGAGCCATATCCTCTTAATGTCATTATTACTGAAATAGTTCATCTTTTTTCGATTTTGGCAGACTACTTTTAACAATAAGTATGAATGATCAATCCATTCTTTTAGCTGATTATCGCTTATGCTACCACTAAGACTTATAGAATTCCAATGTTGTTTATTAAAGTGCCATGCAGGAGTAACTTCTGAATAACTTTCCCTAAGTTCAAGGGCCAGATCTGGGTCACATTTCAGAGTTAATCCCCGGCTGTCCTCAGAAAGGTCCAGTAAAGCGAACATTTTCCCGGCCACTTTAAAGACCAATGCTGTGTCATTGAAAGGAAAACCTTCCGTTACCCCTGGCTTTGAGATACAATATTCTCTGATTTCTTCTTGATTCACGGTACTTAAATTGCTAAATGATTAACAATTGAGATGTTTGAAAGAGGTTTACCCGGGCAAATATTTTTCCGTCTGCCTTAAAAACGAGTGTATCTTCTCCAAACGGGAAGCTTTCGGTGGCATCTTTTTTATTGATGCAATATTCTCTCAGAGATACAACATCCATTTTACATATTATCTTAAAGTCGGGTAGAATGCACCTTCGATATGATCAATCTGAAATGATTCAGCGCTCTTTATAACAGTTATCACATCAAACCGGCTCTCCTTATTTATCCTATTCCTTTGGATATAGCCGTCAGCAGCCCGAATTATAGCTCTTTGTTTCTCCCTTGTTACGGCATTTACAGGATGCACCTGAAAATCGTCACTTCTTGTTTTAACTTCTGCAAATATGATGAACTCATTATTCTCAGCAATAATATCTATTTCATTTTTACCCCATTTCCAGTTACGGAATAGAATCTTATAGCCTGCTTTTGCGAGATGTTCAGCTGCAAGGTCTTCTCCTTTTTGTCCCAGGTCGTGCGATTCAGACATAATTATAAGTGACTAAAGTGACTAAAGTGACTAGAGTGCCTGAGTGCATAAGTACTTTGAGTGTAATTGTTATATTTTAATTTCATCATTCTTTAACTTTAGTCACTCCAGACTTTAGCTCACTCCAAACTTCTTATATCTCAATCAGTTTATTTCTGATAGCAAACAGGATCAGGCTTGCGGTGTTTTTTGAGTTTGTTTTTCCGAGCAGATTGGCCCTGTGCTTATCAACAGTTCTCTTGCTTATAAATAGAGTCTCAGCTATCTCCTGGTTTGAAAATCCCTCACATATCTTGAAAAGAATTTCCTTCTCCCTCTTGGAAAGATTAGCGGATTTACTCTCATTTTCGCGATGTTTGAATTTTTGAATTACATGATAGAGCAGCTCCTGCGAGAAATAGTTGCCGCCTTTACGTATAGTGAGTATTGCATCTTTTACTTCTGAGATATCAGAGTCCTTCAGGATGAATCCTTTTGCTCCCGCATCAACCATTTTATAATAGTATTCTTCTTCTCCATACATTGAGAGAGCTATAACCTCCAGTTCCGGATAGAGTTTCATACCCTTCCGGGTTGCCTCTATTCCATCCATCTCGGGCATATTGATATCCATCAGGGCAACATCAACAGGTGTCTCTTTCAAAATTCGCAGGAACTCTTCCCCGTTAGATGCTTCTGCTACTACTTCAAATTCGGGGAATGCGTTTAAGAGGATTTTTAACCCGTTGCGAAAGAGCTGATGGTCATCTGCTATTAGTATCCTGATTTTATCCATATTGATCTATTCTCAAATAATAATATCACTCGATCAGTTTAATAAGAGCGCTGGTCCCTTTTCCCGGGGTGCTCTCAAGAATAAATACACCTTCAACGGTTTTCACACGGGTTTCAATATTAGATATCCCCATCCCTTTTGTATCCTCCTTGCTTAGTGCGGAAGTATCAAATCCGCGGCCATTATCATAAAACTGCAAGGTAACAAATTTTTCGTGTTTGTTAAGTTCAATTTCGATACGGGAAGCTCCGGAATGGAGTATTGAATTGTTTATTAATTCACAGACAGCCCGGTATACAACTACCTCTTTTTCATTTTCAAGCCGCTCATTTTCCATATTCGACTTAAAGTTAATCTCCACAGCTTTTGTCTGGTTTATTTTTGTGGTAAATGCCCCTATGGCACTTGATAATCCAAAGTTGGTAAGTACATGCGGACTCAGATTATTTGAAATGTCTTTGATTGTGTTTATAGCCTCGTTTACAAGATGATTGGTATTGTTAAGGATTATTTTTCCAGAAGGATCATTAATTCTGTCGGTTAGCGCAGAGACAGACATTTTAACAGTTGAAAGGATTGGTCCCAGACCATCGTGCAGATCCTTCGCGAATCTTTTCCTTTCATTTTCCTCAGTGTTTATTATAGCATTTATAACCCTTTTCTCAGAGCGGACCCTGTCTGTTTCAGCTCTCTTGAGTGAATAAAACAGTTCCCTTATAAGTATAACACCTCCAATGATCATTATAGATATTAGTACACCGATCCATTCATCTATCATCTGCCATGTGTATGAAGGTGTTCCCTTGAAAAACTCCGACAGCTGAATTCCCTTGCGGACTGCCATGAATACAAATGACAGAGAAAGCAAAATCCAGGAGAGTCTGTATTTGGTAAGCTTCATGAATCTCAATGCAATCGAGGCTGCAATTATCTGAAGAACAATTGAGATAATCAGGGCAATTAATCTTACCATATCCGAAAAGTATATTTTATTACAAAAATAGGACTTATTTATTCTCTATGCCACCGGTAGGAGGATAAATTAAGGATGGCCGTGGGAAAGACTGAGAGACTAGGAGTCGAGGCCCCGACTGGCTGGGTAAACTCAGCGAAGGATCCCGCTCCTGCAGGGAGTGCATGATCCAGGGCTTGCGGTGTGCGGCGTCCGGCTCAATTTACGAGGTCCCTGGGACATGAATCAATCCCTAAACATTATAAAGTAAACCGTCATTGCAGATGGAGCGCAGCGACGAAGTAATCCTTATATCGATGACGCAAAATACAATAGAATGTTCCATTTTTTCACCACGAGCACACGGAGTCTCACGGAGCCACACGGTTTGCATTGTCTCCCCCTCCCCATTTCTCCCACTCTCCCCTTCGTCTCTTCCTCCCTTCGTCATTCCATTTGTCCATTGCACCTTTTTATATACCTTTGGCAATTCTAAACTGTCAGTTATGAGACTTCTATATAATTTCGGAATATTCTTATTCGGAATTCTTACAAAACTTATATCCCCATTTCATACCAAGGCCGCATTAATGGTCAAGGGACGTGATAACTGGGAGGATAAACTTAAGGATAAGCTGAACCCGGGCGACCATAATATATGGGTTCATTGCGCTTCACTTGGCGAGTTTGAGCAGGGACGACCGGTAATTGAGGCTATTAAAAAGCAGAGACCGGACCTGAAGATAGTTCTCACATTTTTTTCGCCATCAGGTTATGAAATACGGAAAAATTATCCGCTTGCTGATGCTATTTGTTATATGCCTGCCGACAGCCTGTCGAATGCCAGAAAGTTCATAAGCATGGTAAACCCGGAATTTGTCATTTTCGTGAAATATGAGTTCTGGAATAACTTTATATCAGAACTTTACAGACGCAAAATTCCCATTTATCTTATTTCTGCTATTTTCAGACCCGGCCAGCACTTTTTCAAGTGGTACGGGGCATTCTTCAGAAAGATGCTGAAGAAATTCAGGATCATTTTTGTCCAGGACAAACAATCTTTTAATCTGCTTACAGAACTTGGTCTTAAGGGAATTATGATGGCTGGAGATACAAGATTTGACAGGGTTGTTGAGATTGCAAAATCGGCAAAAGAGATACCTCTTCTGGAGAAGTTCATTGGTAGACGAAAAGATGTTTATTGCAGGCAGCAGCTGGAAACCGGATGAAGAGATTATTGCTCAATATATCAACAATAACCCACAAAAGATGAAGTGGGTATTTGCCCCTCATGAGATAGGAAAAGAGAATATTGAACGACTGGAAAAACTGTTTAAAGTAAAACTGTAAGATTTTCTGAGTTCAGTGATTCACATATTGATTCAAGAGTACTTATTATAGATAATATAGGGATGCTTTCTTCAGCTTACAGATATTCATATATTGCTGCAATAGGAGGTGGTTTCGGGAAAGGGATACATAATATTCTGGAGCCAGCATGCTGGGGGATACCGGTAATATTTGGTCCAAGGTATAAAAATTTCAGGGAAGCTGTTGAGCTGATCGATGAGAAGGGAGCGATGACATTCGAAACTTTCGGAGAGTTTTCAAGTATTATTGATAAATGGCTGTCGGAAGAGCAATTTTACTTAAAATCAGCACAATCAGCAGCAGATTATACGAAAAAAAACACCGGAGCTACAAGTATTATAATCAAAGAAATTATTCAAAAAGATATTAACAGATTACACTCATAATTTGTTAAAAAATATTTATTTCAAAATAGAGAAGGTTCGTTTAAAGAGGCGTAAATTGATCCCCCCGGATTTAACAATTTTGTAATTCGGATGTGATCAAATTATCAATTAATTGCGCTAACCTTGTCGAAAAATTTATTAAACCTTAATCCTAAATTTATGATGAAACTAATTAAACGAGTATTTACGGTGCTTTGTTTTCTGTTCATATCAGTTCTGATGTTCGGACAGGTGACAACCTCATCAATGAGCGGAAAGGTAACTGACAGCAATGGTGATCCTCTGGTAGGTACGACCGTGGTTGCCACGCATGTCCCATCCGGAACCAGGTATGGAGCTTTGGCAAATAATCAGGGTCAGTATTCTATTCAGGGAATGCGCCCCGGTGGCCCATACACAGTAAGTATGAGTTTTGTCGGCTACAAAACCCAGAGTTACACTGAGATTACCCTGGCGCTCGGAGAAAACACAACCATTAATTCGACTCTGTCACCTACTACTATGGAAATGGCAACGGTTACTGTGATTGGTTACGCGACATCAAAATTCAATACCACGCAAACCGGTGCAGTGACGAATATCACAAATAGCCAGATAGCTAATATGCCTACAATAAGCCGGAGTATTATAGATGTTACCCGCATTTCACCTTACGGAGGGAATGGTATGAGCTTTGTTGGCACAGATGGGCGTACGGCTAACTTTACAGTGGATGGAGCGAATTTCAACAACAACTTCGGTTTGAGTTCTGCTCTGCCCGGTGGAGGCAACCCAATTTCTATTGAATCTATCGAAGAATTACAGGTTGTAATCGCTCCGTATGATGTTCGTCAGACTAACTTTATTGGTGGTGGTGTAAATGCTATTACAAAATCGGGTACAAATACCTTTAAAGGCAGTGCCTATACTTATCACAGAAATGAAAACCTGCGCGGTGATGCTGTTAATGGTATGCAAATCGCAGGTGCGCGTGAATAAAGACCGTAATACAACATACGGTTTCACTTTTGGTGGACCGATTATCAAAGACAAATTGTTCTTCTTTGTAAACGGTGAAATGGCTAAAACACCAACAATTGTCAATCGTTGGAGAGCTTCAACGGATGGTGTTGCCGATCCGACAATTATATTTCCCGCACAACAGAAAGCGATCTTCAGACAGTTTCTGATTATGTGTAAAAGTAAATATGGATATGAAACGGGATCGTTACACCAATTTCCCTGCAGATGAAAACAACTACAAACTTCTTGCTCGTTTGGATTGGAATATCACAGATAAACATCATCTGGCTTTGCGTTATAACTACACAAAAAACCTTTACTGGTAACCCCCAAATGCTTCATTCTATGGACGGAGGTACTCGTATGTCTGAGGCAAGAATGTCACAAGCCTCAATGTCATATGCAAACTCGATGTATTCTATGAACAATCTTGTTAATTCATTCTCTTTTGACTTAAACAGCCGGTTGTCCGATAACTTATCTAACCAATTTTTGGCAACATTCTCAAAACTTGACGATGTACGCGGATCCAATTCATCGATGAATTCCCTTTCATCGATATTTTGAAAGACGGGCAAGCCTATATGTCTTTGGGATATGAACTTTTTACATGGAACAATGGCTGTTCACAACAACGTTTGGAATATCAAAGACGAACTCTCTCACTATTTAGGCAATCATAAAATTGTAGGTGGAATAGCCTACGAATATAAGATGGCAGATAATGCTTATATGCGTAATGGTACAGGATACTATCGCTACACAAGTCTTGACGACTTCTTAAACGAAGGAACACCTGAAATTGTAAACTTAACTTATGGTTATGGTGGAGAGAGCAATCCTGCAGCTCGCATAAGAACAAACAAAATTGGAGTTTACGTGCAAGATGATTGGAGCGTTACTGAATAATTTCAAACTTTCGTATGGACTTCGTATCGATGGGCTTTTCTTCAATAATAATGACCTGATAACAAACAAGGCTATTTATGAACTTGATTATTCCGGTCGTCATATCGATACAGGAAAATGGCCTTCAGCAAATACTCATATTCTCTCCCCGCATAGGTTATGTGTGGGATACATTTGGCGATAAGAGTCTTGAAAGTTCGTGGAGGTACCGGTCTTTTCTCGGGTAATTTACCGCTTGTATTCTTCACCAATATGCCTACCAACGGTGGAATGGTACAGTATCAGGCACAGATAAATGCAGCGAACGCAGCAAAAAAAGGTTTCACAATGGATGAATTTGCCGGCGGTCTTGTAACTGATGCTAACGGAAATGCTAATATTGCTGCACTTTATGATAAATTAATATCATTGGGATATCCTTCAACTATTTCTCCCGAAGATGGAACAGTTCCTTCTGCTATTGCGGTGTAGATCCAAATTTCAAAATGCCGGAAGTATGGAAAACGTCACTTGCTGTTGACTACGCATTCAAAACATCTTTTCCATTCTCTGTAACGGTAGAAGGAATTTACAACAAAACAATCAACGGTGTTACTATTTCTGACTGGAGTATTCCAAATGTAGGTGGTTTCGCCCGTTTCAACGGTGTTGACAATCGTCCGATTTATCCTGCCGGTTATCGCACAAACACAAAAGCCTTTATGCTGGAAAACACAAGCCTCGGTTATGGCTGGTCAGGCAACATTATTCTCAATGCTCAACCGGCAAAATGGCTTAATTTGATGGCTGCCTATGCACACACGGTTGCCAAAGATGTGACCGGTATGCCCGGATCGGCTGCAGAATCTGCATTTACATACGTGCCCACGGTGGAAGGCCCCAACTACATCAAATTGCACAATTCCCAATACAACACACCCGATCGTCTGGTGGCTTCGCTTACTACCCACGACAACAGCGGTAATCACTATAGCCTTATATATGAATCATGGCTTGGTGGAGCAAACTACTCATACATGATGGTTAACGATATCAACAGTGACGGTTACAACTACGATGCAATCTATATTCCAACCGACGCTGATGTGGATAACAATGAGTTCCGCTTTGTTTCAGCAGACGATAAAACCCGTTTTATGGACTATGTACATGCCAATAGTTATTTGAAAAATCACCAGGGGCAATATGCAGAGCCCTACAGTGTTTACTCTCCCTGGGTTCATCGCATCGACTTTGGCTATAAACACGATTTTGTTTTTAATGCAGGCAAAGACAAACATACGCTGCAGCTTAGCCTTGATCTCAAAAATGTGTTGAACATATTTAATTCTGAATGGGGCGTCGCCAAATATCTGAATCCGGCAATCGGTTCGGAAGCTCGCATCCTCAAATATGAAGGAGTGGATGCTGATGGTGTAGCTACATTCTCCACACCCTCTTCAATCAAAGGTGATACCAAAACATTCACATCAAGCTACTCATTGGGTCAGTGTTGGTATGGCTTAATCGGCATCAAGTATATTTTCAACTAATAAAAAGTACAGGCAATATGAAATTAAAATACTTAATCCCATTATTTATCGCGGCAGTTACCCTCATGGTAAGCTGTGAAGATCAACTCTCCCTGACCATGCTTGATTCAATTCAGGTATCGTCGTCTTACGTTGCTATCCCGGTAGCAGGTGGTTCCACATCCATTACCGTAACAGCTAAAGATAGCTGGACGGTAGTGGGTAGTCTAACATGGCTGACTATCTCTTCAACCTCTGGCAGCGCGGGTGAATCAACGCTTACATTTTCTGCTGAATCTGCCCTGGATGGTCGCAAGGGAGTGGTAGAAATTCAATGTGGAGGCGAAACTCAGATAATAAACGTAATACAGGGCCTGGCAACAGTTGCACCTGCCACATGTGCGGATGTAATTGCCGGACCAGACAGCAAGACCTATCTGGTAACCGGGGTTTGTACGGGAATAACCAGCACAACTTACGGTAACTGGTATTTAGAGGATGAAACAGGATCTATTTATATCTATGGTACTCTTGATGCGAAGGGTGCTGAGAAAAACTTTTTAAGTTTAGGACTTGAAGTGGGTGATGAAGTAACTGTTCAGGGACCAAAAACTACCTACGGAACAACGGTGGAACTGGTAAATGTAACAGTTATCAATATCAATAAATCACTTGTGAAAGTTGATTCGGTAGCAAACGCAGAGCTTCCTGTTGAAGGCGGTGAATTCACAGCATATCTCACCTGTAAAGGACAGGGTGTATCGGTAGATATTCCTGAAGATGCCAAGTCATGGTTGTCAATTTCATCTATTGAATCGGCAGGCGAAGAAGTAGTTGTCAAGTTCAATGCCGCTGTCAATACCGGTGGAGACCGTAGTACTACCATTATATTCCGCACCACAGACGGAACCAAAAACTACTCTACAGAAACAACACTGAGTCAAACAGGAGCAATTATAGATGCTTCTATTGCAGAATTTCTTGCAGCTGAAGTCGGTACTATTCAGTATCGCCTGGCAGGTGTGATAACCAGTATTTCCGATGCTTCAACCGGCAAGTTGAACATTAAAGATTTCTCAGGTGAAGTTTATGTTTATAAAATTGTTGATTTTGACACATATGGTCTGAAAGTAGGTGACATTATTACAATTGTTGGAACACGTGCTGCATACAATGGATCTCCACAAGTAAGTGGTGCAGTTCTGGAAAGCTCTATTTCTGTTACAGCGGCAACCATTGCAGAGGTGCTGACTAAACCTGACGATGCCACTAAATACTTTATGGTAACCGGTGTGATTTCATCGATTGCTACCGGGGATTACGGTAATCTTTATTTGAAAGACGGCGCCGATGAAATCTATGTGTATGGCTGTTATCCGGGTTATGGTGCAACAGGTAACGATAGAAAATTCCTGATAGTTAACAAAGGTCTTAAAGTTGGTGATACACTGACGGTTATTGCACCTAAGGGCTCTTATCTCGGAACACCACAGCTTGCGAATAGTTTTTATTTCAGCCACGTAAGTGCGAAGTAAGTAATACGAAAACCATAAGTAATGTGAAACGCAGCATAAGTTGCGTGGAGATAATAAAAGGGGCTGCCTCAGAGCGAGGCAGCTTTCTTTTTTATCAGCGTAACAGGTTTCAGCGCCCTTTCTTTTATAGTTTTCTGTAAAATACCTTCCATATAGTAGCAGGTATGGCAGAGAATACTATGTCTGGGATTTACTTAAGGATTAATTCCACAGGACGATGATCGGATACATTATTCCAGTATAGTTGATAGCATTTGTCCGGCTTCAGAACCATAGTAGTATCAATATTTCCGAACAACTCATTTGTTATCAATATATGATCAATGTGACTTGGGTATGACGGATAAGACCATCCCAGCTGGTTTCCTTTCGCAATATTCATATCAGCGAAAAGGTATTCAGAAGGGGCCGAAACAAAATTATAAAAGACGTTGGTTGAAGGAGTGCTACCACCGATAGCATCATTAAAATCTCCAAGAACTATTACAGGATCGGAGGGTCTTGTTGTTTTTATGTAATTATCAAGCTTTTTGGAAGCATCAGTTCTCTGTGCTACACCATCAGTGCAACATTTAAGATGGACATTAATAAGATAAGCGCTGATATTAAGTGTTTTATGTGTAAAAAATACTTCAAAAGGAGGCCTGGGAAAAGCATATGAATCGCCGGAAAGGATCACTTTTGTTTTTGAATCATCAATTGTGATTTCTGAAGTTTTGAAAAGGTATGCAAGGTTCCATGGTGAATTGTTTATTGGGTAAAATCTTCCTTCCCATCCGCTCAGAGAAGAAAGCAGAGTGTTGAATCCGGCTTCAGAAGATGCTTCCTGTAGCGCGATGACATCAGGATTTATCCGGTTAATCAGATCTTTGACTACTGTTACTGTTGTGAATCCGGCTTTTGGGAAGCCTTGTAAGTTAATGGTTACTATTTCAAAAGACAACTTGTCCCCCGTGGAAATACAGTCATCGAACATGTTTTTCACAACATGAGGAGCAGGTTCAGGTATCTTTTTGCACGATTGCTGAAAGACATTGGCTCCAATCAGTAGTATGATAAATACTCTTTTTATTATCTTTTTCATTTGCTTATTTTTTCGATTCAAAATTGCATAATCTATTATTGATATCAAAGGAGGTTGTTAATTCATAACAGCAGAACTGGAATTTCAAACTAAAATTCATTTTTCCTGTACAAAAACATTATTCCTCTTATCTGAATATTAATCAGGTTTGGGCTTTGCAGGTTGGACTCCGATATATATTTAATTAGTTTTAATAATAATTTATTTAAAGGCTGCCTTATTTGGCAGCCTTTTTTTTAGATTATTCACTGATTCCCTTTGTTGATAAAAATTTCACAATTTTTTCTTCATTTCTTGTCGATTCTTTATGACAGTTTTGTAACAACGAGCCAGTGTACTTTTGCATCATATTGTGTTAATATTTTAACATCCCCGACACCAGCTAACATACACATAATCAGTAACCAGGCAAATAGTTAATAACTATATATGCAAATGTTAATAAAGTTAAAATTTAACTCTTGCATTGAGTATTCTGCTTGTTTAATTTAGCAAATACCCGCTTCAGAAATCAGTGGTCGTTTAATCTCATTAGAATCAGAGAATAACAAAAAATTATGGAAGAACTTATTTGTCCAGGAATCAGCTATTGCAGTTGAAACAGCAATAAAAGAACAAACAACACCAGATATGCAAAAAGCAAGTGAGGAAAGATAATATGAAAGAAGTAAAGGTGAAGGAAAAAGAGAAGACTGTATATTCGCATGAAGAGGCTGTAGATGCAAGTATTCAGTACTTCAAGGGTGATGAGCTGGCTGCAAGAGTCTGGGCCAACAAATATGCGCTGAAAGATTCTTATGGCAATCTGTTTGAAAAAACGCCGGATGATATGCATCGAAGGCTAGCCCGCGAAATTCACCGGGTGGAATTGAAATATGCAAATCCTCTCTCTGAAGAGCTTGATATTCAGTGTTTTGAAGGATTTCAAATATATTGTGCCCCAGGGTGGACCAATGACTGGTATCGGAAATGACTACCAGATAGCTTCTTTATCAAATTGTTTTGTCATTGGCAATGATGGTTCGTCCGACTCATATGGAGGCATTATGAAAATTGATCAGGAACAGGTGCAGCTTATGAAACGCCGCGGAGGCGTAGGACACGATCTTTCTCATATCAGGCCCAAAGGAACTCCTGTTCTCAACAGTGCACTTACATCAACAGGTGTTGTTCCCTTTATGGAAAGATACTCCAACTCAACCAGGGAGGTAGCCCAGGATGGAAGAAGAGGAGCACTTATGCTTTCAATATCAATCAAGCATCCTGATTCAGGTAAGTTTATTGATGCAAAGCTTGAAAGCGGAAAAGTTACCGGGGCAAATGTCTCTGTAAAGCTGACCGATGATTTCATGAAAGCAGTAGAACATAAAACAATGTTCAGGCAACAATACCCCATTAATTCAAATGATCCGAAGTATGCAAAAGATATTGATGCAGGTCAGCTCTGGAACAAGATAATTCATAATGCATGGAAGTCAGCTGAACCGGGTGTATTATTCTGGGATACTATAATTAAGGAGAGTGTTCCTGATTGTTATGCCGATCTGGGCTATGCAACTGTATCAACTAATCCCTGTGGTGAAATTCCTCTTTGCCCATATGACAGTTGCAGATTACTGGCTATTAATCTTTTTAATTATGTAAATAATCCATTTACAGAAGAAGCTGAATTTGATTTTGATCTCTATAAAGAACATGTTGGTCTGGCTCAGCGTATGATGGATGATATCATTGATCTTGAGCTGGAAAAGATAGATGCAATACTGGCAAAAATTATTTCGGACCCTGAGATTGAAGAGATTAAACATGTGGAAAGAAACCTCTGGACTAATATCAGGAAAAAAGCAGAAGAAGGAAGGAGAACAGGAATTGGTATAACTGCCGAGGGTGATATGCTGGCAGCTCTGGGATTACGTTATGGTACCGACGAAGCTACGAATTTCTCAGTGGAAGTTCATAAGACTCTTGCTCTTGAGACTTATAAAGCATCCACATATCTTGCAAAAGAAAGAGGCGCTTTTGCCATTTATGATGCTGAAAGGGAAAAGAACAATCCTTTCATCCTCAGAATGAAAGAAGCTGACCCCACAATGTATAACAATATGGTTAAGTTTGGCCGCCGTAATATTGCCCTTCTTACAATTGCCCCGACAGGGACAACAAGTCTTATGACGCAGACAACATCAGGAATCGAACCGATATTTGCAGTTTTTTATAAGAGGAGAAGAAAAGTCAATCCGAATGACCTGGATGTAAAAGTTTCTTTTAAGGATGAGGTAGGCGATTCATGGGAGGAATTTATTGTGTTCCATCATAAATTTGTTGATTGGCTCAAACTAAACGGGTATGATACTGACGAGGTTACCAGAATGGGAGATGAAGAAATTGAGGCAATAATTGCAAAATCACCGTACTATAAAGCAACCGCAAATGATGTTGACTGGATTGCCAAGGTAAAAATGCAGGGAGCAATTCAGAAATGGGTTGACCATTCAATTAGTGTTACAATAAACCTTCCTGCCGATGCTAAGGAAGAACTGGTAAGCGAGCTGTATCTTACTGCCTGGAAATCAGGATGCAAGGGTGCAACTGTTTATCGTGACGGCTCAAGAAATGGTGTACTGATTGCAGGCAAGACTGAGATCCAGCCCGAAAAACCCAAAAGGCCAAAAATCCTTGATTGTGATGTGATAAGGTTTAGTATTAATGAAGAGAAATGGATCGCTTTTGTAGGACTGAAAGAAAGCAGACCTTATGAAATATTCACAGGTATTGCTGATGAAGAGATATTCCCTATTCCAAAAAGCATTATAAAAGGGAGAATTATAAAGGTAAAGGATGATGAAGGGAATACCAGGTATGATTTCCAGTACACTGATAAATATGGTTATAAAAAGACTATGGGCGGTTTGTCGCATATGTTCAAACCTGAATTCTGGAACTATGCAAAACTTATCTCCGGAGTGTTACGTCACGAGATGCCAATACAGGATGTGGTTAACCTTATCCAGTCGTTAAGACTCGACAGTGAGTCAATTAATAACTGGAAAACAGGTGTGGAAAGAGCCTTGAAAAAGTATATACCTAATGGCACTAAAGCTAAAGGTAAATGTGGCGAATGTGGTTCAGAAAACCTTGTATATGAGGAAGGTTGCCTGATATGCAAAGATTGCGGATCGTCAAAATGCGGATGATAGTTATCAATTTGTAAGGGGTCCCTGTAAAGGGAAATATTTAATACATCACCAGGGAGTGCTTTAAACGGTACTCCCTTTTTTTTCACTGATTTGTCAGGTGAATGACCTCTCCGGCACTGCAAAAGGCTTTGACTGGTTGGTCGGTTTATCGGGTTGCTCTTAATAATCCTCTTCTCAGGTAAGGAGCCTTCATCTTCTTGTCGTAATAATGAATCATGTATCCTTTTGATGGTGTTACACTGAAACCGTGTTTACTGAGCAGAAGGGTAAAATCCTTTTCATCATCATTTTTATGGTATGTGCAGAGAGCCACCTTAAAAGGCCTGTCTGAGCTGAAAATACTATTGCAACTATCAAGCACTATAGATTCTGCACCATCAACATCAATCTTAAGAAAGGTTATATCCTTTATTTTCCTGAAAGAATGTGTCAAACCTTACATGTTTATCATCATCATTATCAGACACATATTTATTTATTATCTCTACTTTCCCGGCCCATGGTTCAAATGTTGCCTTAAGTGCTTCTGTCCACTCATGATCGTATTCAAAAAGATATATTTTTTTTACTTTTTCAATGACTGACAGAGAGAAATTTCCCTCCGCTGCACCGATATCAGCAATGACATCATCTTTTTCTGCCGTGAAGGAATCGGTCAGATACCTGTGTGGACTGTTAATATCCTGCTCTCTGCACAGATCAGAATAAGCTCTTCTGATTCTGTCTTTGCTCCAGCGTCTTTTAAAATATAACTTCTTGCCTTCCTGAAGTACATAATGCATTCCATTTTTTGGATCAGTACATAACATCGATACTTTCAGGCGAATAGTTGTCATTAAATGTGATATGGGAAGATCCTGATAGGATTATTTTCCAGAAATCTGAGAATTTCCTTCTGCTCCTCATTAACCTCATTATCAGGGAGTGATGCGAAATGTTCCAGGATGTTTTTCCTGAGAGATTTCTTAAGTATTATGGTTCTTAAGGGTTTTGGAACCATCATCCTGTAAACCGGGAAATAGGAATTTATTCATCAGTATTGAAGATAATCACTCATTAAGATGTTTGACTTATTTTATTACACCTAATTCTTTTCCGATTTTTTCAAATGCTTTTATTGCTTTATCAAGATGTTCTTTCTCGTGAGCAGCTGAAAGCTGAACTCTTATCCTGGCCTGTCCCTTTGGGTACCACAGGATAATAAAAACCTATTACATAAATACCTTCTCCAAGTAACTTTGCAGCAAAATCCTGAGAGAGTTTTGCATCATAAAGCATTACGGCACAGATTGCAGATTTTGTTGGTTTTATATCAAACCCGGCCTTCTTCATTCCAGCAATAAAATATTCCGAGTTCCGGTGAAGTTTGTCCTGCAGTTCGTTGGTTTCTGTCATCATTTCCACCATCCTGATTCCTGCAGCAGCTACAAGAGGGGGAATTGAATTGGAAAACAGGTATGGGCGCGATCTCTGGCGGAGTATCTCTATTATCTCTTTCTTGCCGGTAGTGAATCCTCCAATGGCTCCTCCGAAGGCTTTCCCAAGTGTCCCGGTTATTATTTCCACCTTACCCTCGATATTATATAAGTTCTGTTACTCCTCGTCCTGTTTTTCCTACAACACCTGCTGAATGCGATTCATCGACCATCACCATCGCATCGTATTTGTCAGCAAGCTCAACGATTTTGTCGAGAGGAGCCACATTCCATCCATGGAAAATACCCCATCTGTAACGATGAGTCTGAACCGCTGTGCCTGAGCCAGCTGAAGTTGTTTTTCAAGATCAGCCATATCAGCATTTTCATATCTGTAACGTTGAGCTTTACATAACCTCACACCATCAATAATGGAGGCATGATTGAGAGAATCAGAAATAATTGCATCTTCTTCTGTAAGTAGTGGTTCAAATACTCCGCCATTGGCATCAAAACAGGCAGCATAAAGAATGGTATCCTCTGTGCCGAAAAACTCAGCAATTTTTTTCTCAAGCTCTTTATGGAGATCTGTTGTTCCGCATATAAATCTTACTGATGACATTCCGTAACCATGATCATCGAGGGAAGCCTTTGCTGCTTCGATGAGTGACGGATTATTCGATAGTCCAAGATAATTGTTGGCACAGAAATTCAAGACTTTCTGTCCTGTATTCAGTTCAATTTCAGCACCCTGGGGAGATACTGATGATCCTTTCATTTTTATAAAGGCCGGCTTCTTTTATCTCGCTGATGACTTTACTTAAGTGTTTCTGAAATTTTGTATACATATAATTATGAATTACTTTATTTTACTCTCTGTGGTTCTCGTATAACCTCCGGATTTCCTCTGAGTAATTAAAAATTATGAACTGATACAGAGGTCCACAGAGAAGACACATAGGCTCACAGAGTTAAATTATTTCAATACCAGTTAAGGATTACTTTTCCGCAGTTTCCTTTCTCCATTTCATCAAATCCCTTCTGAAAGTCATCGATCTGAGAAACGATGGGTGATAACAGGATTCAGATCGATTCCTCCTATTATCATCTGTTCCATCTTATACCATGTTTCCCACATTTCACGTCCATAAATTCCTTTCAATGTTATTGCCTTGAAAATAATATCGCTCCATGGAACCTCAAAATTTGAAGGAAGTATTCCAAGCAATGATATACTTGAGCCATTATACATATTATTGATCATTTCAACAAATGCCTTTGGGGAACCCGACATTTCAAGACCAATATCAAAGCCTCTCATCCCCAGCTTTTTAACAGCATCGGAAATCTTTTCCCCTTTGAAGGATTTACTGTGAGCGTTGCTCCCATTTTTTTGGCAATTTCAAGCCGGTCATCGCTCAGGTCGCTTGCAACAATAAATCTGGCTCCTGCAAACCTGGCAATTGCAACTGCCATGCTACCTATAAGCCCTGAACCTGTAATAAGCACATCTTCCCCAATAAGTGGGAAGGAAAAAGCTGTATGGGTTGCATTACCGAAAGGATCCATTATGGCAGCCCATTCATCAGGAATCCTGTGGTCGAGAGGTATTACATTTGATGCAGGTACTTTAACATATTCAGCAAATGATCCGTCGATATGAACCCCTATTCCAACAGTATTTTCACACACATGTTCTTTTCCCCTGCCGGCAGTTACGACAATGACCACATGCAAGGTGACCTTCTCCGGTGACTCTTTCACCAATTTTGAGATTTGTTACGCCTGCTCCCATTTTTTCAATATATCCCATGTACTCATGGCCAATTGACCATTGGTGTCTTTGATTGTTTTCTGTGACCATTCATCCCACTCGTAAATATGCAGGTCAGTTCCGCAGATTGCTGACTTTTTAACTTTAATAATGACATCATTAAGACCCGGTTCAGGAACAGGAACCTCCTGCATCCATAATCCTTTTTCAGGTCTGGCTTTAACAAGGGCTTTCATCTTCTTCATAAAGTCATGTTATTGATATGCTTCATTTTTATTCTGCTAAATTAATACAATTCTGCCTTACAAAACCTGATTTTAAATCATGTCTTTCCTATAATAAATATATTATCGGTAATCATGGGCAGGCTCCATATTTAATCCATGGAAGCACAACTTTATTGATAACGCTTATTCAGGTTGTAGCTGATTCTGATTAAAGATTTTATGAGTATCGGTCAATCACTGACATAAAGACCCATTGATTTATGACTACCGCAGAGCGGAATCATAATTCATTGAAGTTTTGTTCATCAACTTCGTTGAGCGCAGCGGAGTATATCCCTCAAGGCGGGACTATAATGGTTCAATGGATGCGCACTTTTTTTGATAAGATTCCTTTCACTTGCATCAGTCTCCGATTTACTCATCTAAAATTTTAGAAAGCAGTAGCTTAATCAACACATTAGTATTAATATTGCTATAGCTTAAATATCAGGTAATACTCTTTGGTAATGTTTGATATATCCTTTCTACTGAAAATGCTGAAATTCGGATTGATAGGAATTTCGGGAATGGCTATTGATTTCGGAATCACCTCCTTATTTAAAGAGGTTTTAAAGGTTCAGAAGTATATTTCGAACAGTATTGGTTTTACGCTTGCAGCTACTTCAAACTATATATTCAACAGAATCTGGACATTTAACAGTACAAGTCCGGATATCGTGCTGCAATTTTCTAAATTTTTTATTATTTCAATATTGGGTCTTCTGCTAAATAATCTTATTATTTTTATTTTTACAGATTATAAATTCAAACTTAACTTTTACGTTTCCAAGGCAATAGCAACACTATTAGTCTTTTTCTGGAATTTTTTCATGAATTATTTTTTTACATTCTGAGAAACAATTTCCAACTCAATTGTTATAGTAATGTACTAAACAGTTAATCAAAACTGTGTACGCAGTTAAAATTATCGTCTGATTTTAGTAAATATTTGAGGTTATGCCAGCTTCTGTATATTCTAAATCTTTGATCAGGATTCTTAAAAAACTTTTGATTTTTTCATTGAGCCTTATTTTAGGTCTGGTTTTCCTATTTTCTATTCAATACTATAAAATCGAAATCTTCATTAAGGAAAAAAATACTCCTTTTTCAGGTGATCATTTTTACAATCCGTATAAAGATTTTTCACAAAACACTTTAAGGGCAAATTTCCATGCACATTCAAATGCCTGGTTCCATATGACTGATGGCACTCATAAGCCGGATGAGATATATGAGCACTATAAAAACAACGGATATGATATTATAAGCATTTCGGATTATCAAAAAATCACTACAGACAAATATTCACAAAATTATATTCCTGTTTATGAGCATGGTTATAATTACAGGAAAAGTCATCAGCTGGTAATTAACAACAGAGAAGTCAATTATTCCGACTTTTCAATTTTCCTGAATTATCATACCAGGCAACAGGTTATCAATATGCTCAGGTCACCTGACGGGTTAGTTGCCCTGGCACACCCTAACCTCAGGCATGGATACAGGGTGGAGGACATGAAATATCTTAAGGGATATGATTTTATAGAGGTTTTCAACAGGTACAATACCGCTTCAAAGCTGTGGGATGCAGCACTAACCAGTGGTTATCCTGCCTGGATATTTGCCAATGATGATTGCCATGATATCAACCGTCCTGACCTTACATTTAATAACTGGATCCGGATAAGTTCATCGGGGCAGACCAGGGAGGAAATATTAAGTGCACTGAAGAGTGGATGTTTCTATGGAGTAAGAAATCTCAATCATGTTGAAACAAATTTCCTCGATTCATGTATTATCAGGTAAGAATGAACTTAGAGTCAGTTTCAGAAATAATGCCGACACGATCAAATTTATTTCAGATAACGGTGCCGTTAGAAAAGTAGTAACCAACAGAGCTAATGCAACATATGATATTGTACCAGGCGACAGTTATGTCAGGGTTGAAGCTATAAGTGGTGACGAGTCAATATACCTTAATCCTGTAATAAGATATAATGGTAAGATACTGACATTTAACAGTGGTCCTGCAGTGGTTAATATGCATTTAACTATTTTGATTCGTGGCCTTGTAATTTTATCAAGCATATCGATACTTCTGTTAATCCTGGCGCTTAATGGTAAATTTTATTTACTGTTTCAGAAATCGGATCTGATGCGGTCAGGAAAAGTTGCTTTAAGGTAAATTCACGGCAGTATCGCACTTAAAACCAACCATATCGTAAATTAATATGTATTTGACTATCTTATTGTTTCTGTAAATGGATATGGTGTCTTCAGGGATAATTTCAGCGAAGCAATTGGTAAATTTTTCAGGCCCCTGGTAATTGCGCGAGTCAGTAATATAGAATATCCTGTCGGTATTTTTCAGTTTTCTTGTCTGATTGATCCAGAAGTATTTGTGGATTTTTTCTATACCCCCGAGAGCAATAAGTTTTATTTTCAGAGGACTGGCAATATAATAGTCGAGATGTGCTGCAGGAAACCAGTTGTCAGAAAGTATTGCAACCTGCCTGTGGTCATTCTTTGGTATCCCTTCTTTTGCAAGGAATTGTTCAAACTTCTGCCGGGCCTGTTTCCATCCGTACATATCAAGGGTAAAGTCATTTTTCCCCATATCTGCATATCCCGGTTTGGATTTAATATCAATGATACCGTAATTTATCTGGAGGGTTCCTGCTACCAGTACAATCAGCAACAAGCCTAATGCTGCCGATAAGGTTTTAATAACTTTTCCTCTTTTTTTTACATAAATATCTGCAAGATATTCACTGCTTAAAATAATTAAACAGATAAATGCCGGGCCACTCCAGTGAGGCAGGGTATTCCTGAACAATGAAAGAATGGTGAATATAATTATAAGAGGCATTCCCAGATACAGAAGAAGAAGATTCACCCCCTTGATTCCGTGCTTTATATTTCTAAATATTTTTACAAGCGCCAGGATATAAATAATAAACAGTACAGGATTCTGATAGAAAAACTGCCCAAGGTTGAACCGCATGAAGGACATTAAATTTATAGGGCTATGAAATAAGCCTATTCTGCTTCCGTGAAATGTAAAGCTTATAAAATCATTCTTATAGTTCCAGTAGAAAACAGGGAGCATCAATATAAGTGTAACCAGTACACTTATATAAAGCGCCGGTTTTTTAAGCCAGATCCTGTTATGGAACAGGATATATAAGCCAACACCAAACCATAAAAACAATGAATGATATTTGCTGAGGAAAGCCATGCCGGTGAACAGACCAAATAGGATCAGATCATAACTATCAGTCCTTGCTGGATTTCTGTTGGTTACGGCAGGCAATGCAAAATACAAAGCAAGAAGTATGAAAAATATCTGGGGTGTGTCAGGCAGAATAAACAGTCCGCTTATAATATTAAAATAGAATGAAGAGATATACATCAATACGGCAAAATAAGCAGCCTGTCGGGAATATATACGCTTAACCAGGTAAAAGAGTATTACGATGTTTGCAGATGACAGTATCAGAGCACCTGCCCGGATAACCAGCTCCCCATGCAGATTCAGATTCAGGGAGAAAAGCTGGATCAGCAGGCCTACCATAGGCGGATGATCAAAATGGCTCCAGTCAGGAAACAGGGCATATGTCCAGTAATATACTTCATCGTTCCCAAATTCGAGAAGTCCCGCAGGTATTGCTTTAATTATCAGATTAATAAACACAATCGATATAAGAAAGATCATATCCTTGTTTCTGATTAGCCCAAAGTCCAATATACGCCGCTTCATATAGATCACTTTTGAAATAAATACATCAAAGGCCAAATAATAAACTCATCCTCAGGTAACTATTTTTCAGGCAGAGATTTTTCTTTTAGATTTCTTTAGCAATAAAATTAATGAGATGTAGTGAGAAATATACTCATTTTATAAAATTAGTTAAATTGAATACAACTTATATACTTCAATAAATAATTAACACTATTACCTATCTTTGTGTATAATTTTAAGTGATTCAGCCATGTTATGGAACAAGTAAGAGTACGTTTTGCCCCAAGTCCGACAGGCCCTTTGCATATTGGAGGTGTCAGGACAGCCCTTTATAACTATCTGTTCGCAAAAAAGAATAACGGTACATTTATTCTCAGGATTGAAGATACCGATCAGACACAGGTTTGTTGATGGTGCAGAAGAATATATAATGGATTCGCTTAAATGGTGCGGGATAAAGGTTGATGAAGGGATCAGAGAAGGAGGGAAATATGGTCCGTATCGTCAGAGTGACAGAAAAGAAATATACAGACAATATGCAGAACAGCTTATTGATAAAGGCGATGCTTATTATGCTTTTGATACCCCTGATCAGCTTGAAAAATTAAGAACTGATGCCGAGAAATCAGGTAATACGTTTATCTATAATGCATCAGTAAGAGAAAAGCTTGATAACTCACTGTCATTAAGTGAAAATGAATGGAAGGACAAAACTTGAGAACGGTGACGCTTATGTTATACGCTATAAAATGCCCTCAGATGAGGATATTCACTTTGATGACATAATACGAGGTCATATTGTTGTTAATACCAGTACTCTTGATGATAAGGTATTGTTTAAATCGGATGGGATGCCAACTTATCATCTCGCCAATATTGTTGATGATCATCTCATGGAGATCAGCCATGTTATAAGGGGCGAAGAGTGGCTGCCATCACTGCCGCTTCATATAATGCTTTATCAATCATTCGGATGGCAGGCTCCTCTTTTTGCCCATCTTCCATTATTACTGAAACCTGACGGCAAAGGGAAATTGAGCAAGCGCGACGGAGACAAAATGGGATTCCCTGTATTTCCTCTATTCTGGCCATTTGGTGAGACAGCAAAGGGCTATCGTGAAGAGGGATATTATCCTGAAGCTTTTGTAAATATGCTGGCTTTACTTGGATGGAACCCGGGTACGGAACAGGAGATTTTTTCAATGGATGAACTGATTGAAGCATTTTCTATTGAAAGGGTTGGTAAATCAGGTTCACGCTTTGACCCTGAAAAAGCAAAATGGTTCAACCATCAATATCTTCAGAGAAGAACCAATAATCAGCTTGCCATGGAATTCCGGGAGTTCTTAAGAGCTGAAGGATTCCACCTGGATATTGTTGAGCTTGAGATACTTGTCGGTATGGTAAAGGAGAGAGTAAGCTTTGTAAAGGATATCTGGGAGCAGACCGATTTCTTTTTTAAAGCTCCTGAAACTTATGACCAGGAAGTGATAAAAAAAAGATGGAAAGACGACTCTGCTTCACTTCTTTCAGAGATGAGAAATCTGCTGGCGACTTTAGATGATTTTCTCCTGACAAGACGGAACCTGTAATAAAATCCTGGATAGAGAAGAACGGATATAATACGGGAACAATAATGAATGCTTTCAGACTTGTTATTGTGGGTGCTTCAAGAGGTCCGCATATGTATGATATTATCAGCTGGATAGGTAAAGAGGAGACCTTAAGGCGAATTGAAAAGGGACTTGCTGTAATTGGTAAATAACAAAGATGAATCTTCCTCAGCCAGACGATTATATTGATATGCACGCTCATGGTGGCAAGCCTTCAGAGGGAATGTTTATTGTTGAATGTCTGATGGCGCATGAAGAAAAAATTCCTGATGATACACCCGGAATAGCATATACCTTCGGGATACATCCATGGTTTCTGAATGAAAGCAATTACAGACAACAGTTCAGGTTGTGGAAAACTCGATAAATCATTCCAACGTTATCGCAATTGGCGAAGCTGGATTTGATAAGCTGAAGGGCCCTTCACTGGAACTTCAGACAAGGGTTTTTGAGGAACAGGTTATGATGGCTGAAAATATGCCGTAAACCGGTTATTATTCATTGTGTCAAAGCCTGGGATGAGCTTCTTGCAGTACAGAAAAAACTTAAACCGACAACACCATGGATGATTCATGGTTTCAGGGGCAGCTCCAATCTGGCTGATCAGCTTATATCAAAAGGATTTCATCTCTCATCTGGTTCGATTTTGTAATAAGACCGGAATCAGCAGCTTTTTTCAGGAATCTTTCCCATGAGAGAATTTTTCTTGAGACCGATGGAGCAGATATGGATATAAGGGATATTTATAAAAAGGTAGCGAATGATCTTGGCATTGGTGTAAGCGAATTAAAAACTTGATTCTGAGAAATTCTAATAACTTTTTTCAATTTTAGATCCCTTTAACCGAAATCTTATCTTTCAAGTTCATAGGTTTATAAGAGTAATTTGAGCATCTGATTACTAATGCCTAAATAGCAATGAGGGATAAGAAAAAAAAATAATTATATATGACTGAATGGCAATCACGTACTGAGCTGATACTGGGAAAAGAAGGAATACAGAGACTTAAAGAATCTAATGTTCTTGTTGTGGGACTGGGAGGAGTGGGTGCTTATGCCGCCGAGATGATATGCAGGGCAGGGGTTGGTAAAATGACAATTGTTGACGGAGACACCATTCATCCTTCTAACAGGAACCGGCAGCTTCCGGCATTGATAAGCACCGAAGGCATAGCAAAGGCTCAGTGATGGGAAACAGGCTGAAAGATATAAATCCTGAAATTGAACTGACTGTTATTCAGGAATATATTAAAGATGACAGGATGATAGAAATTCTTGATGCGGGATTTGATTATGTTGTTGATGCCATTGATACTCTGTCTCCTAAAATATTCCTTATTTATCACTCGGTTCAGAAAAACTTCCCTTGGTAAGTTCAATGGGTGCCGGAGGAAAATTTGATCCCACGAGGATAGCTATTTCCGATATTTCTGAAACCACTGATTGTAATCTTGCCAGAATTCTGCGAAAGAGGTTTCATCGGCTTGGTGTAAGGGAAGGCTTTACGGCAGTTTATTCTCCTGAAATGTTGATAAGATAAAAATTGCCAATCCGGGAGAACAGAATAAAGCTTCAGTAGTGGGAACCATATCGTATATGCCTGCAGCTTTCGGAATTGCCTGTGCTTCAGTGGTTATACGCAAATCTGGCATGCCATCCGCAGGAGATAGATAGTTGAGTTCACAATGGTATTATTATCTCAGCTTTTGAATATGTTTTTTTGAAAATGAAATAAGCCGGTATTCCTGATGCTACAACTGTCAGATGCTACAGAAGATTCTGCCGGGCTTTCGAGAAATGAAAGTACAAGTATTATAATTCCGGTGGAGAATATACAATTTGTGAATGCAGGGAAATCCGGTAATTCTCATTGCAGAACGGATTCTCTTTGCTTTCTTCAAATACACCTATTACAGTAAGAATAGGAAATATACCAAGAGCAAATCCCATATAAGTAAGAACCTGTTCGAAAGTTCCCGAAAGACCAAATATTACTGCTATACACACTGAAGAATGATTGAATTTGAAGGTACATTGAATTCTTGGTGAATTTTTGAGCTAGATTTAAAAAACAATCCATCTTTTGCCATTGAATAATATACTCTCGGGCCCAGATTATCATAAATGCACTCAGTGATGAAAAAAGAGCAAATGCGATCATCAGTGAAAAAAGGATATCAGCTGATTTTCCGAAGAGATTTCCCATTGCAAGTCCCCCGATTGAAATTACACCTTTCATTTCATCGGGATTTATCCATAAACATATAAAATTTAATGCTCAGATAGAGAAATATCACTAATACCTGTTCCATAGAATAAGAGAGCGAGGAAGTGTTTTTGACGGATTTTTTATTTCAGCGCCCAGGTATGTGGAGGCATTCCATCCGCTGTAGGCAAACATTATCCACATAAGTGAAAGACCAATAGTTTTCCATCCGCTAAACCTGATGCGACTTTACCTCCGGCAGTAAAATTGTGACATCTCCCTTTCCTGATAGAAAATCCTGCAATCAGTAGAAACACTATAAGGGCAATCTTAAGAATAGTTAGAATATTTTGGATCCATTGCTCCATGATTTTATTCCACGATAATGAATGAAAGTAAATATCAGAATTACAATTACAGATATGGCATGTTTTGGTTGTTGCTGCAGGACTATAATTCCTGCACTTTCAAACCATTCATGGAATATCTGGTAAAGCCCGGCAGAAATATTCACTGAATCCCATTGCTGAGGCTGCTATCGGAGCTGAAAATCCAACCATAAATGAGACCCATCCGCTTAGAAATCCAAATAGAGGATGATATAATCTCGAAAGAAAGAGATATTCGCCTCCTGCTCCGGGCATTGCGGCACCCAGTTCGCCATATGAAAGTGCTCCGCAAATAGCAATTATTCCACCTACTACCCATAAGACCAGCATTAGTAAAGGATTATTCAATCCAGCCATTAATAGACCCGGATGTAGTAAATATTCCTGCACCGATCATATTGGCAACAACAATATTTGTAGCAGGGAAGAGACCCAGCTTCCTCTGAAGTGTTTCTTCAGCCATTACAGCAATCTATTTTTCAGCTCTCTTATAACTGATTAACACACCTCCTCCTGTAGTATTCACAGTTGTTTCATAATTTTTCAGACTTCTTATATATTCAAGAAATATAGCCTGGCCACTCCGTCTCCGTAACCATGGCCTCTGCGTCAGAAATATTATGCGCTGTAAAACAACCACCGACTTTCAGTTTTGGATCTACATCAATAAAATAGTTTTTATACCAGTCTTTATCGGCATCGCTGAAGACAAAATCGAAAGGACCTTTAAGCTCCTTTAACCAGTGAATGAGCATCTGCCAGTCTTGCATCGATATATTCCGATAATCCTGCCTCTTTGAAATTTTCAAGGGCCGTCTTATGCCTTGCCTTCATCAATTTCAATCGTTATAAGTTTTCCTCCGGTTTTACTTAGGGCCCAGGCTATA
Source organism: uncultured Bacteroidales bacterium (assembly GCA_963741935.1). Lineage (GTDB taxonomy): Bacteria > Bacteroidota > Bacteroidia > Bacteroidales > VadinHA17 > LD21. The sequence goes on along the minus strand of CAVUJY010000010.1, from coordinate 15,728 downwards.
TATATACCAGAATGACCTGTTGATGTGCCTATTTCAAGAGCACTTTTGTAATTTCCTTTTATAATAAGATTGTACAGTAATTGACCATCAGATTCAGGAACATTCAGATCATGCCACTGACCCTCGTGGTCAGAAAGGAATTTTTTAACTTTTTCATCCAGATCAGGATTTTTAATAAGTTCCTGTGCAGTTAGTTGCCATGAGAAAAGTGCAATAGATACTAACATGATGAGCAGCAATTTAGAAATGTTGTCTCTTTTCATAATCAGGTTATTATTGGTGATTGGAATCAATACTGATTTGACAATTTACACAATTAAAATATTCCATACATATTATGATAATCAAATTCTGCTTATATTTCATTTTGACTTTTACTAAGGTTTACTGAAATCTCTGAGAAGATATGCAAATTAGCAGGGCTTATAAATATACTGACTATGCGATTTTAAGTGTTGCACTTATCAATATTACACTTCACCTTTTAGTAATCAACAATCTTGAATATCACAGGGATGAGCTGCTCTATTTTGCTTTGGGAGAACATCCGGCTGCAGGATACGCATCAGTACCACCACTCATAGGCTGGGTAGCATGGCTTATGCAGAGCATTTTTGGGTATTCCCTCTTTGCTGTACGTCTTTTCCCTGCATTACTTAGTGGGGTAATGGTAATACTAATATCGGCAATTGCAAAAGAAATGGGAGGGGGTAACTATGCACGTATTCTTGCGGCCATTGGAATTACCATTGCAATTTTTGCTCTAAGAACCTTCTCACTCTTTCAGCCTGTTCACATCGATCTCATATTCTGGACACTCATATTTTATATCATATTACGTTACATAAACTCTTCTTCAGACAACTATCTGATCGTGCTGGGAGCTGTGGCCGGCTTATCATTACTCAATAAGTATCTTATCGGAATCCTGTTTTTCAGTCTGCTTATTGTTATTCCTTTCACACAACACAAAAAAATTCTGACAAACAAAAAGTTCTGGTTAGGTATAGGTCTTGGATTTATATTTTTTCTTCCGAACTTAATATGGCAAATTGTAAACGGATTGCCTGTGATAAACCATATGGCAGAACTTAACAGAACTCAGTTAGTGAACGTAGATAAAGGGACCTTCCTGATGGAGCAGATTATTGCGCCAGCAGCAGCATCTGTGTTGTCAATTGCCGGAATACTTTATCTGTTTGTCAATAAAAATGCAAGAAAATTCAGGCTTATTGGTCTTGTAGTTCTTCTGGTAATATTTTTACTACTGGCATTAAGAGGAAAGAGCTATTATACGATTGGAATCTTCCCTGTTCTTATTGCAGCCGGAGCAGTTTCGTTTGACAGGATGTTGAAGAATTTATGGCTGAAGATTCTTTTACCTTTAGTTCTGGTTCTTTTAACAATCCCAATTCTGCCAATAGGATTACCGGTTTACAAGTCAGCGGGCCTTATTAAATATTTCAATAAACTTGAAACCAAACATGGTATTGAAATAGGACGACGTTTTGAAGATGGAACAATTCACTCATTACCTCAGGATTATGCTGACATGCTGGGATGGGAGGAACTGACTTCCATCGCTGCCAGAGCTTATAATATGGTTGTGGATAAAAAAGCCTGTTTTATATATTGTGAAAATTATGGACAGGCTGGAGCAATAACAATAATCGGAAAAAAATATGGTCTGCCTGAAGCTGTAAGTTTCAATGGAAGTTTCCGGTACTGGATTCCTGAGAAATTTGATCCTGATATTACCTCCTTCATTTATATCAATGATGAACTAGGAGATGATGTGAAAGCTTTATTCAGGAAGATTACTGTTGTTGGATCAATAAAAAACCCCGATGCCAGGGAATTTGGGACAAATGTTTATCTCTGCCAGGACCCTGTGGAGAGTTTTAATTATTTCTGGACAGAAAGACTTAAAAGATTAAGGAATGGAATTGATTAATTGAACCGACCGCTGTTAAAAATGAAAATCTTCTGATATTTGTGTCATATTTATTCCTATTTAACATCATAATTAATTTCAAATTTAGAAATATGAATTTCTCTGATTTTATAACTCATAGCGGGAAACGAATAAACAAAGAACATTTTATACATCTGATCCTTGTATCCAAAAGTGATGGTAATATTGCCTCATCTGAAATGGCAATGCTGCATAAGGAAGGCAGGAAGTTTGGGCTCACTGATCCGGAGATAGAAAACCGTATGATCAGAAGATTCGCAATAGAAGCAGGGTTTAACGACAAAGCGATCGACATGCTGCTTGAAATACTCTTTGAAGGCGTTGCAAAGGGAGAGAATGAGGAAGTACTCTTTAATGAATTTAGGAAAAAGTTATTGTGAAAATGGCTGGATCTTCTTAACCAAAGTTCTATCCTAGGTCGGATATTTTTTTTAACAAACTTCTGTCATTTATTATCACTTCTTTGCCTTCTGTGGCTATTATGCCTTCCTTTCTGAGTTCAGTAAGCAGACGAACTGTATTTTCTTCAGAAATTGCTGACATTTCTCCTATTTCTTTTCTGGTAACAGGTAACCTGAATTTGTCACTTCCATAAAATCCTGACAGATAGAGCAGGCTTTCAGCAATCCTGCCCCTTATGTTTTTTTGATTTAGACAGATTAATTTATTCATTATCAGCGCTACTGATTTACCGAAGGCTTTATTTAGCTTTAGAAGAACTTCATGGTTTTCAAGATACAATTCCTTAAGGAAATTAAGATCAACCATACAAACACGTGAGTCTTCTATTGCACTTACGGAGTAAGTATATTGTATATTTTCAAAAAAAGAAAGCAGGCCTATGTATGCGGGCGGTCGCATAAGATATAATATAATATTATGACCATTAATACCTTCAATAAACAATTTTGCAGTTCCTTCAACAAGGTAAATTGCATGGCTTACATTGTCTCCCTGTTTACAGATTTTTTCATGCTTTTTGAATTGTGCCTGAATTGTTTTTATCCCGGAGATTGATCTTCCTGTTAGCAATATTGCATCGTAAATATCACATTTCTTGTTACAATCTTCACAGGACAAATTCCGGGTAACCTTCATAAAATTATTTATTAATTGTTAAAAACCAGTTATATCTGAAGTTGCCAAAATATAAATTTATTTTGATCCATCGTTTTGTCAGCTATTTTCAGATTCTATTAAACAAAAAATGTTGTTTCATATAGTTGTTTTATATCAATGTTACATCGCAATAATTAAGATAATATATCCTACAGCAAAATACTTAAATTAGCCTAGCTTTTAACATTACAATAAAATTAATTATAATTTATGGAATCAGCAGATAATTACAATTTCAATCTTTTCAGACCCCGGAATAAGCATGGCAGGAAAAACAGAAATGTCATTCTTTCAATGCTATCAATATGGGCTGTTGCTGTATTTGGTTTTCAGATCCTTCTAAGGGTTATTGAGAAACCTGTACCTGAAAAAACGCTTGAAATGTTCGAAACAACCTGGCCAAAGATTAAAACTAATGATTTTCAAAGTGTTGATTACAAGAAATTTCTTAACTCTCTGGTTCTTGTAAGAGGTAAAAACACTGTTAAACCTGCAGATCAAAAAGTTTTATCAGAAGCTATAAGTACAATTACTTTCGCGATTGTTCCGGATAGCATCAAGGCATTGATAACGAATGAAATAGCTAATCTGAATAATTTGAAGGCAGAACTGGTAAATACCAGGGATGAGGATTATATCAGGACAAAAGCTATGATCACGGAGGCGAACAAGTCTCTTATAAATGCTACAGAGCCATATACTGATTTTAAGTCCGGAAGTCTGGAAGCTGCAATTTTTACAGCCTGTATTGTCGACAATTATCCGCTAACGTTCGATGATGCCGTTTATGAGAAGTTACCCGAAATAATGCAATTATATCTGATACATTATCAGTCGATATTAACCGACAGTAAAATTTTAGGTTTTCCATTCCATTATTTTTATACTGCTGTTTTCCTGCTTATTCTGTTTATTGTTCTTTGCATAGTCTATAATGTATTGATAGAGTGGCGCTTAAAAAAAGAAGGTATTGTCGAATAGTTAAATAAAGTATTTAGAATGAAAAAAATATTTCTTACACTTATTATAGCATCTTCAGGTATTATTACATTAAGAGCTGAAAATCTGACTCAATTGGAGGGAAGTTTTAAAACAGGCCCTGCAATAATTCTTATATCAATACTTATAACTTTTGTCCTTGTAGGGATATTTTTCAGGGCAAAGGATCCTTCTGATTATTACGCCGCCGGGCGAAAGATTTCGAGAGTAGGCTCAGGAATGGCTATTGCTTCAAACTGGATGAGTGCTGCATCTGTCCTTGGCATGGCTGGCATGATGTATGGTTTCGGTTATAATGGTTTGGCGTATGTTGTTGGCTGGACTGGAGGATATGTATTATTATTGATACTTATGGCTGCTCAGATTCGTAAATATGGTAAATATACTGCACCTGATTTTATTGGAGACAGGTATTATTCCCGTAATTTACGTATTGTCAGTGCAATATTTACAATTATTATCTCCTTTGCTTACTGTGTTGGTCAGTTTGGAGGTATCGGATTAATGTTTAAGTGGATTCTTGGAATTGACTATGCCTGGGCAGTGATAATCGGCTCTTCGGTTGTATTATTATATACACTGATTTCAGGAATGATAGGAGCAACTAAAAATATGCAGATTCAATATGTCATTATCGTCATATCTTTTTTAATACCGACCTTTATAATGGCATACAAATTTGATTATTTCTGGTTGGTTCCGCAGATCGGTTATGGAGCTGCTGTTTCTGATATTATACAAGGTATTCCGGCTCCTAATATCGTTCATGGGGTTACACTTTTAAATGCTTATGGTCAGGATCTGGCGATTGTACCAAGCCCTGAATTTGCAATGCCATGGGATCCGTCAACAGGAACAACTTTTTTTCAGTGGATGGCTATCTGTTTTTCTTTGATGGTAGGAACAGCCGGACTGCCTCATGTTATTCAACGGTTTTATGTTGTACCCAAAGTTACAGATGCCAGGTGGTCAGTAGTTTGGGGTCTGTTCTTTATTTGTATTGTTTATTGGACGGCGCCTGCTTATTCAACTTTTGGTAAACTTCTTTCTTCTAATCCGGAAGTTGGAGCATTAGCCAAAGATGCTATCGTGGTTTACACGGCCCAACTGGGAGGTGTAAACTCTCTGATTGTTGGTTTATTGGCTGCAGGTGCAATCTCTGCAGCTTTCTCAACCGTATCCGGTTTACTTGTGGCTGGAGCATCAGCTTTTTCTCACGATCTATATGTCAGAGTAATTAATCCGGAATCAAACCCAAAGCAGCAGCTTAGAATTGCACGTATAGGAACAATTATTATGGCATTAGCTGTTACAATTGTTGCCCTTCTTAAGTTAGGTCTCATAGCTCAACTGGTTTCAGTAGCATTTTCAATGGCTGCATGTACTATCTTCCCGCTCTTCTTACTTGGTATTTGGTGGAGTGGATCGAACCGTGCAGGTGCTAAAGCCGGATTAACTGCGGGGATACTGGTTACAATAATATCAATAACCTATTTTATTGTCGATTTAAGAGGAGGCAGTCTTCCCGGTCAGGCATTTATCACTTATTGGTTAAATGTATGGTATTTTGCCTGGATAGGAGCTCCATTGGCAATAATTGTAAATATTATTGTTTCAAAGTTTACTTCTCCGACTCCATTGGAGATTAAAAGATTTTTGGCCGAGCAGGTGCACAATTAATGAGAGTAAAAGATATTTTCAGAATGTCAAAGGGAACCAGGGTGATTCTTACTATCACCTTATCGGTATCTGTAATGGCAATTATATTTGCGTTATTCTATTATCGAAATTTAAATAATTCTGAAGATCCAAGAATTAGAAAAGCAAAAAAGTATCTTTTGGAATTTGATAAGGTTTCAGGTAAAGAAAATTTCTATGCTGGGATTCTTCTTCTTGATTCTGCAAATAAAATATTCAAATCTTATCCCGATTATGAATCATCGTATGAGATTGGTGTAATTTTAAATAATAAATGTAGTGCATTTATTATTACTGCATTGTATGATACTTCAATTATGGATTTTGAAAAAAAGACTCTTCTATCAATTGCAATGAAATATTGCGATAGTAGTATCTCAAACTATACCGCATGGATTACAAAATGGGATAGCCTGTCAGGAGAGACTATTGAGAAAAACCTGCAACTACAGATGGATGAGTCGGATCCTGTATTTAAGGATGTTAATTTCAGGAAAAGTTCTTTTAAAGCGAAAAAAGGATCTTCTCCAGTCACAAATTGAAACTCCAAGAAGGTTATCTGTAAGTTATACAAATAAGGGAACAATTTATCGTCATATGTTGAAATTGGATTCTTCACTTATTTGCTACAAGATGGCTTTGTCAATTTGGAAAGATAACCGTATAGCAAAAAGTAACATGAATGTATTAATGGGACTTGATCCTATTAAAACCTCTGTAATAGAATCACTTTTTCCACCGAATAAGAATAAGAGATAGATAATTTTAAAAAGAATTGCTTAACTAGCATGATTTGAATCCATAATCCATTAACTATTAATAAAATGAAAAGAAACATTGCCATTGCCCTGTTTTTTTACCTCAGTATGATCAGTGGAATTTCGCAGGAAGTTGATCACAACTGGGGAATCAAATTCTCAGGCTATGTAAAGACTGATATTTTTTATGATACCAGGCAGTCAAGTGCGTCAAACGGGATAAGAGAAGGATATTTTTACCTTTATCCGGACAATATTCTTAATGATGCTTACGGGAATGATATAAATGCTAATCCTTCATTTAATATTCTTAGTATTCAGACTCGTCTCAAAGGTACTATCAGCGGACCTGATGCTTTTGGAGCCAAGACATCAGGCGTCATTGAAGCAGAATTTTTTGGTACCAGCGAAGCTGACATAAATGGTTTCAGATTACGCCACGGTTATTTTAAAATGGAATGGACGAAAACGTCCCTTCTCATTGGCCAGACCTGGCATCCTGTTTTCCCCACGGAGAGTTTTCCCGGGACAATCAGCTTTAATACCGGAGCTCCGTTTACTCCTTTCAGCAGGAATCCACAGGTTAGTCTGACAAGGATGTTCGGTAAAGCCAGTTTAGCGTTGACGGCATATTCACAGCGCGATTTTTCTTCATCGGGGCCTGATGGGACTAGTAGTAAATATTTGCGCAACAGTGGTTTTCCTGGCTTAGATTTGAAACTAAGAATTCCAGGTGGAGATAATATTACCGGTTGGGCAGGAATCGACTACAAACGTCTCAGGCCTGAATTAAGAACCTCTGCAAATGCAGAAACTGACGCCACAATCGGAAGTATTATAACATTTTTAACGGTAAAATTGAAATCAGATCCATTAAATATTTCATTAATGGGAGTATACGGACAAAATTGCAGCGATCTGGTTATGATAGGTGGATATGCAGTATCAGGAGTGACAGATGCTGTGAGACAGATTAAGACTTATACAAATTTGGAAACTGCAAATTTATGGGTCGACCTGAGTACGAATGGTAAGAAAGTAATTTTCGGAGTATTTTCCGGATTCAGCAAAAATCTTGGATCTCAGGATGAGATTGCCGGTGCTGTCTATGGAAGGGGAACAAATATTGATCATCTCTTCAGGATCTCACCACGTGCTTCTGTAACTGAAGGACGCCTGACATTTGCCGCAGAAATTGAAAGCACAACTGCAGCTTATGGCACTCAGCAGACGGACGGCAAGGTTATCAATACACAAAATGTAAGTAATTTGCGAATTTTGCTAAGTGGTATTTATAAGTTCTAAATCAGCTCTGTATAAAAATCACTGCCGGTTTGGAGTATAAGGTTGTTAATAGTTTTAATAGATTGTTCTGCAAAATAATAAAGATCAGCATCAACTACCAGGAAATCAACTAGATTATCAGGTTCTGTTCCTTTGGCCAGGCATGAAGCCTGATGGGTTAGACGAATATAGGAAAGATCTTTCCATGTTCTGATCAGCTCGCGCAACAGCGAGTAGCTTAAGTTGTTATTTGAATACATTTCCAGAACCCTGTCAATCGAGGAGTAAGAGTTGAGTCCATATTTTAAAGTATAGAGTCGTACAATCCCCGTTAGTGGCATTAATAACTTCTTGATATCAGTGGTGCTTTCATTCAGAATGCTGACAGAAGGGTTAAACTGTTTCCATGCTAACGACATATGATGAAAAAAGATGTCGTTGGTTTTAATGTCTTTGTTAATGAACTCCCTAAGCTGATCCGAAAGAGTTGTGTCTCCATAACAGAATCTGAAATCAAAAAAGATACTAACCTCAAGAAGTTCAGACGGGCCCGGCATTTTAATCCAGTCAGAGAAATATTTTTTCCAGCTCTTTAGTGGCTGGCACCATTTTGGATTGCCGGCCATATTTCCTCCTTTGCACAGGCTGAAGCCAATTTGCGACAACAATAAGTTTATTCTTTTCCCCAGGTCAAGAAAGTATTTATAAGCAATATCCAATTCCAGTCCCTCCTTGTTTTCGAAAATAATAGCATTATCCTGATCTGTAACAAACGTCTGTTCTCTTCTTCCGGCGCTTCCTGTCTGTATAAAAGCGAACCGGCACGGAGGATTTCCTGTTTCTTTGATGCATAGATCAAGTACTCTGCCGCATATTGTGTCCGCAACAGTGGAAATGAAAAGAGAGACAGAATATGGATCTGCAGCGCCAAGTACCATAGAAACTGCTATTCTCGTGCTTTTTAGATATATTTCATGAAGCTGAGGAGCAGTAGTTGCCTCTCTTATTTCAGGTATGATCAGATCAGGAGAGGAGAAAAATGGCTGCGATATTTCAGAATCAGTAATAATTCCAATTAGCTGTCTCTTATCATTTGTTACAAGCAGACATCTTCCTGCACTATTTTGGATAGCTGCTGTTGCTTCATTAACAGAGGATTTATAATTTATATAATCAGGGGGTGAATTCATCCATCTGAAAACTTCGGTATCAGTCGTCCCTCCTTCGCCTAATTTAATGCCAATAATTGCAGCACTTATGACACCTATTGGTTCATCGTTTTTGTCATTTACAATTAAATGTCTTACATGATTATCTTTCATCAGCGAAACTGCACCGGCAACAGATAAGCCTTCATAGCAGTTGATTACAGAATTCATAAATGCGGAAACAGGAGCCTTCATAATAAAAGCCGTACTATATGTTTGCAGATCGGAAAAACAGAATTGTAGTCCGGAGGAATAAACTGCAAGTTTTTCAATTGTCCCTTCATACCATTTTTCCTGCGAATTTATTTCAACTTCTGTTATACTGACCAGGGCCCAAAACTCTGTCTTGTCTTTTTTTCTTAGAAGAACAACGTTTCTGAAAACAGATCCATTTGTAGTAAGAGCAGACTTGAAAGCTTTATGCTTAATCTTATCAGCAAAAATTGATTCGAAAGAATGTGAAAGAAGATCATTGGTATCAATAAATCCCAGAATTTCAGCCATTGGTTCAGACAGATAAGTAAACCGGTTTTTATTCCCAAATGTTGTACGGAAGAACCCCGATCCTATATCATTTAAAAGCTTATTCTGCGGTGTAAAATCAATACGGTCAGTAAGGCCTTTAACAGGACGAGCCACAAGCATAATTGCTTTATGTCCTTCCAGCAGAATCCTGGAAAAATCAGCATATGACTTTATGTGATTTCCATTCTTCATGGTAAGGATACATTCCACATATCGCGTGGTTAATAATTCAGCATAAAGTGATACCGGGTCATTAATATTATGAATTTCGGGCGAAGTGAAAATCTCTTTTAGGGTAGTATTCTGAAGCTCTTCTTCAGAATAACCTAACCATGAAAGCATTGTCTTATTAGCCTGCAAACCCTGATCAGACCATATCGCTACTCCTTCTGATGCTGCTTCAGCTAATGTCCTGTAAAGTTCTCTGGATTTTCTCAACTCTTCCTCGGCTTTTTTCCTTTTTTGATCAGTTTTGTGGCTTTGTCCCGATATGAGGATCAGCAGGATTATAATTATTATACCAATGACCCCTGAGATCACAAAAGCCCTCAATTCGACTCTGTGTATCTCTTCCCGAACATCGTCTACATAGATTCCGGTTCCAATTATCCAGCCCCAGGGTTCAAATAATTTCACATATGACAACTTGGGAACAATTCGGGTGGAATCGTCATTCCACTGCCACATATAATCTACATAACTTTCACCTGTAGATGACACTGCATTTACAAATTCAACAAAAATGCGTTTGTCTTTTGAGTCCCTGAAATTGGAAAGGTCTTTTCCATTGAGCTCAGGCTTATATGGATGTTCAATCATCCTTGGGTATCGATCGGTAATCCAGAAATAGTCCTTAAAGGTTTCTCCATACCTGATAGAACTTATGACTGAACGTGATTTTTCCCTGGCTTCTTCTGTGCTTAATATTCCTTTTTTTTCGAGAGAGTTGTAATATTCCAGTATGCTATAAGCAGAAGATGTCATTTCATGGATCAAAACTCTTTTTCGATCCATCATCGCAGTTTCAAAACCAGGTATCAGGTAAAAGAATATCAGTCCTGCAAATAGCGCAAATGCCATCAACGCTGGAAGATCGATTTTAAAAATGAACTTCCAGTTAAGTTGTTTCCTGATAAACCTTTTCATTCCTTCACCATCTTAAGAATTGTTGATTGAAATTATACTAAGATTCAGTGTTTGAAAGTCAAGAATTGATAACATTGATCTGCCTTTTTCACCGGAAAGAGGAGGAAACACCATTACTGTTTTATCATCCCCAATAAAGATTGAGTTAAGTGTAACAGGATGGATAGCTTTTAAAAAGGGTCTGAATACCTCCAGGTTTATACTGGTATGCAAAGCCGGGAAAATTAGTATGCGAATGACCAGAAAATGAAAGCGTTACATTTTCATTACTCATAAACTCCCAATGCTTTCTGAGCTGATAGTTTCTTTCAATATATTTTGTTGCAGATCCTGTTACATCAGGGTACAGGTAATGGGAAAATAGCAATCCCAGTCCATTGACAGACGTTGTAATGTATTCAGGCAGTGATTTTAGAAATTTTATTTCCTCCATTCCAAGGTCATTAGGTGAATCTCCTTCATGACACCAGACTTTTCTTTCTGAAACATGCTTTTTCTCAGCACCATTTAATTCAAACCAATTTTCCGGATATTTGTAACCATTGGAATATATCGGTACTTTTTTTGAAGCAAACAGATCATGGTTGCCGGCTACAATCCACCGGCAATTTAACCTGACAAGATCAAGACAGTTTTTGGCGCTTCTGTTTGGATTTTCCCGATAGAACCTGTTATCGAAACCTACAATATCCCCTAAACAGACAAGTTCATTACAGTGGTGTTTAGCGGCAAGTCTTAGTGCTTCCTGTAAATTCTCAACATTTTCATGTATATCCGTTATTATGCCAATTCTCATAATCACAAATAATCAATTAGCTGCTTTTGTCTGATTGTTTTTAAAGGTAATTAATTTTTATTAAATGGATTTTGTAAATAATCTCTATGAATTTTCAAATCTGAAACTGGGGACAAACATTTCTGATAAAAACGTTTGACAGTAGGATGATAGCATAAAAGGGAAAAAAAGCAGATAGAACTTCAGGTTAAGAATACTTTTGCCTTAATGAACGATTATTTGTCACTCGGGACACTATAAAAGTTTCTAATTTTTTTTAACCGCATATCCCATATACATAATCTGTGTACTGCGGCTTTTAACCATGAATCAGGTCGCATTTCATTAATGAAGCAGTACTGTATCCGCATTTTCCACACAAATTACAGCTGTCTGCAATTACCACACATTTTTGTATTACTGGAATTTTATTTTCAGCAAGAGACAAGAATAATATCATTCAGCACTGATGATAGAAGCTTAAAAATGTTTTTCCAGACCTGATGTACACACGCCGCTACCCGGAAAATCAATTTTGTACATCGCATAATGCCGACAATTTTTAGCTGTCTTTAAAGTTTCATTCATGATGTCCGCATTATAAATTCGGTGACAGGCCGCTTTCAGTACTCGCAAAGCTTAAATAGAAGCTAAGCTTATCTTAAAAAAAAAATTGGCACTTTTCAATACTGTTCTGATCCATAAGTCATATATAGCTAAAAAAAGAAGCACTTAATTCCGGTTCTGAGGTCAATTTAGTCCGGACAACTTTTGTCAGGACCAATGGCATTTCCAAATAAGCACAATTTATTAAAAAGGATACCCTATTGCAACATTTAAAATCAGGTTTTCTTTTCTCCAGGTTGAACTCCCGGGGTTGATCTCATTGATCACCCATTTATTATTTTGTTCCAGCCATGGCTTGCGCAAAGGTGTTGCAAGATCAAACCGTAAAACAAAAAACGACACATCCACTCTTAAGCCAACTCCTGCACCTACTGCTATTTCATTTGCGAACCGGGAAAATGAAAAAGGGTCTCCTAATGTTGAAGGATTTGATTTTAGCAGCCATACATTTCCGGCATCAGCAAATATGGCTCCTTTCAAAAAGCGATAAATTCCAAAACGATATTCTGAATTTAATTCCAGTTTTACATCACCACCTAAGTTGTAAAATCCCTATACTATCGTTTTGCTGGTTGTAAGTACCCGGACCAACGGAATTAATACGGAATGCGCGGATACTGTTAGGTCCGCCACTAAAAAATTGCCTGTTGTAAGGCAACACTGATGAGTTTCCGTATGTCTTGACAATACCAGCAAACGCTCTCATTGCCAGTTTATTATTATCTCTAAAATTATAATAAACACGGCCATCAAGACTTAATCGGGCAAATTGAGAATAGACTGATCCGATCACACTTGATGGATTGTCAGCTGATATTTTTTTCCCGGTAATTTTTTTTGCCAGCGAAAAGGCATTCCCTGCAGCCTCAGTGGATAATTGAAAAAAATATTGAATCTTTTTCAATTGGAAAACCTGTTCGTTATATGTATATGTATAATTGCCTCCTGCAATGAACTGTTCTTCATAGCTTTTTTTAAGAAAAGGGTTTGTCGCCAGCAATTCACTAAATGCGACTGTTTGGTTTGATAGTTTAGTATAGCTTATATTTATTGGATTTAATTCATGTTCAATCCTGATATCTTGTTTCCATTTATACCCATAAGTGAATTGAAGTGTATGCATATCGAAATATCCGACTCTTTTTGAAAAGATATACGATAATGACAAATGTGTTTTTGGAATATATAAGCTGTTGGTTTTAATTTTAAAGGGTAAGATAAAACGTGGAAAATACAACTCAACCTGCGGATTAGCAGTAAAAGAATATAGATTTTTATTTGTCCTGCTCAACTGTGCCTCGAATGATGACGCCAAATTAAGATTCAATAATTCGGCACCTCTAAAAGTATTCCTGTTGATAAAACTCGTGTTCAGACTGGGCCCTGTATAATTATTTGATTTTGAAACAATATCTATTTCAGCCCTGAAGGTATGCTCCGGCAGGGGTGTCATTAAAATGGTAACATCTAAAAATCCTGCCGCCGTAGTACTGCTGTCAGAAAAATTCATGCGCACAAATTTGAAATTGCCCATGGTCATCAAACGGTTCAGAGTGATGTTATGGTTTTTCCGTGAATAGATTTCGTTTTTCCGTAAATAAACAGATCGTGAAATAACTTTTGGTCTGATTCTCATTTCTGTTTCTTTGCCAAGAAAATAATTACCCTGATACCATAGCGTGTCCTTTGGCATTGCTGCGTCCTCGTCAAGCGAAAAATCCTGATCAATAAACACTTTGTTTATACGATACACAGTCAATGCCTTTTCAGGAATGCTGTCCTTTAAAGTAAGCCGTAATGTTATATCATGATGTTTAACAGATGTATCAGCTTTAAACAGTAAAAAGTCGGGACTGAAGTAGAAATATCCATTATCTTTCAACAAAGCATCAATCCGTATCCTTTCGTTTTTCAGCTTTTCAAGATTATAATCATCACCTGTTTTAATCAGTGATTTTTTCTTTTCTGTAAGGATGATCCTTCTTATGCTGTCGTCAGAAATTGAATAAATAATTTCTTTAAGTGTATAAGGGACATCAATATGACTGGTGTAAATTACGTTGGAGGTATGTTGTTTTTCAATGATTTTAAATTCGGTATAACTGTTAAAAATTCCGATATTAAAAAGACTGGCATCAATAATAGTTGCTGTAACAGAGGGTTTGATGCTGCTAATGAAAACAGGAGCCTCCCCATTTTTTTTGAGCCATTTTTTAAGTTTGCCCTTAGGTTTTTCACCAGCTTTCATGTACATCCACAATTTGGGGCGTAACCAAAGAAATTTTTTGTTTGGTTTGGGACGTACTGCATTTTCGGCAACAGTTTCGATTTCCTTTTTCTTTCGGTGACTGATATGATCTGTGGATTCTAAATTTATCTCCGCTCCCGTATAAAGCTTTTCGCCACGTGGCAAATGTTTTGTTCCGCTGCACGATGCTAAAAGCAGGATTATAGTGAACTGAACGAATATATTTTTAATGGGTAATGCCATTACTTTTGTTTTTCCTGATTAGTCACTTTTGTTTTTTTTGGTGCTCTGAAAAAATCTTTCCATTTGTTGAAATTGTGCACATATGAAACACCCACTCCAGTTTCAATTAGCAGGCCGTCAATAGCTCCTTCATATTGATTATGCCTGAATCCTTTCAACAGGTAACGACCATCTTTAGTCAATTTGTACTCTACGGTAACATCGCTGGTAATATTGCTTGCCGAATTTTGTTTAGCTTTTGCTCCTTCTACATCCACATTACCTCCAATCTGTACGCTTAAGCGTTCGTTTAACAGTTGCTTCTTGAGCCCGAGTTCTACTTGTGTCCTTCCTTGTGCCTGTCCGGTGGAATAATCATCATAGGACTGGATGTCAAAATTTAACTCCACCCCTGGTACTACTTTTGAACTAAGCTGATTTAATTGCGCGGATAGAAATTTGCTAACTGTGGAACGAACTACGGTTGATGCCCAGTTACCTGCATCCATTTGAAGAGGATTTTCCTGGATAAATCTGCCTAATACCAATATTGCAAATACCTGTTTATTGAGTGCCGAAGGATTGCTGTTCAGTAAATTCAATTTTGCATTTACCGCCCCACCTAAAATACCTTTATCTTCCGGTGGTAATTGAATTTCAAAACTAATTTCGGGATGTAAAATTTCACCACGAAGTTTCAGCAGAACCAGGAAGGGAAACGTTTGTTTATAGGCATTTTTATCAACCTGGCTTAATCCCGACATCTGATCCGCCACGAGGTCAATAGGTGAAGCAAGAACGGAATAAGTTGCATCGATTGATATTACCGCATCCAGTGGATCTCCGTTCCAGGTGATAGTACTCCCCGGAATTAATCTCAAATTTCCTTTTTATTATGGATTCAAACGTAACCATATAACTACCTGCATCAAGATTATAGGCTCCTGTAAGACTCATTTTCCCGCTCCTGTCCATTGTAAAACTTAAAGCAGCTTCGCCTTTTACAACTAATGAGTCTGTTGTAGATGGATCCATTAACAAGCGAAGTGTGGCATCCTTATCTATTTGGATAACCGAAGAGAGATCAAAGCCTGAAAAGCTTGTTTTTGAGGCTGCTTTCCCCACGGTTTTGTATAGAATCGAA
>CAVUJY010000009.1:0-95279 GCA_963741935.1 uncultured Bacteroidales bacterium | reverse complement strand
AGAATTAACAGCCAAATAAACGATCAGATTTATTTTACTTTACAATTTGAACTTCCTGTTGGAATTCCGTTGGTTGACATTCTCTCAACTGTTATCTTAATTGTTGACGGATTGTCAGAATTAAAATAGTTCAGCAAAATATAATTAATATTTTCACCACAACATTTGGATCCCGAAAAAGTGTGGTGCGAAGGTCATGTCTATAATTCTTTTCAAGTGTACTGCGATCCCTGGGTGAATAGAAGATCAGTGGTACTCCTATCCCTGCATTTTCATACTAACAGAGTGATAATCAGATGTGCTTTAGTCCATAATTATGTATTAAGTTCTATGGTCAATTAGCAGAACTCCCCATTAATCCATAGCCTAGAAATGGATTATTGAGAATGAGCATTTTGAGGTCTATATCGTCTGTTAATTCTGAACTTTCAATATATTTAGTAAGTTCATTAAGCAGTCGTACCATTGGAGCACCGTCAATAACATCGTGATCTGCCAGTATGGTCATGTTCAGGATCTCCCTTATTTGAATCTCATTATTAACGACCACTGGCTTTTTTAGTACAGAACCTATTCCAATTGATAAAGGATGAACAGATTTGTGTATAAACCAGCCGTTTATTCTGCCCATCATACCAACAGGAGTAATAACAACATTACCCATTTTATTAAATGCAAAAGCGGGGTTCCTGAGCATAATTCTCCAGATGGCTCTTCTCATAAATCCAGGAAGATAATAGTAGATATATTCTCCAATTGTTGGCTTTTTCTGTAATACGATGTCACCTTCGGCTAATACCTGATTTTTTGCATTTTCTATCTCCTGTGTTATTTCCAATGCACTCTTAATATTTGTTTTTTCAATTACAACAGGAATCGGCACTCTGTTTTCACCATTCTTTTTTTCAACCAGTACTGAAATATTAATGTCATTAAAAATTATCAGTTTTTTCCTGTTATATACATAGGCTGAAGCTTCCGGGTATTTCTGCAATACATTGCTGATCACTTTGATAAGCCACCCATTGAAAGAGATTTTTACACCTTTTTTTCTAAGATCCTGCAATTTTTTTCTGCTGCCGGTAACATCAAACTCAAGCAAGGCGCTTACATGATGTTTGAGTAAACCAACAGAAAAGATATCAAAGGTCGCTAATCTGGACCGTGGGATTTCTTTAAATGTGAACAGATCATCAGACATAAATACTATTGTTTTTGATCTTCAGATTTGATCGGATATATCTTAAATGTCAGCATTTTAAAAATTGATGCGGAATCAGGAAATAAATTCAAATACATTAATCCTGCTATTTTTCTATTTATACTCTTCCGGATACTTCCTTATTTTAGTTGCCTGTTCAAAGGCATATCCGATTTTAAGAAGTATTTCCTCCTCAAATGGCCGGGCAACAAAAGTGATACCAGTTGGATCTCCTGTTTTCTCGTAACCCATTGGAACGGTAAGACATGGGTATTGAGCTACGGCAGCAAATCCCGCATTACGGTTATTGACCGAAAGAATTACATCAAGCTGATTGTCATCCATCGGTTTATTAAAAAATCTGACTCCTTCTTCATGTAATTTAACCTTCAGCCGTGTTAACTCCTCTTCGCTCATATTTTCATTTACGATGCCATAAAAAAGAGTCTGACCGTATGGGATTCTGATTGCAGAATCTTTAAGGTTATAATTTACAATATCAGCCACAGTATGAAAATCAAGTTTATCAGATCCATAAACTTTCAGATAGTAAGGAAGATCAGCTTTCATATCCGCACTCAGTACCTCTGTGAATTTTTCAAATTTTATATCTGGAGGATCAAATTCAACGGAAATGCCTCCCAATGATATTAATTTCTCAATGGCAAATCTGTAAACTGAATCTTTCAAAAAGGTTTTAATTACTCCGAAACGTAACCCATTCAGATTTTCTTCCTGTATTTCTTTCCAGTACTCAATAGCTTCAGGATTATCAATTGTTGCAGGATCATCAGCATCTTCTCCGGTCATCGCTGAAAGAAGAATAGCATTATCAATTACGTTTCGGGTTATAGGGCCGGGAGTATCGTAAGTTCCTGAAATTGGTATTATTCCACCCCTGCTCAATAGCCCTACAGTTGGCTTTAATCCCACCACTGAATTTTTGCTTGATGGAGAGAGGATTGAACCTGATGTCTCTGTACCTACTGCAACTGCAGCATATCCTGCTGCCATTGCTACTGCACTACCTGAGCTTGATCCACCGGTATCAAGTATTTTACGGCCATAAGGATTAAGTGTCTGTCCTCCAATAGCACTATATCCATTTGGACAAGATGCTGATAGAAAATTGGCCCATTCGCTAAGATTGGTCTTGCCAAGGATAATCGCACCTTTAGATTTTAATTGTTGAACGATAAAAGCATCTGTGGTGAGATTATTCTCAAGGGCTGCTGCTCCTGCAGTTGTTGGCATACCTTCAGCATTAATATTATCTTTCAGTAGAATTGTCATTCCGTATATAGGATGATCATTGTCTGATTTATTTTTATCTCTTATACGTGCTTCATTTACAGCATCCGGATTAATGTCAATAATCGCATTCAGATATTTTGACCTGTCATTCTCAAACTTTACAATCCTGTAGAGATACCATTGTGTTAATTTTTCATAGGTAAGGTCGCCTGAATGTATATATGACTGAATCGTGGGAATGTCCTTTTCAAAGATAAGCGGCTTAAGGGCTTGATAATCATCCTCTGAGAAATCACTTATCTGGGGAGCCACCTTTTTCCATATTTCATTTTTATCAAGGATCTTTGATTGAATAAGTTTGAATTGCATCTTTTTTGACCGATGATCAGCATTGTCCGCAAGCTCCTGGGATTCATCATAAGGCACCCATGGCTTAATTACGGTTTTTGGCTTTTGGTTACAGGCTACCGTTATTAAAAGAAGTATCAGTAAAATATTTTTCATAAAAATTCTTTGAGTTGAATAATTTTTTAAAGTTAAAATCACCAGGGAATTATACAAGCATGGATGCTGAAATTTTTGGATAATTTCCTGAATAGTTAATTCCTGAAAGCTTCAAATGAAAATAATGTAGTCTTTGCAGTGATTAATGCTGTGATTCAACAATATAATATTCCATTAATATATATATGGGGAATCAAACATAAATACCCATTGATATTCAGGCGATTTGTAAATTCTTATTCCAAAATTCCATAGTCATATTCTATTTAATCGCAGCATGAATGAGATATGGAAATAAAATAAATGTAATATTTTAATCGCTAGTTTTTAAGCGGAAGTGTAAAATTGAAGGTGGTTCCTTTACCCAGCTCAGATGTAAACCAGATTGTACCTCCCATTAATTCTACATATGCTTTGGTTATTGCAAGGCCAAGCCCTGTACCCTGATAGCGCCTGGTACTTATATTTTCTGCCTGGAAAAATCTGCTGAATATCTTTGACTGGTGCTCAATGGGGATGCTTATTCCGGTATCTGTTATATAAAATTCAATTTCTGAATTCCTTAGCATGTATCCGAATTCAACAGTTCCTGTGGTTGTAAATTTTATTGAATTCCCTACAAGGTTGATTAAAACCTGAAAAAGCTTATAGCTGTCAGTAATCAGGGTAATATCATTTACGGGCTCTAATGAATTAAATTTCAGGATTAGATTTTTCTCTTCAGCCTTGACTTTAAACTGAGAGAGCACTCTTTCAAGCATTGATCTGATACTTGACCTCTTTCCTGTTGATATTTATAGCATTGGCTTCTATTTTTGATATTTCAACTATATGGTCAAGTACTTCAAGTAACTGGTCTGTATTATTATTGATAATATTGAGATATTCGGTCCTGTGGTCCATGCCATCAGGTTCGCACAACAGGGTTGAAAATCCTACAATTGCGTTCAGCGGTGTCCTTATCTCGTGAGATATGTTCTGCAGAAATGTGGTTTTCAACAGATCATTAGTATCAGACTGTTCATTACTGCTTTCATTATACTTGAGCTGCCTGTTTCTCAGATACTATTTCAAAAAGAATCCCATATGATCCAATAACCCTTCCTGTTTCATCATCAATAAGCGGAAGTGATGAGTCCCTTATCCATTTTCTTTCCCCCGTTTCAAGCCTGATGAGAATTTCAGCCTTATATTTTTTAATTTCCCCATTAATGAATTTCTCACGTGATATAATAGGGTTTGCCGGAATATCATTGCTTAGCGGAATAGTCTTTTCTACCATGTTATAAAAGTTCTTCTCTGTGAATCTGTCGGCAGGTATTCCTGTCAACTGCTCTATTCCTTCACCGACACTCATATAATAACCTTCTCCGATGCCGGAACCAAAGATGAGATGAAAGGGAACACCGTCGGCATTTTCAATAACCTTCCGAAAATGTAGACCTGTATCAGTTTTTTCCTCGTGACTGATGGATCCGGGACTGGAAATCAGACGAGGTGTCTTTAAAAGTGACGCTTCTCTCATACTATTTTTTTTTGCAGTTGACATATTCAAATCCTGTAAACAAATATAACGGCTTTGTCAGCTCCGATCTCCGAAACTGACAAAGCACAAATAATCAATCATCTACGTAAAACCTTTTTACAAATTCGGTAAAAATCATAGTTTAATACGGATTGGTATAAAATTGTTACCTGAAAAAGTGAAAATATTTTTAAAATTTATTTTTAGTCCTTTCCTGATGATCAGGTATGAGTCCATATTGAGTTGCCCGGTAATTATATGGCCGGCAAGCTTTGAAGGAAAATCTTTATTATTTGGGAAAATATATTCTTAATAAATAAAAAAATATTCTATATTTGAGTTGCAATCAATGAAGTTAGCTGATATTAAACTTAAAGTGCAGGAATTCACCGACATAGAAATAATTGAATGTCTCAGGGAGCGTAAGAGCTACGTTGTTCGTTACCTTTCTGACAGATATCTGCCTATGATAAGGCTTGATGGTTGCACAATCGGGAGGATCTGTTGAGGATTCCCGTGATATTTTTCAGGATGGTCTTATTATAATGCTCGAAAAGATCGATAGCAAGGATTTTGTTCTTACATGCAAATTTAAAACATACCTTTACTGTGTATGCGAAAATTTATGGAAAACAGTCCTTGAAAAGCGCCGGGTAGCTTCAAATTATTTTTTAAGAAGAGATGAAGCAGAAAGTGAAAAAGATTTCACTGAACATTTAGATCGTGAGTTGTATGAAAATATTTTTCATGAAGTTTTTGAAACACTTGACCCTGTAAGCAAATCAATTCTGAATATGTACTGGCAGGATATTTCTCCACAGGAGATAGCTGATAAACTTGGTTATACCTACGGATATGTCAGGAAGAAAAAAAGTGAAGCTCAGAGCGAATTAACAGAAAAAGTAAAGAAACATCCCGGATATAAGCGTATTATGGAAACTGAGCAGGCAGCCAGGGAGGTGATTTATTAAGATTTATCACCTTTATGCAACTATAAAAGGTAAATTGAAGACTAAATAATTAAGGAAAAGATTACAGACTGACCAGTTAAAAAGAAATAAATGAACATCAAGGGAGAGCATTATAACAGGAAATCATTTATTACGGCAGCTAACAATACTGCAGGTAGTTTTGATGATGATATGCACTTCAGTAATGAAGATTCATCTCTTTTTGTCCGTATTGGTAATCATATAGCCGGACAGCGTGATCTGGATGAAGTAATGAATGACCCTGACCTTGAGAAAACACGCCAGGCTGTGGATGCAATGATATCAGATTATAATAAAAATTTATCGGTAAATAAGAACAATCAAAAATTTATTATTGATTCATTGGCAGAAGGAGAAGAAGAAAAGAAGATAAAGAAAGATATAAGTGATATTAAACTGGAAATTGGGAAAAGCAATATTAATGATATCTCAAAGGAGTGGGTTGAAGAATGGCACCGCAGAAAGCAGGGTAAAACAGGCACTGAAAGTAAATCAGAGGAGGCAAGAAATTTCATAACTTCCTCACTTCAATCCGGTCAGGATGACAGGAAGTTAAAGAGCGAAGAAGGAAACGAAGCACGAAAAGGTACTGTAAGGAAAATGATAATCAGGTATGCTTCATTAAGCGCTGCTGCTGTCATAGGGATCTTCATCATAATTAATACATTACTGCCATCATCTGACCCGGGTAAATTATTTGATACATACTATCAGCCTTTTGATGCAGTATCACCGGTTACACGTGGCATGAACACCAGTCAGGAAGGAACGTATACGTCAGCAGTTGTTAATTATAGAAACGGGAATTATATAGCAGCCGCCTCTGTTTTTTCTTCTGTTCTGGTAAAAGATCCGACATCCCCCTCAGTTAGATTCTTCCTTGGTCTGACTGATATCGCTCTGAATGAATATGATCAGGCAATTCCTCTTCTTGAGGATGTTGTTGCCAGCGAAAGTGATTATGGTAAGGAAGCTCAGTGGTATCTCGGATTGGCATATCTGAAAAACGGAAACAAACAAAAGGCTGCTGAATATTTTGAACAGCTATCAGCAAATAAGGGATTCTATCAGGATCGGTCGGAAAAGATTCTCCGGCGCCTGAAATAAATCACCAGAATCAGGAACACAACTACTACAGCAACAACAATCAGAATCAGAGGTTTATTATTTCTCCTAACGGGAGCATTGTTGCCAAGAACCTCATATGCAGCCCAGTAGTACGGATTTTTGTAAACAGGTGACCTGCTCTCCATATATTCAAGTTTAGCAAGACGCAATGCTTCATCCTTTGGTTTGCCTTTTGAAAGATGATAATAGAGACGCTGTAATTATATCAGCACTTGTTTCATCATTAACCTCCCATGATGTTTTAATTACTGATGAGGCACCTGCGAGCATAAATCCCCTTGCAAGACTCATAAGTCCTTCTCCGTGATATAGTGTTCCCGTTCCTGAATTACAGGCACTAAGTATAACCATTGGTGATTCAATTCTACAGATGCTTATTTCATAGTTATAGAGCTTCCCGTCATTCAAGGTGTCATCTTTTCTGTCAAAAAGCATGTATGAATATCTCGAATCGGCACTGTCGGACAATGAATGCATCGCCAGATGAAAAATGGCAGGGTGCAGAATAGCCCTCCTGAAATTTGACTCGGTCGCCTCTTTCCCTGATAATTTCTTTCCCCGGAAGAGTTTTAAAATGCCATCTATCTCATTTCCTGCACCACTGAGATTTGCCTGTTCAATTGAGCCTGTGTTGCCTCTGACTATAGTCGGGAGAGAAAGCATAAACCATCCTCCCTCCTTTCGTTGGAGTATTTTGCCTGAATATAAGTGATGTTGAGTATCCGTATGAAAATGAATAATCATTTATAAGGTATTCAAGTCCTTCAAAATCATATTGCCTTGTTGTTGGCTTGCTCTTCAGAAAGGCTTCAAATGGCAGCCAGCTTAACTCTTCGTCAGGGATAATTATCAGTCTTGTCCCGTGAATCGATTTCTCCACCGGCTTAATAAGCTTTTCATACATGTAGTTCAATGATGATGTATAATTTGTGAAAGTTATTACAGGATCGTCGCCGGTTTGGTTGTTCAGATGGAACTTCCTTATGATATCAGCATTTTTGGCAAAGGAGGAATCAAGGTCCGATTCAAGGAATTCCAGGTTCTTCTTTGTAATAAGAAATGTATACATCTTTCTTTTTCCGTCATTATACTGATTGGATAAGAAATAGTCAATTACTGTTTCTTTATTGCTAAGTGCCTTTTGGATCTCTGAGAGCGGAACCGGCTCCGTGTTGTGAAGAAGAATATTTATTTGCGGATACTGACTGTTAATTATCTCTTTTACTTTCTCATCCTCGCGGTTCATCTCAAATACAGCATCTTTCCACAGGGCAATTTTTTTACTGTCGGGTTCTTTTTTCCTGAGCTCCTCAAGAATCAGATTATTATATGCTGATATGTTTCCGGAAAGCTGGTTTTGCTTACTACTCAGGGAGTCAGGGATGCCCATTGAATAAACCAGCTCATTTTCAGTTATCTCATTTCGCAGAACAGCTGCTTTTGCTTTATTTGCAATCTCATAAACCAGATAGGAAGTTTGTTCTGTCGTTAGTGAGCTGATAAAGACTATATGCAACATGTGCAGCAAAAAGATATGTCTCTTTTTCGTTTTCGGCCAGATAGATTTTACTTGCCTCCGAGGGATAATTATTTCTTATCCTGTTTATAAGCTGGAAAACCAGCTGAATTGTCTCAAGACTTTCACGTGTATCTTTTAGTTTTTTATCTCTGTCATTTTCAATGTACGACAGCTGTTCGAGAGCTTTGGCTTTGCTTTTCAGATTGTCGAGCAGACGGATATCAAATATAGCTGAATCAATGGATGGGTTTGAGTAAATATCAGGGTTATTGAAATCAGTTTACAACTGCAATTAGAGATTTTTGATAGTAATAAAAGAGCAGAATCATATCTTGTTTTGATAACATATAATGGTCTCCTATAAGTTTATATGAAAGGAGACAAACGTATGCTTTTTCACCATAGTTTTTATTGCATATTAAGGAAGCCTTTTTTAAAGCAGAAAGTGCTTCTGAATCTCTTCCACTTTTTCTTAAGAGAATCCTGTAATCGAAATAAACATCAACCATCCTGTAATAGTCATCTCCATGATTCATGCTTTAGAATTGATTAATACTTTTTAAGATAATATTCTTCTGCCTTTTCAGAATTATCCAATTCCATCATATGTTTTTGCAATATTTAAATATATTAATGCTAGACCAGAAGATTGATATTTTATTTTTATTTCTATAGCTTTTTTCAAAATAATCTAATGCTTCTTGAATATTTTCTATTTTCAAGTAAATGAATTCCTAATATTGAATATGAGCAGATGAGATATTGAAATAGTATTTTTGTCATTTGGATTAACTAAATTCAGATAGATTCTAATTCCTTTTTCAAAATATTCTACTGCAGGATTATATGATTTCTGAATACCTAAAATTATTGCTTTATTGATATATATTCCGCCAAAGAACTTGAGTTGGCTTGATTATTAATGCATAACTCTTTCAGCTTTATTATAATAATCAAGTGCTTGATCATATGTTCCCTAATAGTGTATAAGTTACGCCAAGGTTATTATATACTAATACTAAGATCTTCTGTAGAATTATTTTGATTTAAGCATCTAAGCAAAGTTTTTTCAGCCTTGACAAGATCACCTGATGTATAGGATTTAACAAATTTTGAAAAAATGATTTCAATATTTTCATTTTGGGATTTAGCATGAATTGGTAAAATGAAGATGAAAATAATAATACTCAATTATAAGAAATACTCTTTTCAATTTGTAATCAATATTGTAAGAAGTTAATAAGAGCAATATATAGAAAAAAGATTATATAAAAAATAAAAGAGCACCTCATTATTGAAGATGCTCTTTTATAAATTAGGATTAAAATATATTATATCAAATTAATTTTTTGGATATAATAATTATAGGATCACTTCCATTAGCTTCACCTTCCCCGCCTCTTACCCAACTCATTTCCTGAATGTTTAGTATCTCATTTTCTGATAATTTAGATATTACCTGGTCAAAATTTTTGATTGTCTCTGATGCTTTGTCTGCTCTTTTCATGATTATAGTTTTTAAATTAGTTTCTGTCGTTTTATAAGGATAGGTATTAAATTGTTACCTGAGAAATTCATGAAATTATTACAAAAAGATAAATATGACAAGATAAAACAGTGTTATTTAAATCTTTATGAATATATAAAAAAAATAAACATTTATAAAATTTATATATTTTGGCAAAAGAAATGGTTACAATCAATCCTTTTCAGATAAATAAACGGAATGAGTTTTATATTACAGAATTAAGAAAAAAATCAGATTCACAGGTAACAATTTTCCCGTAAACCTGATTAAACTATGTTTTAAACCTTTCAGCCTGAATTTAGCTGTCTGACAATGTGAGGATTTATTTAACCCGCTAAAGAACAGATTATGATTAAGAATATTGAGAATGCAGAAAAGCTATTTCTGGGTATCAGACCCCAGACTAACGGATATCACTCATTGCACAGGGACGGATGTCCGTTTATGCCTGATGAGAATAAAAGAATCTATCTGGGCCGGCTTTTTCCAGGAAGAAATGTTATAGCTGAAGGCCAAAAGTATTACGAAAAAGTTAATGTATGCAGATTTTGTTTACATGATCATTCAGAAGATGCACTGCAACCTGTTTTTTCTGAGACAACTACACAAAGTTATTTGCCTACTGTGGCACAGATTGCTCAGTATGTCAACGGAACCAGTCTTTATTATCTTAACTGAAGACCTGTTCTCCAATATCTGCTGAATAACAAATGTGCAATTACTCAGAAGAGCAATTTTTTGAGTTAATTGTTTTCAGGACATGGAATAAAATGGAAGAACACGCTATTCTGCTTCAACCAGCATCTTTCCGGAATTCTTACCCTCAAAGAGCCCGAGAAACGTTTCAGGCAGTTTTTCAAAACCATGGACTATGGTCTCGGTATATTTAAGTTTGCCTGTCGTGACCCACTCGGCGAGTTGCCTGGAAGCATCTTCAAACTTTGCACTGTAGTTTCCAACAATAAAGCCTTGCAGTTTAACACTTCTTGTAAGCAGCATTGGTAATATTGACATACTGACCGGAATCCTGGTGTCGTTATAATGGGAAATCTGTCCGCACAGGGCTATCCGTGCGTGAAAATCAAGGTTTGCAACCACTGCGTCAGTAATCTCTCCTCCTACATTATCAAAGTAGACATCAACACCTTCGGGTGCAAGTGCAGCAAGATCTTTTCTAAGCGATTTGGAGGTTTTATAGTTGAGGGCATCGTCGTATCCGAATTCTTCCTTTAACATCCTGCATTTCTCGTCTGTACCCGCAATTCCCACTACCCTGGCTCCCATTATCTTGGCAATCTGTCCGGCTACAATTCCAACTGCTCCTGCAGCTCCTGAAATTACAACAGTATCTCCTTTTTCAGGTCTTCCAATATCGGTTATGCCAAAATATGCTGTCCGTCCAGGCATACCCAGAATACCCAGGAAATAACTGGGAGGAACATCCATATTATCAATCTTTTGGATATGTTCTCCATTCGCGATTGAATATGTAGCCCATGGCAGATGACCTGTTACGACATCACCTTTCCTGAACTTTTTATTCATGCTTTCAGTAACCTTTGCAACTACGCTTCCAGCTATCGGTTTTCCGACTTCGAACGATGCGGCATATGATTTTACATCATTCATCCTTCCTCTCATATATGGATCAACCGACAGATACCATGCTTTAAGCAGTACCTCATTATCCTTTAGTGCAGGCAATTCTGTGTGTTCAAGTCTGAAAGTTTCCGGTGAAGGCAATCCGGTTGGCCTTGATGCGAGTATAAATTGTGATATTTTCATTCTAATAGTTTTTTTTGTTATAAAATTAACAATAATAAGCTGGGGTTGTTCAGTAATTCATTAGCTGAGTATTGGCTTAACGGCGTAACGGCGTAACGGCGTAACGGCGTAATGGCGTAATGGCGCAACGGCTCAATGGAAGAGTAAGGTGTCCAACATCGCCTTGGCTAAGTGTTATAAGGTGAAGGGTGATTAAGAGGCATTATTAAGATCTGTTCTGGAATTCATATTTGTTAAGGAGAATCTGAAATTGTTGATTATCAGTTGGAAATATCCACGCAGGAAAAAAATTATGGTTTTTGATGTAACCATTTATAACTTTACAGGTAACCAGTACAGATAACCAATAAAACAAACAGTGGCTGAAATTCCTGATGAAATAATTATGCAGAGTGTCAAAGATGGCAATTTGTCATCGGAAATGTCGGTTCTTTTTGAACGATATCATCTGAAACTCCTTAATTTTTTCTTCAGGCTTACATATGATATGGAAATCAGCCAGGATCTTACACAAAACCTGTTTTACAGGATGATAAAATACAGAAGCAGCTATAAAAGCGAATCAAGTGTAAAATCCTGGATATATCAGATTGCCAGGAATCTGCACGCTGATTATTGCAATGAGGAAAAAAAATCCGGGCGTCTCTTTCACAGAACAGATTTGTATCCGGTTGATGTAACTGATGAAACAGGGGACTTTCTGGAAGATGACTACGAAAGGCTTAACACTGCTTTTTCGCAATTAAAAGATGATCAGAAAGAACTCCTGGTTTTGAGCAGGTATCAGGGTCTTAAGTATGAAGAAATTTCAGCAATAACCAATCAGTCGGTTTCGGCAATTAAAGTAGCGGTTTACAGAGCTATAAAGCAATTAAGAGGTATTTATTTCAAACAGATTTAATAACGAATATCATGAAATGTGAAGAAGCAGAGGTTCAGAGGTTTATGATGGATTACCTTGACAATACACTGAGCAACGAGCTTCGTGAGGACATCGAAAGACATCTTGGAACATGTGAAAGGTGTCTGGATGAACTTAAGGACAGTAAGGAGCTTCTTAAGCTCATTGCTGCAGAGGATACTGTAAAGGCAGATGACTCACTGCGGATCAATTTTTATCATATGTTGCACAGTGAGATAGAAAAGGCAGGATCAGGAAAAAATAAGAGTCTGCAGATACCGGTTAATCCATGGTACAGGCGGAGCCGTTTCAGCTTAGCAGCAGGGATTGCACTTCTTATATGCGGAACATTTATTGGCATGTTTATTCGTTCAGAAATACTTAACTCAACTGACAGAAATGAACTGAGACAGTTACATTCAGAAGTTGCTGATCTTAAAAAAACTGCTCTTTTTACAATGTTGAAAGATGGATCTTCAAGTGATCGTATCATGGCAGTTAACTATGTTGATGATCTTGATAATCCGGGAGATCCGGTAATTGAGGTCCTGTTTAAAACTCTGAATACCGATAAAAATGCGAATGTAAGAATGGCAGCAGCTTATGCTCTCTCCAAATTTGCAGGACAGCGTTCAGTTTCCGATTCGCTTGTCAGGTCACTTACTCTCCAGACCGACCCGATCTTGCAGGTAGCTCTGATAAATATACTTGTTGAGAGAAAAGAGAAAAGCGCAGTTAAACCCATTGAGGATATCATTTCAAATAAATCAACTTTGAAAGAAGTAAGACAGGTGGCCGAGGATGGAGTTAAAAGATTAATATGAAAAATCAGAAAATTGAATTCGATTTAAATATGGTCAGATATATACCGGGTATGCAGGATCAAGTTCCAAACAATTAAAAACAAATCTTATGAAAACGATGAAAATCAGCTTGATAATACTATTTACACTTCTGACTGCAGGCTATACGAATGCACAGGAGTATAAACTTACAGTTCAGAACTCGCAGGATGGCAGAGTGGTACTGAAGGATTTCAGTGGGCAGTTGCCTATCGAAGGATACAGCGGAAATGAGATAATTATTACATCTTCTTCCGGTGAAAGCTTTGCACCCCCTGAAAAAGCAAAAGGATTAAAGGCAATCTATCCTTCCGGTACTGATAATACAGGTATCGGTCTTGATGTTCAGAAAAATGGAAATGTAATTACAATTACATGTCTTATACCATTTACGAGACATTCTGAGTACAAAATAAAAATGCCTGACAATCTTGCCCTTGAGCTTTAGAGCGGATGTGAAAGATCTAACAGCATAGATGTGAAAAATATGAAAAATGAAATTGACATTAAGAATTGTCATGATATTGATCTGCAGAACGTAACAGGACCGTTTGTCCTGTCAACAATAAGCGGAAATATAAACATAACTTTCAGTAATGTAAGTTCGGTAAAATCCTCTTCTGTCAACTCAATAAGCGGTGATATCGATATCACCATGCCATCAAAGACTGCTGTAAATCTTGAAATGCGGACAATTAACGGTGGATTCTACTCAGATTTTGATTTTAACGATTCACAGAAGAATCTGAAAAAAGTAGGCGGAAATGAACTTAGTTTTCCTCTCAATGGTGGTGGATTTAAGTTCAGTATAGGCACAGTAAGCGGTAATATATATCTGAGGAAGGGTAATTAAAACCCTTCCCCCCCTCTTTAATCTCCTAAAATATTTAAATATGAAAAAGATTACAATTTTAATTGTAGGTTGGCTATGCTTTGCTTCTCTTCAGGCTCAGCAGATAATTGAAAAACATATAAGTTTTTCAGGCAAAGACGCGGTTTCACTTGATATTCAGA
This sequence comes from uncultured Bacteroidales bacterium, assembly GCA_963741935.1. Taxonomy (GTDB): domain Bacteria; phylum Bacteroidota; class Bacteroidia; order Bacteroidales; family VadinHA17; genus LD21. The sequence goes on along the minus strand of CAVUJY010000009.1, from coordinate 81,086 downwards.
TTGCAGATTCTGTTACAGTGCATACATGGGACAAAAATGAAGTATATGTGAAAGCATCAGTGAACATTAATGATAATAAAGACAATGAAGCCTATGCAACTACCTTTGATGATGCCGGTAAAACAGTGGCTGTAAAAGCAAAGTTCAGGGAAAATTACTTTAAAGGAAGGAATAATTGTTGCAACGAGAGTGATATCTACTGGGAAGTTTATATCCCTGTAAATACAAGGTTTACACTGGAATCAATAAATGCCAATGTGACAATAGACGGAAAAACTCAGGAGATGAAGGTTAAGAGTATAAGTGGTTACATTGATCTGGCAGCACCAAAAAGCACCAAAGCTGATATTGATTTTTCAACAATATCCGGGACTATATACTCAAACCATGAACTTACAATGGGTAAAACACATACCGGCATTCCTGTAAAAATAAATGAAAAGCTAAACGGAGGCGGATTTCCAATAAGACTGGAGACGATTAGCGGGGATATATTTTTCAGGAAGTCAAACTGATTCTTCAAAAAACTTCAGATTCTGATGGATTATATTTAATAACATTCATTTCCACTTATTAGTTCCCCTGGCTTAAAACAGAAGCACCCTCTACTGCAATATGACAGGGGAACTAAAGTGGAATTATACCTGAAATTTGCATCTTTTTCGAAAATTAACGTCTTTGATAAATGACATGTAACTCTTCTTGATCATCCGGAGTTATTACAATGATAACTCTTACTAACCATATATAGATTTGATAATTGATGAAACATTTTCTTAATAAATTAGCTCTGATTCTTATCTTTTCTAACCGCATTTTTAAATTCATATTCTCAAACTATTACCAAAAAAAAGTTATGAAACTGCATTCACTGGAACAACGCCTGTGATCGACGGATTAATGAATGATGACTGCTGGAATCTCGTTGACTGGACCAGCGATTTTATACAGACAGCTCCCGAAGAGAATAAAGCTCCTTCGCAACAGACTGCATTTAAAATTCTTTATGATAATGATAATCTGTACCTGTTTATCCGCGCTTTTGATAATGAACCCGATAAGATCAGCAGGTTAATGTCGAGAAGAGATAATTTCAGCGGAGATTTTGTATATGTTGATATCGACAGCCACTTTGATAAACAGACTGATTTCATGTTTGTTGCTTCCGCTTCAGGGGCCAAGAGTGATGCAGCGGTTTCAGAGGATGGCAATAATGAGGATGACAACTGGAACCCGATCTGGTATATGAAGACTTCTGTTGATGATAAAGGGTGGTGTGCAGAAATGAAGATACCTCTTAGCCAGCTTCGCTTTGGTAAAAAGAGTGAGCAGATCTGGGGGCTTCAGGTTTCACGTAATATTTTTCGCCTTCAGGAACGTTCGCAATGGCAATATATTCCAAAAGGTTCCCCGGGGATTGTACATCTCTTCGGTGAACTAAAAGGCATTAATGATCTTAAGCCGAAGCATCAGTTTGAAATCATGCCTTATACCGTTGCCAGGGTAGAGCGGTTTGAAAAAGTACCAGGTGATCCTTTTAATACCGGAAAATATTCAAAAATATCTGCCGGACTTGATGGGAAGATCGGACTTACAAATGATTTTACACTTGACTTTACTATCAATCCTGATTTTGGACAGGTTGAAGCTGATCCATCGGAAGTCAATCTTACGGCTTTTGAATCATATTTCTCTGAAAAGCGTCCGTTTTTTGTGGAAGGTCAGAATATTTTTCAGTTTAAGCCTAATCAGACCATAGTAATCCATAATATGTATTCGGACAATTTATTTTACTCACGCAGAATTGGAAGGTATCCGCATAATTATCCTTCGGTAGGCAGCAATGAATATGTTAAAATGCCGGAATCTACAACTATTCTGGGAGCCCTGAAGATTTCAGGAAAAACAAAAAAAGGACTTTCCATAGGAATTCTTGAGAGTCTTACTTCGCGGAGAAGATGCCTTAATTGATAGTGAAGGTATTAGAAGAAAGGAGACTGTGGAACCACTTTCAAACTATTTTGTTGGCAGAGTACAGCAGGACTTTAATAAAGGTGAAACAACTATTGGAGGAATGTTTACAGCAGTAAACAGGGATATCAACACACCTGTTCTTGACTATCTTCCAACAGCTGCCTATACAGCCGGGCTCGATTTTCAGCATAAATGGAAAGAAAGAACATGGTATATTGCCGGAAATGCTGAATTCAGTAATGTAAGAGGTAAGCCAGTTGCACTTATAAACACCCAGACATCTTCGGCGCGATACTATCAGAGACCTGATGCAAATTATTTGTCGGTTGATTCAACCTTAACAGCGCTTTCAGGGTATGGAGGAACGGTTAAAATAGGAAAATCAAGTCAGAAGCGATTACAATTTGAGACCAGTGCCACAGTTCGTTCACCAGGCCTTGAATTCAATGACATTGGCTATATGCGTTACTCTGATGTTATTCACCACGGAACATGGGTGGCTTATTATATCCGCAATCCTTTTGCCATCTTCAATAATTTTTACCTGAATACAAATTACTGGATGTACTGGAATTTCTCAGGTACTCTTCTTTCTATAAATACGAACATTAACTTTAATTCCCAGTTCAGGAACAGGTGGCGCATGAATGGTAATACCAACAGGCAAAGTGAAACCATTTCTACAACATTATTACGCGGAGGTCCTTCATTTATTCTTCCGGGAAGCCAGAGCTTTAATATCAATATCGGAAGTGACCCATCCAAAAAGCTTTCATTTTTTATTGGCAATTATCATGGTGCAGGTGATGCAAATAGTTTTTCAGGACATGAATACTATGCCAGCATAAATTACAGACCGGTGAACTCGATCTCATTATCACTTGAACCTGATTACCAAATTGAGAAAAGAAAATTACAGTATATCAGCACATTAAGTACATCAGCAGATCCTGCTTATTTATTTGGCAGTATTGATCAGAAAACACTGACAATGACCTTCAGGATTAACTTTACAATTAATCCGGAATTGAGCATTGAGTATTATGGTCAGCCGTTTGTTTCGGCCGGTAAGTATACTGATTTCAAGAAAATCACTGATCGGAGTGCCGGAAAATTTGCAGACCGGTTTCATAATTTTACAACATCAGAAATAAGCTTCAATGAAGCTAATAACAGTTATTCGATTGATGAAAATCATTGACGGAATTGAGGACTATTCGATATCAAATCCTGATTTCAATTTCAGGCAGTTTCGTTCAAATCTTGTAGTACGATGGGAATATTTACCTGGTTCTACTCTTTACCTGGTTTGGTCGCAGGGAAGGACCAGTTCTGATACTAACGGGATGTTTTCATATGGACAGGACATGAAGGATCTGTTTCAGATAGTACCTCACAATGTATTTCTTGTTAAATTTTCTTACTGGTTCTCTTTGTGAAAAGGCGTAACGGCTCAAAGGCACAAAGGAAGAATGAGGGTCCAACTATGCCAAGGCAACGTTGGAGAAAAGGTGGCTATTAGACTGGTAGACAATGAAAACCGTGAAACTCCGTGTTACCAGTGTGCTCCGTGGTTAGAAAAAAGGTTTAACAGCGCAATGGTATTCTGTTGTTTGAGTTTCAGAAGAGATTATTAAATGTTCTTGCAACAAGAAATGCAGCAGCTGCAGCTGTTATTCCAATAAGAGTAACCTTGACAGCCCCTTTTACAGGAGGTTGTCCGGTTACTTTGCTTTTAAAATAGCCAAACAGGAACAGACAGATGACAGTAAGTATCGCAGAAATAACTAATCCATCAAATGGTGTAGGTGTAAAAAAATAAGCTGATAGTGGAATTAATCCGCCTACTATATATGAGATGCCTATTGTTGCTGCACTGTTCCTGGCCCTGTTAATATCAGGCTTTTCCAGTCCCAGTTCGTATTTCATCATAAAATCCACCCATTTGTCCTTGTTCTTAGCCAGTTCATCGGCAATTATATTCTGAGTGTCTTTATTTAACCCGTAATCAGCAAAAACAAGCCTGACCTCTTCCTTTTCAATTTCCGGCATGTTTTCGACTTCATCATACTCCCTCTTAAGTTCAGACTGAAAGTGTTCCTGTTCAGTTTTTCCGGCCAGATAACCACCAAGCCCCATAGCTATGCTACCTGCCACGATTTCTGCAATCCCGGCTGTTATAACTACGGTATTACTGTTAACGGCACCACTAAAGCCAGCTGCAAGAGCAAAAGGAACGGTCAGTCCGTCGGACATTCCAATAACAATATCGGTAATAAATGCAGAGCTGGTCAGATGTTGCCTCATGATGTGCTACATTTTCAGTATTGCCGGTTGCCATGGTCTTAATGATTAATAATTGTTACTTATTATCCCATGTATTTAATAATAAAGTATCATTATGATAAAAATTTTCAATAAAGTTTCCGACAGCTACAGTTTATTGATTTTTTTTGTCATATCCTCCAGATAATCAGCTTGTATCTGCTGTATTTCAAGTAACCTCTTATTCTGATGAATAATCATCTGATCAATTTTTTCACTGAGAAGTTTTATTTCCAGTTCAGCTTTAAGGTTTACCTTATAATCCTGTTCACTTCTCTGTCTGTCTTTTTGTTCCTTTCTGTTCTGGCTCATCATAATAACCGGAGCCTGAATTGCTGCGAGGCATGAAAGTATTAAATTCAGAAGAATAAAAGGGAACGGATCAAAAGGTTTTTTTGCCAGCAACCAGATGTTTATAGACATCCAGATAAGTAAAAACGAAAAAAAAGTCCCGATAAAGGTCCAGCTGCCTCCGAATTTTGCAATATTATCTGCAAGCCTCTGACCAAATGTGAGTTTACCTTCCAGATCATCTTCGATATTCTCAGAGAGAACAGAATTGTTTATTACAGCATTAAACACATCACTGTCGACAAGATCGAGCTCTCCTTTTTCCTCGCCGATAAGGTAGGTAAGATAATGCCGTCTGTAATGATTTAGTTCGGCAAGGGTTATTGAATCTTCCAGCTTAAAATCCGGATGTTCCTTTTTTATAAGATTAAAAATACCCTCTCTCAAGTCCTGGGCTTTAACCTCCTCACCTCTGGGAATTTCTTTTTTAGAAATGGGACTAATCATAATTTACATATTTTGATAAACGGTCTTATTATCACATATTCACTGGGACCTCCATCAACAACAGTTCAGCACTCCTGGAGAATCTGACTTTAATGATATTTTTTCCGTATCCCAGATCCCTAATCCATCACGCTCAGAAAGTTTCAAATCATTGATGGTGAAGCTGCCGTGTAATACAAAAGCATATACTCCGTTTCTTTGTTTTTTCAGGGAATAGGAAGCAGAGACTCCTTCATCAAAAATTCCGAGATGAAACCATGCATCCTGATGAATCCAAACACCTTCATCATCAGGATTTGGGGATAGTATCTGCTGCAGTTTATTATGCCTGTCAGCTTTTTTTAAAGTGATCTGGTCGTACCGTGGCTTTACATCCCTTTCATTCGGAATGACCCATATCTGAAGAAACTTTACCTGTTTATCCTTGTTCCTGTTATACTCACTGTGAGTTATGCCGGTACCAGCACTCATAACCTGTACATCGCCATTTTTTATAACAGAAATATTACCCATATTATCCTTATGTTCAAGGTCGCCTTCCAGAGGAATTGAAATGATTTCCATATTATTGTGAGGGTGTGTGCCAAATCCCATTCCTGCCTCCACTGTATCATCGTTCAGTACACGGAGCATACCAAAACTTATCCTTTCCTGATCATAATAGTCCGCAAAACTGAATGTATGTCTGCTGTGCAGCCAGCCATGATTTGCATCACCACGGCTTGCTGCTTTATGTAATATAGTCTTTGCCATGACTTTAGTTTTTTAATGTTCTTTTATCACTCTGCCATCCTTTTTTTAGCCTCAATGCACCACATAAGCTCATTAATAAAACCTGCTGCACGTTTGTCTGTTGCAACCTTATCAGTTGGATTACCTGATTCATCATAAGCTTCCATTACTTTAGGATTAGGAAACATTGCTGCAACCGTCCATGCTCTGATTTTCCACAGAGAAAACTGCAATGAAGTTATAACCTGCGTGCCACCAAAATTTCCATTTGAACAAGTTGATATAGCAACAGGTTTTCTTTGCCATTCGCTATACAGCAGATCAATGGCATTTTTTATACTTGCAGGATAACCTCCGTTATATTCAGGAGTTACAATAAGAACTCCGTCAGAGTTCTTTATCTTCTGAGAAAATTCAAGTGCTGATGGCAGAGGATTCTTTTGAAGATGCAATCTCTCCTCAAATATCGGAAAATTGAATTTCTGAAGATCTAATATCTCAACAGTTGCAATATCGTTTGTTTCAATAAAATTTTTGAAATATAATGCTACCCTGTGGCTGTTCCTTCCCTCTCTTACACTGGCCGATATAATTGCAATGTGAGGCATGAATTATACCTGTTTTGATAACTGAACCTCGCAATTAATCCATACGTCATCGCTCACCAGGACTCCTCCTGTTTCAAGTGCTGCATTCCAGTTTAGTCCCCAGTCTTTTCGGTTTATTTTCCCATTTATACTGAAAATAGCTTTCTGACTGCCCCAGGGATCTTTCAGAATTCCACCAAATTCGACATCAAGTTTAATTTTCTTCCCAATACCTTTAATGGTAAGGGTTCCGTACATTTCATAACTTCCATCATTATCAACACTTTCAAATGTATCAGGGGTGAAATTTATTTCTTTGAAATTTTCAACATCAAAGAAATCAGCACTTCTTAGATGGCCATCTCTCTTCTCATCACCTGTGTAAACAGAAGCCGGATTGAGCCAGAAGTCAATTTCGGAAGTAAGAAAATCTTCTCCTGTTGTATAAATATTTGCTTCAAATTCTTTGAATACCCCTCTAACGTTGGCTACCATCAGGTGCTTAACCCTGAATCCAATTTCTGAATGTGCAGGATCCATTATCCATTTTACTTTGTCGTTCTTACTTGTTGTTTCCATTTCTAAATGATTGATTAATAGTTTCTGATTTTTAGCAGATACCCAAGTCAATCAATAATAGAATGCTTTTTAATTTTCGGATTAGTAAAAACCGGAAATGAGTATCGTGTTAATTAAATAACAATGAACAAATACTATTTGTTTAAACAAACAACAAGTAAAGCAAACATTTTGTTCTCTTATTGCCCGGAATAATCAGATTTATTAAATTGCTCATCCAGTTCATTAAGTATATCTGTAGGATTTGTCAGAGGCATGCCATTTTCGAAAACCTTATATCCCAACCTCTCGGATTTTTTGATTTTTTCAAGTTTTGGAAGATTTATTCTGTTGGTTGTTTCAATATGGTTGCCTTCAGCGTCATGTATAATTACCCTAGGAAGGAATACACCCTTTCTTCCGATGAATTCATCCATTATCTTTACAGACTTCCGTCAAACTCTTTGTATGTATGTCCTTCCAAGAGCTTCGTACCGGAATAATTCTTTGCCATCCCAGGTGGTAACAGTAGCAAAACTTTCAGAAATCTTTTCCTCAATATTGTTGCCAATATTAAGTGTATCATGACCAGAAGGCATAAGAAGTACTTTACCCCCACCCCCTTCTACATTTGCAGCATACCGGGGAACAGTAATTCCTGAGAGCCAGCCCTGCATATGCTTAATATAGATCTTGCCAACCTGAACCGGTGTTATAAAATGAACGATTCCTTTTTCTTTATGGCACTGCAGAAGGTAATACGGATGAACACCAATCCAGAACATTCTCCGGAATGTTTCAGCCAGTGTCTTATAATAATCATTCACATGATTTAATAAGACAGTCTGATTCCTGATTGTAAATCCGTGATTTCTTATCTTTTTAACGGCAATGGCCAATTCTTCTGTGATTTCCTGGTAATGATTGATATGAGTCATGAAATAAACATACTTCTCCGGGCCATTATTATACTTATTTGAAGAAACATTAATCAAATCGAGTAACTCATCTGTAATTCCCATCGGCAGTACCACCGGAACCCTTGTAGCTATACGTATTGCATGTAAATGAGGTATTTGCTCAATTCTTCAAGTATATACTGCAGCCTTTTTCTGCTTATCATAAGTGCATCGCCTCCGGTTACAAGAACCTCGTTGATGTTTTGGTTATACCTGATGTAGAAAAGCCCCTTATTAATTTCATTTCTGTTTACATCCACTGTGCAATCGAGAGATTTGGCTCTCTGGCAATGAACGCAATAAGATGCGCAACTTGTGTTTTCTGCTACAAACAGGGCTATACGGTTAGGATAGCGCTGGTATACAGCACCATAGCTTCGCGAACCTTCATTCATTGCACCCTCAGCTCCTGTATCAGGGAAAAGAAGATTTGCAGGAGTCGGAACACTCTGCCAAAATACAGGATCGAGTCGCTTGCTTGCCTTTTCACCGGGCATCATTACAGGATTAAAGGGATCAGCCTGCATAAGAGTTGCATAATAGGGTGTTATCCTGAGTGCCTCCTTACCCTGACTCTTCAGGGTCATCAATGTTCGTCTTATCTCACTTTCCTGCCACTCATTAAGCTTAATAACCTCTTTAAGCTGATCAACTGTACGGATTGAATTATTAAGTTGCCATTTTGGATCATTCCATTGTTCATCTGTAACATCTTGCCATAGTGGTATTGTATTATAGGGTCTTGGCTTGTAAAATATCTTGTTCTTAAAATTCACAATAATTAATTTTTTAAAGTTTTAATGTATTTTATTTCCGGAACTGATACCGGGTTGAATACCATAATTCTTACTGGATAAGATATGGCGCCATAAAATTAGTTAAATTAAGCGATATTTCAATAGATATTAAATTCAGACAATTGAGGATTTGATTTTATAAACGATGTTAATATCCATAAACACAGGACTATAATATGACTTTCATCACCATAGACCATAATGGATTACATGTTAAAGAAACTTAAACGCAAGCGTCCTCCGACGAATGTTATGAGCTGGATCAGGAATATTAGGTAATCAGGCAATTAAGTCCGGATTGCCAGGACGGAATGATCCATGCCCGGGCGGAAGCGGTAAAAAATTCAAAAATTGTTTTACAGGAAACCCTATGTATGCCTGATAACCCTTATCAAAATAAGGACAGCGCTCTAATTAACCTTTTCAGCTGGCAGGAACGTTTTTGCAAGAGCTTCGCTATCCTTATACTTCTCCATAAGCCGGTTAAGTCGTTCATGAAGATCGGCCCTTACCGCTGCATATGCAGGATCATTGTAAACATTTCTCATTTCAAGGGGATCTGCCTTAATATCATATAATTCCCATTCATCAATGTCATAATAGTAATGAATCAGCTTATATCTTTCTGTGCTCATCCCATAATGACGTTTTACCGAATGAACGGCAGGATATTCATAATAATGATAATAATGTTCTTTTCTCCAGTTATCTGGGGTATTGCCTTTTAAAATGGGAACCATGCTTTCGCCCTGCATATCTGTCAGGAACATCAACTCCGGCTATGTCAAGGAGAGTCTCAGCAAAATCAAGATTTGACACCATATCGTTGTTAACGCTTCCGGGTTTAGTAACACCCGGCCATGAAATAAGAAGCGGAGTACTGTACGACTGTTCAAACATCCAACGTTTATCAAACCATCCATGTTCTCCCAGGTAGAATCCCTGATCGGATGTATAGATAACAATTGTATTTTTATCCAGTCCATTTTCTTTTAAGAAAATCAAGTATCTCTCCAACGCTTTTGTCAACAGCAGCAATACATGCGAGGTAATCCTGCATATACCGCTGGTATTTATAACGAACGAGATCATCTCCAGACAACCCGGATTCATAAAAATGTTTTATTATAGGATCGTAAACATTGTTCCATGCCTCTTTCTGTTCGCTATTCATACGATCAATTCCGGTATTCGTCATTCGTGAGTGGTTTCTGTAAAGCTTAAGATCCTGCTCCAGCCGCATCGTCTTAGAAATTGTCATATCCTGTGTCTTCTCGGCAGTACCCCTGTTTGAATAATCATCGAAAAGAGTTTCAGGATAAGGGAAGGAAGTATTTTGTATAAAGTGATAATTCATTAGGTCCTGGCTGCCATTCGCGGTGAGGTGCCTTATGATGCATCATAAGGATAAAAGGTTTCCCTGCATCCTTAGCTTCTTTAACCAACTCATGCTCTTGCCGGTTATAATTTCAGTTACGTATCCCTGCTCTCGTTCGTTTACCTTCTTTGCTAATAAAATCGGGATTATAGTAATTTCCCTGACCCGGAAGTATATCCCAGTAACTGAAACCTGTCGGATCAGAACCAAGATGCCATTTGCCGATCATTGCAGTGTTATATCCTGCAGCCGTAAGAATTTTAGGAAAAGTCTGCTGCGACCCGTCAAATGGCGGTTGACCTTCGTTAGCCACAAAACCGGTCATGTGGCCGTATTTGCCGGTAAGAAGAACTGCACGGCTTGGCCCCGAAAGTGAGTTGGTAACAAGGCAGCGGTTAAAGATCATTCCTGCAGTCGCAATCCTGTCAATATTAGGCGTAGGCGCCAGAGCCTTCAACGCGCCACCGTAAGCACTTATGGCCTGATAAGCATGGTCGTCGCTCATTATGTAGATAATGTTAGGACGTTCAGGCTTTGTTCCCTGAGCTGATATAGCCGGATAAAGGGATGTGCCCAGACCAATAATTGTAAGTAGTTTAATATCAAGCTTCATTGAATAAATATTTTAGTTACACTAATAAAAAAATTCCATATTCAAATTTATATCATTCAAAAACTGCCAGATTGCGGACTATTGCAAAATCTTCTTTACCGAACCCGGTTTACGGGAATTAACTCCGGGCATGTTATAATTCTCATCTCCCAGATCCTGTCGCATGTCATCAGCAAGTTTTTTCAGTTCATCCACCACTTCAGGGTATAATTCCTTTACATCGTACCGTTCCCCCGGATCGCGACGGAGATCGTACAGAGCATAATCTGTTTTTGCAGTGGTATATGCACCAGGCCATCCATCTTTACCAGGCATAACACCTTCATAAGAACGGTAAGTATGAGGAAGAACAAGCTTCCACTGTTTTTTTCGCACGTTTTCAAGGCTGTTTTTCCGGTAATAGTAATAAAATACTTCCCTGGGGTTGGCATCAAAATTACCTTCCAGAAGAGGGAGGATATTTACCCCGTCAATCTTTTTCACCGGCAGATCTGACCCTGTAATAGCACAAAGTGTCGGAAGGATATCAATGGTGGAAGCAATATTATTGCAAATTACACCGGCAGGAATCTTTGACGGCCACGACATTATTGCCGGTACCCTTTGTCCTCCTTCCCAGCTGGCTCCTTTTCCTTCGCGCAGACCACCTGTTGATCCTGCATGATTACCGAAGTTGAGCCAGGGACCATTGTCCGATGTAAATATCACCAGTGTATTTTCAATAAGACCATTTTTCTCGAGTGTTTTGATTATTTCACCAACTGACCAGTCTACTTCCATTACCACATCACCATATAAGCCCTGTTCACTTTTACCCTTGAATTTATCGGATACGCCAAGAGGAACATGAACCATGCTGTGAGCCAGGTATAAAAAGAAAGGATTATTCTTATTTCTGTTAATAAAATCAACTGCATATTCAGTATACATTGTGGTGATTTGTGCCTGATCATCAAGATTTTCAATTGTTTTAACCTTCTCATTCCCTTTTATAAGAGGCAGAGGAGGATAACGCAGTAACCATGGATTTTTATCCTTACCGGCAGGCTTGCCGTCGAAGTCCACCGGCCACATATCATTGGAATAAGGGATTCCAAAGTATTCCTGGAATCCGTTCTGGAGAGGAAGAAAAGGGAAAAGGTGCCCAAGGTGCCACTTGCCTACGATGGCGTTCTTATATCCTTTGGGGGCCAGCAGTTCAGGTATCAGTTGTTCCTCGGGATTAATGCCGATACTATCATTGGGCATCAATGCCCCAGAGATTCCTACCCGGTTAGAATAACAACCCGTTAATAATCCGGCTCTTGAAGCACTGCTTACTGCCATAGCCACATAGAAATTTGTAAAACGCATTCCTGTTGCAGCCAGTCTGTCGATATTGGGAGTATGATACTGGGTGGCACCAAAGCACCCCGGATCACCATACCCCATGTCATCGATGTAAATGAGAACTATATTAGGTTGTGTGTTCTTTGTCTTGGCTGTTTTCTGAGCCCCGGCCTGAAAGGGAATCAGGGTGGCCATTCCAATGCCAATAAGTGGTTTGATTTTTATCATGTGTCTATTATTTTAATCTTACAGTTTATTCCATTTAGGATTTGAATCCATCATTTTTGCTCCAGATTTTAATCTCCAATCATTGAGTAAATTGTATAATTCCTCTGTTTTTTCGGGTTGCTCCTGCGAAATGTCATGTTCTTCAGAAATATCCTTCTTAAGATCATATAACTCTCTTTTAGCCGATTCGAAGTTATCAATAAGTTTGTAGTTACCGAGTCTTACAGCGCTTCCCGGGTCGCCGCCCTGGTTTGAATAATGAGGATAATGCCAGAATAGCGGACGTTGTTCTAAACTATCCCCCATCATGACCGGAAGAAGACTGACTCCGTCAAAATTAAATCCATCGGAGGGTGTACCTGTTAGTTCAAGTATAGTTGGAAAGAAATCGATAGTTGATACAGGCACTTCTGATATTGATGGATGTGTCACAATTCCAGGTGCTTTTATGATTAAAGGTTCCCGTATTCCACCTTCATAGAGCCATCCCTTGCCTGCACGCAGAGGGTAATTTGTTGTTGGAGATCCTTCAGAGGTAGATAAACCGCCATTGTCAGAAGTAAAAATAATAACTGTATTGTCATCAATTCCAAGTTGTTTTAACTTATCAAACAGATGTCCTAGATTTTCATCAACACTATAAATCATTGCTGCATATACAGGATAACTCTGAATTGTCCTTTCCCTGAAATTACCTTTTGGTGCCAGTTTTATCCAATCCTTATCCCTGGTAAATGGTTCAATTGAAGATATACCAAGGGAGTCAGCTTTTTTTTCGAAGTAAGATATAATCTCCTCCTTCCCTTGCATTGGATTGTGTACCGCATAATATGAAAGATACACAAAGAAGGGTTTGTCTTTATTCTTTTCAATAAAAGTAACAGCTTCATCTGTCTGACGATCAGTAAGGTATTCGCCAATCGGGCCATCCTCTAATCGTGGGTTTCCATATGGAGAAAAATAGCCATCAGAGCTTTTGCTTTTATTTGGAGAACCTTTGCTGTATCCCCCCTTATTGACATCAAATCCCTGGTTCTCGGGCCAGAATATTGAATCTTCTCCAAGGTGCCATTTGCCGGCTATCATGGTAGTATAACCATTTGTTTTTAGTGCTTCTGCTATTGTAGTCTCAGTGAGTTCAAGCTGCAGGTTAAATGGCTTCGCAAGAAGCCTGTCCTGAGGAAGACCCGGTTGAGAGGCCTGTCGTCCGGGAATCCAGTCGGTAACACCTGTCTTTACAGGGTATTTGCCAGTCATCAGTGCAGCTCTTGTAGGCGATGAGACAGGGCAAGCAGCATAAGCGTCAGTAAATCTTATCCCTTCGGAAGCAAGTCGATCTATATTTGGTGTTTCATAATATGTACTTCCGTAGCAACCAAGATCGGAATAACCGTAATCGTCAAGCAAGATGAATATTACATTGGGCTTGGCGGTTTCTTTACTACATGAATTAAAAAGAAGTGTCATAGGTATTGAACATACAATACTAAGCCCAAGTGCAGATTTGAGGTTTTTCATAAATTAGCTATCGTGTTCTTTCATCATTTTTAATTTTATCAAGCAGATCTTTTAATTCTTTTACAATCACTGAGTTTTCGGACGCCACATTATTTTTTTCGCCCAGATCAGTACGAAGGTTATATAGCTGTGGTAAGGTATCATTTCCTGTTTCGGTATTAGTGTTTTTCAAAATCTTTTCTCCATATGCCGGTTCAATATATTTCCAGTCCCCTTTAATAATTGTAAGTTTCCTGGCATGTTCCACTAGCCAGTCACGGCCTTTATCTGATTTGCCAAGAAGCACGTTCAAATGATCAAAACTGTCAGGGCCTGCTTCTGAACTAAGTTTTTGTTCTGTAAGGGAGGCCAGTGATGCCATCAGATCTACCTGACTAAAAAGCGCATGGCTTATACCCGGTGCAATTTTCCCTTTCCATCTTGTTACGAAGACTACTCTTGTTCCACCGTCAAAAAGGCTGTACTTACCTCCTCTCAGTGGTCCTGCAGGTCTATGTCCATTGAGCAGCTCCACAGCCTGATCCTGGTAACCGTCATCAACTACCGGACCATTGTCGCTCGTAAGAATTACCAGAGTGTTTTCAGATAGTTCAAGAAAATCAAGGCAATTAAGTATCTGGCCTACAGACCAGTCGAATTCCAGTATTGCATCACCTCTGGGTCCCATCCCACTCTTACCTGTAAAGCGTGGATTTGGTACTCTGGGCACATGAATATCATGCGTGGAGAAATAGAGGAAAAAAGGTTTATCCTTATTTTCTTCAATAAATTTGACAGCTTTTGTCGTTATAGTATCAGCAATATCCTCATCAATCCACAACGCCGATTTTCCTCCGCTCATATATCCTATCCTGCTTATGCCATTAACTATTGTCTGATCATGGCCATGACTCGGAAGAAGTTTCAGTAGTTCAGGATGGTCTTTCCCTGTAGGTTCAACAAGGATTGGATCACTGAAACTAACTTTTATAGGATCATTCGGGTCAAGACCAACAACTCTCCTGTTCTCAATAAATACACAAGGAACCCTGTCACCTGTTGCCGGAATTATAAAATTATAATCGAACCCTATGTCCATTGGCCCGGCCTGGATATCCCCATTCCAGTCGGCACCACCGTCATTTCCCAGTCCCAGGTGCCATTTACCAACTACACCTGTCTTATAACCTGCATTTTGCATTATTGTAGCAATGGTTGTACGTCCGGGTTTGATTATTGCCTGAGCATCACCTGTTGCCACTCCTGTGCCCTTCCTGCGCCATGCGTATTCTCCTGTGAGGAGAGAATAACGCGAAGGTGTACTGGTTGCGGAAGTGCAATGAGCGTTTGTGAACATCGAGACCCTGTTGGGTTAAACGGTCAATATTTGGAGTACTGATCTTTGTGGCCCCATAGCTGCTTACATCGCCATAACCAAGATCATCGGCATAGATGATTATAACATTAGGCTTTTCTGAAACACGATCGCATGCTAATTGTGAAGCAGCTACCGAAAGGAGGCATATGGGAGTAAAAGCACTGATTCTCAATGGAAACAGAGAAAGCTGAAAGTTATTAATGCTAATTCTTTTCATATATAAACGGGAAATCTTTTGATGGTATATGAGCTTGTTTCATTATATCATTCAATTTTAATACTAATTCAGGATTTGATAATGCCAGATTATTTGTCTCTCCCGGATCAGTTGAAAGGTCATATAATTCAGTCTCTCCCTGTGGGATTTTGTCGACATTCTGCTTCACTGCTTTCCAATTTCCCATTCTAACAGCCGTTCTGCCTCCCTGCTCATGAAACTCCCAGTAGAGATATTCATGCTCTTTCTGCTCTTTTCCCATTAAGGATGGTAAAAAGGAAATACCATCAATATCAACAGGTATCTCTGCTCCTGTTATTTCAGCTAATGTGGGCATAATATCCCAGAAAGCTGAAATGTGTCCGTTTTTAGCGTTCTTTTGCACCTTTCCCGGCCATTTAACAATCAGAGGGGTTCTTATGCCACCTTCATATAAATCGCGCTTATAGCCTTTATATATGCCGTTACTGTCAAAATAATCAGGATCAGCACCACCTTCGAGATGAGGTCCATTATCTGAGGCAAATATTACAATTGTATTCTTTTCAAGACCAAGTTCAGTAAGCTTATCAAGGAGATCACCTACATAGTCATCCAGTTCCTTAACCATTGCAGCAAAAGCAGCATGAGCTTCAGGTTGTGAGCCATATGCACCAAGACGAAATTCAGGTCCGCTATCTACTCCCTGATATGATTTTTCAGGAAGGAATTTTCCTCTGAACATTTCCATATATTCCTCTTTTGCAAAAAGTTCTGCGTGAGGAATGGTTGAAGGGTAGAACAGGAAGAAAGGCTTGTCTCTATTCTTTTCAAGGAAAGATAATGCAGCTGAATGTATCAGGTCGGCACTGTAAGCTGCTGTTCTGTTGCTGTCATTCTCAGAGAGTAGTACCTTTTCATGATTATGCCAGAGATGATCGGGATAGTAGTTATGAGCCAGGCTCTGACAGTTATAGCCATAGAATTCATCTATCCCCTGTGCATTTGGATCTCCCTCTGATTCAATATAACCTAATCCCCATTTTCCAAAGGCTCCGGTTACATAACCTTGTGTTTTCAACATTTCGGCAATAGTAAAAGATTCTGCCGGAAGTGGCCAGTTTCCTTCAGGATTCCAACCAAGATTTCCCCTTATCGGAGTATGTCCCGTATGCATTCCGGTCATAAGACTTGATCTGGAAGGAGCTGAAACTGTACAACCTGTATAGTGTTGGGTAAATAGCATTCCTTCGGATGCAAGTCTGTCAATGTTTGGTGTAGAAAAGTTTTTCTGACCATAACAGCTTAGATCGCCGTAACCAAGATCATCGGCAAGAATAAATACAATATTTGGAGGAGTCTCTTTTCTGTCTGTGCACGAACAAGCAGCAAGGGCACAGGATGCAGCCAATAAAACAGGTATTTTCGTCTTCATTATACTTAAAACAGGTTAGGTAAGAACTTTTCTTATCCTTAATGTCTAAAAATATAACTTTTCAGCGAAAAACCAACACAAGAACAGCTTAGTAATTTATCACGTAAGGCAGATTACTGGTAATCTTTGAAATTGTTTCTGATAACAAGAATTATTAAAACTCAAACTCATTATCACTTATACGAATCGTTATGTACGCTTTTAACAGCTCTTCCGGAGGGTTCATTAAGATTTTTAAATGAAGCATCCCAGGCAAGTGCATCAGGTGTGCTGCAGGCAACTGACGGAACAGAAGGTACGCACATGGCGGCTGAGTCAGAAGGAAAATGTTCACTGAAAATTGAGCGGTAAAGATACTCTTCCTTGTTCTGAGGCGGATTAATAGGGAAGCGATACCTGGCATTACAAAGTTGTTCATCTGATATGCTTTTTTCTGCCAGTGACCTCAGCGTGTCGATCCATCCATATCCAACGCCATCAGAGAATTGTTCTTTCTGTCGCCATGCAACACTTGCCGGAAGATAATCTTCAAAGGCTTTTCTCAGGACATATTTTTCCATTTTGTCCTTCCCTGACATCTTATCTTTTGGATTCATCCGCATTGCCACATCCATAAACTCTTTATCCAGAAACGGCACACGTCCTTCTACTCCCCAGGCAGCAAGTGATTTATTTGCCCTCAGGCAGTCATAAAGATGAAGTTTACTTATTTTTCTGACATTCTCCTCATGAAATGCTCTGGCATCGGGAGCTTTATGAAAATACAGATATCCGCCGAATATTTCATCAGCGCCTTCACCTGAAAGTACCATCTTCACCCCTGTTGATTTAATAACACGTGAAATAAGGTACATTGGGGTTGAAGCCCTGACTGTTGTAACATCGTATGTTTCAATATGATATATCACATCCCTGACAGCATCAAGCCCTTCCTCAACTGTAAAATGAATTTCATGATGTACCGACCCGATATGATCAGCAACCTTTTTGGCTGCAGTAAGATCAGGTGAGCCTTCAAGTCCGATAGCAAATGAATGAAGCTGCGGCCACCATGCCTCTGCCTTATCATCCGACTCTATCCTCTTTGATGCAAACTTTTTTGCAACGGCTGAAATAATGGATGAATCCAGACCTCCCGACAGCAGTACACCATAAGGAACATCTGACATTAATTGCCTGTGAACAGCTGACTCAAGTGCTTTTTTTAATTCAGGTATTGAAGTCTCATTGTTCTCGACAGCTTCATACTTCATCCAGTCGCGCTCATACCATTTTTTCATTATTCCATCCTTGCTGTAAAGATAGTGGCCGGGCAAAAACTCTTCTATCTTGTTGCACACACCTTCAAGGGCTTTTAGTTCAGAGGCAACATAGAAATTGCCAAATGCATCCCATCCCATATAGAGTGGCACTATTCCAATATGATCTCTGGCTATCAGGTAACAATCATTCTCCTTATCGTAAAGGGCAAATGCAAAAATCCCGTTCAGTTCTTCAAGAAAATCGGGACCTTTATCACGGTAAAGCGCCAGTATTACTTCACAGTCGGAATTTGTAAGAAATTCATATTTGTCTTTGTACTTTTTGCGAATATCAAGATGATTATAGATCTCACCATTAACTGCAAGTATGAGGTTGCCGTCTTTACTGTATTGTGGTTGTTTGCCCGATTCGACATCAACTATCGATAATCTTTCATGCGCCAGTATGGCATTATCACAGCAAAAAATACCAGACCAGTCAGGCCCGCGATGTCTGACTTTTTTCGACATCTTCAGTACTTTACCTTTTAACTCTTCGTGACTCACTTTCAGATCAAATACTCCAACTATTCCGCACATATCTTATTTTATCGTTAGTAAAAAATCATTTTCAAATCTATGGGGACAAAGCTAATATTATTTTATTATTCGCAAATCATATTTATATTAATATTGACATTTATGATAATATAATTAAGTAAATATGTCTATTAAGTAAATAAACATCATTTATATATCCTATTATAATAAATAATATTAACATGACAAAAATCATGTTTTTGACCTTAGATTGGTTACGAGCTAAAGTTTTGTGACAATTTATGTTTAGTATGGTCATTGAAGAGTTACTGCATTAAGGAAATCAGAAAAAGGGGGGCTGATGTGCAGCAGAAGAGGAATATGTTTATAAACGAAATCCTACAATACTGTATATTAACCATATAAATTTTCCCTCCTTCATAAGGCTAATCTTACATCACATCTTTTCTAACTATACTATTTCCGGAAATTTTGTTGAGACCCTGGAGATCCCTCGACTCATCCACCTATCATGCTCAAATATCTGTAAATGAAAGGGGTGGATTCGCTCGGGATGACACTGATTTAAGGGGGGAACAATGGGAAGGAAGAAGAGGCGATTCGAATCAACATATTTTATCTTTTTTGAAAATTTCGATCGAATCGCCTCTTCTTCCTTCCCCATCTACCCAAAAAACCTTCATCCCGAAAACTCATCCACTCGTTTATTCTGCCTTGAAGCAAGCGATATATGGTGGATGAGTTGAGGGATCTCCCAATCATTATAACGAATCCTTTATTGATTCATTCTTGTCTTTGACAGATACCTCTTCCGTGATAGAGAATAAAAAAATGTGTATAAAGGATAGCTCGCTTTTGAAGGAGGGGTGAGTCTGACCATTTTATAATTATGATAACAGATGCTGATACCTGCCGGAGTGGTTGATTGTTTATTAAAATGCCGGATAGTTATTACCAGAACAGGCATCAGGGTGCATAAAGCAATTCGTTATAAGCTGTTAAAATTTCGTAATTATCTGTTAATATTTACATATGTGATACTATACCTTATATAAATCCTATTAGTTTTTTTATTTTGCATCACATTATCTCCTGCAATAGTTGAATTGCGGAGTAAAAAATGTATGGCAGTAAGGAAGTTCTGCCTGGGATATGAATCGAAGAGAAGAGGTACATGATATTTAGAAGTACTGACTCTTTCTGATAGTCTTTGCAATATAGATATCATTCATACCTTTGGAAGAGGATTTTATTAAACAAAAAACAGAGTATACGAAGTTGATGTCACCGGGTAAAAGAAGTATTATAATAATCATCGGAATTACTTTAACAGTCTGTATTTCAGTACTTATGGTATGGCTACTGAAGGCTCAGCCATTGGATCTGACCGAAAGAGTACCCGGTATGGACAACAGACCAAAAATGAAACCACGGTCCGACACTGTTAATATCGGTGAATTTTTTGATACTCTTGCCACCATTGATGAAGTAATCCCCGGGGACTGGCCAAGATTCCGCGGAGCTGATTTTGACAATATAAGTAAAGACACTACTCCTCTTGCTGAAACATGGGATACATCAGGACCCGCTATTGTCTGGAGAACCACTCTTGGGGAAGGATATGCCGGACCAGCAGTTCATAATGGCAGAGTATATATCCTCGACTATAATGAGAAGAAGAAAGGCTGATATGCTCAGATGTTTTTCCCTTAAATCAGGAATTGAATTATGGAGAAGATGGTATGGAGTCGAACTTAAGAGAAACCATGGATATTCAAGAACAATACCTGCCGTAACTGATAATTATATAGTAACTATAGGTCCCCGATCGCATGTAATGTGTCTTAATCCTGTGAGTGGAGATATGTTATGGACCATCGATCTTGAGAAGGAATATGGAATTCCAGGTAAAGCAAAAGGAAAAATAACACCTGATTTTTATTCCGGGCAGTGTCCTATGATTGATAATGATGTAGCTGTAATTGCTCCGGGTGGGAAAGCTTTAATGATTGGTGTCAGTTGTTCCACCGGGAAAGTTTTATGGGAAACACCTAACAGTGATACACTCAGGATGTCGCACGGATCAATTATACCTATGGTAATACATGGTAAACGCATGTATGTATATAACGCTGTGGGTGGCGTATGCGGGGTATCAGCCGAAGGCGATGATATCGGCAAGCTACTCTGGATGACAACGGAATGGAGTCCGGCAACAACAGCCGCCTCCCCTGTTTATCTTGGAAATAATGAAATTGCAGTTTTTGGAAGTTATGGAGCCGGTGGAGCCAAACTTGTTATTAATAAAGCTGGAAGCGGCTATTCAGTAACAGTAAAAAATGAACATAAGGCAAACGGTGGAATTGCAAGCGATCAGCAGACTCCAATTATCATCGGAAAATATATATGGAGTGTTATGCCGGAAAATGCCGGACCCCTCAAAAAGCAACTCGTTTGTTACGATGTATCAGATTTACTCACACCAGTGTGGTCAAGCGGCAAGGAGAACAGGTACGGACGCGGTCTTGGGCCATATATTGTTACAGGTGATAAGATGTATCTGCTTGATGATGACGGAAATTTATTCTTTTTCAGAATGAAAGAAAATTCGGTGACACTGATTGCAAGCCATAAGATAATGAATGCCATTGAGGCATGGGGGCCAATGGCAATCGCAGGAAAATACCTCATAATGAGGGATGCAAGAAATTTACTTTGTCTGAATATTGGAAAAAATAATTAGCATGAATAAGAAACTGGCATCGATTTTTTCAGTAGTTGTAATTCTTGTCTTCATAGCTTATATGATATACGATTCGGTACATCCGGCGAATTCCGATAGCTACAGAAAGTATTGTTTCAACCTCTGATACAATTCAGGATGCCTGGCAGATTTCCAGAGAGTTCAAAACAGATGAGGGGCTGCTTAAGACTGTCACTGTAGCCGATGATGGAAGAATATATCTTGGAGGAGACTCCTTTGTTTCATGCTATGGAAAGGACTTGAATCTGGTATGGAATCACAAGACCGAAGCCCCTGTAACATCCATGTCAGTTTATGGTGATACCTTGTATGCGTCAACCATGGAAACTGTTCTGGTATTCAATTCAAAAGGTGAAATAAAAGACGAATGGGGTCCTTTTGAGGATGATGGAATTATTACAGGAATAAGTGCAAACAAGGATCAGATATCGCTTTTGCAGATGCCGGCAATAAAATGATATTTATTCTTGATAAGAGGGGAAATGTGAAAAAGCTGATTGGTCAGAATGATGGTCAGTTTATTATTCCAAGTGGCTATTTTGACGTTGCCCTTGACGGAGAAAATAACTTATTCGTCGCCAATACCGGTCACCGAAGGATAGAAACAAGGTCGATTGATGGCACATTAAATGGATACTTCGGGGAGCCTGGTACTGCCCCTGGCGCATTCTGCGGATGCTGTAATCCCGCACATTTCATTTTGATACCAGATGGCTTTATAACTGCCGAAAAAGGAATCAACAGGATTAAGATCCTTGATAAAAAGGGTGAGTTTGTTGAGTATGTTTCATCAAAAAACAGTTTCGCTAATTCCGTTCCGCTTGATATAGCAACGGCAGACGGGCAAACAATTTATGCTGCTAACCCGGCTGATTCGAAACTTTATATATTTACGAGGAAGCAGCAGTGATTATGAAATAAGTGCTATGAAAGATTTGTAATAACATACTAATTTAAAGATATGAACAGATTGGCATTTTTCAAGAAACTTATCAGGTACATTTTACTGTTGTTTATGGCCATTATTGTATTTGCACTTGGTAGTAAGGTTGTTGCAAAGAATAATTGTACATCTTGTGCAGGTAATGGAATTTGTAATGGAGAAACTGATTGTAACAAGTATTAGTACTGCAAGTAATGAAAGAAGGCAAAAATAAATATCAGACAAGAAGGGAATTTGTCCGAAATGCCGGTAAGATTGCAATTATTCTTCCACTGGCACTGATTCCTGTTGCCCTTGCTAAAAAGACAACTGTATCAGGTTATGTATGGCAGATTGATCCTTTAAAATGCACCCAGTGTGGTCAGTGCAAGACTAATTGCGTTATGACACCATCAGCTTCAAAAGCCATGCATGCTTACCAGATGTGCGGTTATTGCGATCTGTGCGGTGGCTATCAGAGGCAGGGTGTGAAAAAAATAAGCACAGCTGCTGAGAATCAACTTTGCCCTACCGGAGCCATAACAAGAACTTTTGTTGAAGAACCATATTTTCAGTATACGATTAATGAAGATCTGTGTGATGGTTGCGCTAAATGTGTTAAAGGCTGTGCCGATTTTGGAAACGGCTCATTATATATGCAGATAAGGCATGACAGGTGTCTTAATTGCAACGACTGCTCAATTGCCAGAACCTGCCCTTCGGACGCTGTAATCAGAATACCGGCTGATGTATCAATATCTGCAAAAGGATAAACAATAATGGTAAAAAGACAAACCTTGAAAAAGTATGCTCCATATATTATTCTGATATTTCTGTTTATCTGGCATTCGGTATTGTTTGCCCAGCAGAGATTTCCACGACCGGAATTTGAATCAGGATATAATTACCCGACAAATCAGCTGCCGAGCCAGAGAGGACCAGTATGGGAATATGTTGATGTTGCAGTATTAATAGCTGCACTTGCAATGACCTCATGGCTGGCTTTGAAAAAGAGATCACGTCAGGGACTTATCTGGATGTCGGTATTTTCACTTGCCTATTTTGGCTTTTACCGTCAGGGATGTATCTGTGCGGTAGGATCTGTGCAGAATGTTTCACTGGCTCTTTTTAATACGGGATATTCAATCCCTCTTTCTGCCCTGCTGTTTTTCATTATCCCCCTGTTATTTGCGCTGGCTTATGGAAGAGTTTTCTGTGCAGGAGTATGCCCACTTGGAGCAATTCAGGAGCTTACCGGATTTAAACCTGTGAAACTTAACAAAACAGTAGAAGTAGCTCTGGCCTCAGTGCCATTTGTTTACCTTGCTCTGGCAGTACTGTTCTCGGCAACAAACAGCCAGTTTATAATATGCCGTTATGATCCGTTTGTCGGGATCTTCAGACTGGATGCTCCATATACAATGATAATTTTCGGGGTTCTTCTGCTTCTGGCAGGGATTTTTGTTAACCGGCCATATTGCAGATTTCTTTGCCCTTATGGCGTATTACTGAATGTCTTTTCGAGGTTTGCCGGAAAGCATCTGACGATAACACCGGCAGAATGTATCAATTGCAGGCTCTGCGAAAATGCATGTCCATATAACGCAATATTGCCTTCAGATTCGGAACAGGTAAGAGAAGAGCCGGTAAAATCGAGAAAGAATTTCCTTTTATACTTTATATTCATTCCTGTATTAGCTGTTTCTGGGGCTTTCCTGCTTTATAACATTGCTCCTTCTCTTGCCGGAATTAACAGTACTGTTATGCTGGCCAAGGAGATAAGACAGGAACAAAATACTGGAATAGAATCGACCTCTAAAGCCGTGGTGGCGTTTAAAGAAGCCGGAAAGACTGAAAAAGAACTCTTCGCAGAAGAGCAACAAATAATAGGAAGATTCAGAAAAGCAGCACCCTGGGCGGGTCTGTTTCTGGGACTTTCACTTGGGATAGCTCTTGTATCACTGACTATCCGAAATAAAAGAACTGAGTATGTTCCCGATCAGGGAAAATGCTATAGTTGCGGAAGCTGTTTTAAATATTGTCCGGTTAAAGTCAAAAGTTAAAATGAAGACTAATCTAACTGAAAAAGATATCAAAATTCTGAAGGTTGTAAGCCAGATTGCAGCAGGCTTTACATTAATAGTTGCATTAACCATGATTTTCAGTCTGGCGCAACTAAAAATTATCAATCCGCTTGATAACCCGGTACTGCTTGCTGTTAAAGCTCAATATGACAAAGATCCTGAAAGTGCAACAAATGCTGAACAGGTCAGAGCTATGGACCTGATGGCCAGGAAAGCTTATTTCTCATCACGCTGGCAGGTTGAAACAGGCGCTTACCTCCTTCTGGCAGGTGCAGTGGTTTTTATATTTTGCCAAAGACTTCTGAGCGATACTGAAAAGCTTAAACCTGTTATCAGTCAGGATAAAGAAAACTCAGTAAGAGTTCAGAAAAAAAACAGGAAGTATCTGATGATATCCGGTACTGTTATTTTATTAACAGCACTTTCGGCTTCATTTGTACTACGGTCTGACCTTCCTGATACATTTGGTAAAGGAGGCACAGAAAATACCGGTGAAAACCGTAAAAAGCAGGATGCACCTAAACCCGATAAAACAAATTATCCTTTTTTCAGGGGACAGGATAGCAGGGGAATTGCCGGTAGTGGTTCATATCCTACTGAATGGGATGGCGAATCAGGAAAAAACATTGCATGGAAGATTGAATTACCTGCCAATGGCAAGAGTTCTCCTGTAATCTGGGATAATAAGATCTTTCTGACAGGTGCTGAATGGTAAGCAATGTCAGGTATATTGTTTAGATAAAAAAACAGGAGAAGTTATCTGGACCGGTGATGCCTCAGGAATTGAAGGAGAACCTTCTGAATTGCCTCAGATGGACGCTGAAGGAGGGTTGGCAGTTTCTACAGTGGCAACCGATGGAAAATATGTCTGTGCTGTTTTTGCCAACGGAAATCTTATCTGTTTTGACATGGATGGGAAAAAGCAATGGGCGAAAAATATTGGAGTCCCTGAGAGTAGTTACGGATACTCATCCTCACTGTTGATATTTGAGAATTTGCTTCTACTCCAGTTTGACAGTAATGTTAAAGTTTCACTGTCGGGATATGATCTTGGAACAGGTGATCAGAAATGGGAAACATTAAGAACCGGACAGACCTGTATGGTCGTCACCTGTTCTTGCTTATTTTGATGGTAAGCCTCAGGTTATAATCAACGGAAATCCAATGGTGAGCAGTTATGATCCTGTAACCGGAAAAGAGTTATGGGCTGTGGAATGCATGACAGGCGATGTTGCACCATCGGTTGCAGTAAACAGCACAATGGCCTATGCAGTAACTGATTATGCAAGGCTTGTGGCAATAAAACCAGGTACAGGAGCCTCAATAGTCTGGGAAGATAACACCTTCACTCCTGATGTTTCAAGCCCTGTTGCGACTGATGATTTCTTGTTTCTGACAACCGGTACCGGAGATATTGCCTGTTATAATGCTTTAAAGGGCGATACACTATGGACACATTACTTTTATGATCAGTTCTACTCTTCTCCTATTGTTGCTGATGATAAAGTTTATATGCTCGATCGAAGCGGAGTAATGCATATTGTTGGCGCAAAGGATAAATTGGAGATCATTGGCGAACCGGCACTTGGTGAAGAAACTGATTGTACTCCGGCATTTTCAGATAAGAAAATCTATATAAGAACCAGAAAAAACCTTTATTGTATATCTAATTGAGTTCAACCGATAATAAAATATTGACCAGTCAATGTGATTGCCAGACTACTTCTGCTCCTGACATTATATCAGTAGTTGATGAAGTTGTAAAATCTACAGGAAGAGAAAAGGAAAACGTTATTCTGATCCTCCAGGAGGTACAGAAACGACTTAATTATCTGCCGTCAGAAGCTTTAAAGCATATCTGTAAGGTTACAGACGTAACTCCGGAACAGATAAGCGGAGTATCTACATTTTATTCCCAGTTCAGGCATCTTCCTGTAGGAAAGCATACGATAAAAATTTGTACAGGCACTGCATGTCATGTCAAAGGAGCTCCATTAATTATCGATTCATTCAAAAGAGTCCTGAAAATTGATGATACCAGAAATGCCTCACCTGATAACCTTTTTTCCATTGAGGAAGTATCATGCCTGGGCTGCTGTACACTTGCCCCTGTGGTTCAGATCGATGAAAAAACATATGGTCATGTAAAGCCCACTGAGACTGAAGAAATAATTCATGACTTCTTAAATCCATCAGAGAAGGTTAAAGCTGCTCGCATCTGATAACCAGAATGACAGTCCGGAAGCTGAGATAAGGATTGGACTTGGTTCATGCTGCGTTGCAGGTGGCAGCAAGGAGATACTTACCGAAATCGTTGAGATGAGGGAAAAGTATAATCTTAATATCAGTCTTAAACCTGTGGGCTGTGTCGGAGTGTGCAATCAGACTCCATTGATGGAAATTGTAACCAGTGGAGATGACCATTTCAGGTATACAAATGTAACGCGACATCAGGTTGAAGAGATTCTGTTAAAACATATAAAGCCAGGAACCAGAAGAAAAAGGTTAAAACATGGCATTTTTGATCTTGT
Source organism: uncultured Bacteroidales bacterium (assembly GCA_963741935.1). GTDB lineage: Bacteria > Bacteroidota > Bacteroidia > Bacteroidales > VadinHA17 > LD21. Next base: position 54,199 of record CAVUJY010000009.1, on the reverse strand, counting down.
CGATACTTTTATTTCTGAGGATAAACTCTCAAGTCAGGTAAATGTACCCACTGAAGTAAGAGAAAAGTATCTTAATAATTTTCTTAGTCACCAGGTTCATCTTGCAACAGTAAACAGTGGCATATTAACACCTGATTCATACGATGAATATTGTATGCTTGGAGGATTTCAGGCTCTTAAGAAATGTCTTAACACATTAGATACTAATGAGATAATTAATGATTATCTACAATAGTGGTTTAAGAGGAAGAGGCGGTGCAGGTTTCCGTACCGGCAGAAAATGGGACATCTCAAAGAATGCTGAAGGGAACTCAAAATATGTAGTTTGTAATGGAGATGAAGGTGATCCGGGAGCTTTTATGGACAGGATGCTTCTCGAATCCTTTCCTTTCAGAGTAATTGAAGGTATGATAATAGCCGGATTTGCTGCCGGTGCAAAAGAAGGAATATTTTATATAAGAGCTGAGTATCCGCTTGCTGTATCGAGAATAAAAAATGCAATAAAGGAATGCTATAAAAACGGCATACTTGGCGAAAAGGTTTCAGGTTCGGACTTTTCATTTAATATAAAGGTATTTGAAGGTGCCGGAGCATTTGTTTGCGGTGAGGAAACAGCATTAATATCTTCACTGGAAGGCAAACGGGGCACTCCTCATATCAGGCCGCCCTATCCTGCGGTAAAAGGTTTTAAAGGGCAACCTACGCTTGTAAACAATGTAGAGACTCTCTCTCTGGTGCCATGGATAATATCGAATGGTGCCGGTGAATTTAACCAAATTGGTACTGAAAAAAGCAGCGGAACCAAAGTTTTTGCTCTTGCAGGTAAGATCTCCAGAGGTGGATTGATCGAAGTTCCTATGGGAACCACTATAAGGGAAATTGTTGAAAAAATCGGCGATGGTGTGGCTGAAGGAAGAACTTTTAAAGCTGTTCAGATTGGAGGGCCTTCAGGCGGATGTATTCCTTCAAGTAAAGCTGATACTCCTATTGATTATGAGGAGCTTACAAAGATTGGGAGCAATGATGGGATCAGGCGGGATGGTCGTTCTTGACGATACTGATTGCATGGTTGATATGGCTAAGTACTTCCTCACGTTTACACATAAACAATCATGCGGTAAGTGTACTTTCTGCAGAGTAGGAACAAAGCAAATGCTTAACATCCTTACAAGATTAAGCGAAGGAAAAGCAGAATTGTCTGAGATAGATGAGCTGGAAAAACTTTGTATATCAGTAAAAAATGGTAGTCTGTGCGGACTCGGCAAGACTGCTCCAAATCCTGTACTTACAGGTTTAATGTACTTCAGGGAAGAGTATGAAGAGCATGCAAAAGGTATCTGCAGAGCAAAAAAATGCAGTGATTTAATAAGATATAGCATAAGTGACAAATGTACAGGATGTACCAAATGTTCACAGGATTGTCCTGTAGATGCAATCCCGTTTACTCCTTATGAAAAACATGAGATAGACCAGCTAATCTGCACTAAATGTGATAATTGCAGAATAATTTGTCCTGAAAATGCAATTGAAATTATCAATATAAATGGTTAAGTTAAAGATCAATAATAGTGATTTTGAGGTTACTGAAGGGCTTACTATCCTTGAGGTGGCAAGAAATGCCGGTTATAATATACCTACACTTTGTCATAATGATAATTTGCCGCATTATTCTTCCTGTATGGTTTGTATGGTAAAGGATAACAGATCAAATAATTTTATCCCGTCATGTTCAGTAGCGGTTCAGGAAGGCATGGATCTGGATATCTCAGGTGAAGATGTTATTCAAATAAGGCAAAAAGCCATTGAACTCTTATTATCGGAACATCGCGCAGAATGTGAAGCTCCATGCAAAGTAGTCTGTCCGGCCGGTTATGATATTCCTTTGATGAACAGATACCTGCAGGCTCATGATATTAAATCTGCTGTTAATTTAGCAATTGCAGAACAGAAAAATGGGGATTTACAATGTATCAACTGTCCGGGGTACTGTGAGAATGCATGCCGGAGGAAAAAAGTAGATATTCCGGTATCTATCCGTAATATTCAACTATTTGTTTATCAGTCAGCAGATAGTAAAAACACCTTAAAGATTGAAGAAGCAAAATCTGATTTAAAAGTTGATTCTACAGAGAAAAAGCCACAAAGAAATGTCACCCCAAAAAGATTCACTTCACGAATAGGCAAACTGGAAGATTCCGAATTGAAAGAATGGCTAAAGGAGTGCACAGGTGATAATGTGCGATTCAGGGATATTACAGATATCACATCTGCCGGAAGCGAAGCAGAAAACTGTATGCACTGTGATTGCAGAGCTGCATCAGATTGCAGGCTCAGAGACCTCGCGGACGAATTATCCATAAAAGATCCAAGAGGAAAATTGGTTACTGCACCTATCATAAAAAAAATAAATGTTAAATACCGGCCTGATATTTGAACATGCCAAATGCATAAAGTGCGGTCTTTGCATAAGAGTATGTGAAAATTCAGTTGATGAACCGTCTTTATGTTTTATCAACAGAGGGTTTATCAGTATAATATCAGAACCGCTAACGGAGCAATTCGATGATATCCTTAAAACAAAAAGCAGCATGGTTATCGATATATGCCCAACCGGTGCTTTAAGCCGGGTAAAATAATTTATATAAGATGAGATTTTTACTTACAGTGCTTTTTTCCCTTTTATTCGTCGTTGAATCATTGGCTCAACAGAGTGAAAATGACTGGCCTCTCTTCAGAGGCAGTTCAGATCTGACAGGCAAATCAGTTTACGATCTCCCCTCCGATCCAGGCCTTGTATGGAGTGTTTCTACAGGTGTAAGAACAGTGTCATCTCCTGTAATAAGTGAGGGAACTGTTTATTTCGGAAATAATAAGGGAACATTAATTGCGGTTACATCTGATGGCAAGATTAAATGGAAATTTGAGGCAGGAAGCTCTATTGATGCTGCTCCAATGGTATTTGGAAACAAAGTTATTGTTGGTACAAGTGAGGGTATTCTGAAGGCTGTCGACAAATATTCAGGAAAGCTTCTATGGTCTTATACTACGGATAACCAGATTGCAGGCTCGGCAAATGTATGGAGTATTGGTAAAAAAGCCGGAATTGTTGTCGGAAGCTATGATTATTATCTTCATTGTGTTGATCCTGCAAACGGCAAATCGCTCTGGAAAATTGAAACCGAAAATTATGTTAACGGAACACCTGCAATTCTTAATGGAAAGATTGTTTTCGGAGGTTGTGACGGGATGATTCGTTTTGTTGATCCATTAACAGGAGTACAGAAAGATTCAATTGAAATAGGAGTATATATAGCAGCCTCTCCTGCCCTTATGTCAACATATGGCATATTTTGGTGATTATGATGGCACCATATATGCTCTCAATACCATTACAAAAAAAATGACCTGGGAAATATCTGCAGGTGATCAATCAGCTGCGATTATGGCTATTCCTGCTATCGGAAAAAACTCGATAATAATTGGCAGCGAGGATAAAAATCTCTACTGCTTCAATTCAGCTGACGGGAAACTTCGTCTGGAAATACAGAACAAATGGCAAAATAACAGGTTCTGCTGTTATTGCTTCCACAAAAGTTTTATTTACAGGAAATGACGGGAATGTATATATTCTCGGAATGCAGGATGGGAAGAAGCTATGGAGTTTCAATACAGGTGTGCCGGTCAGTAGTTCTCCTGCAGTTATTAAAGACAGATTTTACATACTCACGGATGACGGAAGATTACTGGCTTTCGGAAACAAAAATGTGAATACAAAATAAAACTCGACGTTACACTGGATTAGTTTTTTAAATTTTGTGGATGAATCATTAAGACCACACACCTGAACTGAAATATGTCAATATGAAAATAGTATACCTCATAACTGGTTCCGGAGGCTCGTTCTATTGCGGAAATTGTTACCGCGATATGATTTACCTCAGAGCAATACGAAAAGTTCAGGGAATTAACGCTTCAGCTGCTATTCCCTGTATCTTCCCCCTGATGATGACACTGATGAATCGGGTCTGGATAAAAATGTTTTTTTTGGCGCAATCTCGATGTATCTGAGGGAGAAAGTCCCCTTGTTCAGAAAAATGCCTTCTTTTCTTGAAAAATTCTTCGATTCAACACCTTTATTGAAGATGGCAGCTAAAAGAGCCGGCACAACCCGTACAGAGGGACTGGAAGACATGACTCTTGATATGATCAAAGGAGATAACGCTTTTCCTGAAAAAGAGCTTAAAAGGCTTGTAAAGCACCTTATGGAAGACGGCAAACCTGATATCATCCATCTCTCCAATTCTCTTATAATAGGACTGGCCCGTCAGCTTAAGAATGAGATGGATGTTAAAATCGTATGTTCACTGTTAAATGAAGATGACTGGATTGATGAAATGGTCGAACCTTACCAGTCAAAAGCATGGAAATCAATAGCTAATGAGGCAGATAACGTTGATGCTTTCCTTACTCCCAGTCATTACTTTAAAGAATTGTTTATTTCAAAAACAGGTATTGCCGACAGAAATTTTCACGTAATTCCATTGGCACTGGATTTCAGGGATGTCAATATTCTTCCTAAAAAAGATAATTATCCGGCTATCGGTTACTTTTCACGCGTTAATTATCAAAACGGATTTGACAAGCTCGTCGATGCTTTCATCGATCTTAAGGCAGGGAACGACTTGCCAGGATTAACTCTACATGTTTCAGGTGGTTATACAGGTGATGATAAACCATTCATATCGGAGCAGATTAAGAAAATTAAGGCAGCCGGACTTAAATCATTTATAAAAATATACCCTGAATTTCATTTCAACAGCAAGGGAGAGTTTTTTAGCAACATCGATGTGATGAGTGTGCCAGTGAACAAACATGACGGTTATGGCTTATATATACTGGAAGCAAATGCTACCGGGGTACCTGTGGTTCAGCCTGAGACAGGTGCATTTAAAGAAATACTGGCACGGACAGGCGGAGGAATAACATATACTCCCGATACGGTTAATGAGTTATCGGCATCAATACTAAAGTTACTGAAAGACAATAAAAAGCGGTTGAAACTTGGATCAGAAGGTAAGGAGAAAGTTTTCAGAGATTTTTCTTTGGAAAAAATGTCAGCAGAGCAGAGTTTATACTAAGGTTTACAGAAAGGTATTAAAAGATTAATTTGTTTTTACTACTATCTGTCAGTATATTAGCAGTTAAGCTATTTCAGAAAATAAAAGTTACAACATAAGTTATATTAATATGCTTTCAATAATTAACATATCAAAAGCATTTTCACAGCGGGGGCTGGTTCTTGATAATCTTACCCTGGATGTTAAAGAAGGTGATTCGGTTGCAATAATGGGACCATCAGGTTCCGGAAAAACTACCCTGATGAACATTATCGGATTGCTCGATAAACCTGATAGCGGGGATGTGATATTTAAAGGAACCTCAATATCAGGCTATACTGATGACCAGGCAGCTGCCTACCGGAACAAAAATATTGGTTTTGTTTTCCAGGACCATTTATTACTGCCCCATCTTACAATTTCAGAGAATATTCACCTGCCGCTTCTGGCTTCTGACTATCCGCCTGATGAGCTTTTAGAAAAAGAGAAAAACGTTCTTAACCTGATGGACGCAACGGGTATTATTGATCTTGCTTCCAGATTTCCGTCACAAATATCTGGAGGGGAAGCACAGAGGGCAGCGCTTGTAAGGTCTCTGGTTAATAATCCCTCTATCCTGCTCGCTGATGAACCAACCGGATCACTTGATTCTAAAAACAGCGAAATTATGGGAGAGCTTCTGCTGAGAATGAACAGGGAGTTTGGTATAACAGTACTTCTGGCCACTCATTCCTATGATTTGGCTAAAAAAATGTCTGTAATAAAGATCCTTGAGGAAGGCAGACTTGTTGATGGGATCCAAAAGCACCAAATAAGTTATGGTACCAGGAAAATTAAGGTTAGTACTTCGTTCTGTAAGATATTACAAAAAGCCTGTTTTTTACCAGATAGCTATAATTGCCTTACTTTCAGCAGTTATTACAGGCTCGTTGCTAACAGGCAGATCAGTAAGGTCAAGCCTGAAGCATACAGCATCCGAAAAACTTGGGAACACAGGCATAGTAATCAGTTCCGGTGTCAGGTACTTCGATCTGTCACTGGTTAACAGGTTAAGTGAATTGACCGGTGCTAAGTGTACCGGGATACTCTCTCTTACAGGATTACAGTCAAAACCTGACATCCCAAAAGGGAGCTTTCAATACCAATATTATTGGCATTACAGGAAATTTCTTCTCGTTTAACGGTTCCGACTCAGTAAATATAGCCAAAGGACATGTTGCTGTAAACAGGCGTCTCGCTGATTACCTTGGTGTAGCTACAGGAGATGAAATAGTTATACGGTATAAAGCAATATCCGAAATACCTGCTGATGCTCCTTTTGCACCTTCCGATGAAAACTCAAAGTCAATAGTTATGAAGGTTAGCCGGATTATTGACGTTGGAAATAGTGGTGACTTTTCTCTGGCAATAAGCCAGATAATGCCAATGAATATATTCATTAATCTGTCAGATCTTTATGAAGGCACCTCTAAAGGCAAGCTTATAAACAGGTTGCTTGTAGATGACAGATCAGATATTTCTTCTGATGCGATATTTAGCGATCTCAGGAAGATATTGAAACCGCAGGATATTGGATTAACATTAAGGTCTGATGGTAAGTCTGGTGGTTATGAAATTATCTCTGACAGGATATTTCTTGACAATGAATTAATTGATGAGATAAGGAAAGCAATTCCGTCATCGGCTCCTGTCATTACCTATCTTGGAAACAGTTTCAGATCAGGGAACAAATCCACACCCTACTCCTTCATATCAGCATTACCTTCATCAATCTATCCTGAAATTGGAAGGGATAATGAAATAATAATTAACAGCTGGATGGCTGAAGACCTTTCAGCCAGTGTTGGTGATACTCTGAAAATGACCTGGTATGCGCCGGATTCACTTAGCCACCTCCTTGAAAAGAGCACTAAGTTTATCATAAAACGAATTGTCCCTATAACAGGTATATGGGCCGATTCGCTGCTTATGCCTCAATTTCCGGGCATATCAGGCAGTGAATCATGTTCTGACTGGGATGCAGGTGTTCCGATTAAAACAAATGAAATACGCACAGAAGGATGAGGATTACTGGAATAAGTATAAAGGAACGCCAAAAGCTTTTATCAATTATGATGAAGGTAAAAAGCTCTGGGGTAATAATTTTGGTCCGGCTACAGCAATAAGATTTCAGCCAGGTATTAAAAAAGAGGAGATTGCAGAAAAACTCGGCGGGGCTTTTAATCCTTCAGGAGTAGGCTTTGTAATTAACAATATATACAAAGAATCAATTAAGGCAGCAGATGAAAGTGTAGATTTCAGTACACTCTTCCTGTCGCTTGGCTTTTTCCTGATTTTAGCTTCAATTGTTCTTCTTTCCTTTGCAGTAACCTCTTATTTTGACACTAAAAAAGGTCAGATTAGTACTTTCTTCGCACTTGGCTTTAAAAGCAGATGGATTTCCGGTCTTCTTTTGTCGGAAACCGGATTTATAAGCCTTATCGGTTGTATCGTTGGTGCTCTTGCCGGTTTTTTTGTTAATGTCCTGATAACAATAGCATTAAATTCAGTTTGGAAGGGTGCCGTGCAGACCGATACACTGATTGCTTACTTTGATCTTCTCCCGGTATTAACAGGATTTGTTATAACTTTTCTTATAACAGTGATCTTCATGCTGGTAAAAGTCAAAAGATATATAAAAAGTCTTAACCTGAGAGAAAAAGAGATCCCTGTTAGTCATTCACCAAAACGTAACTTAATTTTTCTGATTCTGACATTTTTTGCCGCTACCGCACTGTTATTAAGCAGTTTTCTTCTAAATAATATGGCAACCTCTCTTAGCTTTGGTTCCGGAGCATTTTTATTGGCAGCATTCCTTCTCTTCTGGCGTCAGTACCTGATAGCTTCTGAAGATGAAAATGAGAAATATGTTAAAAACAAGCACAGATTATCAAGGCTTTATTACTCTTTTTATCCTTCACATGCTGTAACTCCCATCCTGTTTATTGCTGCAGGGATATTTGCTGTTTTTATTACCGGAGCCAACAGAATTAATTTTAGCGATGTTCATCTGAAGCGGTCAGGTGGTACCGGAGGTTACCTTTTATGGTGCCAAACAGCAATTCCGGTTAAAGAGGATCTTAATACTATGTCAGGAAAGATATCTGCAGGTCTGGATGATAAAGAACTTGATGGGATATCCTTTGTACAGGCAAAGAGCTATTCGGGTAATGATGCAAGCTGTCTTAATCTGAACCACATAACAGCCCCACCCCTTCTTGGAATAGATCCAGGGGATTTTATTGCAAAAAAATCATTCTCCTTTGCAAACTCATTAGAGAATAAGAAATTTAGCGATCCATGGCAATACTTAGATGTTCCGGCAAAGAATAATGTTATTTACGGAATCGCCGATCAGACTGTACTTGAGTGGGGATTAAAATTAAAAACGGGTGACACTCTGGTAATGCGATCTGAAAACGGACAGCCCTTGAAAATAATCCTGGCTGCAGGATTAAAATCTTCTGTCTTTCAGGGATATGTGCTTACAGGTCTTGAAAACTTTACGAAATATTTTCCTTCTGTCTCAGGTACAAACGTAATGCTTGTTGATGGGAGACCTGATTCAACTAAGCTCTACGAAAGCACACTTAATGAAAGATTCAGTAACTATGGGATTAATATCAGCCGGACAAATGACAGGCTTGCTGCGTTCTATGAGGTTACAAATACATATCTGTCGGTATTTGGAGTCTTTGGGGCATTCGGTATGATCATAGGAATTGCAGGACTTGGGTTTGTTTTGCTGAGAAACTACAACTTCAGAAAGCGTGAATTTGCTCTAATGATAGCTACCGGGTTTACAATTAAGAAGATCAGAAAAGAAATCATTTCAGAGCAGATTTTTATTCTATTTGCAGGTATTACTTCGGGAGTAATTTCAGCAATAGTTGCTACACTGCCCTCAATAACCAAAAATCCTGATATTCCCTGGCTAATGCTGGGTCTTATGATTATAGCGATAATTGTTACAGGTTTGATCACCCTGTTTTTGTCGGTCCGTGTTGTTACCAAAGATTCACTGATTACCGGACTGAAAAAGGAATAGGCATTAACTTAATTCTTTCCTGCGGCAATAAGATACTTTTGCGTTCTGAAATAAATCATACCATCTGTAATTGCAGGTGCTGTCAATGATACATCATTAAGAGGAATTTCAGCAATCTGTTTAAAGCTGTCCCCGTCCTTAATTATATAAACGGTACCTTCTTCATCTATTATATAGATTTTACCATCGGAAGCGACCGGAGATGCGATGAAGCTTTTAGTTTTACCCAACTTTGCATTATATATCACTTTTCCTGTAGTTGGATCCAGACATACATACGGTTCCATTCCAGTTAACATTATAAAGGTGATTATTATAAAGAAGCATTGTATGCATATATGAACCTCCACGGGGAAGACTCCATTGAATATACTCATTTGAGGTTTCCTTGTCATTCAGGGTTATATCCCCTGCTGCACTGGTTTTTACTGCAATTATGGGAGAGTTTCTCCCATGAGCGCTGTTAAAATATATCAGGTTGTTTCCGTTGATTGGTGTGGGAATCTGTATGTCACCACCACCGGCCATTGTCCATACCTCCTTGCCTGTTTCAAGATCATATCCTCCCCTGTTTTTATATCCATTAAGGGCAACATATGGCTTTGCCATTATTTGTATATATATTGGGAGTACACCATCCAGGGTATTCATCCCTGTCTGTCTTCCATAACTCTTTACCTGTCTTAATATCATAAGCTGCAAGAAATGAGTTTTCAAGTACATCACACTGAATAATGAGCACATCATTATATATAACAGGAGAACTGGCAAATTCCCATTCTGCTGCAGGATAATCAAATGCTACTGACTTTAAGATTCCAAAGTCTTTTTTCCATATGAGTTTCCGTTAAAGTCGTAGCAATACAATCCTTCTGATCCAAAAAAGGCAACCACATAACTTCCATTGGTAGCAACAGAAGCATTTGCATGGGTCGATTTCGGATGACGCTTCACCTTTGGAATTCCTGTATAAGCAACTCTGTCCCAGAGAATTTTTCCTGAATTTTTATCTATGCATATTACCTTCCAGTCATGAACAGAACTGTCTGCAACCGGCATTCCATCGCCATAAATTCCAGTTAATATTCCCGAATTATCAAATTTGCTTACTGCTGTAGTAATAAATAGTCTGTCACCCCAAATAACCGGGCTGGATAAACCCAGTCCCGGAATCTCTGTCCTCCATCGGATATTGATCATCTTATCTAAGTTGAAACTTTCCGGCAGATCAGCATTGTCTAAAACTCCGGAAGACAGATAGCCCCGATATACCGGCCATTGCCTTTCGGCAATCAATTGTCCGTCAGCTGCCGACATTCTGATAAGCATAATTGAGACTAGAATAAGCCTGATAATAATCTTCATTTAATAATTTTTAATTTGTACAGGAATGAGAAATAAAACTACTAAACTTTTGGAAATGCAGGCATATAATGTATTTATAAAAACTAAGGTTTTGGAATAAAGCCATAATGAACTAAGATTAAGCTGGATGTGTCTCAAAAATCTTTATTAACCGCAAAGTGCGCAAAGTCGATGCAAAGAACACAAAGATAAAACTTTCATATTTAGGGCTTTGCGAACTTTGCGTATCTCCTTTGTGATCCCGTCTGAAAAGAATCAGCCGGGCAAGTCGCTCTGAAAAAATATCTATCAGCTAATATCACTTGAAATAATCCAAAAAATAAATTTTAAAATTTTATCTGACCATTTAAACAATTTAGTCAGTCTGATTATTATATTTGCATCTTTTTTAAAATGAAAAAATCAGAAGAAACAATTGACCGTATTGAAAGAATGTCCCAGATAATCCTGGTTGCACAGAAACTCTTTGGATTACATGGTGTGGAGCGGATTTCAATGCAGGAAATTGCGGATGAACTTAGGCTTTCAAAGGCATCTCTTTATTACTATTTTCCTGATAAAGTGAGTCTTTACAGAGCTGTTGTTGAGAAAGAGCAGGCAGAATTCATTGAAAAAATAAATAAAAGAATTGTCAGTATTCATGATCCGGAGGGGTCACTGACTGAATATGTTAAAGCACGTCTGACTTATTTCAGATCTCTCCTGAATTTAAGCAGACTTAAGGCTGGAAGCTTATTCTGATCTGAAACCAGTATTTCTTGATACGATTATTGCTTTTAAGGAAAAGGAAAAGGAAATCATAAGAAACATTTTCGATAAAGGAAATGCTGAAGGAATATTTAAGATTCAGGATACAGATGAGACTGCAGAACTGTTTCTTGATCTTCTGAAGGGCTTGAGAGTCTCAGTTGTACATAATAAGAAGACACTTACCATTGAAGAGGCCGAATTTGAATTACTGCTAAAGAATACTACACTTTTTACAAGAATATTTGTAAATGGTTTGAAGATTAGTGTAAACTAAGATATTGAATATTAATTTATTTAAATAAAACAAGCATAGCTTTATGAAACAGGAATCAGGTAAAAACCGACTGAGAATTTATATTCCACTGGCATTTGTTATTTTAATTGTACTTGCAGGTGCCTGGTATTGGTACAGAGATTATGCCAGGTATATAACCACAGATGACGCTCATGTAGATGCCGAAATTGTTAACGTCGGATCAAAGATACTTGGGAGGATCTCAGCAGTATATGCAAATGAAGGAGATATTGTTAAACAGGGAACTCTTCTGGCTGTTCTTGACAGTTCGGATTTAAATGCCCAGAGAAATCAATCTGTTGCTTTAAGAGCACAGGCTAAGGCCAGCCTGGAACAATCAGAACTTAAATATAAATCGGATCAAAAAAGTATCAGGATACTGGAAATCAATCTCGACAAAGCCAATGATGATTTTACAAGGGCAAAAAGCCAGGTTGAAGGAGGAGTTATCACTCCTGAACAATTTGATCATTCAAAAAAAGCATTCGAGACAGCCTCTGCCCAGCTTGATGCTGCAAAAGCTCAGTTGTTGGTTTCAAAATCGATGATATCAACTGCATCTGCTGCAGTAGGAACTGCAAATGCCCAGGTTAACACTGCTGATACTCAATTGCATAATACCCGGCTATTTGCACCTGCTGATGGAGTTATCTCAAAAAGATGGCTTCTTCCAGGTGATGTTGTTCAGCCCAGCCAATCGGTTTTCACAATGACAATAAACAAAGATCTCTGGGTAGTGGCCTATATGGAAGAAACCAATATTGCTGAGATAAGGAATGGACAGAATGTGAAATTTACTATAGATGCTTTTCCTGATGAGAAATTTAATGGTAAAGTATATATGGTAGGTACAAGTACAGCCTCAGTATTTTCTCTTATACCGGCAAATAATGCTTCAGGAAATTTCACAAAGGTAACACAGCGTATTCCAATCAGAATATCAATCGATAATACTGACAGTGGCAAGGATCTGTCATCATTGAATATCTTATCAGGGATGTCAGCTATTGTTAAGGTAATTAAAAAATAGGGATGGAAAAACGCAGAACACCCTCCCACCGAATACGAAAACTGGTCAGGAAAAGCAACAATGCTTTTCATCCTAAGCATACATCCTACAAGTGGTTTTTGCTTGCCAATATTATGCTCGGAACTTTTATGGCAGTTCTTGATGCAACTATTGTAAATGTTGGTTTGCCAAAAATCATGGCATCTTTTGGGGTGAGTCTTGATAAGATTGAATGGGTAGTAACCGCCTATATGCTGGCAATGGCTGTTTCTCTTCCGACTTCAGGATGGCTTGCTGACAAGTTTGGTTATAAAAAATTATATTTTATTGGATTATTTCTATTTACCCTTGGGTTCAATGCTATGCGGCAGGTCATCAGATGAGAACATGCTTATTCTGTCGAGGGTCATTCAGGGCTTTGGAGCTGGCACTATTCAGCCTCTGGGTATGGCAATCATCACACGTGAATTTCCTCCCAGTCAGCGGGGACTGGCTCTGGGATTCTGGGGTATTGCGGCAGCAGCCTCAGTTTCGTTCGGACCACTGATCGGCGGTTTTCTTATCGATCGTTTTAGCTGGCCGCTGATTTTTGATGTTAATATACCTGTCGGAATTTTGGCAATGTTGTTTACGATAGTTATCCAGAGTGAATATAAAAACCTGAAAACCCGGAAATTCGATATTGTAGGATTTATATCGGTAACCATTTTTCTTCCTTTAACCCTTTACATTCTTTCTCAGGGAAACGCTGCCACTAATTCCGAAGGCTGGCGTGCTCCTTTTATTCTTGGATATGGAGCCATTGCCCTTATAGCCTTTGTGGTATTCCTTACGGCTGAAATGACTGTTAAGGAGCCTCTGCTTGATCTGAGGCTGCTTAAGTACCGCAATTTTGGTATCGCTAATCTTATTCTTTTAATATTCAGTCTGGGAATGTTTGGAAGTACATTCCTGTTGCCAATATACCTGCAAAATTCTCTCGGATATACAGCTCTTCAGGCTGGTTCGGTTTTTCTGCCAATGGGAATAATTCAGGGTATAATGGCACCTATATCAGGAAGGATTTCAGATAAGCTAAATCCCAAAATTCCGCTTTTTATCGGAGTTATATTGTTTGCATGGAGTTTCTGGCTCAATTCTCAGCTTTCATGGCTTACTGAGCTTAATTTCATAATGTTGTCTTTATACATAAGGGGAGTTGCCATGGGCCTTATGTTCACTGCTCTGTCAACCGTATCTCTGTCGGAAATACCAAGAGACAAGATGGCACAGGCTTCAGCTATCACCAACTCAATCAGGCAGCTTGGAGGCAGTCTGGGTGTAGCTCTGTTAGCCACTTTGCTGACTACACGTGTTAATTTTCATTCCCAGGTCTTTGGCGGTGCAATAAAACCAGGTTCAGAAATGTATCAGCAGAGCCTTAAAAAAACAAAATATCATCTTCAGCATCAGGCAGGAAGCTCACCTTCAAATTCAATACGACAAGGTCAGGCATTAATTTATTCGAATCTCGTTAAACAAGCTTATATACAAGGTATTGATGATGATTTTCTTATTGCTGGAATAATAACACTGGTTGGTGGAATTCCAATAATCTTTCTTCGTACCAAAAAAACTAAAATTCAAAATCTACCGGCACATGAATAATAAATTATACAAAAGATCAATTCTTGCGACAATAATTATGTTTTTTCTAATAAATAATATAATTGATGCGCAATCTGCTGGAAATACTTTTACCCGTGAGGAAACAGACTCACTATCCCTGAAAAATATTATTAAGACTGTGACCTCTGATTTCCCCTCAGTGAAAGTTGCTGAGGAGGCAATAAGAAATGCTGATTCAAAGATCAGCCTGGCGAAAGCCGGATATTATCCCGAAGCGGACTTGTCTGCCAATTTTTCAAATATCGGGCCTGTTACAAAACTGACAATCCCGGATATGGGTACTTTTCAGCTTTATCCTCAGAATAATTACTCAGCAGCAATAAATTACCGCCAGGTATTATTTGATTTTGGACGTACCCGGCAGAGTATCGAACTTGAAAATGAAGGAAAATCGATCGGAGAGCAAACTCTTGAGCAAGTCAAACAAAAATTATCACTTTATACGATAAACAATTTTTATACACTGGTATATTTACAGGCTGCCATAAAAATTAAGGATGAACAGATTGTGGCTCTGAAGGAGCATCTTGATCATGTGGAAAAAATGAAAGCTACCGGTTCTGCTACAGATTATCAGATACTTGCAACTCAAGTTAAGATATCAGCTGTTCAAAGTCAGAAAACAGATCTTATTGCATCACTCACGACCCAGCAGGCATCTCTAAATTCACTGCTTGGAAACAAACATGACGTAATTCCTGTTGTTAAGAATGAATTTTTTACTGATATGCCTGTGATTGAAGCTGATTCAGTGCTTTCCTTTGCTTTTCACAACAGGGACGAAGTGTTGCTGAATGAGAAGAAAATATCCCTTGCTGAATTAAGGTACGGAATGACAAACCTTCAAAACAAGCCTGTTTTAAACCTGGTTGCTTCAGGCGGAGCAAAAAACGGCTATATACCTGATCTTGGCAAGGTAGTGCCTAACTATGTAATCGGACTGGGTTTAAGGATTCCTATTTTTGACGGGATGAAGAAGAAATATAATCTCTCACAGGCACAATCTGCAATAACTTCCCTGACATTTGAATCGGATTATACCAAACGAAACATAGCAAATGAAGTATATGAGGCTGAAGCTTATATGCATGCTGCAGAAACAAAAATAAATCAATTCAGACTTCAACTGGCCCAGGCAATAAAAGCATACTCTCTCGCTGAAACCAGCTTTATGTCAGGTACTATCACTAATCTGGATCTTCTGGATGCAAATACATCCGTATCTGAGAGCAGACTTTTATTGCTTAAAGCAAGAATCGATTATACTGCCAGCATATTTAAGCTTAAGGCAGCTCTGGGAGAGCGTCTGTACTAGAAATTAACGGAATAGTTTATTGAAGCAATACTTATATCCTCGATATGAGGAGCATAATCACGTTGAAATGTATATTCAAGTTCAAGTGTTTGATTCTTTAAAATTTTAAAATCAAAACCTGCAGAGTACCTGTTTTTATCAATAAACCTGTCCGAATTTTCAAAGAGGGGTATGAATGACTCATATGACAGATATGGATTTAAAGGAAATTTTGGAGTTTTATAAGTTGCTTTGAACTTCAGTCTTGCATGATACTCTGGTTTCTTATCTGACTCATCTTCAATATATGTCCTTTTCTGAGCCTGAAATCTTAACCGTTCTGAAAAGGACAGAACACCCAGCGAATAAGACCCTTTAATATCTGCCATGAAGCGATGACGCAAATGAAACCTGGAATCTTTCTCAAGCTTATCAATCATTCTGTATGACCCTGCAAGTGAAAAATACTTGCTCAATTTATGGGATATTCCTGTTTCTAAATAACCCTGATCTATTTTTGAGGCGTTATTGAATGTTCTTATAACTCCTGAAATATCCAGATCAGTCTTCTTTGATAAAGAAATGCCTGCATCTAAGCCGTACCATATACCAAAGTCATCATCCTGGCCAAAAATGGCAGATGAAGATGAAATAACCAAAAGAAAAATCAGCAGACGTCTAATCATCATCATCATCTTCCTTTTTATGATCAACAGGATTGTACTGACTTTCCATCCTGTCGCTGGTCTCAAAAAATATCTTAAGATGGCAGATATCTCTCAGAAAGTTTATCTCCCCTATTTCGACTCTGCTTATCTTACTTATTCCTGTACGTTGTTGCAGGTCCTCAATAAGCTCAGCATGGTTTTCAGGTTTAATCAGATTAATCTTTTCATATACAATTGATTTTGATGATTCATGTTTTATCAGCCATCTTTTCTCAAATCCATATGTTATAAGGATGATTACTAAATTTGTGAAAAGAATTTCAAGGATGTTTGTTGATATATTGGCAAGCGCATTAATAACTGAAATGCCTATTATCAGGAAAAGGTATGTCATCTCCTTTATAGGAATAGTATTTGTCCGGTAACGTATTATTCCAAATATTGCAAAAAGACCCAAAGCAAAACCGATCTGCAGCATGACATTGGCAAGCAGGAAACAGAGCAGAAAAACAATAGTTGAAATGAGAATATAAGTAAAGAGAAAATCTTTCCTTTTTGTGGTAGAAAAGTATAACCAGCGTACCATTATTAAAATAACAATCAGGTTTAACCCAAATCGTCCCATAAGAATAAGCAGATTGGAAAAATCAAAGAATCCGCTGTTCCCTAAACCGAATTTATCAACTATTTGAACTAATAATGTATTCATTTTCAATTTTCTTTAACTGTAATATTTTTGTTTTGAGCATGTTTCTTTTTAATGATTCATTCAGCATGGCATTACCGAAACAATACTTGCTGAATCCGGAGGGTCTTATATTTTGCTGCTTCAGCAGTGATTGAAAATCAGATCTGTGTGCAAATCCTTCTTTTTTAACTTCTATTATAGAAAGATATGGTAAGTATAACTTTTTCCCATTAATATCTGGTTCGGAAAATGAAATATCATAATCTATAGTTATCCTTTCTTTTAAATCATATCCTGTTAATGTTGCTCTGGTAAAACTGTTTATAAGAATGGGTTTTAAAAGACTGGAGTTAAGTGAGATGTGCTTGTCTAAAAATGCAATTGCAATATCATCAAAAGATTCTGCTCCCGGATTGTTTTCTATACGCCATTTACAAATTCGTCCTTTGTTATTCTTCCTTTTAACTTCCAGAAATATGATTCCTGAAGACTCATATTTACGGTATCGTATTTTATTTCTTTCAAGTTCCCCTCTGATATGCTGATTGAAGAATAAATTATCAGAGGTATCCATATATGTTGTTCTGTAGGGATGAACCCTCATATTGCTTATTTCAAGAACTTTAAATCTCCCTTCAAGTCTGTATATAAGTTCTGCAACTCTTCCGGCGGAAAGGATATATTTTGTTTCAAACCGGTTCATTAGTTTGGCATTTCCAATCTCATTAAGTGAGATTGGATTAAGAGTATTTAATGCAGAAACTATATCCCCTTTATACATATTAGCTAATTATTAACCCAATTTTTATCCCCAATATCATCCCATGTATTAGTAATCATAACCACAACTGTTGGTAAAATTCGAATCACGGATGATTATTAGTTCTGTTAAATGTTGGATTCTGCCACCTGAATGATCCTGTTCCGTCAGGATTTCTTGAATAGGATATTTCCAGTGTCTGTGCAGGGTATTCAACCATGTCTATTATTGTTTTATCAATATTTGATAATACTGCCTTTTCTCCAAGGGATGATAATTTAAAATTTGCATGAAGTCCAGGTTGTGTTGTATCTCCATCAGCCCAAATTACCAAATAACTTTTACCCGAAATTGTTGTTCCCATGGGAAATTGCCATTTGGTATTATTACTTTTTTTATCCGAAAGATAATAACCAGATATATCGACGCTTTTTTCAGTTAGATTATAAAGTTCAATCCAGTCATCAAATTCACCATTCTGATCAGATACAGTAGTTGAATTGACAGGCATAAGTTCGTTGATTACAACCTCACTCATTGCCGGATCCTTATCTTTCTCACAGGAATACATTGTTAGAACTATAAACAGAAAGAATAAATAATACTTAATATTTGACATTTTTAATTTCTTTTTTAAATAGAATCAGTATTCCTCAAAAAACACGTGAGCAAATACCTGTTTTAAACTATTCAGATCAAAATCATAACTGACTTTAAGACGCACCAAAGCTATATAGAAATTTCAGTTTTTACATTCAATAAGACCAAGATTAAGAATTGGTTTTGAATCTGAAATGACAAGGGCAGCGCCAAGTGCTGATGCATTACTGACTTCAGTTGTAAAAACCTGCATATGAGGATATGAACTGGCCAGGAGTCTGAGAAAAATATCATTTTTAGAAAATCCACCTGTGATGTATATAGTATCTACCGGACTTCTTTCATCAATTACACGCTCAATAGATTCAACCGTCAGGTCACATAGTTCTATTAAAAGCTGATGGTATCCTTCAACAAAATTATCAAATTCAAACAATTCCGGTTCTTCTTTTAGTTTAACAGCTGATTCTCCTTCCCTGAAAAATACTTTTCGGGTCTTAAACTTAGAGCTCAGTTTCTTAAACAGTTTAATATCAGGTTTTATGAATTTAAAACTATCCTCCTGAATCTTATAGTATTTGCTCATTATACCTACTGCTGTACTATGCAGATGTCCAAGAAATAGTCTTGATGACATAACAGGCTCCATATTAACACTCATATAGCAAAGACAATCATGAGACAGTTGTTCTGCAGTAAGCTTTTCTTTATTAAAGGGATTCATGTTTATGCACCATGTCCCGGTCGATATCAGTATGAAATTCTTGTTTTCCGATGTGAAATATGGTGCCAGAGATGCAGAACTGTCATGTATTCCTATTCCTACTCTTATTTTCTTCCTTTCAAGTTCAATCTCATAAGAAGTACTGACATGAACTGGTTCAGGAAGCGGGATACATTCATCAGCAATCCATTGATGATAACTCATCTTATCATAATCCCACATAGCAGTGTGGCATCCTATAGAAGTATGTTCGGCATTTATTTTACCCGTCAGTGTATATGAAAGATATTGTGGAAGATGAAGAATATTCCTTACTTTGGCATAAACAGCCGGTTTGATATACTTGAGCCTAAGTATCTGCAATCCGGAGTTAAGCATCCCCAGTGCAGGAGAGGCTGTTCTCCTGCAAAACTCTTCCTTCCCACCGTACTTGTTATACAGGTTATCAGCGATACCTTCTTCCATTGGTTTCAGGTAATTATAGGCCGGAGTAAGCCTCCTTCCATTACTGTCAAGGTAGACCAGAGTAGCACCGTATGTCGTGAAATTTACTGCAATGAGTTCAAATTCTTCTGAATGAGCCAATTGTTTTAAGGAATCTTTGATCCATCGCTCAATCCGGTCTAAATCATCACATTCAAAACCATCTTCATCCTTAATTTCACTGAATTTTTCCTCTGTTTCAGAAATCACTGACAATTTATCATTGAAAAGGAGTAATTTTTTATTTGTCTTTCCTATATCAAAAACAGCTATGACTTTCTCTTTCATAATAATATTTCCCGGCCGTTAATTCAGCAAACAATATTTGTGTTAATAATCAAATTACTTAACATAGATGTTCAAGGAATTTAACGTTTCAATAGAACATCATTTTCATATTTCGCAATTTCATCTATGTAATCCTGACCAACCGGGACATTATTTTTCAGACAGTAATAATCCCATACAGCACCAAATGGCTGAATCTTAAGCAATTCAAGAAGTGCAAGTCTTTCAAATGTTTTACCTTGTTCTTCAAATTTCACAAGTGTCTTAAATGGTTCAAGAAATGCATACATGAAAGCAAGCTGGGCCGACCGGGTACCAATAACATAAGCTCCTATCCGGTTAAGACTTGCATCAAAGAAATCAAGACCCACATTTACTCTGCTAAGTGCATTCGCACGAACAATTTCCTGTGTGATCAGTAATAATTCTTCGTTAAATGTAAGAACATGATCACTATCCCAACGAACACCACGGGTAAGATGCAATAGTATCTCATCAACAAAATGAAGTACTGAAGATATTTTATCACCAACCTGTTCAGTAGGGTGAAAATGTCCGTTATCGAGTGTTATCATTGTATTGTTTGTGATTGCATAACCCATGTAGAAATCATGCGACCCAACAACCATCGATTCTGACCCAATACCGAAGAGCTTACTTTCAACAGAGTCTTTCAGATGATTCTTTGGGTATTTGACAGCAAATATTTCATCAAGTGACTTTTTCAATAGTTTACGGAGAGTATTCCTGTCAACAGGTGTGTCTTTTGAACCATCGGGAATCCATATATTATGTACTGACGGAGTCCCCAGCTGTTTTCCCATTTCAGCAGCAATAGCCCTGCATCTTTTTGTATGCTCAACCCAGAATTTTCTGATTTTTTCATTCTTGCTTGATAAGGTGAAGCCGTCATCAGCATATGGATGAGAAAAACATGTACAATTGAAATCCAGACCAATACCCCTCTTCTTAGCCCAGTCAATCCACCCCTGGTAATGTTTTACCTCAATCTGGTCGCGGTCAACCAGTTTTCCGCCGAATTCACCATAGATAGCATGTAGATTCAGTCTCTGTTTTCCAGGAAGAAGAGAAAAAACTTTGTCAAGATCTGCACGCATCTGCTCAATGGTCTTTGCTTTTCCCGGAAAATTACCTGTTGCCTGAATACCTCCGCCTCCCAGCACAGAATCTGGTTTTTCAAATCCTCCAACATCATCAGTCTGCCAGCAATGTAAACTGATATTAACATTATCCATTTCAGAGATAACTTTATCTGTGTCAATTCCTAATGCTGCATATTGTTCTTTTGCAAGCTCATATGACTTTTCAATCAATTTCTTATTCATGATTTTGATATTTAGATATGATTTATTTATTCCATATAGAAGACCTGTTCAAGTGGAATGGTAACAGGCGAATTGTCGGGGTTTATTTTCATTATCTTAGCCAAGTTTTACCACAAATGTTGAAAGAATAAGAACCAGTATACCAAGTATTAATACAAAAATTGTCTTCTTTCCCACACCTTTCCATTCATTAAGTAATATGCCCCATATATTGCTTATTGCAATATTCAGAGCCATCAGTATGCTCCACCCGAACACTGCCATCCCTTCTGGTAGTTTGCTTGAGCCCATACCATAGAAATGAAACTGAAGAAACCATAAAAAGCCTGCAAGAAAGGTAAAGAACAGGTTATTCAAAAGGATACTTCCGGAAACTGTAAAATAATCCTTATACGTTTTATTCTTAATATTAAGATATCCGCAATAGAAAAGATTGGTAATAAAGCCGCCAAAAAGAATGAAGATGAGAGATGGGTTCTTCTGAAACAGTGGATTTGTACCATGCTCCAGAGCAACGCTTTCAATTGGCTTTCCCGCTTCGAAACCAAAGTTGAAACATGCACTCATAATACCTGCGAAGATTGCAATCAAGATTCCTTTTTTAAGAGCAAATTCCTTTACAGCTGCCTTTTTTTCTTCTTCTGACATCTCTTTGCTTTTAAGTGCACCGGCAAATCCAATTATTGCTATTCCGGCCACAGTAATAGATACTCCGACAATAGTCAGTATTCCACCTGTAGTTGAAAATAGGTTATCCCCTGCTACTATCGGTGGAATAAGGGTACCAAATGCAGCACATAAACCTAAAGCAATGCTCTGGCCTAAAGCTACACCCAGATACCGGATACTCAACCCGAAAGTGAGCCCGCCAAATCCCCACAAAGCGCCAAAAACCATTGCCATTATTTTTGCTGATGAGGGTGCTTCCCTGATAATTGGAATAAGCTCACCATGAGGCACAAAAATAAATGCAAATAATATCGGAGCAATTAAGCCAGGCTGCAATCCCCTGAGTCAGCCAATAAGATTCCCATGCCCATAACTTTACTTTCTTAAATGGCACATAAAAACTTGCAGCACCGATACTTCCGAGTGCGATTAATAAAATTCCGGCAAATGGATTCATGAGTTAAGGTTAATGTTAGACTTATCTGCAATTTAAAAACTTTCGGTCACGAAATTGACTTTAAAGATATTTTTTTATTCTCGCATATTTTTATAACCTTTATTCTATAACCAATTATTTTAATCATGAAAACCTTGAAGCTCATTTTTATCCTGTTTTGTATTTTCGGAAGTGCTCATTCTCAGGATTTATCTGTTAAGGATATGACCTGTGAACATAAAGATAACCCTGTTGGAATTTCTGTTCTCCAACCAAGATTCTCATGGAAAATTGCGGGTACGGGTAATAACATTATGCAAACAGCCTGGTCAGTCAGAGTTGCGACAGACAGTAAGTTTTCAAAGAGCAGCATTGTTTGGCAAACAGGGAAAGTGGAATCAGACGAGTCAATACTACAAAGCTATAAGGGATCTGATCTTAAGTCAGGACAAAGATATTTCTGGCAGGTTAAGATATGGGATAATAAAGGACGTGAGTCTAAATGGAGCAAGACAGCTTTCTTTGAAATGGGACTTTTATCTCCATCTGAATGGAAAGCTAAGTGGATAGAAATGGATGCTGATACACAGAGATATTCCCCTTCCCCACACTTCAGAAAGGAATTTTCAGTTAGCAAGAACATAGCCAGTGCACGGATATATGTAACATCCCATGGCTTCTATGAAGTACATTTAAACGGACAAAAAGTCGGTGACCAGGTATTAACTCCGGGCTGGACTTCTTATGGGAAAAGACTTCAGTACCAGGTGTATGATGTAACAGGAATGCTTTCCCAGGGAGCAAACGCAATAGGCGCTGTTCTCGGAGACGGCTGGTACAGAGGGACCCTTGCCTGGGGCAATAACTGGGCAATATATGGTAAAAAACTTGGTCTTTTGTTAGAAATGAAAATTACATTCACAGATGGCACAGAAACAGTGATAACCAGTGATGAATCATGGAAAGCATCAAATGACGGAGCGATAAGGATGAATGATATCTATAACGGGGAGACTTATGATGCAACAAAAAGACTCACAGGATGGGATAAATCAGGTTACAATGATAAAAACTGGCAGAGTGTTAAAATTGGAAAGTACAGCAATGATAATATTATAGCATCGGAAGGCTCACCTATAATGAAGATACAGGAGATAAAGCCTGTTAAAATATTCCGGACGCCATCAGGCAAACAGATTGTTGATATGGGACAGAACATGGTAGGATGGCTGAGAATTAAGGTCAAAGGCAAAAAAGGCGATGTCATAACATTTCGCCATGCAGAGGTTATGGATAAATATGGCGAATTTTATACGACAAACCTGCGTGCCGCCAAATGCGAGTTAAATTATACTCTTGCAGGTGAAAGTGAAGAGATATATGAACCCCGATTTACATTTATGGGATTCAGATATGTAGAAGTAACCGGATTCCCCGGTGAATTAACTCTTGATAATCTTACCGGAATCGTTGTTCATTCCAACATGGACGTTACCGGAAGTTATGAGAGTTCAAATCCATTGTTAAATCAATTACAGCATAATATTCAATGGGGTCAGAAGGGTAATTTTGTTGATGTTCCTACTGATTGTCCTCAAAGAGATGAACGTCTGGGCTGGACAGGTGATGCCCAGGCTTTCTGCAGGACAGCAGCATATAATATGAATGTATCTTCCTTTTTTACCAAATGGCTGAAGGATGTGGCTGCTGATCAGAAAAAAGGCGGAGAGGTTCCTTTTGTCATTCCTGATGTTCTTAATCCCCAGAATGCCGTAACATCTGAAACATCTGCAGGTTGGGGAGATGTTGCTGTAATAGCACCATGGACTATGTATCGTGTTTATGGGGATAAACGTATACTCGAAAATCAGTATCCCAGTATGAAAGCATGGGTTGAGTATATAAGGAAAAAAGCCGGAGACAGCTATATATGGAAAGGGGGAAGTGTATTTGGTGACTGGTTGTTTTATCATCCACCGGTGAATAATCATACTGAACCTGATGGGTATACCGATCATGACTTTATTGCTACCGCTTTCTTTGCATACTCAACAAGCCTACTGGCTGAAGCAGCAAAAGTGCTTGGAAAAACTGATGATGAAAAATTTTATCAGGATCTTTTTAAAAAGATTAAAAATGTATTTATAACATGAGTATGTAACCAAAGCCGGCAGAGTAGGCACTAATTCACAGACCTCATACGTGCTGGCATTGATGTTTAATCTGCTTCCTGATGATCTGAAAGATAATGCTGCAGGATTTCTGGCTGAGGATATCAAAGCAAGAGGAAATCATCTGTCAACAGGATTCCTTGGAACACCTTATTTATGCCATGTATTATCTGACAATGGATATACTGATGTTGCATATGATTTATTGCTTCAGGAAATCCTATCCGTCATGGCTATATCCTGTAAGGATGGGAGCAACAACAATTTGGGAACGCTGGGATGGACAGAAAACTGACAGTACTTTCCAGGATCCGGGAATGAATTCATTTAACCATTATGCCTACGGGGCTATAGGTGACTGGATGTACAGGGTTTCTGCCGGAATCGACACAAAAGATGCCGGGTACAAACATCTGTTACTCCAACCCCACCCGACTGAGAAACTTACTTACTCAAAAGCATCATTCGAAAGCAGCTATGGAACTGTAAAATGTGGATGGCAGAGGGATAATGGCAAGCTGATAGTTACAGTACTAATCCCTGCAAATACTTCCGCTACTATAACTCTACCAGCTGCAAACAGCGATAAGGTAAAAGAAAGTGGAAAAATGATATCAGGTAATGCTTATTTAAAAAACATCAAAACAGCTGATAATAAAGTCTCTTTTGAAGCAGGATCAGGAGAGTATGTATTTGAAATTTCAGATTAATACGAATATAAATTAGTACTCACTGAAGTCCGTAATGAACACATTATCAATAACCCGTAACCTAAGTTGCGGGTTATTTTGTTTGTTTATATATCCGTTCTAATTTATCTTAAATAGTTATAATTTTACCGGCTTCAGAGATATTCCACATTAATATTTTGAATTTTTATAAAATGAGTTTTTTTGATAGCCATCTGGGCGAGTTTGCCGCACTGCTTACAGCAATATTCTGGACTGTAACATCTCTTTCATTTGAATCAGCCAGTCACAAGATAGGATCGGTAGCAGTAAACATTATAAGACTATTTGTGGGTTTTGCATTTCTCAGTGTCTTTACTTTTATCCAGCGTGGAATGGTTCTGCCCATTGATGCCAGTGCAGAAAACTGGATTTGGCTTTCATTATCCGGACTGATAGGCTTTGTTTTCGGCGATCTCTTCCTTTTTAAGTCGTATACAATGATCGGATCGAGGTTCTCGATGCTTATAATGACTCTTGTTCCCCCAATCACGGCTTTATTCAGCTTTATTATTCTTGGTGAACGTCTTACTCTCTTCCATTATCTTGGCATGACACTGACATTTTCCGGAATAGCCATGGCGATATTCAGCAGAAGCGGAAAGGGAGAAAAGCTCTCGCTTAAACTTGCCCCAAGAGGAATACTTTATGCATTTGGAGGTGCTGTAGGACAGGCACTGGGACTTGTTCTCAGCAAGTATGGCTTAAGGGACTATGATCCCTTTGCGGCAACACAAATCAGAATTATTGCAGGCATTGCAGGTTATACACTTCTTGTTACCGTTCTTGCCAGATGGAGAAGTGTGTCAGTTGCTACCAAAAACAGGGAAGGTATGATTTTAACAAGTATAGGAGCCTTTTTCGGACCATTTCTGGGAGTTTCCTTTTCTCTTATTGCAGTTAAATATACTGAAGCAGGGATAGCTTCAACAATTATGGCACTTGTTCCTGTATTTATTATACTTCCGGCTGTTATATCTTTACAAACAGAAAGTAACTATTCCTGAAATTATCGGAGCTTTTGTAAGTGTTGGAGGTGTCGCACTCTTTTTTCTTTAGTTTAATCTTAATCAGTTATGAGCCCGGAAGAATTAAAATCCAGAAATCCTGAAAAGGAATTTATCTATCTCTGCATCCAGAAGCGGAGGTCCGGGTGGTCAGAATGTTAACAAATTAAGTACTAAAGTAGAATTAAGGATAAATATTACTCTTTCAGATGCTTTTTCTGATCGAGAGAAGGAATAATCTTTAAAAAGCTTAAAAATAAGATTAATAATGAAGGTGAACTGATTCTCATCTCTCAATCAGAAAGGACACAACTGCTAAATAAATTTGAGGTCACAAAAAAATTCTATGATCTTGTTTCAAAAGCACTTACACTACCAATTAGAAGAATGTCAACAAAGCCGACTTTCTCTTCAAAAATAAAAAGACTTGAAGTAAAACGGAATCGGGGAGTCAATAAAAAAAATGAGAAAAGACAGTGGTGATACAATGGAGAACTGAAATATAGTTATTACATATTGAATCTTTATATTTCTCCTACCCCTGAAAAGTTATTATAAATCAAACACTTCTGTACTTTACAGTTAGCCTTATGTCTGATTCACTTCTAGAACTTTCTTATTTTTCCACTTCCCTCTTCGGAATACTATTAATGCAATAACAGTCATAAGTGTTTCTGCTACAACTATTGCTATAAATACACCGGATTCATGTAATTCTGCTTTTATTGAAAGCAGCCATGCAAGCGGAATTTCAACGAGCCAGAATGCAAAAACATTGATCTTCAAAGGTGTTGAAGTATCTCCTGCCCCATTAAAAGAATTTACAAGTACCATTCCCAGTCCATATGCAATATATCCGATACTAATAATCCTAAGTCCCAGAACTCCTGATCTAATCACATTTTCATTGTCTATAAAAAGACGGATGAATGTATCTGGTAAAATAAAAAGTATAATTCCTATTAATCCCAGCAGTATCATGTTTACCACTCCTGTAACCCAGACTGATTTCTCCGCCCTGTCGGGCTTCTTTGCTCCCAGGTTTTGTCCTACTAATGTGGAAGAAGCATTACTTAATCCCCATGATGGCAAAAGAGTAAAAAAGACTATCCGTATGGCAATTGTATAACCGGCTACGACTTCACTGCCGAAAATTGATATAATTCGCACCAGAGCAATCCAGCTTGATGTACCAATAAGGTTCTGTCCAATTGTTCCAAATGATAGTCTAATCAGTTTAAGCATTATACCAATATCAACACTTAACTCTTTCCATTTTAGGATGATCCGCTTTTTGCCAAAAAACAGAAGGTAAAATTGCACCAATACGGCAGTTCCTCTCCCAATAGTAGTAGCTACGGCAGCTCCGGTAACCCCCATTTCAGGGAAAGGTCCAAGTCCGAAAATAAAGCACGGATCTAATATTATATTCAGAATATTACCTATCCATAGTACTTTCATTGCAACAACTGCATCACCGGCACTTCTGAAAATAGCATTAATAATGAAAAGCATCATAATTACTACATTACCACCAAGCATTATCCTGGTATATCCTGACATGTCCTGAATAATTATTTGTGATGCTCCCATTAAACCAAGTAGTTTTTTTGCAAACAGAGCGCCAGGGATACCTATAATAAAAGATATAATGAGGCCGGTAAGTATTGCCTGAAAAGCGGTTTTGGAAGCCGCACCCGGATGTTTTTCCCCAATCCTGCGTGAAACCATAGATGTAGTCGCAGTACCAAGTCCGACTGCTATGGCATAGAATATCGTTACCATCGACTCTGTGATACCAACTGTAGCAACCGCATCAGCTCCAAGCTTTGAAACGAAGTATATGTCGGCAATTACAAATACTGATTCCATTATCATTTCAAGCACCGCCGGTATCGACAGCAAAAGAATTGCACGACTTAATCTGCCTTCTGTATAATCCTGATCCGTATCTGAAACTGCATCAGCAATATCAGAAAATATCAGTTTTAACTTTCTCACAGGCTCATATAATCTGGTTCCACGGAACATTCCTAGCGTGATTTAGAATAGAGGGGTTATCTTAGAAAATTATTATGCTGGTCCAGTTTTTAAAACAAAACTGCTAAAGTATCTCAATTATTTAAAATTACCATGTGTTAACATAATACAAATCAGTAAATTCAAAAAGCCAGGAAATATGTTATGATATCGATATAACATAACGAATAAAAGAATTGCTATTGCAAACAAAAGAATACAAAATCAGTCAGAGAAATTGTATAAAATATGCCATTCACCTTTCAATTTAAATTTTTTTGATGATCTCGCGTATTTGAAGAATTATATAAAGTTACAATTTGCCATTATTATTCATCTTTTTTCAGATAAAATAGTTAATAAAAGCAGTCGAATTTCAAACTTTAAATGCCTGATTAAAATTAAATATATAATGCACGTTATACTGGCTGTTAGCTGTATTTTTCAATATATCTGGAATATGCTGTGTTAATAAAATAACTGCATCTGTTAATATTTCTTGTTCAATGAGTGGTACATTGTATTTATACTTTATCTACTTTCGTACCTAAATTAATTTAGTTAACCATATAATAATTTTAAAGAAAATCAATTAAAAAGAAAAGATGAAAATTTATCATCATCTGTTATGAATGCTAACAATAATGAGGCTACGACACTCCATGGAGAGAGTCGCCTCGTGGGTTGCTCTTCTGATGAAGAGCCTGGCGCGAAGACCAAGTTTTTTTCGCAAAACGAAATCCCAAACAAGTTAGTTAGCAACCGAAGTTCGGAGTTTATGCACCGTTACTTCCCCCTAACAACTATCGATTCCTGGAATGATTGGAAATGGCAATTAAGAAATACTATCACCAGTATCGATGATCTGAAGAAAATCATGAAACTATCTGAAAAGGAGATTATGGCAATTAATAATCTCAAAGGCCGGTTACCATTACGGATAACTCCTTATTTTGCTTCATTGATTTACGACAGTAAAACTTCGCATCCACTGCGAAGAAATGTTATTCCTGTAGTAGAAGAATTACTGGAAAGCAGCAGTGAACAATCGGATCCGCTACATGAGAAATCTTTTTCTCCTGTAAAAGGAATTGTACACCGATATCCTGACAGAGTTTTGTTTACTGTGACACAGGTTTGTTCGAATTATTGCAGGTATTGTACCCGATCACATTCTGTAGGCCGTCTTGATAAGCTAGGCAGACAGGATTACGAAAAAGCATTTAATTATATTGCTAACTCACAAAGAGGTCAGAGATGTCCTTATCAGTGGAGGTGATCCTCTTACATTAACTGATGAGACTCTTGATTATATTCTGTCTAATATCAGGAAAATTGAACATGTTGAAATAATAAGAATCGGAACCAGGGTGCCTGTTGTTCTCCCTCAGCGAATTACTGATAATCTGATAAACATTCTACGAAAATATCATCCTCTGTTTTTAAGCCTGCACTTTTCACATCCTGCTGAGATAACCAAAGAATGCGCAACAGCATGCACCAAGCTGGCTGATGGCGGATTTCCTCTTGGTAGTCAGACTGTCCTTCTGAAAGGGATAAATGATAATATCCCAACCATGAAGGAGCTTATGCATAAATTGCTTATGATAAGGGTAAGACCATATTATTTATATCAATGCGACCTTATACCTGGTTCAGGACATTTCAGAACTACCGTTAAAAAGGGTCTTGAGATAATTAAAGGACTCAGAGGTTTTACCAGTGGTTATGCTGTACCGACATTTGTTGTTGATGCTCCTGGTGGTGGCGGAAAAATTCCTTTGCTTACCGAATTATGTTGTAGAACATAATTCCGAACATATTGTATTGCGTAATTATAAAGGTGTCTTGTGCGAATATCCTGAAAAATAGGATTATAATATGAAAATTGGTTTAACGTATGACCTGCGGTCATGGTATATTGACCGCGGGTATTCCATGGATGAAACTGCCGAGTTCGATAAGCAGGAAACAGTAGATGCTCTGGCAAACTCATTAGAATTGATGGGACATCAGACTGAACTTATTGGAAATATTTTTCAGCTTATTGAAGCCCTGTCTTCAGGAAAAAGGTGGGACCTGATATTCAATATAGCAGAAGGATTATATGGCGACGGAAGGGAGTCTGTTGTACCTGCTATTACTTGATCAGTATAAGATACCTTATGTTTTCAGCGGGCCAATTATTATGGGACTGTCGCTTAATAAACATATAGCTAAGTTGATAGTTGCATCAAAAGGGGTACCAGTCAGTCCTGGTTATCTGATTACTCAGATAACTGATATGGATAACATGAATCTGACTTATCCTCTGTTTGTTAAACCTGTTTCTGAGGGTACCGGTAAAGGTATTACGGAGAAAAGTCTTGTACATACACCAGAAGAATTAAAGCTTATTGCTGAATGGATTTTAACTGAGTTTAAACAACCTGCTCTTGTCGAGGAATATCTTCCGGGAAGAGAGTTTACTGTAGGTATTGTTGGTTACGGGGAGGATGCAAAAGCAATTGGAGGTATGGAGGTAATCTGTGCTAATAATCTCCCCTATTCTGTTGAAGTAAAAGAAAACTATCAGGATTATTGCAGTTATAAACCACTGGATCCCGATATAAGCGAAGAATGCAAATCTGTTGCTTTAAATGCATGGAAGGCATTAGATGCAGTTGATGCGGGAAGAGTTGATGTAAAAGCTGATCGCACAGGAAAGATATGTTTCATTGAAGCAAATCCACTGGCAGGACTTAATCCGATCCATTCTGATCTTCCAATTCTCTCAAGAATGTACGGCATTGAATACCAGACACTTATGGAAATGATAATAGATGCTGCTTTAAAACGAATCAGGAAGTGAATCATCTTATTAAATAATCTGATTTCTTTAATATTCTTATACAATGAGATGTTGTATTATATATAATGAGCCGGGCATTAATGCTCTGGCTGATGAACTGGATGTTATTGATCAGGTAATTCATATTGAAGATCACCTCAGAATCTTAGGTATTCGAAGTATACAGAAGAGGTATCACAGATCGGTTTATGGATGAGATAAAAATTCTGGCGACCG
Source organism: uncultured Bacteroidales bacterium (assembly GCA_963741935.1). Classification (GTDB taxonomy): domain Bacteria; phylum Bacteroidota; class Bacteroidia; order Bacteroidales; family VadinHA17; genus LD21. The sequence continues at coordinate 22,960 of CAVUJY010000009.1, read as the reverse complement.
AAAAACCTGATTTTGTATTCAACCTTGTAGAATCGATAAATAATAAAGGAGAACTAAATTATTTTGTTCCGGCACTTCTTAATATGTATTCAATTCCATATGCAGGTAATCCTCTTGAAGCGATTTTTCTGACCAGCAATAAAACACTTACCGGAAAATACCTGAAAAATGCCGGAATCAGAAATCCTTCTATCTTATTTACCGTCTGAGTCTGGCAAGCTTGTTCCCGGAAGAAAATATATAGTCAAACCAATCTGGGAAGATGGATCACTGGGCATTACAGGGGAATCAGTATTTGAATGTAAACCAGGTTTTGAGGAAAAACTACGGAATCTTGATGACTCTCATTGGTTCATTGAGGATTTCATAGATGGCAGGGAGTTTAATATCAGCATTCTTGCAGGTGATAGTGGTCCTGAAGTTTTACCTCCGGCTGAAATTGTTTTCAAAAATTACGATGAAAAAAGGCCTCGAATTGTGGATTTCAAAGCAAAATGGGAAACAGACAGCTTTGAATATATAAATACCGTCAGAGAATTTCCCGAATTAAAACGTACAGAAAATCTGTTCAAAAACCTTACTGACGCCGCACTGGATTGCTGGAAATTATTTGGGTTGAAGGGTTATGCCAGGGTCGATGTAAGGACTGATAGTGAAAATAATGTTTATGTAATTGAAATAAATGCAAATCCATGTATATCCCCTGATAGCGGATTTGTTGCTGCAACTATTAAAGCCGGATATCCATTTATAGAGGTTCTGAAACGTATTATTGATGATATGAACCGATAACATTCCGGAGAATGTGGAGACGATGTGTAATTTGTAATTTCCAATACTTACCCGATAAGATTTGCATTATAATAACCGGGGTTACCTGTTACTTCTTCACCCAGCCATTCAGGTCTGTCAAATGACTCATTCTCAGAGTCAAGCTCTATCTCTGCAATAATAAGTCCTTTATTCTTACCATGAAATACATCCACTTCAAAAGTGTGTGTAACTACTGGAACAAGATATCTGGTTTTCGTAATTCTCCCAGGTAAACAAATTTTCATCATCTCCTTAGCATCTGAAAGTGGAATAGGATACTCCCATTCATTACGTGAAATGGTTTCATCATTTATCTTGCTTTTAATTGTCAGAAATGCACCACCATCTGCAATCCTTAATCTTATGGTTTTTTCCGCATCTGTTGAGATATATGTCTGTGTAATCCTTATCTTCTTTATCGCAAGATGTCTGAATTCACCTTTTACCAGAAACTTTCTTTCCGTCTCTTTTGCCATTTTTATTTTCAAAGTTAAGATTTATCGGGAATGAGATAGCACGACTGGCTGGTTTAACAACTTTATTAAAGTTTTTAGATAATTAGAAATTATATAAATCGTATTCTCACATTATAATATTAGTTATTTACAAATTTAATAAATGTAAATATAACTCATATTTTCATGATATATATTAGCTAATATGATGTATTTATTATACATTTGCTATGATGATTTAAAATGCACTATATATTTTAAATCGATCACATGTTTCTGATTGGTGGATTAGTTTTAGTTTTAGTTTAGGTGTGAGGGTGATATTGTGTAACAGGTTACCGGTTACCAACCGGTAACCTGTTTTGTTAAATACACTATAAGTTTTACTATTTTTGCAGATAATTCTTATAATTTAAAAATATTTATAAAGATGGATGTTAATATAGAGACTTCCTGGAAATCGAGACTTCATGCGGAATTTGAAAAGGACTATTTTTTGAAGCTTACCGATTACATAAGATCTGAGTATAGAAGTAATACAATTTATCCTCCCGGGAATCTTATTTTTAATGCTTTCAACTTATGTCCGTTTGATAAAGTCAAAGCAGTCATAATTGGTCAGGATCCATATCATGGTCCGGATCAGGCACACGGCTTATGCTTTTCAGTCAAACAAGGGATTAAGTTCCCTCCCAGTCTGATTAATATTTTTAAAGAAATCAACAGAGATCTGGGATTAAGCAGACCAGAGTCCGGAAACCTCGAGAGATGGGCATCTCAGGGAGTTTTACTTTTAAATGCCACTTTAACGGTAAGGGCACATCAGGCAGCTTCTCATCAGAAAAAAGGCTGGGAAGAGTTTACAGATAGTGTAATACAAGTCATTAATAAAGAAAAGAATAATATTGTATTTTTTCTTTGGGGAGCATATGCTCAGAAAAAAGGTGAAGCAATTGACAGGTCAAAACATTTGGTGCTCGAATCAGTTCATCCTTCCCCCCTGTCAGCATCAAGAGGTTTTTTTGGAAATAAACATTTCAGCAAGTGTAATGAGTACCTATTAAAAAATGGAGTATCACCGATTGACTGGGCCTGATACCTACTATATAATGAGTCTTATTTCTGTACTTAGATTTTACTTAGAGCCTTTGTAAAAGTATCCTCAAGCTCATTGTATTCTTCAAATCCAACTGAAAGTCTTATCATACCCGGTTCAGGGTATTTGGTTCCCCACACAGCTTCTACCGGCATAAGAATTGTATGCGGGTCGCCTAAAGTTGGAATAAGCTTTATCTTATCTGAAATCAGTTGAATGAATTTATCCCTCTTAAATTTCTTTTGTCCTTTGTCCTTACCGTCAATATCGAAAGTAATCATTGCACCGTATCCCCTGCCATTAAATAGCCTTTTAGCAATTTCATGGGTCGGATGTGCCTTAAGTCCGGGAAACCATACTTTTCTGATTGCATTTGAGTTGTCAAGTAATTCTGCCAGCTTTTGAGCATTCTCACATTGTCTTGAGAATCGAAGATCAAAAGACTGAATCTGAGTTTGCAGTCGGTAAGCATCATCAGGCGAGAGCATATGTCCAACAAATTTTCTGTATTCAATGGCAGATTGCATAATTTCTTTGTCATTTCCGCATATTACACCTGCAGTAAGATTTCCATGTCCTGAAAAATATTTAGTTGCGCTATGAATTACAATATCTGCTCCTTCTTCCAATGGCTTGTATAACAATGGTGTCGCAAAAGTATTGTCAATTATAACTTTTGATCCATGTTTTTTTGCAATGCTGATAATTTCTGTTACTGAAGCTACAATAAGCATAGGGTTTGAGATAGATTCTATATACACAAATTCCGGCTTCAATTCCGATACCACTTTCTCAAACTCAACCATGTTGTAATCTTCTGATGATGGTGTATAATATTGAATGTCAAGCCCTCTTCGGTTTTTTAATATCGATTCAATAAATGAAATTGTTCCTCCATATATTTCGGTAAAGAATAACCACGGCCTGGTATTTTTTCCTCTCTGAAAGATTGACAGTGCAGTATCGATAGCAGACATGCCCGATTGGGTTAGTAAGGCCCAATCGCATTGTTCTATCTTCATGATTTCTTCTTCCGCGGAAACAACTGTTGGGTTACGGTATCTGGAATATATGTAATGGTCAGGCTCTCTTAAATGTTCCGTTTCCTGACGGAAAGATGCAGCAGTGGTTTCAGCATCATATAATTCAAAGCCGGCATCCCTGTAAACAGGCATACGCGAGCTATTTATATCTTTTCGCTTCATTTAATCGTTACAATTAAATTATTGTATATAGTGTTCTTAATATTAACAGGATTAAAATCAAAATAATATATTACTCTGTCAATTAATTCTCCTGTAAGGAAAAGTGAAATCAGAACCGGATCCATAAAAGAGATACCAGTAATAAAACTTATCCCTGTTACCACAAGCAGTGGCTATTCTCAAAAATCTGATACCAAGACCGATCCCGTGAGTTTTTCCAGACATTATCAACCTTAAGGAGAGAACTACCTTTATAAAAGCGATAAAGATAAAAGGAACTACTGTTGAGGAAAGAAATGAAGAAATCAATAAGACAGTCAGAAAACATTGCCCGCTATGGAATACAGATAATCGACGCTTGTCGGCATTTAGATAAACAGAATCAATAAATATTGTTAAAATAAGACCGATAATAACGGATATAACCAAACAACAGTGGAATTTTGAGGATTACAGTTACAGATGAAATCAAAAAATATAGTCCGAAAAATATTATTTCGCGGCTTAGCGGAGACTTTTTAACATTAAAAATAACTCTCCATGCCCTTAGTGGTCTTCCCAGATGAAAAAAGGATATTATACCTGCTGCAAGTATTAATGATATAAATAGATAAGCCTTTGGAAATATACCCCTTACAAATGAAGAAATTAAAACAGATACAGAGAGTGTTGTAAAAAAGCTAAATACGACCAGGCTCAATTCACTTGCTATTGACTTAGAAATTAATTCTTTTTCAGGTAATCCTGGTTCAGTTTCTACTGATTTGACAGGTATTATTGATAATGGCATAAATTTTTGCTCCCCAATGAACACTATCGATGGTTTAAGATTCGAATCAGGAAACCATTCAGGGATCTTCTTCACATCTTGTTCCTCAAGTTCACCAAACTTAAGTGCACCTGTAGGACATGCGACAGAGCATGCCGGCATACGACCTTCATGAAAGTGCAGTATTGCAAAGGGTGCACTTTCCTACTATTCCTGTCTCTGTATTGAATTTTGGTGCATCGTACGGGCAGTTCCACTGGCAGTATTTGCATCCGATACATTTCTTTTCATCAAATAAAACCGCTCCGGTAACTGCATCTCTTGTATATGCCGATGTAGGGCAGCCTTCTAAACAGGCCGCTGTTTCACAATGATAACATGCAGATGAATAATTTATTACCGGCACTGAGGGAAATAGCTTCCGGATTAATATGTATAAACGGATCTGGGGTGAATTTTCCATCCGTTCTCAAGCAGACAAGCAGCATTACACGCATTACATGCTACACATTTATCAAGATCAAAAATAAATCCTCTCATCTATTCGAGATTTACAATTTCAACCATATTGTCATGAAATGCAGCACCATAGCCAATATCAGTTTCTTTCCCGGCACACATAAAATTACCTCCACCTCCTTCATTAAGCCATACTCCGTTTGGGAGGATAACTACACCTTTCGGAATTCTGCCCGAGACTCTTGCAACACTTTCAATCTCTCCTGTTTCGTTATAAACTTTTATTCTGTTTCCTGTTGAAATATTCCGTTTTATAGCATCTTCTGTTGAAATTTCCACAGCTGGTGGAGCAACAGAATCCCTTATTATACTCAAGGTTTCCGAATTGAGAATGAATACGGCTGCCAGTGTTTGGGGTCATCAGCAAAATGGGGAATTCATTTCTATCTGAATCTGTCTCATTTCCAATATATTGTGGTAATGGAGAGATCCCCCATCTTGAACTGGCCTCGGAAGAGTACAATTCAATTTTTCCTGAAGGAGTTTCAAATACAAGATCCTCATATGCGATATGCTGAAGACCGGGAGCAAGAACAGGCCCTTCTCTTAGTTCTGATAATTTCAGTTTGGAATAACCTTCTATCCTTTTTTCGAGCCAGCTTTCAATATTGCTGTTTCCAGGTTCCGGTAATATTGACGAATCTATTTTCATTCCAAGCTTTTTCGCGAGATGGAAATAGATTTCGTTTTCGGGGAGAACTTCCCCTGGAGAATCAACCACTTTGGGTTTAAAAAGCACATATGGTGACCAGTATGATCCAAGAATATCCGATTGCTCAAACATATTTTTTGCCGGGAAAATTATATCAGCCATTTTAGCCGTATCAGTCATGAATTGTTCAACAACAACTCTAAACTCCATGCCTGCAAAAGCCTTAATAACATTATTTGAATCTGGTGCCTGCAATACAGGATTGCCTCTTTCAACCCAGCATGCTTTTATTTCAGGATTTCTGGTATTAAGGATATCTTCGCCCAGCTTTGCCATGGAAATTGATCTGCGGAAAGGAGGATCATTGGCAGGATCAGGATAATAGGATAATGGTTCCTTGAGATTATCAAAAACATAACTCTGAAGGTTTGCAAAATTAAATCCTGCTCCTTTTTTCCCGATATTTCCGGTAAGAATAGCTATCGACAGAATTGACCTGATCGTCTGACCACCATTATAATGTCTTTGCAAACCATAACCCGGAATAATTGTAAGTGGCCCTTCAGAAGATATAATACCTGGCAAGCTCTTTAATGTTCTGCGAAGGGATTCCTGTAATTATTTCTGCCTCTTCTGCTGTAATCTTCAATGATTCTTTAAACTCATCAAAACCCTTGACGTTCTTTTTAATAAATGAGATTATCAATAAGGTTTTCAGATATCAACACTGAACAGATTGCCAGAGCAAGGGCTGCATCGGTTCCGGGTCTGGGACAAAAGAGGATGTCAGCTTTATCAGCTGTAGGTGTTCGTATTGGATCAATTACAATTACACGGCTTCCATTTTTCTTCGCATTTGCAATAAATGCGATTTCCTGAATATTTGTTTCAGCAGGATTTTTCCCCCAGATAATTATGGTTGCGGCATTTTCAAGATCCCAGGGAACGTTATGCTTAACAGATCCCATGGTAAGACGGACAGCCTCTAACCCTGCCGGCCAGCAAAGATTGCCATATGTGAGAGTTGTCCCTCCGAAACTTTTCCAGAAACTTGTTCCGATCTCATTTGTGAGCCCGGCCATTCCGCTTCCTTTGTACCATAAGATGCTTTGGGATCCATATTTTTGTTTCAGGGATTCCAGCCTTTCAGAAGTTATACCTAAGGCATCATCCATTGATATTTGCCTGAACTCACCATTAGGTTTCTTCTGTAGAGGAAAAATCAATCTGTCAGGGGAGTATGCTCTTTCAAGATATGATAAACCCTTAATGCAGGGTCCCTCAACTGTTGCACGATTTCCGGAAAAAGGAAGTATTCTCCTGATTTTATTATTCTCAACCTGTACTCTGAAAGAACAGGTACTATAACAATTTCGAGGACATGCAGTTATAAATTCTTCCATCTATTCCAAACCGGCATCCAGGGAACAATTACTGATTGTAAGTTTTTTATTAGCAAGGTCGGAGATATAAACCTCATAAGTGATTTTTGCCTGACCAATATAAGTCATTGCGTTATAGTCAACAGCACCTGTGGAGAAAAGTTGTCCATTTACTTTTGCAGTTATCTCGGCTTTTGGAAAGGCTTTATCGAACCTGAAGTAGTCAGAATATCCTCCTGCAACGATATCTCCAAGGGTATCAATACCTCCTGAGGTATCAACGATAACCATTTCCAAAACCAGATCAGATTCGTTTTTAACCCTTACATCTGTAGGTCCTTCAGGTGAAAATTTTGTTTTCTTACACGATAAGGCGAGCAGTACGATAACTGAAATAAGCAGAAGTTTTTTCATGATCAGGAAAATATTATATATACTAATAAATCTGACCTGAAAGATAACAATTAAGTTGCATACAGATTATATTATACTCAGACTATTTAAATGGACCCAGCCTTTATTGCCATCTGAAAGCCTGATATCGTACCAATCTCCCACTTCATCTTCAATTGTAACCTTAGTCCCTTCATGCAATACAAAAAGATCAGTACCACTGTTATCCGGTGCACTCTTCCCACTTACCAGTGGTACTGTAATTATTGCTTTATGACTATCGTAAACAAGTCTTTTATTTCGTAAAGAAAAGGAAAGAGATGCCAGTGATATGATAAACAGAAATAAAGCCAGCCAGAATCCAATAACTTTTAAACGATACACGGATGAATAGATATACAGTGACAGCAATATCAGACACAAAATGAATGAGGCCATGCTTATTTTAGCCCAGTTATTGGAAGATAAATCCAAAGAGATGAAATTATACCATTTAATAAAGAAAAGTTCAGGTATTTCCTGAAACCGGTCAACAGTTCTGCTTCTGGCGATCTGCAGATTATAGTTAATATCTTCATCAGAAGGATTTAAAAGGTATGCCCGCTCATAAAAAAGAATTGCCTCAGGAATTTGATTAAGTTTAAAATAGGCATTTCCAATATTATACTCGAGATTTGCTGAACGGTACCCTGTATTATACAGATCATTCCATAACTGCAAAGCTTCCTTATAATTACCTGCAGTAAAATCTGTAACTCCATCATCAAACTTCAGTGCATTTGCATCCTGGGAATATCCATTATGTACAGAGAAGACAATTAAAAGAATGCAGAATAAATATTTTAGTTTATTGCTCATATGCTAAATTGAATTTTCTACTGATTTAATAAACTGTGACGCTCCTTCAAACAAAGTTTCAGCCTCTGTACCGGAACCTGATGGTGCGTATCTTGCATACTCACATTTATCAAGAATATCAGTTAGTTTTTTAATTTGTTCTTCATCAATATTCCTTTCAGTCAATAAAGCAACAGCATTATTTCTGGTGAGCTCTGATACCGGAATATTGAGTTTATCGCTCAGATAACCCCACAATGCTTTAAGTACCTCCTCGTAAAATTCATCCAGCTGTTCATTTTTGAGACATAGAGAAGCGTTATGTAATCTTTTTACTGCAACTTTTGCAGCTTTCCTGTTTCTGACTAACGACAGATCAGAATTTCGTCGTATATGCTCTCTGCGCAGAAACAAAATTATCAGAAACAAAAATAAAGCGAAAATAAAAGTACTGTAGAATGAACGTTGTGATACCATAATTACAGCTGCTTTTTTCAGACGTCCGGGTGTTGATTTAATGAATCTGATATCTTTCCCCAGATATTTCACATCCTCTTTTGAAACACCTCCGTATACGGTAATTCCTGAACTCTGATCATTTACTTTACGGGCGTAAAAATGAAAGTCCGGTGTTTTAAGATTTTCATATTTGCCTGTCGCAATATTAAAATATGAATAGGACACACCAGGAATAGTGAACTCTCCATAATGTCTTGGGATCAGGAGAAACTCAAAACTCTTCTGTCCTGTTGTCCCATTAATCCCATTAGTAATATTATCAGTAATTTTTGGATCATAGAGCTCAATATCAGGAGATAACTTAAGAGATGGTGTTGAAGCAATTTTAAGGTTTCCTGTGCCTGACAGTAATATTTTGAAATTCACTGCATCATTTACATTAACTGTATCCTTGTCAAGACTGGCCTTCATACTTAATTTCCCGACTATACCGGAGAAATCAGCTGGTTGAATTCCAGGAAGAGGTTTTACCTTTACCGTTACAGGCATACTTGCCACAACACGCGGCACTGTCTCGTATGATGAGAAGAAATCTCCGAAAAACGGGTCGGACTGCTTGGATTTCTGTTGAATGAGAACTGATATCTGAACAGGATCGATAGTAACCTCACCAGTTACCTGTGGATACAGGAGGAATTGTTGAATTACCCCGGTACCATATATTTTGCCATTCAGATTCTCCTGGCGCAGGGAGGTAAGAGGAGGAGTCTTTATATCTGATTTCAGGAATCCATTAAAGGAAGGATAATTAATTTCGTTGGTTCCTGAAATATTGACCCTGGTATAAAGTTTGACTGTTGCTACGATTGATTCACCAAGATATACCTGCTTGCGATCAAGGGAAAGATTTACAAACAGATCTCCCCTTGAAGATTCCGATACCTGATTGCGATCCTGAACTTGCACTTGCATTTTGCGAAGCGCTTCCAATAACTTCAATATGCAGTGAATCAGATGTATAAGATTTATTTTTCAATGTAAACACTGCTGGTGGCAGAGTAAATTTCCCTTCTTTTACAGCCTGTAGATAATAAACATAGGAATAAGAAGTGGAATTTGACATTTTCCCGTTTATTATTTGAGTACTTGAGCTATATGATGTCTGAGGCCCCATAAGTTTATAAAACCCGGTAAATGCGGGTGCGGAAAATTCACCCCCTCCTGCATTAACAGTCCACATAATTGTAAACTGCTGCCCTGTATTTACCACATTCGGATATTCAACTTTTACAGATACATCCTGCCCGGATGCATTGATTGTCACAAGGAAAGTAAATATATATAGTAATATCTTTTTCATCTTTAACCATTGTACTGCTTACCAGTTTTTAATGGTTTTGATCTTTTGTTTTGCAGCTTCAGCCGTCTTTACTTTTTCCTGGACATTTTTTTCATCATTAGCCAGAGCATTAAGTATTCGTTGGGCATCTTCCTTTGAAATACTCTGTTGCTGATCCTGCTGATTTTGCTGATCCTTATTTTTATTCTGGTCCTGATCCTTCTTGTTTTGGTCTTTCTGATCCTTATTCTGATCTTTTCTGATCCGATTTATCTTTGTTCTGGTCCTTTTTGTCGTTATTATTGTCCTTTTGCTGCTGCTGTTGTTGCTGTTCCTGCTTTCTCAACAGATCCTGGGCATATGAAAGATTGTATTTTGCTTCCAAATTATCAGGACGCAGTTTTAGCGAGTTTTCATATGCTTCAATACTCTCCTTGACTTTATTTGATTCAAGCAAGGAATTTCCAAGATTGTAGAGTCCTGCAGCTTTTTTGGTTTTATCAGCATTCATGTTTGAATTATCCAAAAAGAGCTTTCCGGCATCTTCGTATTTTTTTTGTTTGTAAAGGGCATCACCTGCGTTAAAAACAGCATCAGGCGATTGCTTATTTTTGTCAATTGCTTTCCTGTACAGAATCTCTGAATCTGAAAACTTGTTTTTCTCATAATCCCTGTTCCCCTGTCTGATATACTTCTTATCAGATTGGGCATTGAGGGCAACAGAAATTATTATAAACCCACATGCTAAAATAAACCTGGGTATAAAATAATCTGATATTTTAATTTTTCTGAACATAATTTACAACAAGTAATTAAACTTTAAATTTAAACAATCTTATGTTTGAAAGTTTTCTGTTTTTCCTGTCCATTACCAGGAAGTCAATGATAAGAAGAAAGATCACCAAAGCTGCAAATATCTGGAATTGGTCATTATATTCAGTATACATGCTACTTTCGAGTTCCTGTTTCTTCATCTTCTTAATTTCATTGAATATTTCATCCAATCCTATATTTGAATTACTGGCCCTTACATAAGTCCCATTAGTTGCAGCAGCGATCTTCTTCAGAATATCTTCATCCAGTTTGGTGATAACCGTATTGCCTTTTGCATCTTTAAGATAATCCTTTTTACCATTAATTTCTACAGGAATAGGAACTCCGTCTGTAGAACCTATACCTATAGTATAAATCACTATTCCTGCTTTAGCGGCATCTTCAGCACTTGCAACAGGGTTATCTTCATGATTTTCTCCATCAGTTATGATTATCATTGCTTTGCTTCTTCCCTCTCCGGGACTGAATGATCGTATCCCAAGATTTATTGCTGCACCAATGTCCGTACCCTGTTTTGCAACCATATCAGGACTTATAGCCGAAAGAAACATTTTGGCTGAGACATAATCTGTAGTAATTGGTATCTGGGTATAAGCGTCACCGGCAAAAACTATTAAACCTATTTTATCCTGATCCAGTTTATCAATAAGCCTTGAAATGGCCTGTTTTGCTCTTGTCAGCCTGTTTGGCTGTATATCTTCGGCAAGCATTGAGTTACTCACATCCAAAGCAATAATCACTTCCACTCCCTGTTTTTTGATATCTTCAATTTTTGATCCGAATTGTGGTCTTGCAAGAACAATTATCCCTGCTAAAACAGCTAAAAGCTGCAAAATGAATTTAATAAGAGGTCTCACTTTTGACAATTCAGGTAACAAGCTGTTAACCAGTTCTGTATTTCCCAACCGTTTTATTGCCCTGCTCTTTCTTATCCCGTTTAAGATAAATATCAATACCATAACCGGAAGCAGAAGCAACAAGTATAAATAATCAGGATTTGCAAATCTGAAAAGTTGCATATAATCTCCCCCTCTCTATGTTAGGTTTTTGAATATAGTATTCCTTGCCAAAAACTCCAGTACAAGCAGAATAAATGCAATTAATGCCGCAGGAAAATATTTCTCTTCTTTCCTGCTGAATTGCTTAACATCAATTTTTGACTTTTCCATCTTGTCTATTTCCTGATAAACCTGTTCAAGCTTATCATTATCCGTTGCTCTGAAGTACTTACCTCCTGTTGTCTGTGCAATTTCCTTAAGCAGTCCTTCATCAATCTCTACAGGCATATCCTGGTACTGTATTCCATATGGTGTCTGGACCGGATATGGAGCCATTCCCTCAGTTCCAACTCCGATTGTATAAACTCTTATCCCGTAAAGCTTTGCAATACTGGCAGCTGTTTCCGGAGCAATTTCTCCCCTGTTGTTTACACCATCTGTTAGTAGGATAATAACCTTACTTTTAGCATCTGAATCCTTAATTCTGTTAATAGCAGTGGCCAATCCGGTACCAATTGCTGTCCCATCTTCTATCATACCGCTTTTCACCTGACGGAGAAGGTTAATCAGAACTGCATGATCTGTTGTAAGCGGGCACTGAGTAAAAGCTTCTCCACTGAATATCACCAGACCTATCCTGTCATAAGGCCTTCCTGAAATAAATTCAGTTGCCACATTCTTTGAAGCCTCCAGTCTGTCTGGTTTAAAGTCGCGGGAAAGCATACTACCCGATATATCCAAAGCCAGAATAATATCAATTCCTTCAGTTGAGACATCCTGAAATCTGTCTGTTGCCTGTGGTCTGGCAAGTACAATTATCAGAAGGGCAACAGCAATAATTCTTAATGCAAAGAGGATATGACGCAGATAATGCCTGAATGTTTTACCTGAGTTTAAAAATGGATCAAGTCCGGGCATCCTCAAAGAAGCTGTTGCCTTGCGTTGTTTGAAAAAATAAAATGCTATTATCGCTGGTATAATAACCAGCAAATAAAGAAATGCAGGATCGGCAAATGTTATCTTATTCATGGTTTTCCCTCCTCTCCATTCACTCTGTGCTGCCGGCGTTATCTCAACTTGTTCATCAATTTTTGTAGCAGTAACAAAATCCCATGATGCCTGAAACTGTGCTTCGTTTTCTGATGAGTCAGGTGTATATTTTGCAAATTTCACCAGATCAGCACCTGTAAGAATATCTTTGAGAATATTATATGATTTATCCTTCTTAAAACCTGTTTTTAGAAGAGCATCAAGTGTTTCCCTTGTAGTAAGTTCAAAAGAAAACACATTAAACCTGTGTTCAAGGTACTGACGCAATATTTCAGTTAGCCGTGTGTAATAATTTTTTATTTCTCCTTTCTGCCATAGCTCCTCTCCTTTCAGTTTTTCCAGCTCCCGGAATGCAATAATATGAGCAGGATCAGGTATAACCTCAGGAAGAAATCCTTTTTCGTTGTTTTTATGTTTACGGAAATACCTTACTGCTGCCCATATCAGAGCTGCTGACAACAGTGCTATCAGGACCCATGGAAGAATATCTCCTACAGTCACAGGAGCTCTGTAAGGCTTAATTATGTCATAAAATTTTGCGGTTGTATCTGCGGGAGCAATTTTTACTCTCATTACTTCCAGTTGTGAATAGTCAGAATAAAACCTCTTAAGACCATTATCATTCTTAATTTCAGCATATACTGGCGGTACCTGGTAGAATCCTGAATCAAATGATGTAATCAGGTAGCTCTTAATTATCTGTAATCGTCCATCTTTGATCGAGGAACTATCAATGACCGGACCTGAAATGATATCAATATTTTTACAGATTGTATCTTGAAAATCCGGTAATAGACAGATCAAGTCCGGATGGCTGGTCAACCTTTATTTGAATCTGATCTGATCACCTATATAGATCCTGGAAGAATCAAAAGCAGAGGTTACAGTTACGTTCTGACCCTCTACGAAAAAAACTACCACAAATAAACTTACAATTGAAATAATAAACCTCTTCATCTTTGTTACCTGTTCTTAAACAACTTAATAAGTGGTTTGACATAATCAAGATCAGTTCTTAATTCTGCGGAATCCACCCCGCATTTCTTAAAAGTATTTTTAATTAATCCGATATGCCTGAGCCACCATTTTTCATATGCTTCCCTTGTTGCTCTGGAAGAAGTATCAACCCATTTTTCTTCACCTGTTTCAGAGTCTGTTACCTTTATTAATCCAACATCGGGAAATGAAGTTTCCAGAGGATCAAAAACCTTAAGTCCGACTATATCATGTTTATTAGAAGCAATCCTTAGCGACTCTTCAAAATCCGGAACAATAAAGTCAGAAATTATAAATGCAGTACATCTTTTCTTTATAGCATTTGTAAGAAACCTCAACGGTTCATTGAGATTTGTTCTTGTGCTTTCTGATTTGAAGTCCAGCAGTTCCCTGATGATCCTCAGTATATGCTTTCTTCCCTTTTTTGGAAGAATGTATTTTTCAACTTTATCAGAAAAAAACAGCACCCCTATTTTGTCATTATTGAAAATTGCAGAAAAGGACAATACAGCCGCTACTTCAGTCATTAAATCGCGCTTATAGCTCCCGGTTGTCCCAAAATTACCTGACCCGCTCACATCAATCAGCAGCATTACGGTAAGCTCTCTTTCCTCTTCAAATATTTTTACATAAGGATGATTGAACCGTGCAGTTACATTCCAGTCAATACTTCTTATGTCATCGCCATACTGGTATTCACGTACTTCACTGAATGCAATACCCCGACCTTTAAATGCACTGTGGTATTCGCCTGCAAATATATGTCTGCTCAGGCCGCGGGTCTTGATTTCAATTCTTCGTACTTTTTTTAATAATTCAGTTGCTTCCACTTTGTAGCAAATTATTTATCTGCTTCAATTGTAATTACACAGGACCATTTTTCGTCCTTTAGCTTTATCAGGTAGTTCTTGCCGTCACGCGTGTCTGCCCATTTGTTTTCTTCGCTCCTTTTATAAATAGCATCAAATTCTTTTATTTTCTCCTGTTTTGATGCCAGATCACAAATAATGCTGACGCTCTTGCATATTGAATCATTGGTCAAAAAGAATAGTAGTGTCTGGTTATCAGAGTTGGCTGAATATTTAAGGTATTTAAACCTGTCATTAACTACTTTTTCAAAATTCATATCCTGACGATTCTCCTTCATATATTTCTGTATTTCCTTACCGGAATAACCAATAAGATTCTGACCATGAGCATTCAGTCCTGTATACATAAGAAATGCAAGAAGTGTAACAATTCTCATCTTCTGTTGTCTATGGAACTTCAACAACGTTAAGAATCTCTGATATAATATTATCCTGGGTAAGATTTTCTGCTTCAGCCTCATAAGTAAGTCCAATTCTGTGACGCATTACATCAGGACAAATTGTACGAATATCTTCAGGAATCACATATCCTCTTCTGCGTATAAAAGCATAGGCTTTTGCAGCTAAGGACAAGTTGATAGATGCTCTTGGTGAAGCACCATATGATATCATATTTTTAAATGCAGGCAATCCAAATCTTTCAGGATTACGGCTTGCAAAGACAATATTAAGAATATAGTTCTCAATCTTTTCGTCCATATATACTTCTCTTACTATACCACGTGCTCTTGAAATGTCATCAGTTTTCAGGACAGAATTGGTTACAGGAAAGACCTTTGCCAGGTTCTCCCTGATAATCAGTTTTTCTTCATCCATTGTAGGATAGTCGATCAGCACCTTCATCATGAACCTGTCAATCTGAGCTTCAGGTAATGGATAAGTTCCTTCCTGTTCCATAGGATTCTGAGTGGCTAAAACAAGAAAAGGATCGTCGAGCTTAAATGTAGATTCTCCTATAGTAACCTGCCGTTCCTGCATTGCTTCAAGCAGAGCACTTTGTACTTTTGCAGGAGATCTGTTTATTTCATCAGCCAGGATAAAATTAGCAAAGATGGGACCCTTTTTAACAATGAATTCCTCTTTTTTCTGGCTGTAGATCATTGTACCAATAAGGTCAGCCGGAAGAAGATCGGGCGTAAACTGGATTCTGCTGAACCGGGCATCAATAATTGAAGCCAGCGATTTTATTGCCAGAGTCTTTGCCAGTCCGGGAACACCTTCAAGGAGAATATGTCCGTTGGCAAGAAGGCCGATCATAAGGCTATCGGTCAGGTGCTTCTGTCCAATAATAACCTTTTCCATTTCCATCCTGATTATATCAACAAAGGCACTTTCCTTTTCAATTTTTTCGTTAAGAATTTTAATGTCTGCAGTTTGCTCCATAGCGTTAAAATTTAAGTAGCAAATATAATAAAATGGCTATCTAAATCATTATGTTAATTTTAATGAAAAAGATTATGCAAAGGAAGGCTTCTAAACTCTAAAGTGTTGTTAAAGACTGTTAAACTTTTCTTAATTTATATGAAGCATCCTGTGTTCTGTTGGCATTCCTGAAATCTAATCCAGAGGAGTGAAATAGGGATTCCAGTTAAATACAGCTCTGACAGAACTCCTGATAATAAGAATGAATAAAAGTGGAATGATTGCAATATCAAAATGCTGAGGGAGCAGGAGGTGTAAAACGAGAAAAGACATGAGGATGTAAAATAATATTTTGAACCAGATTCTTCCTGGTTTATTCAGGATCAATGTAAACAGACAAATAATAATCAGCGGGTTAAGCCAAATTATATTCAGATTCCATTTCATCTGAGTGTGGTCGCTAAAAAAATTGGTAAAGATCATTAAGACAGAAAGTATTGAAAAGATTGAGAACACACTTATATCTAAAATCTTAATTAGTTTCTTCTGCTTTAACAATCCGGTAAGAGTAACAATAAGAATTAATACCATTGTAAAAACAAAAGCAGGTGAAGTAAGAAAATTCGGTTTAACTTCAACAGGATCAAAGCTTAATACGACTTCCGGGTTCTGCAGCAATGGAATCATTTTACCTGACCTTCTTATTACTGTTTCAGATAATTCTGTTCTCATCTCAAGGGGAAGGAACATTCTGTCTCTGAAGGATGCTCTTTTATCACTTGGGGAGCCAAGTAAAAGATCAACACCGAATTGCAGCCATGGTAAAGGACTTTGGTATTTGCGTACTAATTCTCTGAATGTTGGCAATTTGGTATTGGCAGAAGGGGGATATAACAGGTTATCTCCAGTGCATTTCTCCAGCAAATCTCGTATTCTTGTTGAACAGTTATCATAAAAAAAATCGTACTTATACTTTACATTTTCAGGTTTAAGGTTTTCATTAATAAGGCCAATAAGTAGTCTTGTTTGTTTAGAATCGAGGTTGATTTTCTGAGAGTATACCCATCGCTTTTCAAAATAATATTCCTGTAAAAAATTATTCATTGACTCTTTACCGAGAAAATAATCGAGACGTCCCTTAGCAAATTTCCATGCGAAATTAGGTACTTCGAAATCAAAAACCCCCCAGTTATAAACAATATCAGAATTGTTATCATGAAGTAACAACCCTTAACGCACTATGTCCGTATATTGAATAAACCTCCTGCCCTGTTCCGCAGGTAATCAGATAGACAGAAGTATCACCAACTGATTGGGAGTATAAATAAGTTACATTCATTAATAAGAGAATGGCACTTAACCGGATTAATTTTCGTATCATTTAATTGTTATTTGCTTTTGTATTCAGTAACCTGGCATTCGATTTAAACAGGCAGATAATTCTTTTAATTAACCATAATTATAGATACCCGACATAAATTCTTTTTGTAAACTTAATTGAATTTTTGCAGATATGAAAGTTCATTATATCTTGCTTTTGAATACGCAGTAATATTATAAAAGCGTTGTCACAAATGGTGTGCAATTAAATAAATATCAATTTACAGGCATGCCACAATTATATGAAAAAGTATTTATTCATATTAATAATTCTTGCTATCATTTGCATCAGGGCTACTGCAAAAGAAAAAGCTCTGGTAGTCAATAACATACTGATCGGCGGTAATAAAACAACTAAAGAAAATGTTATAATACGTGAACTTTCATTTAAGAAAGGAGATGACTAGTGTCCCATTAAAATCGGGACGTTATTAAAAATTAAACAAATTTGGCTCATTAAGCCTAAAACGTTCTTTGTCATTTTGAAATTTAGTTCTATCGAATAGGTCTCGAAGATGAGTTTTATCAGTTAATGATATACTCAGTATCTGCAAAACCTCATATGTACTTCTGTCAAGTTGCATGTCTTTTTGGACAATTGCCACCAAGCAGTAAGTGCACATGGCAACGTAGATTTGAATCCGAACAGCATTTTCAGTAGTTCCCCAGAATTTCTTGATTTTCAGATGTTGCTTTAGCCATTTGAAGAAAAGCTCGACTTGCCAGCGGTTCTTGTAAAGTTCAGCAACTTGAAGTGCAGAAATGTGCATTGCATTGGTTAAGAATACAAGCTCACGCTTTTGTTCTTCATCCCAATATCTGACCAATCGAAGATGTTCTGGATAGTATTGCTTAGGATAAAATCCAGTCAATTCAATCGTTACATCTGAAAGTACGTTCTTGGGCAATCTTCGTTTCCATTTGATTATCTTGTATTGAAGATTCTTCTTTGCTCTGACAACGAAGAAAGCTCCTATCTGATGAATCTTATACAACATCTTGAAGTGATTATATGCACGGTCAAATATGTAATATGAGCCTGATTCATAAGGAATTTCTTTCATTGCCGTAGAGTCGTGTACAGAAGCTTCAGTGATATGGAAGAATGCTGGAATCTGTGTCTCTACATCATATAATGTATGCACTTTGATTCCACCTTTTTTCTTACGAAACTTCGCCCACCAGAATACGGAAAGGCACAAGTCAATCGTAGTTGAATCAAAAGCATAGACATTACCATCAAGCTTGAAGATGTCAGAAACTCGTTTCTGCCTGGCTTCGTTTACCAGATAGTAAGCATACTCTTCAAAGATGTGATAGTCTCTGTCTTGATTAGCTCTGGCCAGAGATGATTTTGAAACATTCTTGCCCAATCCCAAATGATAAGATTTGGAGTGATGAGCATCAAGTGCGACAATCAAATCTCTAAGACTTTCACGATTTGACAATTGCCCGAACATCAGAGAAAGCAATTGATTCCAACAAGTGAAATGCTTCACGTATTTGTCTCCGTCATACTTGCGAACGATATAGATTGAACTTATTCCTATCCAGGAACGATGACCAATTGAGCGAAAACGTATTTATCCTTATGCATTTGCTAATCTGATTAATTGATAGCAAAACTGCAAATTGAAATCCGTTTACTCGAAAAACGCCTGTAACTAACTAAATTTCAAATATTTCAAAGAACTTTTTTAGATTTTAATGGGACAGTAATGAAAGGAGATATAATTAAAATCTGACCTGGATAACAATATATTAAGATCCCGTGAAAATCTGCTAAATACATCTCTGTTTAATTATGTTACAATAAGTTTTACTATTGATTCAACAAGAGATCTGTTAATAAGGATTTGTCGAAGAGAGATGGTATACATGGCCATCAGCAATATTGAAATACGAAGACAGAAATTTTAGTGCATGGTTAGAGAGAAAGATTTGTCGAAAACAAAATATGGTTTTTCTGTTGACCGGTTTAATTGCTTTGGCAGGAAGGAGAATCTGAAAATATCATTTATGTTCGGATATCATCAGTGGGCACTTAAAACCCACTGATTCTTAATTGATTATTCTTTAGTTCTTTGACATTTTTGTAATCGCATTTTGTAAGTATCTCTTTTATAGGCGTTTTATCAAGTAGAGAGATGCTTAATATTTGCAATATTTCGTAGATTGAGCGGTCAACTTTCAATTTGTTACGAACTAAGGCTACCAGGCAATATGTAATTATGGCAAGTAAATCTGGATTTTTACAGCATTTATGCGTAGTTCCCCAAAATGATTTGATTTTCAGATGCTGTTTCATCCATTTGAAAAACAGTTCTACCTTCCCATCGTTTTTTGTAAAGGAATGCTATTTCAGATGTTTTAGGTCATATTGTTAGTTATGAAAATAAGGTCCTTAACGTGTTCACTACAGGCGGCCCTGCACGTCCCAGTCGTATTGCCATTCCATGGTGCGGCCGTCGAGCACGCGCCATTCGAAGTAGGCGACGTCGCTGAGCAGGACGATCTCGGCGAAGGGCTCCTCGTCGAGCGCGCTCTGGCCGAAAGTGGACTCGGAGCCTTCGAGGATTTCGTTTTCGTAGTAGCGGAGCACGATGTCGAGATAGCCGCTGCGCTTCTTCACGGTGGAGAGCTGCACGGCTTTGGCGATGCGCTCCTGGCCGCCCCAGGTGAAGCTCATCGGCACGTTCTGCAGCGTGAGGTCGGTGAGGTAGTGCGCGCCGGAGTCCTCCACCTTGAGGTCGAAGCGGGTGTTGCCGGGCAGCGACGGAGAACCGCTGGCTGAGCAGGTCGAAGAACGCCTGGTGCTCCATTTCCTCGTTCTGGGTCTCGACGATGGATTTCCCCAGCATCAGCGAGCTGCGCGCGATGCCGAACACCATGCCGACGATGATCGTGAGCAACAACAGCGCGATCACCACCTCAAGAAGGGTGAATCCGGACCGCCGGGAGCTGGCGGGTTTTCCGGTCATGGCTGGTACATGCGGCCGTAGCGCCAGGTTTCCACGTGCCGGTCCTGCCATGCTGCCGTTGGCATACCAGCGGGCGTCGATTTCGATGCGGTACATCTCCTGCAAGACCTTGCCGTCCTCGTTTTCCATATCCTCGATCGGCTCGATGGTGGTGTGCAGCTCGATGCCGGTGTCGCCGACCTGGGTGTCGGTTTCGCCTTCCTCCAGCACCGGCAGGGAGAGCGTCTCGTCGAGCGCGCTGTCGAGGATGCGGGTGATGCGCAGTTCGCTCTGGGCGAGTCGCGCGGTCTTCGACATCCGGTGCAGGGCGACGACGAATCCGGTGGTGGCCATGCGAAAACACCGCCAGCGCGAGGACCATCTCAAGGAGAAGGAACCCGCGCTTGCCGCCGTGGGTGGGGATCGTTCATTGGATTTCGTAGTCGGCTTTCGCGGATCGCGCCGGTGAGCGGGTGAAAGGCGTCGGTCATCCAGCTTTCGTCGAGGCTCAGCCGGATGGAAATCGGCTCGCAGAGCCCGTTCGGATCGAAGCGCCAGACGTGGACCGTGTCCTTGACGGTCGGCAGCCAGTCGTCGGAATTCCAGCGGCGGACGGACGACCTGCATGCCGTTGTCGAGCGTCAGTTCCCAGCGGTCGCCGCCACCGTCTCGTCCTCCGGTTCGCCGCCGATGCGGTGGCCGCCGGCGGTTTTCTTCTCCTCGCGGCCGGCCTGCGCCAGCGGCATCATGCGCACGATTCCCTCGCGGAACTCCAGCGCGTAGGGCGTCTGCTGGAGGATCGCGGTCGTGCGGGCGCGCTTGGCGAGCAGCTCGATCTCGCCGGAGGCCTTGCGCAGCGCCTGCTCGTCCGACGAGAACATCATCAGCCCGACCGCGCCGCCCATCACGAGCGAGGCGATGGCCAGCACGATGACGATCTCGAGCAGCGTGAATCCCGCGCGCGGGCTACAGTTTCTGGCTGTTGATGTCATCTTCGGTGCCTTCCTGGCCGTCGTCGCCGAGGCTGATGATTTCCGGCTCGGCGTTGTTGATCTTGCCCGGGAAACGGTAGACGTAATCGCGGCCCCACGGATCCTGATTGATCTTGGACATCGCCTTGCACGGTCCACCAGCGCCTTGAAGGCCCTCCTGGGTGCTCGGGATAGTGGCCCTTGTTGATCTTGTAGAAACTCAGGGCGGAGAGGAACGCTTTGATGTCGGACTTCGCCTGCGTCGGCTTGGCCTGCCTCGCCGATGCCGCGCATGGCGAAGATCGCGCCGCCCATGATCATGGCGATGATGCCAAGCACGATGACCATTTCAAGAAGGGTGAAGCCGCGGCGGCGGCGGATTTGCGGATGGATGGGTGGATTTTCATGTGGAAATAGGGTATTGCTGTCCGGCGACAGGCTCGCAGGGAAAAAAACGCCATGCGAACCAAAAGTTGTCGGAAAAAATCCGCCGGGCGCTCCGGCGCCGCCTCGCCGCATGGCCGGACTTCTTCCGCCTTGCCAGCCCGGCCGGATTCCCCACCCCTTGCGCCAGCCATCATCATGAACAAAGTCCTCATCATCGGAGCCGGCGGAGTCGGCAATGTCGTCGCCCACAAATGCGCCATGGTCCCCGAAGTCTTCGGGGAAATCACCCTCGCCTCCCGCACCGTCTCGAAATGCGACGCCATCGCCGCCGCCGTGAAGCAGCGCACCGGCCGCGACGATCGCCACCGCCCAGGTGGACGCCGACAACCCGGCGGAAACCGCCGCCCTCATCCGCAAAACCGGCGCCAAGCTGCTCATCAACGTCGCCCTGCCCTATCAGGACCTCCACCTCATGGACGCCTGCCTCGCCGCCGGCTGCGACTACATGGACACCGCGAACTACGAGCCGAAGGACGTCGCGAAATTCGAGTATTCCTGGCAGTGGGACTATCAGGAGCGCTTCGAGAAAGCCGGCCTCTCCGCGCTGCTCGGCTCCGGTTTCGACCCCGGCGTGACCAATGTTTTCACCGCCTGGGCGCTCAAGCACCATTTCGACGAGATCCACACGCTCGACATCATCGATGTGAATGGCGGCGACCACGGCAAGGCCTTCGCCACCAATTTCAACCCGGAGATCAACATCCGCGAGGTCACCGCCGAGTGCCGCCATTTCGAGGACGGCGACTTCGTCGAAACCCCGCCGATGTCGCTCCACCAGACCTTCACCTGCCCGGACGAGGTCGGCACCTACGAGATCTACCGGATGTATCACGAGGAGCTCGAATCGCTCGTGAAACACATCCCGACCATCCAGCGCGCGCAGTTCTGGATGTCGTTCTCGCCCAACTACCTGAAGCACCTTGAAGTGCTCGGAAACGTCGGCATGACCCGCATCGACCCGGTCGATTTACAACGGCGTGGAAATCGTCCCGCTGCAGTTCCTCAAGGCCGTGCTGCCCGATCCCGGCGACCTCGGCGAAATCCACCAAGGGCCGCACCTGCATCGGCAACGTCATCACCGGCCTCAAGGACGGCGAGTTCAAGGCGATCTACATTTATAACATCTGCGACCACGAAGCCTGCTTCGCCGAAGTCGGCTCGCAGGCGATCTCCT
>CAVUJY010000008.1:0-55677 GCA_963741935.1 uncultured Bacteroidales bacterium | reverse complement strand
TGATCCACCCAAAGGTCTAACTGCGGCCTCGTTAGCCCTAAAACGCTACCATGCTTGACTGTAACGGTACACAACTGCATCGCACCGCACTCTTTTATTGCACAGGTATTGCACGCCAGCTGTCATGCTGCAGACAAAAGGGCGGACATCAAGAGGTATTCACCCCACCTGCCGCCCCTCACTTCGCCCACGCTCTGACGAGAGACGATCTCCCGAATCTTTGCAATCAAACCCGAGGCAAACCGACTCCACCATGCTCATGGTGGTATGTTTCAACGTACTCGGAGAGGTGGGTGATCGGCTCTTCGCCGCCCATCACGCGGAGCGTGTTCTTGAGCCGGAAGTGCTGGATGAAGAGGTCGTGCTCCTGCACGTGGCCCGAGGGCGTGTGCGGGCTCTTGAAGTAGAACGAGAGCCACTCCTGGATGCCCGAGCGGCCGGCGCGGCCTGCGAGGTCGAGGAAGAGCGCGAGGTCGAGCACGATGGGCGCGGCGAGGATCGAGTCGCGGCAGAGGAAGTTGACCTTGATCTGCATCTTGTAGCCGAGCCAGCCGAAGATGTCGATGTTGTCCCAGCCTTCCTTCGCGTCGCCGTGCGGCGGGTAATAGTTGATGCGGACTTTGTGGTAGAGGTCGCCGTAGAGGTCGGGGTAGGTCTCGGGCTGGAAGATCGTGTCGAGCACGCCGGCCTTCGTGACCTCCTTGGAGCGGAACGAGTCCGCGTCGTCGAGGACCTCGCCGTCGCGGTTGCCGAGGATGTTGGTCGAGAACCAGCCGTTGACGCCGAGCATGCGGGCTTTGAGGCCGGGGGCGAGGATGGTCTTCATCATCGTCTGGCCGGTTTTGAAGTCCTTGCCCGTGATCGGCACGCCCTCTGCTCCGCGAGCTGCTCGAGCGCGGGGAAGTCGGCCGAGAGGTTCGGGGCGCCGTTCGCGTACGGGACGCCCTCCATGATGGCGGCGTAGGCGTAGAGCTGGCTCGGCGCGATGGCCGGGTCGTTGTCTTTCATCCCTTTCTCGAAGGCCTCGATGCTCATGTGGCAGGGGGCGGGGGAGAGGTACACCTCCGTCGAGCCGCACCACACCATGACGGCGCGCGTCGCGCCGGTCTCCTCCTTCTTCGCGCGGATGTCGGCGCGGAGCTGCTCGGCGAGGTCCCACTTCGTCTCGCCTCGCTTGACGTGCGTGCCGTCGAGCCGCTTGACGTACTGCTGGTCGAAGGCGGCCGTCATCGGCTCGATCCCGTGGAGGAAGTCCGCCATCGGCTCCAGGTCACGGTCGTCGAGCACGCCAGCGCGAACGGCGGCGTCGTACACGTCGTCCGGGATCGGGTCCCAGCCGGCGAACACGAGGTCGTCAAGCGGGGCGAGGGGGAGGAAGTCGCGGATGAGCGGGTTCCGGTTCTCGGAGCGCTTGCCGAGGCGGATCGTCTGCATCTGCGAGAGCGAGCCGAAGGGCTGCGCGGTGCCGCGCCGCACGGCTTCGACGCCGGCGATGAACGTGGTGGCGACGGCGCCCATTCCGGGGAGGAGGACGAGGAGCTTACCCACCCGAGAGGACGCGATAGCTTCCGTGGTTGGAATACCGATCGGCTTTCCCCCGTCTATGTCTAGGTCGACGGAGTTGGTCGAGCCTAAGCTGTCAATACGTCCCGAAATCTCGTCCCCAACCTCTAACCCCGCGGATTGCCTTCCCCCTTGCCGCAGGTCCCCACCTGAATCATCCCCCTCAAGGATTGCCCCCTGCATATCCACGTCCTCAAGGTCGACCTCATTGAGGTCCACTCCCCTCAGGTCAGCTCCGCCGAGCTTCGCTCCTTGAAGTATGGCGCCATCAAGCCGGGCGCTGTTTAGGGTAGCTACTTCTAAGTTCGCCTCCGCAAGATTTGCCTCACGAAGATCTGCTCCCCTTAGGTTCGTCCCCCTAAAGTCTGTATTACGAAGATCCGACTGGCGTAGATCCACATCTTGAAGATTGACACCGCTTAGATCCATGCCGCGAAGGTCAATACGTGGATCAAGGCCCAACTTATCTAGGAGGGTCGAGAATTGAAGTGCAGGCGAATCGTCCCCTCCCTGATCGAGGACATAATCGAGAGCTGAGGTCAGGTCCTCACTAAGGCGCTGGAGGACTGACTCCGAATCGCCCTGATCATGTTGGAGTTTGCCCATTGTCAACCTTGCACTCTTATAAATTCTAGAGGTACCTGGAATAGCGTACCCCCATCGTCCATTGTTATCGCAAACCGGCCAATGCTATATTGGTTAAGGGCCCCAGGCAAACAAGGATTATCTTTTCCTCCGATTTCTTTAACTCCTCCGAAAGACATTTTTCAGCATCAGGCTGTATTACTGAGTTACCCGGTTCTTTTCCCCATTTAAACTGTGTATTAAACTGACGCCAGGGAGGATTCACCCCTTTTATTGTTAATACCGGCGGCAACAGGAATTTTATCAAAACCGAATTCTTTTAAAAGTGAACTCACTTTTTCACCGCTCTGCAACGGAGTAAGGGAGCCATCGGATAGCAAAACAGCCTTAATAGTTATTTCAGGACGTGAGAGCATCATGCTTATGGCCCTCATATCGTCAATTGCCCCATCAGTATCAATAATTATACTATGTTTTTGTTTAACCGGCAACGGTTGTGCTGAAGAAAGTTGGCAGATAAATGCCAGGATCAGTAAAATGAAATACTTTTTCATATCTTTTTTAATGCTTTTATGTCAATGTTTATGAAATACGTAATGAGAATGGTAATGCTTGTGTTCCTTGTCTCCATGTTTGTGAATATGCTCATGGATAAGATTAACACTGATTAACAGTTCCTCATCTCCCAGAATTTCAGAAGCAGAACCGATTTTCCTGATAGAATGATCATCGGAAAGAACAGCAACTCTAGGCTGCAGATGCTCAATCAGATCAAGCTGATGTGTGGTGAAAACAATCGTTTTACCTGCATGATTCAGCTCCAGCAGCAGTTCCATAAAAAATGTCTGTGTCTTCGGGTCTAAACTTGACAGTGGCTCATCAACCAGCAATACATCGGGATTCATTGTAAGCACCGATGCAATAGCTACCTTTTTCTTTTCACCACCTGAAAGCATATATACCGGACGATCCTTAAGACATGATATTCCAAGATAAGCCAATGTCTGTTCGGCTCTCTCAACAGCAATATCCAACGGCAGATTGAGCTGAAGCGGACCAAATAACAATTCATCAAACACAGTAGGGCAAAACAGCTGGATATCAGGATTCTGAAAAATATATCCCATCTGCTGCCTGAACTTCATTACAACACCTTTATCCTTCAGAGCCTTTTCACTCATTACCCTGCCTTCAAAAACAACTTCTCCTGAATCGGGAAACACCAGGGCATTCATAATATGCAGCAGAGTTGATTTACCGCTTCCATTAAGTCCGATAATGGAAAATATTTCCCCTTTTCTTACACTAAGATTAATATCCCTGAGCGCAGGAATCTTCCCGAAATATGAATACCCTATGTTCTTTAATGATATAATTTCCTCACTCATTTCATACCAATATTAAAAATATACCCAGCACCAGAATAACTACAGCAACAGCAATATCCATAGAAGTAACCTTCTGATATGAATGAAGTATTACCTTTCCATTGTAACATCTGGAGACCATTGCGTAATAAGTATTTTCATAAATAATTACCGACCTTCTGAAAATGAAAAACATCCTCCCTCCTATAAGTTTTCGTATACTGCTTTTCTTTATATTCCCTGACATCCTTGATTTCAAAGCAAAGTAAGTCTCTTCAATAGTTCGTGAGAGGATAAAAATGTATTTATAGGCAAGCGAGATTATCATCAGGAAAAGATCCGGGATACCGACAATTTTAAAAGATTTTACAAAAGCAGGGAAGGAAGTGGTATACACAATCAGCAATGCCAGTGACACTGAATTGAATACCCGCAGAAATACCATTGAAACAACCTGAATGCCATTAACTGTTATTCCGATCTCTGCAGGGATATTATAAATAAGAAAGTGTACAGGGCTGTTTAATCTTAATACGGGAAAAATAATTTCACCGGGAGTAATAACATTAAGCGATGCCGGTAATACAACGACCAGACCGAAAATCAAGGCAAGAAAAAATATTTTCCTGTAGACCTCCACAATTCTCAGTCTGGCAACAAGATAGAATAAAAATATAAAACCCGTTGCTATAAGCTGAGCCGGCAACTCTCTGATAAAGCTTATGACTATAACGAGATATATCAGTGAAAGAAATTTTACTTTCGGATGTATCTTTTGAATAAAACTTACCCTTGCAGCGCTCTCTGCCTGCTGGTAAATTGACTTTACGGCTTTTGCAGAATTAAGTATTGTGCGGTCAAGAAAAGTAAGTTTTACTTTCTTAACATCGGCATATTCAGGTTTTTCCTGTCCGCCTGATAACAGGTAAGAGGGCATCCTATTTCTCATTTCGCAACAACAGCTTTGAGATCACCAGCATAACAACATATGTAAGGGTAGCTCCTATTATCCCTGAAACAATATAATAACCTGACTGATGAGCTACAGATTTATCCCCGGCATTTAAAGTATAATCAGGTAATGGGGCATTATAGACATCTGAATATTTTGCCAGTCCCTGTGGCACATAACCAACAAGGTCATTCAATGTCTGCGCTGACCACTCACCCCAGGCATCACCGGCATTAAAATATGCCGGAAGAAGTATTCCCACAGGGGTTATCAGGCACAGAAGCAACAAGAAAACAAGGATCCTTTTCTGCAATTTATCCAATCTCATTTCTGACTCCTTTCCTTAGTGCATAAATTGAAGAAGGGTCGTTCTTCATGAAGTAACTTACAACTAATGCAGTAATAACACCCTCAACAATTCCAAAGAGAAGCAGGTGTTCAATAGCCATTGCCGGAACAGCGATACTAAGATCATAAGGACTATACAATGCTTTCCCGTCAGCCGTGGAAGCAATAAGAGGCTGAATGCCAAATTCAACAGCTGTTAATATTGCTGTCAAAACAAGGCTGATGTATCCTGAAGCAAAGGCAGCAACAGATGTTCTGACTTTTCCTGCCTTTCGGCTGTTAATAAATTTAAATATATAATAAGCTACAAAAGGCATAAAGACAGCCATATTGAAACAGTTGGCACCTATGGATGTTATACCCCCGTCTCCAAATATCAATGCCTGAATAATCAGGGCTACAGATACGGCAACCAGGGCAACCCATGGGTCCGAAAATGATTGCAATCAGAGCTGATCCTACTGCATGACCTGTTGTGCCACCAGGTATTGGAAGATTAAACATCATAATTATAAAAGAGAATGCAGCAGCCATTCCCAGATAAGGTATCTCACGAGCCGATACTTCCTCCTTCACTTTCCTGACAGCCACAGCTGATGCAGCAATAAAAGCTCCGAATAATGGAATATAAGTCTGCGGGCTGAGATAACCATCGGGAATATGCATAATTAATCTTTTAATACTGTTATTCAATGTCAATATATGAGTTTATATGAATAGAATTTAAAACCCTTGATCTTGTTTACCCCGCCCATGGGGACGAAGAATCAAACTCTGGGCTGGGGAAATAAAATTCAAGCTATTTGTAAATTCTTAATATCCATAGTTTTTTATAAATTATTTATCTAATAATTGCGTGAACACAACTCAATGCTACTTTTTTACCTTTCGTGTTACTGCTTATTTAAAAAAATATCAGGCCCTGCTCATTACCAGCTTACCATGAATGATCCCTTTAATACCGATGAGTTTATCGGATAATTCCGTAAGCCTGTTTGCTGTTCCCTTCACTGCAATTATCTCAAGACATGTTTCATGACTAAGATGAAAATGCTGTGATGACAGAATAACATCAAAATATTCATGCTGAAGGTCATTTGACCTTGTTGTGACATCACCTTTATGATGATCATAAACCGTTACGATTGCACCTGCAACAATCTGGTTACACTGCCATTTTTTCTCAACCAGATTTTTCTCAACCAGATGACGGATTGCCTGGGAACGATTAGGCAGACTATTCTCTATTACAAATGAGTCAAGGGCTTCCAACAGGTCTTTTTCAAGACTTACTCCAAACCTGGCTAATGGCATCGTGTCATTTTTTTAGAAATTCGTGTCATAAAAATAAGCTGTTATTGTCAGAAAAAAAAGCAATAACAGAAATCTTTATCACTGATTAACCATAAGCATGGCATTACGGTACTTATCCATCAGGGTTTTATTCAGATTAAGTGGTGGTTTTGCTCCTTCCGGAAGAAATGATTTATATGGATGGTCTTTTGAGTAAGTTTCAAATTCTGCCTTTATATCAGTTAAGCATCTTTGGTTTTGTAAGGAGGTCGAGCGCAGTTGCAGCCATTACTTTTGCCCCGGTATTTAGACCTTTCCATGCAGCAGTGCCATAGTTTGAGGCCACTGTTGACCAGTGGTGACCAATCTCCCCCGGAACACCTCCCGGAAAATTCAGAGTAGCAGTAGGTGCAACCAGTGTAACCTCACCTACATCGGAAGAGCCACCGCCCACCTGTTCAGAAGGTTTTTTAAGTGGTTTAAAATCAACAGGATATCCCTTTTCTTTTGCTCCAAGTTCTTTCTGCAGGGCTTTAGCATATACCTGTTCATTTTCAGTCCATTGTGGCATACCTATAAGTTCAATATTTCTCTGTATTGCCTCAGCCATTCCTTTATTTGAGTGTCGCTGATGAATAGCAGTAAGAACGGTTACAGTATCAAGTTCAGTACCGGATGATAATGCTGCACCCTGTGCACAATCGAGAACTCTTTTATACATATCTTCCAGCTTATCATCGGTATTCCGGATATAATACCATACGGAGGCTTTATCGGGGACAACATTAGGAGCCTCACCTCCTTCAGTAATTACATAATGTAACCTGTAGGTGTAAAACAGGTGTTCCCTCAGGTAATTCGATGCGATATTCATTAACTCCACACCGTCAAGGGCACTACGTCCCGCCCATGGGGCTGCAGCGGCATGCGCTGTTTTACCCTTGAAAGAGAAAACAACCGACATCACTGCATTGCCATTTACTCCATAGCTGGTTGACATCTCTGAGGATGTATGGTTGTCGATTACTGCGTCAACGTCATTAAAAACACCATCTCTGACCATATAAGGCCTGCTTATAACTGTCTCTTCAGCAGGCGAACCAAAGAATTTTATTGTCCCCGGTATATTATGTTCTATCATGCTTCTCTTAACAGCAATTGCAGCTGCAATTCCTGCAGTGCCCATCATATTATGACCGCATCCATGACCCGGAGCCCCATCAACAAGAGGCGCCTGGTAAGGAGTCAATGCTTTCTGTGAAATTCCGGGAAGAGCATCAAATTCGCCAAGGATACCAATCACCGGCCTTCCTGAACCCCAGGTAGCGACAAAACATGTGGGCATCCCTGCAACACCCTTTTCAACAGTAAAGCCCTCTTCCTCAAGTGTTTTTATCAGCAATGCAGAAGATTTGAATTCCTGCATTCCGAGTTCGGCATAGTTCCAGATTGCATCCGAAATATTACCAAACTTCCTCACAATCAAACTATCATCCAGATATTCGAGAGCACTCTTCTTTGCTTTATACATGTCTGCCTTACCAAGCAGATTTTCATCATCTTTCTTTTGCGCCAAAAGGGTATTTGCAGTAACCAGGAAACCAAGTATTAAGCGAATACTTATTTGCAAAAAATGTGTTCTCATTTTATTCTGAAATATTTGAATTTGATCTATATCTTTACAAATCTAATATTTAAATTCAAAAAAACCTGATTTTTACAATGATGAATCTAACATTGAATCTGATAATGATTATGGCCTGGACCTTATTAAGCGGACCGAAACAGTTTAATGCAGATAAATGCATTATAAAATCTGAATTCATCTATAATCTTCATGATGTGCCATTTCCACAATGTCATGCCTCAACAATAATCCAGACCAACAAGGGTTTGATGGCAGCATGGTTTGGAGGAACTGCCGAAAGGAATCCCGATGTCGGAATCTGGGTAAGCGATTATAATGGCAGTAACTGGAGCATCCCGGTCGAGGTGGCGAATGGGATACAGTACAAGGATAAAAGATACCCATGCTGGAACCCGGCTCTTTATTATGATGGCAGGGATATTCTTCTGTTTTACAAAGTTGGCCCCTCTCCTTCAGAGTGGTGGGGAGAGCTTATGATATCGCACGATGAAGGAAAATCATGGACAAGACACTGTCGTTTACCCGAAGATATTTACGGTCCGATAAAGAACAAACCAGTCATGCTTGACAATGGAGAACTGATATGTCCGTCAAGTACCGAAAATGACGGATGGAGAGTCCATATGGAATTTACCTCCGATAATGGCTTATCCTGGGACAGAACACAGGCCCTTAATGATAAAAAGACAGGTGCCATACAGCCAACAATATTAGTACATCAGGGTGGAAAAATTCAAATGTTATGCAGAAGCAAAAGTGGATGGATACTAAGCTCATGGTCAGATGATTATGGTCACAACTGGAGTGAGCTGTCGCCGACAAGCCTTCCGAACCCGAATTCGGGTATTGATGCAGTCACACTTTCCGACGGCAGACATTTGCTGGTTTATAATCATCTCAAAAAGGGAAGACAAATGTTAAATGCTGCAATCTCGGACGATGGTAAGGTATGGAATGCCGCATTTATACTCGAAAATGACGCTGAAGGGAAAGAATATTCATATCCTGCTGTTATTCAGACCAATGATGGACTGGTACATATAACATACACATGGAACCGGACTCAGATCAAACATGTGGTTATAGACCCCGGAAAAATAATTTCCCGCAGCATAATTAATGGAGAATGGCCTTCAGATGATTAGATCTCAGCACCTATAAGGGATTCTTTCTTTTCCTGATAAAGCTTCATACCTTCCCTTATGATATCATAAGCTTTTTCCTTGCTCATAAAATGGTCCACGACAACATTTTTATGTTCCAGCTTTTTATAATCTTCAAAAAAGCGCTTCAATTCAACAAGGTAGTGCGGAGGTAATTCGGCCAGCTCATTTATATAATTGACTGACATGTCAAAGCTTGATACGGCAATTATCTTGTCATCACGCTCGTCACCATCGATCATCTCCATGGCACCAATAACCTTTGCATCGATAATACACATAGGATAAACATCAATGGAGCAAATAACCAGGATATCCAGGGGGTCATGATCGTCGCAGTATGTCTGGGGTATAAATCCATAGTTTGCAGGATAGTGAACCGAAGAAAAAAGCACGCGGTCCAGGCGCAGCAATCCGGTGTTTTTTTCCATTTCATATTTGCCTTTTGAGCCTTTAGGAATTTCTATAATGCTCTTTACAACTGAGGGAGCGTTTTTTCCGGAGTCGATACAATGCCAGGGATGTGTGCAGGGTTTCATATTCAGTATTATTACTTGGTTTCAATATTATGATTTATCAGAAAATCTCCAAGAGGTACGGGATTATGAGTCTTAGCCCATTCCGAAGTAAGTAAATATTGTTCCTTAAGATTATTGAAATTAAAAAGCAAAAAATTCTGTTCAAATTCCGGTATCCAGATATGACTGAGCATTAACCAGATCAGGAGCTTCCTGAACAAATGCTTCAAGTCTTTTCATCATCCCTCTTTCGAGTATATTATCAAGACGACACACCAATTTTGTCCAAGCCTGCCTTTATCATCAATTCCTAACCTTCTTAGTTCTTCACTTACCTGTGGTATACTGTCACTTTTCCTGCTTATGATATAAACCCTGGCAACACCTTTTCCTCTGAATTTCTCAAATTCAAGAAGTGCCTCAAAAGGTACATGATCGTTACCAACTCCACCATCAACATATTCAACATCGGGAATGGTTGTTAACATTCCTTATTCTTACAGGAGGAAAGGCTATAGGAAACGCAGTAGACGCCATCATTATGTCAACCAGGCTAAGTGTTGTATCGCTCTCTTCATTTATTTTACGGCTGCACATCCTGTAACATTTTTCTTAAGGTCGAGGTCGCTCAGGTTTGTAAAAGAAATTGAGTTGTATAAGGCAGATCACCAATTGTACGATAACCCAAGCTTTCCTCAACTATCTTCTTATAAAGGTCTCTTGATGGCTGAGTATTTACAGGTAGTTTTTTGTCTTTCTGCTCTATAAAAATATCGCTGTCTCTTATACTGAATAGTATCTTTTTGTATTCATCCCATGTCATTTTCCCGCTTAATATTCCATTTAGCATAACTGCATTAAGAGCACCTGAACTGACACCTGAGATGAATACCACATCTTTCAGCAGTCCTCTTCTGTCAAGTTCTTCAAGTAATCCGGCTTCCTGTGGAATCCTTGCTGCGGCTCCTGTTATAATAATTGCGGTACCTGACCGATGAGAGAAGTCCTCTTCAGTTTTGTGTAGTTTTACCGGTTGATATTATAATGAAATATGCGATAACACATATTACAACAGCACCTGCAATAATTTAAGTTTTTTCACTTCTTAAACAATTACTTTATGTTGAAACATTCAGCTAAATTAACCATCAAATCCTGTTCGATGTATCAAATTTAGGTAAAACTTATTACAAATCAGATTATTAAAATGTTGATTATTCTTATGGACAATATATAAGTATTTACATAACTACATAAAGACTAAGAACATAGCATTTAAAATTCATTGCTTTGAATCATAGTCAAAACAATAATTTATCAGAATGGTTCAATACCTTTTAAATATATCTGATTATACTTACTATGAAACCTACTTGCTAATTGCGGGCATAATAAGAAGCAACAGCGATAATCCTGTAAGAATAATTACAGCTCTCCAGCCAATAATATTCTGATAAGGTTTGTTTACATATTTACCCATTATCTTCTTATTGTTTATAAGGAGTATCATACATAAAAGCACCACCGGCAGCAATATTCCATTTAACACCTGCGACCATATTGATATCTGGATAAGCGGAGCATTCGGGATAAGAATAATGATTGATGAAATAATCAGGATGCCTGTATACAGGGTATAGAATTCTTTTGCTTCATCCCATTTTTTATCTATTCCGGCTTCAAAGCCAAATGCTTCTGAAACATAATAGGCAGTTGCCAGAGGCAGTATTGTAGCTGAAAATACCGATGCCACAAACAGTCCGAATGCAAATACCTGTGATGCAAGTTCGCCGGCAAGTGGTTTAAGTGCCAGAGCAGCATCCTTTGCTTCATTAATCTGGATTCCCTGAGGATAAAGAGTGGCTCCGCAAGCAACCATTATAAAGAAGGCAACAACTATAGTAACAACACAGCCTACAGCAATATCAATAAGGGTATACCTGAAATTTTTCATTTCCAGACCCTTTTCAATAACTGATGATTGCATATAGAACTGCATCCATGGAGCTATTGTGGTACCAACCAGAGCGATGATCATGGCAAGACTCTGAGTATTCATAGGAAACTGAGGATGAATAATAGAGGTTCCAATCTCGCCCCATTCCGGTTTACTCATAAGTGCCGATACCACATATGTAAGCAATGAAGCACTGAATATCAGAAATATACGTTCAGCAATCTTATAGGTTCCTTTTACTACAAGAAACCATACCATAACTGCCACAACAGGAACAGAGATATATTTGCTTACACCGAAGATCTCCATACTACCTGCCACTCCGGCAAATTCAGTAGTAGTGTTGCCAATATTTGAAAGAAGCAATCCGATGAATATGAAGAAGGTAATTTTTAGTCCTGCATTTTCACGTATAAGATCCGAAAGACCTTTACCTGTGACTATTCCCATCCGGGCATTCATTTCCTGAATGACCAGCAGGACAACCAGCGATGGGATCAGAGTCCAGATCAGTCCATAGCCATACAATGCCCCTGCAACAGAATAGGTAGTTATTCCTCCTGCGTCGTTATCAACGCTACCGGTAATAATTCCCGGACCCAAAATTGCGAAAAAGATTGCCAGTTGCTTAAAAAATCCTGATATCCTGAGTTTTGTCCTGAGCATACTCCAAATACTTTATCATCTTTGTCTTTTTCTTGTTCTTCTCTTATTAATCAAATCTTCCACAACATCATCCACTACCACCATACCCTGAAGCTGATTATTTGTATCCACTACAGGTACAGCCAGAAGGTTATACTTGGAAATTAATTCCGCAATATCTCCCAGCTTCTGGTTATCGTACAAAAATTCAGGTTCCGATTTCATTATCTGACTTACCAGAAGTATCAGGCTGTGAAATAACAAGATCGCGCAGAGTGAAAGTCCCTATCAGTCTTTCGTCAGTTTCTGTTACAAACATATTATATAGTTCATCGGATTCTGGTTTTTTAATACGAAGTTCATCAATTACCTCTCTCAACTGTTATTTCAGGCATGAAATGATAGATATATCTGTGGTCATCAGACTTCCTACTGATTATCGGGATATTCAAGAAGTTCTCTTACCTCCTGTGATGATTCATCATCCATCTCATTAAGAAGCAGCTCAACCCTGTCATCTTCAAGCTCATCCATAATATCTGCAACCTCATCGGCAGGCATTTTTTCGAGAACATCAGCAGCCTTGTCTATGGGAAGGTTTTCAACAATATGAATCTGGGCATGAGTTTCAAGTTCTTCAAGAACATCGGCGGCCTTTTCTTCATCAAGCGCAGAAAAGACCGACATACTTGCCTTTTTGCCCATATCCTCAAGAATATCAGCAAGATCAGATGGGTGAAGTGTATGAAGCTTAGCATAACTTTTCGAAAGCCTGATATTAGAACTGGAATGGTCAATTGCCTGAACATCATCCCAAAGAATAAATTTTGCCGGAATTTTTATTTTAGTCAGAGATAATAATGCTTTTATCGGGTTTGATATTCCTATCCTTCGTAACAATCCTTCAATTCCTATATCCACAGCAAGGGCAAAGGTACCTGTTGGCAGTGTTACAAGCCGCACATCATTAACTCGTACAAGCTTCCGGCCGTTCATATCAACTATTTGTTTATCAAGAATATTTTCCACAAGAAGAAGGCCATTATCAACCTCATTCGGTGTAAGTTCGATCAGCCCGCTGCAGGTTACATTAAGCATCTCCCTAGCTTTTGTAACTCTGAAACTTTTAAAGGAATAGAATTTAGTTTCTTTGCGAATCTTAAGTTTTACTCCAACAACCCTTTGCTGGTTAGGATCATTGAGCTCCGAAGGCAGCGTATAAACAAGCAGATCCTTGATTGTACCAATAGCATCACCATCGGCGCCAAAAGCTTCTTTGCCGATAATTCCACTTAAATAAAATGTTGTGAGTGATGTCATAGTCACCTCCTCATATTTTGATAAAGAAGGAAGTGACCATAGAATTGGACTACCTTCTAAATCAACATGTTAATTATACTATACGCAGGGCCGTCGTCCATTTAATCTTTAAACTTGATTTTCACTGCAAAAATAGAATTCATATACATACCTTCCAAATAAAAAATTGAATTTTGAAAATGAACAGTATAATTCTGGCTACCAGTCATTTACACAAACATACAGATTATACAACAAGCAAAAAACAGCTATTTTCCGTAAAACCGAAAAGAAAAGAGAATTGATTTTGCTTCCAAAACACAGTAATGATTAAACTTCCGGTAGAACAAAAACATAAGTCTATTTGCGTATTTTTTTAATATACCATCTCAAATGAGTTGCTTTTCTTCCGTATTATTCTTTTTTTACTAAATTTGACCCAAAATCTAACAATTATTCATACTAAATAGTGGGAATTTTAAAAGAGAAACTCGCAGGGTATAATGCCCCTCAGAAAGCCATGGAGGCTGGCATTTATCCATATTTCAGGGCGATTGAATCCGAACAGGATACAGAGGTAATAATTAACGGGAAAAAAGTTCTGATGTTCGGGTCAAACAGTTACCTGGGACTTACAAATCATCCTAAAGTAAAGGAAGCTGCCATTGCTGCTATACAAAAATATGGTACAGGATGTGCCGGATCGAGATTTCTTAAATGGTACCCTCGACATCCATACTAGAGCTTGAAGAAAAACTTGCTGCTCTGGTCAACAAAGATGGGGCTCTATGCTACAGCACTGGTTTTCAGGTAAATCTTGGTGTAGTTTCTCTTCTGGCCGGAAGGAATGATTATCTTCTTCTCGATGAACTTGATCATGCATCTATAATTGAAGGAAGCAGACTCTCATTTTCAAAGGTCCTCAAGTTCGCCCATAACGATATGGATGCACTTGAATGCAAATTAAAACTTTGTGAAAAAGATAAGATTAAGCTGATTGTAGTTGATGGCGTCTTCTCAATGGAAGGCGATATCATTAAACTACCTGAACTTGTTGAGCTTGCAGAAAAATATAATGCATCAGTTATGGTAGATGATGCACATTCACTTGGTGTTCTTGGGAAAAACGGTTCAGGAACAGCCTCACATTTCGGTCTGACTGACAAAGTTGATCTTATAATGGGAACTTTCTCAAAATCATTTGCTTCACTTGGTGGATTTATTGCGGCAGATAAGGAAGTAATTAATTTTATTAAGCATAATTCACGATCACTTATCTTCAGTGCCAGTATGACTCCTTCTTCAGCAGCAGCTGTACTTGCTGCAATTGAAATAATGGAGACTGAACCTGAAAGGATCAAGCATCTCTGGGATATGACAGCTTATGCACTTGAAGGATTTAAAGCTGCAGGTTTTGATACCGGAAAATCCGAAACTCCTATAATACCTCTTTTCATAAGAGATGATATAAAATCTTTACAGCTCACACAGATCCTGCTTGCTGAAGGAGTATTTGTCAATCCTGTTGTTTCTCCTGCTGTTCCGAAAGAAGATTGTCTGATAAGATATTCTCTAATGGCAACTCACACAAAAGAACA
Source organism: uncultured Bacteroidales bacterium (assembly GCA_963741935.1). Taxonomy (GTDB): domain Bacteria; phylum Bacteroidota; class Bacteroidia; order Bacteroidales; family VadinHA17; genus LD21. The sequence continues at coordinate 40,741 of CAVUJY010000008.1, read as the reverse complement.
GGTTGAGATTTCGATTGACAAGATTACAAAAGCTTCTAAAGCGCTGGGAATTTTAATTTAATATTTCTGTTTTATATTTTTTTGGGACACAGAGCTCACAGAGTCCCGATAGCCATCAGGGACACAGAGGGCCACAGAGCAAGGATGATGATTCTCTGTGTAACTCTGTGCTACTCAGTGCTCTCTGTGTCAGTTCTTAAAATTATTTTAAACCCTTTATCAGAAAGTAGACCTTCAACACTCATCTCTGACTTGATGTACAGATTAGACATTAAAAAAATGAAAAAAGTAATTCTCATCACAGGCATCTCTTCAGGCTTTGGAAAGCAAACTGCCGAGCTTCTTGCAGCAAACGGACATACTGTTTATGGTACTGTCCGCAGAGATGTGGAAATCAGCCCTTCAGTAAACGGACTGAAACTTGATCTGATGGATAATGAATCCATGAAAAGAGCAATTGATACCATACTTGATAAAGAGGGACGTATTGATGTTCTGATTAATAATGCAGGAATGCATACAGGCGGTCCAATTGAAACATCACCACTCGTTAACATTAAGCTTCAGATGGATACTAATTTCCTGGGAATGGCAAATCTAACCAGGGCAGTACTACCCGTAATGAGAAAACAGGGTGGTGGTTTAATTATCAATTTCAGCTCGATAGGCGGATTGATGGGATTGCCTTTTCAGGCTTTCTATTCAGCCGGCAAATTTGCCATAGAAGGTTTCAGTGAGGCATTAAGGATGGAGGTTAAACAGTTCAATATTAAAATTGTACTTATTAATCCCGGTGATTTTCATACCAATAACTCAGCGAACAGACGTGGTTTTCTTGCTCCCACAGGAGAGGAAGATCCTTACAATGCTCAGTTTAATAAGACTCTGGCAATTATTGAAAAAGACGAAGCCAACGGATGGGAGCCTGTTGTTCTTGCACGAAAACTGGTTAAGATCGTCGAATGTAAAAATCCCCGGCAACGATATATAATAGCATCATTTGAGCAGAAACTGGCAGTTTGTCTGAAATATATTCTTCCGGGTAAGCTTTTCAGAATGATACTGGAGGATCACTATAAGATAGGCGGAAGGCGAAAGGCATGAGGCGTGAGGCATGAGGCGTGAGGCGTGAGGCGTGCAGGTCGAATTCCGTGAAGATTACTAATTTGCAGGATTATCGGTAACGGACAACCAGAAATTTCTAAAGTAAACCATCATTGCGAAGAGCGCAGCGATGAAGCAATCCTTGTATCCTTGAAACAAATAAAATAGAATGTTCCTTTTTTACCACGGAGCACACGGTGGAATCACGGTTTTCAATTGTCCCTTAGACCTTGATTACTGATTACCGATTACTGATTACTTTTTTTACCACGGAGCACACGGGGAAACACGGAGTCTCACGGCTTAAATCTTTCTCTCAGTCTCCTCTTCTCCTCCTCTCCCCTTCACCCAGCTCTCCGTCGTTCTCCCACTCACCCACTCTCCGTTTAATATCCCTTATACTCTGTCTTCATAACATTAAGTGTCTGAGGAATCCACACTCGATAACGTGAGTCTTCACCCCAGGTATTACCGGCAGAGGCAAAATCACAAAAATGAATCTGCTTTGGATTGCTGAATTCACCTTCAAGATCGGTTCCAAGAATTAAAGGGGCAGTAAAAGCCATCCAGATGTCTTTTGGTTTTTGCTGTGCTGTTTCAACTTCCACTTTACCATCTTTTTGATTAATTACGGCAGATTCGTATATGAAGCCATCCTTAAACCTGTTATCGCGAGCCAGTACAACCGGACCGCGAATTATTGCCTGCTGACCGTTTAATTTCACCAGTCTTGCTGTCATATCAAAATTAATTATGACTTTATCTGAAGTATTCCATATACGTGTTATTTCCTTATAGGTTCCGGGTTTGATATCCGCTACTGGTGTTCCATTCACAGTAATAACAGTGTTTTCACTCCATTCCGGAATCCGTAACGACAGAGAGAAACTTTCCGGTTTCCCGGATTGAATATTTATTTCCACCTTCCCTCCTGCCGGATAATCTGATATCTCATCTATAACCACCTTATTCTTACCACTCAGTGCAACTCAGACTTAATAGCTCCATACATATTAACGAAAATCCTATTCCCGGAGCTCATCAACGCAAAGCCTGGCAGCATCATAAAAGCCCTTGGACCATTGGCATTGCAGCAATTAATATGCATACCACACTGCTCCTCACCTGCATGACGAACACCACCCAGAGGGCTGTATTTTGCAATCTGCGAGCCATCATTCTTTACCGATGCCAGCAGTGCATTATAAGTTGACTTTTCAATCTGATCGGCATATTTTGAATCACCAGTTAACCTCAACAGATTAAAGCATAACTTCATCCATGTCATTGTTACACAGGTTTCCATTGTATGATAAGTTGGTTCAGTCTGGAATTTTGCGCCATTGTAAAAACACTCGAAAGCAGTTCCTGAACCGGCAATATTTATCTCGTTCTTAATAATATCCTCAACAGCCATCTGCACAGCTTTCAGGTAATCAGGCCGGCCGGTTATCCTGTACAACTCGAGTAATCCCTCATAGCATGACATCATTTCATATGCCTTTTGACCATTTTCATATGACCACCAGATATCAGGATGCGGAAATCGCTGTGCAACAGGAACCGACGCAAGAGCTTTGCTGATAAGCTTGGGTCCGTCGGAAGTCTCCCATTGTTCAACAATATAATTTGCAAAATCAAGATATTTTTTATCTCCGGTCATACGATAGAGGTAAACCATTGGTTCCAGTATTGAACTGCTTGGCATTCCCCTGTAATTTCCTGTTTTTACAATATTTACCTTACCCGGACCAACCTGGGTCATAAAGTGATCAGCTAACCGTCTTGCACCTGTCAGAGCCGCTTTATCTCCGGTCAGATCGTAATATGCCAGCAAACCAAGCATTGTATATTTTCTTCCCCATATATCCCATTGCTGAAGCTGTGAACTGTCTGCATAATTTCCGATATAGCCATCGGGCATCTGAGTTGACAGCAGGTCTGATATAGCTTTCTTTATGATTACAAGCATTTCAGGATCATGATTGTAAGCATAGGAAGCAATAGCGGACTGGATCCATTTTCCCCAGAATTCGCTCTGCCATAATCTGGTTTCATCTTTATGCCTGAAAGGCTCTACAAGGTGATCCACATCCTGAGCTTTAATTCGCTCAGAAATAACCAGATCAATCTTACTGCCAAGGTAGCCTCCTATCCTGACAGAAGAAGGTGAAAACGGAACCAGTTTATCTGAAATAGTATTTAATTGCACTCCTTTATCAGATCTTCCCTGAGCCATCACTAATGACGAAAAGAGGATGGCAATAAAAGTTGTGGAGATTCTTCTCATGATGTATTTTCAATATTAGATTTATCTGTCACTGGACACACTCTGTATAATTATAATTCAATAAGATGAATTTCATATGCAGTCTCATAGCGAAGATAACAATCTTAATTAAAATGAATGGCCGATACGTTGGGTTTTAAAGTCATTTAATATTTTATACATATACACTCATCTATATATTTTCATATGACATATAATATTACGATGAATTTTATTACTTTTGCACCAGTTCTAACCTAAAAAACAACTGTTTATGCCGGAGAAAAAGAAAGGGTTCAATCTTAGGAGCTTTACCAGTTTTGCCCTGGTCATTTCAACATTGGTAATGTCATGGTCGGGATTTATACTTTATGTAGCTCCTCCGGGACGCATTGCAAACTGGGGAACATGGAAGCTGATGCTTTTCACTAAAACAGAATGGCAGGCATTGCATACAATATTTTCCTATCTCTTTTTTATTCTGGTAATAATTCATCTGTTTTTTGTCAACTGGAAAACATTTCTTACCTACTTCAAGAGCAAATTAAAAGCAGGACTAAACCGGAAATGGGAACTTGGTACCGCAACCTTACTTACAGTGATAATTTTTATAGGAACGCTTCGTTCATGGACACCATTTGCGCCCGTGATGACCTTAGGTGAGACTCTGAAGGAGAGCTGGGAAGGGAACTTTCAATCACCACCTGTTTTGCATATGGAAATTTACACTCTTGATCAGCTTGCTGTAATGTTCGACAGCATCCCTTCTGCCGACATTATCAATACGTTAAGGGAAAATAATATTAAGGTAGGAGGGTCCGACCCAGACGCTAAAAACGGTTGCAAATGAAAACAATACGACGCCATCAGCCATATATGAAATTCTGACATCTAAATACAAAAAACCGATTAAGGCAGCTGAAGGGGAAATCCCACAGGGTATTGGGAAATACACAGTTAAGTCAACATCAGAAAGCAGCGGAAAAGAACTATCAGTACTTCTAAAGATATTAAAAGACAAAGGAGTTGAGGCTGATGGTGAAACCACTCTCCGGACAATTGCCGAAAAGCTGGGAATGTCGCCCCGTGATGTTTATGCTTTTCTGACAGAAAAATAAATTATAATATTACCAGTCTTTCCTTACCAGAAATTTAACTAGACGGTGTGAGTCTGCCAGGCATTATCCTTCTTGATTTTTCTCATTTTATTACCAAAATATTGATAATTTTGATGCGTAAAATTTTGCTATGACTGAGCTTGAAAAATATTTTAAACCTTTTCGGAATAATATAATTGGTCTCGATAAAGATATTGAGACAGCAAACGGGAAAAAAAGACTTGTATATGCTGACTGGGTAGCCAGTGGAAGATTATACGCTCCAATTGAAAAAAGGATTTCTGAAGACATCGGCCCAATGGTAGGAAACACACATTCTGAATCAACTGCCACAGGAAAAGCAATGACCGATGCCTACCATCATGCCCAGAAAATTGTAAAAAATCATGTTAATGCCGATGAAAATGATCTGTTGATTCTTTTACAGGAACAGGAATGACATCAGCTATTGCCAAACTTCAGAGAATACTGGGACTGAAGGTTCCTGAACAGGCAATAAGTTTCTGCACATTCTCTCAGGGTGATTATAATAAATGCAAGGATATTCCAAATGAAAAACGCCCTGTGGTATTTCTTACCCATACTGAGCATCATTCCAATCATACTTCATGGTTTGAAACTCTGGCTGATGTTATTGTACTGGAACCTTCGGCTGATCTTACAGTCGATCCTGATATATCTAAGAAAAGAAATAGTAAAATATAAAGACCGCCCGTTATTAATTGGTTCTTTTTCAGCATGTTCGAATGTAACAGGCTATTTTCCTCCATATTATGAACTGGCTGAAATAATGCATGAGACATGGTGGATACTGTTTTGTCGATTTTGCAGCTTCAGCTCCTTATGTTGATATAGATATGCATCCTGCAAATAAGAAGCAACAGCTTGATGCAATATTTTTCTCACCTCATAAATTTCTTGGGGGGCCCGGAAGTGCCGGCGTTCTTATTTTCAATAATAAACTGTACAAAAACAATATTCCTGATAGCCCTGGAGGTGGTACAGTGAAATGGACTAACAGGTGGGGCGGATATAGCTATATAAGTGATATTGAAGTGAAGGAAGATGGTGGCACCCCTGGTTTCTTACAGGGCATTAAAGCAGCTTTGGTAGTCTCGCTGAAAGAGAAAATGGGCATTTCCAATATTCAAAATCGCGAGAAAGAGCTAACCGAATTAGCATTCCGTGAACTTTCAAAAATACGGGGTCTTCATATTCTTGCCAATGATATAAAAGAGAGGCTAGGTGTTTTTTCATTCTATATTGACAATATTCATCATAACCTTGCAACCAGTATTCTGAATGACAGGTTCGGGATACAGGTAAGAGGTGGCTGTTCATGTGCCGGAACTTATGGGCATTTTCTTCTTGATGTTGATGTTAGTATGTCAAAAGAGATTACCGATAAAATCGATGCAGGTGATCTGTCGATGAAACCAGGATGGATAAGACTATCGCTTCACCCGACTATGACTGATGATGAGTTATTGTTCATCATTGATGCCATCAGGCAGACTGTTGAGAATGTTGAACTGTGGGGAAAAGATTATAGTTATGATCGTCATACCAATGAATTTATCAATACATCCGACAGTGGCAAACAAGCCAAAAGAGTATGCCGGATGGTTTGATGTTTAACCAAAAACCAGGCCATAAGTTAAGCTCCGGTCCTCAGATAATTTAATAAAACATCCCCAATAATTTGCATTATGAGCATATGTTCATTACCTTTGTAGTGAACCATTGCTCATATCTATGTCGCCAAGACCAAAAAGATTAAGAAAAATCAGCAACCCTCCGGTTATTTCAGGGTTCAAACCTTATGGCAATAAAAACACTGAAAAAAACAAGGAGAGTGTCTTTCTGCACTATGAAGAGTATGAGGCAATCCGACTTTGTGATTTTGAAATGCTGAATCACCACGAAGCATCTGTAATAATGGATGTTTCAAGACCTACCCTCACCCGAATTTATGCCAGGGCGCGTCAGAAAATTGCAGAAGCCCTGGTGCTTGGCAAACAGATTATTATTGAGGGCGGCAAGATTTATTTTGACAGTGAATGGTTTTCGTGCAAATCCTGTGGCTGCTATTTCAACAATCCTGATAAACAGGAACCGGTAACAGCCTGTCCGTTATGTAAAAGCACCGATTTCGTAAGCTTTGAACAATCCCCGGAAGATAATTCTGACTCACACACAAGGTGTAACGATATTTGCATTTGCCCGGAATGCAGTTTTGAGCAAGCACATCATATCGGAATTCCGTGTAAAGATGAAATATGCCCTGAATGTGGAAGCATGATGGTCAGGAAAGGCACTCCTCATAGTAGAAAAACAACAATTAATAAGTAAATAACAGACATGAAAGTAGCTATAACAAGTACAGGAAACAATATGGAAAGCAAAATGGATCAACGCTTTGGACGTTGCTCTTTTTTTGTGATTTATGATATTGAAACAAAAGGAATTGAAATTATTCCAAACCCGAACAAAGAGGCTTTGGAAGGAGCCGGACCTGCAGCGGTACAACTCGTTGCATCGAGGGGTGTTAAAAAAGTAGTCTCGGGCGATTTTGGAGTTAAAGTAAAAACCCTGTTCGATAGTCTGAAAATTCAGTTGATCTCATTAAAGGACTCTGAGAAAAAGGTTAGTGATATCATTGAAATACTAGTGTAAAATAATAAACTTAATACCAGATATTATGCCACAGATTAATGGAACAGGTCCGGAAGGTAAAGGTCCAAAAACCGGTCGTGGGTTAGGAAAATGTAAAACTAATCTCAACCAGGAAGATCTGGAGAAACTTGGGAAAGGACAGGGAGAACGCAGAAAATCAGGCGGCGGAACAGGAAAAGGAAAACGTCTGAAAAGCGGATCGATATAGTATAAACATTAAAAAAGGAGAACATCATGCCAGGATTTAATCAAACAGGTCCGGTTGGGCAAGGCCCAATGACTGGAAGAAGAATAGGTAATTGCAACCCTTCCGATACTGCAAAAACCGGTGATAATATTAAGAATGCAATAGCTGGTTTAGTTGCTGTCTTAATCATTGGCTTAGCTGAAAGGGTTTGGTATAAGATAAAAGAAAAACGCTTAAAAAGCGACTTAAAATAGTTTTAACAATTTAAAAAGGAGGATATTATGCCAGGATTTAACAGAAGAGGTCCAATGGGACAAGGTTCCATGACGGTCGTAGAATGGGAAAATGCACTGATTTCGGTGCAAAAATTAATAAGGAAGAAATCATATCTGATGAAGATCAGAACCAGAAACAAACTGAAAATTTTCAGGATAGAGGTTTTGGCTTCAGAGGCAGAAGAGGAGGCAGAGGTATGGGACTTTCGAAACCGTTATCACGGAGGAATTTAAAATAACAATAATCTAAAATATTATTATAATGAAAAAACGTATTGCCATCCCGCTTGAAAACGGGATATTATGCTCGCATTTTGGTCATTGTCAGCAATTTGCAATTATTGATACTAATGACAAGTCAATCACTGAAGTATCTTTGGTTACTCCCCCGCCCCATGAACCTGGCTTATTGCCTGCATGGCTGGCTGAAAAAGGAGTAACAGATGTCATTGCCGGGGGCATGGGGCAAAGAGCTATCGAATTATTTAATAATCAAAAGATTAATGTCTTCGTGGGAGCTCAGATTAAAAGTCATAGTGATCTGGTTGACGATCTGCTTAATAATTCACTTGTAGCAGGGGCAAATTATTGCGACCATTAATCCGAGGGATATATGATTTCAGATTATCGCTGTTTCTTCTGCTTTACCAGGGCATTTGAGAAATTACTTGAAAAAGAGAACATCTCAGGTGAAGACAAGAGTTCTTTTACAAATGAGATGATATGCTTATACCATAATAACCGCGAAAGCTTTACTGCACCGGAATTTTCAAGGGAGCTTCATATTAGTTTGAGAAACTACACTAAAAATCCCGATCCGTATCGTAAGGAAAAACGGGATAACAATGATATGGCGCTGGAACTGTATTCCGAAGGTGAAAAGCATATAAAACAATCCGATGACCCATTCGGAACAGCACTAAGGATAGCTATTGCCGGAAATATTATTGATTTTGCCGTTAATGACAATTTCAACATTATGATGACCATTGAAACGGCTCTGGGTTCCGGGTTTGCAATTGATCATTCTTTACAGTTAAAAGAGGCAGTAAAGAATGCCAGATCGGTCCTTTATCTTGGAGACAATGCCGGAGAGATTGTTTTCGACAGGCTTTTCATTGAGACGCTTAATCACCCAAATCTTACTTATGTTGTAAGAGGAGGACCAATCATCAACGATGCAACAATGGAAGATGCGGTATATACCGGCATGACAAAAACAGTTAAGGTAATCTCAAGCGAATACGATGCACCCTCAACAATAATTAATAAATCGGGGAAACTGTTTCAGCAATACTTCAAAGATGCTGACCTGATCATTTCCAAAGGTCAGGGGAATCTGGAAGGACTTCTTTCACTTAATGATAAAAGAATTTTCTTCCTGTTAATGGCAAAATGTGATGTTATGTCAGAATATCTTAAGGTAAAGAAGAATAGTCTGGTTGTTTATAACGCTTCATATTAAAAATATTTTTTAATAAAGTTTATTACTGAGTAATGATAAGTTTCGGACCTGTACCCTCACGAAGGCTTGGTAAAAGCCTTGGGATAAATAATATTATCTCTCCCAAAGTCTGCTCCTATGGTTGTGTTTACTGCCAGGTAGGAGAAACAACAAGAAAAAGCATTAAAAGAGAAACCTTTTTTGAGCCTGAGACTATCTATAAAAAAGTAGAACAGCATATAAAAAGCTCAATAAGGATAATTATCCCGATTACCTCACTTTTGTCTCAAATGGAGAACCAACCCTGGATGTAAATCTGGGAAAGGCAATTTCACTGTTGAAAAAACTGGAGATCCCGATTGCAGTAATAACCAACGGCTCGTTATTGTTTAATAATCAGGTAAGAGATGACCTTCAAATGGCTGACTGGGTATCGCTTAAGGTTGATGCCGGCGATAATGACACATGGCAAAAAGTCAATCGTCCTGCTCCGGAATTGGATTTTGACATGACTATTGAGAATATAAATCTTTTTGCCAGTGAGTACAATGGCATATTGTGCACGGAAACGATGCTTATTGACGGAATAAACGATACTGTTAATAATTTAACAAATGTTTCGGGATTAATAAAAAAAATAAATCCTGAAAAAGCCTATCTCTCAATCCCTATCAGACCTCCATCAGAGAAATCTGTTACCCCACCTATTCTGAAAAACTGAATTTGGCATGGCAGATCTTTAACAAGAATAAAATCAATACGGAATTTCTGACAGGATTTGAAGGCACCGATGCAGGTTTTACAGGTAATGTTTACGATGACATCCTTAACATAACAGCTGTTCATCCATTAAGAGAAGATTCGTTAATAAGACTATTAAGGAATGACAATGCTGAGTTTTTAGTAGTTAAATCCCTTATCAAACAACGATTAATAAGGTCAACCATATATAATGGAAACAAATACTATATCAGGGATTATCATCTTCATAATTGACAAACGAGTGCTTCGATACTGATATTTTTTCTGTTCCGGCTAAAGCCACAATTGGAATAAATGATGAAAGAATTGTACATAGAACTTGAGAAAGATTTCCGCTACGTTGAAAATTTATACTCGGAAGATTTAGGCAGACCTGAACACCCATCGGTTTTAAAATGCATATAAATAATTACAGATCAACAATATAAATTAAGTTAAAATCATATATAATGAAAACAACAGATGTCTTGGTAATTGGTGGAAGTGCTGCCGGAATGGTTGCTGCTCTTACAGGAAAATCCTCCTGGCCAAAGAAAAACTTTATACTTGTTAAGAAACAAAAAGAGGTGATGGTTCCATGTGGAATACCATATATTTTCGGAATACTTGACAATAGTTCACAAAATATCATGCCGGTTGATAATATGCTTGAAAAAGCAGGCATTGAATCACTTGTTGATGAAGTAATCAGTATAGATAAAGATGCCAAAACGGCAAAACTGGCAGGTGGAGAAACAATTCATTATGAGAAACTTGTAATAGCAACAGGCTCCAGACCGGTTAAACCAAAATGGCTCATCGGTGGTGATAAAGAGAATGTTTTTGTAATTCCAAAAAACAAAACCTATCTCGACGAAATGAAAACCAAAATTGCTTCTCTTAAAAAAATAGTTGTAATAGGCGCCGGATTTATTGGAGTTGAATTTTCTGATGAACTCTTTAAGCATGGTTATGAAGTAACCCTGGTAGAAAAACAACCTGAGATCCTAAGCCTGGCTTTTGATGTCGAAATATCCAAAAAGATAGCGGAAATACTTATTCATAGAGGGGTAAGAATAATAACAGGAAATGGCATCAAAGAAATACTTGGGGAAAAGAAAGTTGAATCAATAGAACTCGAAAACGGAGAGGTTTTGGATGTTGATGCTGTAATTCTTACAGTAGGTTATAAACCAAACACAGAATTAGCACGACAAGGCTGAAATTTATGTCGATGAAAGCGGATTTATTGCCGTTGATGAATATATGCGTACTCATGTTAAGGATATCTTTGCTGTTGGCGACTGTGCGCAGAAACGGGATTTTGTAACGCGCAGCAGGGTTGCAACCATGCTTGCTTCAACAGCATGTGCCGAAGCCAGAATTGCAGGAATGAATCTCTTCAATCTGAATGTTGTGAAAACATTCAGCGGAACTATTGCTATATACTCGACTGCGCTTGGAAACACCGGTTTTGGAACAGCTGGAATTACAGAAGCCAGAGCCATAGAAGAAGGCATTGAATCAATAACAGGAACATTTGAAGGTATGGACCGTCACCCTGGGAACCTGCCTGATGCACACAAACAACTTGTAAAACTAATAGTAGCACGTCAATCCGGGATAATAATCGGAGGCGAAGTTATTGGGGGTTTAAGCGCGGGAGAACTCACAAATGTAATTGGTCTTGCCATACAGAACAGGATGTCTGTTAATTCTTTGATGACATCGCAAATCGGAACACATCCATGCCTGACTGCTTCACCTGCCGGCTATCCGTTAATTAAAGCAGCAGAAATAATTCATAGTAAATTGAGAAACAGTTAATGAATACATTTCAGACAACATACAGGGTCTCTTATTCCGATACTGACCAGATGGGATTCATGCACCATTCAAACTACCTTAAATACTTTGAAACGGCCCGTTGGGAACTTTTCAGAAGTATCGGAATAACATACTCTGAAATAGAGAATGAAGGAATCATCTTACCGGTAATAAACGCTTCTATTAAGTATACTAAACCAGCTTTTTATGATCATGAGATAATGATCAATACCCGCATAAAATCATTTAAGGGTGCAAGAATATTTTTTGAATATCAGGCAATAAATGAGACCGGGGAGATTATTAATGAAGCTCAGATAACAGTCGCGTGTGTTAAAAAAAGTACCGGAAAGGCATGTTTTCCCTCAAAAAGGATATCAGATACTCTGAAAGAATTGATTGATAAATAACCTAATAATGGAAAAAATTAAAATAGGCATAATCATATGCGACAGGTATCGCAGCTGTGCCGGAGGTAAATGCTTCAGGTCGGCGGCTGCCAGAGAAGGAGCATTTTCAATTTATAAAGATATGGATCTTGAGGTAGCAGCATTCACAACATGTGGAGGCTGCCCGGGAGGTAATATTGAATATGCTCCTGAAGAGATGAAGAAAAACGGAGTAACTCATATCCATCTTGCAACAGGATTGATTGTTGGTTATCCTCCCTGCCCGTACATCGAACATTTTAAAAAGTTCATCACCGAAAAGTATGGCATTAAGGTAATTGTCGGAACACATCCCATACCTCAGAAATATTATATCACCCATACTAATCTCAATACCTGGAATAATAAATCCCTTAAGGAGTCAATAAAACCTACTCTTGCTAATGAATCAATCCGTCTGAAATATGATTAAAATTGCAGTAGCCAGTGGGAAAGGTGGTACGGGTAAGACATTCATATCCACGAATATCTTCTATTCTCTGCTTAATAATAATTTCAGTTCAATACTTGTTGATTGCGATGCTGAAGCACCAAATGCTGTAGCATTCTTTAAGGCAAAGCTTGTTAACAGTTCTGAAGTAACACAGAGGGTACCTGTTATTAATACCGATACCTGTACTTTTTGCGGTAAATGCCATGAATATTGTATCTATAACGCAATATTCATTCTGCCTCCAATGAAAATTATAAATGTTATAGAGGATCTCTGCCATGGATGCGGGGCTTGCAGTGTAGCCTGTAAAACCGGTGCTATTTCTGAGAAAGCGGTATCACTGGGACAGGTTTCGGAATATTCGATCAAAAAGAGTCCTGCCCTTCTTGAAGCACGCACAAATATTGGTGTCATGTCACCAGTGCCTGTTATTAAAGAAGCTATTAAAAAAGCAGATAACGAAGCTGATATTATAATACTTGATTCTCCTCCAGGCACTTCATGTCCTTTTATTCAAACAGCGGCAGCTGCCGATTATGTAATACTGGTGACTGAACCGACACCATTCGGACTCAGCGATCTGAAGCAGAGCATTGAAACACTGCAAACAATGAATAAACCATGCGGAGTGATAATAAACCGTAGTGGACTGGGATATAACAAAGTACAGGAATATCTTCAGGAGAAATCAATCGATCTTTTACTTGAAGTTCCATTTAAAAAGGAAATTGCCTCACAGTATTCCAAAGGTGAGCTGGTATCTGCAAAAGACCCGGTTTTTGCACAGCAACTCATTACCCTTACTGAAAATATAATTCAAAACCATGGAAGTAGCAATCATTAGCGGTAAAGGGGGCACCGGAAAATCAAGTCTGAGTGCCGCATTTGCGACAATTGACAGGAAAGTTGTTCTTGCTGACTGCGATGTGGATGCTGCTAACCTTTATCTTTTGTTTAATCCCTCACAGGACGAAGAGGACGTATATGTTGCCGGATATAAGGCCGTTATTGATTATGAAAAATGCACTAACTGCAAATTATGTGCACAATACTGTCGCTTCGATGCAATTTCTGTTATAAACAGTACAGTTTTCATATCAGAATTATCATGCGATGGTTGTTACCTTTGCTCAAGGATTTGTCCGGAGAATGCCATCAGCATGATTCAGAATAATAAAAGCCGCATGTATACCGGCAGTTTTCGCAATGGGATAATGGTATATGGCCGCCTGTCACCCGGGGAAGAAAATTCCGGAAAACTTGTGAGTATGGTACGTGAAAAAGCTACACGGATTTCGACGGAAGCCAGTCTGGACACAATTTTGGATGGTCCTCCCGGAATAGGCTGCCCTGTAATTTCTACCATTACCGGGGTAGACAAGGTTATTATCGTAACAGAACCAACAATCTCCGGTCTGAACGACATGATAAGGAGCATTGAGATTGCCAGGAAATTTGACCATGAGCCACATGTCATCATCAATAAGTATGATCTTAATCTGTCTATGACCAGGAAAATTGAACGATGGTGCCGGGCAAATGGAGTAGCTAATTGCCGGAAGACTGCCTTTTGATCCGGACATGGTTGAGGCTATGGTTCAGGGCAAAAGCATTATTGAATACAACCCAAATCTGCAAATCAGTCTTGAAATTATAAAAATATGGAAGAGAATAATAAAACAAAAGAAATGAATGATTTATTTGAAAAGATCCCGATGGAGGGAGTGAAAAACATTATTGTAGTAGCATCAGGAAAAGGTGGAGTCGGGAAATCAACAGTTGCGGCAAACCTTGCAATTGCTATGGCACGAAACGGGTATAAAACAGCCCTGGTAGATGCTGATATTTACGGGCCTTCAATCCCCAGAATGTTCGGAATTGAGAATGCAAAACCTGATATTACTGCATTTGGGGATAAGGAGATGATGTTTCCTATTGAAAAGTTTGGAGTAAAGATCATGTCAATCGGCTTTTTTATTGAACGCAACCAGTCATTGATCTGGCGTGGACCGATGGCAGCTAACGCAGTCACTCAACTTTTCGAAAACACTGAGTGGGACGATATTGATTACATGATCATTGACTTCCCTCCCGGTACCGGTGATATACAATTAACAACTCTTCAGAAACTGAATCTGACAGGAGCAATTATTGTGACTACTCCCCAGGAGATTGCATTGAACGATGCAAGGAAAGCGACCTCAATGTTCACCAATCCCGATCTGAAAGTTCCTGTTCTGGGCATAATTGAAAACATGTCATGGTTCACCCCTGAACAGCATCCTGATGAAAAATATTACATTTTCGGGAAAGGTGGCGGTCATAAACTAGCCATAGAATATGATACCTTTCTGCTGGGTCAGATTCCACTTGTTATGGAGGTTGGAGAGGCAGCAGAAAAAGGACTTAGTATTTTCAGTCAGCCAAACAAACAGGTTGTTGAGGCTTTTGAAAAAATCTCAGAATTACTCCTTACAAAAACAGAAGCAAAATCCTGATCAGCTACATTTTATAAAATTATTTATAGGTAAAAAGTATAACTCTTATACATATACCTGTCAGGATCATGTCTTTCATTTTAGTGAAAGCCTGTAACCAGAATCTACTCCAGGGCCTGAGATTTGCTTTCCGATGACTACATCCTGGAAAACAAATCTCAGACCTGCATGGATTTTATTGCAAAAAAATTATCCGGGAAATTAAATAACAAACAGTCTCATTAAGGAATCCATAAAATAGCTCCTATTCAAATTTGAATACATCTCCTGTTTTTACCATGTTTATTATTGAAATTTTCATTAAAGGCACTTAATGCAGGGAAGGCAGTACAATGGGATGGCAAAACATGTCTGAGTTTATTCTCTTTCAGGTAATTAATGGCCTCTTTTCCTGTTATCAGCGTTGCAACACCCGAATTTTAATCCTAAATGGATATTATCTGGCACTTCTAAATTGCTTGGCTAATAATGAATTAAAAATAAATTATTTAATAATTATATTTCGGTGCGATGCACCTTTGTTTTCTATGATAATAATTTATCTACAAATATTACGGTGCTACGCACCTTCATGAACCATTCAATCCAGATTATTATTTACAAATAGTTGATATGCTACATATTCCAAGCTGATTTTAAGCGGCAGAGCCGCATAATATTTGTAGAAATGCATTTTAAACACATTACAGAAGGTGCAGAGCACCGCAATATTTAATTCCAACCATGAACGTCATCAAAGAATTCAAAAACATATTCATCTTTAAATTGCACGTTGTTCTTCTCCAGGATTTCAAAATACTCTTCCCTGAATGGTCTTTTTTCATGATGCTCTTCCTGAGACAAGATATATTTTGCCACAAGGTCTATTTGGGAATGAGAATGTGTGAAAGCGCCATAACCTTTCTGCCATTCAAACTTAAATTTTGATAACTTTTTTCCTTTAATGAATGTATTAGATGATGTTTTAATTTCTTCCACAAGATCTGGTATCAGCTGATTTACATTATAACCTATCAAAATATGAACATGGTCAGCCATTGTCCCTATTGCCAGCATTTTATGCCTATGGTTTTGGACTATTCCTGTGACATACATTTCCAATTCATCTTTCCATTCTCTTTTTATCAGCGCATCGCGATTTTTTACTGAAAAAACTATATGGAAATAACATTGAGTATAAGTGTTTGCCATGGCGTTGTAAATTAAAAATTCAAATAAAATACATCATAAATATAAGATGCAACACCCAAATAAAAAAATCATTCCCCATTAATTCAGAGTTTCAGAAGCTTTTTTGAAAAGTGCGTAAAACAGATGGCCTCTTTACCTGTTATCAGCGTTGCAACACCCGAATTTTAATCCTGAATGAGAGGGTTTGATTCCCACTAGTTACTAATCTGAGGTTTTAATATCTGTTAAATTGTTATATAAATTTTGCATCCTTAAATCCGTATCATTAATTACGTCAGCACAATCCTTAAGTTCATCTCTCATTGCCTCTGATCTTTCAGGTATTTTGTAAGCAATTTCATGCTCCAGGGAGGCCCAGAAGTCCATTGCGATAGTACGGATTTGAACTTCAGCATTGACAGGTTCTTTCCTGTCTGATAAAAAGACAGGAACAGAAACAATCAGGTGCAGACTTCGATAGCCGTTTGGTTTTGGATTTTCAATATAATCATTGGTTCGGAGAAGTTCAATATCATCTTGAGAAATGAGCATGTCTCTTATAAGATAAATATCCTCAATATAAGGGCATATGACGCGAATGCCAGCAATATCAGTAAGGTTTTGCCTGGCTGACTCAACTGTTAAGTCCAACCCTCTTTTTTGAAGCTTGCTTATAATGCTTTTCGGAGTTTTTATCCTGGTTTTTATAAGATGTATCGGATTACGGTTCCTAGTGTACTTAAATTCGCTATTCAGGTTTTCAAGTTTTGTTTCTATCTCACGAGTTGCAGAGACATAAAGGTGTTCAGAAGCAAGAAAGGATCCTATTTCACTACCAATATCCTCAGGAAAAAAACCTTCCTTTATACCATCCAGAATATAAGTAGAATGGAATCTGCCTAGTTTTTTTTTAATATCATTCATGATGTATATTGTTTTGAAAATTGAATATTTGGTCAGACAATTC
The DNA here is from genome assembly GCA_963741935.1 of uncultured Bacteroidales bacterium. Classification (GTDB taxonomy): domain Bacteria; phylum Bacteroidota; class Bacteroidia; order Bacteroidales; family VadinHA17; genus LD21. The sequence continues at coordinate 23,583 of CAVUJY010000008.1, read as the reverse complement.
TATTTTTAATTTTTGTTTCTACATGCCATTTTAATGGGGGATGCATTGAAGACTAAAAATATATATAATATATCTGTTAAAATTCAAAATTGGTATTTAAAGGCACCTGAGATTTATTCGGATTATCTAAATTGTCTACTCAACATGAAATGACTTAAAAAAGATGAATTTTTAATGGCAGTACAACTCATCCAGCTTAGGAGGGAAAACCACATTCCACAAGAACTGTTATTAAGGGAACGTTTCAGATAGGATTAAATTTAACAGTCCCGTGGCTGAGTTTGCCGATGTCTGCAGTGCTAAAATCACATTAATGATTGATTAAAAATTATAAATATTACCCGTTTTAACCAATGCTATATCGAAATTTTCATAAAAAGCTGACAAAGCTGGAAGATCAGTGCAATGTGAGGGCAAAACATGTTTCAGTTTATTCTCTTTAATGTACCTGATTGTCTCCTTTGTCTGATTGTTGTTTTCCTTCAGGTGAAACCCTCCCATAATACCATAAATTATCTCTTCACCTGTGACTTTTTTTGCATACTCAAGTGTGTTTACTATTCCGGAGTGTCCGCATCCCGTAACAACAAATAATCCCTTATCAGTTATCATAGCGATTGCACTGTCATCCATTACAAAGTCGGGAGTACCATCTTCATAAACAAAAGAGGTACTTTGTGATTCAAAATTGGTTTTCCTTGGAATCTCTCCAAGGAAAAATATTTTTTCTGAAATTTTATAAGGACTTCTTGAAGTAATAAGTTCAAATTTCCCTGTAAATTCTTCTTTCGTATTTCTCAAACCTATATATGACATGTCAGACTTCCTGTAACGATTTACAAAACATCCGGGATGGCAAAGTAATCTGCCTCCTGATAAATTAAACAGGCCGTCACCATGATCAAAATGTCCGTGACTGAGAATAATCATATCAGAATCAGAAAGATCAATATTCATAGTTTCTGCATTCCTTAAAAACATATCGCTTTGTCCGGAATCGAAAAGTAATCGTTTCCCATCATGCTCAACAAAATATGACAGACCATGTTCTGCAGGGAATCTTGTTCCAGGATGATTATCAGTAAGCACTGAAATTGTCATAATTTCTTTTTTTCAAAATTAGTTCAATAATTCGTATATGCACATTAGTTCATTTAAATCAGTTTGGAGTCGAGAGTTCGGCTGTCTACTGGCTGACATGGCTTCATTTAATTATCTTTATACCAACTGCTTATACTTTTGTTCCGATTTAGCATGAGGAAGCTGCTGTCAAAAGAGAATAATTCGCCATAAAATGCTGAATATTCTATGCCGAGAATTTATAATGAAGGTTGTATTTTGAGTTATAAAGCATTTTAGCAAACCTAGCTTGCTCTTTCTTTGTCTTTTTCAACATATAATAAAATATATTGGCTACTGTTTCGCTCAGTTCATTTTCGGAGGCCAATATGTTATAAAGTTTAATAAGGCAGTCATCAAAATGCAATTCTAATTTTAGTAAATCTTCCATTGTCACTTCAGATCTGGTGCCAAAATTATGTTTTAAGCATTCAGCTATCTGATTCGAAAGTTTCTCACATGGGAAATCTAACCAGCAGTTCATTGCCTGAGCAATCTTTTTATGCCGCTCAAGATATTTTTCACGATCTTTTTCATGTTGGTAGAGATCAAACATTAGTGATTTAATCTCGTTGTCCGGAACCTTTTCATAAATTTCATGGTATAAGCTGGCTACCTGGTTATGATAAGATTGAATTTGTTCAATTATTTCACTTTTTTGTTTGTACATCACTGATTCCCTTTCTGCCTTAATGATAACTAATTTCCCAATTCAAATAATTTTGCATAACTTACATATACAAAGCTACTTATCCTATATCAATAATTGCATACAAGTTAAGGGTTGATGAATTAAAGATAAAATTGAGATTTATCAATATTTTTCTTGAGCAAACAGATACTAATAAATTTATAGAATTGGCCTGGCCCCTGATTTTACTGTCAGTGAAATCTGACAGGGCTGCAGACTTTTTCAGGATAGTTATTTAAATTTCAGGAAATTAGTGCACCTGAGTCCTTGAAGTTCAGCATGGCTGCTATCCTTTCTGATTTATACTTTTTAGCTGTTCCAGGTTCTTAATCTCAATCTTTTTGCCTTTTAATTCGATGATTTTTTCATCATTAAATTCCGATAAGATTCTTACAACACTTTCCATGGACATTCCTGATAATTCGGCTAAATCTTTCCTGCTTATATATGAGAAAATATCAATTGATTTAAATTCTTCCCTGTTTAAATATAACAAAGTGTTTGCAAGTTTCCCGTTTAATTGTCTGAGACCTAAATTTAAACATTTGGAAAGCATAATGTTGTAATTCTTAGAATACCAACTAGACAATTGCTGGGAAAATTCACAGCATTCTGTTACAAGGTCTTTAATGGCTTCCCGGTCAATTGAACATATTCTTGTTTCTTTTAATGCAGAGGCAGAGAAGTAATATGAATCATCGCCAAACAATGATGTTAAGCCAATAAAATCATCAGATTTTAACAGTTTAATAATAATGTTTTTTTCAGGACTTTCAATATAGACTTTAACCAAACCATCTATAATATAAGTTATATTGGTTACCTTAGCTCCTTCTTTTATTATCGTCTCCCCCTTTTTATAACTGATATGGGTCTTTTGCGAATTATAAAACTCCTGAGTATTTTTTGTTAGCTTAACAAAGCATTCTGAGCGCTCTGAGCATGAATTACAATTCGTTTTTGTCAGATACCTGTCCATTTCATAAGATTGTTTTGAGATAAAAATCCGAACTCAATAACAAAGATACAAATAAGATATCTGATTAGAAGTTTTGTTTTACACAATGCAGCCAATAATCAATCTTTTATCGCTGTTATTCTGAAAAGTGATTTATCCCTTCCATTACATTAAATATCAACCGTTTGCACTGATTAGTAATAGAGATTTCATATTGACTATTTCGATTTTTTTTCCTGATATTTTTATTATACCCATCCCTCTCAAATTCGTTCATTACCCGGCTAACACTCTCCCTGGATGAATCCACCAGATTTCCTACATCTTCCTGATTTACAGGTATTGTAAAGATATTTGAGTTATAAATATTATTTGCAAACTCCAGTAATACATCTGCTATTTTCCCCCTGATTTGCTTTTGAGTCCTGTTTGCACATCTGTAAAATACCTCTAATTCATTCCTGCATAATTCTATCATGATCTCATATGAGAAATCAGGATTTTTGCCAAGCAGAAACCTGAATGCACTCATATCAATAAAACAAACTTCGGCTTTCTCAATAACAGTTACAGAATATTGATTGATCTTATCTCCGAAAGTTGTTGGTAATCCGAGGTAACTTGGTGACTTCACTATCCTTACTATTTGTTCGTGATATGGTCCGGCTATATGCAGTTTGGCCAAACCACTGCGCAGATAAGCTACATTTGTTGAAAATGTTCCCTGCTTAATGACTGAATCTCCTTTTCGAAAATTTACCAGAGCACAATTAAATGAGAGTTTTTCTATCTCCTCTTCACTAAGAGTTAATGCTGCCTTTGACTTAATACTACAAAATTTACATTCAGTTTTCATTTCACAAAGTTAGATAAATGTGAGATATATCACAAAATATAATAACCAACCTCACAGCAAAATCCGGATAATTAAGTGAATCATTCCGTTCCTTTGTGAATTAATTAACAGTAAAAATATTTTGCTATGGAACAGAAAAAAATGTGTTTGGGTTTATTTTCCGGAAGTGTTGATAAACTGACAGCTGCAGGCATTATACTAAGTGGTGCAGTAGCTGACGATATGAAAGTAGATATTTATGTTTTATTGCAGGGCGCCAGGGCCTTCAGAAAAGATATCGGTGACAATTCCGACAAACTGAATATGGCTGAAAACCCTGAAATGAAAGCTGAATTTTTGCAGTCATTAAAAAATCTGAAAGTAAAGACATGGGTTGAATTCTTTAAAGAATGCAAAACAATTTCAGATGTTAAAATTCACATTTGCGGACTTGCAGGAAAAATCTGGGGAGCCGAAAAGCTGGAAGACTTTATTGACATTGCTGATGACATTTGTGGTATAGGTGCTTACATTACTGCAACTCAGGAGGCTGATGTCAATTTATTTATTTAATATCTTTCCTGAACTAATATCAAAATGATCTTTTCATACAACATCAATATGTTATTAACAAATTATAATAATGCAATTAGAAATTAATGATCAATTAAATCAAATTCAGAATCAAGTAAAAGTTTTAAATGAGAAGATCACTTTATTGGAAAATTCAAAGAAAGATCAAATGTCAATAGCAATAGTATCAGGCGATATGGATAAAATTCTTGCTGCAATGATCATATCTCTTGCTGCAGCGGCGATGGACACTAAAGTAAGATTATTTTTCTCTTTCTGGTCCTTAGCAGCTCTAAGGGATAATAAGAAAAAAGTTAAAGGGAAAAGTCTGATCGCGAAGATGTTTGGGATAATGTTACCTGGAGGGAAAAATAAGCTGAAGTTATCGAAAATGAATATGGCAGGGATGGGGCCCTTAATGATAAAACATCTTATGAAAAAGCAGGGAGTATTGTCACTTGACCGGATGTTCAAAGAAGCAGCGGATCTTGGGATAGAAATTATTGTCTGTGAAATGTCCATGAACCTTATGGGATTCAAAAGAGAAGAGATGATTGACTATCCAAAATTAAGTTATGCCGGAGCTGCCACATTCATCTCAGATGCTAGTGAAAGCAGTATCCAGTTGTTTATTTAAGGAGTGTAACAGAAACGATTACAAAAGATTTACAATCATAATTATAAATTAATCACACTCTTGTTTAGGAATTTTTATTACTATTTAAATTAATTATTATGACTACTGAAGAATTAAAAACAACACAAGCTACAAAAATTGTCGATGCCAGAGGTACAGCATGTCCCGGTCCGTTGCTTGAAGCAAAAAAAGCTATCGGAACAATTAAAGCAGGCGATATAATGGAAGTTTTATCTGCTGATGAAGGTACAAAGGTCGATATACCAAAATGGTGTACCAAACAAGGTAATGAATACCTTGGAACTATTGAAGAAAATGGATATTTCAGAATCTTTCTCAAGAAAAATTAGAGATCAAAATGGCAGGCATTAATAGTAAAAGTGCCAGGATACTGGTCTTTTCTACTGAAAAAATATCTGATCCCGCCATCGATATGGCGGGATTATTAAAATTGCATTACCCTCCTACAGTATATACTATTTCTATACCCTGTTCCAGCGGAGTCAAATCAAGATGGATTCTTCATGCTTTTGAAAAAGGCTTCGATGGGGTATTTATTGCTGCCGACGGAAGTGATTGCCCTTATGGGGAATCCTGCACTGAAAAAACCGGAAAAATAATCTCACAGACCCAGGAGCTGATGAAAGAGAAAAATATCGAAACTGCCCGTCTCCGAATGGCTGCAATATGTTCTGTCTGCAGCGAATCTTTTGTGAAACAGATGAAAAGCTTTAATGAATATTTATTAAAGACCAGAAATATATAATTATGAATAATAAGATCATAAATGATTCATTTGATGCACTTGTAATCGGTGGAGGGATAGCCGGTGGTGAAGCTGCATTGAATTTAGCCAATAACGGATTCAGGGTTCTTATCGTTGAGAAAGATCTTTCCATTGGCGGGAAAATGATTCTTCTCAGCAAAGTATTTCCTACTCTGGATTGTTCAGCCTGCATAACAACACCCAAAGTATCTGAAATATCACGACATCCACAGATTACCATCTTCACAGAAAGTGAAGTAAAAAATATTGAGAAAAAAGCCGAAAACAATTTCGAGGTTGAAGTTATCAGAAATCCACGCTATGTAATCGCTGAAGATTGTACCGGTTGCCAGTTATGTGAAGAAGCATGTCCTGTTCTTGTACATGACCAGTACCAGTATAATATGGTTGGACGTAAAGCTGCATATATTCCTTTCAGCATTGCAAGTCCGAGGATAGCAGCCATTGATATTGAGAACTGTACATTGTGTGGTGCCTGTGAAAAAGCCTGCCCGACAAAATGTATTGACTTCTCCCAGGAACCCCTGGAATACCATCTCAAAATAAAGACAGTTGTGATAGCAACAGGGTTTAACCTGTTCGATCCTATTAAAATTCCCCGCTATGGATTTGGCAGGTACAAAAACATAATCACCTCCATGCAAATGGAAAGACACCTTGCTCCCACCAGGCCGTTTCATACAATACTAAGGCCCGGCGATGGTAAAATGCCCGACAGAATCGCTTATGTTCTTTGCACCGGATCGAGAGATGCTACAGTTGGAAATCCAATCTGTTCACAGATCTGCTGCATGTATTCAATTAAGCAGGCTCAATTACTGATGGGAGCTCTTCCAATGGCTGATGTGACAATATATTACCTTAATATCAGGTCATTTGGAAAGGGCTTTGAAGAATTCTATGAACAGGCGAAAGGGATGGGCGTAAACTTTGTAAAAGGCAAGATCGGTAAGATTGCTGAAAAAGAAAATGGAAACCTTGTATTGCGTTATGAAGATATTAATGACAGTAAAGTAAAAGAAGCTGAGCACGATCTTGTAGTTCTGTCAGTTGGCGTACTTCCTAACACGGAAACAACAACATTTTTTCATGATAAAGATCTGACATTGGATCCTTTCAGTTTTGTTTTTCAGCCCGATCCTCTTGCAAGTCCGGCCAAAACAAGTATTGACGGTGTCTTTGTTGCAGGAACAGCTTCAGGACCAATGGATATCCCCGACTCAATACTCTCAGCAGGATCTGCATCAGCAGAAGCTATAAGTTACTTAATACAGAAATAATGAACAAGAAAATAGGCGTTTACATATGCCATTGCGGCGGTAATATAGCCGATTATGTCGATGTTGAAAAAGTCAGGCAGTCAGTTGAAAATGATGAAGGAGTTCTCATTGCCAGAACCACTGTTTTTGCATGTAGCGACACAGGTCAGAAGGAGATGACGGATGATATCAAACAACATGAACTTGATGGAATCGTTGTAGCTTCATGCTCTCCTAAACTACACTTGCTGACATTCAGAGCAGTTGCTGAAAGAGCCGGTCTGAACAAATATAACTATATACATGCCAATATCAGGGAACAGGCTTCATGGGCACACTCCGACAATAAAGCAGGAGCAACTGAAAAAGCTATTCAACTTGTAAAAGCCGCAATTGCAAAAGTCAGGCTTGCAGAGCCACTTTATCCTTTGGTCATACCTTCCAAAAAGGCTGTTGCTGTAATAGGTGCGGGTATTGCAGGTATGAGAGCAGCTATCGAACTTTCTGATATGGGCTGCCCTGTAACTCTCATTGAAAGAGAACATTTTATTGGAGGAAGAGTTGCTCAGTGGGATGTTCTGTTCACTACTAACCAGACCGGGAAAGAACTGGTAACCAAACTGTATGATGATATAGTTAAGCGCGAAAACATAACTTTGCTTACCGGGGCTGAAGTAATATCAAATACAGGATGTATTGGTGATTTCAAACTGGAGATAAAAATCACTCCGCGGTATATTATGGAGAAATGTAATACCGGGCATCTTCAGAAGGCTATTGATGCTTGTCCTGTTGAAGTTCCCGATTCATTCAATTTTAATATTACATCCAGAAAAGCTATTTATCATAATTTCCCGAGTGAATATCCGCAATATCCGGTAATAGATATTTTAAACTGTACCCGCTGCGGAGAATGCGAAAAGATTTGCGATAGTGTTGATTTCTCTCAGGAAGAAAAAATTGTCGGGATTAATGTTGGCTCAGTTCTTATGGCAACAGGATTCGACTCCTATACTCCTGCTGAAGGAGAGTTTGGATATAACACCAATGAAAACGTAATTACCCTGCCCCAGTTTAAACGGATTATTGATCTAAACGACAAGAAGCTGGTATTCAAAGGAAAGGAAATCAAAAATATCGCATATATATATTGTGTTGGAAGTCGCCAGATTGAAGGAGATAATAAATATTGCTCCCGATTTTGCTGCACTTCAGTAATACATGCATCGATAGAAACAAAGAAAAAATTTCCGAATATTAATAACTACCACTTTACTCGAGGAATAAGAACTTACGGTAAACAGGAAATATTATATAATGAGTCTCTGAAATCAGGTGATATTTATATGCAGGCTTATGAAGAAGGTCCTCCTGAAGTGACCATTGAAAAAGACAGGACAATAGTAAAGATTAATGATATTCTCACCGGGAATCGGGAGATATCAGTTGAAGCCGACCTTGTTGTTCTTGTTACCGGAATGGTTCCCAGAGCAGACAATTCAGTGGCATCTCTCTTTAAATTGCCAAAGGGACGCGATTCATTTTTCAATGAGATCCATATGAAACTGCGTCCTGTTGAAACCGTTATCGATGGAATAACAATAAGCGGAGCCTGCCAGGGTCCAAAAAACATTATGGAATCGGTCAACTCTGCACTTTCGGCAGCCACCAAATCATTTTCATATGTCAGCAAAGGAGAACTGGAACTTGAACCTGTTGTAGCCAGGATTGACAAGAGCGCCTGCACATGGTGCGGGGTTTGTGTTGAAGCCTGTCCATTCGATGCCATAAGTATGGTGAAAGATGAGACTAAAGATATCGCAGCTATTAATAATTCAGTTTGTAAAGGCTGCGGGATGTGTTTGCCCGTATGCCCAGTAAATGCTATTGACTTAATTGCATATTCAGATAATGAAATTGAAAGTATGATTGATGCTCTTGCAGGTTAAATGGCCCTGTCCGCTAAAGTCAGGATCCATTAACCGCAAAGGTAGGACTAAAATGCTGCAAACGATACAAAGAGTTTAAATATCAGTGTCTTAACTTTGCAGTGCTTTGCGAAAACTTGAGGCTTCCTCTGCGGTTAATAAGGTCTTTTTCAACACTCCCTATTGGGGGCAAAAAGTAAAGAGAGAAAAATTAATCTAATGTAAACCGAACATGATGGAGATTGAAAAAGGGAAAACATATAAATACCTGAGAGAAAAAAGGGAAGTATCACAGGCAGCAAAAGATAACATGAAACAGTTCAGTAAAATAAAAAAAATGATACTGGATGCCCTGAAGGAAACTGATTTAACTATTGCTCAATTAACACAAAAGCTTGATATGCCTAAAGATGAGGTTGTTTTTTATCTGATGTCGATGGTTAAATACGGACTGGTTGAAAAAGGTGATCTTGATGATATGGATGAGTATTTCTCTTATAAACTAAAGAAATAATGGCGGTAATTAATCCTCAATTTGGCAAAGAGTTAAACAAGTATGGAGCATTCGATTTCAATGCCTGCTATAACTGTGGCAATTGTACAGCAGTGTGCTCATTATCGACCGAAGAAGATTCATTCCCCAGGGAGATGGTCAGGTTCAGTGTGCTGGGAATGGAAGAAGATATCAAATCATCATTAAAACCATGGCTTTGCTATTATTGCGGGGAATGCTCAACACACTGTCCGCAGGAGGCTAACCCTGGTGAATTAATGATGTCGTTAAGAAGGTGGCTTACTTCAGAATATGACTGGACAAAACTATCGGGATTACTATATCGTTCTTTCCCGGTGACCATAATAGCATTCATACTAACAGCTATCGGAATACTGGTATATAGTATATCTGAAAATTTTAATCTTGAAACGATAATGGATGCCGGTCATACCTTTGAGGTATTAGCCATTGCATTAGTTTTTGGACTTATTCTGGTGCCTAATCTGGCCAGGATGTGGTGGTTTACAATTTTAAAACCAAAGATTAAGGTCCCCTTCAAAAAATACCTTACAGGACTATTGGAGCTTTTTGTACACATGTTCACACAAAAAAGAACTTTGGGATGTGATGACAATAAGTTAAGATGGTTTGAACATTTTATACTTGTCTTAGGGTATTTAGGTTTGTTGTTTACGACAGTGTTTCTCGACTGGTTCTCAAGTACAAGTATGTTTGTGATTGTGCTTGGATATGTCATGAGCATTACAATATTTGTTGTTACAATAGATTTTATGTCAGGACGTCTTAAGAAAAACAAAGAAATCAATAAGAACTCACAGCCCTCAGACTGGATGTTCGTTATCTGGCTGTTTCTGATGGGACTGACAGCTTTTATTGTAAGGCTGTTTATTGATACCGGTTTGCTTGAAAATAATATCTGGCTTTACCTGCTACATCTTACAATCCTTGCTCAATGGGCTTTGATAATAGTACCATTTGGAAAGTGGACACATTTTCTTTATCGTTCATTTGCCATGTACTTTGCGAAACTTAAAAGTATTTAGTTCAAATTTCTTGATTTGATTGCGGATTTATTGTAACTTTACTATAGGTTAAATGATAATTATTCTTATTTGATACTTATTACTATCTAATAATCATTCTTATTTAAGAAATAGCCTCATCAATGAAGTAGTATTAATTAATATTAAATATTAAATGGTAAACAGATCTGTCATTGAAATACTTGCAAAACATAATTTAAAAATTACTCCTCAAAGGATTGCTATTCTTGAAGTTATTCTTAATATCGAAAACCATCCTGATGCAGAAAAAATTACTGACTACCTGAGATTAACGTATCCAAGTATATCTCTTGCTACTATTTATAAAACACTCGACACCTTTACCAAAAAAGGTATTATCAGAAAGGTCGCCACGGATAAAGAGTCAATGAGATATGATGCAATAACAGAAAGACATCATCACCTGTATTGTTCCGAATCGGACCGTATTGAAGATTTCTACGACGAAGATCTTAATATCCTTTTGGACGAATTATCTGAAAAAGAAAAATATCCCGAATTTTAAAGTTGAAGATATAAAGCTTCAGATTACCGGGAAATTTACTGACAACAAGAATGATAACAATTAATAAATCAATTAATAACCTAACCTTATTCATTATGGGACAAAAAGGAAGATCAATAGTTAAAATGGATGTTGATGAATTAATCAATATGCTTAATAAAGCTTTATCTGATGAGTGGCTGGCTTATTACCAGTACTGGATTGGTGCCAAAATAGTAAAAGGTCCGATGAAGGATGCTGTAATTTCTGAGCTTACATTACATGCCACGGAAGAACTGAGTCATGCCGAACTGCTGTCAACCAGGATAATACAACTGGAAGGCACCCCGGTTCTATCACCAGCCGAATGGATGAAACTGACAAATTGCGGATATGACATACCTTCAGATTCGTATGTGGAAGAAATACTTAATCAGAATATTAAGGGTGAACAGTGTGCAATAAGGGTATACAGTGATATGCTCGATATTACAAGAGTAGGTGATCCTGTTACATATAATATGATACTCACCATCCTTTCGCAGGAGGTTGAACATGAAGAGGACCTTTCTGCATTAAAAGAAGATATCGAACTAATGCTTGAAAGAAGGAAGTAGGCATTGATTCACCACTTAAAAAAATCAATCATACAATTAGTAATTAATACAAATAGAAATGGAAGAAAACCAAGTAACACCAATGCCACGAATAGGTGATAAAGCACCTGAATTTAAGGCCGTGACAACTCAGGGAGATATTAATTTCCCAGGCGACTACGCTGGAAACTGGGTAATACTTTTCAGTCACCCTGCTGACTTTACACCAGTCTGCACTTCAGAATTCATCACATTCGCAAGCATGGAAAGCCGCTTTGAAGAAGCAGGTTGCAAGCTTGTAGGACTCTCTGTTGATGGCCTTTACAGTCATATTGCATGGCTTCGGACTATCAAGGATAAGATCGAATATAAAGGGATGAAAAATGTGGAAATTAATTTCCCTCTTATTGAGGATATTACAATGGAGGTAGCTCACAAATACGGTATGCTTCAACCCGGCGAGAGCTCAACTAAGGCAGTAAGAGCCGTATTCTTTATCGATCCTAAAGGCATAATCAGAGCAGTAATTTATTACCCTCTAAGCATGGGTCGTAATTTTGAAGAGATTTACAGAGCGCTGATAGCAATGAAAACAGCTGATGCATTTTCTGTTGCAACTCCTGCCGACTGGCAGCCTGGCGATGATGTAATTGTTCCTACTGCAGGTTCATGCGGAGTAGCCAAAGAACGTATGGCCAGCAAGGATGAAATGCATTGTTACGACTGGTTCTTCTGCACCAAAAAACTTGACAAAAAAAAGGTACTGGAAACCGTTCTTAAGAAATAGACCCAATCTAATCCTGGAAAAAGGTGGTTTTTAACGAACCACCTTTTTTAATGTTAATATTTTAACAATTAAAAATAAAACCTATATTTAGACTCTCAGAAAATTCAATGAGATATCTTATGTTTAAAAAAGCAGGTATAGCTATTTCAAAATACTTTTTTTTACTTCTCTTCATTGGGTTTTTAGGAAGTATTACACTTTTCAATCATGCCCATATAGTAAATGGGGTTACAATTGTTCATTCCCATCCTTTCAAGTCAGACAGCAATGGAAAACCTTTGCACTCCCACTCGGAAAATGGATTTATAACGATTCATCTTCTTTCCGTTATATTAATATCATCAATATTATGCTACTTGTCTGTTCAACCTTTCAGGCATGTCAGTCACAGAATAATTTACATACATCACCAAAAAATTTGTTGAACAAACCTTCCTCCTTTCTTATTCCTTGCGGGCACCTCCGGTAAAAATGTTCTGTCTAAGTACTTATCTCTTTTAACATTGCATCAGCTTCTCTGTAAACAGGATCCTGCAAATTCATTTTTACTATTTGAACATTTTCTAATCTCTTCAAAATGAAAAAAATTTTGCTGTTATGCAGCACTATACTATTTATGGCTTGTCATCAAAATACAAGATATGATGATGAAATCAAAGTTCTAACGACAGGAGACACCCTCGTAATTCCTTCAGATTCAAACATAACTACCAAAATAAAAACTGAAAAAATAACTCCCGAATTATACAGGAACAAGATAATTACATCTGGTATTGTCAAGGCCATACCTAATAATTATGCTGAGATCGCAGCCCCATTCTCAGGCAGAATAATCCGGTCATTTGTAAGTCTGGGACAAAAGGTAAAAGTGGGTTCTCCTATTTTTGAGATTAGTTCGCCAGCTTTTTTTGAAGCAGGCAAAAATTACTACCAAACCAAGCAGGAAATGCAGTTAACTGAGAAAAACCTTAAAAGACAGCAGGACTTAATAAAAAATGGTGTTGGTGTCCAAAAAGACCTTGAAGAGGCAGAGGTAAATTATGAATTAACAAAGCGTGATTATGAAAATTCAATTGCCAGTCTGAAGGTATATCAGGTTGATCCTGAAATTATGGTGCTGGGACAACCGCTGGTGGTCAGATCTCCGATAAAAGGTGAAGTAGTTGAGAATAATATTGTTATAGGTCAGTATCTTAAAGAAGATGCTGAGCCTATAGCCATTGTTGCAGAGTTAAGTGATGTCTGGGTGATAGGGCAGTTGAAAGAAAAAGATATTAACTCTGTTCATGTAAATGATGACGTAGAAATAAGGCTTACCGGAATGCCGGATCTTACACTTAAAGGTGAGGTGTTCCATATGGGTGAAATTCTGGATGAAGAAACGAGGTCGGTCCAGGTTCATGTTTTTTGCCAAAATCATGACCGCATCATGAAACCCGGCATGTTTGTAACAACCAGATATTCCGGCAGCTCTGAAAATGTGATATTAATACCTGCAAGTTCACTGTTCCAGATGGAAGAAGCCAGTTTTGTCTTTGTTTATCTTGGTCAGAATAAGTATCTGAAACAAATAGTGGAAGTAGACGGAACTGACAATAACCTTGTAATCATTAAATCCGGACTCACTTCAGGTGATTCCATTGTCACAGACGGGGGAATCCTGCTTTTAAATTTTTAATATCAAGGTATGAGAAAAATTATTCAAATAGCCCTCCGGCGGTGGAAAATAATGATAGTATTATTCTCATTATCAGGCATCTTTGGTTACACAGCATGGAAACAACTTTCTATCGAAGCATATCCTGATATAGCTGACGTTACTGTTCAGGTTATCACTCAGGTTCCAGGTCTTGCAGCCGAAGAAATGGAACAACAAATAACCATCCCACTGGAAAGAGTCCTAAACGGATTACCGGGCTTACATACCATGCGAAGTAAAAATACATTCGGATTATCGGCAATAATTCTTGTGTTTAATGATGGTGTTGATGATTACTTTGCCCGTCAGCGTGTTCAGGAAAAATTTGCTGAAGTGGAACTTCCCTATGACGCCAAACCTGGTTTGAATCCACTGACGTCTCCGACCGGTGAAATATACCGCTACATTATTGAGAGCAACAGTCATGATCTGAGAGAACTTACAGAGTTGAACAAATGGGTTATAATTCCCCGTATTAAGCAGGTAACCGGAGTTGCCGATGTAAGTAACTTTGGTGGGATCACTACACAGTTCCAGATAGAGATAGACCCGAGAAAACTGGAACAGTATAAGCTCTCTCTTTCCGATGTAACTGACATGATCGGAAAAAATAATTCCAATGCAGGCGGCAGTCTTCTTCCCCGGGGCGATCTGAGCTATGTTATACGGGGTATCGGTCTGGTGAAAGACCTTAGTGACCTTGGAGAGATAGTTGTAAAAACAAAAAATGGGGTTCCAATATTTGTAAAAGATCTTGGAAAGTTAAAATACGGAAACCTGGAACGAAAGGGTGTTTTAGGGTTTACAGATCGCACACGTAATTACTCTGAAAGTGTAGAAGGTGTAGTGCAGTTGCTGCGATATCAAAACCCTTCAGTAGTTCTTGAGGGGGTGCATACTGCCATCGATGAACTAAACAACGATATTCTTCCCAAGGGAATAACCATACATCCGTTTATGGACAGGACCGATCTGGTAGCCACAACTTTACATACAGTTTCACACACTCTGGCTTATGGTGTTATTCTTGTCATTTTTATCCTGATTATCTTTCTCGGAAGCTGGCGCGGAGCTCTTATTGTATCAATTACGGTACCTCTGGCACTGTTAATTGCATTTATACTGATGTACCTCACTAAAATACCCGCCAACCTACTTTCACTGGGAGCTATTGACTTCGGTATAATAGTAGAAGGTTCAATCGTGATAATGGAAACTATTCTGAAAAAGAGAGAGGATTATCCTGATTGTGAGCTGGATGAACATACAATTTTAGAAAGGACGCTTGAAGTTGCAAAACCTGTATTCTTTTCATCATTAATTATTATTACTGCGTATCTGCCATTATTTGCCTTTGAACGTATTGAAAAGAAGTTGTTTACACCAATGGCATTCACTGTTGGGTATGCCTTGATCGGAGCTCTTGCAGTAGCTTTACTGCTTATTCCAGGACTCTCATACATGATATATAAGAAACCTCAAAAGACATATCATAACAAATGGCTGATTAAACTTACTTCAATATACACCCGTCACATCGCCAGGTTGGTAGAGAAGCCAAAAAGTGTATTTGCCCCTTTAGCATTAATACTAATTGCTGCAACTATATTAACAATTACTGTAGGCAAGGATTTTCTTCCACAACTGGATGAGGGATCCATATGGCTTCAGGTTCAGTTACCTCCAGGTATTTCGCTTGATAAATCGAAAGAAATGAGCGACACACTTCGTTCACATCTTATTAAATATAAGGAAATTACATATGTTATGGTTCAGACAGGCCGTGATGACGAGGGTGCTGAGTCGTTTTCAACTTCACATCTTGAATGTTCGATAGGACTAAAACCATATAAAGAATGGAAAAAGGGTAAAAAGAAAAGCGATTTGATTGCAGAGATGCAGAAAGACCTGGAAACAATGCCAGGTTATACTGTTGGTTTCTCCCAGCCAATTATTGATATGGTAATGGACCAGATTGCCGGAACACACAGCGACCTTGCCGTCAAAGTATATGGAGAAAACCTGCATGAGAGCAGAAGAATTGCAGAACACATTTTAAATGTTCTTAAGAAAATACCCGGGGCAGAAGATCTGGCTATAGATCAGGAACCTCCTTTCCCTCAGCTTCAAATCCTTGCCGACAGGGAAAAAATAGCACAATACGGATTAAATGTATCGGATGTATCTGAATTAATTGAAGTGGCAATCGGGGGTAAAGCTATTTCGCAAATATTTATCGGTAATAAAATGTTTGATATTATATGCCGCTATGCCGAAGATAGCCGTGACACTCCCGAAAAAATCGGAAACCTTATGCTTACTTCAGCATCCGGGGCAAAAATACCCTTATCCCAGGTTACCAGAATAAGTCTTACCACCGGGGCCAGCACAATTACAAGGGAAATGAATAAACGTTATATAACTCTTCGAATAAACCTCAGAGGTATTGACCTTACTGCATTCCTTACCAGAGCCAAAGAAGAGATACAACAAAATGTCAAATATGATCATTCAAAGAATAATGTATTATGGAGTGGTCAGTTTGAGAATCAACACAGAGCCTATGCCCGTCTATCCATAATCATCCCTCTTGCCTTGGCAATCATGTTCCTGTTGCTTTTTGGAGCTTTTAATAAATTCAATCAGGCAGCATTGCTTATGGGTGTTGTACCATTGGCGTCTTTTGGAGGGATGCTTGCACTAAATGTTACAGGTATGACATTAAATGTCTCTTCATCAGTTGGATTTATAGCACTTTTTGGAGTATCAATAGAGAATGGTGTGATCATGATCGCACACATGAATGCTTTACAAAAAAGCGGATTTAATCTTAAAGAGGCTGTTATTTCAGGAGCAAAGCATCGATTTCGTCCTATATTAATGATTGCGATGGTTGCCGTGGTTGGACTTTTCCCGGCATCAATCTCAACAGGAATCGGGTCTGATGTACAGCGACCTCTGGCAACAGTAATTGTTTATGGATTGTTCTTTGCAACTATAATAACTCTTTATGTTCTCCCTCCTCTTTATTATATGATGGAAAATAAATGGGGAACTAAAAATAATAGACTGTACAGTAAAATTACAATTAAAGAATGCAACACAGATACTGTTTTAAAAATTTGATTGATGAAAAATAAAATTTTCTGCCTTTTATTATCAGGATTCTTAAATATGCAATTATTAAATGCTCAGGTTGAAATTCCATTTAAATATAAAGATATTGGTTTTGAGGAATATCTTAATCTTGTTAAAGCCAATAACCTTAAATATGCTGCTGAAAAACTTAATGTCAACATTTCAGAATCAGCTATTGAGGCAGCTAAAATTTTCAATGACCCGTATATTTCAGTAGAATGGACTCAGGATCGGGAAAATAACTCTGCGACAGGACATGAATATTACTCGGAAATTGGAAAAACAATTGAACTAAGCGGTAAACGCAATGCAAGAATCGACCTTTCACTAAGTGAAAATAAATTATCAGAAGCAATATTAGCCGATTATTTCAGAAATCTTCGGGCTGAAGCAATACAAGCTTATCTGGAAGGTATGAAGCAGAAGCAACTTTTCATGGTAAGATATAATTCATACGAGACTATGAAAAAACTGCATGATGCTGACAGTATCAGACTTAATCTGGGGAGCATAATGCAGATCGACGCAATACAAAGTAACCTTGAAGCAGGAATACTGTACAATCAACTGCTACAGGCAATTGCAGAATGGAAAAACTCACTTGCTTATATCGCATTCATGACTGGCATTTCTCAGAGAGACACTTTGTTGCAACCTGCAAGCCACTTGCATGATGTATCGCGGGACTTCTCACTTGATATCCTGGTAACAACTGCATTGAATAACCGTGCAGACCTGGTCGCAGCTCTCCTTAATAAAGAGGTTAGTCAGAAGAGTCTTATTCTTGCAAAAAAAGAAAGAAAAACTGATTTGGATCTGAAATTTGGTTTATCCAATTCACTTTTACACCGGATCCTCAACAAAAACCTCAGGAATAACTGCAGGAATTGCCGTTCCATTAAAGTTTTCCAATTTCTATAAGGGTGATATCCATATGGCACAATTCAAAATACAACAGGCTGAAGAATTATTCAGGGAGGCTGAGCTGCAAATCAAAACAGAAATATCACAGGCATGGGAACTATATCAGGGATACTGTAAACAAGTTGATAATTTTGATAATGGATTACTTAAAAATGCAGAAAATGTAAGAAAAGGCAAAATTTACAGTTATCAAAGAGGGGAAACATCTCTGCTTGAAGTACTAAATGCTCAAAGAACATTTAATGAAATCCAGACAACCTATTACGAAACACTCTTTAACAGGGCCGCAGCCCTTGTAGAAATGGAAAAAGCAGCAGGAATATGGGATATCAGATTTTAGTACCTTGCGTCGTTGAAAGAGGAATGAATAATGATTAAAATCTAAATGATCAGAAAATTTAAAAATACAATTTCAATCCTGCTATTAATGGTGTTTCTTTTACCATCAATAGTTAAAGTTGAGCATCATCATGAACATTTTAAATGCCACTCAAAAAACGAGAAACACATACATATTCTTCACGATAAATGTGCAATATGCAGTTTTGAATTTTCGGCTTTTTTATCAGTTGTAGATAATTTCGATTTACAAAAGAATATTTTTTTTGATAATTACTCTAACAATTACTGCTCCAAATATTATTCTGATTTATCATTATACTCGTTTTCATTGCGTGCTCCTCCTAATTTTACAAATATCATTTGAACCAAATCAGTGGTTTTAAGTTAATTTATTTGTAAAATACTAATTCTAAACCTAATGAAGAGAATATTCATATTATGCGTTTTAATAACGTTTTATCATGTATTGTATGCTCAAAACAGAATAACCGGCAAAATATTGGACCAGGCAAATCTACCTCTGCCCGGAACAACCATTTTCATTCCTGATCTGAATAAAGGTACTATTTCAGATAAAAATGGTAATTATGAGTTGCTGAATTTACCAAATGGGAAAATAAAAATCCAGTTTTCATTTATTGGATATATAAATCAGGTAGAAACAGTTGAATTAGACGGAAAACCTGTTGAATTGAATATAACCCTTAAGCAATCCACAATTGAGGCGGGCGAAGTTGTGATTACCGGCGGATACAATGCCACCCAGCATGACAATGCGGTAAAAATTGATGTTTTAAAAATTAATCCTTTTACTGTAAAAAGCACCTCTAACTTTTCAGAACTACTCGCAAAAGTACCGGGGGTAGACATGATTTCAAAGGGATCAGGAGTGTCAAAACCTGTAATTCGCGGACTATCAATGAATGACATTCTGGTTCTGAATAACGGAGTTCGATTTGAAAATTACCAGTATTCGAGCCATCATCCATTGGGAATAGATGAATTTGGGATTGATGAGGTAGAGATCATCAAAGGTCCGGCATCATTATTATACGGGTCCGATGCAATTGGTGGCGTAATAAATATCATTAAAGAAAAGCCGGCCCCTATAAATACAATAGAAGGAGATTATAACCTGCAGCTTTTTTCCAACTCTCTTGGAATGACAAATAATATCGGAATAAAGGGGGCTTCAAAGAAGTTCTTCGGAGGCGTAAGGTTCGGTCAAAAGACTGACGCTGATTACCTGCAGGGAGGAGGAGCATTCGTTCCTAACTCACGCTTTAACGACCTGTCATTTAAAGCAAATACAGGGTTCACAGATAAAATCGGGACCTTTAAATTATTTTACGACTACAATAATGAAAAGCTTGGAATGGTTGAGCCCGAGGCTATAGCTGAAATCACCAAAAGAGGAAGAAAACCTCAGATCTGGTACGAGGAGTTTAACACTCATTTATTGTCTTCTCAAAATAAATTATACTTTGGAAAAATCAAACTTGATCTTAATGCAGCTTATCAAAACACGGAACTGATTCATTTCGGCGAGGCAAATGTTTATGAAATTCAGATGCAGCTTGCAACAAAAACTTATGAAGCTATTTTCCACCTGCCATCAAAATTAAATTCAGATTATATTATTGGTTTCCAGGGACTCAATCAAACGAACAAAAATATAAATAACAGGGAAACGTTATTATTACCCAATGCAGAAATAGATAATTACTCTGGTTTTGGTCTTCTGCAATTTACTTTTTTCAAAAAACTGAAATTGCAAACCGGTGTTCGTTACGATAACAAAACAATTTCAACACAATCGATCGGACTGGCTTCTGACGCGGAGAGTTATCGTCCTGCAATAAGTAAAAACTATGGAAGCTTCAGCGGTTCATTAGGTGCAACTTACAACTATACTGAATCTATGCTTTTCAGGGCAAACTTTGCAGCAGCTTATCGCACTCCCAACCTTGCTGAACTGACTTCCAATGGTCCGCATGAACTGAGATATGAGATTGGAAACCAAAATCTTGTTCCTGAAAACTCATACGAAACGGACCTTAATTTCCACTACCATATCGATAATTTCCTTCTCGATATAGCAGGATTTTATAACAAAATAAATAATTACATCTTCATTTCACCAACCGGCGAAACCAGTTCAACAGGACTGAAGATTTACAGATACCAGCAGGCAAATTCAAAGCTCTATGGTGGCGAAGCCGGCATTCACTTTCATCCGGAGTCAATGAAATGGCTTTCCTTTGAGCCAACCTATTCTTATGTTATCGGGAAACAGGATAATGGTGAGTACTTACCTTTTATTCCTGCACATAAAATAAAATTCGAACTAAGGGCAGATAAAGACAAATTGTTGTTTAAACAGAAAGCATTCATTTCAGTAAACACCTCTACAGCATTCAGTCAGAACAATCCGGCACCTGATGAAACTGCTACCTCCGGATATACCCTTTTTGATCTGAGCCTTGGAGGTAATGTTAAGCTTGCAAATCAGCTTATGTCTGTAAGTATTAGTGCAAATAACCTGTTTGATAAGAAATACGTTGATCATTTGTCTACCTTAAAAGAAGTAGGGATGTTCGATCCGGGCAGAAATATTGTATTAAGCATAAAAATTCCGTTTGAAATAGTAAAAAACTAAAAACAATAACAGACCTGTATTAGACTATTTCTGCTTTCAGCATTAAAGGGCTTAAATTCTGCAGATTAATATGTATAACTTAAAATTTCAGTATTAATATCTTATGATTTTAGAGAAATTTGCAATTCTGATTATCTAACTAACATTTTAATTATGCTTTTTTAAGCCACATAGTGGCTAAATATTAATAACCCCTGGTGCTAAACGGGGGCAAGACCTACAACATGAATATCAGCTCTGAAGGAGCGTGACAAAAAAGTCATGGAAAATACATCGCATCAAAAGTAATACCTGCTTCAAGCAAAAGACCTCTATATTCCTCCTCAAATGACTTTTTAGCATGATGTATCTGCTGATTCTGGATATATCTGGATATTCTTTCCAAATCCTTATAGGAACATGTGAAAGAACCATACCCATCTCCCCATCCTATAAATCCGGGAAATAACCCACTCTCTTTCATCCACCTGGAAGATGAGGCCTTTAACTCTCTCATAAAATTTGCCAAAACAATAGAGGGATGTAGATCAGTGAGTAAGTGGATGTGATTTTCAACACCATTAATTCGATAAGGATGGCAACTCTTGTTTTTAATAAGACCTGAGATATAAGAATAGAGGTAAGAGGCATTTTCCTGATCAATGCCAGGCAAACTATCCTTAGTCCTGAAGACAAGATGATATACAAGCTGACGGTAGCTTGACATGATATGAAGTATTAATTAGCACTGCGAGAAAGTACTAATTTATTAAAAATGATTTCAACTCCCAAATATATTAAGGCCTTTCAGGGCTTTGTATTATCCGTGCATTTCTAGGGGGTGTTGAAAAAGTAAAATTAGTACTTTCTACTATTTTTTAGTTTTTTGGGTATTTTTTTAAGCACTGATAATCATTTTTAGGTAGAAAAAGGGATGGCCTAGTTGGCCATCTTCTTAATATTATGCGCAATACTTATTATTCCCCATTCTGTATTCACATTCTTGAGCCCAATTGTGTAAAATCGTCTAAATTGATTGTTGTGTTTAATCTGTCCAAATACACTCTCGACATCAACGCCTCGTTGTGATCGCAATTTTTTACCAATTTCTGATTCCAGGTTCCGCCTTTACTCTATCCTTAAATTTATTAAGTTTTGGACTGATCTCTATTTTTCTGTCATTTTTGCTCTTACAACATTTTTCTTTATGAGGACAATGGCCACAACTTCTTGATTTATATACTCTTTTCAAAGATTCGTAACCGTTTTCGCTTCTAGTCTTTTTAGTACCAATAAAATCTAAGAGCTGACCCTAGGGACACTTATACTTATCTTTCTCCTTGTCGTATTCAAAATGATCTGAAAGAAAAATCTTCTTTTTATAATCATTCGACTTCTCGTAGTCAAAGTTGTTGTATTTTACATAGTTGCCAATACTATTGTTTTTTATATAGTCATAGTTCTCTTCACTTCCATACCCTGCATCTGCTATAATATTTTTAGGAACTCCTCTTAATTGCGTTTTTACCTTATCAATGAAAGGTATAAACACGGAGGTGTCTGCAGCTTTCTGATATATCCCATAACCTAAAATAAACTGATCCTCTGTTTGCTATATTGAAGACATCTTATCCAGGCTTTAACTGACCCATTCCCAGATGGTCCTCTTTCATCCGAAAAAATGTCGCATCCTTGTCAGTCTTAGAACAACTGTTGCGTCCATCCAGCATATCTTTTTGCTGCTCGTACTTCTTCAACTTTGGAACATAATCCTTCTTTATCTTTGCCACATCAGTAGCTATCTGTTTTGATTTTGTCCCTTTTGATAATTTCTGATTGATCTCTTCTACAAGTTTTTCAACCTGTTCAGATGTCATATTTCCTTCAAGCTCCTCCAGATTTTTTGATCCATATTCGGCATCTTCTTCTTTTTGAAGTTGTTCAATGTGAGATAATAACTCCTTTACTTTTTCTTTAGTCATATTTTCGTGTCTTTCTACATTCTTTCTCCATATATAACTGTACCTGTTTGCATTAGCTTCTATCTTGGTCCCGTCAACAAAAAGATTCTCTGCCTTTATATATCCCCTTTGTATAAGAACATCTAATACTGAGCTAAAAATATCTTCTACAGCCTCTTTCATCCTTTTGGCCCTGAAGTTGTGGATTGTACCATGATCAGGTGTACTCATCCCGCTTATCCACATAAAATTTAAATTCTCCCTTAATGCCTTCTCTATCCTACGAGTAGTGAGAAATCCCCTGTGTATATGCATAAGTGAGTACTTTTAACATTATCCTTGGTGAATAACTGCTAGTCCCGCCTCCTTTATAAGTATCAAATAAGTGGAGTTAGTTTTATTTGGTTAATAACTTCATCAACAACTCTAACTATATGATTTCCTGGTATTAAACTTCCTATCTCTGGAGGAAGCAGCAATAATTGATTGCTTTTATTCGCTTTAAATACTATCTTAGCCATAAGATTTTTGTTATATCTCTAATTTATAACAGATTGGAGAATAAACAAGGGGATGAAACAGCCATTTCATCCCCATTTTTTCTAAGTTATTAACAAGGTATCTTTTGACTTTTTCAACCCCCTTA
>CAVUJY010000007.1:0-209322 GCA_963741935.1 uncultured Bacteroidales bacterium | reverse complement strand
GGTAAAGGGGAGTTTGTATTTTTTGAAGGTCCGCCTTCAGCAAACGGGATCCCTGGTATCCACCACGTTATGGCCCGCACCATTAAGGATGCTATCTGCCGTTTCAAAACCCAGAGCGGATATGAGGTGAAGCGTAAAGCAGGATGGGATACCCATGGTCTGCCCGTTGAACTGCAGGTTGAAAAAGCTCTTGGCATTACTAAAGAAGATATCGGAAATAAAGCCTCTTCAAAATATATCTCAGTTGAAGACTTCAATAAAGAGTGCCGCACCGATGTAATGAAATACACCGATCTGTGGGAGGATCTTACCCGGAAGATGGGTTACTGGGTCAATATGGACGATCCGTATATTACTTACGATAACCGCTATATTGAGACTCTCTGGTGGCTTCTGAAACAGATCTATTCCAAAGGATATCTGTATCAGGGCTATAGCATACAGCCTTACTCTCCTGCCGCCGGTACCGGATTAAGCTCTCATGAACTCAACCTGCCGGGCTGCTATCGCGATGTAAAGGATACCACCTGTATTGCTCTCTTTAAACTTAAACGTGATAATAAATCGGAGTTTCTGTATAATAATACTGATACTTCCGATGTACATATAATGGCCTGGACCACAACGCCATGGACACTTCCTTCGAACACTGCTCTGGCTGTGGGAAAAGGAATTACCTATATAAGAGTCAGGAGTTTTAATCCATACTCCGGAGAACCGATAACTGTAATAATTGCAAAGGAGCTTCTCAATGCATTGTTCCCTGAATCAAATGCCGGAGTGGATTTTTCGGAGTACAAACCCGGCGACAAAAAGATCCCGTTCAAAGTTCTTGACGAATGCACCGGAGGTCAGCTTGAAGGTATCAACTATGAGCAGCTTATCGACTGGATGAATCCGGGTGAAGGTGCATTCCGTGTCCTGACAGGAGATTTCGTTACTACAGAAGATGGTACGGGTATTGTTCACATAGCGCCTACCTTTGGTGCTGATGACTACCGTGTAGCAAGGGATAATGATGTACCGGCCCTTCTTGTTAAAAGAAAAGACGGTACTGCTGGTCCGATGGTCGATAAAAGAGGCTTCATGGTTCCTGTCGAAGATCTCGATGAGACATTTGTAAAACAGAGTGTTAACATAAAAACATATTCGGCTTTTGCCGGTCATGCCGTAAAAAATGAATACGATGTAACTCTCGCTCCTGAAGCAGAGACACTCGACGTTGAGATTGCCGTGATGCTTAAACAGCAGGGCAAGGTATTCCGTATTGAGAAACAGGTTCACTCCTATCCTCACTGCTGGAGAACCGATAAACCTGTTCTTTATTACCCTCTCGATGCGTGGTTCATACGCACAACAGCCTTCCGCGACAGGATGATAGAACTTAACAATACCATCAACTGGAAACCCCAGTCAACCGGAACAGGAAGATTTGGAAAATGGCTGGAGAACCTTGTTGACTGGAACCTCTCACGTTCACGTTACTGGGGAACACCCCTTCCAATATGGGTGACAGAGGATCGCAAAGAAGAGATATGCCTGGGCTCAGCATCAGAGCTTAAATCGGAGATCGAAAAGTCGGTCAAAGCAGGATTCATGAAGAGCAATCCTCTTGAGAAATTTTCAGAAGGTGATAACTCATCTGAGAACTATAAGAAGTTCGATCTTCACCGTCCATTTGTTGACGATATTATTCTTGTCAGCAATACCGGACAGAAGATGTTCCGCGAACCGGATCTTATTGATGTCTGGTTCGATTCAGGTGCCATGCCTTATGCCCAGGCACATTATCCTTTCGAAAACAAGGACAATTTCAGTGAGATGTTCCCGGCTGACTATATTGCAGAAGGTGTCGATCAGACAAGAGGCTGGTTCTTCACACTACATGCCATAGCAACCATGATTTCTGACTCTGTGGCATATAAAAATATTATCTCCAATGGTCTTGTTCTTGACAAGAATGGTAACAAGATGTCAAAAAGACTCGGAAATGCGGTCGATCCTTTTACTTCCATCGAAGAGTATGGTTCAGATCCCTTACGCTGGTATATGATTACCAATGCGCAGCCATGGGATAATCTGAAATTCGACATAACAGGAGTTGATGAGGTCAAACGTAAATTCTTCGGTACTCTCTATAATACTTATTCCTTTTTTGCCCTGTACGCCAATGTCGATAATTTCGGATACACTGAAAAGGATATACCTGTAAACGAAAGACCTGAGATCGACCAGTGGATAATCTCCCTTCTGAATTCGCTGATTAAAGAAGTAGGAGACTGTTATAATGATTATGACCTCACAAGGGCAGGACGCGCAATACAGGATTTCGTGACAGAAAATCTGAGTAACTGGTATGTAAGGCTAAACCGTAAACGTTACTGGGGCGGGGAATATGACAAGGATAAAATTTCTGCTTACCAGACTCTTTATGTTTGTCTCGAGACTGTCAGCCAGCTTGCGGCACCTATTGCTCCGTTCTACATGGACCGTCTGTTCATGGATCTTAACAATACTACAGGAAGATTTAAGGAAAGCTCCGTTCATCTGGCTCTCTTTCCCGAATATGACGAAAAACTTATCGACAAGGCTCTTGAAGAGAGGATGGATATAGCACAGAAAGTATCATCAATGATCCTCGGATTGCGCAGGAAAGTAAGTATCAGGGTGCGTCAGCCCCTTGCAAGAATAATGATCCCTGTGCCTGATAAATTCTTCAGGGCTAAATTTGAAGCAGTGAAGGATCTTATACTTGCCGAGGTTAACGTGAAAGAGGTCGAATATATTGATGATACCGCATCGATTCTTGTCAAAAAGATAAAACCTAACTTCAAGACACTGGGACCTCGTTATGGCAAACTTATGAAGGAAATAAGCAATGTCATTTCAACCCTTACTCCTCAGGATATAGTTACGTTTGAAAATAACGGAAAATTCCCGGTCACAATTGGAACTCAGGAAATTGTTCTTACCACAGAAGATGTTGAGATCATCTCTGAAGATATCCCCGGCTGGCAGGTTGCCAATGAAGGGAAACTAACTGTCGCACTTGATGTAACGGTTACCGATGATCTTCATAACGAGGGCATTGCACGTGAATTTGTCAACAGGATCCAGAACATACGTAAAGAGAACGGATACGATGTAACCGATAAGATAACGGTTATTATAGAAGACCACGATTTTGTAAGGGAAGCCATTTCACGTCATGCTGCATATATTGCTTCACAGACACTTGCCACTTCTGTTAGTCTGACCAAAACCCTTACCGGAGAAAATGTCCGTGAGGTTGAAGTCGATGAGGCGGTGGTGAAAGTGGATATCAGGAAGAATAGTCAATAATATGAGTGAGGGTGAAGAGGTGAGGGGGTGAAGAGGTGAGGATGTGAGCATCAAAATTTTAAAAATCTTAAATACTCCATTTCCCTGGCTGATTCATCATATTTACAATTTTTCCGATGATATTTTCATAGTCGTTAAACAGTTTTGAATGTAAATCACTTGATAAGTATCCACATTCAAGAGAATAATCCAACCATACTTGTGTTTCACCAGCTTCGGCTTCTGAATCGGATAATTTTGAAACAAAGGCTTTTTCATACCTTCTTTTTCTGAATGCCTCTGCAATATTTGCAGAAACTGACCGGGAACTTCTTCTGATTTGTGAAGTGAGTGAGAATATTTCATCTTTGGGATATGATTTACTGATATTGTAAATTTCCATTGAAGACCGGAATGCTAACTGATAGACATCAAGCTCCTTGTGAGATCTGAAGATTTTCATATTAAAATGTTTTTGCAGCGACAATATCAAATTTACACAAAATCATCCAAATCCCAAAATTCTCCATTTCTCCGTTTCCCTATTCATCTCTTCTCCCCCTCTCCCCTTCTCCCTTTCCCCACTCTCATCTTCTCCCACTCTCATCTTCTCCCACTCTCCCCCTCATATAACAATATCTCCCCCAGTTTTATTATATTTGTGCATAACACTTATAGTATGAAACGAATTCTCGTTACCGGCGGTGCCGGCTTCATAGGTTCTCATCTCTGCGAAAGACTGCTTAACCAGGGCAATGAAGTAATCTGTCTCGATAATTATTTCACAGGTTCGAAGATGAATATTATTCATCTTCTCGATAATCCGTATTTCGAACTTATCAGGCATGACATTACCATGCCGGTGTTTGTTGAGACCGACGAGATCTACAACCTTGCCTGTCCGGCCTCACCCATACACTACCAGTATAACGGAATAAAAACCATTAAGACATCTGTGATGGGCGCCATCAATACCCTTGGCCTGGCAAAAAGAACAAAATCAAAAGTCCTGCAGGCTTCCACAAGTGAGGTTTATGGTGATCCGGAGGTTCATCCGCAACACGAAGGTTACTGGGGAAATGTGAACACGCTCGGCCCAAGGGCATGCTATGATGAAGGTAAAAGATGCGCAGAAACACTATTCATGAATTACCATGTTCAGAATAATGTGAGGATAAAAATTGCCCGAATTTTTAACACTTACGGACCTAAGATGAACACTAATGACGGCAGGGTCGTTTCAAACTTTATTGTACAGGCTCTGAAAGGCGAGGATATCACAATCTTTGGCAATGGCTCACACACCCGCAGTTTCCAGTATATCGACGATCTGCTCGACGGTCTTATAAAACTTATGGATACCCCTGATAGTTTTATTGGTCCTGTCAATCTCGGAAATCCTGTTGAGTTCACTATAAAATCATTGGCTGAAATGATAATTAAGATGACGGGGTCAAAATCAAAAATTATATACCTCCCTCTTCCCTCAGGACGATCCGCAACAACGTAAACCGGATATTACTCTCGCAAAGAAGGAACTTAACTGGTCTCCAAAAGTAGATGCCGAAACCGGACTGGCAAAGACGGTGGAGTATTTCCGGGGGGTTCTTGGAACGTGAGGGGGAGAAGAGGAGAAGAGGTGAGGGGGTGAAGAGGAGAAGAGGAGAGTGGGAGAAACGGTGATAGGGTGAAGAGGGCAAATTTTTTCACTAAAAATCTTAAATACTCCATTTCCCTGTTGATTCATCATATTTACAATTTTCCCGATGATATTTTCATAGTCGTTAAACAGTTTTGAATGTAAATCACTTGATAAGTATCCACATTCAAGAGAATAATCCAACCATACTTGTGTTTCACCAGCTTCGGCTTCTGAATCGGATAATTTTGAAACAAAGGCTTTTTCATACCTTCTTTTTCTGAATGCCTCTGCAATATTTGCAGAAACTGACCGGGAACTTCTTCTGATTTGTGAAGTGAGTGAGAATATTTCATCTTTGGGATATGATTTACTGATATTGTAAATTTCCATTGAAGACCGGAATGCTAACTGATAGACATCAAGCTCCTTGTGAGATCTGAAGATTTTCATATTTAAATGTTTTTGCAGCGACAATACCAAATTTACACAATATCATCCAAATCCCAAAATTCTCCATTTCTCCGTTTCCCTTTCATCTCTTCTCCCCCTCTCCCCTTCTCCCTTTCCCCCACTCTCATCTTCTCCCACTCTCCCTTTCTCCCACTCTCCCACTCTCAGTTTCCACAGGGAAAGCAGTCATTCCATTAAATACTAAAACCTATGTAACATTTACGGTATTTCATAATATCTTTACCCCATGATTGATCGCTCCACAATAGAACGAATTCTTGATGCTGCACAGATCGTTGATGTAGTACAGGAATTTGTTCCTCTTAAGAAAAGGGGCGTTAACTACCTGGGATTATGCCCGTTCCATAATGAGAAGACTCCTTCATTTACGGTCTCGCCGGCAAAAGAAATCTTCAAGTGTTTTGGATGCGGCAAGGTAGGTAACTCCGTCAATTTCGTGATGGAGCATGAGCATCTCACTTACCCCGAGGCACTAAAATACCTTGCAAAGAAATATCATATTGAGGTTGTTGAGAAAGAGCTAAGCGTGGAGGAACTTGAGCAACAGAATGAAAGAGAGAGTCTGCTTGTTGTAACGTCATATGCTTCCAGACAATTCACTGAAAATCTGTTCCAGTCTGATGAGGGTATGACCGTAGGTCTTACATATTTTAAAGAGAGAGGCTTCAGACAGGAGACACTGAAAAAATTTGAAGTTGGCTATAGCTTTGAGAAACGTGATGGCTTTTCCAAGAAAGGCACTTGAGGACGGTTATAAACAGGAATTCCTTGTAAAAACCGGTCTGTCTATTCAGCATGAAGATCGTATATTCGACCGTTTCAGCCACAGGGTTATGTTCCCTATTCATTCTCTCTCAGGGCAGGTACTTGGATTCGGTGGCAGGGTACTGAAAACGGAACCCAAAAGTGCCAAATATCTTAACTCCCCCGAATCAGAGATTTACCATAAGAGCAGAATACTCTACGGTATTTACCAGGCAAGAAAAGCAATTTCCGTGGAAGATCGTTGTTATCTGGTTGAAGGATACACCGATGTGCTGTCGTTACATGAGGCCGGGATTGAGAATGTTGTTGCCTCATCAGGAACGTCCCTGACACAGGAACAGGTAAGGCTGATAAAAAGATTTACCCAGAATATTACGATACTCTACGACGGTGATGCTGCCGGGATAAAAGCCTCATTACGTGGTATTGACCTGGTACTCGAAGAGGGGATGAACGTCAAAATTGTTCTGCTGCCTGATAATGAGGACCCCGACTCATATTCCAAAAAGAAAAGTAATGAAGAGTTTGCTACATTTCTGAGAGAGAATGAAACGGACTTCATACGTTTCAAAACACAGCTTCTGTTGTCAGAGGCAAATAACGACCCTGTCAAAAAGGCCGATCTTATCCGTGATGTCGTTAAATCGATAGCTGTCATTCCGGAGACCATAACAAGAACAGTATATATTAAGGAGTGCAGTACAGTCCTCGAGGTGGCCGAGCCAATTCTTTATCATGAGGTTAATAAGCTGAGGCAACAGAAGAATTTTCAGGACAGGAACAAATATCCCGGTCCGGAAGATCTGCCCATCCCCCCTCCGGTAGTGCCTAAACAGGTTAGGAAAGAAGCTGTTTCGTACTACTCGGAGAAAGAGGTAATACGATTGCTTCTGAAATTCGGCGGTGTCGAATTTGAAAAGAGGGTTAGCACTGAAGATGGCAGGGAAGAGATCATTAATGTATCTGACTATATAGTAAAAGAGATAACTTCCGATGAGCTTCTTTTTGATGACCCTGTATGTGCAAAAATATTTGAAGAATTCAGGTTTCACTCCGAACAGGGTCTTGTTAGTGGCGATAAACAATTTGTAAAACACGAGGATCCTGAAATATCCCGTCTGTCAGCTGACTTGCTTTCTGATTCTCACGAGCTGAGCAAGATCTGGAAAGATAAACAGACTTATGTTGAGACTGAGGAGATGAAGCTGAAGGAGATTGTAAGCGACGCTGTTCTGAAGTTCAAAAGCGATAAGATCATGATTATACGAAAGAATATCATGACTCTTCTTGAGGAAGCAGTAAAGGAAAATGATACCGAAAAGGTAATTCAGCTTCAGAAGCGATATGCAAACCTTAATGTGGCTCTGGGATTGATATCAAGAAAACTGGGGAACAGGATATTGCTTTAATCTGCTTAAGAACTTACACAGAGTGACACAGAGAAGACACAGAGGGACACAGAGAAGACACAGAGGGACACAGAGAGTTACACATGAAGATACAGATGAAGTTACCATGAATTACAATGAGTTACAATGAGTTACTATGAATTATACATGAGAACTATCAACCTTACTCTGTGTAACCTAAAAACCTGGTTTTTACCTGAAATCTAGGGTATGCAGTAAATAATCCAAACACTGAAACTTCAGGAAAATAGAAATTATCACTTCACAGCCATCCCAATCATATTTATTCTTACTTTTGAATTAATAAAATGAATTTATGAAACCCCATGATTGATTCGGGTCACAAATTATCTAAAAATAATTGTTGTCATCAGCGCAAAGCGGCCTCATCGAAGTTAATCATGTGTGGTTCTATGCGAACTGTAAATTTTAATCGTATCCGGATGAAAAACCCAGTTTCCTTCCTTCTTGTATTAATGCTGCTGTTTTCTTTTTCATGCAAACCCGGACAAAAGGAAAAGGATACTTTTGCTCCCTCTTTTTCAACATATAAGGCCGATTCAACAAATTCTGAGGAACCCGTGGTTAAGAACGAGATATTTTATGGCGTTCTGACCCCTATTGAGATCTGCTCTATTTTCAATCGTCTCGGTGTCCATTATGATAATGCTGCACTCAATCCCACTTCAAGACGAAATCAGTACCTGAGCAGTTCAAAAGCTTCAATAAATACCGGAATTTATGGTGTAGACTTTGGATATCTGAAGATGTTTGGCATAGGTCAGGAAATGGTTGATTATATGATGACTATACGCGACATGAGCAATAAGCTTGGCATCCCTGACACTTACCTCACTGAGCCTATAAAAAGAATTCAGGGCTCCTCTTCCGATCCTGACACAATTATGTACCTTATGAACAATGCTTTCTTCAAAATGGAATCCCATCTGCGTGAAAGCGGAAGAGAAAGTACTGCCGGGCTAATGATAATGGGAGGATGGGTTGAAGCAATGTTTATTTCAACACAGCTTGTTTATGATCCGGCAAAACCCGATCCTGAGGTAGTTCAGAAAATTGCCGAGCAGAAATATACACTTACCACCCTGCTCAGCTTCATGAAAAATTACTACGATGATCCGATTGTTGTTTATTATACCAAGAAACTCAAGTACCTGAAAAACTATTTTGACACTTTCGATATATACTTTAAAAAAGGGGATCTTGAGATCGATACGGCAAAGCAGGTATTCCGTTCATCAGGCAGTGAGATGACAGTAACTGTCGAAACGCTGAATAAGATCCGCGACTACGTAGAGAAACTACGTGATGAGATGGTGACACCCTGATCATAATGTATTAAGTATTACAGCGACTGAATCAGCCCGAAGGCTCAGGCTGTCATTAAAATGATGGCCCGCAAACAAATTCTCAAAAACATATTAATCTGACCACAATATTACGGTGCTCTGCACCTATGGTATTGTGTTTCAAATGCATTGCTACAAATATTTTGCGGCTCTGCCGCTTAAGATTAGCCCGGAATGTGTAGTTTATCTCTATCTGAGGTTTTTTCAATTTTTTTCCTAACCATAACATTATGACAACCGGCTCTGAAAGAGCCATATGTTAATAACCCCCGGTGCTAACCGGGGGAAAGACTTATAAATGAATATCAGCTCTGAAGGAGCGTGATATGAAAAAATATTACACACTACGAATTGGAAGTAACAAAAACCATAATGACTCCAGGTATAAAGAGCCATATATGAATAACCACTCCGTAGCTTAAAAAAAGTAAAATGCTAGCTAAAACCGAATTTACAAGTATCTAATAATCTATTAGATATTAAATGTTGTCATTAGTAGCGAATCCACCCCCTCTCATTTACAGATATTTGAGCATGTACAGGTGGATGAGTCGAGGGATCTCCAGGGTCTCAACAAAATTTCTGAAAATAGTATAGTTAGAAAAGATGTGATGTAAGACTAGGGTTGCGGTAGTTATTCATATTCAGACACTCCTTGGCTTAAAAAATAAAATATTGCCATTATTTCCAGTACCAATTTATCAGTTGATGGATAGCTGCATTGAATATACCTCAAGGTGCGGAGCACCGTAATATTTGTAGAGAAATGATTGTCAGAGAAAACAAAGGTGCAGCGCACCGAAATATTTTATAAATGATTGAATTTTAATCCAACAGTATGGGTATAATTTCTTTTTCATTACAGGAATTTAAAAGTTAATAATTCGTAATTTAGATTCCATGATCTGTATTACACTTTTATAAAACCTTCCTGCTTATGAGACCCGCTAACCTTGCTTCCCTGCTGCTTGTTATTCTGTTGGCAACATCCTGTGGTTCAAAGAACAAGAAAATAACTCTTCCTTTTAAAGACAGGTCGGCTGAAAGTACTTTGCCCGTTATTCCCATAGATAAAGGTTTCAGTGAATACATTTCAGGATATACTTCCGGTATTATTCCGGCAAACTCATCTGTTGAGATAAGGTTTACCCCTGAATTTGCGGCCAAAGCTGACAAGTCAGCAACCGGCCTGTTCGTTTTTGACCCTGCCATAAAAGGTAAAACTGAATGGAAGGACGAGTCAACACTTATCTTCACTCCTTCCCGCACTCTTGATCCGGGCATGACATATACCGGAGGTCTTATGCTCAGCAGGCTCGCAGATGTTAAGGAACGGCTTAGTGTTTTTCCCTTGCGGATCCAGACCCTGAAAAAGGATTTCAGAGTGTCGGTAGGGGCGCTTGAATGTTCCTCAACCGATGGAAACAGTTACATCCTTCACGGTGAAGTTGTGACTGCCGACTATGTAAAACCGGCTGAAGCTGAAAACTATGTCAAAGCAAAGCTGGGCAGGAAAAAGATGGATCTGGTGTGGGATCATTCATCTGATTTAGTCCATAAATTTAGTGTTGCAGGCATCGACCGCACAGATAAGGCCAGAGAACTGCTTGTGGAATGGGATGGCTCGTCTGCAGGAGTAAAACAGAAAGGATCGGTCTCTGTAAATATTCCTCCTTCAGGAGATTTCAGCATAATTGACATAAATGCAGTTACCGGTGAAAGCCAGAGAATAGATATCATTTTCTCCGATCCCCTTGATGCATCGCAGGAGATGGACGGACTGGTCTACTTTAAGCCGCCTGTTGAATATACCAGCAGTATTAACTCAAATATTCTAAGCATCTTTCCGGCAAAACATTTGCAGGGCAGTGTTGAGCTTAACGTTGAATCATCATTAAAAAACATCAGAGGAACAACCCTCACCTCAAACTATGTTAAACAACTTGATTTTACCTCGGTAATGCCCGGTATAAAAGCCGAAGGAAACGGTGTTATTCTTCCTTCGTCACAAAATCTTATATTCCCTTTCAGGGCAGCTAACCTGAAAGCGGTCGATCTGAAGATTATCAAGATTTTTGAAAACAACCTGCCATATTTTCTACAGGAAAATAATATTGATGCAGGATATTCACTTAAAAGATTTGGACGTCCTGTTTATTCAGGAAGGGTTGACCTGGTTACCGGATCAGATATAAACACTGCAGCATGGAACCTCTATACTATTGATCTGGCTGATTATATAGATGTAGAACCGGGAGTTCTCTATAAAGTCTACCTCGGAATGAGAAAATCATACTCTCTTTATCCCTGTACTGAAACATCCGACGACAGTAATTATGAGGAGAAGCTCCGGCAAGCTGAAGAGACGAGCAGAAAATTCTGGGAAGACCCGGATAATTACTATGAGGATAGTGATTATGAGGTCTACTATGATTCTGATTTTAACTGGAACGATCGCAATGATCCTTGCAAAGAGGCTTATTACAGTCCCGACAAGAAGGTCTCACGAAACATACTTGCATCCAACCTGGGTCTGATAGCCAAGAAGGGAGATGATAATATTATGCATGTGATGGTAAATGACCTTATCTCAGCAATGCCGGTAAATGAAGTGAAAGTTGATATTTATGATTACCAGATGCAGCGTATTATTTCAGGAAGCACAAATCAGGACGGATCTGTTGCATTATACTGCGAAAGAATGCCATTTCTGGTTGTTGCAACTAAGGATAAGGACCGCAACTACCTTAAAACCAATGAAGGCTCATCTCTTTCATTAAGCTCATTTGATGTGTCAGGAACGAAACCCGATAACGGAATCAAGGCCTTTATTTATGGTGAGAGAGATGTATGGAGGCCGGGTGACTCAATCTTTCTGTCAATTTTTGTAAAGGATATGATAAGTGATCTGCCCCCCGGACATCCGGTTCAGTTTGAGCTGATTAATCCTCTTGAACAGAGAGTCGACAACCAGGTGCAGAAACCTTCAGGGTCCAACCTCCTTGTATTCACCACCAAAACTTCCGGTGATGCTGTTACAGGAAACTATAAAGCAGTTTTCAGGATCGGGGGAGCTACGTTTACCAAAAGAATAAGGATAGAAACAATAAAGCCAAACCGTCTTAAAATAAACCTGAATTTCCCGGAAGAAATACTGGGTGGCTCTGACCCTGTTTCAAAAGGAACTCTCAATGTTAAATGGCTTAATGGTTCTGTTGCCTCAGATCTGAAGGCATCAGTTGAATATATACTTAAACCTGCAAAAACTGTCTTTGAGAAATACGGGCAATATAACTTCGATGATCCGGCAATTGAATTTTACTCCGAAACCGTTAATATTTTTGATGGCAAAGTTGATGAAAAAGGAAATGCAACCATCACATTTGATCCCGGTAAAGATATTCATGCTCCGGGAATGCTTAATGCAGTTTTTACAACTAAAGTAGCCGAACCGGGAGGTGACGAAAGCATTACCCAGTCAACATTTAAGTATGCACCATATCCTGTATTTGCAGGAATAAACCTTCCGGGACTGAAAGGCAAGAGCCGTATGTTGTTTACCGATACTGACAATGAGGTAAAGATTGTCACTGTTGATGATAAAGGTAAACCGGTACGTTCGGAAGTTGAGATAACTATATATAAAATCTCATACAGATGGTGGTGGGAATCGGATCAGGAAAATCTTGGATCGTATATTTCAAACCGTAATTATAAACCTGTAATAAGAAAAACAATAACTACATCAGGAGGGGAAGGATCCTTTACCTTTAACATCGATAAAAAGGACTGGGGTCGATACCTTATAAGGGCAACTACTCCCGGAGGTCATTCTACGGGCAAAATCCTGCTGGTCGACTGGCCATGGGAATATGGAACAAAAGGAAACACAGATGGTGCAACTCTTCTGGCTATAGCTACTGATAAAGAAAAATATAATGCCGGAGAAGAGATAAAAATATCCTTCCCTGCTCCCGAAAATGCAAGAGCTATCGTAACTCTCGAGAACTCAACCGGGATACTTGATGAGATTCGTGTCAATACCGAAAAGGGTAATACAGTTGTCAGCTTCAGGGCCAAACCTGAAATGGCTCCAAATGTTTATGCATATGTTACTGTTATACAGCCTCATGCCCAGACAATCAATGATATGCCTGTCAGGCTGTATGGTGTTGTGCCTGTAATGGTTGAGGACCCGGAACCCGGCTCTCACCAAAAATTGAGATGGCTGATGAGATACGATCGCAAAAGCCATTCAGCATAAAAGTAAGTGAAACCAATGGCAAGGCAATGACTTATACTCTCGCCATAGTAGATGAGGGTCTTCTTGATATAACAGGATTCAGAACACCCAATCCATGGAACTATTTCTATGCACGTGAAGCACTGGGAGTGCAAACCTGGGACCTTTATGACTTTGTACTTGGAGCATTCGGAGGAACACTGGAAAGGATCTTTGCGATAGGCGGTGACGAAGCAGTTATTGATAAATCAGCCAATAAGGCACGGAGATTCATTCCCATAGTGAAATTCACTAGGTCCGTTTACTCTCGGAGCCGGGAAAACAGATTCACACTACCTTTACCCTGCCACAATATACCGGTTCGGTACGAGTCATGGTTATTGCAGGGACCGACAGGGCATTCGGTATGGCAGAGAAACCTGTGTTTGTGAAAGATCCTCTTATGGTGCTGGCTACAGCTCCAAGGGTTATCAGTCCGGGTGAAAAAGTGGCGCTCCCTTTAACTTTATTCATTCAGAAAGAAGGAATTAAAGACATCAGTGTGTCAGTTACGGGTAATGAGCTTGTTAACTTTGAGGATAATACTAAAAATATTCCCGTTTCAGGCACGGGTGAAAAAAATACTGAATTTTTATTTCACCGTGGCTGAAAAAAGAGGTGTGGCGAAGATTAGCATTACGGCTACCGGCGGAGGTGAGTCAGTAACAAGTAATATTGAAATAGAAGTCAGAAGTCCCAATCCGCCTGAGGTGAGAGCTGAAATAAAGTTACTGCAACCAGGAGAAAAATGGGAGAATACCTTTAAGCCTTTCGGAATGGAAGGATCTAACTCCGCACTACTCGAAGTCTCAGCTCTGCCATCTGTCAATCTTGAAAAAAGGATGGATTATCTTCTTGATTATCCTCATGGTTGCACCGAACAAATCACCTCAGCTGCATTCCCTCAGCTATGGCTGCCTGAACTGACAGGCAATGATGCTGATGTTGCCAAAAAGACTTCTGCTCAACATTAAGGAGGCAATCAGTAAGATAGTCTCGCGTCAGATGCCAAACGGCGGAATTGCTTTATGGCCCGGTATCCCTTCAGCCTGACAACTGGGTTACATCATATGCCGGTCATTTTATAATTGAGGCAGAACGAAAAGGATACAGCATACCTTCAGGATTTAAAAACAAATGGATAAGCTATCAGAAAAACCTGGCCCGCGACTGGAAGTATAGTACCGAACTTCAAACAGATGGCAAATGACCAGGCATACCGACTCCTGTCCCTTGC
The DNA here is from genome assembly GCA_963741935.1 of uncultured Bacteroidales bacterium. Lineage (GTDB taxonomy): Bacteria > Bacteroidota > Bacteroidia > Bacteroidales > VadinHA17 > LD21. The sequence goes on along the minus strand of CAVUJY010000007.1, from coordinate 194,828 downwards.
TCTTGCAGGTGATCCCGAAAAAGGAGCAATGAACAGGTTACGTGAATCGAAAGACACACCCCGGCTTGCTCACTGGATGCTTGCAGCAGCGTTTGCAACAACCGGGCGACCTGAAGTAGCCGGAGATCTCCTTGATTTCAGGAATATGGGAACAGAAGAAGAATATTATTACTATTACTATGGAAGTGAAATACGCGATAAAGCCATTATTCTTTATACTCTCACACTTTTGAAAAATGAGGAACAGGCACTGCCTGTACTGAAAGAAATATGTGATAAATTCAGCAACGATAACTGGTTAAGCACGCAATCTGTGGCATGGGGACTATTTGTCATATATGAAATGGACAGAAATGATGCCGGGCGATAATAACAGTCCTTTAAAAGCTGCAATTTCATTTAATGGTGAAAAATCAGATCAGACGATATTGTCAAAACAGATCTGGTCGAAAGAGCTGAATCTACAAACGGGAACAATTCATTATCGGTTAAGAACAATTCGGAAAAACCACTTTACTGTACACTTACAAGAAAAGGTATTCCGCTGATCTCCGACCATGCCCCGTGAAGATAAAGGGCTCTCCATGAAGATCGACTATGTTGACATGTCACTTAATCCTGTCGATCAGAAGAATCTGAAGCAGGGAACTGATTTTATGATGGTTGCTAAAGTTACAAACAATACTTTCGCGAAGGTTGATAATATTGCACTTACGGAAATGGTGCCATCAGGATGGGAGATTCAGAATACAAGACTTTTTGAAGCAAACTATGGTATTAAGGAGGGGGCTTATGAATACCGCGATTTCAGGGATGACAGGGTTAATACTTACTTCAGTCTGACACAGGGACAAACAAAAACTTTTGTGCTCATACTTAATGCGGCATATAAGGGCGATTTCTACCAGCCATCGGTATGGTGCGAAGCTATGTATACTCCCAACTGTTATTCCAGGTACCCCGGAGGCAAAGTAAAAGTAACCGGAGAATAAATTGAACAGAAAATTCAAAATACTTCTTTTACTAACCGGAGTAGCAATTACTCCGGTTTTGGTTTCTCCATTACCGGAATTCAATGCACCAATTTCCACAGTAGTGGAAGCCCGCGATGGAAGTCTTCTGGGGCAAGAATTGCCGGTGACGGACAGTGGCGATTTCCCGGAACTGGGCTATATACCCGAAAAATTTGAAAAATCTCTGCTTACTTTTGAAGATCAGTGGTTTTATTATCATCCCGGGATAAATCCTGTTTCAATAATAAGGGCACTGGTTCTCAATATCAGAGCCGGGGAGATTATAAGCGGAGGAAGCACTGTAACAATGCAGGTGGCAAGGCTCGCAAGGGGCAATAAGCCAAGAACATATCCGGGGAAATTTATTGAAATGCTGTCTGCATTGAAGCTTGAATTACTACGGTCAAAAAAGCACATTCTTCAGATGTATGCCGATAATGCACCCTTCGGAGGAAACACCGTGGGTCTGGAAGCAGCAGCCTGGCGTTACACCGGAAAATCAGCAGCCGATCTCACCTGGGCTGAAGCAGCAGCACTGGCAATTCTCCCCAACTCACCGGCACTGGTCTTTCCGGGAAGGAATCAGGAAGTACTCAGAGAAAAACGTGATAAACTTCTGAAACGACTTTATGAAAAGGATATACTTCGATTCACTTACTCTTGTTCTTGCCCTTGATGAACCCCTGCCCGGAGAACCGAAAACACTTCCTTCAAAAGCACCACATCTGACCGACTACTTTTTTGTGACAAACCGGGGCAGCATGATTAAAACAACCATCGATCCCGGTCTGCAGGCAAGAGCAACAGAAATAATAAATTCGCATCAAAAAGATCTTGCCGAAAATTACATCTTCAATTCAGCCTGTATAATTGTATCTGTTGAATCAGGCAATGTTCTGGCTTATGTGGGGAACAGCACTCTTGGAAGGATGCCGATTTACATGGAGGGGATGTTGATATTATACGGTCTGTACGAAGTACGGGAAGCATACTTAAACCATTGTTATATGCCGGAATACAACAGTCAGGCGATATTTTGCCCGGGACCCTCATCGCTGATGTCCCGACAAGATTTCCGGGATTTTCACCAAAAAATTTTGATAAAAGCTATCACGGAGCCGTAAGTGCGGCTACTGCCCTTTCACAATCACTCAATATTCCTGCAGTTAAGATGCTTCAGATTTATAATCCTGAAAAATTCCTGAATCTTCTTCATACCGTCGGTTTTACATCTTTCAACAAACCTGCCGACTATTACGGTCTGTCGCTAATCCTTGGAGGCGGAGAGACTTCCCTCTGGGACCTTACCGGCGGCATACGCATCACTCTCAAGGGTACTGAACAGATATCTTCGCGAAAAGAGATATACCAAAGCCGATTATCATCCTCTGAGGCTCATTCAGGAGCCTGATTCACCGTCCATTACAGAGAGCGATCCTGATCCCCCTCTTTCCGCCTCATCGATATGGCTTACATATGAAGCTCTTCAGAAGGTGAACAGACCTGAGAGCGAAACCGGATGGCAGTATTTCTCCTCATCTCCTGATCTTGCCTGGAAAACAGGTACCAGCTTCGGGTTCAGGGATGGCTGGGCAGTAGGCACAACACCGGAATATGTTATTGGTGTCTGGACAGGCAACGCCAATGGGGAAGGCAGACCCGGACTAACGGGCATAACAGCAGCAGCTCCTGTTTTATTCGACCTGTTTGGTCTTGTGCAACATGAGGGTTGGTTCACCACTCCATTTGATGACCTCACAACAATTAAGGTTTGTGCCAAAAGCGGTTTCAGAGCCGGTGCCGACTGTCCCGAAACAATTGAGATCCCGGCATGTAATAACGGGCTGAGAAGTGAGGTATGTCCATATCACCATATGGTACATCTTAACAGATCAGGAACAAACCAGGTAACGACAGAATGTGAATCGCCCGATAATATTATAAATGTATCATGGTTTGTTCTGCCGCCTGCTATGGAATATTTTTACCGGCAGAAACATCCTGACTATAAAAGCCTTCCTCCTGTTGCCCCTGGCTGTTCTGCAAATAAGGATCTTCCGGTAATGGAATTTATCTATCCGACACCGGGTATTAAAATATTCATACCCCGCGATCAGACAGGTGAATTGACAAGAGTTGTTGCAGAAGTGGCACACAGGAATCCTTCCGGAAAGATATTCTGGCATCTGGACGAAACTTATCTTGGCACAACAAGATATATACACCAGATTGAATTTCAGGCAGGTGACGGTAATCATTTCCTTACAGCTGTTGATGAGGATGGAAATGTCATAAAATGCCCGTTTTCAATCATCGGGAAGAGTGATTAAGAAATGATTTGTTGTTTTTCAAAAGCAAGCAAAATGAAGAAACATTTTTCCTGAAACTTTGTCATCTTTATAACTAAATAAGTCTGAATAATGAATTATTCCGATCCTGAAGAAATATTCCCTATTGTAGATGAGGAAGGCAACACCATAGGGAAAGCTCCCCGCAAAGTTTGTCACGATGGAAAGAGCATGCTTCTGCATCCTGTTGTTCATCTCCACCTGTTTAACCACTCAGGGAAACTGTTTTTACAGAAGAGATCCCGTAAAAAAGATATTCAGCCCGGTAAATGGGATACCTCAGTAGGCGGACATATTGGTGTAGATGAATCCGTTACAGCAGCGCTTAAAAGGGAGGCTGATGAAGAACTTGGACTAAAAACATTTGTCTCCGTATTTGCCGGAAAATATGTATGGTCATCATCGCGCGAAAGAGAGCTTGTTAATTCATTCTATACTATATCTGAGGAAATACCGGAAATCAATCCATGACGAGATTGAAGAAGGCAAATTCTGGTCTGTTGCCGAAATAAAAGCAAATCTGGGGAAAGAGGTTTTTACACCAAATTTTGAACATGAATTTAAACTCCTGGGATCGACTTTCCCTTTTTCAAAAGATGATTCCTGAGGGGCTGTTGAAAAAGTCTAAATTCATTAACCGCAAATACCGATAGCTATCGGTACGCTAAGTGATTACGCAAGGATCGCAAAGAACAGATAATCATTATTTTAACTTTGTGTGCCCGCCCGAACGACGCCTGCCCGGACAAAGTTTATTTGGACGGGTCAGTCAGGCGGGCTTTGCGCCTACTTTGCGCACTCTGCGGTTAATAAGACTTTTGAGAATCCCCTATTGATCAACCTTAATCAAACCGTAATATAAATAAGGCCATTTGCAAATAGACTTGTATTGCGTTAAATGATTTCCTGTATTGGTTAAACAAAATGAAAATTTATTTCAGAAATAGAATTTTCTGTTGAAAACGCCCGTTTAAAAGATTGATAAAAGAAAATTAACATAATTACTATTTAGATAATCTAAATTATCTTTACCTTAACAATAGCTAACCAATTATCTGCATATGAAGCCTGATAAAATTTATTTGTCACTTGTTTTACTGGTAATACTTACTACCGTTTCGTGGATCAGCTCCTGCACACATGATGCAAATATTGCTGATATTCCAGAGGTCTGTTTTGAAGCGGATGTTCTACCGATATTTATTAACAGCTGTGCTATTTCTGGTTGTCATGATGGAGGAGGAGAATCACACATGGCGCTGAATAACTATGCAGATATCAGCAGTAGAGTTACACCCTTTAACCCTAATTCAAGCGGATTATACCAGGCAATAATATCAAAATGGTCAAACCGGATGCCTCCTGGTGAACCCTTATCCGAAACAAACCGGACTTTGATACGCGTCTGGATAGAACAAGGGGCTGCACAAACAACCTGTCCCGCCACTGGCGGAGGTAATACAGGTGGCTCCGGTGATATTACAGGTACTGCACGTGCATGCTTCACAAGGGACATCCAGCCTGTTCTGGTTTCACGCTGCGCTGTTGCAGACTGCCACGATGCTATTACGCATGCTGAAGGCAGGGTTTATCTGACTTATTCTACAACAATGACAAGTGTACGTCCCGGAAACCCGTCGGGAAGCAAATTATACCAGGTGATAAGTACTGCTTCAGGAGAGGAAAAGATGCCTCCGGGAAACAAGCCCCAGCTCTCAGCTGCAGAGATTGACTCAATAGGCAAATGGATAAGTTATGGTGCTCTTAATGAGATCTGCCAGGAGTCTTGCGATACTGTAAGTCCTGTAACATTTGCCGGAACAATCTGGCCAATAATGCAAACATCATGCACGGGTTGTCATAGCGGTGCAAGTCCTGGAGGTAATGTACTACTGGCAACATACAGCGATGTTGCTGCTGCTGCCTCAAGCGGCTTGTTGCTTAATGCACTTAACGGTACAGGTGTAACAAAAATGCCTGTTGGAGGTTCCTTTTCTGCCTGCCGGATAAAACAGTTTGAAATATGGATCAATAACGGGTATTTAAACAACTAGTAATTCATTTATCATGAAGCGATTAATCATATCACTTGTATCTCTGGTCATCATTTCATTTTTCTTTGTGTCGTGTTACTATGACAATGAAGAAGCATTATATCCTTCACTAAATAATAGCTGTGATACAACTAATGTAACATACAGCGCTACCATACTCCCTATCCTTCAAAACAACTGTTATTCATGCCATTCCAATGCAAATTCTGCTTTTGGTGGTAATGTGCAACTTGAAGCTTATTCCGATGTGGTTGCAAATATTGCCAGAATTATTCCGGCAATTAAACAAACAGGATCAAAGCCTATGCCACCCAATGGAAAACTTAAAGACTGCTCCATAAACCAGTTTGATATCTGGGTAAGAAACGGAATGTTAAACAACTGATTTATTTCTATAACCTGAATTATATGAGACGCTTATCTCTTGCCTTTTTTATTTTCCTCATCCCTCTTGGAATATTCGCACAGGACGACCTGATGAATCTCCTTAATGATGACTCCCGGAAAACAACCAACTACACCACTGCCACTTTTAAATCCACACGGATACTTAACGGCCATTCAATTGAAAAAATGCCTCCGGGGCAACTCGATTTCAGAATATCACACCGTTTTGGAAGAATCAATTCCGGTGCATATGAATTTTTTGGTCTCGATCAGTCAAATGTTCACTTCAGCCTTGAGTATGGTATCCTGAAATGGCTTATGGTAGGTGTTGGAAGGGGATCATATGAAAAGACATTTGATGGCTTTGCAAAGTTTACCGTTTTGCGACAGTCAACAGGAGAAAGAGTTATGCCGGTCTCTGTTTCAGTATTTTCATCAGTGGCTCTTAAAACACTCAGGTGGTCCGACCCGACAATTACAAATTATTTCACATCGCGCTTATCCTATGTCGGACAGGTACTTATTGCAAGGAAGATAAGTACTGATTTTTCCTTTCAGCTTACCCCTTCATATGTACACCGTAACCTTGTGGCTACAGAACTTGATCCCAATGATCTCTTCGCCTTAGGTGCAGGAGGCAGAATGAAACTTACCAAAAGGATCAGCCTCAATGCAGAATACTACTACCTGGCAAATCCCAAAAACTTATATGAGCCAGAAAGTATATGATCCCTTATCCATTGGTGTGGATATTGAAACAGGAGGCCATGTATTTCAGCTCTTTTTTACCAACTCACTGGCTATGATAGAAAAAGGATTTATCGGAGAAACCACAGGGAACTGGGCTAAGGGAGATATCCATTTTGGATTTAATATTTCCCGGGTTTTTACACTTAAGAAACACTGACCATATCACACTTTACTGACTATAAATTCCTCAATTATAAAATTGTCATTAAAGCTTTAGACCTTTGTCATTAAGAAATAAATATTACTTTGGGATGCATATAAAAACCCTTTCACGATTTTTGATTCATGATTACGATATTCATATAAATTTCAATTAAATATATAAACATACTAATTATGAAACGTTTAACAGTTGTCCTTTTTTTTCTGGGTCTGGTACTTGTGGTAAACGCACAAAAATATATCACTAAGAACGGTTTTATTGGTTTTTATTCACATACCTCTTTAGAAGATATTAAAGGTGACAATAACCAGGTTGCCAGTATACTTGATACTTCTACCGGGGAACTGGTATTCCAGGCTCTGATAAAATCATTCCATTTCGACAGGGCTCTCATGGAAGAACATTTCAATGAAAACTATATGGAGTCTGAAAAATATCCAAAATCAAGTTTTAAAGGTAAAATCACAAACTTATCATCGGTTGATTTTTCAAAGAAAGGCATTTATGATGTTAATGTGGAAGGTGATCTTACTATACATAACACCACAAAAAAGATAAGTACCAAAGGAACTATAGAGGTTATTGACGGAGGAATAAACGCTAACTCAAAATTCAGCGTATCTCCTGAAGACTATAACATTACAATACCAGGACTGGTACGAGACAAGATAAACAAGAATCTTGAAGTAACAGTAGCAATGAAGTATGCGCCATTTGGAAAATGATAAGATTTTAATACCATTATATCACTTATTTTAAAGTTTAAGTCTGTCACTTTACTACATTGAAGCTATGAAAACATACACTAAGGTATTATTATTATTCGTTACATTCATTGCATTGGCTGCAATTCTGGCTGCATTGTATATGTTTAATCTTAAACATACCGACATGGCCAAAGCAAAGCCTGACTATGTTATCTCAGCTACTGATCTTCAAAAGGCTTTTGATGATGATGAAACTGTGGCTTCTAAAAAATACATTAATAAGATCCTTGAAGTAAACGGTATTATCCTTTCATCAAAACGTTCTGAAAATAACGCTGTAAATATTACTCTGGCAACTGGAAACGACTTCTCATCGGTTATTTGTACCTTCCCGGCTGTCAAAGACACGATAAATATGTCTCTGGGGAATGAGATCACCCTGCGTGGTGAATGTTCCGGGTTTCTTATGGATGTCTTATTAAATAACTGTGCTGTAATAAAGAAAAAATGAGCAAATCTGTAAAAATACTTATATTCAATAACGAAATAGAGGCTATGCTTCTTGATGAGATATTATCAGAAAAAAAAATTCCTCATCTTATTCGTTCATATCACGATTCTGCATACGATGGTTTATGGCAGTCTCAGGCAGGATGGGGTCATCTGGAAGCTCCCGAAGAGCATGAGAAGGAAATTCTTCAGATATATAGCGAAATGTCACAATAACAGGGGCCTCTGGACTGACCACAATATTAAGTAATGTTTCTATATTTGTCACGCATAAATAAATTTGATTTAATTGCGTTATAAAAGGATTATTATATAATCAGCCTGCAAATGAATTACAACCTAAAGCAAAAAAGATTCATCGATTATATTTCAGAAGCTTTACATTCGCTTCACCCTGTAATTAAAAGTAAATATCTGTATCTGGGAATACTATCAGTTATTGCCGGGGCAGCCCTGAACTTTGCTTCCGAGACCTACCTTCATATTTATATGAGCGAAGGCAAGACATTGCCTATGCTCTCCGACCTCATCCTCGACAACCTCCCATTTATTGATGTATCGCTGGTTTATGATATCTTTTGCCTTGTTCCTATCTTTCTGGTGCTTATGTATTTTGTTCATAAGCAAGACTATAACAGAATACCTATGTTCCTGATACTTACAGGCATCTTTTATATTGTCAGGGGAGTCTTTATTGTTCTGACACCTTTTGGTAATCCTCCGATGTTTCATGGTTCCGATCCGCTTTTTAACGGATTCTCCAAGTATGAACTCGGAGTGTATCCTTCAGGTCATGCAGGAAATGTGTTTTTAATGTTTCTTCTGGTCAGGGACAAAACCTATAGATGGCTTATCTTAATATGCCTGTTGATAGTTATATCAGCTCTCTTCCTTGCGCGGGGTCACTACAGTATTGATATCCTGTCAGGTCTGTTCTTCTCATATGCTATCAGATCATTCGGAGAAAGACATCTCCCTATGTTTGATCTGAATAACAAAATGGAACCTGCAATACTTAAGGTCCCGAAATAAGGAACCCGGCAGTATCCAAACCATCACTTTTCAAAAAGGATAATCTGTTAAATCGTTTCGAACTTTTATTCCACGCTTGTGTTTATTATCTGAATGCTTAACCCCCTTTAAAATGGATTGATATGATATCTTATGATACATGGGGGAAACGTAGTGGAAACTACAACATTTATCATTGTTATAAGTCAGGTATTGATCTAAAATTGCAAAAAAAATAAAATGAACAACGCAACAATCAATTTCAGGGAACCAAAGAATGAGCCTGTTCTTTCATACGGACCAGGCAGTGAAGAACGTAACCTTCTTAAAGAAGAACTATTAACCCAGAAAAACCAGGTAATTGATATCCCTCTGATCATCGGAGGAAAAGAGATCCGGACAGGTAAGACAGGAAAAGTAGTAATGCCAACCGATCATCAGCATGTACTGGCTACATATCATATGGCCACTGACAAAGAGGTTCAACTTGCAATTCAGGCTGCTCTTGACGCAAAATGTGAGTGGATGACACTTTCATGGATGGAGAGGGCATCTATAATGGCTAAAGCCGCAGAGCTGCTCTCAAAAAAATACCGCTACAGAATAAACGCGGCCACTATGCTTGGTCAGGGGAAAAATGTTCTTCAGGCTGAAATTGACGCTGCCTGTGAGGTGATAGACTACCTACGGTTTAATACTCATTTTGCCTCGATGATTTATGGGGAACAGCCAATCTCAGAGAATGAAACCATTAACCGGCTTGAATACCGTCCGCTTGAAGGATTTATATTCACGGTTACTCCTTTTAACTTTACAGCAATTGCTTCGAACCTTAATACAAGTGTTGTACTGATGGGCAATACGACAGTTTGGAAACCCGCCACTACTTCTCTCCTTTCAAGTTATTACCTGATGAAGGTGCTGGAAGAAGCCGGGCTGCCTGCCGGAGTTATTAATTTTGTTCCCGGATCCGGGGCACTCATAAGTAATGTCGTCCTCAAACATAAAGATCTGGCCGGAATTCATTTTACCGGTTCAAATTCTACATTCAACACTTTATGGAGACAGGTAACTGATAACCTTACTGTATATAAATCATATCCAAAGCTTGTTGGTGAAACAGGTGGTAAGGATTTTATCATTGCCCACAACTCTGCCAATCCTGCTGAGCTTGCTACAGCAATAGTCCGTGGGGCATTTGAGTTCCAGGGTCAGAAGTGTTCTGCTGCCTCTCGTTCATATATTCCTCAATCTATATGGGAAGAGACAAAAAGCCTTATTTTAAAGATGCTATCCGAGATGAAAACAGGCGATGTTACAGATTTCCATAATGCGGTTAATGCTGTAATTGATGAACCTGCTTTTACTAAAATAATGTCATACATCGATAAAGTGAAAACCTCGGATGATGCAGAAATTATAGCAGGTGGGAATGGAGATAAATCGGTTGGTTATTATATTGAGCCTACAGTCATTGTAACTAAGGATCCTCATTTTTTCACTATGGAAGAAGAAATCTTCGGTCCGGTAATGACTATTTTTGTCTATAAAGACGAACATTTCGATGAAACACTGACACTTTGCGATGAGACTTCTCCTTATGGCCTGACCGGATCCATCTTCTGTAATGATAAATATGCAATGATAAAAGCATGCCGTGCCCTCCGATATGCGGCAGGTAACTTTTATATCAATGATAAGCCAACAGGCGCTATGGTTGGTCAGCAACCTTTTGGCGGCTCAAGAGGCTCAGGCACAAATGATAAAGCTGGAAGTCATCTCAACCTTCTTCGCTGGGTCAGTCCCAGAACAATTAAAGAGACACTTCTTCCTGCCACAGATTTTAAATATCCTTTCATGGAATAATGCTGAAACTGATAACTAAATACAGTATTAAGCCACATTCTTTAACATCTTCTCGGGATATTGGATTACATTGAAAAAATCTTCCGTAAATTTGAGCATGAAAATGCCGGTTACAGAAGAAAAAAATAAAGCGCTATTTATCCTTAACCCAAAAGCAGGAGTCCCTCCGGTTAATTATATCGTATCAAAGGATCTCGACCGGCGTAAACATGAATTAACATGCATGAAAACCAGATGCATATCCGATTCTGAAAGCTTCATCAGGGACAATTACCACAACTATAACGTATTTATAGCAGCCGGAGGTGACGGAACTGTTCATACTGTTGCAACAGAGCTGGTAGGAAGTGATAAAATTCTCGGTGTATTGCCAATGGGCTCTGGTAACGGCTTTGCAAAGGAATTCGGATTTAAATTAAACATAAGATCACTGTTATCAAATATCGAAAAAGGGGAAAGTACCGATATCGATGTATTTGAAGTCAACGATAAGCTTTGCCTCAATGTTGCAGGTATAGGTCTCGACAGCTTTGTGGCTCATTCGTTTCATAAGCTTAAGTTAAGAGGTTTTTTGCCATATGTCTGGCTTACCTTCAAGACATTCTGGATGCTAAGACCCTTTCATGTCAACATTAAATGCGGCGATGAATTAATAGTATCGGAGAAATTATTTGTTTTGACTATTGCTAATACCCGCCAATTTGGTAATTATGCCTATATCGCTCCTGAAGCCCGGCCAAATGACGGACTCATGGATATTGTTCTTATTAAACCCTTCCCAAAAATATTAGGCTCTCTTTTTATTATCAGACTTTTCACTAAAAGAATAAACAAGTCTAAATATGTAAGACATATAAAGACAGATAAAGAGATCGTTATCGAAACTGAGGAAACAAGATTCCATATCGATGGGGAACCGCTTGACATAAAAGGAAAGGTAGTGATAAGAGTTAAAAAAGAGGTTCTCAAAGTACTCCGTACAAAAGGAAATAAGTTTCTTTAATAAATAGTGCCGTACATAGCTAATAACCAGATTGTCACTTTGTGCACTTTTGAGAATACTGAAGCGGAAAATGACAGTATTATAATAAAGATCTCCAGCTGAACTGCTGTTAAATAAATAACAATAAGAATTTATTCGACTCTGCTTTTCTTTTGAAAAAAATATCCGGTTCGCGATCATTTCTGATATTAATTTCTAAGAATAAGGTTCCAGTTTGATTCAGAAAATTTAACTTTGTTGGTTATTGAAAGGAATACTTAACTGTTCACATAATTTCAAATTCTATTATCACATGAAAAAATTTCTTCTGTTACTTTTCCTGTTTACACTCACAAGGGTGTACGGACAGAATCCTGTTGTAACATTGATTCCTCAACCTGTTGAATTACAACAATCTGATGGAGTATTTATGCTTACAAAGGCTGCAACATTAAGCTACAATAATGCTGATGTCAGCAAGATGGCAGAGATGTTCGCAAAGAAAATTAATACCGCAACCGGCTTTGCTATCAAAGCGCAGCAGGCTAAAACAGGAACAATAATGCTAAGTCTGAATAAAGCTCCTGTTGAAAAGCTCGGAAAAGAGGGTTACGCTCTCGAGTCCACAGCTAAAGGTGTAGTAATTACTGCTAATGAACCTGCCGGATTATTCTATGGAATGCAGACATTACTTCAGCTTCTTCCCAAAGAAATTGAAAGTAAGTCGGAAATTAATATGACCTGGTCGGTTCCTCTGGTCAAAATAACTGACTATCCACGTTTCGGATGGAGAGGTCTGATGCTCGATGTCAGCAGAAACTTTTTCACCAAAGAGGAAGTGAAAGAATACATCGATCAGCTTTCACGGTACAAATTCAATACTTTTCACTGGCATCTGACAGATGATCAGGGATGGAGAATTGAAATCAAAGCCCTCCCAAAACTAACTTCTGTTGGTGCCTGGCGTGTGGCACGTTACGGACATTTCGGTAGTCGAGCCAAACCTGAACCAGGAGAACCTGCAACTGTAGGTGGTTTTTACACACAGGATGATATAAAGGAAATTGTTAAGTACGCAAAGGAACGGAATGTGACTATTGTCCCTGAAATTGATGTACCCGGACACAGTATGGCTGCCATTGCTTCATATCCTGAACTAAGCTGTACCAAAGATCCGAATACCATGGTAAACCCGGGTTCCTCATTCTCAGAATGGTATGGCGACGGAACCTTTAAAATGCGTATAGATAATACACTTAACCCTTCCGATGAGAAAGTATATGAATTCCTCGATAAGGTGTTTACCGAAGTAGCTGCCTTATTCCCGAATCAATATATACATGTTGGGGGTGATGAATGTTATAAGGGTTTCTGGGAAAAAGATCCTGGCTGTCAGGCACTGATGAAAAAAGAGAATATGAAAAACGCTGTGGAGTTACAGTCGTATTTCATGAAACGTGTTGAAGGAATTCTGAAATCAAAAGGCAAAAAACTAATAGGCTGGGATGAGATACTGGAAGGTGGTCTCGCACCCGAAGCTACTGTGATGAGCTGGAGAGGTATAAAAGGAGGCATTGAAGCAGCCAAAATGGGTCATGATGTAGTTATGACTCCTACTACATTTGCTTATCTCGATTATCAACAGGGGGAAGCCACTATTGAACCACTAATGTACTCAGGTCTTCGCTTACAGAAATGTTATAGTTTTAATCCCGTGCCTGAAGGTGTGGATGAAAAATATATACTTGGAGGTCAGGGCAACCTTTGGACAGAACAAATACCAACTCTTCGTCATGCCGAGTATATGACATGGCCACGCGGCTGGGCTCTTGCAGAGGATTACTGGTCACCGGATGCAAACAAAAACTGGAATAATTTCGTGGAACGGGTAGACAGACAATTCGATCGTTCAGCAATTGCTGAAGTTAATTTTTCTCATGCCATTTATGATCCGATTATAAAGATCCGCTCAAAGGATGGTAAGATGATAGCTGAAATGGAATCCGAATTACCGGGTCTGGATATTTACTACACTATAAACGATGCAATGCCTGATAACTTTACTACCAGATACACAGAGCCGTTTGAGATCCCTGTGGGTCCGGTAACACTCAGGGTCATAAGCTACCGCAATGGAAAACCATTAGGACACCTTATTACTCTGAGACCTGAAGAACTGAAAAAGAGACAAACAAAAAATTGATGGGGTGAATAAATAAAAACAAAACTGATTATGATAAAAAAACTGATCCTTCTTCAAATTTTATTATTAGGGGTCACAGCTAATCTCATTGCTCAGTCAGCACAAGAAGCTGAATCCCATGCTGTTATTCTGCCAAATGGATGGAAACTAACACCGGCAGGGAAATTGCTCCCCCTGGGAGATCTGCCTCTAAATATTGCAGTATCTCCTTCAAAAAAACTTGCAGCTATAACTAATAATGGCGAGAGTGATCAGACTATTCAATTGGTTGATATCGACAGGGAGGTAATACTTGATTCTATTATTATCGGAAAATCGTGGCTGGGATTAACATTCTCTGGGGATAGTAAATATCTTTATGCTTCCGGTGGAAATGACAATATAATTATCCGATACGCCATACTTAACAATCGTTTGTCAGCATACGATACCATAAGGATTGGAAAAGCATGGCCTGTCAAAATTTCTATTGCAGGTATCGCGCTTGACGAAGCTAAAAACAGGCTTTATGCCGTTACTAAAGAAGACAATTCCCTCTACCTACTTGATACTAAATCTAAAAAGGTAATCTCAAAATTCCCGTTAGGTGGCGAAGGTTACACATGTCTTTTATCACCCAATCATAAGATGCTCTACATTTCATGCTGGGGCTGTGATAAGATTGTTCTGTTTGATACGGACCTTCAGAAAATAACAGGTTCCATACCTGTCGGGGACAATCCTAACGATTTATGCATTACAAAGAACGGGAAGTATCTGTATGTGGCAAATGCAAATGATAACACTGTTTCAGTTATTGATACAAAACAGCTTAAAGTAATTGAAACACTTAATTCAGCGCTTTATCCCGGATCGCTTTCCGGTTCCACTCCAAACAGCGTGGCGCTCAGTAGCGATGAAAAAACTCTGTATATAGCAAACGCCGATAATAATTGTCTTACAGTATTTGATGTCAGTACACCCGGATCAGGCATAAGCAAAGGGTTTATTCCGACTGCATGGTATCCTACATGCGTCAGAACTGCAAAAGACAAGATCCTGGTAAGTAACGGAAAAGGATTGACTTCACATGCAAATCCATTTGGCCCCAATCCAAACCGGGCAGGCAGTATGGTAGTATACCAGGCTGAAGGAAAAGAAGTAAAAATAAAAGAACAATATATCGGAGGTCTCTTACGGGGAACACTTGAAATTTTTAATACTCCTGACGCCCGTCAGATGGCTTCATATTCGCAAACTGTTTACAGCAATACTCCTTATAACAAGAGTACTGAGCTGATATCTGAAGGAGCAGCAGGCAATCCAATCCCAATGAAAGTGGGCGACAGTTCCCCAATTAAACATATCTTTTATATTATTAAGGAGAACCGTACATATGATCAGGTATTAGGTGATATACCGGAAGGGAACGGCGATCCTGGTCTTGTGCTTTTTGGTGAGAATATAACACCTAATCAGCATGCACTTGCACGCGAATTTGTTCTGCTTGATAATTTTTTTGTTAACGGAGAAGTAAGTGCTGATGGTCATAACTGGACGATGGGAGCCTATGCTACAGATTATCTTGAGAAAAACTGGCCGACAAGTTACGGAGGAAGAGGAGGAAACTATCCTGGTGAAGGTTCCACGAAAATTGCCAATAATAAAGATGGATTCATCTGGGATAACTGTCAGAGGAATGGCGTGACCTACAGGACTTATGCTGAATTTATGGGACAAAAAGAACCGAACATTCCTGTATTACAAGGACATTTCTGCCAGCATTATACGCCATGGAACCTATCGGTGCGCGACACAGTAAGGTTCGGCCAGTGGAAACATGATTTTGACTCCCTGCTGTCTGCAGATGCTGTTCCCCAGTTAAGCACACTTCGATTTGGTAATGATCATACTGAGGGGCTAAGCCTCAATAAACCCACACCATTTGCCCATGTAGCCGATAACGATCTTGCTGTAGGCATGTTCGTGGATTATCTCAGTCACAGTCCGATATGGAAAAGCAGCCTTATAATAATAGTGGAGGACGATGCCCAGAACGGCCCCGATCATGTCGATGCTCACCGGAGCACTGCCTACCTGGCAGGAGGGTATGTAAAACAGGGTTTTGTAGATCATACAGCGTATACAACTGCATCACTTCTCCGGACAATAGAACTGATACTTGGTCTGCCTCCGATGACGCAATATGATGCCCCGGCAACTCCGTTATGGAGATGTATGAATAACTCCCCAAACCATCCGGCTTTTACGGTGAGGCCTTCCAATATTGATCTTAACCTGAAGAATCTGGCGAGGAGCTCATGGCAGCAGAAAAGTGAAAAGTTTGATTTTACGAAAGAGGACATTGTAAGTGATACTGAATTCAATGAAGTGATATGGAAAGCTGTAAAAGGATTGGATTCTCAGTGTCCACCGACTGTTCATGCAGCATTCTTCAAGGGAATTAAGAACGAAGATGACGATTGATTGATCGCTCGCTGATTATGTATGTGTTAAGGACTTTAGTACATAATACATAGTAAGCCTCAAACTTTGATAAGCCAACCATCTTGTAACCCCGGACTTCAGTCCGGGGTTAAAGATGACATGCATATAACGAACTCATCTGGGATGAAGTAGGTCCAAAATCAACTGCTCTGACCATCTGGAACCCCGGACTTCAGTCCGTGTTTAAGTCCAACTATCGGATTATCAGCTGCTCATATAACCCCTGGACTTCAGTCCGGGTGGTATGATAAAAAATAGTAATGGTTTTGGGGTATGCTGTATTGGAAGATAATCGGTTCAGAGACCAGGATTTGTAGTTATTCCTTTTTTGTCGTTATAATAATTACTCCTGATTTCCCTTTCTCTCCGTATTTTTCAGTTCGTTCACTATCTTTAAGAACATTTATCGATTCAATTGTCTCCGGATCAATGCTATTTATATCAACATTTGTTATTATACCATCAATTATAACAAGTGGTTCTTCACCATTCTCCGATTTTATTTTTACTGATTTTGAATCTGCCGATGGTTTGGAAGTAATCCTTATTTCTGCCTTGTTATCAACTCCGGCATTTCGCCCCACAGTAGTTATCTCAATAACACCATTCTTGCCTTTATCTCCATACTTGTTAATTGCAGCTTCATCTTTCAGAACATCAACTGAAAGTATATCATCCGGATTGACTTTGGTGGCTTTAATATCGGTTATTATACCATCAAGTACAACAATTGGCGGAACACCTTGTCCGTAGCCTTCAATTTTCAGATCTATAACAGGGTTGGGTACTTTTGGCGATTCAACATTCATATTCACATTTGATGGTTCCGAAGGTGCCTCTATTGCAGGATAGTTGCCAGCAGGGGGTGGCGGAGGAGGTGGTGGTGCAACTGACGATGATTCCGTGTCTGCAGCCTGACTATTAAGCTCGATAGTTAACTTCGATTTAGTATCAGCCTTTACAGCCTTTGATCCATAGCCTTTAAGAGTAACAAGCAATACTTCTCCCTTCGAAAGACCGCTGATACTGAACATTCCTTTTGAATCTGAAATGTAGCTTTTACCTGTTGCTTTAACAGTTATGGTTGCTCCGGAAAGCGGATTACCATTTTCATCAACAACATTACCCCTGACATCATTAGACATGGCATTAACTAAGATACTTTTGTCATTTGTCCCGATATCAGGATAGGTATACTTATAATCTGGTTTTGCAAATGAGAATAACACAATTGCAAATACAGGAAGAATAAGCAGAACTTTAATCTTCCGGTAAGGTGAACGTATAATATTTTTCATCATGTTAAATCGTTTTTTGTTAAGTGAGTAATTGAAAGAATTGGCCAGACTGACGACAGGAGAGCCGACAATCTGATTTAACAGAGCCGCCCTGTAAATTGCCGGATCAGATGTTCGCTGCAGCGCCACTTCATCAGCAAGATATTCATGGTTTTGCCTTATAAACCTGACATATAGCCAGACAACAGGGTTAAACCACTGGATAATACAGAGTAACTCAACAAACACCAGATCAATCCAGTGTTTCTGCCGGATATGCGCCAGTTCGTGATTCACAATCTCCTCCGTTTCTATGTCCGTTACTGAAGGATTGACAAATACATACGAGAAGAATGAGAAAGAAGAGGAATATTCGGCACTCCTTATAATTTTTACCTCAGGTGAGGCTTCAATGTTTGATTCTTTTATTGATTTGAGGACCGACCTGTTCCTCAGAAGCCTGGTTATTGCTATGAAAATCATGCCGGAGAGATACAATGCTAAAAAGACTAACCCGGTTGCTGAGATACTTCTTATGTCGGCAGATTGAATTCTGTAGGCAGTACTCTCAGCCTGGCTCAGGGTATTAAGTGGTATTACAACCGTATAATGTACTGATACAAAAGGGAACAACAATGATGTTAAAATCCCTGACAAAAGAAATAATCTGTTAAGTACAAAAAATCTTTCATTTCGTAAAAAGAGATAATATACAACCGAGAAACCTGTTAGCCAGATTACTGATTTCAGGAGATACATGGCGATTGTTTCCATCATTTTCTTTTATTAGCTTTCTTTAATTCTTTGCGGGTATCATCAAGCAGCTCATCCAGTTCCTTAATTGAAAGATCCTTTTCTCGTGCGAAGAAAGATGCCATTGCCGGAAATGAATTATTAAAATAATCTTCCATTAATCCAAATAACTGGCTTTTTGAATATTCACTTTTTGATGTGAGAGGATGGTAAAGGTGAACATTCCCATATGCCTTATGCCCTACATAACCCTTTTTCTCAAGCACTCTGAGCACCGTGGAGACAGTGTTGCGTGCCGGTTTAGGATCACTGAAGCTGTCGCGTATGTCTTTTACGAGACCTTCACCCATGTCCCATAATATCTGCATTACCTGTTCTTCTGCTTTTGTCAGTTGCATCTTTTTAAGTTTTGTATTGATGTCCTTTGGTGTAAACATAATTACCTCCGGACTTCTTCTGATAATTAATTATTTTGTCTGCTCCTTAAGTTCTAAGGCTTTTGGAGTATTCTTTGTCAATCCTTCTCTGCAAATATATGACTATTTTTATAGTCACACAATGTTTTTTCGAAAAAAGTGACTATTTTTTTAGTCGATTGTCTATATGTCTGGATTTATGCATATTAGGCGGTATTTTCATATCCCCTACGGGGAAAAGGAGAGTATGGAAATGTATTTTCTTGTACAATTATGTAACCGCTACGCGGTATTCTTAATCCAGAATATATTAAAATTGAACCCGGTTTTTCATCAACTTCAATTATTGCCCGTAGGGCATATAGTTTTGTCGCAGGAATATGAAATTGCCAGAGTCTGATCATCAATGTCAAATAATTGCCCGTAGGGCATATGGATTTGTCGAGGAATATGAAATTGCCGGATTCTGATCATCAGGGTCAAATAATTGCCCGTAGGGCATATGGATTTGTCGAAGGAATATGAAATTGCCGGATTCTGATCATCATAGTCAAATAATTGCCCGTAGGGCATATGGATTTGTCGAAGGAATATGAAATTGCCAGAGTCTGATCATCAGGGTCAAATAATTGCCCGTAGGGCATATGGTTTTGTCGAAGGAATATGAATTGCTGGATTCTGATCATCATAGTCAAATAATTGCCCGTAGGGCATATGACTTTGCCTCAGGAATATGAGTATTGCCGGAGTCTGATCATCATAGTCAAATAATTGCCCGTAGGGCATATGGATTTGTCTCAGGAATCAATCTTCCTTAAAGTCATCAAAAAATTCAAAAAGAAATCTTTCATCATATTCAATTTCCGATTCTTAATCATAGAAATATATTCTGTCCTGAACAGCTCCTTTGAATGATGCTTCTCCTGATTTTCAATATATTTATAAACATTATCCAGATGCGACTTGCTATAGGAAAAAGCCCCAAATCCATTCTGCCAGTTAAAATATCCCGGAATAATCCCTTCGTTGTTGATGAAGAGTGATGAGCCTCTTTTAATATCGTGAACCGTATCAGAAATAGAGACAGCCGGATTCAGTCCAATTAAAATATGAACATGGTCTTCTACTCCATTTATAATCAGTGGTTTATGCTTTATATTTGTGCAGATACCGGCCATATATTCAAATACCTGGTTACGGATTGCCTTTCTTAGGAGAGCCTCTCTGAATTTCACAGCAAAAACAAGCTGAACATACAGTTTGGTATATGATCCGGGCTTCATACAATTAAAGATATATTTAAACAATGCAGCATTATAAATTTAAACATATTATGAATAATAGAAAAATTTAATTTTCATCCTCTTTCCTTATCCCCTACAGGGAAAAGAGTGTATCAGAATATATTATCGTGTACAATAACTAACCGCTACGCGGTATCTTAATCCTTAGTAGATCAAAACTGAACCAGAAACATCAATTTTAAAATAACTGCCGATATGGCATATGTATTTGTCTAATAAAATTAACCAAGCCCAAAATCCTTGCCTGTAGGGCATAAGGATTTGTTGAACAGAATTCTAATCGCCAGGCTCAATTAATTGCCCGTAGGGCATAAGGATTTATCGAGGGCATAAGGATTTGTCAAAACAATTTTCCCAAACAAATTGATGATTTAAATAATTTAGTTAATTTGCATCAGATTTTTTTCAAAGAAGTATTATAAGTCCGATTTGATTCTGAGAAACAGTAATTAATAAAAGGCAGATATTAATAATGCGGGCAGACAAAAACACTATAACCTACTATTACGATTATGAAAAGAAATATTATTTTTTCATTAACATGCGCAACAGCTTTGTTAATAATGCTTCCATCATGTGCTCAGAGCTTAAATAAGCTGACAGCCCTTGAGAAGAATGACGGATGGGAGCTTCTGTTCAATGGGAGAGAGTTTACAGGATGGAGACAGTGTAACGGAACAGAGATGCCTAAAAACTGGGTCGTCGAAAGAGGAGCCATGAAGGTTTTTACAGCTGAAGGTAAAAAACCAGGTGAAGGTTCAAACGGCGATATTATTTATGGTGTAAAGAAATACAAAAATTTTGAGCTTACTATCGACTGGAAAGCCAGTGATATGGCAAATTCAGGTATTTTCTATAACGTAAGAGAAGTTCCTGGTCAGCCAATTTACTATGCTGCGCCTGAGGTGCAGGTGCTTGACAATGTCAATGCTACTGATAATAAAATCCCAAGTCATCTTGCAGGCTCTCTGTATGATATGATCGCTGCTGATCCAAAAACGGTTCATCCTGCTGGTGAGTGGAATACAATAGTGATAAAAATGGTCGATGGCAAAGTTACCCATACTCAGAATGGAGTAAAAGTTTGTGAATATGAATTATGGACTCCTGAATGGGATGCCATGGTTGCTAACAGCAAGTTTAAAACTTTCCCTGGATTTACTGAAGGTATCTCAAAAGAAGGCTATATTGGCTTACAGGATCATGGCTATCCTGTTTGGTTCAGAAACATTAAAATCAGAGAATTAAAATAAAACCCTAAATTAACCTGATCTATGCCGGCCCGGGAGTTAATCTTCCGGGTTTTTTTTATTCTATCAGTTTTTAAACAATGCCATTTTAACAACATAGTCCTTCTGACTAACAGTGCTATTCTTATTCCTTGGTGGATTTACCTCTATTATTTTCCATGTATAACCTGCAATCTCTTTAGGAATCCGGATCCTGTCAACAGGTTTAAAACCGTGTCAATATGCTCTGAATGGTAATTTATGTCAAAATATAAATCCACATCGCCTGACCATATACAATTCAACCCGACCGGACATCTGTAATCATCAATACTGTCGATTTTGAAAGATAACCCTGCCTTTACTCTGTAACTTGTTCCTACTGTACAAAAAACAGGTTTGCCAATCTCGATTTTCTCACATGCCGATATAATACTAGACAGAATCAAAATACAGAGTAAATATTTGATTTTCATATATTCTAAAATCGCTAATGGAACTAATTCATTATTGGTTAATCGAACAATATTTTACAATATCTGTGCCATCATAAAGAGAGAACCAGGAAAAAAATATCAAAAATTAAAATTTGCCATTACACTAATATCAAAGGAAGTTATCAACTTATACCCAAATCCTTTACCAAAAATAAACCCGCCATTACTATCATTAAGATAATTTTGGCGGGTTCCGGTGGGTTGTACTGGAGTCGAACCAGTGACCCCTACCCTGTCAAGGTAATGCTCTAAACCAACTGAGCTAACAACCCGTTTATGTGGCAAAAATAATAATTTTATTTATTCCTTTTGCTACCTCCCTCTAGTTTGTTAATTTCGATTCATGAAATGGTGACTTATAACTTTATAAAACATAATAATTATGGTATCACATGAAATTGATTATAAAATATTCGGAGATGATATTCAGTTCGTTGAGGTAGAACTGGATCCGGGAGAAACAGTGATTGCAGAAGCAGGTGCAATGGTCTATATGGAAGATGGGATAACCTTCGATGTTAAGATGGGTGACGGATCAACACCAAACCAGGGACTCATGGGGAAATTGTTATCTGCAGGTTCAAGGATTATTACCGGAGAATCACTCTTCCTTACTCATTTCACAAATCAGGGATATGGTAAAAAAAGAGTTGCTTTTGCTGCTCCTTATCCGGGAACTGTAGTTGCTGTTGATCTTAAACAGGTCCGAAATACACTTATAGTTCAAAAAGACGGTTTCCTTTGTGCTGCACTTGGCACAAAACTATCAATAGCTCTTAATCAAAGGATTGGAGCGGGACTTCTTGGTGGGGAAGGATTTATTCTTCAGAAACTCGAAGGTGATGGAAAAGTATTTGTTCATGCAGGAGGAACAGTAATTGAACGTCAACTGAACAATGAGACTCTCCGTATTGATACAGGATGTGTTGTAGCATTCGAACCTTCCATCGACTTCAATATTGAAGCCGCAGGAAGTCTTAAATCTATGGTTTTTGGAGGAGAAGGGCTGTTTCTGGCAACCATGAGAGGAACGGGTAAAATATGGCTCCAGTCAATGCCAATAAGAAAACTTATCAGAGCATTGGCACCCTATGGCAACAATTCACGTAAAGAAAGCAGCTCGCTGCTTGGCGGATTTCTTGAGAGATAAGTTATCTTCTTACCCCTTAGTGTTCAGTCTGTCAAGCAGAGTGAACAGAATTTTCCTGTTCGATTCAATCAATTGCTGATTGCTTAGAATTTCTTTTTCGGTTTGTACAAAGGCACCGGTAGTAAGGTCATCCCTGCATCTGTCCATCATTTTTTGCAGCGACTGTTGTGTTGGCTCAAGATGAAACTGCATAGCCAGTACTTTTTCGTTGTATAGATAAGCCTGATTAGTGCATGCCTCTGAGCTCGCCAGATGAACAGCACCCTGAGGGAGCTCAAATGTATCACCGTGCCAGTGAAAAACCTTAATGCTACTCCCTAAATCAAAGAATAAATCGCCTTCCTGTGCTGCCGGCTTCAGTTGAATATCAAACCATCCAATCTCTTTTTCTTTGTTCTTAATAACCTTAGCACCCAGAGCATTCGAAATTAGCTGAGATCCCAGGCAAATACCAAGTACTGTTTTACCTGCATCAATTACCTTTCGTATAAATTCCTTCTCCTCTTTTAGCCAGGGATATAGCTCCTCGTCATGAACACTCATTGAACCTCCCATTATTATTAGCCAGTCAAAGTCATTGACATCAGGGAAAGTGAAATTTTTAAAGAAGCTGGTGGTAGTAAGGTGATGACCGGAAAGCGTTATCCATTCCTCTATACTGCCTAGTCCTTCAAACTCAACATGCTGAAAATAATGTATCCGTAACTTTTTCATATCTGTTAATATAGAATAAGAAAATTAAATCTGCCATTTAAAAAGGAACAGGAAAGTCTTCATTTCTGCTTCTGATAATATTATTATACATCCTGCCCTATTCCTGTAGCTCTAATTTGCCATTGAGAACAACGGCAATAACAGTCATATAATCATCAAGCACAGCATCGGGAACATCCACAAAGACAAGGCCTGCATTATTACTCCAGTATGGTTTAAGATACTCTTTCCATAACAGCTTCGTCCCATTACCTACAACGTATATCCTGTTTATCTTGTTCTTTACACCTTCAAGCATAACCTGTCCTTTGGGGTTTCCGTTAATAAACAGGTAAAGCATTGTACTGTCCTTCGAAATAGTTGTTGGTCCGTAAAAATATCCGGAAGGAAGTCCTCCTCTTGTTCCGTAGACAGCCTCCCTATGTTTTTTGGTCCATCTTCCCATTGCCTTAAGAACTGCCACTTCCTCATCAGGAATTGTGCCGTCAGCTTTCGGACCAATGTCAAGCAGCATATTCCCTCCCTTTGACAGACATTCAGCAAAGATCCTGATAATCTGTGAAGGTGATTTGAAATTCTTATCGTTTTGCTGATATCCCCATGAATCGTTGATAGTCATACAAAGTTCCCAGTATTTATCTGCAGGTCGTTTCACAGGTAATCCCTGTTCTGGTGTAGCATAATCGCCGTATCCCTGAAGTCGTGAATTAATAATGGCAGCATGGTTACCTTCAAATATCTTCTTCCGTATTCCGGCTGCTCCCCACTTTTCAGCTGATTGTTCCCAATCACCATCAAACCACCACAGATCGGGTTTAAAGTTTTTGGCTATTTCATCTAACTGGCTATTATTAAATTGTTTAAACCGATTCCATCTTACAGAGTCATTTTCATAACGCGTTACAGTCTTTGTGAAATTCGGATAATCTTTGTTTGACCAGTCAAGAAGTGAATAGTAAATTCCCGTTTTCAGTCCTTCCTTTCTCAGGGCTTTTACAAAAGGAGTCACAAGGTCTCTGCCTGCGGGAGATTTTTTTACTACACTCAGATCATCCGCTTTTGTGTCCCATAAAGCCACACCATCATGATGCTTTGCCGTTAACACTGCATATTTGGCACCACTTTCCCTGATCAGGGCAGCCCATTCTTCAGGTTTGTATGACGAAGCCGTAAAGCCATTAAGTTGTTTCATGTAATCATCATAAGAGATATATCCGTTATAAAACGACCATGATTCATCTATGCCATTTACAGCATATATACCCCAATGAATAAAAATGCCCAGCCTTGCATCTCTGAACCACTCCATCCTCTGATCTTTGTCTGATTCAGATTCCTGCGCTGTGAGCTTGGTAAAATCTGCTGTTAAAATCGTCAGGATTAGCAGTATAAGTATCCTTCTGATAATACATGCAACTGGTTTCATACTGTTAATATTTCGTGTGTTTAAAATTCAAAAATGATATCTGCAGGAAGAAATAGTGACATTAAAATAATTTATTTTATTGAATTCATTATAAACTTTTCAGTTTCGATAAATGATATAACACAGTTATAAAATTAATTCTTTAATGATCACTGCCAAACCCTGAAACAAATGATTCTTTTTTGTTTCTTAGAGTAATTTAATATTTGATAATGATGGGGGAAATAATAATCAAAGAGGTCAGAACAAGGAGGGATAAAAGAAATTTTATCTACCTGCCTTCAAAAGTCCATAAGAGCGATCCTGCCTGGCTTCCCCCGATATATATGGATGAATGGGAATTGTTTAACGAAAAAAAGAATAAGTCGTACCAATATGCTGATACCATTCTCTGTCTGGCCTACCTCGACAATAAGATAGCAGGACGGATTATGGGCATCATAAACCGGAGATATAATGCAATTCATAATGAGGAACATGGCCGCTTCTGTTTTCTGGAATGTTATGAAAATAAGGATGTTGTACATGCATTAATTACAAAGATTGAGAACTGGGCACGTGAGAAGGGAATGAAGGCATTGGTAGGTCCGCTTGGATTCTCTGATAAAGATCCACAGGGATTCCAGATTGAAGGATTTGAATACCCAAAATTTATTGTCTGTCCGACAAATGACCCATACCTGCCGGAAATGATTGCAAATGAGGGTTATGTTAAACATCAGGATCTGGTCAATTATCTGGCCAAAACCCCTGAAGAACTTCCTTCCATTTACAAAAAGATCCTTTCGAGAGTTTCAACAAACAATGAATACAGAATTGTTGAATTTACATCAAAGAAAGAGCTTAAACCATACGTAATTCCGGCTCTCGACCTGATGAACCAGACCTTTGAGGAGATATATGGGTTCGTCCCGCTGAACGACCCGGAAATGAAAGAACTTGCTTCACGGTATATGATGATACTTGATCCCCGTTTCATTAAAGTGGTTGAGTCAGACGAGGGCCTCTTAGGATTTGCAATTGGAATTCCGGATATAAGCGATGCAATCAGGATGGTTAAAGGTAAACTTTTCCCTTTTGGAGTTTTTAAAGTTATGAGGGAATCGAAACGTTCAAAAAAGCTTCTGATGCTTCTTGGGGGAGTAAAAAAAGCTTATCGCGGAAAGGGAATTAGATGTACTGATGTCAGTTAAAATACTGCAATCTTGTATCGATAACAAAATTGAGCTGATCGATCTTCATCTTGTTCTTGAAAACAACATAAGCATGAGGCGTGAATGTGAACGAATTGATGCTGAAGTCATTAAAAGATTTCGAATATACAGAAAAGATCTTCACTGATTCAGGTGAGGTAGCGATCAATCAACTACCAATAAGTTTATAATATACACTTATTGTGTTTAGCTAAAATATACCTGAGTTAATAATCTAAGAAAAATCAAAGCCTGAAATATAGGCAGGTGACTCAAAAAATGCGTCTTTTTCTTCACTGGTAAGATTAATGAACTTTGCATAAACCAACCCGGGCTTTGCATTCAGCATACGGTTAATAGCTCCCATTTTTACTACTGTTTGTACCTTATCAAAGAGGTAACTCCGGTCATCAAGCCATGTCAGTCCCGTATTAAATCCTTCGACTGCACAGACTGACTCAAACAGGGCGCCGAGCTGTTTCTCCCTGCCATGCCTGCAATATATTGCATCAAAGACGAGATATCGGAATTCTCCTGGTCTGAACAACCTTCTGAAGTATGGCATTCTGGGAAGCACTTTCATCATTACCCATCCCCAAATACCTGGTATATCATATACTTTGTAAACAGAGGGAATAGCGCTTACTCCGGCTATTATCTCATCGCCCTCCTTCAAAACATAATATCTGTTACCGAAGAATGAAAATTCGTTGGTAAAAAAGGAATAATCCTTGTAGTAATCGAGAAGAAGTGAATTCATTTTCTCCTTTTCTTCTTCCAGGAGCTTCACTACACGACTATCGGGCTTGGGAGAAAACCGGCTAAAAGCAACGGTAAGAAAAGACCTTATATACTCGTATCCGGCCTGATGTACCAGATTTTTCGAACGTTCATTCATACTTTCCACGAAAGCATACATTATATGCTTGTCACCTTCAAATACATCTTTCAGGTCGAGCAGGTGGGGTTTGCTGAAAATCTCAAGTGTCTTTTGCTTGAAGCTGTCGTCTCTGTCGGGCTTAATCTGTGTCTCTTTGCGCTTTCTCCAGTTGAGATCAGACTGATAAGTTGACTGGAAAGCAAGATAACGAAGATATGAGCTAGGAAATCGTAATTTACCCTGACCAGATATACGGAAACAGGAACCAACAGTGCCGGTGATCTGATTCTTCCTGTACAGTGAAACGAACCTGATCTTATCTTTATAGGCGGCAATACGCGGTGAAATATTCTGAAGGGAAAAACGTAATCCACCCTCTGAACCCTGCACCGCATGATTCAGAATATCAATTATTCCTTCATTGGCGTGGTCAGATACCCTTACCTCCAGTCCCTGAAAATTTATTACTGTCCGGTCAAACATTTGTCAATCAAATATCCTGCAATATATACAATATGGAAGAAGCCAGCAAAGACAAAAGGGCAAGCTCATTTGATTATTGGCAACAATGCGGTAGATATGAGCAGATCTTCAGGATTTGTGATTTTAATATTCTCACGGTTACCGTCAATGATATTTATCTTTTCACCCATAGTCTCAAGAACTGTGGCATCGTCGGTAAATTCCAGTTTGTATTCCTGACCATATGCTTTCTTTATTAAAGCGGCATCGAACACCTGTGGTGTCTGTATTTGCTTAACATGAAGCCTGTTAACAGGCTGGCTGCCCTGCTCCGTTATTATTCTGAGCGATTCCGTTGGCGAAATTGCAGGAATTGCATTACCCAGTTTTTCGGCTGTCTCAAAACACCTTTTTATGGTATCAAGGCTTACAAATGGCCTGACTCCGTCGTGAATAGCCACTAATCCGGGTGTGTTTACAAATTTAAGTCCGTTTTTTACAGAGATAGAACCTGTGCGATCCTCCTTTTACAAGGGTCTGGGGAACAGTAAACGAATATTGGTTTTGAAGCTCGATCCAATGCCGGAGCTGGTTTTCCGGAAGAACTGTGATTATTTCAATGGATTGATTAAATGTCTTAAATCTCTCAATGGTATGCATCAGTACCGGCCTCCCGGCCAACTCAAGAAACTGCTTGGGAATTTCTGCGCCCATTCGTTTTCCACTACCTCCGGCTACTATAACAACATATAATTCCATGAATATATATTTAATTATTCCTGATATTTCTATAACATAGTATTGTTTTAATTTCCCTCCATCACCCAACTCAGAAATTGGGCCACTCTGGCTTCTGATTATGAATTAACAGCACAAAGTTTTTATGAGTGCAAGTTACAATTATCCATTAAACCAAAAGAAATCTTTTTACTATTTTGTGTATAAAAATCTTTTTATACTTCTTTTGGGTGTTTTAATAAACTCCTCCGGATGAATTCTGTACTTGCTTACAGACATAAAATCGGGTAATCTTTCATTAATTTCCCGGCGGGTTTGATCGAGAATTGTAAGTAATTGTTCTTCGGAGATATTATCTTTTTTAAGGGCTTCAAAATCGGGATATATCAATCCTATCAGCTTGTTATCTTCTGAAATAACCAGCGATTCGGTAATATAATCCTTGTTGTTTATTACTGATTCTATTTCCTCCGGATATATATTCTGACCCGACGGACCAAGTATCATGCTTTTGCTTCTGCCTTTTATGAATACATTTCCTTCACTGTCAATCACTCCAAGGTCTCCTGTATGCATCCATCCGTCACTATCAATCATTTCACTGGTAGCTTTTTCATTTTTATAGTATCCGGTCATTACATTTTCTCCGCGCAGTATAATCTCACCCACAATGTTTTCAGGGTCAGCCGAATCAATCGTTACTTCCAGAGTATCAACGGATCTTCCCGATGCCCCGAGTTTTGTGGTATCCCAGGAGGCATAACTGATAAGCGGACCACACTCGGTCATTCCGTAACCTACTGAAAATCTGAATCCTATTTTCTTAAAGAATTTTTCCGCATCGGCATTAAAGGCAGCACCTCCTATAACAAGTTCTTTAAACCGGCCACCAAATGTTTCTGTAAGTTTTGCGTTGATCTTCTTGTAGAGTATTTTATTTATAACAGGTATGGCCAGCAGAATTTTCATTTTTGGCTGGCTGATAACCGGCAACAGCTGTTTCTTGTAAATCTTTTCAACCACAAGTGGCACCGAAAGAATCAACCGTGGTCTTATCTCCTTAAATGCCTGGATAAGGATCTGGGGAGTCGGGGTCTTGGTAAGAATAGTAATATGGCAACCATATGTAAAGGGGAAAAGGAATTCAAACGCACAACCGAAAGTGTGGGCCAGCGGCAGAAAAGATATTACCGGATCTCCCGACTCAAGCGGCATATTTTTCTGGGCATACCTGACATTGGCTGCCAGGCTGTTGTGTGTTATCATTACTCCTTTTGAAAAACCGGTGGTCCCGGAAGTATAGCTTATAACAGCAAGTTTATCATTTGAGATACCTGAAAACTTTATATCATCAGTCTTTAGTTCAGGAAAGGTTTTTGAGTATTTTTCTTCACGTGATGAAAAAGCATTCTTAACTGAAGCGTTTAGCGAAAATACAAGCCTGAAATCATCAAGAGAAAGAATACCGGCAAGTTCAGGCATTTTTGAAATGTCAAGAGTATCATAGATCTTATCATCTATGAACAAAAATGTTGAATCGGAATGGTTTATGATATTCATAATGTCTTCCGGCTTAAAATCCGGAAGTATAGGAACGATCACAGCACCATAGGTAACTGTTGCCAGGTATGTAATACACCACATAGCGGAATTTCTTCCCACAAGACCAACTTTATCGCCTTCTTTAATCCCTGAATTTTTAAACAGGATATGAAGTCTGAGTATTTTTTCAGCAATTTCTTTATAGGAATAACCTTTCTCCCTGTAATTGGAAAGAGCTTCTTTCTCCCAGTTTTTTTTGATACTCTCTTCTATGTAACCGATTAATCGTTCCTGGATCATAATTTGAGGTTTTAAATTATCTGAAAAGTTACTGATTTGAATATTTTTATTAATTCTTAAATATAGTTCACCTGACCGGTTAAGCCGGAATCATACGTTTAATTTAAATGAAGTACATCAGAAGAATTGCAATGATAGAAAGGATATTAACTATAGAGAAAAAATAGTTGTAATTGTCCCTCTTTTTACTAAACTGAGCCATCTTACGGGCAAATATTCCAACTGTAGGAACAAACAACACAATCAGGAAGGCAAAAAATTCGACGCCGAAAAACACCGTCTCCAAACCGCCTCTTACAAGTGCTGACAGATAAATTATAATAAGGAGAACTAACAGATAAAGCAGGTAACTAACTTTAAGGAGGAGAGTTGACACCATTCTCCGTTTATGAAGCTGATGAGGTTTCAGATAAGCATAGGCCAGGGCAAACACAATAATAATAAAAACCACCCCAAGAATATTCGTGAGTATTGTATCAAAATTGGGCATGTCTTATCCGTATTAGTTTATAATCACGATTCCTTATTCGACCAGACCAGGGAGCTGGCACCAAGAACTGCTGCATTCTGAGTACTTAACTCTGATTGCAGAAGTTTTACCTTCCCTTTATAAATACTTAGAAGATTTTCTTCCATATATTGTTTTGCAGGTTCAAATATCAGATCCTTAGCCAGGGCCAGCCCTCCGAAAAGAAAAATTGCTTCAGGGTTAGTATGTGCCACAACATCAGCAAGTTTAAACCCAAGCATCCTCCCGGTATGGGCAAATGCTCTCTTAGCGATGTAATCACCACGTTTGGCAGCATTGTGTATTATTTCGGCATCCAGCTCATCAAAGCTCAACTTACGCAACTCACTTGGCTGATTGCTGTCAGCCATAATTTTTAACAGTGATCGTTTCAGCCCTGTTGCAGAAACATATGTCTCCAGACACCCTTTTCTTCCACAGCCGCAATCGCGGTTTGATTCTCCCGGGACGGATTGCTGTATGTCCTATTTCTCCGGCAAAACCATCATGCCCGTATACAAGTTTACCATCAATAACAAAACCACTGCCTAAGCCTGTACCCAGAGTTATTACCACAAAATTTCTCATATCCTTGGCTCCACCGAAAATCATCTCACCAACAGCTGCTGCATTAGCATCATTTGTTACTATAACCGGCAGATTAGTATGGGTTTTAAAAATTTCGGCAAGAGGAACAATCCCTTTCCATGGTAGTCCTGCTGCATGTTCAATTGTTCCCTTATTAATATTTCCCATGGGGGCACCAATACCAAAGCCAATAACCTCTATGCCATCTACCAAGCTTCTTGCCTGTTACAATTATCTTTTCATAGAGTGCTGCAACAAATACCTCTATCTCATCATACTGACTGGTTTTCAACCGATCCTCACCCAGGATATTTCCTTCTCTGTCAACAAATCCAAAAACAGTATTTGTTCCTCCCAGGTCAATTCCTACTGCTACCTCTTTCTTTGCCATAATTATCTGATAATTACTTTTAATATCTGTAAATATACATCTACAAATTTATTTTATGAATTCATTCCGTATAAATAAACACTGAATATAATGTGAATTATTTTTAAACAGAAATCTCCCTTCGTAAAATATTTCCTGCTATTTCGCATAACCGCCTTATAATCAATAACCCCGGAAATTTTCCGGGGTTATCTGATATATCCAGGCTATAAGCGCTAAACCTTTACCTGGTAAAAACAACTACCAGTTAACATACCATTTATAAATATAGTATGTGTAACAGGTATATAAAGTTCAAATATTAGCCGGGGATATATTCATTCCCGACCTTTCTGGCTCTTGTTGGCTTATCAAGATCTATCCCAAGTGAAATACCTGTTTCAACAAGGATGTTCCATCCGGCTGCAAGCTGAACATACTCTGCATACTGACCTGCATCAGGGATAATAATAGTTGGGAACATGGTTTTACGTGTGGATACCGCAATGATATTCAACCCTACACCTTCTACCAGGCATTCATTGAATTTTTCTTCTTCTTCTTTAAAAGGATCGATCCATATCACAACCTCATTTTTGTCCATAACTTCCTCTATGCCATGCACGGCGAACGTTCCTTCGAGGTAAGCCGATTTTTTTCTTGTTATTTCATTTGTCTTGAGAGCCAGTTCCTCAGCAACACCGTTATTTCTGCCTGCAAAATACAGAATGCTTGCATTATGTAAAATTTTGGTGATCCCGGCATCAATCTTTAGTGTAAGAGCCTGGTCGGTCTTTTCTGCCAGATCATTTAACCCGTCCATTTTCTCATTAAGCAAATTTCTTAACAGAGAATCATAGAAAAGTCCCTGTTCCACAACTGATTTGGTAGCAGCTACTGCATCTTCCTTTCCACAATTCAATACATGTGTCTCCGTTGCAATCTCTTCCAGTTTGGTTCCCGGATTAGCGGTAAGACCAAAAACTGAAGCATGATTCTTTTTCTTTAATCCTGTTGTTAACCTTACAACTTCTTTAGTCTGTCCTGAATTGGACGCTGCAAAAACTGCATAGCTGCTAAGATTATACTCTTCAGCCTGTGTGCAACCTTCGGTTATTACAGGCATAGACAGATTCTTCTTAAGTGATTGTGTAATTGCTCTTTTGGCAGGAAAGATCCTGCTGCTTCCTTCACCTGTAAGAAACAGTCCTTTGCTTGAATTTACCAGTTTGGCAAACTTGGATGTTACTCCCGGATCAAATTTTCTGATGATATCCGGAGTTTCCATCATCTCCCTTACAAGGGCATACTTATTATACTTTTCTTCTTTTAAATTCATGGTTAAGACATTTTATTAATTAAAAATTCTGAAAGATCATTCTGAATCTGGTGCTCCTTCTGGAATCCTCCGCCAAGATGCTGCCAGTAAACTTCGGCATACTCAACACCAACCATTTTACCATAGTTACGGTTTCCTTCAAGTACGTAACCAAAAAAATCATCCATCTTATGCATATGCTTCATCAGGTCAATCTGTGAGATATGATATTCAAGCATCTTCTTCTTTGTTTCGATTGCAGATGTTACATCAACAAAAAAATGTGGAGGTACGATCTGCGATCCCAGCGGATCAGATAGTGTTAGAGGAGAAGAATGATACAGCAGTGGCGTTACTTCAAGAGGCTTCTCCTTAACCGGTACTGTGTCGAGAGATGAAACCATTGCTGCAACTTCCACTATGTTAGCTGTTGTACGGTGATCGGAATGATAATCTGTAGGCAGATGAGTGAATACTATACCGGCCCTTACCTTTCGCAGAAGTGAATTTACCTTTAATCTCATCTCCCTGGTATCAAACAGATATCCGTCGGTTCCTCCAAGCATATAATATTCAGCGTCGAGAACTGCTGCTGCCTTCTTTGCCTCTTCAATCCTTAGCCTTGCAGTCTCCTCCATAGTCATATTACATCCACCCAGATCACCCGAGGTCATGGTTGCAATCACAATCTTATACCCTTTGTCCTTAAGTAACTTCAATGTGCCTGCGTTCCATGCTTCCGCATCATCAGGATGTGCATGTATTGACAATACTACTTTGTTGAATTCTCTTGCCATGATTTTTACTTTTAATTTCTTTTTGCAAATATTTTTTCCAGTTGAATAAACTCAGGAAGTCTCCTGCCAGAGGTTTCATATAGTCGTTGAATAAGGAAGATACATGATTACCTTCAGCATTAAAATAATTCAATGGCATTGGTTTTGCCGAAACGGCTACTTGTTCCAGCGGGACTTTTCCAAGCTCAATGGCATATGGATCATTTGACACTCTTTTTATGCTTATCATATTTCCGGTATCTCCTGTTCCTGCGAGCCTTACTGCTTCTACCCCACATTGGTATGCTTCGTTAAGGTCAACTGCGGAAGCTCTTACAAAGTCGCTCATTATTAATGATTCTGTAATCTGGAATTCACCGCGGTAACCAAATTCGTCACTTATCATCTTGTGAAGACTAAAAGCAACACTCGAGCCACCCATTGCTCCAAATTCAATGTTATTGAATTTATCTTTTGTTGTAGCTGAACTGACTGGTGTTCCGTCAGCATATTTCAGCCCTTCGCCACAGACAATAGACACCCATCCAAGAGATTTAATACAGTTCTCTACATCTTTTAAAAATTTATTCCTGTCGAAATCAAATTCCGGAGCGTAAATAAGGTGAGGTGCCTGTTCATCATTTTTTCTGGCCAGTGCTGTTGCTGCAGCCAGCCAGCCGGCGTCTCTTCCTATTGTCTGATAGATTACAAACTTATCAACCTTCTGCATGTCGCGTGCAAGAATACCGGCCTGCATAACATTCAGGATATTCGACCGGGCAGCAGAGGCAAAGCCAGGTGTATGATCAGTACCAAACAAATCATTATCAACAGTTTTAGGAATTCCTATACCTGCAAGTTCATATTTCTCACTACGGCAATAAGCTTCTACACGGTGTATTGTATCCATAGTATCATTCCCACCTATGAGGAAGAAATATCTGATATTATACTTCTTTAAAACTTCCAGAATAACAGGCAGATCATTTTCCTGAACCTTATGTCGTGATGATCCAAGTGCTGATGAAGGAGTGTGACGTAACCCTTCAATAACATTTGCCGGCTGTTTCCCAAGATCATATAACCACTCCTGCATAAAACCCTCAATCCCAAATTGCATTCCATATATATTCTCAATGAAGGTTGAGGACATAGCTGTTTTAATAACTCCGGCAAGGCTCGAATTTATTACTGAAGTCGGCCCGCCCGATTGTCCGATAAGTGCATTTCCTTTAAGCATATTGTATTCTCTTTTTAAGTTTTCAATTATTCTTATTTTTTGCTTCTTTTCAGTCTTTGATGCACAACTGCAAAGGGGCATCAATTCATTTTATACAAATTTAAGCAATCCAAAATACATAGGTTGATGATAATCAGGCTTTCCCGTACCAACCGGGTTCCATGTTACATAATGCGGAACTGAAAGCTTATCTCCGCATTTATAAAAATTTGCTCTGAATGACTTTCCTTTCAATGATTTGATGTTATGTAGAAAAAATACATCGTATGGTATTGCGATCGTTATTGTCCATTCAAAATTTCCTGAACTCTCACTGACAGGATCTTGCCCAGCAGAGCCCTGCCTCCTTATCCTGGAAATAATTTCAGGACTAGTTCGTAAACTGTTTGTCCGCCCGGTCCCTGATCCCATTAAGCATGTTCCGATTGCATTAAATTCAAGATTATAATAAATCCCATCGTCAGCCGGAGAAACAAAAAACTCAACACAGGAATCTTCACATACCATCTCATTTGTCTTTGTTTTCTCTGCTTTGAAATAATCTTCTGAAACATAATACTTCAGGAAAATTTCATGATCGCTGTATGCAAGAGCAAGTGAAACCTCAGGCTTATAATTATAGCCATTCCAGTTAATTGAATTAATAGATAATCTGGTATCAAGTTTATCCAGATCAGTTGAAATCTCATTCAGGTCGGGAAATTCAGATTCATTAATAATTTTTTTTACTTCAGAAACTCTCATTTTTCATATTGCGCTTTACTTCGGAACTTAAAGAACCAAACTTACAAAAAAAATTCTTCTTTTACAAATGCAATCCTCAATAATATACATTATTATAACGCTGATTCCTTATTTATTGGCCGTGGGTTTCTTTCTTAATTTAGGATCTTTATAGTTCAGCTTTCCCATCGGCCATTCCTGTTCAGCGTTCCACCCAAGCTTCAAATCAATCTCGTCCGGATAATAAGAAGCTGGTTCAGGCTGTCTGTGCGATTTAAAATCACCTGTAGTCCACTTACCGTCATTATTAAGATCATATATTACACGGGCCCTGTAGATACCGACATCAAGGAGGGGAAATAAAATTTTACCATTAGTACTGGTATGTTTTTCTCTTATAAGTTCTTCGGTTTTATTGAGCAGTTGTATTATACGTGGCCCTTCATAATCAGAAATTAAAAGAGTGAGGCTGCTGTATGCTTCAGGATCTTTTATTGCAAACCTGATCCCCGTAGAGTCGGAGTACTGTCGTAGCAGATTATAAAAAGCTGCTGAATCAGCTATGTAGAGGTATTTTTTTCCGAATTTAAGATCTGCATCAATAATATAACGGTTAGCATTAAGAGTATCTTTGTATAATTTATATGAAACCGATTTTTTTATCGAATCCGAAACATCATAAATCCTTATCCGTGTTGTATCCAGTCCGAGTAATGGGGTCTGGTATGATAATAGTATCTTATTCCCGGGCTTCAATGATCCTGACCCGATATTAGTTTCCATTTTGAAGCTCTTGATTTCCTTTTTTGCCACCCTGGGTGCTCTGGGAGCAATAAATCTCATGTTAATGGTATCCGTTATATACTTTTCGATACCTGTCGAGTCGGTAAGCGGGTATTTCACCAGGGTGGTTATTAGTGGCTGGCTAATTAATGTGCTGTCAGTTAACCATACCTGAAGGGTATCATTATTTCTGCTTCTTTCCAAAATATATGCTGATTCAGCCACATCAGGTATGGAAAAATCAAAATTCATGCTGTCTGGAGGCAATGAAAGCGTATACATCAAATTATACGGAAGCGACCTGGAGGAAGATGTAAGATAGTGATTAGTCTTAAGAGCAGTAAACAGGATTAAGCTGATACTCACCTTTTAAAAAAGCAGGTTCCTGGACCTTGCCTGACTCATTATCAGGTTTTGTACTGTTCCCGGCCGATGGTTGAGCACCTTTTTTTTCCTTTTTTACTTCAGCTATAGTATCCTTAACAAAAGGCATATAGTTTTTTTCAGGAGTGACCTCAATAGGGGAATTCATAAAGGCAAACTCTTCGTCACTCAGATTGTAATTCAGGCTGTTGTCAGCATCTTTTAATGCATAAAGCCTGTAAGTGCCGGGATGAACATTGTTGATACGAAAATATCCTGTCGGATCAACTCTTGAAATATAATCAGGAATAAGCTTTTCCACTGCTGAGTCTGCAAGATCTTTATATAGTAGCACCATAGTCTTTTCAGGGACCTCCAGGTCCAGAGCATTATATACATTTCCTGTTACTGACAAAGAGTCAATTACCGGGCCTGTTGAAAGAACAAACTGAAAATTATCAATTTTGTTTCCTTCATTAAGATCTTTGATAGCATCCTGATAATAAAATGAATATGTTGTGCTATCTCTTAAAGGTTCCAGAATTTCTGTGACAACACTTTTCCCTTTGAGCACAACACGTGGTTTTTTCTTCATTGGTGGCGAAACCAATAATTTATCGTTGATATTGTCTAAAGTCACATATTCATTAAACGTGAAAACAAGTTTCTTGCCTTTGAAATTTATAGTGCCTTGTGCAGGAATACTCTCAATCATCACAGGTGGTGTTTTATCCCTTTTCCCGCCGCTGGGGGTGCTCATCTTAGCACAGGCGCTGACAATCAACAGAATTAATGCTATCTGAGAAAAACGAAATAATATACTCGGCCTCATAAAATTTATCCGGT
This sequence comes from uncultured Bacteroidales bacterium, assembly GCA_963741935.1. GTDB lineage: Bacteria > Bacteroidota > Bacteroidia > Bacteroidales > VadinHA17 > LD21. The sequence continues at coordinate 156,951 of CAVUJY010000007.1, read as the reverse complement.
TTATTGGAATTACAAACTTACATCATTTTTTAAAGATTCATTTCGATATTAATCTAAAACCCGTTTTCTTAATCAGTGGTAATATTTTTATAATCAACAAGATTATTTTTTACCTTTGGGCCTAATGTAAAAATTCAAGCTATGCATTTACTAGTAATTCCATGGGATGTTAATCCGGAAATCTTCAGAATAGGCTCATTTGCCGTAAGATGGTATGGTCTTTTATTTGCTTCGGCATTTCTGTTTAGTTATATAGTTATGGACAAGATCTTCAAAAATGAAAATCTTGATGAAGCTGTTCTTGACCGTCTGACAATATACATGGCACTGGGTGTTATAATAGGAGCCCGGCTGGGTCATTGTCTCTTTTATGAACCAGGATATTATTTCAAGCATCCACTGGAAATTTTAATGATATGGCACGGAGGACTTGCGAGCCATGGTGCTGCAATAGGTATACTGCTTGCGCTTTGGCTTTTTTCCAGAAAAGAAAAGAGAAGCTATTGGTGGATTCTCGACCGTATTGCAATAGTAGTTGCCCTGTCGGGCTTCTTTATAAGAATGGGTAACCTTATGAATTCAGAGATTTACGGAGTTGAGACAACGCTGCCATGGGGATTCGTGTTCCTGAGGAACCATGAGGTTGTACCGAAACATCCTACTCAGATTTATGAAGCCCTCGTTTACCTGGCAATTTTTGTCCTTCTGTACCGGCTATACTGGTCAAAAAAAGGAGAACACCTTCAGGGTCTGCTTATCAGCCTTTTATGTATATTGTTATTTACTGCCCGATTTTTTATAGAATTCCTTAAGGAAGACCAGGTTGCTTTTGAAGCAACAATGAAACTAAACATGGGACAATGGCTCAGTATACCTTTTGTTATTCTTGGATTTGTTGGATTGTATATTACCTTTAAAAAGAAGAAGAGACTCGAGATAAAGAGGAAATAATTACTTTTTTAATATCCCGTTAAACAGAACATCCAGTATAGCATCAAGCCTGCTTTCAATATCTATCTCTTTCTTTTTCCAGAAAAGAGGAACTTCAAGACCCTTTAGTGCTGTCTGAATTGCCATGGCAGTGTATTCACTGTTCAATATATGAAAAACTTTCTTCCGTGCCCCGTCATATAAAATAAGACGCAGGATTGCCAACTCTTCCCTGTCATACTTTTGCCGTATGGTCTCAATGAAATCAAAGTGATCAAGATTCTTGTCAAAGATGGCATTATAATAATTCGAAAGTTTTTCGAACGTTTTCATCCTTACAAAAACATAGTTTCTCATCTTATCAACAGGTGATTCAACCGATTTTATTGCAGTAGTAAGCTCATTTCTAAGAAGATTGGCTTCATGCAGGACAACAGCTTCAAAGATCTCTTCCTTACTCTCAAAATAGTAATAAACCGAACTTTTCCCCATTTTAAGAGCTTTTGATATCTCATCCATTGTGGTTTTTTTAAACCCGTAATGACTGAATATCTGACCTGCTGATACTATTATTTTCTTTCTATATTCCTCTTTATTAACCATATAGCCTTATATTTCCAAACATAACCATCTCCGTTGCAAAGATAATAATTTTAAAAAAGATTCAAACATTTAGAATAATCTGGTCGAGAATTCGAAAATTATCCGGGCATATATTAGGTTCTTGGTGACTGACAGAAGAAAAGAACGTTGAGGAGCAAAAGTTTAAGATTATGGTTATGAGGCAAATAATAACAAGTCAAAGTAAGGTAGGTCTGCCAGTCACTTTATTAACACTTCTGTATTAATTATTCCAATATTTTGTAATTTTGATGATTAATTGATTGTTTGGCACTGTTGGGACAGTTGTTAAAACAGAACATGACAGTATTGATTTCTTAATTTGTGCTTTGGTTGGGGAGAACATTTAAAAATGAAAATAGGTAATAAAGATTATCAGACTATCTGGCTTGATGAAACTGATCCAGGTGTTGTCAGGGTCATTGACCAGCAGAAGCTGCCATTCAGTTTTGAGACAAAGGAACTCAGGTCTGTTGATGATGTTTATAATGCAATACTCGATATGACTGTCAGGGGAGCTCCTCTGATAGGAGCTGCCGGTGCATTTGGCATTTATCTTGCAACTCTCGAAATAAATTCACAGACAAATATTCGCGAACACCTTTCAAATGCAGCCCGCTATCTTATTTCAAGCCGTCCTACTGCTGTAAACCTGGCATGGGCTGTTAATCATGTAATTGACAAGCTTGAAATTTAATCTTTCGCCTGAATTGCTTTCCGAAAAATCACTTTCTGCAGCTCAGGAAATATGTGAGATGGAGAAAGAAAATTGCCGGCAGATTGGTTTACATGGTGTTAAGCTTATTGAAAAGATAAGTAAGAAAAAGAAAGGAGAACCTGTTAATATTCTGACTCATTGTAATGCCGGGTGGCTGGCATGCATTGATTATGGCACTGCAACAGCTCCTATTTACCTGGCTCATGACAAAGGAATACCCGTTCATGTCTGGGTCGATGAAACACGGCCCAGAAATCAGGGAGCCAGGCTAACGGCATGGGAACTTGGTCAGTATGGGGTTCCAAATACTCTAATTCCTGATAATTCAGGAGGCACCTTATGCAACAAAAGATGGTTGACATTGTTATTGTGGGAAGTGACCGGACCACAAAAACCGGTGATATTGCCAACAAAACCGGAACCTATCTTAAAGCATTGGCAGCATTTGATAATAACATACCGTTTTATTCTGCGTTCCCAACATCAACAATTGACTTTGACATCAGTGACGGAACCAAAGAGATTATTATTGAAGAGCGTGACCCTGATGAAGTAAGAACAGTTTCAGGATTTGCAGACGGTAAGATTGTATCAGTACGGATATGCCCGGAAAATACGGTTGCAGCCAATTATGGATTTGATGTGACTCCGGCAAGGCTGGTTACCGGATTAATAACGGAAAAAGGCATATGTAAAGCCACAGAAAAAGATATTAAAGAAATGATTTCGGATAAATAGTATTAACTATGGAAGGTGCAGTTAAATTCAATTGTCACTGGAATCAATCGGGACCAATTATCTCTGATGAACAGTATGAGATTATTAATTACTGGCGTGAGGTTCTTTATAATATGGATCTGATAGGTGCCTATGAAAACGGAGTAGCTTTTGGAAACATTAGCATGAGAATCAGGGGTGGCAACCAGTTTATTATCACAGGATCGGCTACCGGCGAAATCCCCGAGCTGGAACCAGGTCATTATGTGAAAGTAAATTCATTTAATATTGACGATAATGCTGTTCAGTGTGTTGGTCCGCTTAAAGCCTCATCGGAATCACTCACTCATGCAGCAATATATTCTGCTGACCCCGGAGCAAATGCTGTTGTTCATATTCACAGTATTGAGCTTTGGAACGAACTTATATATAAAGTGCCTACAACAAATCCTTCAATGGATTATGGTACGACAGGACTTGCAAAAGATATTCTTCATCTATTCAAAGAGTCTGATGTTTATGAAAAAAGAATTATTATAATGGCCGGCGACAGAGCAGGGATTCTCTCATTTGGTAACGATATGGATGAAGCAGTAAATGTGTTGCTTGAGTATCTGAAAAAGTAATTATTATTATTCTTTTTTCAAGTTCTTGGATAATTAATTGCAAATAACTAATATTGCAGTCCGTTTTTACGGGGGCCCATAGCTCAGGTCCCGTATGCACAGCATGGCGAGGATCCTCGAAAAATTAACAAAATTCTTTCATAATTTTGTGTTTTTCGGGATTAGTAGCACCTGACAGATGTCAGGCAGGGTCATTGAAAGGAAGTGTTCTTCATAATTGCAACAGAGTTGAAATATATTTTTCGGGCCCATAGCTCAGCTGGTTAGTAGCACCTGACTCATAATCAGGGGGTCGCTGGTTCGAGCCCAGCTGGGCCCACAAAGTAAAGGAATTGCACGTAGTGTGGTTCCTTTTTTTATGTTGTTACAGCTGGGCGAGAAGTTAACGATCCCAATTTCTCGGGAGAGGTAATCCCGATAGTCCCGAGGTATCGGGACGACTCGGGAAGCCCGGTGCCGTCGCGCCAAAGGGTGACTAGCAACATCGTTCTACACAAGCAGAGCGGGACCGGGCCCTCCCTCGCTCACACACTCACACTTTTGTAGCCAGTTGCCTAAGATTAAATAATTGTTCTTTTTTTAAGTCAGGGTTAACCTGAATAATGTTTAAGATATCTAAAATACTCTGTCCTTAATTTATAATAAATGATGGAAAAACAGATAATAAGTGAAGACGAAAAACTTATGGCTAAGCTCTATCATGGCACATCCGGTCTTTTTTTGAATAGTATTATTGAAAATGGGTTAGATGGTTAATATCCAATAAAAGAATGGAGATAATTGACTCTTAGTAAAGAGGTTTATGCTTAAATCGATGGATACTCCCCTGCATTTCGGCAATCAAATAACCGTTCGCATATTTAACGGGACGATAGATTGAATTAGCTGAACATGTTTGATTCTTTAATATTGTCTTAAAAAGTAAGGGTAATTCAGGTCATTATTGTCTCTAAAATTATTGTTTTGATCTGATAGTATATAAGATGGAAAACCCCGCTCTGGTTCCATTCCAATCAGGTCTGACATCTTGTTGTTTTTTATAATCGTACAAGGTGTTTTTTTTACTACCACCATGGTAAAAGGCCTGGTTTCCAATCGTAATAAAATAGCCGGCATTTAAACCTACACTAAAAGATCCAATGGAAAAAGAGTAATCCACTCCAGGTTCCCAAAAGTAGTTCTGGGCTTTAAAGTCTATGCTTTGATTTTCTAACTGACTACTTTTCAGAGTCAGGAATTCATGAGTATTTAATTTAGAGAATAATAAGCCGGCTATTGAATATATGCATAATCTGCCTTTCTTTTGAGAGAATATCTTAGTGTCTGTGTATATTCCGGGTGCTATGGACTTTACCTTTGTATCAAAACGATATTCTCCTGAAAAATCTTTTGCTGAAACTCGTGATCCGGTTGATTGGAAAGAACATATCAGGCCAATGCTATACTTGGCTAACTCCAAAACGACCGAGGGACGAAAGTATAAATATCCGGGGAAATTATCTACAACTTTTGAGTCAAATGGAAGACTTTCTGAAACCTGATCATTTAAGTTTTTCAGTGAATTCATGGAATATGTTCCAAAGCCAATCTGGTATCCCAGTTTTAAATGTAGTGTATTTGTTCTCGTGTCTAAAGAGCTATCTGGCAAGCTTTCTGAAATCTGATCATTAATCTCAAACTGGTCTCCTGGTTTGACAAATTGTGAATTGGCAACAGAGGCCAACGAAAAAAGAAACAAAACAAAGAGTATATTTTTATCCATACTGTTTGTTAATCAAAAAGATCCATAAAACCATTATTGCATACTACATAATGATTGAATAAATAAACTTTTATATACCACCACATTGTCAGGTCTAAGTTTACAGGTATATCGTTTAAAAGGCGGCCATTCAAATAATCCCTGATATATAAATGCCCTGGAGTTCCCGGTTTGTAAGTAAGAAATTCTTGGTTATAATAATCAACATTAAACAGGGTTGATTCTGTTAATGGAAATTCATTTATGGTGGAAAAGCTGCTGCAATCCCTAATTGACAAAACGTTTCCATCCCAGAAGGTAAGTTGTTCAGGATTTGTAACATCAAATCCGAAAAATTTAGGGAGTTTACTCACATCGTCACTCCATATTTTTTTGAATTGTGAACCGGTAAGCTTAACCAGGTGTATGGAATCATCAGAAAAAAGGATATAATCACCTCCTGGCGAAATACTTATCCCTTTTGAATTTAATCCGTATTTTTTATAATGTGCCAGAGTTGCACTGGTTTTCATGTCAATAACATAGAAACCATCTGAGGAAGTATTAACCAACGCTGTTCCCATTTCTGACATGTATACAGGATAATATGCACCCTGTATTGACTTTAGATCGTGTAGAGTAAAATTATTTAGATTATCGGTAGGAATCATCATTGTAAATCCATCACAGAGATGAGCACTGGTAAGGTACTTACCCCCAGGAGAAGAAGCAACCAACCTGAACTGACAGCCACTGCACCCCGAGGGTTGATAGGTCATTCGCTGAACTGAACTTTTTTTTGAGATTGAATATCTGTTCAGGTAATAACAGTTATCAAGCCCCACAAATTCGTCAGAACTTACCTGAAAGATCTCTTCCAGTCTGGTGTCAGCATCTATGAACTTAATTCCTGCATTTGTCTTAAGTCTTCTTTCAAACATATAATAATTATCCGGGATGTTCATAACATTATTCTTCTCAGGCACAATATTCAATCTGAAATCAACCATATCTCCAAAATATACCCCGGGAAGGAACATCGTTGAATCCGAGTAGAGACTAGTTGATTTTACAACTGTATATGAATACAAATTGGGGATACTCCGCCTGAGATTAAATGACCCAACTGCATTATAATATTTATACCTTCCCCACTTTATTGAATATTGATGATCTTGTGACTGGTAAACAGACAGTACCGGTAGTTCTGCACTCACATTCATATGTCCCCAGGGAATTGTTTTTCCATCCGAAGTAACTGCATTTACAAAATAACTAGCTCCTTCGCCTACATATGAACTATCGATAAATTCGGAGATGACCGATCTTCCAATCTCCGCAGATCCTGAACTTAAGTACCTGCCTATAATGAATTCCCTGAAATCTGAACTGCGGCACTTGGGCCAGGACAATTTCAGGCGGCCGTTGAATGATGATGCTGTGGTCTTAGAATAATAACTTTTGTCAACGAAAAGGACCCATGATTTTGAAAAATTAAATCCCTCAGCACCCAAATGATCAGCGATACTTCCTGAACCTGTTGCCGTTACTATTTCAAGAAGGAGAGTATGATCTCCTTCCTTAATGTTCCCATAATCGACATAGAATTGTCCGTCAGTGATCTTATCATTATACTTTTCAATCCCATCTACCGCAAATTTTACATTTTTAATGTTTTGCGATGCACTTGCAAATCTGAAAGCAACTTCAAGTCCGGAATAAAGAAATATGGTATCACTATTATCAAGATTTAAATCAAGAACCTGGATGTCCGAAGGTGTAACATTTTCGTTTGCAATCCGCTCATATTCTCCAAAAGGATTATATTCACATGAGTTTATAACAACTAAAATGCTGATAATTATAAAAATAAAGAAGATGTTTCGCATACAGGATTGTTTTTATATGCAGTTCAATTGTAAATGTAAAAATTATCAAAGAATTTTAGCAAATATAATGAACTACTTTTCATGATTTTAAGAATATAATTTAGTCTCTTCATCTGTACGGAACTTAAAAAATACTAAGCTGACTGGATGTAAAATTTTGCTGTTATTAATCTTAAATGTAAATTTGGATATTATCGAAAAAAAACGCTATTCTATTTTCAGCTTTATGATAAAGAAAAAATTATTGTTTTTATTCATAATTGCATTTCAGCTTGGAGCTAGTTGCAAAAAGGACACTAAACTATCTGAGTTCATAATTGGGAAATGGGATTCTCAAGAATTTGGATTCACAAATTCTCAAACAGGAAATTCTCAAATGGGTTTTTTCAAAATCATAATTAGCACGAATAATACTATTGTGGCATCACAAATAATATCTGCTGGAGCTCAAACTGCCACCAGTCTATCTGTTGGTTATAAAATGAATGAAAGTAGAGATCAAATAATACTTGACAAACCAATTTTAGACCCTCGAGTTGGGACTGTGGTCTATAATATTCTTTGGAAAAGCGAAGGAAATACTATGTCCTGGACACCGGGAGATGGCACAAGTACGACTTCTTTCCTCTGGACAAAGGAGTAATTTCTTGTAATGATTTTAATTATGCTCCCGGGTTTATTCAAAAACCAGGTTGAGTCATGAGGAAATATTAGCCCGAAATTTCCTGACGGATTAATGCTCCATCGATGTAATGGAGCAAATTTTGCTGATTAACTCAGGGAGGATGGGAGTCAGATAAATGGGAATAATATTTTCTTCACTCGGAAAAAGACGGAGACAACAAGAAAAAACAATATCCAACCAATTACTGTTCCTATAAACAATAATTTACAGGATATTATCAATAAAGTCGGAGTGAAATAAAGTCCATTTATCCTTGGTATTCTGAAGGATGGATATACTGAGAATACTTTTGAAAATAAATCTCATAAGGAACGTTCAATTTTAAATAATAATCTCAAATTCATAAGTAATAAATTGAATCTACCAGTACCACTAAAGTTAAAAACTGCCCGAGACAATTATGCGACGACTCTTAAAAGGGCGGGAGTTTCAAAAGATAATATCGGGGAGATGTCAGGACACTCAAATTCAATCGTGACAGAACATTATCTGGCCAGTCTGGATATTGAAAAAACTCATGATATCAATAAACACATCTTGTAATTCAATCTGATACGAAATAGTCAATTGTCTTAAAACTATACTAATAACTGGATCGTAGATACGGGACGAGTCAAATAAACTATCATTCTTAATCATCCTCAAATTTTTAAAAGGCTTATTTTGAAGTAGCCACCTTAAATCAATGTTAAACAAAATAAATTGCCTAGTATTTATCTGTTTCATAAATTTGTATAGTGCATGTGCACTCGATAGATTATTCTGATAACAACAATTCAACAGATATTCTCTGTTCTTTGATTTCATTTATTAACTAAAATCTATTGTTATGCCGAAATTACATGATCGTAAAGTTGCTCCCAAAAAGAGCATGGTCTTTGATTTGAAAACAATCATGAATGATGATTTTAGAAATCTCCAGAAGAAAAGATTCGATTCAGTAATCCCAAAGAATATTGCTGCTTCGGAACTCAAATCTTCGTTTATCCCTTATTTATCTCGTCTTATCCTGGAAAGAGAGAGTGGTAGGAAATTAACTCCTTTTCAGAAAAAACTTGTATCTCCAATATTCCGATCAGGACTTGATAAAATATTCATAAGGAAGTTCTCAAGTCTGGGCAAGCCCATTCTTAATTCTTTTGATCAAAAAGTATTAAAAACAAAAGTAGGTAAGAGTCTTGATTCCTATCTGCTTGATAAATTTAAAGCTGCTTCGAATAAGCTTGAATTGAAACTTAAAAGCACAACAAAAGAGGTCTTTACTCTTCAAAATGGATTCAGCAATCTTGTTTTAGAGACGGCAAAGACCAAGGCTTTAATAAATCGTTTCTCTGATCTAGTTGGAGGAATTTATATTCCCCCAAGCGATCCAAAGCTATATCATTTCAAATTTGAATACCGCGGGATACAGGTGCACAAGGGATCTGATAGATGGAAAGGGGTTGACCCATATTTCATTGCAAATTTTCTTCGTAACCCCAAAAATAGTGTAACATTAGATAAAATACGAGATGTTGCCAAATTCAAACATTCACCCTCAAATCTTGGAGAAACATCCCCTGGTTATTGGCACCCTTGTGGCGGAAATCAAGATGCAAATGGGAATCCTTCTAATCCATTAATCATATTTCCAAGGATCTATTTATCTCCAACACCAACAAATATTTTTAATATTATCGGAGACGATATTGAAGAATCTCTTCCATTACTGAGTGAAGATGATCTTTACCTTTCAATTATCTCGATTTGGGAAATGGATGGCGATCAAGCTGAAAGGATCATGGATGCTTTGGGAGATGTATTAATTGACATAGGAAGTGCTCTCTTAGAAGCAGTGCCTGTCGCTGGAGCAATAGTTATTGCAGTTGGTTTAATTTTGGAACTAGCAAAATATCTTTGTGGAAGTGATGACGATCCCATGGGTGATATTATGTTTATCTTTGATAAGAATGACTTGGCAAACCAGAATTATCGAGAAATATCAAGCAGGGTAGTTAGTGATGATGCTAGTAATGATTGGACGTTGTTCTTTGGAATTGAATCAAAGGAATCCATTTGAAGGAATTATATATTAAGAATAGCTTAAAATGTCAATATTATTTCAGTTTACTAACGACAGAAGTTGTTTAATGATATAGAACATTATTTGAAGTGTGCCAGTTTTGGTGCCAGGTTTTGGGAAAGTATATGACAAATAGTATGAAGCAATACTCAAGTCCAAATCATAAATCAAAGTAATACAAACCAGTATAAATCTATGCTAACACCCGAAGCGTCATATTAACCCATTCATAATCAGGGGGTCGCTGGTTCGAGCCCTGCTGGGCGAAAAGTTAACGATCACAGCGAGGTAATTCCTGGGGTCCCGAGTTCTAGGGACGACGAGGGAAGCAAAACTGAGCCACACAGAAAGAAAAGCGCTAACAACCATATAATTTTTGAATGCGCTTTTATTATACTACTACTGAAACAATTCAAAGGAAAAAGCTATTATGCTATTATATCCCTGCCAGCTATATAAATTGAAAATAGCGATTCCGGAAAGTATTGACTAATAGTTCATTTATAGGTATATTCCGGTGATTGAGGAGTAGTCCGGGCTGTAAAAAGCAAATAACCTAAAGTATCATACATATCAGACTTAGCCGTGTTAGCATTTAGGTATCACTTAGTTAACATGTATGAATTAAATTTTCTTTTCGATCATCCACTGATGCCCAAATGGATCCTTAAAATCTCCCTGCCGGTAGCCATAATCATAATCCTGAACCGGATTTATGAGCGTTGCTCCAGCATTAAGAGCGTTTTTCATAACTAACTCAACATCCTCTACAAAAAGCCCAATCAGTGTAGTGATTCCATTAGCTTCACCAGGTGTCAACCGTCCTTTTTGTACCCCCTCCTCATGTAAATGAAAAATTGTTCCATTTATCGAAAGTTCAGCCACATGAATGCTCCCATCATCATTTAACAACTTAATAGTTTCTTTTGCCCCGAATGCATTCGTATAAAAAGAGATGTCCTTTACTCCGCTTGGGATAAAAAGTTGTGGTGCAAATACAGGTTTATTATCTGGAGGTGTCATATCTGCTCATGTTTAATCAGTGCATAAACAGATTAACTTATTACTTTGTTCGTAGCAGAAATTTAATAGTATTTATAGGTATCCTAAAACTTAATGCTAGCGGCCAGGCAATAAGGAGAGCTCTCGGGAAGATATCTGCACAGGTACAATTTTGATTGCATGCAGCTGAGCGAATCCGGGTTACGGGCTAAGTACTGGTCGTGATAAGTGGCTCAGAGTCATGCCCACCCGCATGTATTTTCATACAGACGGGTAAAAAGCTCGACAACTTGTCACGCGACTGCGGGAAACAACCTGCCTTTATTGTGCAGATTATTTGAGGGTTAATTTTTAAAACTGTCAAGAGTTACGAGAACTCTGTCGTCCAGTCTGTAATCAAATCATAAAGGAAGGGATGGACTGTAAACCTCTTCCCGCAAACTTTGGAGTTTTAATAGTATTTGATTCTGTGGTTTGCGGGATGTGGCTTACAGTGAAGGGTCAGTCTATCAAAAAAATCAGTCATTTTGCATCTGATCGTATCATTTTAATTATTTATAGCCGGAATAAAGTGCATATCTTTTCAATATGCACCTTAATTGTGATTTTACCGACCATATGCTGGCTGGTTTTCTGTCTTTTACACCTGTCCACTTTATTAGGTCATCAATTTTTACGTATGCTTATTTTTATAGTTCTTGTTTCTTAAATCATTACTAACAGTTCGAATAAGAAAAGCCGATTGCGTGATTCATTCCTGTTAAGTTAAAGCAAAGCTGAAGTGGGCAACAACCCTTCAATTCACTACTGAAGTGGCTGGTATTTTTATACTTTGCTATGGGCAGTTTTTAATTTACCATCCAAAAGCAACAATTTGATTACTTTCATTGAATTGCAGGTCAAAACATGGTGTTAAATCGACAACTTTTCCATCTTTCGATTCCAAAATAATATCGTAGCTCATATCCCCATATTCTAAAATATGTTTCAATCGATATCCTAAAAACTCTTTCTGCATGTCCTTAATCCACATTTTGAATCTTCGTTCTCTTTCTTTACTAGCGACATGTTCGTTGATGAAATCATCAATGTTCTCATCATCGGTCAAAATTAGTTCTACAAACTGATGTATGATTTCAAGTTGTTTATTTGTAATATCGGTACTACCATGTTTTATACTTTTCATTTTGGGTACAATGGGCGTATAGTCTTCCTTAAAAAGTAATTGCTCTATTTCCCACGCAACAATTTGAGTATCGTATCTTAATTCATTGGTCATATATATGATTACAGTGTTTTCTTCTGGCAGTTGTAGGAAATCGGCATAAAAAACACCATTTGAGCCATTGTGTGCAATAATTTTCGTATTTCTATCACTATTCATTATTGTCCATCCATACGCATAGTGTGAATCTCCTGATTCATTTTCTTTTACGTAGGGAAAAGTGAGTTGCTCAAATGATTTTTTAGAAATTATTTTGTTTTCTCTTTAATGCAATATACCATTTATATAAATCGGAAGGATTAGAAAGTATTCCTCCATTTCCTTTTAAATGCCATGATATTTGATTTGAATCTGCCTTCCATTTTATGAGGTGAGTTCCCCAATCTTCCCCACATTTATAGCCGTGGGCAATTTGAGTTGTATCCCATTTGGGGAAAAGATAACCCGTATGTTTCATACCTGCTTTTTGAAAAAGATTTTCCTGCAAATAGGTTTCGTAATCTGTTTGCGTAACTTTTTCAATTATCATAGCCAAAATACTGTAACCCACGTTGGAATAACTAAATTGTTTTCCCGGTTCAAAATCTAATGGTGAATTGTAAACTTCACTTAAAAACTTCTCTTTTGAGATGGGAACGAAATCCACTCCGTAACCCAGATTTCCCACTATTCCTGCTGTGTGTGTCAGTAACTGATGAATTGTAATGTTTTGTTTGTCTTTAGGAATGTTTTTGAAGAATTTGGAAATAGAATCATTTACCGATATCTTACCTTCTTCCTGTAATTTTAGAATGGCAGTTGCTGTAAACTGCTTTGTCAATGAACCTATTGTAAATATAGTTTCTTTAGTTACAGGAAGATTTTCGTTCTTGTTTCTTAATCCAACTGCCACCATTATAGAGAATATCCCCATCTTTGAGCGACCAAAATGCTTGCTGAAAGCCCATTTTTATTACACTCGTCAAGGTAGGATTGGAGTCTGTTTTTTACAGTGTTCTCTGTGTCGGTTGAGTTTGTTTTGTTTTTACAGGAAACACAAAGGGTTAGAATTATTACTATTATCGAAATGTATCTTTTCATTGTCTGTTTATACTGTTTTGTTTAAATTGCCCCTAAGAGCCAACTATATGCAAATGTGGGCAATTGCGGGCTTCAAACTTATCAAACCGTTATAAATCTAAATAGGGCTACAGCACTTGATTTTACTGCAATATCGCCTATTTAACATATACAATGTTATGGGCTTGCGTTCATTTTCAACACACATAAATTTCAATTTATTATTGTATCAATTCTTGCTTCCATTCATTCATAAGTTTATCTATGCTACTACCAAAATAATTTTCTACAGTAGTAAAGATATGGTTTAATATGATAAGTGGACTTTTCATCTGGTCTAAATCATTGGTGATTATGGGGATATAGATATCATTGGTCATGTTGTCTTTGTGCTCTGACTCGTGTTTTGCCAGTGAAATCCCGGCAATAAAATTAGTAGGTGTTACCTGACGCCGCACCAGGTAGGGTCATAGTACTTTAGCCAGAAAATTGTCCTGGTGCAGAAATGATTTAAACAGCCGCTGGCGCATTCGCGGTACAGGCATTATGTAACTGTCTTTGGAGCAGGAGCAAAAGCAAAAATCGGGACAAGCAACCTAACTATATTGTCGGTGTTATATACCGTTGTTATTTTCGGAAAGAATCTGATATATACGTCATAAAATCAGGTAAAACGTTACGCCAGTATGACCAGTCATGTGCTCCATTTTGGATTCTGAATTCATGTGGTATACCCTTGGATTTCATGGCAATATGCAATAATGCATTGTTGGGAGACAAATGGTCATCGTCGCCACAACTGATATACCATTTTGTCTTACTTTCTGTTTTTTCAGGAAGATTTTCAAAGTAAGTGATAACATCATAAGGTTTATACCACTCAATTAATACTTTGTCACTAACATCAGGAAATTTATTTTTCAAATATTCGGAATCGAATTTTCTGACAGCTGCACTTAATGCACATGCTACCGAGAATTTGTCGGGCTGATGCACAACATACTGCAGTACGGCTGCTCCTCCCAAAGAAGCTCCGGCAATAGCTCTGCTATCTTTCTCTGTGCGGCAACGATAATTTTTTTCTATGTATGGAATAAATTCTTTAAAAAAGAAATCTTCAAAATTAAAATCTCCTTCAGGATCATTAAAGTAACTGATTCTTTTTGATCCGAAGTTGGCATCTGGTGTTACAACAATCATAGGTACAATTTCTCCGCTCTCAATAGCTTTATCCAAATATTGTTTCAACCCGCCATAATATAACCACGACTGCTGGTTGGGTATAGTATTTGCCGGACCAGCTGGATGAAATAAATAGAGAACAGGGTAACTGCGGTCAGAAGATTCATAACCAGCAGGTAAATAGATCGAGAATTTGCGATCCATTTTTAAAATGTTACTGGAGAGTGTTTTTGATTCGTAAGCGGTGCCTTGAGTTTGTGCCTCTATAGCAATTGTCAATAATAGTGCCGTTAGTATCAATGATAGAATTCGCATAGTGGGGTAAATGGTTTATAATTCTTTTCGAGAATCTAATAATAATCAAAGTTACAAAATATCTTAAATCCCGGCAATTGTATAAAGTTTCGGCTTTGATCGTTAGCATTCGGGTCATTTATCTTCATTACGTAACTGTCATGTTATGTGTAAATTGTCTCTAATAATACATGCACCTTCGCTCAAAAAGTCCTCATAGATTTTTCTCTATAGCCTGCCATTTCATTGGCTTTCTTCTTTCTGTTTTCTGTTCTTCTTCTTTCTTTAAGGAATTAAGTAATTCTTACCAAAACACTATTTTATAGCTCTCTTGTTTGTGATCTTCAGGTAGTTTAACTTTGCATTGTATTAATAAAATATTGGAGGAAAAACAATGAAAGAACTTGTAGTAAAAAACCTAAATTCAATAGAAGGCGAGAAATTAAACAGGGGTATTGGTAATGAATTTACTATAAAGCAGGTAATACCAAGGGCAGAGGCAACAAAATGCCGCGTTAATTTCGTAGAAGTGGAACCAGGAAACCAGGCTTTCAGTTATCATTATCATGAAATGAACGAAGAAGTATTTTACATCATCAGTGGTATTGGCATTGTTCGTACATCAAAAGGAGATATTACTTTAAATGCCGGTGATGTAATTACATTTCCTACAGGCATTGAAGGAGCTCATGTCATTCGTAATGGCTCAGATACAGAAAAACTGGTTTATCTTGATTTTGATGCAATCAATGTACCGGAAATTGTGCATATGCCTGATACCAATAAAGTTATGGTTATTGGACCTTACTCGAATGCAACTTATGAGGAAAAATAGTCATTTTTTGAACTTGCCTTAAAAAAGACGGCGTCACTGACCATATCCCTCCGGAATAACCTGACCACCAATAACCGGAGTATTACCTCTGCTTATTTTGCCTTGTATATCAGGTTTTTCTGATGGGTCAAAGATTGTCAGTGCATCCGGTTATTCTAATCAGACTTCTTAACAGATTTGAGACTGGTTTTACTATTTTTGTCCTTGACTTTAAATATACTATGCTTACTATTCATTCATCGCCACTTCAGGGCTTTACTGATTTTCGGTTTCGGAATGCCTTTCAACAGTATTTTGGAGGGATCGACCAATATATTGCTCCTTATATACGGGTAAATGGAAAACTGGAGATAAAACCAGGCAATGAACGTGATATATTACCTGCAAATAACAGATCGCTTGATCTTATTCCTCAGATAATTACCAAAGATGCCGATGAATTTTTGTTTGTGGCAAAGTACGTTCAAAAGCTTGGATATACTGAGCTGAACTGGAATCTGGGATGTCCGTATCCTATGATTGCAAAAAGAGGAATGGGTTCAGGTTTGCTGAGTACACCAGGGAAGATTGACGAAATCCTAAACAGGGTATGTGCTGAGACAGATATTCAGGTATCGGTAAAAATGCGACTGGGCTACGAAAGTTCACAAGAGATATTTCATGTCTTACCTGTGCTGGAGAAATACCGGCTTGCAAATATCACAATACACCCCCGGATTGGTAAGCAGCTATACAAGGGAGAAGTTGATCTGAAAGCCTTTGAAGAGTGCCTCGGACAAAGCTCTCATAAAATTATATATAATGGTGATATTACATCAGTCCAGAGCTTTCGGGAAATGAAAGAGCGTTTCCCTGCTATCGATCATTGGATGATAGGCAGAGGTCTGATTGCGGACCCTTTTTTACCCGCAATGATTAAAGCTGATAATCCTGTCTATCCCGAAAACAGATACGAAGTATTTAACTCTTTTCATGATGCCCTTTTCTCTTCCTAGGAAGAGGCATTATCGGGTCCGGGACATCTTCTGATAAAAATGTATTTCTTCTGGGAGTTCTTTATTCAATCATTTCACCACTCACCAAAAGGTCTTAAAAAAATAAAAAAGGCACAGAGTATTAGCGTATACAGGGAAGTGGTTAAGCAAATAATAAACAACGAAGCGGTTAAAACAGGCTTTTGAGACACCCTCTTTTATTAGATTCCAATCAGAACCTAAACTTTTAGCATAACTGAAACTTTACTGAAAGATTGCCGTTTTAAGAAAATATCTACTCCCTATCTACTTTCCGTTATTATATAAAACAAAAAAACTCCCTTACAACGGAACCTGTAAGGGAGTACAAAATCTTTAAAATTAATACTAAACGAACTTCTTAATATTATTAAAGCTTAATATCACATCATCCCATGACTGAGCTGTGTCCTGTTCATAGAAGAAATACTTCATTCCGGCAATATCAGCTGCAGCAAAAGCCGACTTGAAGTCAACATCTCCCTGACCAACACAAACAATTTTATTATTAGTGAGATCATAATCTTTAACATGGAAACAAGGATACCTGCCAGGGTATAATTTGAAGAGATCAACAGGATTCTGCTTAGCCTTGGTCGCCCATGCCAGGTCAATCTCCATCTTAACAAGATTCCTGTCAGTTTCAGACATAAATCTTTCATATGGAGTTTTACCATCTACAAGATCCCATTCTGTTACATGGTTGTGATATGCAAACTGAATGACCAGCTTTTTTGCATGCCTCGCCAGCTTTATTAAACACTTTCACCGATGCGCTTATCTCATCTGCTGTACTACAAGGTATACTTGCACAAATAAGATATTTGAGTCCTGCCTCAGCTGATTCATCAACCAATTGCTGAAGGTTTTCGGTGAGATTGAGGAATGTTGGCCTTGTAGTTGCTGGCCGGTTTTGAGAAGGAGTGGCTGGAGCCGGTGTCGCACCTGGTGCAGCAGGCCGGGGAGCACGCCTTGCTCGACGTGGTGCACCACTAACATGCTGACTTATCCATTTCATACCAAGATCGTCAATCAATTTTTTCAGTTCCAATGGTTTTAAACCATAATACGGACCTATATTGTTGGATGCGATCTCAATATTCTTGAAACCTATTTCAGCCATTTTCCGGAAAGCTCCTGTTACATCAGTTCCCATAAACCTGTTTATGGTATATACCTGGATACCTATTTCAGGCATTGCAGCTGCATTGCCAAAAGCAGCTCCTCTGAGTAAGCCCGGAGCCAACATACTTCCAAGTGCCATAGCACCTGTACTTTTTAAAAATTTCCTTCTGTTTGTATTCATAAGATTATAAGTTTTAAGTACCAAAAATAATAATAAATCAATACAAATGAATCAGCTAAAATTATCTGCTTTGTTGGATGGAAGCGTATCTGACAAAGTTTTTAGAATTACTGAAACTTTACCGAAACATTTATCACTGTATATAGCCTACAAGTCAAAAGGACCAATAAATTCATTTTTACCTGTCCCATTCACATCACCGGAAATGCAGTACTGGGTTCCTGTATAATTAAATAACAGGTAGTATTTCTTCGTGCCTATATAGAAGCCTATACCTGCTCCTACTTTCTTAACATCGAAGGGTAATCCACCCCCTGCCCATGTAGCAATATTTTCCACCGCAGTATATGAACCGCTATTATCATTGTTAAAAATTGTAAAGAGTGTACCATCCTTGTTTATCATATATCTGGTCGAAGTCCCAAGCGTTGTCTTATTCTGAAACAACATCGCACCTATTCCGTTCAGTACGAACGGGTTGGGGCTTCCATTTGCAAAATCAGAGATAGGCAATGGCCCATTACCGCTCCACTGTCCCGAACCTGTTATATAAGAATACTGGCTGCCTGTCTGATCGATAATCATTATCCATGGCGGATCAGTTGAATTATTCCCGTCAATATTGCATGCCGCACCTATATCAAATGGAGGATCAGCACCTCCCAGCTCACTTATAGGGAAAGGTCCTTCAAGACTACCGACATTGCTTCGCATAAACTGTTTGCCGGTCATATCAATTAGTATAAACTCTGTCCCTGACGTTGCATAGGCAGCTCCAACAGGACCCATCCTGGAAAGTACCTGCCCTTTCCAGTGATATGTATATGCCGGTGCCCCGCCCGGAGCCGCTGCCTCACAATTTGTAACATCGTACTGGGTTGCAAGCTGAACACCCACTATCTGGTTGCTCTCAACACTTCTCACAACATAACTTATTGGTAAGCCTGTCGATATTGTTGTACTCTCGGCAAGCAACTGAACAAGCTGATTCAGATCTGTCTTACCAACAGTCAGAAGGCTGGTACTTGCTTCACCACCGAAGGCCATAGCTTTTATTTTAAGATTCTTCAGTTTTGATAACGAGTTACCGGAAATATCCGCACCTGCTTTGTTGACAACACCATTGAACGATGCACTGATCTCTGATTCCATTTCAGTATATGACGAGGATGACTCTATAAGCATATAATAGATTCTGCCGTAGGTAACATCAGAAATATAAACAGCAGGATTCCCGGGTTGTACATATTTTGCCAGATCGGAAGGTGTTACACTGGGAGCAAACAAACCGTCAAGACTGGTTGGTATATCAAAACTCATGGTATAAAAACTCTGGCTAAGCTTAACCAGTATCCTGTTCAGATTGGATCCTGAACTAAAACCAAAATCGGCACTTATATCGGTAAATGCCGTTTCATAGTCAATCCCAAGCTTTAATGCCAGTGCCTTCTCACTCTGTACCTGGCTGTAGTTAAACACAAAGTTTGCCGGCAGATCGGGTGGCGCGCTGGCAATGATCTGGTTCATAGCATTCTGGATAGAACTCTTAGCTACTTTATCGACTGTAAAACTCGATGACAGATTACCGTTATTTAAATCATAAGATACTGTTCCTCCAGCCCGTTCAACAGCAATTACATCAGGAGTGGCCTTTTTCAGAGAGTTCCCCTGCAGGAGACTTCCAGGATAGATCACGGAAGCATTAGGATTAAAAAGAGGGAAACCATTGTTGCCTCCCCCCGGTTCCATGGCGTTATATGTTGTTGTTGTACAATTCCATACTTCACCTCCAATTACATCCTGACTTGTCTGCTCACTGACAGTATCAGTCTTTTTTACCGGCGTTTGCAGCTCCCCGCCTGAGCTTACAACCTCTTCAAAACTCTATGGACCCGGATCAGTACTATTCTTATTACATGTCAATACCAAAAAGGATACCGCTACCAGTAATACAATTTTTTTCATAGTGATGGATTTTGAGTTATCTTTTTATAACAACTGTTATAAAATATGGTTCAAAATCAGATATTTCAACCGGAAGTCCTGATAGCTTTCTTGTAGAAGAGACTATGTCATTGTGAAAGCCAATCTTACTGAAAAATTTACATAACAATTTTTATTGCATGCCGATGAGCGATTCAGTGTATATCAACGTTTTATAAAACGTTTTATAAACAGTTGATTGCAATCACCCCGCCCGACTGAATAGTGCTCTCGGGCAGGTATAAGAGCAACTTACCTTTTTTGTCATTTGCTTAGGCATGATTTCAGAATCAAGTTTCAGAGCACTTATTTTTCGTTTTTGTTATCTGTTTTTATCTTATTAATTGTAAAGTTTATGATATCATTATCCTGGTCTGATATTAAGATGTCCGGCTTAAGACCTCCAATTGTTAACTCTCCGCTAGGCCTGATATATCGTTTAGAAGAACACCATACCCATAACCTGCTTTTTGGTAAATCGAAGGCGAAAATGTCACCAAATTCATTTACCTCCGCTTTTGTTTGTTCGCCAATTATTGTAGCAATATTATAATCCTTTATCACTGTTGCAAATCCTAAAGCAGTGGAAAAGGTATTAGCATTAATAAGTAAATATACTTTCCCGTGAAATTTGTCAGCATGGTAAATCGGTTCTTTATAGCCTTTTACATCTTCGTATATGTCACCTATTGGCGTTTCTTTATAATCTCTTATGGATTTAACAAACAATAAGAAAGGTTTAAACCACCATGAGAAATAGCCCTTCATATATTTATAATATTGATCACTTCTTTTCATTTGAATCATTGAATTGTCTTTAAATGGTTTATCATAAATATATGAAATCAAGTAATCTGCCAATTCAGAATTTCCACCTGGATTATCTCTAATATCAATGATTAAATTTTCTATTGAATCTTTGTGAACTAGGTCAAAGACACTATCTGTTAAGGATTTAAACTCCTTAATATCAATAACAAAATCCTTAACATAAACATATCCTGTCTTTCTTATGAGATTTTGATATGTGATAAGTTTTTTTAAATCATTATGTGACTTGTCAAAGATTGATTTGTTATCCTCTCCCTCAGATCTTTCAGGAAATTTAATCTGCGTATGGCCATCATTTAATAGCCTGACAAAAGGGGTCAGTATAGAATATAGACTATCTCTTGTAATATCTCTTTGAATTAATTCTTTGATGGTATCTCTGTGAGCATAAAAATCCTCCCTGGAGATATAGAAATAAGGATTCGGGTGTACTTCTTCGATTGTTTTGACTAAATAATCAATATCATTAAGAACAAGTTCTTTGGATAATTTTTCTTCAAGTAAGGTCGAATCGATTTCCTTATGTTGAGAGAAGAAGTATTCCATAGGATTTCTTTGAATTTCGAAGCCTGTGGTTGAGGTAATAATAATCCCAATTACAATAAATGCAATCAAAATGATAAAAGTTCTAAATATTATTCTTTTAAGTAATTTCATTATTGAGTATTGTAAAATGTTTCTTGTTGGTTACTAATTTGACAAGTAAGCCGAAAATATATTTTTTGAAAGAGTTATGCTTAGGGGTTTGTAGTCAGGTAAGTCTTGGTTTATAAGTTGCTGCTTAAGCATTATGGTAAATTGTATGAGTTTTGGCAGATTATTGGCTTTTTTCCTGTCCAACCGCTACGCAGTTTGAACGGCATAAAAACTGGATATTTTGCTCTTTATCTATCATTACTTATACAAAATGTTAGCATCTGTGTTGATTTATAGCTTAACAGCAGTTTGTCCGTACAATGTGAACGACTGCAATTCATCCTTCATTATAAACGAAATTTTGCACGCCTGTATTTGGGTGAATGAAATCAAGTTCATCGCCATTAACAGGTACAAGCTTATATTCATCTCCATTCGGGAAAAAAGAGTGAAATTTGGTTATTGCTTTCATCAAATGTGATTGAAAGATCTATTTGATTGTTCCACTTGTATTTACCTGATAACCCTTTTAAAACTTCTGAATCTAACTTGTTTCCGCTTAACATTTGTTTGCTTAAAATGCTTGCCAGTTATATACCTGTGAGGCGGATAAAAGTCAGTTCATTCCCCAGCGCCGCCACCATTATCTGAATTAATTAAATAGACCAAACCATTTCCGCTCGTAAGGCTTATTGTCATACCTGTACTGTAACCTGCATTGCCTCCATAGTGAGTGATAGAAATATCATCACCGGACCGGTTCAAATATGAATCCATAAACATTGCCGTCCCGTTCGTGGTTTATTATTGATTTAATATCAGACTGTGAAAATATCGAGCTTTTGCCCTGATAGGCATTATAAATTTCAATTAAGAATTTAGCCATATCAACAGAGTTGCTCCAAAGCCCAGCCGCAGCTTGCTCCGGATAGTTTCTCCATCCACCGTCTATTACCTCTCCTGATTGAGTATGACCTTTGGCTACCTGATTAGATTTCGAGGCTGGTAATGGTTGTGTGAACTCAGAGTGTTTCATTCCGGCAGGTTCAAGAATCCATTTTTGCATGATGTTCGAGAACTCATCATTGAATATGTCTTGAAGAGCCAGTTCAGCTAATGTGTAGCCACCACCGGAATAAGCCAGTGTTTCATTAGGAGGGGTGCTACACTTCTATAGCCGGGGTATTGACTCCTTCACTACCCCTTAAAATATCTATATCAGAAGGTATCGGGAGATTTCTGTTGTATCCCTCGATATCCACCAGGATTGATTCCTGAAGTGTGGGAAAAGATATTACGAAACGTTACCGGATTCTCAGCTGTTTGTTTGCCTTGTGGTAATACAAAATCCTTCAGGTAATCCTGGATATTTTTATCCAGGTTTACTTCACCAGCAGATTGCATGCGTAATGCCGCAAGAAACGTTACTGGTTTTGACAATGATGCTGCCTGGAAAATGCTGGAACAATCCAGGTTTTGCTACTTCGGGAAAATTCGCATTTTTATAGATATCTGCCCATTCAATTGCACCTTTATTTATTACAGTAAGAGATAATGCTGGAATATTATACTCTGACATTCTATCTGTAATGGAACTGAAATTTTCCGCCTCTTCCAAAAACTTTACTTGCCCACGAATTTCATTCTCTAGTTGAACTTTTCTTTCAATTGATTTTTCTATGCTAATACAATCCCCCTTAGTGCTTTGCCTGATTGAATTCTTGGTCTGAAAGGAGCAGGAACTCATGAAAAGCAAAACTAAAGAATAGAGAATTAATTTATTCATAAGTGACTTCATATGTTTAATCATAATCATAATCATGTGTCTTGTCCTGTTTGTAGGTTGTCACTTTTGAGTGTGACATAATTGATTTAAAGTTACATTATTCTGATTTGTTTTTGTTTTTGTTTTTTCACTGATCTGAATTCATCTTCGCCATCCTTTGGAATGTAGTTTAACTGGCTCATGAGTTTTCCATTATTATCATATTCATACAAATGGTACATTGAAATACCTGTTTTCTCAGGATCCACGAACTCATGTGTTGACCCTGGAATTATTGATGAACTGACAGCATCAGGTGAGATAGCTACCTCTTCCTTAATGAGCTTAAGGTCCGCGTTATAGTGAAACTTTCTATAAAATAATGTGCTGTTAACTTCAGAAACAAGATTATTCTGATTATAACTAATCTCCTCAATAATATAATCACCTTGTTTAACCTTTTTTAGAAAGTCATTTTGAGAGGGTAGAAAACCATCTTTTGTGCAACTCGAGAGGAAAAATATCGTAACCAATAATGCACTCAGGCCTTTTCTGGAGAAATTGTTTTTCATAGCTCAGATCTTTTCAAGTTGATGATTATAAGAACGTTATGGTTGCGTATCTGCAAAGTTAAGAAACTTTATTGTACTGGTTTTGCTTAGGCGGTTATTTGTTGTAAGGCCTTGACTGTCTAACTGGTTTAAAGATTGTCTGGTCGACAGAGATCAGTTAGTTATCTGAAATCTGGAGGTAGTTTTATTTTTCCTCTCCAATTCTTTCTCCCATTTTAACAGTAGTTTCATAGCCCTTTGCTGTATTGATCAATAAATCCTCATCAATGTGGATTTTACTTTTTTCAAATATCAGTACTACCGTTGAGCCTCCAAATTTAAAGTAACCTTTCTCTTCGCCTTTATTTACAGTACTTCCCTTAAAAGTTTGTTCGATGCTTCCTACCATGGTTGCACCAACTTCGGCCATAACAATATCACCAAACAAAGGATTTGAAAGCATTGTATATTCTCGTTTGTTCAGACAGAATATTTCAGCCTTCTTTCGTAAAGCAAGGGGGTTGACCGAATAATATACGCCATCAATCTTTTTTTCTGGAGATATATTCCCACTGACTGGAAAATGAAAGCGATGGTAATCGGGTGGGGCCAGCCGGATGATAAGCAAGGCTCCATCGTTGTACTTGTGTGCAAGATCAGGATTCTCCAAAAAGGAAGATACATCAAAGCGCTTTCCTTTTATGATAAAATTGGAGTTACTAATATCGGCATAAGTCAAAATTTTCCCATCGGCAGGTGACACAACAATATTAGAGCATGGTATCAAGAGGTCTTGCATCATCCTTTAGTTTTCGGGTAAAAAAATCGTTAAAATTTTTGAACTCCTGTTCTTGAACAACGCTCATATCAATATCAAAATCTTCAATAAAGGGATGTATCTTTTTCTCTGAAGAAGGTAGATCCATCATATTGCCATAGATCGATGAAACCAGCTTTCTTTTTACCAACGCCCACAAGGTTGCTTCTCCAATTGGGTTATAATACAACCATACCAACCACTTTTCTCCGGCCACCTTTTCAGTTTTTATTAGCCCACTTTCTCTTTCATAATATTGAATGGGATCTTGAGGCGTTTGTGGATAAAAAGCCAGGGTGATAATTATTGCAAGCAATAACAAAATGATGCCCCACCTTATTTTAGTTTTTGTTATTTTCATGGTTGCCTTGTTTGCCTTGAGAAGCAAATATAATACAATGTCCTGTATGTTAACTCACCTTCCATTAATCAATAAACTCTCAACAAAGTGAGCTTCATACCGAAATCCAATTCTTTTAACCAGCCGAATGTAATTTTTTAAGCTATTTAAAATCTCCTGATAATTGGATTCTTCCAGTGTGAACTTTCCTCCACCAAAATTGTCTATGAGCATCGAATTCTAGATAAATAGCCCCTACAAGTGCCCATCTGCCTCCTGACCACATTTTAATTTAGACCGTGTTACCAGCAGTGATTTTTATATCTTTAATACTACTGTCAGGATATTAATGTTACACCTTTCAAATCAGCAAGATTGTTTTTCAGGAAAGCATAAGTTAATTTATCTGCTTCACAATTAATAAACTGGACTCGTTTAAATTTTTTATTATTCTTAAAGAATGTGTTTATCAGTTTTGCATTTTGAAATTTAACACCATAAAAAGAACAATTTTCAAAACGACTATCCTCTATTGTACCTTCAAAAACTATATCCTGGAGTGCCATTTCAAAGAAAATTGAACCATTCAACCTGGCATTAACAATTGTATTTTTACCGAATCCTCCATTTTTAAATTCCGCATCGGTCAAATCAGCTTCTGTAAAATCGCAACCTTCAATATAGCTCCTTGAAAATTTAGTACTTTTAAGTGAACAGTTTCGGAAATCATTATTCTTTAACATTGAATTCTGAATCTGGCTGTTACTGATGTTGGAGTTTGTAAAGTCGCAGTTATTCACATTATTGCTATTTAGAAAAAGTCCCGACAATTCAGATCCAACAAACAAACAACTTCGAATATTTGAGCTGCTTAATTTATCGTGCAAATTTTTCAGTCCTGAAAAGTCACTGTCAGTCAGGTTTAATTTTGACATATCCCAGCCCGGCTTTTTCTTTTTAGTTTTTAATAGCTCATTTGAATTAGCATCAGTTTTCTCCGAATCTGCCATTTCCGGGTCAACAGTATGAAAATTTTCAGAAAAATAATTTAGGTCGACACCCAAAATTTCTGCAAGGCGATTTAATGTTGTAATGTCAGGCAGTGACTCACCTCTTTCCCATTTTCCTACTGCCTGAGGGCTTATGGCTATCTGTTTTGCTAACTCCGCCTGAGAAAGGTTTTTGTTTTTTCTTGCTGCGGCAATTTTAATGCCTGTTATATTTGAATTTATCATTTTAATACTAATTAATCTGACAGTTACTTAATGTTACTATATCTCTTACAGCATCAGCCACCTCAAAATAGTCTTTTTTTAGAATATGGTCGTGATTGCTTTTTACCTTAGCCTTGATTTTGATGTTGGGATTTCGTTCTACTACCGCATTTACTCCTGTGCGGATAAGATCTTGTTCGTTACCTTTACTTCCTAAAGATGAGCCGGAAGCAAGTACATATAGTGTTGGCACAATGATTTTATTTACAACAGGACCCAGCTCTTTATTACCAGCCAACCAACCAAGCTCTATATTTATCTCTGCCATTTTTGAAGCAGACAATCTTGGTGTAATACCCGTAGGACGAAGAAGCCACATTAAAGGATTTAACCATCGAAACAGCTTTCGTATTCGTGTTGCCATTTCAGGTGTCATCCAGTCATAAGGTTGTGCACCGTCAACCAGTACTGCACCATAACAACAGCCAGGATTTTGGCTGGCCCAATGAGCAGCAATAAAAGCACCGTAGGACCAACCAATCACTATACATTTTTTTATTTCTCTTGCAGCTAAAACAGCATCTACATCACGAACGCAGGCCTCAAAGGAATAGTCAGAAGATGTACCTGATTTTCTACCTCTTGCCCTTTCATCGTAAGTAATGTGTCTAAAGCTCAGAACCTAGTTCTGCAATGACTTTTCTCCAGTATTGCCGGGTGGCAAACTGACCATTTAAGTATATCAGAGGAATTCCAGCGCCACCAGTGTCGGTGACGAACAATGCTGTGTCATCAACTGGTAACATTCCAGTCCAGGCATGGTGAACCTGATTATTACCCTTAATTGCACCGGCAGTTTTATTGCCTGATAATTTTAAATTTAGCATCATATTATATTGTTTTTTTAGATGCTACAAAGTTATTTCGTCCAATAGCCATACTACAAATAAAATCCGCTACCATTAGTGGCTTATTCGCTACTTTCAGTTGTATTTTGACAACGTTTTATTGTTTTGATGAGTTTTGTTAATATCTGCCTCAAATTTCTATTTAAATTGTCATGGTTGTTCGGTTGTCCAAAATTTCTGGTAACTTATTTATAAGAGTAATTAAACAGCTGGCTTATATTCTGTTAGACAAGTAACAATTAATTAATAGGAACTCATAAAACCTTCTGTGCTGACATTCAATAATATCAAATTATCACCTAAACTTAATAGAAATATGATTATGGCAGTAATGTTCTCAACTTTGATGCAACGTATAGACGAATTATTCGTCTTTAAGCTGATATATTTATCTATCTGAACATCCTGATATTTTACTCATTAATTGATTCAAAAATGAAAAAACCAGTTTCCTTTCGCAGTCTGATCTTTCTGATCCTATCGATGATGTTATGCTCCAGTGCCTGTTCCCAGACATTTCTCCCTGTCAGAGGTACGGGGCCGGCAATTGACAAAAAAATCAATGTGTCTGATTTTAAAGGTATTGATGTGTCCAGTGGAATAGACCTGATCCTGGTACAGGGAAGCAGTGAATCTCTTCTTCTTACTGCACAGGAAAATTTATTTGAATATATAACGGCCAAAGTCGAAAATGGAACATTGAGAATTTATTCCCGGAATAATCTAAGGCCAACCCAGCCAATGAAAGCACGGGTGACATTTAGGAATATAAGCACTCTTAGGGTAACCGGCGGTGGAGATACTTACAGTGACACTCCGATTAATGTTGATGCATTAGACGCAAACATTAGCGGTGGTGGAGATTTCAGCTCTGTAATTAATTCAGAGGCATTGAAATTCAACATTAGCGGAGGAGGAGATGCGGAAATTGAAGGAAAAACAAATGATTATAAGATTTCTGTATCGGGGGGAGGAGATCTTGAATCAAAAATCAGTGCCGGAATCACTTCCTGCAGAATAGTCGGTGGTGGCGATCTGCTTTTAAGAAATGAGGCGCAGGCTTCTGAAGCTGATATTGAAATTAGTGGAGGCGGAGATGCGGATATTAAAATCAGTACTGAAAAGTTGAAATGTACAGTCTCAGGCGGGGGTGACGCAATTATTAACGGAAAAGCTTCCGCATTTGATATAAATATTAGTGGCGGGGGAGACGCTGATGCCAAGAATCTTTTAACTGAAATTACCTCGTTCAATGTAAGAGGCGGTTCAGATATCCGGGTTAACGCATCAAAAGAATTATCGGGCCATATTTCAGGTGGCGGTGATGTGTATTACTCCGGAAATCCGGCTAAGGTCTCAGTTGATGCCGGTGGAGGATCAGAAGTACATAAGCAATAATTCTGCTTATTCATTCAACTCAATCATATATGGAAAATGTTCATTTAAGTTGACGCAAAGCTTTCTCCACATCAGTTACAGGCATTTTGCATGCCTTATCAACACATACATAAATTGTTGTCTGACCTGGCACCAGCTTATTCTGAAGCAGATCCAGGGTCCCCTCATTCCTGCCACCAAGGTAAATGGCATCCGGAAGATAATTTTTATCTAATGTCTTTCTTAAAGTTTCCCAATCTGGTCCAACAATTGCAACCTCATATAAAGGTTTTATATAATGCATTCCCAAAAGTCCCCAGTTGGAATAGGAGAAGATATTCTGCTGTAAATTATTTTGCACATTTTTAAGCATCTGTTGTGCTTTTTTAATGAAAAGTTCATTATTAAAATAATTCCCAAGTAAGAAAAGATCTTTAGCCATCTCCGAATTCGATGAGGGAATTACATTATCTGATATCTCCATTTTTCTGGCAATCAGATCAGAATGATTATCTGCCGTATAATAAAACATCCCTGATGAAGCGTCAAAAAAGTGCAGTAATGTATATTCTGTCAGGTCATTGGCCTTGTAAAGCCATTTTTCATCAAAGGTTGCCTGGTATAAATCAATGAATGCAGAAATCGTAAAAGAATAGTCATCAAGAAGCCCCGGAACAGACGATTTACCATTTTTGTAATTACGGGTCATCTGATTATTCTTACCAATTGCATTATTATAAATAAAATCAGCATTTTTAAGAGCAGCTTTCAGAAATTCTGCATCTCCGAATGCTCTGTATGCATCAACATATCCTCTCAGCATAAGTGCATTCCACGATGTAAGAATCTTATCATCAAGGCCTGGTCTTACTCTTTTTTTACGGGCTTCCATTATTGTCTCCCTGCTTTTTGCAATCTCATGCTGAAGTTGCTCCACTCCAATGCTATACCTATGTGAAAGTTCAGCATCGGTGACCTTTCTGAACAGAATATTTTTATCCTCCTCCCAGTTTCCTGGTTTGGTAATGTTGAAATAATCAGTAAAGAGAGGTGCATCCTTTCCCAACAACAGACTCAATTTCTTCTTTTGTCCATACATAAAACTTCCCTTCTTCCCCATCACTGTCAGCATCGATTGATGAATAAAAGCCTCCTTCAGGGGAAGTCAGTTCATTTTCAATAAATTCAAGTGTTTCATAAACAATCCTTTTATATTCCGGATTTTTGGTTAATTGCCATGCATGAGAATACAGACTGACAAGTTGTGCATTATCATATAACATTTTTTCAAAATGCGGTACATGCCAGTTCTCATCTGTGGAATAACGGGAAAAACCACCACCGATCTGGTCGTATATACCTCCGTGCAGCTATATTATCCAAAGTTGATGTGACAGCTTTCAAAGCATCAGAATTATTACTCAGGGAATAGTAATGCAGCAGATATTCCCATAAAGAAGGCATCGGAAATTTAGGAGCCTGACTTATGCCACCTTTGGCAAAATCAATATGCTCTTTTAATTTGTTGAATATGTTGTCAAGGTCTTTTTTTGTCAGAATTGATTTATCGTGATTTAGAACAACATTCTCTGAAAGCTTAATCCCTTTTGTTATTTTATCCGCCTGATCAGTTAAAGAAGAAGGATCTTTCTTCTGAATATCAATAAAATAATCAAGAACTTTAATCAGATCATTTTTTGAGAAATATGTGCCGGCGAAAAAAGGCTTTTCATCCGGCAAAGCCAAAACATTCAGGGGCCAGCCTCCTCTTCCGGTTGTAAGATATGCAGCATTCATATAAAGCTGATCTATATCAGGTCTTTCCTCCCGGTCCACTTTAATACATACATAATGCTCATTCAGTATTCGTGCTACAGTAGTGTCTTCGTAACTTTCCTGTTCCATAACATGACACCAGTGACACGCAGAATATCCAATACTAATGAGGAGCATTTTGTTTTCATCTCTGGCTTTTGTCAATGCTTTGTCACCCCATGGATACCAGTTAACAGGATTATGTGCATGTTGAAGTAAGGTAAGGACTACTTTCGTGGATAAGTTCATTTGTATACTTATGCATAATATTCTGTTTGTCGTGATTTTTGATCTGGCTCTGACGGCATGAAATACTCAATAATAAAAAAGCAATCAAAGGTATTAAAGTGTTTGCTTTCATAATTTCTATTCTTTTGTATCAACTTCATTATAGTCGTGTTAATTGCCAAAATCTGACGATAGTTTTTCAAAATATTTTAAACTCAATAAGGTAATCCAACTTTTCTCTGGTTTTTAAAAGCGTTGATATACCATACAAATTCATCCAGAAAACGTGATGTTGATGAGTCAATCCGGCTATTCAGCAGGTTCATGTTTTCGTCAAACAAATTGTCGATTAAAGGAAAAGGGAGCATTGAAGATATTCCGGGCATACCCAGTTCACCCACGACAGCCCTAAGATTAACTGCTGCTCTTACCCCACCGAATGAGCCATTTGAATATGAAGCAATGGCTGATGGTTTGAAATAATACTCCTTTTGAAAATGGTCAAGCAAATTTTTAAGTGCAGGAGGAATGCTGTGATTATACTCTCCTGTAACTATAAGGAAGCCATCCGAGTCATTTAAGATTGTTGCCAGAGTCTCCATTGGTTCCGGTGCAGTACCTTTTTCATATTCCTTATACATTTTGTCAAGAAGAGGAAGCCTGTATTCAAGAGGATCTATGAAATGAACCTTAATATCTCTCTCAAGCAGTTTATTCTCCAGGTACTTCGCTGCCTTAATTCCCCGACGTTCGCTTCGTACCGAACCGTAAATAACGCTTACTGTAATTCCCATAATTAATCGTTTTTGCTTGTATGCTTCAATAAATCCTTCAGCTTGTTCCGGTAGGTCAGACTCTTAATTCGATATAAATTCCCTTACCCAGTCACTGGCAGGATTATTTCAAAATATTTTCAGGTTTATCTGCCTGTAATAATTTCCCATTGTTCATAATAACCACTTCAGTTCCTAATGAAAATGCCTCATTTAGATCATGTGTCACCATTAAAACAGTCACTTTTAATTCATTATGAATTTGTTTCATTTCCGTTTGCAACTTTCTCCTTGTGATGTTGTCCAGGGCACCAAATGGTTCATCCATAAGCAATATCTGTGGCTTCATGGCAAGTGCCCTGGCAACGCCTACCCGTTGCTGCTGACCTCCGCTTAAACTGTCAGGAAACTCGTTAAGCTGTGATTTACTGAAACCAATTATCTGTGCAAGTTCCATTACTCTTTCTTCCTGAAGATCCTCTGCCACATCTGAAATACTCATAACAAACTGAATGTTCTGTTTAACTGTCAGATGGGGAAACAGTCCGGCCCCCTGGATTACATAACCTATTTTGCGTCTTAATTTTACCTTTTCCCATTCATGTATATCATTGTTAAGTACTACTATTTTTCCTGAATCAAAATCAGTCATCCCATTAATAAGTCGAAGCAGAGTTGTTTTTCCGCAGCCACTTGGGCCAATAATAGTTAAGAAACCCCCATCAGGCACTTTTAATGACACATCATCAAGAGCAAGCTTTTGTCCTTCATAAGTTTTTGTAACGCCCGATATTTCAATTACAGGTTCACTCATTTTCAATAAATTATTTTATCAGACCCTTTGATCTCAGAAAGGCTGACGCAACCTCTTCAGTCGATTTATTGCTGATTTCCACTTCGTAGTTAAGCATGGTCATTGTACTGTCATCAATTGTATTGTTTAGCTGTTCAAGCAATGATTTAAGTTCAGGATACTTCTTAAGCGTTTCATTTCGAACTACTATGCCGGCCTGGTAGGCAGGGAAATAATTTTTATCATCAATGAGAGTTCTAAGATTCATCTGTCTGATGCGCGAATCAGTTGAAAATGCATCTATAATATCAACGGTTCCATTTTCCAGAGCATTGAATTTCAAATTTATATCAAGCTCCACTATTTTCTTGAAATTCAGGGAATAAAGAGCGGATAAACCATAAAATCCATCATCTCTTTCAAAAAAATCAAATTCAGCACCAAAACGATACCTGTTACTTTTCGGAGCAAGATCGGATATTGTTTTAATTCCCTCCCTCGATGCAGTCGTATCAAACATGGCAAGGGTATAAGTATTGTTGAATCCGAATCTTGTTACCCAGGTAAGATGGTACTTCTTATTATAAATATCCGCCAGATCATTAAAAAGAGTGTCGGGATTGCTGATCTTCTTCTTTTTCAGTACAAACAGCCAGGCAGTACCTGTATATTCGGGATAAATATCAATTTCTCCCGATAACATTGCCGGGTGGATATTTGAAGTTCCCCCTCCAATGCCGAAGGTTCGTTTAACAGGTATGCTGGTCCTTTCTTCAATTAGCCTGGCAATAATTTCTCCGAGTATATATTGCTCTGCTGTAGGCTTGGAGGCAACCACAATTTCCGACGACCTTCCCGGGCTGTTTACCTTACTGTTAAATATGAAAAGCAATAAAGGAATGATAATGAAAAACACAGCAGCAAAAGCTGTGAATAACTTGTTCCGGCGAGAGTGCGACTTCCTGCTCCTTACTCTTTTTTCGAAGGCTCCTATAATAAGATCTGTGACCAATGCCAGCAATGCTACCGATATTGAGCCTGCCAGAATAAGTGATGAATTATTGGTGTTTATACCCCTGTAAATTGCCTGCCCAAGCCCTCCTGCACCAATGAATGATGCAAGTCCGGCAAGCGCTATAGTCATTACCACCATTGTTCGAAAGCCGCTTAGGATTGTTGGAAATGCAAGTGGCCATCTAATCCTGAAAAATATCTGCGAAGGTGTTGCTCCCATCCCTTTTGCTGCATCAATATATAAGGGATCGACTTCATTAAGACCCGTATAAGTGTTTCTTATCATTGGCAACAGGCCGTAAATAACAAGGACAACCAATGCATTTATAAAACCGATACCTACCAGAGGAATAAAAGTCCGAACATTGCTATTGAGGGGATGGTGTATATAAAGTTCACAAATCCAAGAACAATCTGTCTTATGCTTTTAAACCTCAGAATAGCTATACCTGTTGCTATACCAATGATTACAATTATTATTATTGCAGTCAGTGACAGTACAAAATGCTGAATAAGCAATTCATAAAGATATTCACGTCTCTGGAAAATTGTATCAAAAAATTCAGGTATTGAACCGGTTATCATTCTAATTTTTTGTGCTGTTATTGCTATAAACAACATTTATTTTTTTATCCAGAGGGAATCTGTGAACCAGTTTTTTTGATCTGTGAAATGTTTCACAATTGAAAACCCATGGCTGAATGCAAGATCTTTCAATTGCAGGAATATCAAATTTTCTTGAAAGTTCCATGAATATGGGTTCCCATCTGTTAAAAACAAAACCGCTGTTCCAAGCGATTTAATATATACTGTCTGCTTTTCTTTTGAAACCAGGAAGCTCTTCAAATAACCCGACACAGGGTTGTATGTTGTATGATGTTCGAACATACTAGGTTAAAATCTGCATCAAGTTCCCTGGTTCAGCCTGGCAAGATGATTCAGGTTAAACTTCCGCGTCAGGCCATAATGGATCATCATAAGCATTCATTATAATTTCAGGTGATTTCTTAAGATCAAATCCTATTAATATCTTGTCCCCTTTCTTGCACAAATCAGAAAGCTGAGTTAAAAAGAGATCTATTTCCGGTTCAGTGAAGTTACCTATATTAGAACCAAGGAACAGGATCACTTTTCTTGTATCACTGTTAATATTCCCGGTATCTGTCAGTCCAAAGAAATCTCCGGTTAAGGGACTGATTTTTAATGACGGGATCTCTTTACTGAGCTCCGAGACCAGATCACTATTTGCTTTGGAACTGATATCAACAGGAATATATTTAAAATCTGATTTTTTTTGCAGAAGCAGTTTCAAAAGGATTTTTGTCTTTGATCCATCACCTGAACCAAGTTCGAGAAGATCGAAGCTGTAGTTTATCGGAAATAATTGCATCTGTTATTTGTTCCTTCTGATTTTCAAATATTTCCTGTTCAGATTTTGTCAGGTAATATTCCGGCATTTTTGTTATTTCCTGGAAAATGGAACTGCCTGTATCATCGTAAAAATATTTTGAAAGAAGATATTTGGGAGTAGATGACAAGCCTTTTAAAGTATCAGCTTCAAGACTTTGAATATCTGTCATTTCAGCTATATAATATTCATTCTTATTTTGCATTGTTGTATTTTATTAAATATTTATCTTTCCGGTATTCCGGTTTCATAAGGATTTTGAGGATCATTGCTCCATTCGAACCAGCCACCATCATAAACCGATACACGCGGCCAGCCCATAAGCCAGGCATTAAACCATGCTTCACTACCCCTCCATCCTGTACCACAATAAAAGGCAAGATGTTTGTCAGGAGTAATACCTCTTTTAATCCAGATATCAGAGGTCTCACTGTATTCCCTTATTGTAAGATCAAGGTTCCGGTAGTTTTCCATATGATAGGCATCACTTCCGCAATCGGCAAAGATTGCTCCGGGAATGCGTCCCTTGGCTTTTATATAGTTATATCCGCTTACCTCTCCAATATACTCTGCCCAGCTTCGGACACAAACGAGTTCTGCATTCTCTGATCTTGAGCATCTCTTTTGCTTCAGGGGTGTCGACGACCAGTTCAGGATGAACAGGTATTGATGCTCCGAATTCTTTAACCGGCTGCTTCTTCTCATCTGTATATGAGATTTCAAACCCGGCATCCAGCCAGGACTGGAATCCTCCATTCAATACCCTGACATCCTTAACTCCTGCATACATCATTATCAATGCACATCTCAAAGCACCTATATCTCCTGCTGCACTTCCGGGGAAAGGATCATTATTATCAGGGTGCATGTACTTACCATATAATACTACAGTTGTATCAGAAGTAATTCCATGATTTTCCAGAGCTGTCTTTAATTCAGACGGAGATCTGCGGTTCCATGTTTCAGGAGCCTCAAGGGCAAGAGTATCAATGTCAATTGCTCCCGGGATATGTCCCGAGAGGTATGCCTCTCTGTTCCTGTAATGAGCATGAACCAATACATAACTGCTGTTATCATATTCATCAGGCTTTCTGCCACTAATAAGATCATTTACCCAGTCAGGATGCACCAGATAACGAAACCTTGAAAGGCTCTCAAGGGGAAGATCACTATCCAAAGTCCATTCTGTAAGAAAACCTGTATAAATGTTAATATCAGAATATCCTGAATCCAGAAATCTTTCTGGAAGCTCTTTCAGCATCTTTACGGTTATAACCATAAAGAATAATTTTGTTACCGGGAAGAATTTCTTTTTTCCTGACAATTTCTATCCAGTCAATGTAATTAAACCATTTCAGAGGCAGGCTTCTGGCTCCCGGGATATGTCCTCCCCGCTTTTCGCCAGCCAGTTTCCATCCGTTATAAGCATCAACCGGACGTATATCTATGATTTGCACAGAAGGATTTCCTAATAAAGAAACTACCTCCCTGGTACTCATTTCAGTTATTGATTCAGTCATTATTCAGATATTTAGTCTTTAATTATCTCGACTCCTTTCCAGAATGCGATTCTGCCCTTAATGCCATCGGCAAGCGGCTTTGGTTCAGGATAATACCATGCTGCATCCACATTTATTTTGCCATCAACATCAAGGGAGAAATATGATGCCGTGCCTTCCTTGACATTCTGTATGAGTGTTGCTATCTTTTAAGAACTCCTTATTTACTGACTCATCAGGGAGCAGAGAATGTGATTGACCCTTAAATATCAGCACATTTTATTTAGACTTTTCTATTTTTGTCATAATCTCCTTCTTAAAATCATTTAAATCAATAGCAATTTTATCCTTCTCAACAGTATTGGATAATGCCTTATTAAGAGTATTGGTTTGTTTCTCATATAAAGTACATGCATCGCACATAGCTTTATGCATTTTCAACCTGATTCTTTCAGATAGAGATAATTTGAAATGAAGTTTTTTCTCAATCAGTTCAGTTGCCTTAAGACATGATAAAAACAGTATATTCATTAACTTCTTCATCTGACATTTAATTTTTAAACCAGTTATTCTCGACACATTCTCTGAGCTGAAGCTTTGCCCGATGTATAATCTGCCAAAAATTAGTAGGAGCAATGTCTAATTCCTGACAAATTTCCTCACTACTCATTTCACTCAGGTATTTTGACCTTACACAAATGTTCCAGTTTTCGGGTAAGGCATCCATACATTTTTGAAGAATTTCCTGGAAATCGTTGTCGTCAAGAAGATTCTTGTCATCCTCATGCCAGTCTTTAGGCTTTTTATCTGATATCCAGGAACCGTCCTCATCAAAATATGTTAAAAGTGAATTATTGTCAATACTTACAGGTTGGTTTATCTTTCGCCGGTAGTAATCAAAAATTTTATGGTTAAGTATTGAAAACAGCCATGTTTTTGGAGAGCTTTCGCCTTTGAATCCATTTATCTTCTCTGCTGCAGCAAGGAATGTATCCTGCACCAGGTCTTTAGCCAGTTCTGAATCTGATACCTTATGATACGCCCATAAATATAGCTCAGAAGTGTATTCTTCTACCCATTCTGATAATCGGTTATCTTCAAGCATATGATGATAAAAAACTAAAAATAGTAATTACTAATTGATAATAAGCTCTTTCCTTATAAAAAAGGAAGACAATACCCATAAACAATTATCCTGATAATAATCTCATATAACATTAATAATCAGGGTATCGCGGGTATAATAAAGAGATCAGGATACAAAAAATTATTCTGTCAGAAATATACCTCAGATAATATATTTTCAGCCGGTATGCCCTTGTCCCGCAAGATATAATAGACCTCGTAAATCATACTGTTATTCCCGCATATAAAAAACAGCATGTCCGGATCAACAGGGTATTTCTGTAAAAAGCCTGTTACTCTTCCTTTATAGCCATCATTAGTCTCCTGTGATGTACATAACACATAACGCTGCGGATGATAAACATGTCTTTCGTAGGCTTCCTTCTTATATCTTACTCCATGAATAAGGGTATAATCTATTCCAGGATAAGTTTTAACAAAACTATGAAATGGAGAGATCCCTGTTCCCGATGCAATAAATATCAGCTTCCCTGAATCAATCTCTGATCTCTCCAGTCCGAATGATCCGAACGGCCCGTTAACTTCAAGTAACTGGCCTGGTTTACATTGCTTTAGTTGTAATGATACTTTGCCATCAAGAACCTCTCTTACCAGTATTTCAAGGTAATCATCTTCTTCACCACTATAAATTGAATACTCACGCTGATCCATTTCTCCCTGAAGCCCCACTATAATATGCTGGCCCGACCTGAACTGCATATTTCCCCTGTCAAACCTTAAAACAAACGTTTCATCTGTCAGATGTCTTATCTGCAATACTTTATGAAGATCTGTCGAAACAGAATAATCTAATTCTTTCTTCTCTGAATACACTATAAAATAATTCCCGTTAAACTTAGAAAGTATAACCAATAGTTTATCAGATTGTTCAGGAATTGAAGATTTAAAATTGACTGGTTCAATTTGATAGCCAAAATCTGACTAATGCTTAGTCCTACATTACCTGGTGGCAAATTCTAATTTAGCCAGGGGCAAGTTGTGTGCAGAAGCGATAATACGAAAATTATTCCATCGGGTATTTCAGGTTTATTTGTTTTCTAAGCTCTGTCATAATCTCCTGTAGCTCATTACTTCTGGAATGGGGCACAATTTTACTTTCAAGGCATTTATTTATAATACAGTCTGTAGCTTCCTGGATTTCATAATTATATCCTATAGTCTTTCTTTTGTCTGTAAAAGATTTAACTAATTGGTGATCTGCATTGTACAATTGGGCTGACCTGGCTTTAAAAAAATCAGGTATCTCAATTGATCCTTTATCGCCTGTTAAAATCCCTTTGGTAGGCGAATTAAACCTTAATGATGAAAATAATAATGATGAAACTTCACCATACTTAAAAATCATTCCTATAAATTCATCAACATTTGAATCTCCGATAATTGCTGATACTTTCATCTCATCAGGTTTACGGTTCATAAAATATGAGGCAAAGGCAATTGGGTAGATTCCTATGTCAAGTAAGGCTCCGCCTGCAAGCATAGGATTATATAATCTTCCCAGCGGCTCGAATTCAGAATAAAAACTAAAATCGGCTTGTATAAGCTGTAATGAACCAATTTTTCCTTCCTCTATCCATTCTTTTGCTTTTTTTATTGCCGGCAGAAAATAGGTCCAGAGTGCCTCCATCAAAAATACCTGTTCCTCATTTGCAACTCTGGCCAGTTTCTTAAATTCAGTATCGTTAAGGGTAATTGGCTTTTCACACAGTACAGCTTTGCCATGTTTCATACAGGCCAGTGAATGTTCAAAATGGAAATTGTGTGGTACTGCAATATAGACTGCATCTACCTGATCACTGTTATACAATTCTTCAATTGTAAGAATATGAGGTATACTGAATTTATCTGCAAACCTTTTTGCATGATCAGAATTTGGCGACGCAACAGCAACAATTTCAGCGTTTTTTACAGCTTTAAAATCAATTGCAAACTGGTTGGCTATAGAACCGGAACCCAAAATACCCCAACGTACCTTTTTTACTTTCATCATTATAGTATGTATGATATTCTGAAAGATATTTAAATTTTAATTGTCACTTTCACTATAACATTAATGGATTAGAATTTCCCTATTTTTACTACATAAATTTAAAAAAATGAATCATATAAAAACCTTTCTTTTTCTTATTATAATGACTTTTATCTCATGTGCTTCAAATTCCAGAATTGTAACCAGGCCATTGGCTTTTGAATTTGGCAGTTCAATAGCAGATATGAAAGAACGTGTATT
Source organism: uncultured Bacteroidales bacterium (assembly GCA_963741935.1). Lineage (GTDB taxonomy): Bacteria > Bacteroidota > Bacteroidia > Bacteroidales > VadinHA17 > LD21. The sequence goes on along the minus strand of CAVUJY010000007.1, from coordinate 117,718 downwards.
GCCGCTTTGCGATTCTGTAAATGAAAGGTTAAATGAACCTATCCAATTACCTACGGCTCAAAAATCCCAATCTCAGCTGGATTGTGAAGGATTTATGTATGCTGGTAAAAAGAGAAAAGTTGAACTTATTTTTGCCGATGATGCATTGGATATGATATGGATTTTAACAGAGGCTGACGAAGAGAAGCTATTTATTGACGAGTTTAAAAAACTATATGGAGAACCAACCCATATAAAAGAAGATGTCACATTTTTTTTAAACGATGGTGTAGGAGTTCGGAACAAACCACATGAAATATTATTTATCTCTGAACGGATAAAAACCCCCTACAAGGAGTGGTTAAATAGTACAGAGTAAAAATCTGTTTTTTTATTAAAATGGTATAATCAGATGAAAAACGACTTATTTTTTTTGAAAGATCAACTCTTCACTGCAAACCTTTAACTGTGTGAAGCAGTCCGTTCCTTTAACAGGTAAGATAAATGGTTTTGAGTTATCAGAATCATTCGTACCTTTATTAAATGTTGTTAAAAGTTATAGTTAAAACAATTGAAATGCCCTGGGTTTTTATTCCAGGGCTCTGACATTTCTCTGAATCTATTTGCAGAATTTCTGTACATCATTCTAACCCTCTAAATTTTTAGATATGAGTAATATAATTGTATTAGGTGCCGGTATGGTAGGCAGTGCTATAGCAATAGATATGGCACAAAACCATAATGTAACACTTACTGATATTAATGGGAATACTTTAACCAGAATTAAACAAAACCACAAATCAATAACCACACAACAGTTGGATGTAACAAACTTATCAAAGCTACAGGAAATCATTATACAATATGATCTTGTAATATGTGCTGTCCCGGGATCATTAGGTTTTAATACCCTGAAAGCTATCATTGAAGCAGAAATGAATGTAATCGACATCTCTTTCTTTCCTGAAAACTCATTGGATCTTAATACCCTGGCCAAAGAAAAAAACATAACTGCCATAGTAGATTGCGGTGTTGCTCCTGGAATGGACAACATAATACTGGGCTACTACAACGAAAAGATGAAATTAAGCAGCTTTCAATGTCTTGTAGGGGGATTACCGAAAGTGAAAAAGTGGCCTTTCTGCTATAAGGCACCCTTTTCCCCGGTTGATGTTATTGAAGAATATACACGTCCGGCACGATATGTTGAACATGGAGAATTGGTAGTACGTGAACCTTTGTCCGATTGTGAATACGCAGAGTTTGAGAAAATTGGAACATTGGAGTCGTTTAACTCAGACGGACTGAGATCAATAATTTACACAATGCCCCATATCCCTGATATGAAAGAAAAAACCCTGCGTTATCCGGGACATGCTGAATATATAAGGGTGCTAAAAGAAAGCGGTTTTTTTAGTAAAGAAAAAACCGACATAAATGGCACAAAGATCTCTCCATTGGAATTTACAAGTAAAATTCTTTTCAATGATTGGAAACTCGGTGAAACAGAAGAGGAATTAACAGTGATGAGAGTTACGTTAACAGGAGAGAATGCCAGGGGCAGGAAAGAAGAGATTGTCTATAACTTATATGATGAATATTGTAAAGACACAAACACATCATCAATGGCAAGAACAACAGGTTATACTGCTGCTGCTGCTGCCAATATGTTTATAGATGGTCTGTTCTCAGAAAAAGGAATTTTTCCTCCTGAATCAGTTGGTAAGTATGAATCTTGTTTCAACTATATCTTAAAGTATCTGGAAGAAAGAGATATTCATTATATTAAAAGTACAAGGTTAATCTAATAGATTGAATGCCATATTTGCTTCCTGACTTTTGATATAGCCCGACTGAATAACAACTATCTGATCTTTAATATCACGATTTGAATTTATAATGGAACAAAGTTATGAATCTTGATCGCTTTGATTTAGCTTGATTATTTAATAAGCATATCAACAGGAATTTAAGACTATCTTTTAGTGGAAAGTTTAATCCGGCCTGCTAAAGTCAGGATCACTGGCTTTTCCACCAGGGATGTAAGAGAGCTATTGCTGTTTTTTTAAGGATTTTTCTTTTAATCTACTCGCTTTATCGAGTAGATAATCTATATACTCTGGTGTAAAATCATAGTATATAATTGGAACACTTGTCGAATCATGCACTTCAGAGGCCTCAGATTTTGTATTTTGATTATCTGATTGGGTCTGGGTTCCCGGATACCCAAAATCAAAATATATTATATAATCACCCCTCTCCCAAAAATATATCTTATCCATAAACCATCTTCCTTCCGGACCCGGCAAATAAACATCTGGTAATCTTCTTGCCAGCCAGTCATATTCTTCTCCCTTTTCAAGTAAAGTGGGTTTTCCATATTTTTCTTTATATAATCTCAAATAGTCTTTTAAGTTCTTGCAAGTCACAATTATAAGAAAAGCTATGTCCTCTTGTATTTAACCTGTCGCACAGAGTTAATTGAATACTGGTTAACCTTTGATCAATTATATAACTCCCTCTAAGATTAACTTTTGCATAAAGAGAAGGACTTATTTCTGAATAATGATAGTACAAATTTTTTTGCGTTGTCCCAAGTAAATCAGTAGTTTCAAAATATTTTAGCTCACCGGCTTTAATTAAAGAATCCATAGTGCTTTTTACTCTTTTATAGTCCATATCAAGATAAAATTCAAGAAACCCTGTTTTCTCTGGTTTGATATTTTGAATCGTTTCTGTTTGTATTACAAGATGTTAAAAAACATATTTGCACAACAATCAGAAAATATAAAAGAAGACTTTGGGGGTACCGGAGTAATTTCATTATGAATTGCCTTTACATTTCTCAGAATAAATTTATGAAATTCAATCCTATTAACATAAATATGATATGCCTATTTAAATATGTAACAATTAATAATATATAAAGGTTCCCGTGGTGACACTTAAACCTTCATCGGGCAGACATCAAATTCCGGCGGATTAAAGTTGATAAGGGAATCAGCCATGGGATCCTGAAATTTCTAATCTCAGCAGGAAATGTATCTGAGATTATGCTATTTTTACTGTCAAGATCAACATACATCAAACAGTTAATTAATACTGAAAGTATAGATGGAAGCTTCATCAGTCTTTATAAAATTTTTACAGGCCTGCATAACGCCGGTAGCTATGATTTCCGGTGTTGGATTATTATTACTGACCATTACAAACAGACTTGGCCGGATAGTAGATCGAACCAGACAGCTGGTTACAGAGTTGGACATGCCTGAAGTGAAAAGGGAAAAAATAAAAATGGACCAGATACAAATTTTCATGAAAAGAGGGAAGTTTTTAAAATTCTCCATAGCATGGCTGCTAGTTGGCATGATTTCAAGTTGTCTGATAATACCTCTGTTATTTATTATGAGCTTAATCGGGACAGACTTAAAAACAATAGGTTATTCGTTATTGATAATTTCCATATTTTCATTGCTTTTGTCTTTAATTTATTTCTTTCAGGATATTCTATTATCATTAAATGCTGTAAGACTGGAAGCATCGGATTATATAGAAAAGTAGTCTTACCTTCATTGGTCTGTTTCCGTTAACCATATTCCAAAGGGAAACAGTATATTTTATTTTTCTGTTACTCAATATTTCACAAACCACTGCAAGGAATAATTCAGGCATTCTAATACGATAGTCAATTCCTGATCCAATTCAGTTTTAGTCATTTAATAGTGACTCTTTTTCCACTTAAGCACCCCCTCTGTCATCCAAAAAAAATCTGATTCATTTTAATATTTAAATTTGATGCATTATGCTTTTTCACTCCCAGGTACAAGTTGTAAATTATAAACGCTATAAGTTAATTCCCATGAATAATAAAAACATATCAGGCTCCCCTTGCTATGGTTTCAATAATTAAACATGAATACCACAATGGCTTTAATTTACCGGGTACCCTGGCATAACGATATTAGATAAACAGGTTAGTTGAACGGAGGGTGTTAAAATATTGTCCAGGCACCCTCCTTTTTGTTTGAATCGTCTATTTCATTACTTTTGCCAAGGTCAGTGGTTATTGATTTAACCATCAATTTATCAGATTTTTATGGATAATGTTAAAGGCTTGTTATTCCGGTACAGAGTATGGTGGCATATTTTGTTCTGGCTTGTATGGTATTTCTTTTATATCATTACCTATAGTTCAGGATACAGTGTAAAAATTCAGTTCCTTCAGAATCTTTACCTTCTTCCTGTAAGGATGGCCGGAACATATGTGTTCATATACTGGATTATTCCAAAGTTCCTTTTTAAGAAAAATCATCTGCCTTTCATTATAATAACTATAATACACGCATTTTTATTCGGCTTTTCAATATGGGCCGTTCTTTACATCGCCACCAGCTTTCGGGCTATAGATTCAATGCCATTTATCAGGTCAATTGTGTTAAATTATCAGATCCCTGCCACTGCTGCTGCTATCTATATGTTCAAGAGGTGGTATCTGATCCAGCAGTATTCTCTTAGTCTCGAAAAAGAAAAAATCGAAGCTGAACTGAATTTCCTTAAATCACAGATCCATCCTCATTTTCTGTTTAACACCCTTAACAACCTTTATGCCTTAACTCTGAAAAAATCAGATAAAGCCCCTGAGATGGTAATACAACTTTCAAATCTGTTGGAATATACTCTTTACAGTGGAAGAAAAACTGAAGTTGAATTACAGGAAGAATTAAATCAACTCACCGGCTATATTGATCTGGAGAAATTACGATTTGGCAACCGGCTGAATATTATAACTGATATCTCCGAAGATGTTGACGGGTTGATGATTGCGCCATTATTACTTCTTCCATTTATGGAAAATAGTTTTAAACATGGCGCCAGTAAAGACATAAACTCATCATTTATAAACCTTAATGTAAAAGTTAAGAATCATAAGCTCCTGTTTTCTCTAAGCAATTCATACATGAATGATTCGGAAAAATTTGAAGGCTATCAGGAAAGGATTGGCCTGAAAAATGTGAAAAGACGGCTGGAACTTCTTTACCCGCAAAAACACTCACTGGAAATAATTCAGGAACAGGATATATTTAATGTTAATCTGACCCTTGACCTGAACAGTACAGCAAAATAAAGTGCCCGAATGATATATAACTGTATAATTGTTGATGATGAGCCACTGGCAATAGAAGTGATTAAATCGCATGCCGAAAATATGGGTATTTTTAATATCGTGGCCGAATGTTGCAATACTGCTGAAGCCTTTCAGGTTTTGAAATCGGAAAAAATTGATTTGATGTTTCTCGATATTCAGATGCCTGGTATAAAAGGTACTGACTTTCTTAAGAGTCTTCTAAATCCCCCTAAAGCTATATTAACAACTGCCTATCGCGATTATGCCATTGAAGGTTTTGAACTGAATGTTGTGGATTACCTTCTGAAGCCTATCCCTTATGAAAGGTTCATGAGAGCAGTGGACAAGTTTCTCAATTATCAGTCACTGAAATCCGGAACAGACTATACCGATAATTTTATTTACCTGAATATCAATAAAAAAATACATAAAATCCTTACAGATGAGATCGTGTACATTGAAAGCATGAAAGATTATCTGACAATCCATACTTTATCTGATGATATTATAGCAAAACACACCATCTCGGCATTTGAGCTCTTACTGCCTGAAAATAAATTTGTAAGGATTCACAGGTCTTTCATTGTGTCTATTGATAAAATAAAAGAATTTAACGCTCAGAATATATACCTTGATAAGAAAGAGCTTCCTATCGGACCTAATTATCAGTCTAAAGTATTTGAAAAATTAAAGTATCCTCATTTAAAATTATAAACAGAATTCTTTGTCGTCGCAAATTCTGTATTTATACTCCATGTGAGGTTTCTGTGTCGATACTTTTAAAAACCCTGTTATGTATTTGCTAGATTTGCTATGATCCATAATTATAAATGAAATCTCCTTCATTGACACTTTCGAATGTTAAGTTCCTTCAAAACAGGACCCTGTTCCGAAATTGTTAATTATTTAACAGGATACGGATTAGTTTTATGAAAAATACACCTCTCCTTATTCTTTTAACCATATTCCTGGTCTTCTTCGACTGCAGTCTTTCCGCACAAAATCCTGTAAAAATTAAACGTTTAACAGGAACTATCGAATTTGATGGTATGCCAAAAGAAGAAGCCTGGAGTAATGTTAGCTTTTTCACTCTTAAGATGCACAGACCTGATTATGGCTCAGAACCATCTGAAAAAAGTGAAGTTAGTATTGGTTATGATGATGAGTATCTGTGGATCGGTGCAAAACTTTACATGCATGATGCTTCAAAAATATTTGAAGTAACAAAAAAAAGAGATGATGAACTTCGGGGGCTGGATGCCTTTGGAATTATCCTTGATACCTATAAAGATAACGAAACAGCCCTGGCATTCTTTACTGCTCCTTCAGGACTACGTTCAGATTATACAATCTCAAATGATGCCGTTCTGAGTGGAGGAGGGCCGGGAATGAATTCATCAATTAATTATAGCTGGAATACTTTCTGGGATGTGAAAACTACACGGGATGACCAAGGCTGGTATGTTGAGATGAGGATTCCTTTTTCGAGTCTGAAATTTAAGCCTCAGGGCGATGTGGCAACAATGGGTCTTATAATCAGACGGAATATCAGTGCTAACACTGAAACCGACACCTACCCGGCTATCGATCCAAAATACGGATATATGGCAGTTAACAAACCATCCCTTGCGCAGGAAATTATTATTGTTGGCGCCAGGCCGGAACGTCCCATTTATATTGCTCCATACATTTTGGGTGGATTTTCACGCGACAATACTCTGAATGAAGAAGAAACAGAATACGTCAGGCACGATAATCCACAATACAATATTGGTGTTGATTTGAAATATAATATAAATAGCAATCTTACCCTTGATCTTACTGCGAATACTGATTTTGCACAGGTAGAAGTTGATGATCAGCAGGTAAATCTTACGCGTTATGATCTGTTCTTTCCTGAAAAAAGAATGTTCTTCCAGGAAAGATCCAGCCTATTTGACTTCAGCCTTGGAGGTGACTTCGACAACCTTTTTTACAGCAGAAACATCGGAATGGACGACGGATTACCAATAAGAACTCTGGGTGGAGCAAGGCTTACCGGAAGAATTGGAAAATGGGATATGGGCTTTCTGGATATGCAGACCGCTGAGCATGAATTAACACCCGGGGAAAACTTCGGTGTTCTGCGATTGAGGAGACCGGTAGTCAATAAAAACAGTTTTGTGGGTGGTATCATTACCTCACGATTGGGTATGAACGGATCTCAAAATACTGCGTATGGAATTGATGGAATCTTCCGGCTTTTCGGTGATGACTATCTTAGTGCCAAATGGTCACAGACCTATGACAACAATATCGTAAATAAAATGAATTCCCTTGATCCTTCTTTCATGCTTTTCGACTGGGAAAGAAGATCCGAAGAAGGTTTTGCCTATAAATTTAACTATATCTACTCCGGTGAAGAGTTTAATCCCGGAGTTGGATTTTTAATGCGCCAGGGCATTCAGGGAATGAGCGGAAAATTGTTATATGGTTGGTTGCCTGGTGAAAATTCGAAACTTTTCACTTACAAAGTAAACCTCAAAGCTGAACAATTTAATCGTCTGATTGACGGGAATCTGGAATCTATGCTTGTTACTCCTTCGTTTGAGCTTAGCACCAAAAAAGGCATCCACGCGGAATTTAGAATCAGAATGCAAAAAGAGGGAGTAAACGAGGATTTTAATCTTTCTGACAGTGTTATTGTAAAGTCTGGCGAATATGCGTTTACAGCGGGAGAAGTAATGATAATAACCCCAAGCAGTAAGCTGGTATCTGTGATGGCAAACTTACAGTCGGGACAGTTTTACGATGGATTTAATTCCGGCGTAATGGGTAGCCTGAATCTTAACTTATCGTCAAGCTTAAAGCTTACTGCCATGTATACCTTCAATGCAATTAGATTCCCGGAAAGAACTTCCAATAATTCATTGAATGTTACCTCCATTAATATGAAGGCCCTGGTAATGTTCAGTACCAAACTCTCTGCAACACTGATGGTACAATATGCAAATACACTGAATGATCTTATAACCAACTTCAGGCTGAGATATAATCCCCGTGAGGGAAATGATTTTTACATAGTTCTGAACGACTACAGGGGAGTATCAAACAGTTACTCCATTCCTGAAATACCTAAATTCTTTAACAAGGCAGTAACAGTCAAATATATCCATACCTTCATTTTATAACTGTTTTCAAATGTCATGAAGTCAGGGTAACATTTTATATAATTTTAGATTCTCGGTGACAGTGAGACCAGATCCTAAATGGATATTTTCTGCCTGAATCGACTTTCCTGAAGATCTTTTGTTATACCTTAGTTCTGATTTAGTAAGAATTACCAATTAGTATATTTGGCTTCTGTGTAGTTTAATCTTTATATTAAAACTGGTCTCCTATGAAAATATTATCATGGAATGTAAACGGAATCCGTGCCATAACGGGCAAAAATTTTTTTAACGACTTTAAAAACCTTAACCCTGATATAATCTGTCTGCAGGAAACTAAGGCACAGGAACATCAGATCGCGGAAGTACTCAGTCCTCTTAGTGAATACCATATCTATTCAAATTCCGCTGAGAAACCCGGTTATTCCGGAACAACAACAATCTCTAAAATCCGTCCTGTAAGCGTTTCAAAGGGTATTGGTATCACAGAACATGATAATGAAGGTCGTGTTCTTTGTCTTGAATTCGATACTTTTTTTCTTGTAAATGTATATGTTCCTAATTCAGGTAGTGAGCTTAAACGGTTAGGTTACCGGCAGGAATGGGACAAAGCCTTCTTTAATTATCTTAAACGACATGGAAAAAGTTAAACCGGTAATTGTCTGTGGCGACCTGAATGTAGCACATAAACCCATTGATCTTGCACATCCTAAAGCAAATTATAACAAAACGGCAGGTTATATGCAGGAAGAAATTGATGGAATGAATATGTTTACAGAAGGCGGACTTGTAGATACTTTCCGTCACTTTTACCCGGAAGAAAAGGACAGATACTCATGGTGGAGCTATCGGGCAGGAGCAAGAGCAAAGAATGTAGGCTGGAGAATCGATTATTTCCTTGTAAGTGAATCATTTATGCCATCAATAAAAAATTCTTTTATCCTTGATGATGTTACGGGCTCCGATCATTGCCCGGTAGGCATTGACATTAAATAACGCTTATTTTGACCAGGAAACATTTGAATCAAAAACATTACTCTGATTCGTTACTCTGGAAAAACCTGAGCCGTCAAGGTTTACAACAACAGCTATACCACAAACTGATACTAGCCTGAGGTGTTCTGATTCTGGATGGAATTTGTCAGAGACACTTCATTATTTCCGGATAATGCAAAATATTTGGTTTACCTGATGGATTCTTACTCAGATTAACCATAGCCTTTGACAGCTTAGTGACCGGCATACTCCTGAATTTTTTGTATGCCCCTCCCAATAACGGGTCGAATAACTTCATTACTCCAAAAGCTATTTTCTCCGCTAATCTGAAATCTTTTCTATTCCCCACCAGAAACGATGGTCTGAAATGGTAAGCTGAATTATGGAAGAATTCTTCAGTTCCCTGTTCCATCTCAGCTTTTGTTTTCAGGTAGAATCCACCATTAAGATTTGCACCTACACTTGAAACATTTATCATAACCTTCACCCCGTTTTTGGAAGCTATACCAGCAAAAGCTACTGGCAGATCCCTGTCGATACGCTGCTGTTCTTCCTGGCTTCCGGCTTGTTTGATGGTTGTACCAATAGCGTTAAAAAGGACATCCCCCTGAATTTCAGAGCTGAGGCTCTGAATATCTTTCATCGGACTTATTATTTCTTTAAGTTTAGGATCGGTAATACCGGATGACTCTCCGCACAAAAATTCTTACTTCTGTAAAATCTTTGTCCCTGATCAGTTCATGCAGTATCAGATTGCCTACCAAACCTGTTGCTCCAATTATTATTGCTCTCATATCAGGCTCATTTTAAATACAAATCTACATTTTTTAAGAGTAAAAAATATAATTGTCTCTGTGAGCCCGAATTGTATGTCTGCCTATTCAGGTTGTGAATCGCTTTAAACCAGGGATACTTTAACTGAATACTTTCAGGACAAATCCAGAAGATTATATCGGTGTTTCACATTTTAATTTTGTTTAAGCTGAAAAGCAATTGGAACAACATACCATACAGGAACAGCTATCCCTCCCTGCCGGCCTGGTTTGAATGCAGGTAATGAATTCACTACCCTGATAGCTTCTTTGTCAAGTTCCGGATCAACTCCCTTTAAAACACTCACCTGAGCAACACCTCCTTTAGGTGTAACACAGAACTTTATTATTACCTTTCCCTGGATATTATTTTCTGCTGCAACAGCCGGATAATGAGTATTTTCAGCAATAAACTTCTGTAGTGCTTCCTGTCCTCCCGGAAACACTGGATTCTCTTCCACTACATAAAAGGGTTCAGGTTCAGACTCTACCTCAGCTACCTCTGCTTTCGGTCCCTGCACTATTTCAACCACATCTTCATTCTTTACCTCAACCTGTGCCTGATCGGCTGTCATAAGTGTTGTCATCTCCTCAGGCTTGAGAGTATCAACAACTTCAGGGGGGACGTATTTTTGCTGTTGTACCACTTCCTCCGGCGGAGGGGGCGGTGCCTGCGGTGGCACTATTACATCCTTTGGTGTATCAAGATTCTCCAGTTTAATCTCTACCTGCCGTTCAGACCTGGACTTTCTGTTTTCAACAGCCTTGGCACTTAAGAAGGGGAAAATTATACTAAAAGCAATAATAACTATTGCAATAAGCAACGAAACGATAACAGTGCGGCTGTAATTCTTCCGTAATACATACGCCCCATACTCCTTGTTTCTGCTTCTGAAGACAATGTCATCGAAATCAGGATTTTGTTCAGTATTTTTTGCCATAACAGTTAATTTATAGATTTTTGAAATTATGACCCTTGATTACTTGATCAGACTATTCCAGGCAGTTTCAAAATCTGTAATTTTTTCTTTAGAATATCTGACAATTAATTTTCTGTTCTCAGTCCGATTGTAACTTTTACCTCCTTTCTATGGTATTTGTTTATTCATATCAAATATACAACGTATTATTTAGTTATACAACTAATTCTTTAATTAAATGAATGAAATGTAGCTGAAAGGCCATTCATAAAAACAGATTTAAAATCCATCTCCGGGATATTACTGTCTTTTGTAATTGATTTGGCTCTGAGAGAAGCACTGCTTATCTTTGCATAATTATTTAGTAACTAGAATATCTCAATTAATACAGATACTTATGTCAAAGCTTTTTTCGACACTCAAAATAAAAGATATAACATTCCGGAACCGGATTGCTATTTCACCAATGTGTCAGTACTCATCAACTGATGGATTCGCAACTGACTGGCACCTTGTCCATTTGGGAAGTCGTGCTGTGGGTGGTACAGGATTAGTTATACAGGAAGCCACTGCAGTATCGGCAGAAGGCAGGATCTCTCCCGGAGATTTAGGAATATACCTTGATGATCATATAGAATACCTGAAAAGAATTACTTCTTTTATCCATGAACATGGAGCAATTGCAGGCATACAGCTGGCTCATGCAGGACGCAAGGCGAGTTGCGCAAGACCTTCTGATGGGGGAAGACAGATTTCTATAAAAAATGGTGGATGGACCACCGTTTCTTCCTCAGCCCTGGGGTTTTATAAGGAAGATGACGCTCCTCAGTCTCTTGATATGCAGGGGATCAAAGAAGTAAAGGACGATTTCAGAAATGCCGCTTCCCGTGCTTTGAACGCCGGTTATAAATTAATAGAGATCCATGCTGCACATGGATACCTTATTCACCAGTTTCTATCTCCCCTTTGCAACCAAAGAACAGATAGCTATGGTGGTAGTTTTGATAACAGGGTCAGGCTACTTCTTGAAATTACAGACGAGGTGAAATCGGTATGGCCACAAAATCTTCCTCTCTTTGTGCGTATATCGGCAACAGACTGGGCCGAAGGAGGCTGGGATATTGAAGAATCAGTACGCCTGTCCTCATTACTTAAAGCAAAAGGTGTCGACCTGATTGATTGTTCATCGGGTGGTATGGTTCCTGATGTTAAGATTCCTGTTGGACCCGGATACCAGGTCCAGTTTGCAGAGCGTATAAAAAAAGAAGCCGGTATTATGACTGGTGCAGTGGGACTGATAACGGAGGCAAATCAGGCCGAAGAGATCCTGAGTAAAGATCAGGCCGACATAATATTAATAGCCAGGGCGTCATTAAGGGATCCGTATTTTGCATTACATGCAGCTCCTTTATTGGACTATGACATTGATTACCCGGTACAGTACAAAAGAGCTAAATTATAATTTGTAAAACTCCTGTTTGGAAGTCAACAGTAACTCTTCAGGGTAAATAATAAGATTTCCCTGAGTATCAAACTTTATCTGACCAAAACTATTACCAATTATATGAATAACAAATGATTATATCTGTGTCAGTTATTTTATCCTGTATACCATAAGTACATCTCCATGCCTTATATAAAGTCTGCCCTTATCTATAACCGGATGCGCCCAGAATGGTCCCTCTCCTTTTGTGATCTGGAATTCACTTACAATATCAAGTTTTGCAGGATCAGGTTTTGCAAGGGCAACATGGCCGGTTTTTTCTTCATAAAGATATAACATACCATCTGCTGAAATAATTGATCCTTTGCTGTACCATTTTGATGTCCATAGTGTTTTGCCGGTATTCCAGTCAACACATGTATACATATCCACCGGCTTCGACATATGTGTTGTTCCATAGAGGTAGTCTCCAAGAAGGACAACACCGCCTGTCTGAGGATCAAAATTCCTGTTCTCCCATACAATGTCAACAGAATTACCATCTGCTGATAGCTTAAGCTTCAATGCCACCCAATTATAACCCTCAGCAATAAGAATATAACCATCCCTGTAAATTGGTGTTATGGCATGATTTTTCATTACTCGTCCTGTGGCTGCATTTACTTTGGCATAATCTACTTTCCATAATATCTTGCCATCTTTTGCATTTACTGCGATTATATCCTTCCCCATGACGTTGATAATCATCTTCTTGCCTGCATATTCAATAAGCTTTGGGTTTATATACTGCTGTTCCTGATCAAGAGGTTCTGCTTCCCATACTACCTTCCCGTCATTTATATTAAATGCAACCATTGAGGCTTTTTTACCTCCGGGCGTTACAACAACCATGTTATCATATACAAGTGGCGATTCAGAAATGCCAAACATAAGTGGCTTGCCTTCATACAGACTGAAATGATTTTTTGTCCACTTAATTTTGCCATCTGTACCTATACATACAATATCCCCGCTACCGCTTACCAGAAAAATTTTTCCGTTATAGTAAGTTGGTGTGCATCGTGAACCGGTGTGATTTGATGTCCAGGCTGTTCCATAAGCTGTTTGCCATTTCACTTTTCCATCCGGGGTGAGAGCTGTAAGAATATCAGATTTGTCTTTTCTGCCCGTGACGTATATAGCATCATCAGTAACTGTTGTTGATGAATAACCATCACCCATCCCGGTGGTCTCCCACAAAAGAGTTGGGCCTCCGGCAGGCCACTTTTTCAGAAGTCCGGTCTCATTATAAATACCGGTGCGATCGGGACCGCGCCACTCAAAGAGCTGCCCGCAAGCCTATTGATAATGTTGTGAAATAAATAAATATCGATAATATTGACTTTATAAGGAATGATTTCATATAATTTGATTTTTAATGAATTTTAAAATTAATTTCACAATTTATCTGCCCAAAATAACCATTAATAGTATTGATATGATATGTTTTAGAAAATTTATCATACCTTTTTTGACATTATCTTTATATAGTATATCAATAATTCACGATACATAAAAATCATATTTAGGAACCTAATAAACCAACTTCTGAAAAAATGAGAAATCTTAATCTTCAGCTCGTAAACATTTAATAATATGGATATTACTGGTTTTGCTCACTTCTATAAATATTGAAGCGTCCGGAACAATGCCGGGAAATCAGATGTCAGAATACAATTCCAATAAAGGAGATACAGACAGGCTCGTCATCAATGCAATGCTCGCAATGCAAAGAAGAGCATGGGAACAGGGTGTTGCCTCACAGGCCATGCTGGAATATGGCGATACTAATATGGTGATACTCATGGCTAAAGATGCTGTTGTAAACCAGAAGAAAGATGGTCGACTTGGGTTAAATGAAGGCGACAGACCTGTTGCTGACCCGGCTTCAAACGGAATTCCGGTAATGTTTGCTGCAAAAGTAACAGGCGACAAATCTCTTGCCAAAGCTGCTGACAGAATGCTGGATTTTCTTTTGTTCAAAGCGCCGAGAACGGCAGGAGGGATAATCTATCATAACTATATCGAGAATATGATTTGGGTAGACGCTTTTTACATGGTTCCTCCATTCCTGGCTGCTTCCGGTCACCCCGATGAAGCCCTTAAGCAAATTAACGGTTACAGAAAGATTCTGTTGAATCGTGAAAAGAAAATGTATTATCACATATGGGATGAGGATAAACAGAAATTTGAAAGAAAATTATTCTGGGGTGTTGGCAATGGTTGGGCTGCTGCAGGAATGACCAGAGTCTTGGCTGGCTCTTCCTGAATCGATGACAAGACGAAAGAAAGCTCCTCGCTGGATATATAAAAGAAGTCCTGGACGGATGCTTAAAATACCAGCGCCCCGACGGTCTCTTTCATAATATCCTCGATGATCCTTCAACATTCGTGGAAACGAATGCTGCCCAAATGTTTGCTTATTCTATATTCAGAGGTATTAAGGCAGGATATCTTGATAATTCCTACCTGGAATATGCAATAAGTATGCGAAAGGCTGCTCACAGGATGACAGACCGCTTATGGTCTTGTTCAGGGCGTTTGCGGAGCCCCGAACTTCGACCGTGCCGGTACTGCTACAGAAGGGCAGGCTTTCTTTATTTTGATGGAAGCCGCTTATCAGGATCTATACAGGCGTTGAAACCGGGAGCAAATATTATCCGGCTACTTCTGTCCCTCCCATGGAACAAGCTTTGAAGGATAATAATCGATTCCCATCGCCTTAAACCGGTCAGCCTGTTTTCCCAGCCTGTCCCTGTAATCTATCCAATGTCGTGACGCTGCAGGTGTCCATCCTATCTCAGCATACCCGGGCAGCCTTGGAAACACCATATACTCCAGTTCATCCATATTTGTGATGGTTTCTGTCCATAATGCAGCCTCGATACCAAATACATCATCTTTTCCTACACCAGGTACGAGAGTGGCAGGATCCCAGATATATGCACTGTCAACTTCAATATATCCTGCCCAGTGCAAACCAAGTTTCGTTGTAGAGTCATATTTCATATCAAGATATGCCTTTACTGCGGGTGACATAAGTATTTTGGCTCCTTTTTCCACAGCCCTGTCTGCATTTTTAACATTGGCCCAATGTTGTGCAACTACATTCGGTTTAAGGTCTGCTATTGAAATATCATCCCAGCCCATTACTTTCTTTCCATGTGCCAGCACAATATCCTGCACCTTGTCAATAAAAGGTATATAATCCTTCTCTTTGGTGGCATGCGATTCATCACCGCCTATGTGGATATATGGCCCGGGAGTAATCGCTGCCAGTTCTCTTACAACATCATCAATAAATTTATATGTTACCTCCTTGTTTGTACATAGAGTACTGAAACCGACTCTTGTTCCTGTATATAATTCAGTGGCTTTGCCATCACAATTGAGCTCAGCATATGAAGCAAGGGCAGCATTCGTATGACCAGGCATATCTATTTCAGGAACGATTGTTATGTATCTCTCCTGCGCATACTTTACAATATCAGAATACTGATCCTGAGTATAAAACCCTCCGTTTCCTCCTCCTACCTCTGTGCTTCCTCCAATTATTGTCAGGTTTGGCCACGATTTGATTTCAATTCTCCATCCCTGATCATCCGACAGATGAAGGTGTAAAGCATTCATCTTATAAGATGCCAGAAAATCTATATATCTCTTAACATCGTCAACGCCAAAAAAGTGACGCGAAACGTCAAGCATTGAACCACGGTATGAGTAAACAGGATAATCGGTAATCACACCTGTTGCTATTTCCCATACAGCTTCCTGTTTTGCGGGCATTTCAATTGCAGCAGGCAATAACTGCCTTATTGTCTGTATTCCCCTGAATATTCCTTCAGGAGTATTTGCTGAAAGAGTTAACAGCTTACCTGAGATGTTAAGCTCATAACCTTCATTTCCCAGCACGGAATTATCAGTTGAAAGTTTCAGATAAATGCCACTTCTTTGGAATATTGTCTGTTGCATTGATCTCTAAACCAAAACCTGTTGCCGGCCTTAATCTTCCAGCCAGATAATCAGCATTATTTTTCAGCTCGTCCGATCCGCTTTGAATGTGAATTATTGTTTTGGGGGTTAATGTGAAATAATCCCCGGTAGCTGCTACTGAAACAGGTTTGGGAATAAGACTTTCTCTTGCCAGATCAGAAGGTACTTTAGGACTACATGACATCGTAATTATAAGTGTAATAACTACACTTAATGTCGGAATTAGTTTTATGGATTTACTCTTCTTCATAGTTTAGTAATTTATTTGCGATTAAGGTAAATATTTTATTTTGAATACATCCAAACAAAGACCTAAATCTACTGTTAATTAATACATAATAAGCTTGCATAATGATAATTAATAAAGGATTATCCGAATCGATGATTGATAAGAACCCTTTTAAACAGTTTGATGTCTGGTATAAAGATCATCTTGCCGAAGGAGATGAAATACCCGATTCGGTAAGTCTGGGTACAACATCTGCCGAGGGAAGAGTTTCTGTAAGGACTGTACTTTTAAAGGATTACAATGAAAATGGATTCGTATTTTTCACAAACTATAACAGCAGAAAGAGTTCACAGCTGGACTCAACAAAACAGGCGGCATTACTTTTTTACTGGCCATTGAAGTCGCGGCAGGTAAGAATTGAAGGCACCGTTGAAAAAGTCACAGAAAAAGAATCGGAAGTCTATTTTGAATCACGCCCCAGAGAAAGCCAGCTTGCTGCCTGGGCCAGTGAACAAAGCTCTGTAATACCCGACCGTGAGTACCTTGATAAACGATATGAATTCTATAAAGACCGGTTTAATAATAAACCCGTTCCCAAACCACAGCATTGGGGTGGATACAGAATAATTCCCGACTGGTTTGAGTTCTGGCAGGCGGGTGAATTCCGGTTGCATGACCGACTAACTTATACAAGAATGCATAATGTATGGTTTATTGAGCGTCTTGCACCCTGAACATATTCACCTATACAAGATCACAGGCATCTGCAGGCATCCAGTGTGCATCCTTCCCGTCCCACTTAACGTTGCATCCGATAGGGTTGGTAATCTTAATGCTTATGGGTTTTCCCGAAGTAAGTTCTTCAAGTGCTATATCAAGATTATTGACAGTTATCTTTGATACGTCACGTGGATTATCAACCCCCCTGCCGGTATAAACCAGAGTCCTGTATTCATCAAACACATAAAAATGAGGTGTCCTTAATGCTCCGTAACGTTTTGCCACTTCCTGTGTCTCATCATATAGATAAACCCATGGAAATTTATTTTTTTCCATCCTCTTAATCATATTCGGAAAACTATCTTCCGGGTAAGTATTCTCGCTGTTTGAATTAATCCCGACAAATCCAACCCCTTTGCTGCCAAACTTCTCCGCTGTTTTCCGGGTAAGTTCATCTGATCCGATTACATACGGACAATGATTGCATGTAAAAAATAGCACCAGATATTTGTATTTCGAAAAATCTGAAAGTGAATACTCTTTCCCATCTGTTGCAGGAAGATTAAAGTCAATTGCCTTCTCTCCCGGTTGTAATGTAAATGCCATGATATTTAGTTTTGTTTATATTTTTAAACAATATTTCAGCTATAATGTTGTGACAAATTTTTGGATAAATTATCAATTAACCGCAAACGGTCGACATAAGTGTTACGCATAGTTAGCAAAGCACTAAATATGAAAGCATTAGCTCTGGTTCTTTGCATCGACTTTGCGCACTCTAGCGGTTAAGTTAAATGACTTTTAAACACCCCTCAGTCTTGTCCCTCTTAAAAAAACCCACCCCAAACGCCTCCCGGATGGGGAATCTAATAGCCATTGTGCGCCGTTACGCCGTTGTGGCATTACGCAGCTTGTCGTTCGTCGTTATTTTACCTGTGAAGGATTCTTAGCCATCTTAAAGAATTCATCCTGAAGCTTTTCTATTGTGTTGTCTTTCTTCAGATATGATATTAGTTCAGCAAGCTGATTACCATCGTTTTGAATTAATAATTCACCCAGTCTTTTGTTTGGTGTATTTACATCACTTGCAAAATGATTCGGAAATTTACTGAACCACCAGATACCAGTGTAGCCATGAGGTATTTTAAGTCTGCCCTGGTCAAGTCCCGACTCGCTTTTCAAAGCTTCAGTGTCAACAAGATTTGGAGCTATATAGGTCATCATTGATGTCTCCTCTTCACCTGCATGGCTGTCGAGTTTGGCCTTCTTCAGCGATTTGATCTCTGCTGCCAGAGCAGGGTCATTACCAGGCTGAAACAAAACAACTATATAATCATGTTTTTTAGCCAGCTGTGCCTGGCAAAAAAATTGCAGAAAATTGGTATTTCCTCCATGTCCGTTTACCAGAACTATCTTTTTTAAGCCATTCCTTGATAATTCTGAACAGGTCTCTTCAAGCATCTTCCACATCAGATCAGTACTGTAGGCAATAGCACCCGGCTGATGCTTCGCCTCAAAGATCTGACCAACAAAATATGGAGGAAAAACTACTGCGTACTCCTTTTTTGCACCGGTAAACGCTACTTCCCTCGACTCATACAAATCTGTGCCAAGTGGAAGGGAAGGGCCATGCTTTTCTATAATACCAAGCGGAATCAAACATACACCTCCGGCCATTTCAACAGCCTTGGGAAACTTGGGTGAAGTAATATCTTCCATTTTATATGGCAGTGTGGTTTGTTGAGCCATTAATGTCGTTGTCAGAAACAGAGCGGTGATGATAAATTTTAATTTTTTCATGATCTTTTTAATTATTTATAATTCATTGATAGTTAGGATTCTATATGATATTTTATGTGTGTTGAAAATAAAGAATATTTACATTTCAAATGGACTTTTATAAAATCCAATTATCTATAAATTTACACTTTTTTAAGAGGGAGATTCCACATTACGTCCCGATAAATCGGGACTGCATTCGGAATGACAATTCATTTTATTTGGATTGTTTGTCATTCCGAGCATCAGCGAGGAATCTCCGGGTATTTCTCATAATCTTATTACTGTTTCTGGAATTTTAACTGATCGGGTAAAGATAAAGAAATATTAAATATCCAACTTTTTCGTTACGTTTGAGTTTCTGTAATTTTTGCACGATGAGCCCATTTCTGTTATTTATTATCATCATTCTGTACTTCGCCATGCTCATGGTAATATCGCATATTGCCTCGCGTCATGTACATGACAGCACATTTTTTGACGGCGACAGGGCATCGCCATGGTTCCTTGTGGCTTTCGGGATGATCGGCTCCGGGATCTCAGCAGTATCTCTGGTTTCCATTCCTGGTAATGTCGGAAATAATAATCTATATTACTTTCAATTCATTCTGGGAACAATAGTCGGATACCTGTTCATTGCATTCATCCTTACTCCTATATATTACCGGCTTAAACTTGTTTCAATTTATACTTATCTGAATGTTCGTTTTGGAAATGTTACATATAAAACCGGTTCATTGTTCTTTCTTGTATCACAGTCATTTGGTGCTGCTTTGAGACTGCTTCTTTCAATAAAAATTTTACAATATGCATTTTTTGATGCTTTGCACATTCCTTACTTTTTAACCATAATTGTTGTGCTGATTCTTATCTGGTTATATACCAACAAATCGGGTATTAAAACAATCGTCTGGACTGATGCCCTTCAATCATTCTTTCTCATCTCGGTAATTATTATTTCAATTATAACTATCAAAAGTTCACTCGGCCTCTCCTTTTCTGAAATGGCAAAGACAATTGTGCATCATCCTTATGCTAAATTGTTCGATTGGGATTTTCATTCCGGATCCAACTTCTTTAAACAGTTTATTTCCGGATTACTCATAACTGTGGCACTTGTTGGACTTGATCAGAGCATGATGCAAAAGACCCTTACTGTTAAAAACGCAAGGGATGCCAAAAAGAATGTTCTGACATTCAGCTTTTTTATTGCTTTTGCCCAGACCTTATTTCTGGCTCTGGGTGTTCTGATCTACATTTATGCCGACCGGCATGGTATTAATCTCTTAAAACAGGATGGTCAGTTCCTTAATACTGACGGACTTTATCCGTTGCTTACACTGAATTATTTTGGGAAAATAGGTGCAGTTGCATTTCTGATAGGAGTTATCGCCTCAACATTTGCCAGCATTGATTCATGCATTGCCGCTCTTACTACTGCTTTTAGTTACGATTTCATGGATATTGAAAATCAGCCACATGAAGCTAAAAAGAAGATAAAAACACGTGTTTTGCTTGGGGTAAATGTTGTTATGTTTGGTATAGTCATGGCCTTCTGGAGTAGTCAGGGTGCAATTATAAATACCATTTTCAAAATTGCCGGCTACACTTATGGTCCTATCCTGGGATTATATCTGACAGGTTTATTTACAAAAATAAAATTCAAAGAGAAGTGGGTTCCTGTTGCATGTGTATCCGCAGCATTACTTACCTGGCTGCTCAATGGATACTTTATCCGTGCTTTTAATTTTGATTTCGGGTTTATGGTTATTTTTGCAAATGCATTACTTACAATTTTGTTTCTGTTTTTCATCAGAAAGAAAAATATGAACCATGAATAAGTTATCAGTCCCCGGCTTTGAACCATATAATAACGATAACGACGGATATAGATAAGTTCCGGATTTGTGCGAAGATGATGGCCGAATCAGATCCATGGATTACCCTGGGAATGAACTATGATGTGTGCCTCAACGCTTTCAACGGGAATTACAAAGAGATCTATGTTGTTGAAGTTGGAATCTGATATAGCTGGTTTTGTAATAATTCAGGTCTGTGGTACATTTTCTGGTTATATACAGACAATCTGTATATCAGAAAACTACAGAGGAAAAGGAATCGGAACGATGCTTCTGAGGTTTTGTGAAGAAAGGATTCTGAAATTTTCACCAAATGTCTTCATCTGTGTGTCTTCATTCAATACAGGTGCACAAAAGTTGTATTATGATTTCGGATTTAAGTTGATTGGGAAGCTTGATAACTTTGTAAAAGAAGGCTTTACTGAATTATTACTATTGAAATCTGTTGGACCAAGAGTTGGGTATAAAGCTAAATAACAATAATACAATCATGCATAAGTTAAAACTATTACCCCTGCTTTTCATTCTTTGTCTTTCCATGGCCTCAACCGGACAAGTAAAAGGACAGAAAGCAGGCAAATCGGGTCTCTCCTCCGAAATTGACAGTATCCTTCAGAGTCAGGTTGATCTCGATAAGATTCCCGGAGCAGTTATTCAGATTGAAAAAGATGGCAAAGTTATATATCGCCATGCTTACGGTTTTGCCCAGAAGTATGATTATAACCACAAGCTTACTCACTCCACCTGAAAAAATGACGGTTAATCATATGTTTGATATTGCTTCGCTCACCAAAGTAATTGGGACTACCACTTCCATGATGTTGCTGGTTGACAGGGGTCTGATTAATGTTGATGATCCTGTCTTTAAATATATCAAGGCGTTTGATACTCCGGAAAAGAGAACGATTACAATTCGTAACCTGCTGACACATACTGCAGGTTTATACGAATGGTATCCGACATATTACATTGCTTCCAATAAACAGGAATGCTATGACCTGATTGGAAGACTGCCACTGATGTTTCCTGTCGGGGCACAACGCAGATACAGCGATCTGGGATTTATCCTTCTTGGTGAAATAATTGAAACCGTTTCCGGTATGCCACTCGACCAGTTTATGAAGCAAAATATTTTTGTTCCCCTGAGAATGAAACACACAACATTTAATCCGCTTAAAGATAAAAAGTACAAAAAAATTGCTGCCACTTCAGCTGGTAATCCTTATGAAAAGAGAATGGTTTATGACTCCACTTTGGGATTTACGGTAAAGGAGATTGATCCTGCACAATGGGACGGATGGCGGAAATACATTCTCCGGGGTGAGGTGAATGACGGGAATGCCTGGTATGCCAATAACGGTGTAGCCGGAGCAGCCGGATTATTCTCAACAGTAAAGGATCTTCAAAACTGGTGGATATGCTGATTAATAAGGGTAAAACAGGATCATGAACAATTTATTTCTGAAAAAACTATTGACACTTTTCTTACAAAAGATAAATTCAATAATGGGCTGGGCTGGATGATGGATCCTGCCAATTCTTTTATGCGCAATGCTCCAGCCGGATCTTTTGGTCATACAGGCTTCACAGGAACCAGCATAGCTGTAATTCCCAAAGATAAGATCTCGGTTATTCTTTTAATAAATCGTCAGAATACTTTGTTGTTAAGTAGTGGGGTATATTATAATGTAAACCCGGTAAGGCTTCAGGTTTTTAAAACTGTAATGAAGTATTTTAGAAGTATCGGGAATTAGTAATACTCAAGTAAAATTAAATTTTATTGCACACCAGAACATTATGACAACTGGCTCTGAAAGAGCCATATATGAATAACCCATGGTGAAACCCTAATCTTTAGTCACATCTTCCTATTTTCTATGAGGGAAGCGGTAAGTGTCATTAGACCCAAGAATGAGTCAATAAAGGATTCGTTAAGATGATTGGGAGATTACAACTCTCAACTCATCCTCCTTATATCCGGCTTGCTTTAGAGAATATTCACGGGGTGGATGAATTTTCGAAGATGACAGGTTTTTTGGGTATATGGGGAAGGAAGAAGCGGCGATTCGACTGTATTTAAGCCTTTTACGAACATTATGGTCGATTCGCCGCTTCTTCCTTCCTTTCTTGTTGAACAAAATAAGACCTGCATCCTGAATATACATCAACCACCCCAGCCAGTATAAACATGATCATTTGATTATGAAGTGGAACAAAACCCTCATTGTAGGAGGGGAAATGTATACTGCTTATATTAAACACTTTACATTCTATTTTGCACTAAACTCTCTCCTATTCCCCAATCCCGACCTTAAGTTGACGCATATGCCCTTCAGGGCTTGAGATCAGTGAGTTAGTAAGCAACCTCCTGGTTTCACCAGTGGTTATTCATGGTTAGGTCTTTCTGACTGATAAAAGCTTGAAAAAGAATCGTAAATAACGTAGGCCTGAAAGAAATAAGGCCAGTCCAATTCCATTATAAATAATTGACAGATAAGGCTTTGGTAACGAAGAATGTCGCAGCGTAATTCCAAGGGAAACCATAAACACAACTATTATATAACTCTTCCATGTCATGAAGGAGAATACACATTTCTTCTGTAATGCCGGCATTAACCTGTCGATGTTTTTATTTGCAAGTTTAAGAAAGCCGAAATGATGTATGGGCATGGCTATCAGAAAGCCCATCGTATATAAAATCTCTTCTTCCCTTAAATCAACAACAGATAACCATAATACAGCATAGTGGATCAGCATGACACCGACACCACACCACATAATCCCGGCAAGAAGGATCAGGATTTTTTTATCGACAGCATGGAGTGAATTTTCTGATATCCATATTTACTTATTCTATTTTCGCCAGTCTGAATGGTTTTATTTCAACCTTTTCCCATACTCTGCCGGTCAGATAAGGTTCATTTTTAAGCATTAAATCAAGGGCTTCTCTGTCAGGAAATTCGTAAACGATCATTGATCCGATCATTTTACCCTCATCATCAAGAATGGCACCGCCACATAAAAACTCTCCCTTTCTTTTAAGTATGGCTATTTTATCAAGATGCTCACCCCTGACATTCATTCGGCGATCAATTGCTCCGGCATCGGTACCATCGTAAGCTGTAAGTAAGAATTGCATAACAGTTTTATTAAATTTTAATCTGCAATTTAACCCGACAAAGTTATTGATTTTATTATTGCAACAAAAAACATACAATAATGCAATCCCAGTCTTACGACCGGATATTGCAAATTAAAAATCTGACAATCATTGTTTATCTTTGTTAAAGGTATCTTTGATGATTTGGTTCCTGATTTGAGAAAGCAAAAAGATCTAATATGCTGAATATTAAGAACATTATTAACAACCTTGGCATTGTAAAAGACCTGAGAAGAAAAGATCATACTCCTGCTTTCGGAGGACTTGAAATTTTTAAATATATTGGCCCTGGATTGCTGGTAACAGTTGGATTTATTGATCCGGGAAACTGGGCAGCAAATATTGCAACCGGTGCAGAATACGGGTATACTTTATTATGGGTCGTTTCCCTCTCTACAATAATGCTGATAGTCCTTCAGCATAACGTAGCCCATCTTGGAATAGCCACTGGTCTCTGCCTGTCTGAGGCAGCAACAATTTATTTAAAACCGTGGGCTTCTAAATCCATATTATCATTTGCGGTTCTTGCATCAGTATCAACTTCTCTGGCTGAAATTTTAGGAGGAGCCATAGCGCTTGAGATGCTCTTTGATGTTCCTATAAAAATCGGGTCTGTGCTTGTCACGATTTTTGTATTGATAATGCTTTATACGAATTCATATAAAAAAATCGAAAAGTGGATAATTGGCTTTGTTTCCATAATCGGACTTTCGTTTTTATATGAACTGTTTCTTGTGGATATAGATTGGATCAGTGCAGGAATATCCTGGGTTAAGCCATCAATTCCAAATGGGTCAATATTACTTATCATGAGCGTACTTGGAGCTGTAGTAATGCCTCATAATCTGTTCCTGCATTCTGAAATAATTCAGAGTCGTCAGTGGAACCTGAAGGATGAAAAGATAATCAAAAAGCAACTTCGTTTTGAATTTGCCGATACCTTGTTTTCGATGATTGTGGGTTGGGCTATCAATAGTGCTATGATATTGCTTGCAGCTGCAACATTCTTCAAAACCCGACAGCCGGTTGATGAGCTTCAGCAGGCGAACAGGCTCCTGGAACCACTGCTGGGATCAAATGCATCGGTAGTTTTTGCCGTAGCCCTCCTTTTTGCTGGTGTCGCGTCAACCATAACCTCCGGTATGGCAGGTGGTTCAATAGTTTCAGGTATGCTACAGCGAACCATATGATATTAAGGATAATCATTCCAGAATAGGTGTACTTATTTCACTGGTCGGCGCACTTGTCATAATATTTTTCATTGGCGATCCGTTTAAAGGATTAATTCTTTCTCAGGTATTTCTCAGTATTCAGCTTCCTTTCACCGTTGCGATACAGATATATCTTACATCCTCAAAGAAAGTAATGGGGAAATATGCAAACAGCAGGTTTCTTATTGTACTACTGTCTTTAATAGCCGGAATTGTAACATTTCTTAATATAAAGTTGCTGATAGATATTGTTTTTTGAAAATATTGTACTTAAAATGGATACTATAAAATATAAGACGGGACTGGTTTTAAGCGGTGGTGGTGCAAGGGGATTTGCACATCTCGGATTAATTCAGGCATTAAATGAAGCTGGCATATTTCCTGATGTGATTTCAGGAACCAGTGCAGGCGCAATTGTTGGTGTGCTCTATGCTGACGGACATACACCAGGAGAAATTCTTAAACTGCTTAATTCAGGCAGCAGGTTAGATTTTATGCGTCCGGCACTGCCTCGGGAGGGTCTCCTTCAGATTAATGGGATTATTAAAATTTTACAATCATCTCTACGGGCAAAAACCTTTGAGGAGCTGAAAATTAAATTGTATGTATCTGCCACAGACCTGAATAACGGAAAATCTGTGTATTTTTCAGAGGGAGATCTCATTAATCCGGTAATTGCCTCCGCAAGCATACCTGTTCTTTTCCAGCCAGTAGTAATTGATAAGATCCAATATGTGGATGGCGGGGTGATGGATAATCTGCCTGTTAAACCAATTGAAAAACAATGTGAAAAAATTATCGGCTCATTTGTAAATCCTATTGGTTATATTGAAAAGATAAGTGGTTTGATAAATATTGCAGAAAGAACATTTATGCTTAGTATGTCGAGAGAAATTTTAGAAAAAGTCGAAGAAATTTGACATATTTGTTGCTCCCCAGGAATTGAAGAATTACAAGATACTTGATCCTGAAAAGGCAGAAGAAATGTTTAATGTCGGGTATAAGGCAGCTAAAGAAAAGCTGAAAGAGGCTGATCTTGCAAAACTGTTTGCTTCTTAGTCTGGCTAATTATCTAAATTACAGCCAGATAAAATATTCATAGCAGGTATACTTAAATATTATATTGTTACGTATGGGATCCACATTAAATGATAAGATTTCCGAAAATTCTTATCATTCATCCTTTGATATGCAAAGATTATTTGATTTTCTTATCAATCCAAATATCCGGTTTGACATATTAATAGATTTACGCCCGCTAACTCAAAAAGCATCATTGTTCGTAAAAAACATGAGGTGTTTTGGGGCCTCTTAACCCTCAACAACAACTTCAAATCCGCCGTATATTAAGCGCTGCATATCGAATGGCATTGAAAAATCCTTTGCATCTTTATATATTTCGTTCATCTCGTCCATTACCTTTTTGTTTACCTCGTCGCGATGCTTTTTTGATTTAAATACAATAAAAGAAAACCAGACATTTTCACCAGATTTTGAATTTGCCATTTTTGTGAATTCACGTGGTTTTCCGCCACCGGAATCCCGGGTCGTTAAATCATCACCCTTGCATTCAAAATACGAAAGCGCTCCATGCTTCATCCATGAATTTCTTCCTTCTTCTGCCATTTTGTGTATTCAGCTACCTTGTTGTCCAGGGACTACCAGGACAAATCCATCTACATATTTTGCCATATCAATATCCTCCTTTTATTTAATTGAACGTTTGAGCAAATATTTTGTTCTCAGATAAAGTAAAAAACATAAATTTCTATCATGACTCAAAAAATCTTCGAAAAAGAGACTAAGATTTATGAACTCGAACAAAGCTGATATCCTTAAATAGTAAATAAGTTACGCCCTCTCACAAGGAGGTAGGCTTAATTGCCTTCGCCAGCCCGGACACACACTGCAACTAATCCTAACCCGCTGGCCATTAGATCCATATTGCCCCAAAGGAATTGCAGCATTTAAATTTAAAATAGAATTCCTACCTTTGTTCAATCTAAAAACTTTGGATGTTTAAATTTATGAAGGATTTGGTGAGGTAAATAATCTTGGAGCTTTCGCCTCTGGATTATCCAATAAATAAGCTCAGGCATATTCATGCCGGAGTATTTTCTATTTAATTATATCTATAGCTGCTTTGGCCGGAGGAAATTAATCTTCTGGCCATATGCTTCATAATAATAAATTTAAACATCATGAATAACGAAAATAAATCAATTCACGAATTCGACTTTAATTTAATCTGCGAATATTTTTCAGGCATTGAACGACAAGGGCCGGGCAGCCCTGAGGTAACAATCAAAGCATTGAGTTTTATAGATAATCTTAGCTCTGATTCACATATTGCCGACATAGGTTGCGGAACCGGTGGTCAGACAATGGTGCTGGCAAAGAATGCTCCGGGACATATTACAGGTATCGACTTATTTCCTGGTTTTATTGACCTTTTCAACTCAAATGCAGCTAAACTGAACCTTCAGGATAAAATTAAAGGTGAAGTAGGTTCAATGGAAAAGCTCCCCTTCAAAAATAAAGAATTAGATTTAATCTGGTCTGAAGGAGCCATTTATAACATTGGTTTTGAAAAGGGCTTGAAAGAGTGGAGAAAATTACTGAAACCCGGAGGCTATATTGCCGTTTCAGAAGCGTCATGGTTTACAGCAGAACGACCTGCAGAAATAGAAGCGTTCTGGATGGATGCATATCCCTGGATTGACACTATTCCAAATAAGATCGCTCAGCTGCAAAAAGCAGGTTATATTCCTGTTGCATCATTCATTTTGCCCGAAAACTGCTGGACAGATCACTTTTACCAGCTACAGGTTAAGGCACAGGAAGCTTTTCTTAAGAAATATCCGAAAAATAAAACTGCTGAAGAGTTTGTGGCTAACCAACGACACGAAGCTGAATTATATTACAAGTATAAAGAGTTTTACGGCTACGTGTTCTATATAGGAAGGAAGATATAAATAATAGTTACAAGAGGATTGTTCCTGAAAAAACAGGAACAATACTTCTAATTATCAGTAACTTTCCAGTAATTCTATAAATAGGACTAATAAGAAGGTTCAAAAAAATTACTGCAAATAATACGACAAATTAAGGTAAGATGCCCAACCATCACCAGGGTTTAGGCTTTCCGGTGCCCTGGATCATATGCTTACAGCTTACACTGCTTTCTACTTTACAAATGAATACAATCTCTTTATCTCAGCTTCCCAAAGCGTTTCATCAGGAGTCTCAAGTATAAGAGGCATGTCATCGAACCGGCTGTCATTCATAATTAATGAGAAAGTGTCTTCTCCTATAAAACCGATTCCGATATTATCATGCCGGTCTACCCTTGTTCCCAGTTCTTTTTTGGAATCGTTAAGATGCATTCCCTTGAGATACTTAAAACCAACTACTTTATCGAATTTTTCAAAAGTGTTTTTAAATCCCTCCGGTGATTTTACATCATAACCTGATGTAAACGCATGACATGTATCGATACAAACTCCAACCCTCGACTTATCTTCAACATTATCAATTATTTCCCTGAGCTGCTCAAACGTGTGACCCAGGTTGGTTCCCTGTCCTGCGGTATTCTCAATCACAGCTGTAACCCCTTTTGTTTTATCAAGCACAATGTTTATCGATTCAGCCATCCTCTTCAGGCACTCCTCGATACCTATCCCGTTTAAGTGACTTCCCGGATGAAAATTAAGCCTGTCAAGTCCAAGTTGTTCACATCGCTGCATCTCATCCAGAAATGAGGCTCTCGATTTTTCAAGCGGCTCCTTTTCAGGATGTCCCAGATTAATAAGATAACTGTCGTGAGGTAATATCTGAAAAGGTTTATAATCATACTTTTCGCAGTTTTCTCTGAAAAATTTTATGCTTGCAAGGGTCAAAGGACTGGAGATCCATTGCCTCTGGTTCTTTGTAAAAAGAGCAAAAGCCCTGGCTCCTATCTGGTTGGCATTTACAGGGGCGTTCTCAACTCCTCCTGAGGCACTTACATGTGCACCAATGTATTTCATAGTCTTATTTAATTTTATGTAATCAACCAGGAAGTTTCCTGATTATATATAAAAGTTCTCCATATTTACTTCAACAATAAACCTTTTTACAGTACGTTTTGTTTATTGTAAATCTAA
Source organism: uncultured Bacteroidales bacterium (assembly GCA_963741935.1). Classification (GTDB taxonomy): domain Bacteria; phylum Bacteroidota; class Bacteroidia; order Bacteroidales; family VadinHA17; genus LD21. The sequence continues at coordinate 88,158 of CAVUJY010000007.1, read as the reverse complement.
GCAATGGGCCTGAGTAAGTCAAATTCGATGGAATCAAATAATAATTGTTCCCCGGATATTGTTACTTTTGTAAATGAATTCTTTTAAAACAATTTCTTTATGACAGATACCACAGATAATAACGCCATTATACCTCAGGAACAGGATTCAAGAAAAACTCTTACTACAGGCATGATAATTTCAGCTGTTGTGCTGGGTGTAATTTTGCTTTTTCTTGTTTTCATGTATTTTAACCAGAGACACAAAATGGTGGAGATGGAAACAGTTCTGACCCACGAAAAAGATTCACTGGCAAATGAGTTAAGGCTGATGGTTATAGGATATGATACTTTAAAATCAAATAACGATACCCTGAATTCAAATCTTGAAAAAGAGAAGAACAGGATCGTACAGCTATTATCAGTCAATGCATCTAATGTACAGTTGATTAAAAGGTACAAGAATGAAATCTCTACCATGAGAGATATCATGAAAAGCTACATAGTTCAGATCGACTCACTTAATACCCGGAATAAACTTCTTGTTGCCGAAAATACTGAAATCCATCAGCAGATAAGCCAGGTAAGGAATACCAATACCGAACTTTCAAAGGTGAAGGAAGAGCTTGCTTCCAAGGTGGATATAGCTTCTGTTATCCAGGCTAAAGATATTGTTGCTGTTTCGTTAAACAAAAAAAGAAAGGAAACAACAAGATTAAGCATGCTCGATAAGTTACGGATTTGCTTTACGCTTCGCGAAAACCCTCTTGCCAAAGCAGGTCCGAAAGATGTTTATATGCGTGTATTAAGGCCTGATTCTCTTATCATTGCAACAAGTCCTGATAACCTGTTCGATTATAAGGAAGACAAAATAATTTATTCTGCTGAAAGAACTGTTGATTATATGAATCAGGATATAGAAATGTGTATCTTCCTTGATAATACAGGCGATTATATTGTGGGTACCTACAGCGTGGAGCTATACCTTGATAATAACATTATCGGCAGGACAAATTTTATACTGACGAAAAGATAATTATTCGTCAGCAGGCATCATAAACTCAGAGATAATATTATCTGATATAAGCTTGCCCTGGTTTGTAAGAACCAGGGTTTTTTTATCCTGTTTCATCAGACCATAATTCTTGAATTTTCCAGACAAATTAACCACATAATCATATCCTTCCTTTTCAAACATCTTTTCAACATAATCAAGGTCCATTCCCCACATGGTGCGTAAAGATGTCATAATATATTCATTGAACCTGGCTTTTATATCAAGCTCCTCTTTTTCATAGTATACACTACCGGTATTGACTCCCTTTGTGTAGGATTTCAGGTTTCTTATGTTCCATTGGCGCGAGTAACCATTGAATGAATGTGCAGAGGGACCAAGCCCCAGGTAGTGAACCTGTTTCCAGTAGTTTGAGTTATGCCTGGAAAAATATCCGGGTTTGCCAAAATTGGATATCTCGTAATGAACAAATCCTGCCGATTCAGCTTTTTCAATCAATATGTTAAATTGAGCGGCACTATCTTCTTCATCAATTTCTGACATAGACCCTTTCTCAAGCATCCTGCCGAATACTGTACCTGGTTCTATTGTCAGATGATACGCTGAGAGATGCTTAATATCAAATGAAAATGAAAAATCAAGATTTGAGATCCAGCTGTCCAGACTCATTCCGGGCAAGCCATATATAAGATCAATGGTAACATTTTCAAATCCGGCATTAAATACTTCTTCCAATGCTTTTTTTGCCTGAGCGGAATCATGACGTCGGTTAAGCATCTTCAGGTCTTTGTCATCCCACGACTGAATTCCCATACTTATCCGGTTAATGCCGGTCTTTTTCAGATCGGATAAATAATCTGAAGTAACATCATCAGGATTAAGCTCTATAGTTATTTCGCATGATTCATCCACATTATAGAGACGCTTTATATGACTCATAATCACTATAATATCCTGCACTGATAATACAGATGGCGTGCCTCCGCCAAAATAAATAGTAGAGATGTTTTCTGTTCCGAGGTAATCTTGTCTTATCGTTGCTTCCTTAAGCAGGGCCTTTACAAAATCGCTATAATCAGCAGGCGTAATTATGTGATAGAAATCACAATAATAACATAGTTTTTTACAGAACGGTATGTGAATATAAATTCCTGCCATCGTATTTATATTAACCACAAATCTACTTAAAACCTCAAACTTACTGACATTGCGTGAGGTATCTTTTCGACAAATAAATTTTTATGAATATCCGGAATGAGTAATAATCCAGTAAAATATATTTTATTGGAACTCTATTGAAATATCAAATAAAATAGTCGAACAACCTTGGTAAGCTGTCGTGCGAGATCGGTTCTTCGCTTGGCACCTCCGCTAAAGCTACGGTGCCCGATTGCGCTCAGGATGACTGGGCTTTACCGGGGCACATTGAGGGAAAGAAGTGGCGATTTGTATACATTAATTCCTGAGTGAAAATTTTTCATCGAATCGCCACTTCTTTCCCTCCTGAACACAATCCTATGCTGTCATGCCGAGGATTTATTCAATTTTTTTGCACACAATAATATTATGACAATCAGATAATGATCAGGTTTTTGATGTCGCCAGATCCGTGCAAAAAGGCCGTAGGCCTTCGATATTTTAACGTCGGGCTAAGCCCGACGTAGATCTTCAACAGAATTGTCAAGCCCCGGAGTGGCATAGGCGTCAACTTAGGGACTATTATGTTTTTTTATTATTGGTTTCTTACGTCCGCGGAGTTCGATCAAATTACTTTGTATATAACCAGAAATCAAATTCCCTATGTCTGATAACAATTAATTCTAATGGTTCTATTTTAGCCGGGGAGATCCCTCGACTCATCCATTCTTACATGCTCAAATATCTCTAAATGAGAGGGGTGGATTCGCTCGGGATGACCCTTGTTTATGGGATAACGTTGGGAAGGAAGAAGCGGCGATTCGTCTATAATCTCTGAAGAGTCTTAAAGATTACAGTCGAATCGCCGCTTCTTCCTTCCCTTCTTCCTGATAAAATGACCTGTCATCCCGAATTCTTCCACAAAAAACAATTTTTAAAATAGAACAAAACCTGTAATTGTGGAAGAATGAGGGATCTCCCGATATAGTTTAATTTTTCTTCGTCATTCCTGGCACTCATAATAAATTTTTACACTCTATTACATAAAGGATTTTACAAAGGTTGATTAAGTTTGCATCTTATTAGTTAAAAATCCACATCAGATTAAAATGATAAAAAGGAACATATTCTCAATTACTGTAGCTCTGTTAATTATGTACCTGAGCCTGGCAAATTCAGATACTTTCGCAAAGAGTCCTCTTGAAGAAATTCCAAACTTCGATAAGGTTGTTCACTTCTGTATGTATTTCGGATTTATGTCTGTTATTATATTAGAAAACCGCCGAAACTATTAAATTAAGCAGGAATCCTCTTTCTTACTGCGCTAATTCCTCTCTCCTACGGAATACTTATGGAAATACTGCAATTAACTCTGACGTCCACTCGTACAGCAAGCATATTTGATGTACTTGCCAATTTTTCAGGGATTGTGGTATCAGTTTTAATCTGGATACTTATCAGACCAAAATTTACAGAAATGTTCAAATAGATATCGTCTCTGATCTGTCAGCTCTTTTTACCAGATCAGCAATTGTCTTCTTCCCGAAAAGTTTTAGAAGATCAGCTCTTGTTTTTTCATATTCATGATGAAGCGGACAAACCTTTTTATCTTTCTGAACACCCTCACATGAGCTGTTATGCATTATACAGTTTGTAAAAATATCGTGTCCGTCAATTGTATCAACTATATCGAGCAGGGTTATCTTTTTAGGATCTTTAAGAAGAGAGAAACCACCATGAGGGCCCTTTGAAGAACTAAGTATTTTATGCTTTGCAAGCTGCATCAGAATCTTGGCCAGAAAAGGACTGGGAAGATTCAGGTCGTCGCTGATTTTCTTTATTCCTGTTTTTCCATCTGCTTCGGGCTGGCTGGCAAGATAAATTACGGCCCTTATACCATACCTGCATGAATTAGAAAGCATATCAGTACATTTTTAATGAAATCTTATCTATCCGTCTGCGGTGACGTCCTTCTTCAAAAGAGGTATTTAGAAATGTTTTAACAATCAGGTAGGCTTCAGATTCCGAAATAAATCTCCCTGGCAAAGCACAGATATTGGCATCGTTATGAGCCCTGGCCAGACGACTGATTTCTTCATTCCAGCATAAAGCACTTCTTATGCCAGGATGCTTATTCACAACCATATTTATCCCGTTCCCGGTACCACAGATTGAAATTCCCAATTCATATTCACCTGCCGAAACAGCATTTGCCAGGGGATGTCCAAAATCGGGATAATCAACAGGTTCATCTGATGAGGTACCCATATCTTTCACATCATACTGTTCTTTAAGAAGATAACCAAGTAGTTTTTCCTTCAGAAAATATCCGGCATGATCAGAAGTAATTGCAATTTTTTTCTTTTCCAAGATAAAAGGCTTTGATTAAATTTTTGTACCAACAGAATGCAAAGTAATGTAATTGATTAGTAAAAGAAAAAAATATACTATTATCTTTTATTAAATTATATGAATATTACTGAAACAAATTCATGAAATGATTGTTTAATTTACGTAAACCATGCTTATAGGTTGTTAATAACATGTAAACAACCTATCAATAATTTTTATAAACTCTCCGTTTATAAGGATTTTTATTGTTTTCAACCATCAGAGGCATTCTGAAAATTAGTTTTCAGTTAAGAATGTCGAGATATCAACCTGAAATAAACCCCGATTAGTATACTTTTGTCAGATTATTACTATTAACAAGTTTCTCTTAACAATTGTTAATTATTTTTATAATTAGCTGGTATTCAAAAATGGTATGTTTTTTGAACTGTTGAAAAGATGTTTGTTAAGTTGTAAAGCTGATAAAAACAATAAAAATCTGATTTTTCTATTAACACAATTAACAGCATATCATCATCATCATAAATAGAAATTTAAATAAAGATTTAAGAATATTATAATGTTAATAATAATCGAAAATTGAATTTTTGCGGAAAATTTATTTAAGTAAAAATGATTAAGTTTATCGTTGAATTAAAGCCTGTAAAGAGTGTAAAAGCATATGAGTTCTACTGATCGATATATTACCGAAATTAAAAGACTGAAAGCAGAAAAAAACGCAATCATTCTTGCTCACTATTACCAGACAGGCGATATTCAGGATATAGCTGACTTTGTTGGTGATAGTCTGGCTCTTTCTCAGAAGGCTGCATCAAATGATGCTGATATTATTCTCTTTGCAGGAGTAAAATTTATGGCTGAGACAGCTAAAATTCTTGCACCTGACAAAAAAGTACTGCTTCCGGATATGAATGCAGGATGTTCTCTGGCTGATTCATGCAAAGCTTCCGATTTTATTAAATTTATAGATGAGCATCCTGGCAGAACAATAGTTTCATATGTTAATACCACAGCAGAAATAAAAGCACTTTCAGATATTATTTGTACATCATCAAATGCTATTCAAATAATTGAATCATTACCTTTTGATGAAAAAATAATCTTTGCTCCAGACAGAAATCTTGGAAATTACGTTCTTAATAAAACAGGTCGCGATATGGTTATCTGGAATGGCACATGTCATGTTCATGAAGAGTTTTCTCTGGAAGCTATACTCAGGTTTAAAAAAGAAAATCCTGATGCCAAAATAATAGTGCATCCTGAATGTGAATTGCCTGTACGGCTGGTTGCGGATTTTATCGGATCAACAGCTTCCTTGCTTGATTTTACAAGTAAAGACAAGGGTAAAAAGTATATAGTTGCTACTGAGGCAGGAATAATTCATCAGATGAAAAAGGAAAATCCTGACAAAATTTATATCCCCGCTCCTCCTGTCGATTCAACATGCGGTTGCAGTGAATGTAGTTTTATGAAGCTTATTACCATTGAAAAAATATTTAACTGTCTTACATTTGAAGAACCTGAAATTTTTATTGACAGATGATATACTTCTGAGAGCTCAGAAGCCGATCAAACGAATGATGGAAATATCTGAAAAACTTGGTCTTTAAAACATGAAGAGAATAAGTATTTTATTATTTTTTGTTTTGATATGTAAATTTGTTTCCGCACAGGAAAATGAATCCCTGACTGATGGTTATAAGGTATTCAAATATCCTAATGGTATCAGTATCAAGTGAAGGACTTATTAAGAATGGTAAGCCTGAAGGATTCTGGAAAAGTTTTTATATATACAGGAGTTTTAAAATCAGAAGGAAAAAGGACTAACTTTCTTCTTGACAGTATCTGGGTATTCTTCGATCAGGCTGGTGATACCACAGAGAAAATCAACTATGTTATAGGCAAGAAGAATGGATGGTATTTAAAATATAAAAAGGATCCTTCGCACGGAGTATATGTATGGTCAAAAGAACTTTTTGCAGGCGACAAAAAGGAAGGCACAGCTTATATTTATTATCCTGATGGCAAGGTACTGCAGACAATAAAATATAACAGCGGGAAAAAAGAAGGATTGTCAAAAGAATTTGATAAGGAGGGAAATGTAATCACTCTTTTTGAGTATAATAATGATTTTCTTGTAAGCCGTGAAAAGATAAACAGAAAAGATAAAAACGGATTAAAACAGGGTGTCTGGAAAGAATTCTATCCTAATGGAATAATAAAATCGGAAACAACCTATAAAGATGACCTTATGCATGGTTATTATAAGGAATATGATGACCATGGAAATCTTGTTGTAACAATGCTTTATGAAAACGGAGCAATTGTAAAATCGAAAGTTGAAGATGAACCGGATATTGAAATAGTAAACAAGCATGATGCTGATGGGAAGCTTATCTATAGCGGACCTTACAGAAACAAAGTGCCTGTGGGTATACACAGGGAATACGACAAGGACGGAAATGTCACTAACTCATTCATTTATAACGATAATGGTTTACTGCTTTCTGAAGGTATAGTCGATGAAGCCGGTAACAGGAATGGTAAATGGAAAGATCTCTATCCAAATGGAAAAACACTGGCCATTGGTCAATATACTGATAACAGAAGAACAGGACAATGGAAATTCTATAACAGTTCCGACAAAATTGAACAGACAGGTTCGTATAATAATGGCAGACCCGATGGTTTATGGAAATGGTATTATGATGACGGAACCCTGCTTCGGGAAGAGGAATATTTTCAGGGTCAGCGTGATGGCTCATGCACTGAATACTCTGCTGACTGGTGAAATTATTGCACAGGGTGAATATGCCGATGGTGAAAAAAACGGCGAGTGGAAATTTAAGACTGGCGATTATAGTGAAGAAGGTAAGTATATTATCGGATTGAAAGATGGTGCATGGAAATCCTATTATTCTGATGGTACACTTAAATTCAAAGGTAATTATGTTCAGGGCAACCCTGATGGAAAGCAAACTTTTTACTATGAAAACGGTAAAGTTAAAGAAGAACAATATTACAGTATGGGAATAAGAGACAAGAACCTGGAAAAAATATGATGAAGAAGGTTTATTGGTTCTTATCCATATGCATATAAAGATGATGCTGAAGTCAGCATCAACGGAGTAAGAATAAAGCTTCCGGAAAGCGATACTAAGCTTATTAAATAGTTACTTTGCTTTATGGAAGAAAATCTTAACATCAGGAAAGATAATATTTCAGTCACTGATAAGGAATTTGAAAAGCAGCTGCGGCCATTAACTTTTGACGATTTTAAAGGTCAAAAACAGGTTATTGAAAATCTGATTGTTTTTGTTACAGCAGCAAAACAGAGGGGTGAATCACTTGACCATGTACTTCTGCATGGACCTCCCGGACTCGGGAAAACAACTCTTGCCACAATAATATCAAATGAACTGCAGGTAAACCTCAGGGTAACTTCCGGACCTGTACTTGATAAACCAGGCGATCTGGCAGGCTTACTCACAAATCTTCAGGAGGGAGATGTTTTATTTATCGATGAAATACACAGGCTTAGTCCTATTGTTGAGGAATATTTATATTCAGCCATGGAAGATTTCCAGATCGATATAATGATTGATAAAGGACCAAGTGCAAGAAGTGTACAGTTGACACTTAATAATTTTACTCTTATAGGTGCAACAACACGTTCGGGACTTCTCACAAGCCCTCTAAGAGCAAGATTTGGCATAAAGTTCCATCTTGAATATTATGATCATGAGATTTTACAGGCATAGTAAAAAGATCTGCAGGAATTCTGAATGTGAAAATCATTGAGGAAGCAGCAGTGGAAATAGCCAGGAGAAGCAGGGGAACGCCCAGGATAGCTAATGCCCTTCTTCGCAGAGTAAGAGATTTTGCACAGGTTAAAGGTATCGGGAGAAATAGATCTGGAGATCACCAGGTATGGCCTTAAAGCTCTTAATATTGATCAGCACGGACTTGATGAAATGGATAACAGGATACTTTCGGTGATAATTGATAAATTCGGTGGAGGACCTGTGGGATTGACTACAATTTCTACAGCTGTAGGAGAAGAAAGCGGTACTATTGAAGAAGTATATGAACCATTCCTTATTAAAGAAGGATTTCTCAAAAGGACACCACGAGGACGGGAAGCCACGGAACATGCTTATAAACATCTTGGAAAGCAGTTTGGACATAACCTGCCGGTAGCCTGTTCTGATTAATACATTGCAGAGTATATTGATCAGTTAAAAACATTACTGATCTTCTCCAGACCACGTTTGTTTAAGTATCTTTATTTTTCTGCCGTTAAGTTCAACCAGCTTGTCTGATTTAAATTCTGATAATAGTCTTATTACCGATTCGGTAGCAGTACCCACAATATTGGCAAGCTCTTCACGGGTAAGCGAAATATTCAAGATATTGATGTTTCATCAATACCAAAATCATCTACCAGAAGAAGAAGTATCTCTGCAAGCGTTCTCTGACTGTTTTTTGTGCAATATCTGTGATAAATGAATTGGCTTCACCTAAGTTCATGGCAGGCAAGCTTTAGTAGCTCAAGAGCATAAGCAGGATTAGTCTTAATAAAAGAAGTAAGAATTTCGGAAGGAATAAAACAAACATTACTATCCTCTATTACTTTTGCTGATGTACAGGCCAGTTCATTACTAAGAACACTACGGTATGCTATAATATCTCCTTTTTTTGCAAAACGGATAATCTGTTCTTTTCCGTCAAAGCCGGTTTTAAATACTTTAATAATGCCACTATTAATACAATAGAAACCACTTATCCTGTTACCTTCCTGGTAAAGAATATCACCACGTTTATACTGTCTGAAATCTTTTTCAAAATTTAATTTCTCCATTTCATCCGAAGTGAGATATTTGAAAATAGAACCTGATTCAAGAGAGCATTTATTACAAAGTGGAACTAATATCTTGTTGTTTCATTTTATTTTCAATTAAAGAATAAAGATTAAAATTTGCTTTTAATATCCAATCATATTTAACTAAAATGCTGTTTTAAACTGATCAAGAAATCTTATATCATTTTCAAAATAGAGACGAAGATCATTCACCTGATATTTTAACATAGCAGCTCTTTCAATGCCCATTCCGAATGCAAATCCTGTATATTTTTTACTGTCAATATTGCAGGCTTCCAATACATTAGGATGAACCATTCCGCATCCCAAGTATCTCAAGCCAACCTGTATATTTACATACATTGCAACCTTTGCCTCCGCACAGTTTACAGCTTACATCCATTTCAGCAGATGGTTCTGTAAAAGGAAAATATGATGGCCTTAATCTTATTTCAGTCTCCTTTCCAAACATCTCCCTGGCAAAAAATAATAATGTCTGCTTAAGATCAGCAAATGATACATTTTCATCAATATATAATCCTTCAACCTGGTGAAAGATGCAATGAGCCCTGGCAGAAATTGCTTCATTTCGGAAAACCCTTCCCGGTGATATCGTCCGGATAGGTGGCTTCTGATTCTGCATCACCCTGACCTGTACCGAAGAAGTATGGGTGCGAAGTAATATATCTTCAGGACTGGAATCTTCCTGTGATAATCTTGAGATATAAAATGTGTCCTGCATATCTCTGGCAGGATGTTCGGGAGCAAAATTCAGTTTTGTGAATACATGATCATCATCTTCAATTTCAGGACCTTCTGATACTGTAAAACCGATACGCTGAAAATATGTCAATTATCTCATTCCTGACTATGGAAATGGGATGACGTGAACCTAAAGAGATATGGAAATGCAGGCCTGGTGAGATCTGATGTTTCTAGATTTTTCATCAAGGGTAAGAAGCTCCGATTTCAATGTATTATATTTGTCCAAAGCATTCTGCTTTAAAAGATTAAGATTCTGGCCTACTTCTTTTTTTTCTGAAACTGGTACATTCCTGAAGTCATCAAAAAGTCGGAAATAATACCTTTCTTACTGAGATACTTTAACCGGAATGTTTCAAGTTCTTCAGGACCTGTTACAGTTAATGATGAGATCTCATTTAAAAGATCTGTAATTTTTTGAAGCATCATTTATATAATTTACTCTATAATAATCTAATTCTTAACAATTTTCATTTTTAGTATTCTTACATCAGTTACAGGTTTATCAGAACTGTCAGTTGATACTTCTGCGATCTTATCCACAACATCCAGACCTTCAATTACTTCACCAAAAACAGTATATGTACCGTCGAGCCTGGGCACTCCTCCTATACTCTCATATACTGCACGTGATCAGCAGGAATCTTATACTCTTTATAATCAGAAGATACTGAAACATTTTTTCTGAAGCAATTTCCTGAACCTGTCCATCAGTGAAAGTTGTCCCGGTAATCTTAAACTGTCAGCAGTCTGTTTAATTAATTTTGTAAATACACTCTGTTTCAGATTACTGTTTATGCGTTGTTCAGACTGGGTAAGTTCAGCATCGGAATATTTAATTCCCTGGACAATGTAAAACTGGGTACCTGATGACCTCATATCAGGATTCACCATCATTACCTTCACGGGCTGCAGCCAGTGCACCTTTTTTATGAAAATACTGAGGTCTGAATTCGGCAGGGATAGTATAAGTATTCATAGAATCAGGCATAACAATTCCCTTTCCGGTCTTTGTAGCAGGGTCACCGGCCTGAATCATAAAATTATTTATTACACGGTGAAAAGAGATACCGTCATAAAAACCGCTTTTTACCAGCTTTATGAAGTTATCACGGTGTATAGGAGTTCCGTCATATAGTTTTACTTTGATGTCTCCCAGAGTCGTCTGGATTGAAATGACAGTGTTCTCGTTTCCTCCTGGAGACTGACATGAAATGAGAAACAGGAACAAAGAGAGCGATAATACTTTTTTTAGAAAAATGTTCATGAAAATAAATATTTGGTTAAAAACGTTGTGCAAATACGACTGCAAAGATATTTAACTTTGGATGATACAAGTAAATATTAGATTTCAAATTGATAAAATTTAATCAAAAGTGGTTTTTAAATTATGATCTGATCGTTTAGAAGTATATTTGTGGCCAAATATTTCAGTGAAAGAGTCAAAATACTTGCAAAACAAACTTTGATTTATGGCCTTGGAACGATAGTTCCGAGATTCTTGAATTATGGAATTCTTACCTTTCTTTATACAAGGATATTTGATAAAAAAGTTCATTATAATATGAAAAGGATCATTCCTTATTTTATTATAGCAATTAGTATGGTTATTTTTGCGAAGTTTTTCCATTACCCGGGTTTGATAAGCGAATTCTTGATTAATACGCTGCTTATCATTTTATTTGTTATGTATGCACAGTATAAAGATCAGATATTAGCGATATTTTTTGGAAGGGAAATCAGATGAAAATAACAAAACATAAAAGGATAGATTTTATTAATGAAGATAGTTTGATTGAAACCGGCATAGGAGCCGGCAGATTTAGTCATACAGGAAAATAGTGATTATGAGGACAATATTTAGAATATGTTTAGGAGTAATGATTTTATTATCAGCAGGTTCATGCAGTAAGCAGGCTACTCCATCAGCGACTACAAAGAAATCAGCTAAAGAATTTGATGCCGCTGCGTTTAATTATGTTTTTGTTGAGGCGATTAAGCAGAAACTATTGGGGAATGCAGGAGATGCACTAAATTATTTTGAACAAAGTGTTAAGATTAATCCGCTATGTGATGCTGCTTATTATGAAATGGCGCAGATAGTGATTGCAAACGGGGACCTTAATACAGGCAAGCGATATGCAAAAAAAGCATTGTCAATGGATAAAGAAAATTACTGGTATTTAATGATGCTTGCTGGTATTTATTATCAGGATCACAATATCGATAGTACAATAGTATGTTATCAGGAAGCAGTTAAATATTTTCCTGATAATGAGAATCTGGAATTGACGCTGGGTGATCTTTATTCGGAAAACAAAAATTATGAAAAAGCACAAAGTATTTTTGATTCTTTCGACAGGGAATACGGCGTAAATGAAAAGTCTACTGTTTCTTCTATAAGAAATTATATGGCAGAAGGTAAGTATGACGCAGCTCTTGTTAAAGCCAAATCTTTACTCAGAGAATATCCGGATGAGATTTTATATAATGGATTACTGGCTGAAATATACCGGGGACTGGGAGAAAATGAAAATGCACTTGATGTTTATGAGCAAGCTGCTTGAACGTAATCCTGATAATGGAGCCGTTCAGTTATCTCTTTGTGATTTTCTTATAACAGAAAGAAGTTATAATGAACTTTTTGATTTGCTTAATACTGTGATTCTTAATAATTCAATATCAAAACAGAATAAAGTATCATTAATAGCAAGGTTAATTGATTTGCCTGATTTTAATAATAGTATTGGTGATAAACTTATGATTACGATCATGGTTCTTGAAGCAAATTATAAGGACGATGATATAATACCCCTGCTTAGACCGGAACTGCTTCTCAAGGAGAATAAAATAAATGAGGCTGCTGTAAGACTGGAGGATATAATAAAGGAGAGACCCGGTGACTATTATGCATGGGAGAAATTACTGCTGGTATATTTACAGTTAGGTGATTATGTTAAACTTATGAATAAAGGAGAAGAATGTGCCACAAGGTTTAACAGATCGTTTAATGCAAAGGTTTTGTATGCAAACGGTGCCCTGGAGAATGGCAAATTTAACATTGCTCTGGATGAGCTGAAGAAGGCAGAGATACTCGCAGGTGATAATAAGGACAATCTCGAACAGGTGCTGACAATGAGAGCTGATGTATATTACAGGATGAAGGATTATTCGAAGTCATTTGAGACCTTTAAAGAGGCAATAAAGGCTAATACGGATGATCTTACAGTAATAAATAACTATGCATATTATCTGGCTGAGCAGAATCAGGATTTGAAGGAAGCTGAACTAATGGCAAAAAGGGTAACAGAGAAAGAAAAAGACAATAATACATACCTTGATACTTATGGTTGGGTTTTGTATAAAAGAGGCAAGCTGAAAGAAGCAGCAAAAATCATGGAGGATATTATTTCTTCTGAGGGAAAGCCGGATGCCGTATATTTCGAACATTATGGTTTTATTCTGAAAGCACAAAAAAAGTGCGATAAAGCAATTGAAAACTGGAATATAGCTTTAAAATTAGATAGTACTAAATCAAATCTTATTAAAGAGATTGAGAATTGCAAAAAGTAGCCATTGTATTAATTATTTTTATTCTTATTACAGGATGTTCAGTTACTCGTTCAGCTAAAAGCAATACGGATGAGGTAACAAGTACTGACTACTCAGTCTGTTGAATTGCAAAATGTAAAATTAAATAATATTTATCCGGGCGGACTATTTATACAAAGAGCAGATATAGAGGCAGATACAAAAGATGGTAGTAACAATTTTATTGTTACTTTAAAAAGAGACAGCTCACAACGTTATCTCATTAGTATAAGATCTAAGACAGGATTGGAAGCTGCAAGGATTTTTTTATCAAAAGACACCATACTTGTAAATGACAGGATTAACAGAAAGCTTTATTATGGATCTTCCGATTATCTGTTTCGTCGTTTTGGAATAAGATTCAATTTATTGCCATTGTTGTTCGGAGATTTTCTTTCAGATGGTGTTATTGATGACAATTCCGGAAATTGTAAAGCAGGCAAGCTACAGGTTAAATGCCAGGTTGGAGGACACAAGATACAATACATGATAGACTGCAAAAGGCTAAAAGTTACGAATACTTATACGGAAGGAAATTTTGGAAAAGTTTCACTTGAAATGGGTTTTAGTAAATTTTTGAGCATGAACAATCATGAGATTGCTAAAAATATTGTTATTAAGGATATTAAATCGCAGAGTTCAATAAAGGTTTCGATTAGAAAGGTTATTTTACCATGGAATGGAATTATTGAGTTTATCCCTGGTAATAATTATGAACATATAGAGCTTTTATGAGAATCATTGGTCTGTTCATATTTCTGGTATTTATAAGTCTGACACTTTCAGGGCAGTCAAAGGCTGAATTGGAAGCTAAAAGGAATAAGACATTAAGTGAAATCGACTATGTTGATAACCTGCTGAAATCTACAGTAAAAGAGAAAAGTCAAAGTATAAGCGCTGTAAAAATTATTGCTAACAAGCTTAATTTGAGGGAATCAGTAATTAACGATATGCGCGACGAAATTAATCTGCTTTCGGACAGAATTAATCTTAATACTCTTGCAATTGATATGATGGAAGGAGATTTGATTAAATTAAAGAATGATTACGCTCAGACAATTATTAATTCATATAAAACTCAAAAAGGAAATCCGGAACTTGTGTATATACTTTCTGCAAAGGATTTTAACCAGGGATATAAAAGATTGAAATATCTTCAGCAGATTGCTAAATTCCGACGAAATGAAGCGGAAATAATTTTGGAACTTAAAAGTCAGGTCGAGAGCTCTAAAGAAAAACTTCAGAAGGATTTTTCAAAAGTTTCAGAACTAAAGTCGAAGGAAGAACAACAGAAGGAGCTTCTTCAATCAGAAAAGCAAAGAAAGCAAAGAATGGTCAACTCTCTCGGTAAAAAAGAAAAGCAACTTCAATCGGAATTACAGGAAAAGAAAAGGATTGCAAAAAAAATTGAAGCTGAAATTGCCAGAATCATTGAGGAAGAGAGGAAAAAGATTGTTAAATCAGATGCAACACCTGAGCAAAAATTGATAGGTGAAAATTTTGCTGAAAATAAAGGAAGATTGCCCTGGCCTGTTGAAAAGGGAATTATTACCAGCCAGTTTGGGGTTCAGAAACACCCTGTATTAAAATATGTGACTGAGAACAATATTGGAATAGAAATTACAAGCTCCGGAGAAACAAAAGCCAGATCGGTCTTTAAAGGAGAGGTGGCAAAAGTTTTTTCTATACCGGGAGCAAATATGACAATTATTATAAGACATGGTAAATATCTGAGTGTTTATCAGAATATTATAAATTCGAAGGTTAAACCCGGAGACAAGGTAGATACAAAGCAGGAAATTGGTAATGTTTTTTGTGAAGTTGAAAATGGAAATAAATCTATTCTGAAGTTCATGATCTTCGAAGAGAAGGAAAAACTTGATCCGGAGGCTTGGATATCAAAAAAATAAGTAATATTATGTAACAAAAGTTCGAAAATTTGTATAATGGGTTGCATTTAAGTGGAGATGAATAGAAAATTTAAGATTGAATCAACAATTGCAAGTCTGCAGGATTGTTGAGAATGCTATTGATGAAGTAACCAGTACTATAGGTATTTCTCAGGATAACTATGGTAAAATTATGGTATCCGTGATGGAGGCAGTCAATAATGCAATTCTGCATGGTAATAAATCTGATCCCGATAAATACGTTAATATTGATATATCTTTAAATCGGAATATTCTTAAAATTAAAGTAAAGGATGAAGGAGATGGATTTAAGCCCGCTGATGTACCCGATCCGACAACTCCTGAAAATATAGAATCACTTAATGGAAGAGGTGTTTATTTGATATCACATCTTGCAGATGAAATTGTTTATAGTAAAAAAGGAAATAGTGTAACAATGACATTTAAAAACATTAAAACTTGAGCATTAGAATATTTTATGAGAATACTGACTTCAGACTGAAGGGATGGAGGAAAGTAACCAAACTAATTAATGAGGTCATCAGGAAAGAGAATAAAATTTCAGGTGACCTTAATTTTATTATAACGGATGATAAAAGCTTAAGAAAAATTAATGTTCAATTTCTAGAACATGATTACTATACAGATGTTATAACATTTGATTATAACGAAGGAGATGTGATAAATGGTGAAGTATATATTAGTATTGAAACAGTACAGGAAAACGCATTGAACTATAATGTTAGTTTAAGTGATTGAATTATTAGGGTAATTATTCATGGTGTACTTCATTTGGTAGGATATGATGATAAAAGTGAGAAGGATAAAGCTGAAATAAGAGAGATGGAAGATTTTTGGCTTGAATATTTTGAAGGAGGGAAAGATGGAATATAAGTATGATATAATAGTAGTTGGTGGTGGGCATGCAGGTTGTGAAGCAGCACATATTGCTGCTGTAATGGGAGCCAGAACTTTGTTGATTACAATGGATATGACTAAGCTGGCTCAAATGTCATGTAATCCTGCTATGGGTGGTATTGCAAAGGGACAGATTGTAAGAGAAATTGATGCGCTTGGCGGAAAGAGTGGAATAGTTACCGACAGAAGTATGATTCAGTTCAGGATGCTGAACCGGTCGAAGGGACCTGCAATGTGGAGTCCGAGAGCTCAGTGCGACAGACAAAAATTTACTTCTGAGTGGAGACAGGTACTGGAGAGTACAGATAATCTTTTTATCTGGCAGGAAAAGGCTACACTTTTATTACTTGATGGAGAATAAAGTAACCGGAGTTCAGACAGCATTTGGAACAATTTTCAATGCTGATGCAGTAATTCTTACAAATGGTACATTTTTAAATGGGCTCATGCACATTGGTTTTAGTAATATTACTGGTGGGCGAAGTGGGGATCAGGCATCATCTGGTTTGAGTGAACAATTGGAGGAACTTGGGTTTAGTGTCGGAAGAATGAAAACAGGAACAAGTGCCAGGATTGACGGACGATCTGTAGATTTTTCAGCAATGATAGAACAAAAAGGGGATGAGGAAGGAAGAACATTTTCTTATCTGGATGATGGAGGGGAAATTTCTGAACAAAAAAGCTGCTTTATCACACATACTAATGAGGAAGTTCATGAAGAGTTAAGGAAAGGATTGCAGTTCTCGCCTTTGTTTACAGGAAGAATTAAAGGACGTGGACCAAGATATTGCCCAAGTATTGAAGATAAGATTGTAACATTTAAGGAAAGAAATTCACATCAGCTGTTTATTGAACCGGAAGGTGTTAATACAGTTGAATATTATATAAATGGTTTTGCAAGTAGTCTGCCTCTCGAGATACAGATAAATGCTTTGAGAAAAGTTAAAGGACTGGAGAAGGTAGAAATATTCAGACCGGGTTATGCAATTGAGTATGATTTTTTTCAACCCACCCAGCTAAGACCAACACTTGAAACTAAAAGGATAAATGATCTCTATTTTGCAGGACAGATAAATGGAACTACCGGATATGAGGAAGCAGCAGCACAGGGATTGATGGCTGGAATTAATGCTGTTCTAAAATTAAGGGGAAAAGAGCCATTCGTAATGGGAAGGGAAGAATCGTATATCGGAGTATTAATAGATGATCTTGTTACGAAAGGCGTTGATGAACCGTACAGAATGTTTACTTCAAGAGCGGAATACAGGATATTACTCAGACAGGATAATGCCGATGAAAGATTAACAAGAAAAGCATTTGAACTGGGTACGGCTGATTGGAAAAGAATTCAAAGATTGGAAGAGAAGGAAATTCTTATAAGCGAGATAATAGATTTTCTGTCAGAAACAAGTGTTAGTCCTGAAGAAATAAATCCATTTCTTGAAAAAGCAGGAACCGCCATTACTACTCAAAAGGTAAAGGCAATTACTATAGCCTCAAGACCCCAGGTTGAAATCGGAGCACTTTTGAAAACCATAAAAGGAGGTGACAAACTAAAAGCCGTAATATCCAAACGATTTTGCAGAGATTGCAGAATCTGCGGAAATTAAGATTAAATATGAAGGATATATACTAAGAGAGAAATTGGTGGCTGATAAAATCATACGTCTTGAAAAGTTAAAAATTCCGGATGATATTAATTACAGCGAATTGGTTTCTATCTCAACAGAGGCAAGACAAAAACTTGACAGGATCAAACCTGCCAGTATTGGCCAGGCAGGTAGAATTAGCGGAGTTTCTCCATCAGATATTAATATACTTTTGATGTATCTTGGACGGTGAATTGTTTCACGTGGAACAATTTTATTAAAAAATAAAAAATATTTTATGAAAATTGAAGGTCAATTGGTCGATATTCATAGCAGGAGTATCTATCCTGCCTCGGTGTGGGTTGAAAATGGTCTCATTAAAAAAATTGTCAGGATAGGGGAAGCTCCTGACAATTTTATTTTACCCGGACTCATTGATTCACATATTCATATTGAAAGTTCAATGGTTACACCAGGGGCTTTTGCTTTGGCTGCAGTAAAGCAGGGAACAGTTGGAGTTATTTCTGATCCTCATGAAATAGCAAATGTTCTGGGTATTGATGGAGTTAAATTTATGATGCAGGATGGAGAAAAGGTGCCTCTTCAATTTTGGTTTGGAGTACCATCATGCGTACCTGCAACAATATTCGAAACAAGTGGAGCATCACTGAATTCTCAGGAGGTGGAGCAACTGCTAAGATTGCCTGAAATTAAATATCTGTCGGAAATGATGAATTATCCCGGGAGTTATTTATGATGATTCTGAAGTCTGGATGAAGATAAATGCAGCGAAAAAACTGGGTAAACCAATAGACGGGCATGCTCCAGGACTGACAGGAGAGATGCTTAAAAAATATGTAAGTTCAGGTATTTCGACTGATCATGAATGCAGTAATCTTGATGAAGCAAAAGAAAAAATTTCTTTGGGAATGAAGATTCTGATCAGAGAAGGCAGCGCTGCAAGAAACCTGAACGCTTTAAAAGAACTTTTTAATACCAACCCTGATTCAGTAATGCTTTGTAGTGATGATCTTCATCCGGAAATGCTGAATGTACGGCATATAAATAAGCTAGTCGGAAGTTTAATCGGAGAAGGGTATGATAAGTTTGATGTTATCCGGAGTGCTACAGCTAATCCTGTTAATCATTATTTTCTGGATTCCGGCTTGCTCAGGGTAGGTGACAGGGCGGATTTTATACTTGTAAACAGCCTTTCGGAAATGGACGTAATTGAAACATGGATTAAAGGACAAAAGGTATTTTCAGAAGGAAAGGTTTTATTTGACTATCATCCTGGCGATCCTGTCAATAATTTTAAATGCAATCCTGTTACCAAAGTGAATATACAGATACCTAATACAGGAAGAAAATACAGAGTAATAGAGGCATTTGAAGGCGAACTTCTTACCCGGGAAGTTATCGAAGATTCAGGTTCAGGAGATTTTATTCAGCCTGATTTAAACAAAGATATATTGAAAATCGTTGTAAAAAACAGATATACTGATGCTCCCCCCGTTGCAGCATTTATCCGGGGATTTGCATTAAAAGAGGGCGCCCTGGCAAGTTCTATTGCACACGACAGTCATAATATTATTGCAGTGGGTACCAATGATAATGATATCGTTGATTCAATTAATGAGATCATCAGGCTCAAAGGAGGATTAGCCGTATCAGCAAAAAATAAAATACACTCCCTGCAGCTTAATATAGGAGGTATTATGACTACGCGTTCATGTGCAGACGTAGCAGCTGATTATGAGAATCTGAATAAGCTGGTTAAGTCTTTGGGATGTAGTATGAGAGCCCCGTTTATGACACTGTCATTTATGGCATTACTGGTTATTCCGGACCTTAAACTGGGTGATCGCGGATTATTTGATGTGAAAAAATTTCAGCTGGTACCTCTGTTTATTGATTAAGTGCTTGTATGCCCATTGTTACTTTGTTCGGCATGATGACAGCTATATCACTTGAATTTATGTAATGCAGATCGTCAAGGATCAATATATATCCGTATGTAGTTGATATATAGTAATATCCAATTAAATATCTTTTCTTATTCGTACATATGTTAAGGGATAATAATAACAATATGCATAGAGCAGAGTCACCTGAAGTTCTTCTTTAGAGAGCCAGAATAATGCTTCTGAAAGTATTATAATTAAGTACGATTCCAGCTAACTCATCATTTGTTATCTTTGCATTTTAATTCTATTTATGTGATGCCGGCAGAAAAAGATTTCAAATCTATTTTATCTCTTCTTCCTGATAAACCGGGGGTCTATCAGTTTATTGACTCTACGGGCACCGTAATATATGTGGGAAAGGCTAAAAACCTGAAAAAGCGCGTAACTTCATACTTCTCAAAAAATCAATCGGGTAAAACCACAGTTCTCCTTAGAAAAGCAAATGACATTCGTCATATTGTCGTTGATAATGAATCAGATGCACTATTACTGGAGAATAACCTTATTAAGAAATATCAGCCCAGGTATAATATTCTTCTCAAAGACGATAAAACATTTCCATGGATTTGTATAAAAAAGGAACCATTTCCAAGAGTTTTCAGTACCAGGAATGTAATAAGGGACGGATCGCTTTATTTTGGTCCGTATACCTCGGGTCTGATGGTTAAAACATTACTTGTTCTTATCCGGCAGCTGTATAAACTGAGAACCTGTTCGTTAAACCTTACGGAAACGAATATTAAAGCAGGAAAATTCAAGGTATGTCTCGAATATCATTTGGGAAATTGTAAGGGACCATGTGTTGGGCTCCAGGATGATGTTGATTACCAGGAGAGTATCGTACAAATCAAGGATATTCTTAGGGGAAACATCTCAACTGTTATTGATCATCTGAAAGGTCTTATGAAAAGATTTTCTGAGGAATTGCGATTTGAAGAAGCTCAGCTTATTAAAGAAAAGATTGAGATTTTGTCCGGATTCAGAAGCCGCTCTACTGTAGTCAGCAATACAATAAGAAATGTTGATGTTTTTGCATTTGCCCAGGAAGGAGAAAATGCTTATGTAAACTTCTTAAAAGTCGTACAAGGTGCAGTTATACAGGCATATACAATAAGCATTAAGACAAGGATGGAAGAAGAAAAGGAGGGAATAATGGGGATTGCCATAACAGAAATCCGACAGCGATTGGGTAGTGATTCATCAGAGATAATAGTACCATTTAAGCCTGATATTCTGTTAAATAAGGTAAAGTATACAGTGCCTAAAGCAGGAGAAAAATTGAAATTACTTGAACTTGCAGAGCGAAATGCCATTTATTATAAGCTTGAGCAGAAGAAAAAGCGTATGGAGCATTCCCCGGAAGCAAGAACGGGCAAAAACCTTGAAAAGCTGAAAAATGATCTGCATATGTCTGATATTCCATCACATATAGAATGTTTTGATAATTCAAATATTATGGGAACCAACCCTGTAGCCGCATGTGTGGTATTCAGGAATGCCAGACCAAGTAAAAATGAGTATCGTCATTTCAACATTAAAACTGTTAGCGGTCCAAACGATTTTTCTTCGATGGAAGAAATAGTATTCAGAAGATATAAAAGAATGCTTGATGAAAATAAGACTTTGCCTCAGCTGGTAATTATTGACGGAGGAAAAGGACAGCTCTCATCAGCAATGAAAAGTCTGGATAAACTGGGTTTACGAGACAAAATGACTGTGATTGGGATTGCAAAAAAACTGGAGGAGATTTATTTCCCTGGCGACAGCGTTCCAATATACCTTGACAAAAATTCCATAAGTCTGAAAATTATACAACACCTACGAAACGAAGCTCATCGTTTTGGTATAAATTTTCATCGCGATAAGCGTTCCTCGGATATGTTAAAATCCGAACTTGATCAGATAAAAGGGATCGGAACAAAAACCAAGGAGACCTTGCTTAAAAACTTTGGTTCAGTAGAGGTGATTAAAAATTCGTCGGCAGAGGATCTGGAAAAAGCCATTGGTCATGCAAAAACCTTACTTGTGACGGAATATTTCAGGAATTAGCTCTGGTTTTCACGTGGAACATTATGAAACAAGACATTGGCTATACTGCTAATAACCAGAATGATACGATGCTTTTTATGCTAGCTTAACCCCTTGAGATTTCAGTATTTTGCAAATCATGTATGGACAGGCTGTGGATTTTGTCAAACAGAAAGAGTTATTTCAGAGCCTTTTCGATTTCTTTCGATATTTCATTTGAACCAAAAGTACAAAGACCATTCATACCATATTTTTCAGCAGTCTTTACATTGATTTCAAGATCATCAATAAATAAACATTCACTGGAAATCAAAGAATGTTTTTCAATAAATATTTCATAGATTCTTTCTTCGGGCTTAACCGATTTAGCCTCGGCAGAAATCAGTCCCCCATCAAAGTATTTGAAAAAATAGTACCCGGTTTTTACCTCCTCAAAAATATCCATAGGGAAGTTAGACAGAAAGTATAGCTTAAAACCTCGTTTTTTTAAATCAGGAAGCACTCTGACGTTTGAGTCGATAGGGAATATCAACTCGGATCTTAATTTAAAAATATGGGCAATTTCTTCTTTATTCAAAGATGACTTGCCGGCTATTCTATTAATTGCTTCCCGTGTGTTTATTATACCCTTATCAAGCAGTGACCCATTCCTCACTTCCAAAAATATCATTGAGAATGGTTGCTTTTATATTTTTAGGATAATTCTTCTTATCGAAATATTCTGAAGGCTTGAAATTTATCAGAACATTTCCAAGGTCAAAGACAATATTTTTAATCATATCAGTCGTTCTTCATGCTTATTGGTTGACCTGTTGCCTCGAGGACATTCCACCATAATTCACTTTCCACATCAATCTTTTTGCGTTTTGACACCACAATAGTAATTGGAATAATTGTGAATTGATCATTCCAGAACCCTACTACAAAATCTGTTTTTCCTGAAAGAGCAGCATGAACAGCATTCTGGGCAAGCAGGCTGCAGAATTTGCTGTCGTTGGCATTGGCAGGAGAACTTCTGATAATATAGCTTGGGTCGATATATTTAATAGAATGAGGGAAACATAAATTTTTAAACTCGCTGGAAATAGCCTCCTTGAGAAAGATGCCAATGTCTTTATGTTTTATATTTCCGGAAGCATCTCTTTCAATTTCCGGATCTTCAAAAAGGTGCTGTCCGGCTCCTTCGGCAACCACTATAACACAGTGATGTCTTTCTTCAAGTCTTTTTCTGAGAGCCTCCAGAAAACCACGTTTCCCTTTAAGATCAAATGATAATTCAGGAATAAGAACAAAATTGACCTCCTGAGTGGAGAGAGTTGCATTGGCTGCTATAAAACCGGAATCTCTTCCCATAAGTTTTACAAGGCTGATCCCGTTATAAGCACCTGATGCCTCATTATGAGCATTTCTGATTATATCATTGGCAATTGAAAAAGCTGTTTCGAACCCGAAAGATTTATGAATCAGGTCAATATCATTATCTATTGTTTTAGGAATTCCTGCGACAGCTATTTTTAGTTTTCTTTTTTCAATTTCCTCACTTATGGCATGTGCCCCCCTCAATGTACCATCACCTCCGATACAAAAAAGGATGTTTATATTTAAAATTTCAAGAGTATCGACCATTTTTTCAACATCCTGTTCACCTCTTGAAGATCCCAGGAATGTCCCTCCATTTTGATGAATTTCACTTACCATAGCCGGAGTAAGCTCAATTACAGGGTGATTGTAATGTGATATCAAACCTTCGTATCCATATTTAATTCCAAGAACCCGGTTTATTCCATAGCGGTAAAATAATTCATTCACAAGGCTTCGGATAACATTATTCAGACCAGGACACAGTCCTCCGCAGGTTACAATCCCAACCTTTGTTTTGGCAGGTTCAAAATAGATATTTTCTTTGGGCCCGGCTTTTTCGAATGAAAGAGGAGTCTCTCCTGTATTTTTGCAATGTTCGAAATTCTCAAGTGAAACATCATAAAGAATTCTTTCACTTTCATCGACAAATTTATATACCGGGTTATCCATGTCTCAGTTTAAACTTAAGGGGAGATTCTACACTTCCTTTTCCAAGGGATGTTACTAACAGATCCTCATATCTCATTTTTAACAGATTAGAGTGAGATTAAATATTAACTAAGTGAAAACAGTAATGTTTTCATTTTAGTCAAATTTATACAATTTTTAGATTTATAATAAGAAATGAGGAATCAGATAATTTGCTTTATCCTTCCGACCATACCATTTTCCAACATAACTTTGATACCATGAGGATGAGTCGGAGAGGATGTCAGGACTTCTTTTACCTTTCCTCCTGTAAGCCTGCCGGTACGTTTATGTTCAGATAACTCTACCATTACTTCAATACCAGGCTTAATATCAGCTCTGCGGGTTCCTTCCATGCCAACATATTTTGTAACATTTGTGATATTCATATGCAAATTTCAATTACGATCAGTGAATCGGAATACAATAATATAAATTTTTACATAAGTCATTACATAAAATGACTAATGTTATAAAAAATTGTTGATAAATATTCTTGAAAAGATACCTGCAGTCTATCCTTTTGTTCCTTTTACCTTCATTTTAATTTTATAAAGACCTTTACTTGCAGTAATAAACAGGCTTTTCATATCCGGATCCCCGAAACAAACATTGGCTGTCCAGCTTTCAGGTACAGGAATATTTCCTATCTGTATGCCGTTTTTATCAAAAATAGTAACACCATTGCCGGTGAGGTATATATTTCCTTCAGTATCTATTGTCATTCCATCTGAGCCCAGCTCACAAAAAAGGGTCTTGTCACTCAGACTGCCATCAGCATTAATATTATATTTCCAGGTCTTATTACCGCCAATGTCTGCAACAAATAGTGTTTTTCCGTCAGGAGTACCAACGATTCCATTAGGCTTGACAAGATCATCAATTACTCTTGTGATTGTTTTTTGATCGGGACTCATATAATATACACCCTGAATATCCTGAGGCATAGTGGTATGATTCCACCATGGCCTCTTATAAAAAGGATCTGTAAAATATATTCCGCGCGATTTTGAAATCCAGAGATCATTGGGTCCATTAAGTAGTTTACCCTGATATTCAGAAACAATCACACTGACTTTTTTGTCAGGTGAAATACACCACAATTGATCTTTTTCATCAGCACACGACCATAGATTTCCCTCATTATCAAATGATAAGCCATTTGAGCGTCCGCTTGGTTGCATAAATGTTGATAGTTTTCCATCTATGCTCCAGACCATTATCCTGTCGTTAGGCTGATCAGTAAAATATACATTTCCGCTGCATCAGATGTCGGGCCCTCGGTAAAGGCAAAATCACCTGAAAGTTTTTCAAGAACAGCCCCTGATTGGACCATCACATTTTCTTTGTTAATCGAGCTAAAAGCTAAGCTGAAGATTAACAAGGGAACCAGAATTAATACTTTATTGAATTTCATAAATACATATATGTTAACAGGAAGTTTGAAATCTAAGCTTTTTATTTATGCCTTAGCGACATTTTTTATTCTTTCTATGTAATTATCAATCTGTTCAGGCAATTCAAACCCAACAATAATTGAATTGACAGTTCCCAGACCAAGTACATATTTGAGCGATTCGTTGATCTTTTCAGAATCATTTCGGAATTTTCCGTTACCAATGAGCTTCATGCCAATAATTCCTTTACCTGCTTTATGAAGCTTTTCTATTACAGCAATAACCTCTGAAGCATTCTTTCTGTCCATTGCCTCACCATATGGGTTAACCCTGACATGAATGACATCAACCCATGGGCTGTCAACACATGCTTCCATTGCTTCGAGTGAATGTACCGAAACCCCATGAGCCCGTATAATATTTTTAGCTTTTAGGTTTTCCAGTATATCCATTTGCTTTTTCTGTTTGTCGGTCCAGTTTGCATCTGTCATGCAATGGATCTGTACCAGATCGAGATAGTCCGTCTTCAGTTCTTTACGAAAACGATCAATGACTATATCCGCATCAGGACGTTCCGGTTCAGGAATGCCACCCGGTCCGACCCATATTTTGGAACTGAGGGTATAACTTTCGCGCGGGTATGATTTAAGAGCAGCAGCTGTAAAAGGATGTGTTCCATAGCTGTCAGCACAATCAAAAAAACGTATCCCTTTTTCATAAGCCTGACGTATAACATTTTCAGCTACTCCGGCCCGTGTGATATTTGATGAACGATTATATCCGCTGAATCCGGTTCCCATCCCTAAAAATGTAGTTTTTAATCCAGAATTTCCAAGTGTAACCAACTGAAAAGGATTATTGGTAAGTTCAGAGGATTCCCCGGGAAATGCTAATCCTCTTTTTCCCAGAAAGACAGTTACGGCACCTGCTGTTACTGTGGTTGTTACAAATTGCCTGCGGGTGAGTCTGTTTTTTGCCATATTAACGATGGTTTTACTTTATTTGGTTAACTGCTTATAATCCTAATTGTTCAATAAGCCTGCCCGGAGGCACCGGCCTTCCATTTCTTGTTGCTATACCGGTTACTTTTGCATGTACAATATGTTTTTCATCAGGCAACCTGTATATATCCTGATTGAATACCAGCCTGGCGTTTCCCTCCCTTTGAATATTCAGCCGTACGACAAATTTGTCACGGCTTCTTAAAGGATACAAATAATCAATCTCTACTTTTGTTACTATCAGATCAAGGCCTTCTTCATGAAGCTGAGCAAAACTTATTCCTTTGGAAATAAGAAATTCGTGCCTGGCATGCTCAAGATAATGCTGATAATTAGCATTATTGACTACACCCTGAAGATCACATTCATAATCGCGTACAGCAAATTCCAGTCTAAACCTATTGTTCGTTTCTGTCATTTTTGATAGATCACTGGTATACTTATACCGGGTTTTTTAGAATGAAGATACTATTTGTAGAAGGTTAAAGATTATTTTGGAAACATTCTGAAAAATTTCTTGAGTGATCCATGGAATTTATGTATACTGTGTGGTTTGTAATGCATTAGTATACATTCGTTTGTGATATAGTTGATATCTGTGCCCTTCAGTTCATCCATGGCATCTTTGGTATCAGCCATCTGTTGGATCCATATCTGTTTTATACCTCTTTCCTTTGCTTCACGGATAACTCCGGCAGTCTGATCCTTTTTTGTAAGAATAATAATGCCCTTTAACTTCTGCAGGAAGCAATTTTACATTTGAATAGGATTTTTCCCCCATTATTTCTTCGGCCTGAGGATTAACAGGAATGATATTCATTCCTTTTTCTTTTAACTCCTTAAAGGCAGTATATCCGAATTTTTTTGGATTGCGGGAAACACCAACCAATGCAATTGGCTGTGAATCAAGAAATTCCTTAATTTGTTTTAATGTCGTCATGTCTTTATTGTTGAATAGGTTAAGTGATTAAAAGTGACTAAAGTGACTAAAGTGACTAAAGTGACTAGAGTGACCTAGAGTGTGAATTAGGGTGTCATTTCCAACTTTTAACTTCAAACTTCAAACTCCAAACTTCCTCTCGTAAGTATAAAGACTTAAAAATACAATAAATAAGTCAACTGACATTTATTTTTATTTACTTGGTATTAAGGTTTCATAAAAATTATCCAAAATGAAAAAGGCTGACGACCGAACCGGGTATCTATTTTCCAGGAGTTATTCCAACTATGTTTTTGTCCTGTTATTCCTTCTTTATATGTTTGACTATATTGACAGGATGGTGGTTACCTCAATGTTTACCTCTATTGAAAGAGATTGGGGTATTTCCCACACGCAGAGCGGATTACTTGTCTCAGCCGTTTATTGGGCAATAGTATTGCTCACATTTCCGGTTTCAATCCTGGTTGATCGCTGGAGCAGAAGTAAAACAATTGGTATAATGGCAATCATGTGGAGTGTGGCCACTGCACTATGCGCATTAACAGGAAACTTTGTTCAGTTGTTTATGGCCCGAATGCTTATTGGTGTGGGTGAAGCCGGATATGCTCCCGGAGGAAGTGCAATGATTTCGGGATTGTATCCTATAGATAAGAGGGCCAAAATGATGGGTTTATGGAATGCTTCCATTCCTTTGGGTTCGGCTATCGGGGTTCTTCTGGGTGGTATAATTGCAGTTAAACTTGGATGGAAACATGCCTTTGGTATTGTTGCCATTCCCGGGATGATTGTAGCAATTCTTTTTCTCTTTGTAAAGGATTATAAAACAGTGGACCTCTCTTTTTTCGATAAGAGCAGGAAAAAGGTTAAGATGGAAAAAAAGGATATGGTGAGGGAATTCTTAACCAAGCCCTCTGTCTTTTTACCTATTTTGGAATGGCAGCAGTTGTTTTTGTTACAACCTCAATGCTTACATGGCTTGCCAACATATTTTGAAAAAGTCAGGGAAATTCCCCAGGAGACTGCAGGCAAAATGGCCAGTTCGGTTATGTTGCTTGCATTGATAGGAGCCCCGCTTGGTGGATATCTGACTGACCTTTGGAGGAAGAAGAAAACAAATGCCAGACTACTTTATCCTGCCCTTTCAACTTTCTTATCTGCAGTTACTCTTTTTATTGCTCTGGTATTTCTGAAAGGAACTATCCAGTATATTGTTTTCCTGATATTCGGGGTGCTTGTTCTTTCGTTTATTTCAGGTGCGGCAGCTGTTACGCAGGATGTAATACACCCTGGTCTCAGAGCAACATCTTATGCTATTGCTGTTGTGGTCCAAAACCTGCTTGGAGCTTCAACGGCACCTGTAGTAATGGGTAGGATCTATGATCTGACAAATATTCAGACAGCATTATCAATTCTGCCATTTGTGCTTTTAATCGGAACAGTACTTTTCTGGCTCGGTTCAAAATATTATGAAAAGGATCTTGAAAAAGTAGCTCAGATCAGCCTTGAGGCTAGAGTAGCTATTTTTTGCGGGAAGTTGTATAATTTACAAACTCCTTAAGGGAGCTTTTTACTTCTGAATCAGGATAGGAATCAAGTATGGCCAGAGCCTTATCTCGGTATTGATTCATCTTCAGTTCTGCATAGTCCATGCCTCCTGTTTCTTCCACGAAACTGATGACTTCATTTATCTCAGATTTGGTCTTCTTTTTTCTTCTGACAATATTAAGGATATGTCGTTTTTTTGAGTTTGCTGATTGTTCCAGGGCATATATAAGGGGTAGTGTTATTTTTTTCTCCTTAATATCATTCCCGACAGTTTTCCCTGTTAGTCCTGTCCCTTCATAATCGAGGAGATCGTCTCTGATCTGAAAGGCAATACCAATGTTTTCACCAAAATCTTTCATGATCTGGATAACTTCAAGGTCATCTGTTACCGATCGTGCTCCGCAGGCAGTACAAGCTGACAGTAATGCTGCGGTTTTACTTAAAATTATCTTAAAGTAGTCTTCTTCCCTGATATTTAATTTTCTGGCTTTTTGTAATTGAAGTAATTCTCCTTCGCTCATAGATTTAACGGCTTCCGATACTATTTCAAGCATATCGAATCGGTTTTTCTCAACACTTATAAGCATACCCTTGGAGAGCATATAATCACCTACCAGTACTGCAATTTTTGAATTCCAGAGTGCATTAATTGATAATGCGCCTCTTCTTTCGTGAGCATCATCAACCACATCATCATGAACTATTGAAGCAGTATGCAGAAGCTCTATAAATGTTGCTGCAACAAATGCTGATTCTGTTACCGGTCCATTGAGTTTGGCTGTAAGGAATACGAGTAATGGTCTCATCTGTTTTCCTTTCCGGCGAAGAATATAGTTTAGTATTATATTCAATAACGGAATCTCACTATGCATGGTTTTGCCGAAGTAGGCTTCAAATTCAGCCATTTCCTTTTCAACGGGTTTCTTTATTCTGGTGAGAGCAGGCATAAAAATTTATTTAGTCAAATATAGTAAAATCGAGGCATCGCGATTAACTAATAATTGATTTACTTCATATTAAAGATCAACTTTCATCATATTAACATATTTATATATATTTGTACAAAGAAAAATATTTAATAATGGAAGTTACAGAACTAACTCCGGAGAGTCTTGAAAAAGCTGCTAATATGCTGAAAGCTATGGCACATCCGATCAGGATTTCAATAATCGGTTGTCTGGAAGACGGAAATATGCGAACAGTTACAGAAATTCACAAGCAGCTCAAAATAGAACAATCAACAGCGTCACATCATCTTGGGATACTAAAGGACAGGGATGTGCTGGCTTCAAAAAGAGATGGGAAGAATACTTTGTATTTCCTTAAACATGAGAATCTTAGAACGCTTTTGAGTTGTATTAGCGGTTGTTGCCAGTAATCCGGAATCTATTTTCTTACAAGCTAAAATGTTCAGGAATGGCTCCTGAACATCTTTTTTTGGAAAAGAATTATTGAGATCACACCGCAAGAAATTGCTGAATCGGCAACATTAAATACAGGACTGAAAAAAATAAAAGAGCGCCCATGTATTAGCGGCATCCAGTCGGGCCAGTGGATATTGATGATGGGAAAATAAAACATGTCAACAACCCGTCCGAGAAGAAAAGAGGAATATCCGCCTCCGGGAGGAAACATTTGTGCTACCTGTGTATAGCTTTCGCTGAAAATCATACCATAAAAAGCGCTGTCAATTATATTTCCGATTGCCCCGGCCATTATAAGGCTTACAGCAATGATAAGAGCGGTACGGGCTTTTCTTTTTATAAGTGAATTCAGGAACCAGCCGATACCTAATATTGCAACTATCCTGAAGAGACTTAAAAGTATCTTCCCTGTTTTTCCACCCATCTCCATGCCAAATGCCATACCATTGTTTTCGATAAAATGCAGCATTCCCCATGTGCCAAAAAGAGGTATATTCTGCCCAATCTCCATGTGCGTTTTTACCCAGATTTTTAAAGCCTGATCAACAAACAGGATTGCAAGGATAAGTATAAATGATTTTTTACCTGTTGACATTCTTTGCCATATTAAATTTTCGGCCGCAAAATAGTAAATATTTTATTCACATTGTAATTCATTGAGAATACAACTGTTTAAAATATCAGGTTATAATTTTAAAAATAAGAAATCTGACTATCAGAAATGATAGAAACTCTCAGTAGCAATCAAAGTGCAATCAGGTTTACACGGATTGGCATACCCTGTACTCCCTGCACTCAAAAAAAAATCCCGGAGACTCCGGGATTTTAATTAAATCTTAGTTGTATAAATCAGGGGCAGGTAATATTTATTTTGTTGGAGTCCCAGCAATGCCATTCGCTGTCGCTGAGGTAATCAACACTTTTTACCCTGCCTTCTTTAGTTCGTTGTATTCCACTCAACATTTACATCAGAAAATTTAATGCCATTAAAATAATGAATTGTATAATAGGCATTTAGAGTGGATGATGTCAAGCCATATTCAATGTAGCTTGTTTTAAAAGGATCGAGATTTTTAACAAATGTATAGGTCACAGTACCAACCGAAGTGCCTGATTTTGTCCAGTCAATCTGAAGTATTGGTTCCGGTACGGCGGCGCTTTGATTAAGTATCCATTGTCCACTGGTGCCATCAAGCTTTGATGTACCCTGAAACCAGACAAATTCTGAAAACGGATTTGTTCCGTCTTTTGTTATGTACATTTTCCATGTCACATCACTTGTATTGATCTGTCCTGTAAGCCGTGCTTTATAAGTTTCACCAAGTACGCTTACATTATAACTCCACTGCCATGTTTTAGTATCAAGGTAGACAGGCGTCTGGTTAATAGCAATTTTAAATGATGCAACAGGTATTGCAAGGGTAGTTGACATAAGTATCTTCCAGAAACCGGCAACAGTAGCTGCAAATTCCCAGTTACTAGTTTCAGTACCCTTTCCATAATCAGCTATTTCTGCAGATTTTTTCTGTGAAGCAAAATTACTGAAATCAATAGTCATGGATTCCATCGGCGGCAATACCGGAGGGTCTCCCTTATCCTTCTTGCAGTTATTAAGAATGCCGGCAGAGAGAATAAGTATTAAAGCTAGAGAGAAAAACTTTTTCATATGACAACTGGTTAGTTTTAAGTAGTAAACGCTTTAGATTTGAAAAATTGTATATAGTAATACAAATATATGAACATAGAATTTAATAATCACATTATTACATGCTAAATGTTGTTTCACTAAATCGCAGTTGACATACTGAATTTTATTAAAATTTTCTCTCTGAATATTTACTATATTTATGACTTAAACTTTAAAAAATTCTGTTATTTTTATCGGTGTTAAAAATTGATGAGCCTAATTAGAGTCAGATTAAGCATATTTTTTATCTTTATGCAATTATTGGATGAATAAGATAATTGTCATTAATTGATATTTGGTCTGATTCAATCTGATATTTTAGCAATTGAGGGGTTTTGCAGGGAAGACGGCTTTGTTCAGGAATCATAAGAAGTGTTATTTAATTTACTGTTTATGTACAATTCTACTCCTGCAAAAATTTTAAAATTTCTATTTCTAATCTGTTTATTTTCAGTAATTTCTATTTCAATACATGCATCAGTAATTCAGGATTCTGATTCCGCTGTCTATAACCGTAAAACTTTTAGTTCTGAGGAAATTACCAGAGGGGAAAGACTCTTTTTTGGATTGGTGTATGTTGATAATAAATCTGTTAACTGTGCAGCATGTCATAATACTCGCGAATCCGATACTTTAAACTGGAACCCGGATGCTCTGGAAATCTCGAAGAAGTACCTTGATCTGAGTGCAGCCGACCTGAGTGAGGTTCTACTTGATCCTTTCGGTGAGAAGATGTCGCAGGTACATAAAGGATTTAAGCTTACCCCTGAGGATATTGTCCTGATAAAAGCTTATATGGATAAATTTGTAAGCATCGGAATGGTGAAGAATAAGCCGGTTATTACAAATCTCTTATTGTTTATCATAGCTTCAATTTTATTTCTCTTTTCATCTATCGATCTTATGATCAGCAAGATAGTAAAGCAAAAGTGGATTAATTATCTGATACTCACAATAACTACAGTTTTTATTTCATACACCCTTGTTATTAATGCAATAGCACTCGGCCGATCCAAAGATTATTCCCCTTTTCAACCGGTAAAATTTTCTCATGCTGTTCATGCAGGACAGAATCAGACAGATTGTATTTACTGTCACAGCTATGCACATTACAGCAAAATAGCCGGCATACCCCCTGGGAATGTTTGCATGAATTGCCATCTTATAGTGAGGACAGGAGCCCGTTCCGGGGCATTTGAGATAGCTAAGGTAACAGGAGCATATGAAGCTGGAAAACCGATTAAATGGATAAAAGTCCATAACCTTCCTGACCATGTCTTTTTCAGCCATGAGCAACATGTTGGGGCCGGAGGAGTGGCCTGCGAAGAATGCCATGGTAATGTAAAAGAGATGAATGTGATAAAACAGGTTTCTGATTTGTCGATGGGCTGGTGTATTAATTGCCACCGCACAAAAAAGCTGGATGTTAAGGACAATAAATATTATTCTGAATACAGGGGTCTGGCTGAAAAACTAAAGAAAGGCACAATTGACAGTGTCACTGTTAGTATGTTAGGTGCCACCGAATGTATGAAATGTCATTATTAGAAATATATTTCCGGAAAAGGACTTAAGTATGAAAATTGACTTGACGAATAAGGAAGAACTGGACGATCTGGCTGAGGGTAATGATGATAATAAAGAGGGAGCCGGCAAAGATTATTTAGATGCTATTCCAGGAGGAAATTATCTTGGAAGAAGTACATCAAGAAGGGATTTTTTAAGGATTCTCGGGTTCAGCTTTGCCTCAGCTGCCATCCTGGATAGCTGTAAAAGACCGGTTCATCATGCTTTGCCATATGTTATACAGCCACCTGAAGTTATTCCTGGTAAAGCGTTATATTATGCATCAGGCTTTTATGATGGCCATGAATATTCGTCGATACTTGTTAAGACACGCGATGGACGACCTATAAAAATTGAGGGTAATCTTCTTTCTGCCTTTAACGGGGAGGGTACCTCCGCCCGGGTGCAGGCATCTGTTTTAAGCCTCTATGATGACGCCCGGCTTAAGAATCCATCATCTGCAAAAACCAGTATAACCTGGGATAATGTTGATGCTCAGATAATAAGTAAACTGACATGAAATAAATTCAAATTCAGGTGAAATTGTCCTGCTTACTTCAAGTATTATTTCTCCTACAACACGTAAACTTATTGGTGAATTTGGCGAGGCATTCAGGAATTTCAGATGGGTTCAGTATGATGCAGTATCATATTCTGCAATAATCGAAGCAAATACGGCGTGTTTTGGAAAAGCAGTAATCCCTGATTATCATTTTGGCAAGACAAAACTAGTGGTTTCTGTAAATGCTGACTTTTTGGGAACCTGGCTTACCCCGGTTCATTTTATTCCGGGTTATGTTTCACGACGAAAGCTTGATAATGGCGAGAAGGATATGCTCTATCATACTCACTTCGAATCGGGTATGAGTCTGACAGGAGCCAATGCTGACAAACGAATTAGAATTAAACCATCAGAAGAAAAAGTTCTTCTCACCGATCTGTATAATAAAATAGCGGAAAGAACAGGAAAATCCAAAATTGCTGATGCGGTGTTCCGTGACGATCTGTCTGAACTTGCAGATGCGCTTGTTGCAGCAAAAGGGAAATCCATAGTTGTTTCAGGAACAAACAGGGTCAACATACAGATACTTGTTAATGGGATCAATAATCTTCTGGGCAACTATGAAGAGTGTATAGACCTTAATAATAACCTAAATATTGCTTCAGGTATTGACAGTAAAATGGCTGATCTTGTCAATGATATGAGTAATGGCAAAATCAAAGCGTTGTTGATGTATAATGTCAACCCTGTATTTGATTACCATGATTCAGCTAAATTCATCGACGGACTAACGAAGACGGAACTTACTGTTAATATGCAGGGTATTCAAAATGAAACTGTTGGGCTGTGTAAATATGACTGTCCGGTAAATCATTTTCTTGAATCATGGGATGATGCAGAGATTATTCCGGGACAGCTTAGTTTAAGTCAACCGTGTATAAGTCCGGTTTTTGATACCCGCTCATTTCAGGATTCATTGCTTGAAATGGTCAGGAAAATCAATTTTATATCACGATTATCTTATTTCAAACTGGGAAAAGAATTATTTTCCGAATTCAGGTATGCCCGTTTTCAGAAATTTCTGGGATCAGGCTCTTGGTAATGGTGTTTTTACCTATAAGGTACCCGAATCCAAATCTCCTGTATTCAATAATGATGCACTTGCTCAATCATCTGATTCTTCAGAAGCTGATAAGCCTGGCGGATTTGAAGTTATTATTTCTGAAAGTGTTGCTCTTGGTACCGGGATGCATGCCAATAACCCATGGCTAATGGAATTACCGGACCCTGTTTCGAAGCAATGCTGGGAAAATGTGGCTGCCTTATCATTCAGTGATGCAGAAAAACTTGGGATTCAGGCAGGGGATATCATAAAATTTTCCAACGATCTTCTTCTTCCTGCATTTCTTCAGCCGGGACAGGCAGAGGGAACAATATCGGTCAGTTTAGGTTATGGACATACTAATGCAGGACCTGTCTGTACAAATGTTGGTGTAAACATGTATCCGTTTGCAAAGCTTGCCAATGGCAACCGAAGCTATAGTTTTACTGTTGATAATGTTGAGAAAACTCTGAATAAGACTAAGCTGGCACTTACACAGGAACACTACTCGATGGAGGGAAGGCCGATTGTAAGAGATACTGTACTGAGTAAGTACCGCGAAGATCCCGGATCAGGGAATGAATTTCATAAAGAATTTGAAGCCTTTCATGAAACTCTTTACCCTGAGATAAAATACGATGGATTTCACTGGGGATTATCCATTGACCTGAACTCATGTGTCGGATGTAATGCATGTGTTATTGCATGTCAGGCAGAAAACAATATTCCCGTTGTGGGAAAAGCAGGAGGTGAGAAACAGAAGAATAATGCACTGGATTAAAATAGACAGGTATTATTCCGAATCGGGAGATGATCCGAAAGTTTATTTTCAGCCACTGGCCTGTCAGCATTGCGATAATGCACCTTGCGAAAATGTATGCCCTGTTTCTGCCACCAACCATAGTAGCGAAGGACTGAACCAGATGACATATAACAGATGTGTGGGTACAAAGTATTGCATTAACAACTGCCCTTATAAAGTCAGACGATTCAACTGGTTTCGGTATACCAATAACAAGGCATTCGACTTTAATACTGCATCAGATCTGGGTAAAATGGTATTAAATCCCGATGTGACTGTCAGGGAGAGAGGTGTTGTGGAGAAATGTTCATTCTGTGTTCAGAGGATACAGGAGAAAAAGTTACAGGCCAAGATGGAAAACAGAACCCTGAAAGATTATGAGATAAAGACAGCCTGCATGCAGGCATGTCCATCGCAGGCAATCATTTTTGGAAATCTGAATGATGAGAAAAGCAAAGTGGCAGGATTATTCAGTGATCCAAGATGTTACCATCTGCTTGAAGAGTTGCATACCCTGCCTTCCAGTGGATATCTGACCAAAGTCAGGAACGATGAAAAGTTAAATACATAAATAACCTGAAAGTAGCCGATGTATAACAGAAAAGTCAGAGGACCCCTGGTTGAAGGGAATAAGACATTCGGTCAGATTTCGAGAGATGTCATTAGTCCGTTGGAAACGGCTCCCGGACTATGGTGGACTATCGCTTTCGGAATAGCATCAGCAGCCACCCTGTTCGGAGCTTATGCTATATACATTACAGTTTATAAGGGTATTGGTACCTGGGGTGTTAACAATTCAGTTGCCTGGGGCTGGGCCATTGTCAATTTTGTCTGGTGGATCGGAATTGGTCATGCAGGTACTGCGTTTTCAATATTCCTTCTTATTTTACGTCAGCGATGGAGAACATCAATCAACAGGGCAGCAGAAGCCATGACAGTTTTTGCGGTGATCTGCGCGGCTACATTTCCTACTTTGCATATGGGAAGAGTATGGCTTGCCTTTTATATATTTCCTTATCCCAATACCCGTGGTCCGTTGTGGGTTAATTACAACTCACCACTCTTCTGGGACTTTACGGCAATTACAGCATATCTGATTATTTCAGCCTCCTTCTGGTATCTTGGAATGTTACCTGATCTTGGAACGATCCGCGACAAGTCAACTTCAAAAATAAGAAAGGCTGTTTACGGATTCTTCAGCCTTGGGTGGACAGGGTCAAGTCGTCAGTGGATAAGGTTTGAATCCCTTAGTTTTATTCTTGGAGGTATAGCTGCAGTACTCGTTGTTTCAGTTCACTCCATTGTAGCTACCGACTTTGCCGTAGGGATTGAGCCAGGCTGGCACTCAACAATTTTCCCTCCATTCTTTGTTGTTGGAGCTATATTCTCCGGATTTGCTATGGTAATGACACTTGATGGTACTTATAAGGAAGATATATAAACTTACTGATTATATAACTGATAATCACATGGAGGCCATTGCTAAAATACTCATTTTCATCTCACTGATTATGGGCACGGCATATCTGACAGAGGTATTTGTAGCCTGGTACTCAGGAAATGAATATGAGATGTTTACATTTTTCAGAAACAGAATAACAGGGGAGTACACATTCCAGTTCTGGGGAATGGTAGTATGTAATGCGCTTATTCCTCAGCTTTTCTGGTTTAAAAAGTTAAGGAGAAACTGGATTAGTCTGTTGTCTATTTCTCTTTTTATTAATCTTGGGATGTGGCTTGAAAGGTTTAATATCGTTATTACATCTCTGAATAAAGACTTCCTGCCTTCAAATTGGGTGTCATATACCCCGACTGTTATTGATATCGGAGTATTTGCCGGAACAATCGGACTTTTTGCTACCGGAGTATTGCTTTTCATGCGTTATGTACCAATGATGGCTATAAGTGAGTTGAAAGGTGTGGCTCATATAGGGAATAAATTAGAAGATTAACCAGGTGAAGCTATGACCAGAATATTTAAAATAGGAATTTACGATGATGAGGAGAAGTTTGTCTCTTCAATTAAATCGTTGCTGGAAAAGGATTGCCCGATTTTTGAGGTGTTTACACCCTATCCTGTTACCGAGGTCTTTCATTTGCTTAAACGGAAATCCCGATTGCCTACTGTAGCTTACTTCTTTGGATTATTTGGTATTGTATGCAACGCTGGCCTTTCTTTACTACACTACAGTTATCAGCTGGCCAATTGTTTACGGGGGAAAACCTGTTAACTCTTTCCCTTCTTTTATTATAATTACAATAATATTAACCATTCTTATTGTAACACTGTCCAGTCTGGCTATCTTCTCTGCACGGTCCAAACTTTTTCCGGGACGGGAAAATACAATATTTGACCTCAGGGCAACAGACGATAAGTTTATGATAGTTGTTGATACACAGGTGCCTGATGAGTCATCAGCTGCCAGAGCCGGTAATATCATGCAGGAACTTGGTGCTATTGATATCTTTGATAAGGAATATGAAAGTGTAAAGGAATGAAAAACAATTACATGACAGGAAATATTAATAAGGCATTTTATCTGATTCTCTTTGCATTCATTCTTGTGGGTTGTAACAGGGACCGAAATAACCCGGGCTGGGATTATTTCCCGGATATGTTTTATTCTGCTGCGTATGAGACTTTTACTCCTAATCCGAATTTTAAAAATGGTTCAACAATGAGGGTACCTGTGGAAGGAACTGTACCCAGGGGCTTTATCCCTTTTCCATATACAACAGACCCCGAATCACGCATTTTGGCCGGCAAGGAGCTTATTAATCCATATAGTCCATCAGATGAGACTCTGAAAAGAGGGAGAGAAGCCTATACTACCTTTTGTCTGGATTGCCATGGCATATCGGGAAAAGGCGATGGACATCTGTTTAAAAGTGGTTTATATCCTATGCCACCACGCGATCTTACTGCTGCTGAGGCGGTAGCATTAAAAGATGGTGAAATATATCACACCATTACACTCGGTTTTGGTTCAATGGGCGCTCATGGTTCTCAGATTCAGCCAGACGTCCGGTGGAAGATTGTGTTGTACATCAGAGAACTTCAGGAACAAGCAAAAAGTACTTCAGACATAAAACAGGAGGAAAATAAGTAATGAAGGAGCAAATAACAGTTTCTAAAAACTTCAGAATATTTACTTTACTCTTAATAGCCATAGGGCTTATAAGTTTCATCGCTGGCC
Organism: uncultured Bacteroidales bacterium; assembly: GCA_963741935.1. Taxonomy (GTDB): domain Bacteria; phylum Bacteroidota; class Bacteroidia; order Bacteroidales; family VadinHA17; genus LD21. The sequence continues at coordinate 48,838 of CAVUJY010000007.1, read as the reverse complement.
TTTTGACAGATCATAAACTGGCATGGGCACATTACCTTATTGTCAATTATTATTTCTTTTCCCTGGCTATCGGGGGTGCATTCTTCTTTGCTATTCAAAGCATTTCCCAATCAGGATGGGCATCAGCGTTTCAGCGGGTTTCTGAATCAATGATGTCATATATACCTTTCGCATCAGTCTTTTTTCTGCTACTCTTTTTTGGAATGAAGGACCTTTATCACTGGACAGATAAAGGTATGGTTGCTCTTGATCCTCTTATGCAGCATAAATCTGTATTCCTGAATACACCTTTTTTCATTATAAGAATGATCATATACATTACTTTATGGATAGTGTTCGTCCTTATTATCCGAAAGGTTTCGGTAAGCGGGGACAAGCTGGACCCTTCAAACATTTCCGGAATTATGCTATATAAAGGTAAAGTTGAGTTGTATTCAAAAATATTCCTCTTTATTCTGGCTGTTACATTTTCATTCTCAGCAATTGACTGGATATTGTCGATAGAGAAGCACTGGTACAGTACTCTTTTTGCTTTGAAGAACCTTATAGCTGCATTTTTACATGGAGTATCCGTCATGGCACTTATAATTTTTATTCTTCATAGAAAAGGATACTTCCCATTCCTGAATAAATACCATCTGCATGATTTTGCAAGATATATTTTCATGCTTTCCATCGTTTGGGGATATTTCTGGTTTTCACAGTTTATGATAATATGGTATGGTAATATTCCCGAGGAAACAGCTTATTTCTTTGTAAGATGGCATAACGGATGGAAGACATTGTTTCTCCTTGAGATAGGACTTAACTGGGCACTGCCTTTCATGATCCTTCTCCCGGTGAAAACCAGCAGGAATATGACAGTTATAATGATTGTTATTGTAATACTGATTATAGGGCAATATATTGACCTGTTCGGTCAGATAATTCCAGGCACCACAGGAGCTTTGAGCTTTGGATGGATTGCAGCAGGTATGTTTATTGGATATGCAGGGTTATTTGCCCTTGTAGTTGCAACATCCCTCAGTAAAGCTAAACTAATGCCTGTTAATCATCCTTACCTTGAGGAAAGCATCCATCATCAGTTTTAACACTGAACGTGTCTTAAATCACATTATGATACTATCCTGTCGGCAATCAGCAGAAGGAGAACCAGGAGAAAATAAGAATCAAGCAGAATCGTATATCTTTTATGAGTTCTTTTTGGTACCTCTGAGTTTATCAGACCAAAAAATTGCCATATAACTACTGCAGAACCAGCGAGAAGTATTCCGATTACAGGGAGACTGTGAAAAATTTCAAAATAGCAAAGAAAAATTGCAGCTATAACTGATGTTACTACCCAGGTAAAGGTGAGTCTGCTTATCTGGGTGCGGCTTAGAACTTCTGTAAGGCTTGGAATACCCGCTTTTTTATACTCCTCTCCATATTTGAGAATAAGCAGCCAGAAGTGTGGTATCTGCCCGGTAAAGAGCAGGAATTCAATGAAAACTATTGGTTTATCCCACATACCGCCACCTGCTGCAACCCACCCGATAAGTGGAGGTAATGCCCCGGTAAGCGCTCCCGGAACAACGGCAAAAGCTGTAATCCTTTTTGAATAGGTATAAATTACATTATACCAGAATATCGTAAACAACGCAATCAGAGCCGCATTAAGGTTACCCCAGATATAGATAATAGTTATACCTGCAATAAGATTGCTGAAAAAAAAGAATATTGCCCTGGGAACTTTTATCCTATGGGCAGGAATCGGACGATTCTGTGTCCGTTCCATTTTGCTGTCTATGCCAATTTCCTGTAACTGGTTAAGGACTGAGGCAGCAACTGCCAGAAAAAGAATACCAAGACTTACTAAAAATAAGCTGAAAGAGATATGCGGATTATAAACAAAATAACCGGTAAATCCTGTTAGACTTACCGGTAACATAATTTTTAATTTGCCTAATTCAAGGTAATCTTTTATGCTTACTAAAGAATTATTTTTCATTTAAAGACTTCAGGTATTCAATTATTTTTGAGATATCCTCATCCGTAACCTTCCCTTTATAGCTTTGCATAATTCCCTTGGGATATCCTTTAACAACCTGATAAGTAGGATCTAATATCGTCTGTCTGATATATGCACTATCAACTGTAACTGTTACCTCTTGTCCATTTCTTATAACAACCTGTTGTTTTCCATAAAGGTTAAGATAGGATGGTCCGACTATTTTTGTACCATCAGAGGAGTGACAGGCTATGCATCCCTGGGTCTTCATTATGGCAAATCCTTCGGCAGCAGGAGTGGCAGCTACTTCAGCAACGCTGGATACTTTTGTTGTATCCCCGTACCACTCATCATATTTCTCTTTTGACATGACCTTCACAATTGCATTCATGTATGAGTGTCGCAATCCGCAGTATTCTGCACAAAAGAGGTCATAATTACCTTCACTCTTAGGAAGAAACCACATACTTTTTTCTCTTCCTGGAACCATATCTGATTTAATCCTGAATGCAGGGATAAAAAGGCTATGGATAACATCTAACGAAACCAGGTTAATCTTTACAGGTGTGTTTACAGGCACTACAAGATCAGCACTTTGTTTTCCATTGTCATATTCGAAGGAAAAATTCCACATTCTGGCGACACTGGTTATGTTTATAGCATCTTTTGGTGTTTTTGTCATTGGCTTCCATCCTGCCCATCCAAAATAGAACATTGCAAGAGCAAGAAGAGTAGGAATGACTGTCCATGTTGTTTCCAGAAGGTTGCTACCTTCGATCTGTGTGGCTGTTTTGTTTCGCTTCTTATTATACTTGTAAACATAATAGAGCATAAGAACAGTAAGCCCTACCAGAAAAAGCAAAGATATACCTGTAATAAAATAGAATGCAGTATCGAATGTGGATACATAATTTGAAGCATCAATTCCTGTGGTTGAATACATACTGTTTATCTATAAAGGTAGTCAAGAAAGGTTATTATTATTACTGAAGCAATAAGCAGAGCTACTGCAATTACCCCAATGGTAAACATTCTGCTGTCAAATTTAAGATGCATAAAATAGCGCAGAACCAGCGAAGATTTAATAGTTGCAATTATAAGAGCAAGGGCAACAGTAAGAGCTCCAAGATAAATCTGGGTAACAGCTACTGATGTCAGTGTCAGCAATATCAGAAAAATGAGTACCGTAATTAATGTACGGTAAGACATTATATGACTTTTTTCATTATCTGTTGGTTCCATAAATGTCAGGTAATAAGATAAAATAAAGGAAATAGAAAGATCCAGATCAGGTCAACGAGGTGCCAGTATAATCCACTGTTTTCATGCAAAGAATAATTATCTGAAGTGATTTTATCTCTGGTTATTTTAACAGTTACAATACTTATGAACACCAATCCTATAATAATATGTAGTGCATGGAGCCCGGTCATAAAAAAGTACAAACCATAGAATAAAACATCTCCCTGACCCCGAAGAGCAAGAACTGCAGATCCCGGATATATATGTTCTTTAATATGGCCGCCCCATTCAAAGTATTTATTAACAAGGAAAGCTATTCCAAGGAAAATTGTAATGCCCAGCAAAATGAGGGCAAGCTTTTTATTTTTCAGTCGTAATGCTGTAATCGACATTGCAATAGTCGAGCTGCTTATCAGAAGAATGATTGTATTAACTGTGCCGATGAATACACTAAGCTCTTCTGCTGCAAAATGAAAAGCCTCAGCATTTCTGAAACGGTAAATGGAATATACTATGAATAGTCCACCAAATAGCAGCATTTCAGTAAAGAGGAATAACCACATTCCAATCTTTGATGCTTCGTCGTCGCGGTGTATTGTTGTTTCCATACTTATTTATAGTTGTATGGTCCGTTAGTAACTACAGGTACTTCTTCAAAGTTTTCTACAGGAGGAGGAGAAGGTATTGTCCATTCGAGTGTTTTTCCACCCCATGGATCTGCAGGTGCTTTTATTCCTCTCCTGAGCGAAGTGAAGAGATTAATAATAATGATTGCCAGTCCGGCATAAAGAACCATTGCTCCCATTGAGGAAACTATGTTTCCCGGGTGAAAGACCTCATCATAATCAAAATACCTTCTGGGCATTCCAATGAAACCAAGGTAAAACATTGGCCCATAAAGAGTTATGAAGCCAATAAAGAAGAGTACAAGGCCAGTGTTAGCCCATATTTTATCATACATCTTTCCGGTTATTTTAGGATACCAGTAATGCATTGCTGCAAAAAAGGCAAACCCTGTTCCTCCGAAAACTATAAAATGAAAATGAGCTACAACAAAATGAGTATTGTGCAGATGAACGTTTGTCGCAAGGGAACCGAGAATTAATCCGGAGAATCCACCTATCATAAATACAAAGATAAAAGCCATTGCCCAGTAGAAAGGCGTTTGCAGATCAATTGATCCCTTATGCATCGTGGCAATCCAGTTAAAAACCTTAATTGCACTGGGAATAGCAACAAGAAAGGTCAGAAGTGAGAATGTATATAAGGCGGTACCGCTCATCCCTGAGGTGAACATATGATGGCCCCAGACAAAATATCCCACGAAGGCAATAGCAAGCGAAGCAACAACCATGAATTTGTAGCCAAAGACTTTTTTATGCGAAAAGGCAGCAATGATCTCAGACATTGCACCCATAGCCGGTAAGATCATTATATAGACAGCCGGATGGCTGTATGTCCAGAACAAATGCTGATAAAGAAGTGGATCACCTCCCAGTGTGGGATCGAAAAATCCTATATGCAAAGTCCTTTCTGCCACAATCATAAGTAAAGTAATTCCAATAATAGGCGTGGCAAGAAGCTGGACCCACCCTGTAGCATAAAGTGTCCAGGGGAAAAGAGGCATCTTCATCCAGGTCATTCCCGGAGCTCGCATCCTGTGAATTGTAACCAGAAAGTTTAATCCTGTGAGTATTGAAGAAAACCCAGAACAAAAGCACCAAATACTGCAGGAAGCATGTTTGTTGTTGTGGTAAAACTATATGGCGCATAAAAAGTCCATCCGGTATCAGGTGGTCCCTGTCCTAAAAACTGAGAGATCAATACTAAGGAAACACCGGCAACATACAGGTACCACGACATAAGGTTAAGTCTTGGAAAGGCAACATCCTTGGCTCCTATCATTATTGGAAGAAGAAAATTACCGAAGACTGCCGGCAGGCCGGGAATAACAACTGCAAAGATCATTATAATCCCATGCAGGGTAAAAAATGCATTGTACTCCTGGGCTCCCATAATTGTCTTTCCGGGAGCAATAAGCTCAAATTTCATGAGCAGACCTAGTGTAGCAGCAACCACAAAAAAGGATAAGTATAGAAAAGAGATATAACAAAGCAATCCTTTTATGATCAGTGGAAAATATCCAGGCAAATATGCCATTGTATTTTCCATGATAATCGAGGTAACTGGGTTCCGAAGTGTTTTCCTTAGTACTCATTTACTATTTCTTGTTTTTAATTTTATCCTTGATAGAGCCAGAAATATAAAGACAATAAAGACAATAAATAATATTACTATAGCTGAAACTCGTGTTACATTAAAAACAAACTGATTCCCTTTTGCATCATATCCATAACAAACAGCAAGCAGACGATTAATACTCGGACCTATCTTTCCCTTTGCTGCTTCTACAAGAGTTATTTTTATATCAAATGGCAGAAAATCTATACCCCGCAGATATCTGACGATCTTACCATCAGCTGCAAGCGCAATAAGACCTGTAGGATGTACAAACTGATCGTTGACTTTCCGGTAATTAAAACCGACTGATTGTGTTAAGCGTGCTAAATCAGCACTGTCGGAAACAAAAAAGAGCCAGTTCTTTGCATCTTCTTTCTTTTTCATAGTACTTATATAGCTGGCCTTCTTATTTATACCCAGATTAATCGTTTCTGTAGGATCAAAGCTGATTGTTACAACCTCATAATCCTTTCCCAGCTGCAAATCCATTCCATCAATAAATTTTGATATCCCCCACATCAGCGGACTGCATGTTCCTGCACACCTGTAATAAACCAGATTCAGAATTGTAGGTTTGGTTATTACATCTTTTAATAAAACCGTATCACCGGATTCATTAATTAGTTTTACATTCAGATCTGCATACTGACCTTGTTTTTCTTCAAAACCAATCTGCATCTGCTGGTCAATTAATGATGTTTGAGAGTATATACTAATGCTTAGCAGACAGGCAGATAATGCAAAGAAGAGTCTAAATCTACTCATTGCAATTATTTAAGTGATTAATAGATAAAGATAGAAATTTTTTTTTCGAAGAGTCCAATATTTGAATTCAATTTAAATCTGACTGCAATTTTCTTAATATGCAGCAGACAGAGATGAATAATATACAATGTAAAGAGCTAATTATTTAATAATAACAGAAACGACCTGTTGGTATTCAAGAGTATCATTTCTTTACGGATTCTTCTTCAGAATAAATTCCGGCTATCATTAATGAGCCTCCCATCAGTGAAATATCCTTAAATAGCGCTATCAGAGCAATAGTTCTGTCGGCATCAATGAAAAGATGTGGAATATGTATTGTTACTATGAAAAGGAAAAGTAAAATAGCCAGTAGTATTGTAGAAAGTTTGACAAACTTTTTTGAAATAATACTTATGCTGGCAGCTATCAGCATAATACCAGTAAGAATTATAGTGTAAGGCCCCAGAGGAATAAAGGATGTAAGCATTCCAAGGTAATAGTCTGTCATCAGAAAATGATTTATCCCGAAAATCCCGAACGGAAGTGCAAAAAGAATCCTTCCTACTGTTGTCATCTTTTTCATCAGTATAAATTTTATTTGTTAAAACCTGAGAGAACCTTCGCTTATTAACATTGCCGCAGATTGTTCTTTTATGATTTCATAAATGGAAATCCTGTGGCAACAAATGACTTTACTGTTACAACAAAGTTATATTAAGAGTTACGTGCAGTTTAGCTACTATAAATGTAAATATATTTTTCGGGACCAGCTTAAAAATGTCAAAAAACATTGTTTTGCTGTTTCTGATCAGCATGGTATTGACATTATTTTCCGATAAATGCCATAAAAAGCATCAGTACTCAATTCATATTATGTCTGTAAGATTTGTCCTTCTTTGCCCTGAATGGACAGATATTCTCCGGGAGGAATCTCCCGAATTCTATGATCTGATAAATTAGAAGGTTATACGTATAAAAACCTCTTGATCTTAAGTGTGGCTGTTTTCTGGAATGGAACAGGCTGAAGTACCACTTTATTGATCTGGCTGAATTTATTAACCTGTGAATTCACATATATCTGTAATTCAAAAAGCATTTCATCAACCTTTTCTTCAAACTGCTTGGTCATATCATCTTTAAGGGTCTGATATTTCTGTTCCAGTTCCTCTCTGTTTATATGAACGAGAGCAACAAGCTTCCCTTTCTGCTGAACAACAAGTGATTCAACCACTCCTCGGAAATTGTTTATTATTGATTCAATTTCCTCGGGATAAATATTCTCACCGGTAGAACTCAGAATCATATTTTTTAGCCGGCCCTTTATAAAGAGATTGTTTCTGTTATCAAGAGTACCCAGATCCCCTGTTTTAAACCAGCCGTCAGGAGTAAGTACCTCATTTGTCATTTCGGGTTCCTTATAGTATCCCTTCATGATATTTGGTCCCTTGGCCCAGATTTCACCTTCCCCGGTTTTTGGGTCCGGATTATGTACAATAAGCTCTATACCCTCAATTGCAGGCCCTGTTGACTCAAATACACTTTTTGATGGATTAGCCCCGGCCAGAAGGGGAGATGTCTCAGTAAGGCCATATCCTATAGCATAAGGGAACTTTGCCTCAATCAGGAATTTTTCAACTGATTTGTTCAGTTTGGCTCCACCAATTCCATAGAATTTAAGGTGACCGCCAAATGTATTAATGAGTTTTTTACCTGCAGCTTTATTCAGTATTTTTCTGAATGGAGGAAGTTTATATAACAGTTTAAGTATAAGCTTTTCCCTGAAGGCAGGCATGATTTTATTGAAATAGATTTTTTCAATTATCAGAGGTACTGTCAGCATTACTGTTGGTTTTATCTCTGCCAGAGCAGGCAGCAGAACAGCAGGAGTAGGAGGTTTCCGGAGATAATATACACAACAACCGCAGAGCATGGGTAAAACTAATCCGAGGGTATTCTCGTATGTATGTGATAAAGGAAGGACAGACAGGAACCTGTCATTTTCATCCATAGGCTGGATAACTCTTCCTTTAAGAGCATTAAAGGTAACATTTTTGTGAGTAAGCATGACCCCTTTGGACCTTCCTGTAGTACCTGAGGTATAAATAATAGATGCGAGATCTTCTTCCTTCACGTCGTAAACTTCCGTAGGCAGAGCTGTAGGATCAAACTCTGAAGAACCGGGTTCGGAAAATATAAAAGAAAAGTTCTCAATATTAATTCCTGTCTTCAGCGTATCAGACTTAAAACCTTCAATCCTTTGAAGTAATGAGGGTGAAATAAAAATTGCCTTTGCTCCGGAATGTTCAAGAACATTACTGACCTCCTTCACTGAAAAGTCAGGAAGAATGGGAACAACAATTGCACCCATGAAGGTAATTGCAAAATAGGCAATCCCCCAGTTTGGCATATTGGTGCTCAGAATTGCCACTTTGTCACCATGGCCGATCCCGTTCTTTTCCAGAAACGCCATTACAGCTTTGATGTCAATGCTTACCCTGTTATAGGTCTTAGGTTCTTCTCCTACAAACGCATATGCATTTTTCTTACCGAACTTTCGTAATGTCTCTTCAAACATTGCAGGGAAAGTCAACCTGATGTTATTATCTTCCATTATACCTGCTATTAAGCAAATTGTGAAATGCAAAGGTACGGAATTATTGAATTGAAGCCCTTATTTGTGGCATTATTAACATTAATAGACTAAAAGGAACATAAAAGTTTAAACCTTTCTCGGTCTTAATGGTTAATTTTGTAACTTACTATTAATAAAATAATATGGCTTCAGTAATAAGAGTCACAAAGGAATTTCCGTTTGAGATGGCTCATGTCCTAAGGAACTACGACGGACCCTGCCGGAATGTGCATGGACATTCTTACAGACTTTTCGTTACAATTTCGGGAGTTCCTGTTGAGATACCTGATAACCCAAAAAATGGAATGGTAATTGATTTTACCGATCTTAAAAAGATAATTAAAAAAGAGATAGTAAATGTTTTTGATCATGCCGTGGTAGTAAGCAGTTATTTCGAGAAGGAGAAACTGGATATGTTCACAAAATTGTTTGGCAATACCGTGATTGTTGACTACCAGCCGACATGCGAAAACATGGTGGCTGATTTTGCTGAACGCATAGCTAAACAACTACCGAAGGAGTGAAGCTTCATAGTCTGAAACTTTATGAAACAGCTACCTCTTATGCGGAATGGTTTGCTTCAGATAACAGGAGGGAAGAAGTTTAAAGTGAACTAAAGTTTGAAGTGAGATAAAGTTTGAAGTGAGCTAAAGTTTGAAGTGCCTAAAGTCGAGAATGTAATCCTAACTCTAGTCACTCTAGTCACTTTAGTCACTTAACATACTTACTAATTTGACAGAACCAGAAATTATCCTATGGAAGATAACAAAACGAAAAAGCTCTTTCTGCTTGATGCTTACGCTCTTATTTTCAGAGCCTATTATGCATTTATAAAAAATCCGAGGGTAACATCCAAGGGTCTTAATACCTCCGCAGTATTTGGTTTTCTGCTTGCTCTTGAAGAGGTACTCCAGAAACGGAAACCGACTCATATTGCTGTAGTGTTTGATACTCCGACGCCTACTTTCAGGCATGAAATGTTTAAGGATTATAAGGCGCATCGCGATGAGACTCCGGAAGACATAAAAAAGGCCGTACCTTATATCAAAAGACTTATTGAAGCATATAAAATTCCTGTTCTCGATTCTCCGGGATTCGAAGCTGATGATGTTATAGGCACATTAGCCAGAAAAGCCTCGGAACAGGGGTTTACTACTTACATGATGACCCCTGATAAGGACTTTGCCCAGCTCGTATCCTCTACTGTCTTCATGCTAAAACCATCGCGAAGCGGTAATGAGTCTCTTTTATGGGGAGTTGACGATATCAAAAGGGAATTCTCTGTTGAGCGTCCTGAACAGGTAATTGATGTACTTGCCCTGATGGGTGATACCGCCGACAATATACCCGGCGCTCCGGGAGTCGGACCCAAAACAGCAATGAAACTTATTTCTGAATATGGCAGTATTGAGGAGTTGTTCAGAAATACCGATAAACTGAAAGGTAAACTGAAAGAAATTATTGAGAACAATAAAGAGCAGATTGAGCTGTCGAAGAAACTTGCCACAATAGAACAAAATGTTCCGATAGATCTGAATGAATCAGCTCTTGATAATGGAAGTAGCCGGATCCTGAAAAGTTAAAGGTTCTCTTTGATGAACTTGAATTCAGGACAATTGCATCTAAAATTCTGGCGGATATTGATAAATCGGAAAAGCCCAGACAATCACATCAGCCTTCGGGTCAGAACAGTGATTCTTTTCAGGGATCTCTCTTCGGCGATGAAACAATTGTTGCGGTAAGTGAAAAGACTTCTATCGAAAAGGTGAATCATAATTACTTACTTCTCGAAAGCAAATCAGATATTGAAGACTTTGTTAAAAAAGCAAGTAAGCTAAAGGAGTTTTGCTTTGACAGTGAGACAACCAGCATCGAACCACTTGAAGCTGAACTTGTCGCTCTTACTTTTTCATGGGAGAAAGGTTCCGGATATTTTATTTATTTTCCTGAATCGCAGACTGAGACAAGGAAAATACTTGAGATTGTAAGACCTCTCTTCGAAAATCCTGATATACGGAAGATAGGTCAGAATATGAAATTTGATATTCAGGTTCTTGCTAATTATGGCATAGAAATAAAAGGACCTTTGTTTGACACGATGATTGCTCATTATCTTCTTGAGCCTGATATGCGGCATAATATGAATCTTCTTTCAGAAGCATATCTGTCGTATAGCCCTGTGCATATTGAATCACTGATTGGAGAGAAAGGGATTAATCAAAAAAACATGCGTTCCGTCGCAATTGACAAGCTTAAGGATTATGCTGTTGAGGATGCAGATGTGACATACCAGCTCAAAAATATTTTTGAACCACGAATTATTTCAGAAGGCCTGGGTGATCTTGCAAGTAACATTGAGATGCCCCTGATAAGTGTTCTGGCTACTATCGAAAGGAATGGGGTTATACTGGATCTTGATGATCTTAAGGCGATTACAATAAACCTCAGGGAAGATATTATCTCCCTTGAAAAAGAGATCTATTCTCTTGCCGGAACCGAATTTAATATCTCTTCTCCTAAACAGCTTGGTGATATTCTTTTCATCAGGTTGAAGCTTGACGATAATGCCAGGCTAACGAAAACCAAGCAATTTATTACCAACGAAGAGATTCTGCAACGACTGACAAGCAAACATCCGATAATAGAAAAAGTATTGGAATACCGGGGCCTCAGAAAACTTTTATCAACATATGTTGAGGCGCTTCCCCTGCTGGTTGATAAAAAAACCGGAAGAATACATACTTCATTTAATCAGGCTGTTGCTGCAACCGGAAGACTCAGCTCAAACAATCCGAACCTTCAGAATATTCCGGTTAAAGATGCCAGGGGAAGAGAAATACGTAAAGCGTTTGTCCCTGAAAAAGGTCATATTTTTCTTTCGGCTGATTATTCCCAGATTGAACTAAGAATTATGGCCCATCTCAGCAAGGACAAAAGTATGATTTCCGATTTTCTTTCAGGAAATGATATTCATGCAGCTACTGCAGCAAAAATATTCGGTGTTGACATCAGTGATGTTACCCGGGAGATGAGAAGCAAAGCTAAAACCGCAAACTTTGGTATTATTTACGGAATATCCTCCTTCGGCCTTTCCGAAAGACTTACTATAGGCAGAAAAGAGGCTAAGGAGCTTATTGACGGATATTTTAACTCATATCCCGGGGTTAAAGTGTATATGGATGAGAGCATAAAGAAAGCAAGGGATCACGGCTATGTAACCACTATGTTCGGACGGAAAAGATACCTTCCGGATATCCAGTCAAGAAATCAGGTAGTCAGAGGAAACTCCGAGAGGAATGCTATTAATGCACCGATTCAGGGAAGTGCTGCGGATATTATTAAGATCGCAATGGTACGGATTGATAAGAAGATGAAATCGGAAAAATATAAATCCAAAATGATTCTGCAGGTTCATGACGAACTTATATTTGAAGTAGAAATGTCGGAACTGGAAAAGCTGAAAGATATGGTTTTATTTGAAATGTCACATGCTGTTGATCTCGATGTTCCCCTGAAAGTTGACTGGGGAACAGGAAACAACTGGTTTGAGGCACATTGAAAGGCATAACGGCTTAAAGGTGCACCGCATATCGGCGTAAGGCTCAATGGTGAAGGTACAGACGGCTCGTTATGGAGGCACGGCAACTGAGAGTGAAGAGAATAATTGTGAGAATTAAAAGTGATTTAAAGTTATGGAGATACAAGTATTGTTTTTTGGTGTTCTGGCTGAGGTTACCAATTCTGCCCATGAAACATTATCAGGGGGTAAAATCGTATGACGATCTTCTGCTGAGAATTCAGGATGATTTTCCTGAAATTGTACACTATGATTACCGGATATCTCTTAATAATAAATTCATTACCGGGAAAGCAGATTTAAAAGAAGGAGATGAGGTGGCATTCCTGCCTCCTTTTGCAGGAGGATGACAGTATTGTATTAGTAAACCGGAATAATAAATGAGTACACACTATCTGATATCAGGGCCCATAACACAGAATGAGATTACAAAATTACTTGCGAAAATGGAAGGAAAAACCAACTCCGGGGGGCATTCTGTTTTTATAGGTCAGGTGAGAGCCGATGAGATAAATGGAAAGAAGGTAGCGGCTATTGAATATTCTGCCTATGACGGAATGGTTCAGGAAGAGGCTGATAAAATAAGAGATAGCATCATGTCGGAGTTTTCAGATTTAACTTCTGTTGACATTCTTCATTCAACAGGCATTGTTAAAGCCGGGGAAATATCGCTAATCGTTCTTGCCTCAGCCGGTCATCGTCGTCAGGCAATTGAAGCCTGCAGCCAGACAGTAGAACTCATTAAAGAGAAACTCCCGGTATGGAAAAAAGAGATTTTTGAAGATAACACCCATGAATGGCGTCAGAACACATCTTCTTAAAGCGGTTCCTGATTCTTTTTTAAATCAAGGGCATCACTGCTTATAAGATTTTTATCATTTTTACCTGCAACAACGATTGATCCGGATTGCCCTTTAAGTATTGAGATATATTCTGTTTTATTATTCAGAACCTGAAGTGCTTTTGCAATCTGTTCATCCGATTTAATAGTATAAGCAATTGCACCTGACTCGTAAAAATATCTGCTCATAATTTCATCAGCCAAAAGATCAGTTATTTCGCCTTTAAATGCTGTCATGTCCTGATCAAGACTATGTGTTATGTCTTTTTCCATATCAGTGAAAAGATCTTTATGAAGATCATAGTATTTCTCTTTTTTGGCATTGGTTATTAACTCATTCAGTGATTCTTCAGTTGCGGTCTTATAACTGAATTTTCGGCTGATCAGGTATGATTTAAAGTCAGCATAATCCTTATCAGTCAGTTTAAACTGCTCAGGAGTCTTAATATCGGGATGCGACCAGTAATAAATTGTAGCGAAATCAAATATATAATTACGTATATAAAGCTCTGCAGAGATCTGGCTTAGAGATTCCGGTAATACTTCTATATCAGGAGTAATGCCTCCCCCGTCCTTCACAATACGGCCATTTTTTGTTTTAAATTCAGATATCAGTGAATCAGGTATTATACCCACACTTCCATCTTCGTTTGGATGTGAGAAATCCATTGCCTGGATACATCTTCCGCTTGGAATATAATATTTTGCGGTTGTTACCTTCAGCTGAGTATTGTAACTCAACGGACGTGTAATCTGTACAAGTCCTTTGCCATATGAACGTTGTCCTACAATTACTCCCCTGTCGAGATCCTGGATAGCTCCGGCAACAATTTCCGAGGCTGAAGCGGAACTCCTGTTTATCAAAACAGCAAGCGGAATATTTTCATCTATTGCTGTTTTGGTAGTTTTGAAATCTTCATCAAATTGTTTGACCTTTCCTTTTGTAGAAACGACTTCATTGCCCGGACCTACAAAGAGGTTCACTATCTCAACTGCTTCTGTAAGCAAGCCACCCGGGTTTCCCCTCAGATCAAGAATAATCTGCTGCGCATTGCTGTCTTTTAGTGACGTTAATGCATTTCTAACATCCGAAATACAGTTTTGAGTAAAACCTGTGAATCGTATATATCCGGTTTTTGAGTCAATCATACCAAAATATGGTACAGGAGGCACTGAAATCTTTTCTCTTTTAAATGTAAAGTCTTCATCCTTTCCATTTCTTTCAATTGTAATTGAAATTGCAGTTCCGGGATTACCCTTTAACTTTTCACTGACTTTATCAGTTGTCAGACCCTTGAGTGATATTCCATCAACTTTTTTCAGCAGATCGCCAGGCTTAATGCCAGCCTTATCAGCAGGAAACCCTTTATAAACCTCACTAACAACAACATAATCTCCGCTATTTCGCACCAGAGAACCAATGCCACCATATTTTCCTGTAGTAAGAATATTAAATTCTTCTGCTTCATTCTGAGGAAAATACACTGTATATGGATCAAGTGTCTTAAGCATATTGTCAATACCCGTTTTAATTAATTTGTCGGGATCGATCTCATCGACATAGAAAGTATTTAACTCACGGAAAAGAGTGAAAAATATATCAAGATTTTTAGCAATTCTGAAATCCCGGGTTTCCTGTGTAGCAAGGAATCCGGTACTTACTCCGGTGATTATGAGTAATGACAGAATGATTATAATTCTGCCGGCACGTATCTTTTTCATATACCTATTGGCTTAATTTGAACGGCGAAAATAAGAAGAAAATTCGGTAACATTATTGATTAAGAAACTATTAAAACAATTTTAACATTTTTGCAGATTAAGTCATAGGAGATCCTGAGGAGCTATAATTCATTCGCTTTTAGTTCTGCCTTCTGACTTTCTGCATTATATTTAGCTGTCAGAGTGATTAGTTTGTTTATTACTTCATTCATCGACTTCTCAACTCTCTGATAATCGGGGATAGTATTTCCTTTAATAATCACAATAAAAGAAATCCGGACATTCCTGGAAACAAGATTTTCATAGAGAAACTTTTTATTTTTCCGGTAAGCTTCCCTCATTCTTCTCTTTATAAGGTTTCTGGTTACCGCCAGCCTGAATCCTCTTTTTGGAACGCTGAATGTTACCTGTGCCGGATAAGGAAGAGGGTTGTTGTTCATTTCCCATACAACCTTAAACAACGATGTATGAAAAATGTTTCCATTTTCAAACAACGATGAAATGACTTTAATACTGCAAAGCCGTTCTGCCTTTTTGAATGTTTCCTTTGTAGTAATCATAAAAAATTCAGGTTGTTGCCATAACCTTAAGGAATGATGTTTTTGTTGTCAGGAGTATAAAAGCGCAGATAATTAACAAACGAGAGTTACTTTAATGAAATGATCTTTTGGTTTGGCCTATGTTATATTTCATTCAACAATCCGGAGTTACCTGTTTTCATATAAAATATGCCGGTAAACACATAGCAGGTTAATTCCTGTTGAGTTACAATACAGACCTGGATCTTTGATTATGTAAATATTTCTGAGAAAAAAATTTATAACAGATGCTTTTAAGTTAAACTACCGTAAATTTCTGTTATGCTCTTTTAAAAATTCATCAAGAGCCATAGTCATTGAGGGAGCTTTGGGATTAGGTGCATTTATATCGAGTCGGAGTCCTTCATTTGCAACAGCACAGGCTGTTGTAGGACCAAAAGCGGCAATTTTAATTTCTCCCTGGACAAATCCCGGGAAATTTTCTTTAAGAGATTTTATACCTGAAGGGCTGTAAAACACAAGAATATCATAATCAAATTCCTTGATATTGGAAAAGTTGGTGCTTATTGTTCTGTATAGAGTACCAATGGTATATTTTATATCATTTTTGTCGAGTAATTCAGGAATTTCAGCATTGTGAGGTTCCGAAAGAGGGACAAAGAAATTATCTTCACGGTGTTTTGCTATAACATCGATAAGGTCCTGAAATTTGGCCTTCCCATGAAATATTTTTCTTTTCCGGTATACAATATACTTCTGAAGGTAGAATGCAACATTCTCTGTGATGCAAAAATACTTCATTGTATCAGGGACAACTGCCCTGAGCTCGTTGCAAATCCTGAAGAAATGATCAATCCCGGTTTTGCTTGTGAATATTACCGCTGAAAAGTCGAGAATATTAATTTTTTGTGTACGGAAATCTTTGGAAGAAACTCCCTCAACCTCAACAAACGGTTTGAATTCAACTTTTAGATTATACTTCCTTGCCAGTTCGAAATATGGAGATTTCGGATTCAGTGGTTCTGGCTGCGATACTAAAATCTTCTTTATTTTCAATGGTTTACAGATTTAGTTTTACTTAAAAAGTAATACTCGCCATAATTAGACAAGGCCCGTAAAATATTTCACACATATCACAACAGGCAGAATTTCCAGTGCGCAAAGGTATAAAATCAAATAGAATATCGAAATATTCCTGTTTAGAAAAATTATCATTAACCTTATAACTCTGATCAAATACATTATTCCAAGGACAACTATACCTGAAATAATAGTTACCTGTAAGGGTAGTATTGTTGTATATGATATGAGAATTACTATTACAAACATAAGCAGTGCGCTGAACCTGTAAAACTGATATATTCCCAGCAGGTATTCCCTGAAAACTTCATTTTCTCCGCTTATATTTCCGGTTATAATACAAACTATATGGCGTAAAGTTACGGCTGTAACTATGACACCAAAAGAGATCAGCCAGAGTAGAATTCCACTAATACCTGAAGGAAATAAATTATAATATGATGCAGCGCTGTATGCGAAAACAGCTAAAATAAGAAAGGAGATCAGATTAAGAATTGTGGATTGCCAGTGAAATAGTCCTCCTATATCACGGGAAGAGGGATCGTTTATTCCTCTGAACAGAAAAAACCTGTAAACATCTGGTATAAGGCTTTTTGAAGTTGTCCGGATTAATAAATATAAAAATGCTGCGAATAATACGATACCTATAATCCAGTCGTTATGAAGCGGACGAGAAGGAAGGTCCTGGCCCTGCTTAAGATGTTTGAGAAGAATTGTTCTTGATTCTGACTCAATTTTCCTGTTCTTTTCAATAAAAACGTATGGAAACTGATCGGGAACTGAAGAATTCATTTTTCTGATAAAGTTCCCGGTATCATAAAAGGTAATATCCGCAATACTATTCCTGCTGCATACAGATGTGGTATCAACACCCTGCCCGGTCAGTGAGGAGGTATCAATATCTTTTCTGATGTTATGGTTGTTGCTAAATCTTTTCTTCCTGAATACAGAATCATTTATAGTTGTTAATCGCCCGGGGTATGTAATATTAGCACGAATGGTTTTTAAAAGGGAAGTATCCGTTTTTAATACGACAGTATCCTGAACTGTATTAGTTCTGTGTGGTATTGTATCTTGCTGAATGATCGGAAAGGTAATATTCATGATTGTTCCTGAATCAAGCCACAAAAATAATGATTAATCGGTGAAGAAAATTATTTATTTGCCATAGCCCTGAATTGAGCAAATGATTTTTATATCTGCCTGTAATTTTAGAAGGTGACTGTTTGGGATATAGTCCGGGAAATGATATTAAGATGTCAGGTGACTCTGATTCAAAGTCAGAGTCTTATGGAATTTTATTCTAAAATATGAATCAGAAGTGTTCAACAATGCATCCCGATATCTCAGAGAGTATGTTATTGGCAAGACGACTTGCGCCAATTCTGAAAAGTGAATTATTCAGCCACTCCTCGCCGAGACAATGTTTTACAATATGATAATAATTGACTGCATCTGAAGGGCTGGATATTCCACCGGCAGCTTTAAACCCTACCTTTATGCCGGTCTCCGAATAGAAATCTGAAATTGCATGACACATAACAAATGCTGTTTCAGGTGTAGCGGATATTGTGGTTTTACCTGTGGATGTTTTTATAAAGTCAGCGCCTGCATCCATTGCAATCATTGAAGCTTTAAAAATATTCATATAGTCACCCAACAGACCCGATTCGATAATAACCTTAAGTGGTTTGTCTCCAATAGCAGATTTTATCTCACGAATTTCATCGGCAACCGAAGCAAAATCGTTGCCCAGGAAAGAGCCGACAGGGATAACAACATCAATTTCATCAGCACCGGCTTCCACAGCCATTTTGCATTCAGAAACCTTAATATTCCTGAATGTCTGAGATGAGGGAAATCCACCGGCAACAGAGGCTATCCTTATATTTCTGGCAGTAAGTTTCTCTTTTACTACCGATACGAAATTGGGATAAACACATATGGCAGCTACATTCGGAATATTTGAATACCGTCCGGAGAAACTGTTAACCTTACCTGTAAAGCGAAGGATATGACTCTTGTTGTCAGTGGTATTCAGACTGGTCAGATCAATAAGGTTTAAAAGATTCATCAGTAGATGCTTGTCAGGTAAAACTGGTAGCGAAGCAGCTACATTTTTCAGTCCCTTTTTTATTTCTGCATCAGAAGGGCATGACTTGATCAGTTTTTGGTATAGTTTTGTCATTGAATTTTCTGTTTTGTTATACTGATATCAGTAATTGGTATAAAAAGAACGGGTTCAATATAATGCTTTTTGCTTTCAAAACTATTTTAATTTTCTCAATAAGTTATTACTAAAGTGATTAAAATAACATTTGTTATATGACGAATAATCTTTTGGCTTCAGAGCATAATTCATTATATAAAATTTCCGCCACACTTGATACCTGATCTATCGTTGGCAATCAGGTATTTCTAGAGACTTTTTCCAAGTTTCTCATTTCTTGCCAGTGAGGCAAATATTCCCAGAACAGATAATACTGAAAAAATTATGAATCCTGTCCTCATTGCTGCCAGAAGTCCCGGATATGTAGCCGGGTTAATAGTCTCTTTTCCAATATATAAAGAGATGAGCATCATTGCAATAGCCATGCTCATCATCTGACCAACCATACGCATTGTACCGACTACTCCCGAAGCCACACCCAGATGACGTTTTTCAACTGAACTCATAATTGCATTGGAGTTAGGTGAAGAAAAAAGACCGAAACCGATACCCATAAAGCAGTAATAATAAAATAATCAGGTAATTGGGTGTGGATTCTGTTATGAAACATAAAAGAACCAGCCCGGAAGCTGTTATACCCATGCCTGCAGAAGCGATTACTCCGGGATTTTTTACATCAGACAGTTTACCTGCAACAGGAGACAGAAGAGTCATGGCAAGGGGCTGCGATATCATTATAAGTCCTGCTGTCCTGGCATCGAGTCCTTTCAGATATTGAAGATATAAACTAATAAAGAAACCTATTGCGCTTGTTGCAGAGTAGTTAATAAGGGCAGCAAGACCTGAAAATGCAAAGATTCTGTTGTGCAGGAAGAGACGAATATCAAAAACGGGATTGACGATCTTTTTTTCAATTATTAAAAATATAATTGCTGTTATGGCTCCGGTTGCAATAAAAAGCCATCCGGAATATGCCGGTAGTTTTGAAAAACCATACATAAAGGAAGCCAGAGCAATTCCATATACCAATGATCCCCACCAGTCGAACTTATCACCGGCTGCATCGGACCATTCTGTTTTAAATCTCTTCCTGATCAGGATCAGAGAGACCAGTCCGAATGGGATAAGGAAGGCAAAAATGCTCCTCCAGCCGAAGTATTGTGTAAGGAAGCCTCCAATAACCGGTCCGGTTGATAATCCCAGGTAAGTGGCTGTGATATTTATCCCCATAGCCCGGCCTCTTTCTCCCGGTTGGAAAACCGAAGTGAGGATGGCCATACTTGTACCAAATATCATTGCACTTGAGAGACCCTGCATTATTCTCAGGATAATCAGGGTTGTTATGCTGCCCGAAAAAACTATGAGTGATGTTGATATGGTAAAGAGCAGGATTCCGGCAGTAAAAACTTTCTTTCTTCCAATAATGTCTGCAAGTCTTCCGAAAGGTAAAAGAAATATAGCTGCAGTGAGAATAAAGCTGCTGATAACCCAGGTAAGTCCTAAGGCAGTAGCATGAAGATCCTTTCCGATTGCCGGGAGAGCAAGGTTTACCGCTGAGCCGAGAAAAGGTGTCAGAAATGCAGCGAATGCCGTAACAAGCAGAACAGAGTTTTTAGATACAGCTTCTTCTTTTATTTCAATGTTCATAAGTACTCGTATTTGCTTTTAACTATTTCGACACTCTATATTATTCTTTTTCCTTTGTATCAATTATTATTGTTACAGGTCCGTCATTAACAAGTTCTATCTGCATCATTGCACCAAACTCCCCGGAACCTGGCTCTTTATTCATAAGTTTTGAAAGACACGACAAAAACCTTTCATAAAGAGGAATTGCAATATCCGGTCGTGCTGCACGGATATACGAAGGACGGTTTCCTTTCCTTGTTCTGGCATGAAGGGTGAACTGACTAACCACTAACAGCTCTCCGTTAATATCCTGAACTGACAGGTTCATGATTTCATTGCTGTCATTAAAGATCCTTAGCTGTACAATCTTATTGCATAGCCATTCAATATCAGTATCATCGTCAGAATCCTCAATCCCGAGAAGGATCAGTAGTCCTTTGCCGATTTCAGATTTAATATTACCGTTAATGGTTACGGAAGCCCTGCTTACCCGTTGAATTACAGTCCTCATACTGTCATTTTTATGGTGTTCAAATATATACAATAGGTTTCAAAAACATTTGAGTGTTGATTTATATTATATTTGCGCAAAATTTAATTCACACCATGGATTTTGTTACCATACTGGCTATAGCCCTGGGATTATCATTTGATACATTCGCAGTGTCCCTGTCATATGGTGTTATCAGGAACAGAATATTATTCTGGCAGGCAGCGAAGGTCGCTTTTATTCTTTCATTATTCCAGGGAGGACTGACTGTAGCCGGGTATTTTCTTGGATCGATCATTTCGAATGAGCTTAAAGCTGTGGATCACTGGATAGCTCTGGGCCTGCTTGCATTTCTTGGCGGTAAAATGGTGCTGGACGGGCTCAAAAAGTCGCAGGAAGGTGAAAACAAGGATTTCAGTAAATTTATGGTGCTACTGACAATTGCAATAGGTACAAGTATAGATGCATTCGCAGTAGGTATAAGTTTTGCTTTGCTTGATGTTATGATATGGAAGGCAGGTCTTCTTATCGGGATAGTGACTTTTGTTGCATCCATGACAGCTGTAAGAATAGGGAAATCTGCAGGAGCGAAACTGGGAAATAAGGTAGAGATAATCGGAGGATTACTGCTTATTGCAATTGGGATAAAAATCTTCCTGGAACATATTCTTGCCTCCTGAATACTTTCCTGGCCTGTGCCCTCAAAAACATTTAGATTTAGTAAGAACCTTCTAAGAACTTACACAGAGTGACACAGAGGCCTTCGATCCCGCAAGGCGGGACTCAGGCTGCACAGAGAGATACAGAGTTAGGATAAAATTCTCTGTGTAGCCTGAGACTCCTTTAGTCGAAGGCCTCTGTGCCTTCTCTGTGTCCCTCGTAACTTTATTTCACTAAATAAAAAACGTGAACATTAGAAGGAACTGTTAACCATTACTTTCTTATTGTTCTTATCCCAAATACCGGTCCCGCCATATTTCCCTGATGAGCTTTAAATTTAACAGTCACTTTCCTCTTTCCCCTTGAAATATCCTCAGGAATATCATACTGAGTACTTAGAAACATACCATCCTTTATATTTGAGATATTTTCGGTAGCAATAATTTTGTTATCAACAAGAATATCAAATGTTTTTGCTCCCGGAAATCCGCCCCAGTAATCAACAACCAGCGCTACCGGCATATCCGGCTGAATCTTCATATCATACGAAAACCAGCCACTTCTGGATTCCCTGTTTGGTCTTTCTTTAAACACTCCCGGAGTGGTCTTTTCCCCTTTGAAATTGTGATTCCTTTCAGGTTGCATTTCTCCTGGTTGTACAAAATCAATCTGGGCAGCTTTTAATTTCTTAATCCTTTCAATACCTGCTGTATATTCAAGTTGTCTTGTTTTCCATGCATCTTCATTAAAAAGATCCCAATAAACAGAATACCTGTTGTTGTAAGTTGCATAGAAGGGTTTCAGCTCTATATCTCCTGGCCTGCCGGTGTTTGTTGTGCTAAAAGTATTTGGTTTACCCTCAACTTTCCTGATCCAGGTTGCGGGATTCCTGTTTTCAGTCATCATAACCGGTACATACATAGCATCTCTTGATGCGCTATCCTCAACAGGACCAAGATCTCCGGCCATTACCATCGGACCGTACATTACTGCTACCCTGTTAGTGTCGTCAGGCATCGTTTCAAGCCTGAGTGAAAAAGGAATTTTTACTTCAACCACGTCACCTGTATTCCATGATTTTTCGACAGGAACAAAACTGCCCGGCTTCTGTTTCACCCTTTCCTGCTTGCCGTTGACCTTGATTTCAATGCCGTTCCGGGCCCATCCTGGGTACCTTACCTGAAGTATAAGCTTAACCGGACTTTCACATTTGAAATCAAACCGGGAGCCTTGTTCCTGAGGATAAGAAGTGTTTTGGGTAACTACAATTCCTTTTTCTTTCCATGATAATTCGGCTGCAATAAACTGGAAAACATATAGCTCATCGTTATTATGGTAGAAAATATTTCTTCCGTATTTTGAATGATTCTCCATTCCCGAACCTACACAGCAGGTAAACGAGTATGGATCCTGAAAATCTTTATATCCTCCCATATCAAGAGAAAGATTATATGTGACCCTGCCGTTTTCAGGATTTTGAGACGAAAGGATATGATTAAACAATGCCCTTTCATAAAAGTCAGCAACCTTTGCAGAAGCTTCCCATTCAAAAAGATGTTCCGACAGTTTCAGCATATTATAAACATTGCATGTCTCGGTAGTTCCTTCATCAAGCCTGTTCCTGAGTTTGTCGGCGGGACCAAAATATTCATTGTCTCCGTTTCCTCCGGTTACATAGGAATGATGATTAACTACAGTTTCCCAGAAGAATTCTGCAGCTTTTCTGTCAGATGTATCTCCGGTTAGTTCGTAAATGCGTGAAAGAGCTATTAATTTGGGAATATTGGTATTACAATGTTTTCCCGGAAGGATATCGTTTCCCTCTTTCAATGGATCAAGAACTGCTTTCTGGTAGAATATTTTGGAAATTCTCAGATACTCAGGATCCTGTGTGTCGGCATACAAATCAGAAAGGGTTTCACTGATCCCTCCATGTTCGCATCGCAGCATATCCTGGACCTGTTCATCATTTAGCGGAGATACAATTCCGCCAATCCAGTCTGCAAACCGTTTTTCAACTTCAAGAGCTTTGGTATTTCCGCAGCAGTGATAAGCATCTCTAAGCCCTGCCATAACTTTATGCTGTGTATAAAAGGGTGCCCATATCCCATTCAGATCAAAACCCTGAGAGCGAATATCTCCTCTTGCCACCTCATTTTCAAGTATTCTCTTACCATCAGGAAATGCCCCGATATATCCATCTCCATCTTTATCCTGAAGAAATTTCAGTTCGTCTACTATATAAGTAACCCTGTTGAGAAAACGTTTGTCACCGGTTGTCTGATACATCATTGAACAAGCGCTGAGGTAATGTCCAAGACTATGACCAGCAAGTGATTCATCTTCCCAGCCCATGTAATGTTCCGCTTTAGGTTTGAGTCCGGCCTCAGAATAGAATTTGGAAAGAAGACGATCAGGTTCATACTCAAGAAGAGTTTTTATGTCGAGATTTGTAGCATGCAGGAACGGCCCGTCAAGTAGTTTGACATCTTTCAGTTCAAAAGGCAATACTCTGAAGGAAATTAGCTCCTGGCCTTTTGATTGTATGTAACTTTTTTCTTTTTTAGTACAGCCCGATGTTATTAGTATTAATGCTGAAATAAGAATTAAGAATCTGACAGATATTTTCATGACCTCTGAAATTAAGTGTATAATTTACACGTATTAAATTAAACCAAAGATATTAAATATCAGGATTATCAGTAATTAAAATTCCAGAAGAAACACGGAGATCCTTCGCTATCGCTCAGGATGACAGGATTCTGAGTAGGCACATAGGGGAAAGAAGTGGCGATTCGTACACAATAATTCCCTTATGAAATATTTTTATCGAATCGCCACTTCTTTCCCCCCTGAACACAAACTGAAGCTGTCATCCCGAGTGTCAACGAGGGATCTCCATGATCTAGTCAAATGGTTATCAGTGATTTCCGATACTGATTTTAAATAATGTGTTCAATCGGCTTTATTTGGATTCTGGACAGCTCCTGTGAAGAGTACCGAGCAATAGGTAATAAAATTCAAAATCTGTCTGTTGGAATGAAAGTTACAGCAGATAATTCTTTTTCAAATATCAGAAAGAGACCATTCGTCTTACTCTCTTGTCAAAAACGGCCATTTCTGTAAAGCCCGTATATCGTAACAACTCGTATGCCTCATCAAAATACTGACCGACCCGGGCAGGCATATGTGCATCAGAATTGACACATACAGGCACTTTTTCTTCCAGGAATATATGAAGGAATTTTCTGTCAGGATAAAAATCAGCAAGTGGCCTGTTTCTTCCGTTTGTGTTGAGCTCAAAGGCGACATTATGCTTTTTCATTGTTTTTGCCAATTTACGGTAAAGAGGTTCCGGATCCGTCCCCGGCACATAACCGTAAATTCTTATAAGGTCGCAATGTGCTATAATATCAAAAAGGCCGGATGCTACTGCATTACATACTGAATCGAAATATGAACTGAATAGCCTGTCAATACTTTTTCCTTCGTAAAATTCGGGGCCAAGATCGACAGTTTTCTCCCCGAGATAATGCACAGAACCAATTATATAGTCAAGAGGCAGCTTACTGAGAAAAGCTGATGTCTCCTCCACTTTCCCTTCAATAAAATCAACTTCAAGACCAATTTTTACTTTAATATTTTTTGTATTATTGCGCAGATTTTCAATATGCTGAATATAGGGTGACAGGTTAACCGGATTCATATTCCATTCCTCAGGATCCCTGAATAGTGTAAGATGTTCTGAAAATCCTATCTCACTCAGCCCTGCTGCAATTGCAGGTTCAATATAGTCTTCAGGAGCGGAGCGTCCATCGCTATATAGTGAATGCATATGGTAATCAGTTCTGTAAATCATGAAGGTAAAACAAATAGAGTGGAAGTTTGGATTTCAAATTAGGCCTAAATTTGGCAATAAAACAAATTGAAAAATGATAATATGAACTTGAAAGTGGTAAATTTGTAAAAATTTGAAGAGAGTGAACGAAAAGAGAAAACCCTGTATGTGCGCACAATGTGATTTTAGGGATGTCGTATTTTCTTATCTTGATGATGACTCAGTGAACGATCTCTGTGATAATAAGGAAGAACAGTTTTTTCGCAAGGGTGAGATCATAAATCATGAAGGAGAAAAAATCACCAATTTTAAATATCTTAAGAGCGGTCTTGTAAAACTCTATAGAAGAACCTCTACCGGAGAGGAACAGGTAATTACCATTACCAGACCTTTTGAATTTGTCAGTAATATGAGTATCTTTTCTGAAGAGAAGTATCAATATTCTGTCTCTGCTCTGGAAGATTCTGTGGTATGTATGGTGAAGCTTGATTTTATCAAGGATCTTTTTCTTAAAAATGGCGGCTTTGCCATGGGCCTTCTTACCAAGATCTCAATGATAAATGATAAAATAATAAGCCAGACACTCGATATCCGGCAAAAGAACCTTGTCGGAAGAGTAGCATATGTTATGTTGTATTTTACGAAAGAGATATATAATTCGCGTGTTTTTGATCTTCCTGTTTCAAGAAAGGAGATAGCTGACTATATAGGCATGAGTACTGCAAATGTTATTCGTACGATGTCAGATTTTAAAAAGGAAGGTATAATACGCGTTTTTGGAAAAACAATTGAAGTTGTTGACCTTGAAAAACTGGAAGTAATTTCCAAAAGAGGCTGAGTTCTTACCCGGACAGATCATTCTTAACTCCTGATAATCACATAACGCTTTAACACATGAGAAATTTCTTATTGGTGGCAGGAATCTTTTTGGTTTCTGCTAATCTGAATGGGCAGCAAGGTCCGGGACAACAGCTATCTTCAGCATCCGGAAAAGATTCAAAACCGAAAAACTATATTGTTGCAGGAACACGACAAGGAGTGAGCTTTTTTCCGAAAGTCGAATTCCGGACAGTTCAGTATAAGCCAACCGACACATTGGCTTTCGACAAATATCATTCCATGGATGTCGTGTATGCCTGGCTGAACAGGTGGCAGGAAAAGTATCCGGATCTGATTGACCTGTATGAAGTAGGAAAAAGCTTTGAAGGGCGCCCGATTCTTCAGATTACACTTACTAATAAGAAAACCGGAAAGGATACCGACAAACCTGCCGCATTCTTTGAAGGAGGAAGGCATAGCGGAGAAGTAACCGGAACAGAAACAGTACTATGGTTTACAAAATATCTCCTTGATAACTACGGCAAGGATCCGGAAATTACTCATCTGATCGATACTAAAACGATTTACCTGAGGCCGATAAACAACCCCGACGGTCATAATCTCTATCTGAATACTGCCCAGAGCAACAGAAGTACTGTTCGTCCGGATGATAATGATAGTGACGGACTTACTGATGAAGATGCACCTGATGATATCGACGGGAACGGAGTGATACTTACCATGCGATGGAAAGATGAGAAGAAAGGAAACTGGATCCCTGATCCGAAAGACTCAACAGGAAGGATAATGAAAAGAGTGCCGGCAGGGAAGGGCATTTATATGACATCATCTGAAGGGATTGATAATGACGGTGATGGAAGGATAAATGAAGATGGCATCGGTGGTCTTGACCTGCACAGAAATTACCCCGAGAACTGGAGACCTGAGTCTGAAGCCACAGGACGGGGATATTCTCAAAACGGTGCCGGCGAATATCCTCTGAGCGAAACGGAGACAAGGGCTGTTGTGCTATTCCTGCTTTCACATCCTAATGTTTATGTTGTTAATTCTATGGATACAAGTGTGCCTATGCACCTGAGACCACCTTCAACATCTGCTTCAGATGAACGTATGTATCCCGAAGATCTTAAGTGGTATAAGCTGTTTGATGAGATAGGAAAAAAGAAAACCGGATATGAAAAAGCCGGAGATGTATATAATGACTATGGTAACGGAAACCCTATTTTTGGTCATGGTCCTGATTTTGGTTACTGGTACTTTGGAGCAATTTGGTATGGAGATGAGATCTGGAACGGAGCAAGGTTTAAAGATTATAACGGCGACGGGGTAACCGACCAGCTCGATATGCTGAGATGGGATGATGAAGAAAATGACAGTCTTGGATTCTTTGAATGGAAGAAGGCAAAACACCCTGTTTATGGTGATATTGAGATAGGCGGATTTGATCCGAAATTCTTTTCTCAGAATCCCCCGGCAAAATATCTGGAAACATGGATTAGCAAAGAGTCAATGTTTAACCTTGAGATGGCAAAATATCTTCCTGAACTGGAATGGGATAATATTGAAGTGAAAAAGATCAAATCATATAAGTCAGATTCAGCCGATTACCAGTTAAAAGTAAGCTACAGGAATATTGGGAAACTTCCGACAGCTCTGAAACAGGCCCATCTGGTTAAAATAGTTACAGACGACAAGGTGGTTCTTGACCTTGATACTGCAGGTGCCTCATCGGGGAAAATCATTTATAAGGAGATCAAAGATGATAAAGCTGCAAAACCGTCAGAATCAAGAGGCAGATATCGCTTTAATGACGGACCTGCACGACCGGCTCCGATAGCGCAAAATGTGCCTGATACTCAAGGGGGCACAGTGACTACTGCTGTTTTCAGAATAAGGTTGTACAACAGAACGGAATTAAGCGGGAAAGCATCTGTGTATTCAACCCGGGGCGGAATACTCATGAATAAGGAATTTCTTATTAAATAGTATTATCGGAACTAATCAGTACTTAAAGTGAGCTAAGAGTTTGGAGTGACTAAAGTTGAAATCATGCCATCCTGAGGATTTATTCGATTTTTTAGCACGCCAGAATATTATGACAATCAGGTGATGATCAGGTTTTTAATGTCATCAGATTCATGCAAAAAGGCCGTAGGCCTTTGATATTTTAACGTCGGGCTAAGCCCGACGTAGATCTTCAACAGAAGTTATCAAGCCCCGTAGCGGGCGAAATAAAAATATCAGATATATCTGTCTTCATAAGGAATACCATATTCTTCTAATAAACTTTTATATTCATCTATAAATGATATTTTTTCATGATGTTTCTTTTGATTAAGTATATACTTTTTTACTGCTTCAATTCCTGAATTACTTACTGAGAATCCACCATATCCATCCTGCCAATAGAAGTTATGGTAATTGATTCCCTTAGTTTTTATCCACTTTGAAGAACTCTTTTTGACTTCTTCTACCAGATCAGCCGGAGTCATGGTTTTCTCTTGATTTATTTCGCCCCCTACGGGGCTAAAAAGGTCCTGTATCATAATAAGCAGGGCGTTGCCCTGCCTTAAAATATTATGCCCCTGACGGGGCAACCCAAATCAAACTACATGGTCTGTTTTCTATGAATTGTATTCGTATTCAACAATCTTAAAGACTCTTTAATTAAGTGTCTTTAAATAAGCAATATAAATAATGTTGTCATTAGTATTGCATCAGACACCATCTCTTTAGCGGAGGTGCCAAGCGAGGCCGAAGGTAATCTCCTTCTTTCAGGGCTGGTTTATTACTCCTTCCCAATCCTCATATCGTCTTTTACATCAGTTATTAAAATTCTGTTTTAAAACATTGTCTGAAACGATTATTTTTATAATAATTTGTGATAATATTGAAATAACTCTAAACTGCATAACATGAAGATGGAAAAACAATCAGTAAGGGATATTCCACGTAGAAAATTCCTTGAAATGAGTATGAAAGGCGGATTGCTGATAGCAGCAACACCTGCACTGATGACTCAGTTAATATCATGTACGAGTGGAATAAAACCTGCCTCCGGCCTTGATATGGATAAAGCAACTCTCGCGAAAGTAATTGCCAAAGCACTTGAAAAGGGAGGTGATTTTGCTGATGTCTATCTCGAAAACAGGATCTCCAGGCAGATAGTTATGGAAGAATCGAAATTCAAAAGCGGTTTGTATGGCATAAGCCAGGGTGCTGGCGTGAGAGTTATTTCTGGCAATAAAACCGGTTATGCATATACAGATGAAATCACCGAGGAAAAGCTACTCAGGGCTGCCGAAGTGGCATCTTATGTTGCACGGAACGGGAACATAATTCAGCCGGTAAACATTGTTGAAACCAAATATCCCTCATTTGTAACAGTAAAACAGCCTCTTGGTCAGATAGCTGATGAAAAAAGAATCGAGATTATTAAACGTGCTGACCAGGCTGCCAGGGATTATGATCCCCGAATTAAAATGGCAATGGTTGATTATAATGATGAGATACGTAGCAGGGTCATTGCCACAAGTGAAGGTGTGTATCTGAGAGATGAACTTCCG
Organism: uncultured Bacteroidales bacterium; assembly: GCA_963741935.1. GTDB lineage: Bacteria > Bacteroidota > Bacteroidia > Bacteroidales > VadinHA17 > LD21. Next base: position 19,034 of record CAVUJY010000007.1, on the reverse strand, counting down.
ATGCTCTTTTTCATTGTACAGGCTATGAGTGATGATGGAAAAGCCAGGCATATGGCAAGGGAAAGGCTTAGCAACCATTCAGGTTTCGAGATGTTTGAAAACGTAACACCTGAAACAGTTGCAAGAAATGCTGCAAGGGAAGCAATTGCGATGCTTTCTGCAGAAGATGCTCCGGCCGGAATCATGGATGTGGTTATGCAGAATGGCTGGGGAGGTGTTCTGGTCCATGAGGCTGTTGGTCATCCACTGGAAGCTGATAATATCGCCAAAGGAATAGGGGCTTTTACCGGGAAGGTAGGCCAAAAGGTTGCGAGCGACTGTTTCACAATGGTTGATGACGGCACTTTACCTAATTTCCGCGGAACTATTAACTATGATGATGAGGGCTCGGTGGCAAAGCGCAATGTTCTGATTGAAAATGGTGTCCTGAAGGGATTCATGACTGATGTACTGAGTGCAAAGCAGCTTTCAATGGAAAGAACCGGTAACGGAAGAAGAGAATCATTCCGTTATATTCCGATTCCAAGGATGACAAATACATTTATCGATACAGGAAAAGATAATCCTGCAGACATACTCGCTTCAACAAAAAAGGGGATTTATGTTCAGAGCCTTAGCGGAGGAAGTGTTAACCCGATTACCGGAGTGTTCAATTTCACTTGTCGTGAAGCTTATATAATCGAAAACGGAAAGAAAACAAATCCTATAAAAGGAGCGACACTTATTGGCTCCTGTATGGATGTAATTTCCAACATTGATGCCGTGGGTAACGATCTGGATTTTGGTCCGGGTATCTGCGGAAAAGGACAGGCAGCAGAGGTGTCAGCCGGTATGCCCACCGTCAGAATAAGAGGAATAAATGTAGGCGGAAGCAAAGCATAGTTTAATATTCAAGATATAGTAATATGAACAATATAGATTTAGCAGAAAAACTGGTGAAGAAAAGCATCAGTCTCGGAGCAAATTCCGCGGAGGTCTTTATAGAGACTAACAGGAATTTATCAATAAATGTCCTTAATTCAGAAATTGAGACTATTGAAGAAGCATCCTCAAAGGGTGTCGGCTTCAGGGTTTTTGTAGACGGGAAAATGGGGTTCAGTCACTGCAACGATTTTAGCGACAAGTCGCTTGAAGATACTATCTCAAGAGCTGTTGCATTTGCAAGACTTTCGTCTCCTGATGAGAATAATGTACTAACTGATGATAAGGGAGTAACAACAATTGAGGGTCTGTTTGATCCCTCTATAGCAACTGTTCCAATGGATCAGAAGATAGCCATGGCAATGGAACTGGAAAAACTTGCAATGAAAGATCCCAGGATAACAAAAAGTTCAGGTGCCGGATATGGAGAAGGTGAATCAGAGATATTTATAGCAAATTCAAATGGAATTTTAAAGAGCTATAAATCGTCAGGTTGTTCTTTGGGAGTCAGTGTTGTTGCTGAAAAAGGGGATCAGAAAAACACAGGTGGTGAATATTGTTCCAGGGTATTCTTTTCCGATCTGATTTCACCTGAAGAGATCGCTGCCGAAGCCTCCAGGAAAGCATGGGAGCTCTTAGATCCTGTAATGATTAAAACACAGAGGGCGGCGGTAATTTTTGATCCGGATGTTGCCCGGTCGATTATCGGTGGAATAATAGCTGCTATAAATGGTGAAAGGGTATTGCAGGGAGCAAGCTTCCTTAAGGATCAGCTGGGCAAACAATTTGCATCCTCATTACTCACAATAATTGATGACGGAACCTTGAACAAAAGTCTGTCGAGCGCTCCTTTCGACGGGGAGGGTGTCCCGACAATGAAGAATATTCTTATTCAGAATGGGGTTCTGAAAAGCTTCATATATAACACAAAAGCAGCTCAAAAGAGCTGGTGTTAAGAGCACCGGCAATGCTTCCCGCGGAGGTTTCAGCAGTCTGCCTGGTATCGGAACACATAAGGTTTATCTTGAGCCTGGTAAAAGCACTAAAGAGGAGATCATCGCAGCAACGAAGAAAGGACTATATCTAAAAGAGGTAACAGGATACGGAATTGATGCTGTAAGCGGAAATTTCAGTGGTGGTGCAAGCGGATTCTGGATTGAGAACGGAGCTATTGCCTACCCGGTAAAAGGCGTCACAATAGCCGGAAAAGCCTTCGATATTCTGAATGGAATTGATATGATGGGTAATGATGTTGACATGAATAACTCTCTGGCTGCTCCAACATTCAGGGTGGCAGAGATGCAGATAGGAGGAAAATAGAGTTTATTTAACTTTTAATCGCCTTGTTCAACGCTTCTTTAAGATCTTTATTCTTAAACTGAAATCCTGTATGCAGTATTTTTTCAGATGAGACCCTGCTCCCTTTTAGTACTACATCTGACATCTGGCCCAGGACCATTCTAAGTATAAATGATGGAACCCATGGATGAAAGAAAGGTTTATTCATGATCTGAGCAAGGCTTCTCATAAACTCTTTTTGCATCACATGCTGAGGCGATACTGCATTATATGCACCCTCCATCTTTTCATCGCGGATAGCTTTGAGATAGATATTACACAGATCTTCAATATGAATCCATGGCATGTATTGTTTTCCTGATCCCAGAACCGGGAATATACCAAACCTTGCAGGCTTTAAAAGCTTCGCAAGAGCACTGTCGCTTTTTTCCAGTGCCACTGCTGTCCTGATCTTCACAACTCGTATACCTCTTTTTGAATATTGATCAGCTGCCTCCTCCCATAACCTGCAGGTAGTACCCAGGAAATCTTCAGCCGGCGGATCATTTTCTGTAAAAATTATGTCGGAGGTTACAGAGCCATAATACCCGACAGCAGAAGCAGAAATAAATGCTTTTAATTGTTATTGCATTATCCGACAGAGTCTTATATATCAAATTTGCTGAGTCAACCCTGCTGTTGACTATCTCCTCTTTCCTGGTTTTAGTCCAGCGCCTCTCACCTATGTTTGCACCAGCCAGGTGAACGATATAGTCGACACCCTCGAATACTATCGGGTCAATAATTCCCTTTTCAGGATCCCATCGGAATACCCGCACTTTCCCGAACTGATTGCTGTTTCTTGACAGATGTGATACTTCGTAACCTTCGGAAAGTAACTTCGATGTAAGATATCTGCCAACAAGACCACTGCCTCCTGTTATCAGAACGGATGAATTTCCCTGTTACCTTAATTTTTTGATTTACCGCCATGTTGTTGATTATTGAGACATTTTTTCAAAATTAGGAAAAACAAGCATAAATTCGGACACAATAAGGAGTGAATATCAAAAAGATATTGTCATATTTGCTTCCTTAAAATTTTTTGTGCCTTTTGGTACACATATATAGTATAAAATTTAAATCATCAAGTGTATAATCTGTAATGAAAAAACAAACTATGAAAGATGCAGTTGCTATTCTTTGTGCGGGAGGACCAGCTCCGGGAATTAATACGGTAATCAGCGCCGTAACAAAAATATTTTTGCAAAACGGGTATACAGTACTCGGAATTAACGGTGGATATAAATCACTTTTTGCTGCTGAGCCTTCATATGATTATCTCGATTTCGAATTCGCTGATCTTATATACAGCCGGGGAGGATCTGCTCTGAAGATGAGCAGACATAAACCCAAAGATGATGAATTTAAAGTCGATTTCTTTAAAAAGAATAATGTTAAACTTCTGGTTACAATCGGAGGTGATGATACTGCATCTTCTGCTAATCGTCTTACAAAATACCTTAAGGAACAGAAGCTTGATGTAAAAAACATTCATGTTCCTAAAACGATCGATAATGACCTTCCGCTTCCTGAAGGAACTCCAACATTTGGATACCATTCAGCAAAGGAAGAAGGTGTGCGTCTTGCAACTACTATTTATGAAGATGCCCGTACAAGCGGTAACTGGTTTGTTGTTTCAGCCATGGGCCGTGAAGCAGGTCACCTGGCATTTGGGATTGGTACAGCATGTCACTACCCGATGATCATTATACCTGAGATATTTAATAAGACTAAAATCACTTTCGATAAAATTACCAGACTGGTTATCAGTTCAATGGTGAAAAGAAGACTTCTTGGGTATTGACTATGGTGTTGCAATAATCTCTGAAGGAGTTTTCCATTTCATGAGTGATAAGGAGATCATTGATACCGGTATAAACTTTACCTATGATGATCATGGTCACCCTGAACTGGGTAATGTAAGTAAGTCCCATATCTTTAACATGCTTACACAACAGGCACTCAAAGGATTAAGGATCAATGTGAAATCACGTCCAAATGAGATGGGTTACGAATTAAGATGCTGCCGTCCTGTTGCATATGATCTGAACTATGCCACCAGTCTTGGTCTGGGTGTTTTCAAACTTTTTAAGAACGGACTTACAGGCTGTATGGTCACAGTTGACAGAACAGGTTGTATTCTTCCGTTATTCCTTAAGGATGTAGAAGATGAGAATGGTAAAGTGAAACCAAGGCTTGTAAATGTTGAATCTGAAAAAGTTCAGCTCATTTACAGGAACAATCTTCATTTTGTCACAAAAGCCGATTACCATGGTGCAAAAAAATATGTTGAGAAACCGGAAGAATATGATTTTTACAAGATTCTGGAATGGGATGAAAATCCGGTATAGTGACAATTTTTAAATTATTATCTGAAAGGGGTGAATTTATTCATCCCCTTTTTTGTTTATGCTCTTAAGTATGCAATAATAACCGATCCATTGCTTTTTACACTCATTTTAATTTAATTTTATAGTCGACTAAGATTCATTTATTTAAAAAATAAAAATCATGGCAAATTTAAAATCAACAGAAGGGAGTAATTGCTATTCTTACAGGTGGAGGCGATGTTCCCGGACTTAACCCGGCTATCCGGGCAGTAACAATACGTGCTAACAGGGAAGGATATAAAGTTATCGGATTACGAAGAGGCTGGGCCGGTATTTCTGAATTAATAAGGGATCCAAAGTCTGATAACAGTAATAACTTCCAGATTCTTACTGATGATATAGTAAATAAGGCAGGTCGTACCGGCGGAACCTTTTTACATACCTCAAGAACCAGGCCGAGTCATATGTCAAAGGCAAGTGTTCCTGAACATTTAAAGGGAACCTATAATGCAGAATTCAATGATATTACTCCTGAGATAATAAAGAATCTTGAATGGCTGGGTGTTGATTATCTTATTCCTATTGGGGGTGATGATACTCTTAGTTATGGTGTTCATCTTTATAAAAAGGGAGTAAATGTTGTTGCTATTCCAAAAACGATGGACAATGATGTTCCCGGGAACTGATTATTGTATTGGATTCAGTACTTGTATTTCAAGGACTATCCAGATGACTAACAGCCTCAGAACATCAGCCGGCTCGCATGAAAGACTTCTGGTACTGGAAGTTTTCGGAAGGTATGCCGGTTTCACTGCAATGCTGCCCACTCTGGCCGGAGCTGCCAACAGATGCGTAATACCTGAGTACGAGTTTGAAATAGACAATCTTACAAAACTGCTTGTTGAAGACAGAAATCAGAATCCAAGTAAATATTCAGTAGTTCTTGTATCAGAAGGCGCCATGTTTAAAGGCGGAGAGATGATTTTCTCTGATAGTGAAAAGGACGCTTACGGCCATGCAAAACTGGGAGGTATAGGCGATATGGTATCTGCCAAACTTAAAGAACTTTCTCCAAAACATAATAACGGGAAAACGATAAATGTTATTTATCAGAAACTTGGTTATATGGTACGCGGAGGTGATCCCGATGCTTTGGATTCTATTGTTCCAATGGCATATGGAAACCTTGCTTTAGATCTTATTCTTAAAGGTGTTCATGGAAGAATTGTGGTTTTGAAGAATGGCAGATATGATAATCTGCCTATCGATGTGGTTACTTCATCCAAAAAAGTAGTCAAACTATCGGATTATAATAAGGAAAGACTAAGACCTTATTACCATAGCTTTGAAATGAAACCATTTCTTCTGATGGCCTCGGATAATTAATAAGCCTCTGGAACAGATTAGCGTCGTCATAATTACTCTTCAGCAGATCGGTTTGGTTATGATTGGCGGGATAGATGGTTCAAAAAGGAAAATTTCTTTATTTTTGCTCCAAATATCAATATGTTGGAAAGGGGTGTTGTATTAAAATCTACCGGAAGCAGTTATAAAGTACTTACTGAAAATGAGGAGGTCGTGGTATGTTCTGTAAAAGGAAAACTCAGGATTAAAGAACTACGTAATACAAATCCAGTTGCTGTCGGAGATAATGTTCTTTTTGAAATGGATAATAAAAGTAATACCGGAATAATTACTGAAGTACTCGACCGAAGAAATTATATTCTAAGAAAGTCATCAAACCTGTCCCGACATTCACAAATAATTGCGGCGAATATTGACCAGGTATTTCTGATGATCACTATTATATTACCTGAAACTCCGGTAGAATTTATTGACAGGTTTTTGATTTCAGCTGAGGCATACCGGATTCCTGCTACAATTGTAATAAATAAAACAGACCTGTATGGAGATGAAGAGGTTAAAAAAATGGAATACCTTGAATCAATGTATACACGCATTGGTTATGAGTGCATCAGGTTATCAGTTTATAAAAATCAGAATCTTGACAGGCTCAGACAACTTTTAGCAGGCAAAATAAGTCTTGTATCAGGATATTCAGGCGTTGGTAAGACATCCCTGCTAAATGCCTTTAATCCGGAAATAAAACTTAAGACTGCAGAAATCTCAGATTATCATAAGCAGGGAAAACATATAACAACATTTCCAGAGATGCATCACATGCCTTTTGGCGGATTTGTTATAGATACTCCGGGGATCCGTGGTTTTGGTGTTGTCGATATGGAAAAGAATGAGATATACCATTTCTTCAGGGAAATTTTTGCAAAATCAAAGGAATGCAGATTTAATAATTGTCTCCATCTTGATGAACCCGGATGTGCTGTAAGATCTGCAGTGGAAAAAGGAGATATTGATTTTCTCCGGTACAGAAGCTATCTGAATATCATGGATGGCGATGACCGTAAGTACAGGTAAATTGAAAATTACCACATTATAGATTATCTTTATAAGCAGATAACCATTTTTATTAAAATGAGAAGGATTCTAATTATTGTTTACTCGGCATTTGTTGATAATTGCGATTGCCAATTTTTTCTATTATAAAAGCCTGTATAACAGGCAAATAAAATATATAAGTGAATTGCTTGACAGACAGGTTCAGATTGTTGGCTTAACTGTGGATAATACCAACAATACCTTCACAAGCGATATGAACGAGATAATTTATAATGAAGATCTTAAGTTGTTCTTTTCGGATTCATATAAGGAAAATCACTTAAGAACTATTGAGAGGCTGAAGAGCTTCTTCACCAAATATCAGGATTTAGTTACCGGAATAAAGATTTATGATAATGAAAAAAATGAATTTACTTTAAAAAAGGAAGATAAGGAAGATAGTGAAGGCGGAACAGGTGACTGGCTTGAAAATTCATATAAGCGCAGAGAACAGCCTGATATTATTCAATTCGATCAGCTGGTTCAGGATAATCGCCGGTATTATTACTATTTCCCTATCATCAGCAACAATGATCGTATAGGTAATATTGTGATAACTATTGATTTCCAAAGATATTTTGGTAAAATTTTCAAAGAGTTCAATCTTAAAGACTATCAGTGGCAATGGGTTATAAGCGATTCAGGAGAAATAATATACGATAATTACGAAGGTGTAATCCAGTATTCCGATCTGGACAAGATTTCAAGCCATCTTGCTGAAGGATCGTATTCAAATAAAGTTCATACTGCCTCTGTTAATGGTAATACGGAACAGATTATATCTTCATATTATTCAACACAACTTCTTCAACCTGGCCTTGGACTTGTTTTTTCTGCACCAACACGTCCCTTTCAGAAGTATATTATCAGGAACTCAATCTTTATTGTAGTAGCTACACTGCTGTTGATACAGATTATTATATATGTTTTCTGGCGGTATATCAATAACCTGAAGAAAGAAATGAAGAGATTAAATGATTCGGAGAAGATGCTCTTCAGGCTTATTGAAGAGATGCCGGTGGGTGTAATTATTCATAACAGGAACAGGGAAATAATCAAGGCAAATAAAGTTGCTGCCGGACAATATTCTTATAAGACTGATAAAGAGATGGAAGGCAAGATCTTCCCTGAAACTACTCTTCCTGACGACAGTGATTATTTTTCGAAAAATCTTGGAGGAACCTTTAATCCCGACCAGTTTGTTATTATTAAGAAAGAGATTGGAGAAATAGTACTGTACAGATACAGTATTCCTGTGTTATTTATGGGCGAAGAGGCGACAATGGAAATTCTCCTTGATGTAACTATGCTTGAATCAGCACGACAGCAGGAAGCAAAAGCAAATGTTGCCAAATCAGAGTTTCTGGCCAGGATGAGTTATGAGATACGAACTCCCCTGAATGGAATCATAGGAATGACTGACGTTCTGAGAAGACACAATCTCTCTAAGGAGGTAATTGAAATTGTAAATCTGCTGCATCGTTCTACAGAAGTCTTGCTGAATATTATTAACGATATACTCGATTTCTCAAGAATTGAATCCGGAAGGATGATCCTTGATGAAATCCCGTTCAACCTGCGTGAAGAAATAAATTATTGCATTGATCTTTCAAAAACCCATATTCAGGGAAATGATCTCAGCCTTGTTTGCATAATCGAGGATAATGTTCCTGAAACCATAATAGGCGATCCATTCAGGTTGAGGCAGGTTCTTACAAATCTGATAAATCACTCTCATAAAAACACTGAGCAAAGGTGAGATAAGGCTGGTTTGTTTTCTAAAGAGCAACAAGGACGGGATTGTTGTACTTCAGTTTGAACTTATGGATACCGGACTGAGTTTTGATAAGGCAAGTCTTAAAAGGATCTTTGGTGATTTTGTCAATATTGAATCAAAAGCAGTTAAAAATAACGATGAATCCGGATTCGGTACTATTCTGGCAAAGCAACTTGTGGAATTAATGGGGGGACAACTAACAGCAGAAAGCCCCTCAGGACTTCTTGGCCAGATGGGAACAAAGGTCACATTTACAATAAGTTCATATTCGTACGACAGGTCTTTAAAGGATTTATCGTTCGAAGAAATCAGATCGTACAATATAATTAATACCCTGGTAATAACAGGAACACAAGGCAGAGATGACGAGATTTTAGGAGTATTGCATAAGCTGGGATTAAATGTATCTGTGACCACATTCATGAAAACAACTGTTAACCAGATAGTTGCTAATATGAATTTCCCTGATCGCAAATTCAATCTGGTTATAATTTTTGATGATGAGCAATTTGATGGCTTTGAAGCTGCTACAGCTATCTGGGAAAATAAGCTATCCTCTAAGTTTATTATTATCATGATAAGTTCCAATGATAAGAAAGGCAATTATCTGAAGTGTATTACCAATGGTATTGATCATTATCTGGTAAAACCATTTGATGTAAACGAACTGATAAATCTTGTGAAAGTAAGTTTTCCATTTATAGAGGATCCTTCGGCAACTGTTGATATCGGAAAGGTCAGAACTGACCTTAAATATTTTCATTGTCGACGACAATAAGATGAATCAGAAGGTTATCGGTACAATGCTAAACAGTCTGGGATACACTTACGATGTTGCTGACGACGGCTATGAAGGATATCTTCAGGCTAAAATTAAGAAATATGATATAATCTTTATGGATCTTATAATGCCGGAAATGGATGGTTTTATGGCTGCTCAGAAAATCCTTGAATATGATAATACTATTTTGATAGTTGCCTTTTCTGCCGACAATATGCCTGAATCAAGACGAAAAGCAGAACTGGCTGGAATAAGGGATTTTATTTCGAAACCGGTAAGAATAGAAGAACTCAAAAAGCTTTTTGCGAAGTATTTTAAAAATCAGAGTTAGAAAACAGTACTCCTTTCCACAAAGGAATCCTTAGAAAATTATGGCCACTCGAGAAGATCAATATTGTTAAGTTTCTTGAACTTGCAGAAGAGATACCTGTTGTGGATGTAAGATCTCCTTCAGAGTATAAGTCAGGGCATATTCCCGGATCGGTTAATATTCCATTATTCGATGATACGGAAAGAGCGATTGTCGGGACAAAATACAAGAAGGAAGGGCGGATAAAGGCTATTACAAGCGGGCTGCAACTTATTGGACCGTCAATGTCATCGAAACTTGAGAGTGCCCTTAAAATTGCAAAAAACCGGAAATTACTTGTTCACTGCTGGAGAGGAGGAATGAGATCTGAGTCCATGGCCTGGCTTTTTTCTCTCGGAGACATTGAATCTATAGTTCTTGAAGGGGGATATAAGACATACCGGAATCATATTCTCGAGCAACTTTCTTCAAGGGGTAAAATGATTGTGCTGGGAGGAATGACAGGGAGCAGCAAAACGCATATTCTTAAATACCTCAGATCAGAAGGTCAACAGGTTATTGATCTTGAAGGACTGGCAAATCATAAGGGATCCGCATTCGGATCATTGGGTCAGCCTGAGCAACCTACGACTGAACATTTTGCCAATATGCTTTTTGATGAATGGAAACATATCGATTCCAATAAACCATTCTGGGTAGAAGATGAGAGTCGTAATATAGGATCGGTATTCATGCCTGAAAAACTTTATCTGAATATGCAGAATACTCCGGCAATTGTTCTAATGATGGATATGAAGACAAGAATGCCCCGCCTTCTCAAGGAATACTCAAATTATTCTCCTGAATTGCTTCTGTCGTCAATTAACAGGATCAGTAAACGGTCTGGGAGGCGACAATACCCGGGACGCAATTAATGCAGTTGAAGCCGGGGATTTTTCCAAAGCAATCGAAATTACTTTAATCTATTACGATAAAGCCTACCAGTATGGGTTAAAGAAGAAAAAACCTGAGAACATAATTTATGTTGAAACCGTTTCAGATGATATAGCCACAAATGCTTCACTTGTTCTTGAAGCTGCAGGCAAAATTGACTGGTCGGATCATGGCTTTATTGCTTCCTGACTTCTTTTGCGTCCACCCATTTATAGACTTTGTCTGATCTGCGGAAGAAATCATCTGTTTTTATTGAGCACAGCTCGCCTTTTAAAGCTTTTTGCGTCACTTTCAGATCAACGCGTATCTCCTGGGCGGTATATTCAATAACTCCTGTTGTGGGCCCTGTAACAAGTATAACATCGCCAATACTTAGATCGCCGTTTTCCAGTTTTATTTCAGCCACATTTAAATTTTTAAAATAATTGGTAATCTTGCCCAGGTAGATTTTTCTTCGTGTAGCACTTGACCCGTAATTTGTATTCCATTCCCCCAATCTCTGACCGAGATAATAACCATCCCAGAATCCACGGTTAAATACTGTTGAAAGCCTTTTTGTAAGGGCGTCAGTAAGCTCTTTATTGAAAGATCCGTTTTCAATTGCAGAAAGAGCTTCATTGTAGCACGATGACACTTCCCTGACATATTCACCTGAACGGGCCCTGCCCTCAATCTTTAATACTCTTACGCCGGCATTTATTACTTTATCAAGAAATCCTATGGTACATAGGTCCTTCGGTGACATAATATATTCATTATCAATCTCTAGCTCATAACCTGACTCTTTTCCGGTTGCGATATAAGATTTCCGGCAGGTCTGGTAACATTCGCCCCTGTTGGCCGATTTATTATTTTCATGCAAGCTTAAATAACATTTACCCGAAACGGCCATACATAGCGCCCCATGCACAAACATTTCAATTTTAATTCGTTCTCCCCCGGGACCCCGTATATCCTGTTCCTGAATGCAGTCATAAATATATTTTACCTGATCAAGATTTAATTCCCTTGCCAATACAGCCACATCAGCCCATTTTGAATAAAACTTCAGAGATTCTGTATTTGTAATATTAAGCTGTGTTGAGAGATGAACCTCAATTCCCGAAGCAAAAGCATAATTTATGACGGACAGGTCGGAGGCAATAACAGCTGAGATGCCGCTTTCTACAGCTGCATCAATAATCTGATGCATTTGTTCGATCTCATGATCGAATACAACAACATTTACTGTAAGATAACTCTTGAGTCCATGTTTTTTACATATGGCTGATATTTCCCTGAGATCATCGATTGTGAAGTTGTTTGATGAAGCAGCTCTCATATTAAGTTGCTCAACTCCGAAGTAAACCGAGTCAGCTCCGCCCTGAATAGCTGCCATTAACGATTCATAAGAGCCGGCAGGTGCCATTAGCTCTATTTCATTTCTTTTTATAGGAATACCGGTATTTTCCATTATTTCACTTGCTTATTCATCACTATCCTGATACAGGAACCCTTTCCCAGTTCTGAATTTCTGACAAAAATACGACCATTATGATATTCCTCAACAATTCTTTTCGCAAGAGATAAGCCCAGGCCCCATCCTCTTTGTTTGGTAGTATAACCCGGGTTGAAAATTTTATTAAAAGCTGACTTTGGCATGCCTTTGCCAGTATCTGAAATATCAATAACAGCATTTTTATCATTATCCGATATACGGATTGTTATCTCACCGCTGCCTTCCATAGAGTCAATGGCATTTTTGCATACGTTCTCAATCACCCACTCAAACAGAGCTTTGTTTACCGGTACAATTATTTCCTGTTCAGGGTTATAAGAATTAACAAACCGGATCTTTGATGAGGTCCTTAATTTCAGGTAATCAATTGTATGGCTGATAATTGAGATAATATTTTCGTTTGCCGGAGATGGTTTGGATCCAATTCTTGAAAATCTTTCTGTTACTTTTTCCAGTCTCTCAACATCCAGAGCAAGTTCTTTTGTAATTGAGATCTCCGGGTAATTATTCTGTAAAATCTCTATCCATCCGGCAAGGGATGATGTCGGAGTCCCAAGCTGATGAGCAGTTTCTTTTGACATGCCGACCCAAACCTGATTCTGGTCTGCCTTCCTTGAGGAGTTGAAGGCCAGGTATGATACCAGAATAAACAGAACAATTATTCCCAGCTGGCCATAAGGATAATAACTAAGCATCGTCAGGATTATGCTGTCTTTGTAATAGACAAGATTGTAATGCCCTTTCTCTAAAATAATTTTAATTGGTTCATTTTTGTCTTTTATCTTTTTAAGATTCTTTTGCAGAAATGCAGGGTCGTCTATTTTTTCCGGATTAAAATTTTTAGCAGAGATAATGCTGTCTGCCTCGTCTGTCAGAATTACCGGCACAGTATTATTGTTCTCAATGATCATGCGACAGAAAATTAACATCCTGCAAGGTGTCGGATAAGGAGATAAGCCTTATTGCATCAGCCCATAAAGCAACATTCTTACGTTCTTCGGTTTTTAGTTTGCTTACAAGATTCTCTGTATATATAAGTGATCCCATTCCAATCAATATTGCAAAGAGTAACAGGAAAAGTTTCCACAGATTCTTATGACGGTGATTAATCAATTTAATTTTTCTTAAGTAAGCTTTTTACATTATTCTTTTTCTTTCCCGGAGTGGTATCTGTGTTAACCTTGGTAGCTGTCAGTTTCATCCCATGAGATTTTAAATCTGGGCTTTTTTGCAGCAGGTTTGACTACCTTCACGCTGTCATTTTTATACCATCCATATTCCTCATTGAGAATGGTTTTAAGATTCTGCTTTTCAGATTTTATATCGTTCTTCACCTCTGTTGCTGCAGCTTTAATATCATAACTTACCTTAACATCATTGCCTTTGTCCTGAACTTTTAGCAGTAGTGAAGTGCGGCCCAGACCATCATCTTCAACGGCCCCGAATTCCGTATTATTGCTTTTGATCTTTTTTCTTTTCTTACTTAGAATCTCCGACAATAAAATCCTGACATGATACTCATATTTATTGTCGAAACCATGCTTCCCGTTAACTGAAAGATCAGCTGCTGTTGATTTAACATCCATCTGTGGCAGATAAAGGAAGTTATTTCTTATAAAGAAATCATTTTCAAGCTTATTGAAATGTATGTTCTCAAGCTCTGATAATTCTATAAATGATGAAAGCTGTTTTACAGGTTCGAAGTTGGTAAGAGAACCGTTAACAAGTTTGAATTTCCCTTCAGCGGTTAATGTTTTTACCTGGGGCCTGAGCAGGGAATCGAGAGGAAGAAGAACGGATAAGTGTGCCTGAAAGGGCACCATCAATATTTCCGGCTTTAAGAAAACTCTGTCCGAAATCATTGAAGCTTATGAATGCCTTTTTAACATTTATGTTTTCAACATCAAATGTTCCCCTCACAATCAATGACTTAATTTTGTTCTGAACAATGAACCCATTACCAGAGATAAGGCCTTCCAGTGACTTCATCTTCAATGAAGTAAAGGTGAGTAATTTTGGCTTGTAGTTTAGAGTCCCGACAATATCCGACGAAGCAAATTTTCTATATTCAAGGCTGTCGATTTTAAAATTAATATCGAGTAAAATATCTTCAGGAAATTTTAAAGCAGTCTTTTTTGAAGGACTTTTACCGGAAGAAGAAGCCTCTTTGAAAAAGACCTCAGTATTTAGTCTGTCAATAAGAACATCGGCGGCAGCAATCATCCGGAAATTCTTCCCGGCAAGCCATTCAGGCAGGTTTTTAAATTCACCTGTTACTTTAATATTCTGATCCTTATATCTGAAACTCAAATTCCTGACCATAATACTTTTCGAAGTTTGCATGGTCCCGTTGACGTTCTCAACCAAAAAATTATTCTTTGCCAGGCCAATGGTGAAGGATGAGAATATAAGATCACCCTCGGGTTTAAGTCCTGCAACATCACTAAAAGTAACTTTCCCTTTTGGCCAGAAATCAGTGACTAAACGGAGGTCAGCATCAATTGTGCCTTCTGTTTTGGTTATATCCTTCAGGTTGAAAAACTCTTTCAACTCGTCCGGATGCAGAGTTCCCTTCAGCCATAAATCAGATTCAGGTGCATCAAAGTGCGAAACTGTTAAAGAGCCCTCATAATCCGAAGATCCAAGTTTTGCTTTAATGTCTTTTATGGCTACGGTACTTGTTTTCTTACTGTTTTTCAGACCATTTGTTAACTGTCCTGTAAATGACAGATCTTTAATGGACAGATTCGAGTTTCCATAGGTAATCTGACCTTTTTTCAGATTAAAACCTATTTCAACATGCGGATCAGATTTTGCTGATAAAAGCCCTTTAATCTTACCATTAATATTCAAAAGACCCGATGGATTGTATTCCTGCACAAGATTATTATACTTTTCCGGAAAGTAGTTTCGGATCTTTGAAATATCGAGATTATTACCGGATACATTGAGATCCAGGACGTTATCAGTTGAGACAGTGCCTTTAAGTCCAAAATCGTAATTATCGATTGTCATTGTTCCCTTCTTAAAAAGAAATCCGGTTTTGGAGCTTTGCAGGGTCAGGTCGATTTCTGCAGCAATTAACCTGTCTATTCTGGTGCCGAGGAGCTGAAAACTATATATTTTCATATCAGCCAATGCCGTAAAATCTACATTGCTTCCTGATATCCTGCTTTTTAATGTACCCTTATCAATTAAACCTTCAATGTCGAGCTTAACAGACAGGTTTTTATAGCTGGCGTTAAAATTCGTAAGGTAAATCTTATCAAGATCCAGTGTGAAGGGTTCTCCCTCTGTATTACTACTATTCTTTGATGAAATATTATAATTTACACGTCCCTTGTGGTCGATGAAAAACCTGACATAACCATCTTTGGCTCCTATTCTGTCAATATTGTATATGCCTCTTATGATATTGGTAATTTTAAATTCTACTGACATTGATTTAGCTGTCAGCAGTGTATCTGTATTAAGATCCGGAAAGTCTTTTGTATTGAAATCGGCTGAGGAAAGAACGACCACATCTTTAAGCTGCAGAGAAGCTTTAGGGAATTTTCTGAGAAAGGAAAGACGGAATGAGCCAATATCCAGCTTGGTTGATATATTCTTATTCAGAGATTTGAGAACAATATCAGCGACTTTATCCTGGAGAAGCAGAGAAGCAGCAAACAACAATATTGAAACTGTGAAAGCCAGTATCAGGAATAGTTTAAGTATCTTAATTGTAAGTCTCATGCAATGAACTAAATATGTGTTATGCAATTGGTTTGCCGGTCAGCAAAGGTAATTCATTTGACTAAATAATTTTCTACTCTAAAACGACGTTTCGGAAGGAAGATTGTTGGAAAGCATAAATTATTGAACGGCACAATGCAGCGAGGAAGATAGAAAGAAGGGGAGAGTGGGTGAAGAAGAGAATGGGAGAGAGGGAGAAGAGGTGAGGGGGAGACTAAGAGACAGGGCTCATAGACAATTGTAAACCGTGAAACTCCGTGTTTCCTCCGTGTGCTCAGTGGTGAAAAAAGAATTAATTTCATAAAAGAGTAATAATCAACTCACTTCAACTCTTCAACTTTTCCCCTCTGTCAGCTAAGTAAAAAGGACAAATCATCTTTCTCTCCCAGTTCAGTCGGAGAAACCCCTTTTTTGAATATTCTGATCTTCCTCGGACCATAGAGATTAAGTTTTTCTCCCTCCCTGATCAGCATAGTACCTTCCCGCAGTCCTGCAACAACAACTCCCGGATTAGCTTCGATGAA
Organism: uncultured Bacteroidales bacterium; assembly: GCA_963741935.1. Classification (GTDB taxonomy): domain Bacteria; phylum Bacteroidota; class Bacteroidia; order Bacteroidales; family VadinHA17; genus LD21. Next base: position 2,427 of record CAVUJY010000007.1, on the reverse strand, counting down.
CTCTTCAATTCTCTGTTCGCGGGTCTCTCCTGCATGGCCATCGGGGTTGGCATCAAGATAATGTGGGTTTATCTGGAAAGGTATCAGATTAAAGGCATTAAATGAATCAGGTTCTACCACAGGCATATCATTTGTAGTCTTTATTGTCGGGCAGGCCATATTTGAGCCGGCACTCCATCCAACATAAGGTGTTCCTTCAAGTACTTTCTGCCTTATAATGTCAATCAGATTATTATCACGGATCATTTTCAGCAATTTCCACGTGTTTCCACCTCCGACAACGATTGCGGAAGCCTCTTTTACTGCAGCAACAGGATCCGGTAAGCGATGTATTGAAACAATATCATGGCCTATTTCGCGGAATCTCTCTGCTACTTTGGACTCATAGGTATCGAATGAGAACGTAACAGCTGCATAGGGAATAAACAATGCCTTAATTCTCTCTTTGCCAAGAAAGTCCCTGATATAGCTTTTTGGATAATTGAGGTAAGCCTCTCCTGCATTTGTAGAATTACTGATAAGTAATAGTCTCATAGTATAAAGTTTTAAATGTGGATTGGAGTGCCTAAAGAAGGGGCTGATTCAACCCTTCAACCCTTTTCAACTCCGTCGGTGTTAATTTCCTGTTTTAATTATCTCCTTAATATTATGATTCTCTGTGACATTTGTCACAGATATGATTTTGAAATTATTATAGAAGCTGTTAAATACCAGAACTTTTCCACTTAATATCTCTCCGGCACCTGTTATCATCTTGATAACTTCATTTGCCATATATGCACCTGTTATTCCGGGAAGCACACCAAATAAACCTACTTCAGAAGGAGCAGGGTTTTTAAATTTTCCCTCCGGGCTTTCAGGATTGAAACATCTGTAAGTCGGGCCTCCATTATAATTAAAAACTGAAATGAGCCCCTCATATTTATAGATTGATCCATGAACCATAGGTTTGTTCAGGATGACACATGAATCATTTATTATATATCGAGTTTCAAGATTATCAGTCGCATCAATTATAATGTCATAATTCCTTAATAATATTCAGTGCGTTTGATTCATCCAGCCGGAGATTTATCATTTTCAATTTGTTGAAAATGCTTAAATGTTCAAGGCGGTTTTTTGCAATTATTGATTTAAGTTTTCCGACATCGGATGATCCGTATAAGATCTGTCTTTGGAGATTGGTTTCATCTACTACGTCAAATTCAACAATGCCTATTTTCCCAACACCTGCAGCAGTCAGATATTGAAGTACCGGACAGCCAAGACCGCCGGCACCGACTACCAGTACACTGGCTTTTTTAATTTTTTCCTGCCCTTGTATCCCAATTTCAGGAAGCATTATCTGCTTGCCGTACCGTCTTATTTCTCTGGGAGATAATATAGTGGATTCCATCTGTAATTTCTGTGGGTTCAATGCAAAGATACAGTACATGGCTCGCAAGAAACAATAATAAATAAGAAGGGATATCCGATCGGATATCCCTTCAATGAAATTAGGAATGAAATATAAATCAATCGTTAAATGTAAATGCCACACCTATTTCGAATGGATAGAGATCATATCCTCCGGGGCCCTTTCCTGATCTGAACAGAGGAGTCATATAATACGTTCCGTAAAGCTGAAAGTTCTGGTAACCTACCCTGGCAGTTGCACCATACCGCAGCATGTTAAGACTGAAATCGCCATTCGATTTTACCTTCTGGTTGTCTTCCTCGTAAACCATTTTTGTATGAGATCCTAACTTAACCGCTCCTATAGGTCCTGCTGCAATATTAAGGTGATTATAGTCCACCGGAATCTGCACCTCAAACATAAAAGGCACAGTGAGAAACAATGTTGTAAGCTTGGATTTCTTAAGAATCATTCCTGGATCAAGCTCTTCAATCACTCCGTTCACTCCCTTTAAGAATGTTATTATTACCATCGAACCTGTAATTGTTCCAGTTAATACCAAGTCCGGTAACGAATCCTATATGTCTGGCAAGACCCAGACTCAGTTGTGAAAAATTAATATTGAAATTTGATGATTTACCTGAATGCAAAGACATATAATCAATATCATCAGGCATTACAAGGCTATTATCCGAAGTAGCATAATTATTGAATCCAAATTCCACACCTGACCAGTGTCCTTTGAAGCGGTTCCTTCTCCAGGCGCGTTCATCCTCTCTGTCATCCTGATTCCATTCATCGTCACTTGAATACTTTTCTAAAATTGAATTTTGGTCCTTCCAGTGTTTCAAGAATACTCAGACCACGGTTGCCTATTCTTACATCTACTGCTGAATCCCCCTCCTGAACACTTATAAGATCTTTGCCTATGGAGACAGTGGTTTTATCAGCCATTACATCAGTTGTTCCCTTTTTAGTGTCTTTCTGTTCTTCAGCAGACAGTTTCTGGCTGAATCCCTGTGCTATTAAAG